>CAVSVS010000010.1:0-561331 GCA_963731405.1 uncultured Acidobacteriaceae bacterium | reverse complement strand
ACAATCCAGTCGAAAGCAACCGACCGCCTAATCGCCCTTATTAAACAACTGGGTGCGTCATTCGTCGAATCGTACCTTTCTACCTCTTGTACAGTCAACGACTTTGTGCTGTGGACGCCGCCTTTCGGTGGAAAACAAATCTTGGCGCGCCGATTTTGCAAATTCCGTTCGTCCCTTGCTTCAATTAGCCCTTTACCGTCATGCGTCTTTGTTTTTACCGTAGCAGGTCGTGAGCACGTACACGCTGACCAAGTTGTCCATCATTCATCCCTGAAGAATTCATCTAGTACTTCGACCACATAGAGAGTAATACCTATAGATACTTGTTGGAAACCGGGTCTGAGCTTATAGCTGGGACATGAAGGAGCGATCTTGGGTTCGGTTGTCCAAGCAGGAACGGCAGGAGTTGCGGCGCTTGTTGCAGAGTGGTTTGCAGCCCGTGCGGACGGTTCTGCGGGCTTTGGCCCTGCGGCAACTGGCCGAGGGGCAACCCATCCGCCAAGTAGCGAAGAACGTGGCGTTAACCCCAAAGACCGTGTGGCTGACCAGCCAACGCTATCGGCAAGGCGGCCTGGAGCGGGCCTTGTACGAGCGGCCACGGCCGGGAAAAGCGGCCTTGCTGGATGCGCAGCAGCGGCAGCGCATCGTAGCGTTGGCCTGTGGTCCACCGCCGCAAGGCCGAGCGCGTTGGTCGGTGCGCCTGCTGACCGAAGAAGTGGTGAAACGCAAACTGGTGCCGCGGGTGGGACGGGAAACGATTCGGGTCTTGCTGGAAAGCCACGACCTGAAGCCGTGGCGGGAAAAAAATGTGGTGCGTGGCGGAACTGGATGAGGAATATATCCGGCGCATGGAGGACATCTTGGCCGTGTACGAAAAGCCGCTGAGTGAGCGGGAACCGGTGGTTTGTGTGGATGAGAAACCGGTGGTGCTCCACCAAGAGGTTCGTCCTCCCCAGGCCATGAGGCCGGGACGAGTGGCGCGGCGCGACGGCGAATACCAGCGTTGCGGCACCGCCAACGTGTTTTGCGGGGTGCAGCCGAAAGCAGGACAGTACTTCCCCAAGGTGACGCCCCACCGCTCCTCGCCTGAGTTTGCCGACTACCTGCTGGAGGTCGCGATCCGTTACCCGGAGGCGGACACCATCCATTTGGTGCTGGACAATCTGAGTTCGCATACGCGCAAGGCGGTGGTGGAACGCTTTGGCGAAAAGGCCGGAGGCTGGCTGTGGGATCGGTTTACGGTGCACTACACACCCAAGCACGGCAGTTGGCTGAATCAGGCCGAGATCGCGATCAGTCTGTTTTCGCGGCAATGCCTGGGCCGGCGCCGGATCGGAGATCGGGCTTCTCTGCGGAGACAAACTCAGGCTTGGAGCCGTCGTATGAACCGTCATCGCGTTCCGATCCAATGGCAATTTACTCGCAAAAAGGCCCGAACCACATTTGACTACACAATCACGCGGTCACGGTACTAGATCCCAGCTCAGCGGCTCCCGAAGATGGGCATCGCGCACGATTTGCTAGTGCATTGCGTGTACCGGAGAACGATCTCCTGCGGCTGAGCCGGGGTGATCTTAGCGTGCCTGTCTTTGCCGTCGCAGAGCGTGAGGATGCCGTTCGCGATTCTTCTTTTAATTCGTGCGTCTGAGCCCGGAAGTAGCCGGCTGGAATTACCAAAGGAATCCATGAAGGCCCCATCTTTGCGCTCAGTTCCACCGCTCCACCGCGCCCCACCAAACCAGCCGCAGCCACTCTTCCACACACGTTTTCGCCCATTGCCGATGCGTCCACCACCTTGTTCCAAACTGCTTATCGTCTCGCGCCGCCGCTACTGAAAAGTGCTTTCCCGGGATTTCGTGCCGAAAAATGCTGAGAGAGCGTCGCGTATGGAACTCCGAGGTAACGATCAGGATCCGACTGCCTGCTTCGCTAGCCAGGCACACTTCTGCGTCGCGCGATTCCTCGCGAGTTGAAAGTCCCTCGATCGGACACACCCGGACCGCTGCGGCCTTGGGAAGCCCCTGTATGTATTTCTTCGCCAACTCGATTTGCTGGAATTCGTAGATGCGGGCGTCCGCGGGGACGTCGATCACCACCCGACCCCCATACCCCTGGTCGAGGAGTTGTAACGCCCGCGCCGGACGCCGGTCGGTCTCCCCCGCGAGGACTAAGATCACGTCTGACGGCTCCGGCGCATCTACCACAAGCAACCGGCCCGCCTCGGCCGCAAACATCCCCAAGCTCCCGATCACCAAAACAATTGCGATCCAAATCCCTTTTCGCCTCATATTTTTCGCGAACCATTCCTTCACAAACGATCGCTGCATCGATTCAGGCAAGGTACTACGGTACCCACGGCTGTCTGGCGATACTGCCGCGTCTTCGCGGCTACATGATAAAATCGAATCGCTTTCATGTTTCCTCCCCTCACTTTATTCCGGGAAATCTCATGACGACCTACTCTGCCGCAGATACATCCTTTGATCAACTGAAGACCCGAATTCAACAACGTGAGGCTCGCGTCGGCATCATTGGCCTGGGTTATGTCGGCCTTCCTCTGGCTTTGTTATACAGTGAGCAAAACTTTCAGGTGACCGGCTTCGACATCGATGCGCGTAAAATCGATACGTTGGCCAAGGGCGGTTCTTACATCTACCGGATCGCCGCCGAAGAGATCCAGTCCGCGAAAACCCACGGCTTCTCCGCGACCTCAGACTACTCGCAGCTCACGGCCATGGACGCCATCATCATCTGCGTCCCCACTCCGCTGAACGAGTACCACGAGCCCGACCTCAGCTACATCACCGATACCACCCACTCCATCGCCCCTCATTTGCGAGCCGGACAGCTTGTCATCCTCGAGAGCACGACCTACCCGGGCACTACCGAAGAGGTAATGATTCCCATCCTCGAGAAAGAAAATAAGGCCGGTCTTAAAGCTGCCCGCTCCCAGGCCCCCACCGGAAAAGAATTCTTTGTGGCGTTTTCCCCCGAGCGCGAAGATCCGGGCAATACTACTGTCGCCCGCTGCGATATCCCCAAAGTGATTGGGGGATTAAACCCGCAGGCCTCGGAACTTGCCGGAGCGCTTTACGGTTCCATCTTTAACCGCACCGTTCCTGTTTCTTCTCCCGCCGCGGCGGAGATGACCAAACTCCTCGAAAACATCTACCGCTGCGTCAACATCGCGCTGGTAAATGAACTGAAGCTGTTATGTCTGCGCATGGACATCAACATCTGGGAGGTCATTGGAGCTGCTTCCACCAAGCCCTTCGGCTTCCATCCGTTCTATCCAGGTCCCGGCCTCGGCGGGCACTGCATCCCGATTGATCCTTTCTATCTGTCGTGGAAAGCAAAAGAGTTTGATTTCCGAACCCGCTTCATCGAGCTTGCGGGAGAGATCAACAACAACATGCCCTACCACGTTCTAGCGTCGGTGGGGACCGCGCTCAACCAGTACAAGAAGTCGATCAATGGCGCGCGTGTCCTGATTCTCGGTGTGGCATACAAGAAAGATATTGACGATCTTCGCGAGTCTCCCTCTCTCACCATCATCGAACTCCTGCAAAAAGCCGGAGCCGAGGTCAGCTACCACGATCCTTACTTCCCTTTCATTGGCAAGGGCCGGAAGTACGATCTACAAATGACGCGGTCGGAATTGAAAAATCTTGACCAGTACGATTGCGTCGTCATTGTGACCGATCACTCCGATTACGATTACGCCAACATCGTGAAGGAAGCCAAACTGGTCGTAGATACCCGCAACGCCACGAGCGGTATTAAAAGTGATAAGGTAGTCCGCTGCTAAGGTGGATCGCTTTTAGACCGACCGCGTAGGAAATCTATCCATTAATGGTGTAGATTTTTGCATGGCCTGAGCCCGCCTGCCCGCTCTCCTCGCTGCCAACGTATGGTAAGCCATTGATGACAAGAGAGTTGATCCCTAACCGACAGTCTCCGTAGATGGCCTCTGTCGTGCATATCTGATGTCGGAATAGTACACTTTACGTGGTCCTGTCTTCCGAGGTTCCCAGCGTTCAAGGAGACGGGGAAAACTTTTAAACTATTCATGGTGTTCTAACAACTAGATTTCGAGAATCGCTGTTGATTATGGTGTCCCCTTCGACCGAATCAGGCCTGTTCTCATCCCTCCCAAAGTGGAAGGCGCCTTGGCATGAGTTTGTGCTCAGCTATGGCACCCAGGCAGTGATTATCGCGATTGTTGCGTGGGTTCCAGTACTCCACCCCGAGATTCTCGAAGGGCCGAAGAAGGACTACCACGCTATCGAATTAGTTCCCACGCCAGTCCCAGTGGACCACACGCCGCAGCGACAGCTATCCAGGCCAGTTCTGGTCGCAAAACTAGATCCGCCGCCGTCTGCGCTTCGATTACCCGAGCCTCAGCCCAAGCCGAAAGTCGAAGACGCTCCCGCTCCTGAAGTCAAAATCGCCACCCGAAAGCCGGATCCCATTCCGCCGTCCAGTGTTCCTGTAATTCCCAAGCAGATCGTGCGGACAAACGTTTTTTCGACCGGGAGTTCCGCGCCTCAAACGATTGAACGTCCGCCCCAGCAAGTGCAAACCGGTGGCTTTGGCGATCCCAACGGTATTCCGGCTAAGACAACGCAGACTCGAGCGGTCAACATCGCGCAGTCCGGCGGATTCGATATGCCCACCGGACCCGGCTACGGCAACGGGACCGGAGGCGCTACCGGCGCACGCGGCGTGGTAGCTAGCACGGGATTCGGCAATGGAGTCGCAACCGGCAACAGCAACAGCTCTGCACCACGGGCCGCCGTTCGCCAAGCCGGATTCGGTGATGCCGATGTTCCTGCACCGCCCACGGTCCAGGCGCACCCTGCGGCCCAGGCGGCTGCCAAAATTGTGCCGGCGGAAATCCTTTCCAAGCCGACTCCCATCTACACTGATGAAGCACGCGTTAAGCGCATTGAAGGTGAGGTGCTTCTGCAAGTCGTTCTTGAAGCATCCGGTAAACTTCGCGTGTTAAAGATTGTTCACGGGCTCGGGCATGGTCTGGATGACGCGGCGGTACGCGCCGCTGAGCAGATTCGCTTTAAGCCTGCCTTGCAGGACGGCCAGCCTTCTGACTCGACCGTCGTTTTGCATATCATTTTCCAGTTGGCGTAACCACGTCCCCAGAAGGGTTTTATGCGAATCGTTCGTTCGGGCTCGATTGCAGCGCTTGTTTTATTGGCATGCTTCTTCACCGCTACCGCCCAGGATGTTCCAACCTCCTCGACGCAAGCGGCTCCGCAGACTTCCGCACCAGCAGTAACGCCCGATACTCCGAATGCCGCCCAGAATCCCGAGCCGGCTCCGCAATCTTCACTTACGCTCAACGATGTACTTGATCGCGTCGTGCAGCGCGAACACTTGTTCATGGCCCAGATGCGTCACATGCATCCGATGGTTGAGACCTATCTGCAGGATTTAAAAAACGATAGTGCCGGAAATCCGATTCCCGTAAACGACAAATACTTTCTGGGCCGCCTCGACATGACGGACGGTCCAGAAGACGTCTCTTTCGTCGGTCAGCCGGGCTTCGGCCATCGTATGCTCACCAAGATGACCGGGGTCTACTCCCTCCACTTCTTGCCCATGGGTTTTGCGCAGATGGTGGTGCTCGATTCCGATTTCCAGAAGAAGTTTTACAACTTCACTTTTGTCCGCCGCGAATTTCTCGGTGAAATCCGCTGTCTGGTCATCGATGTCCAGCCGAAGGAAGGCCAGAAGATTTCCCGCTTCATGGGCAGAATCTGGGTCGAAGATCAGGACTACAACGTCGTCCGTTTCAATGGAAGCTACTATCCGCAACCCAAGATTAATTTCTTCTTCCACTTCGATAGTTGGCGTCTGAATATGCGCCCGGGCACTTGGCTCCCAGCTTATGTCTATACCGAAGAATCAAACCTCAAGACTGGACTGACCAAAAGTCTGCACTTCAAAGCGCAGACGCGCCTTTGGGGTTACGACCTGCAAGGTTTGAACAAGAATGAGGAGTTCACGCAGATCCTGATTGATTCACCACAAACGGTGAACGATCAGAGTGCCGTCGAGGCCGACGCCACGCCTGTCGTCGCTCAACGCATGTGGGAGCGGCAGGCTGAGGAGAATGCCGTTGACCGGCTCCAAAAAATCGGATTGATTGCACCCTCCGGTGAAGTGGATAAGATCCTGGCAACCGTCGTCAATAACCTGCTTGTCACCAACAACATCGATCTGCAGGGAGACATTCATTGCCGCATTCTGCTGACGTCGCCTCTCGAATCCTTCACCATTGGCCATACCATTGTCATCAGTCGTGGCTTGCTCGACGTCCTTCCCGATGAAGCCTCTCTGGCTATGGTTCTGGCTCATGAACTTAGCCACATCGTGTTAGGCCACCACTTCGACACCAAGCTCGCCTTCAACGACAAGCTCTTCTTCCCCGATGAAGAGTCGTTCCAGCGTCTTGACTTCAAGCGCACTCCGGCGGATGAAGAAGCCGCCGACACCAAGGCTCTGGACCTGTTGAAGAACTCTCCTTATAAAGACAAACTGGGCAACGCTGGATTGTTTCTGAAGGCTCTGCAGCAGAAAGGCCCGGATCTGCCCCACTTGATTCGTCCCCACCTCGGAAACAGCCTTGCCGGTGGCAAGGGCCTGCGCATGTCGACTCTGCTGACGGCCGCGCCTGAGCTTGACCAGAAGCGTTTGGATCAGATCGCCGCACTGCCTCTGGGCGGCCGCATCAAGGTCGATCCCTGGACGGATCAAGTAGAACTTTCCAAAGCCAAGCCGGTCGCTCTGACCTCGGCACGCGAGAAGATGGAGTTCGAAATCACTCCCTTCTTCCCGCATCTTACGAGGCTGTCTGCAAACGGGACGGAAAAAGTGGCTCTGACCACAACTTCTTCGTCGCAGCCAGAGCAGAAGTAGTTTTCGGCGAATTCGGATCGGATCGAAGGAATAAGACTGCAACGCGCTCGCGGCAGGACGGCGGGTCACCCTTGCGAAGCAGTGCCCCTCGCGCTTGCGCAATACCAATCGTCAGACGGACGCTTACTGGATCGCGCTGCCAACTTGAGAAAATACGTTGTTGGCATTCGACCCGATCAGGCGGATCGTTCCTACCACAATGACCAGAATCACAGCCAACATCACTGCATATTCCGCAATGTCCTGACCGCGCTCATCATTCCAAAGTTGATTTAAAAGGTTTGCCACTTGGGCTCCTCTTTCTCACTTCTGCTGAATTACCCCACACCCAAACCGGGGCATTTATGCTTACACTTCCCCTCCCCACATTTTTCAAGGTTGGTGTGTAGCAAAAATTCTAATATTTGCCCCTGGTCTCGCCAATAGCACGGAAGTGCCACCAGTTTCACCCTCGGCCCCGGGGCACCCTACGCAATGCTTTTCAAGGGAAGGGCCTGATTCACCGCAAAGAGAGCAAGTTCCAGCCGCGTGGACACTCCCAGTTTGTCGAAGATGTTGCTGAGATGGTGTTTCACCGTATCTTCGCTGATCTTGAAGTACTCGGCAATCTCCTTATTGGAGTAACCGGCCACCACAGCAGAGACAATCTCGAGTTCGCGGGGCGTCAGGCCAAACTTCTTTTGCCTCGCCTCGTCATGGGAAGACTGCATCAGGGTGCGCAAATACTGCACCAGGTTTGAGACGCTCTCCCGTCCCACCCAGTACTCCCCCGCCATCACCGTATGGATCGCTTTCAGCAATAACTGAGTTGCCGAGTCTTTCAGCACCACTCCGCGGGCACCCAGTTGCAGAGCCTCCACGATTTGGCTCTTTTCTGCCGCAGCCGTCAGCAGGATCACCCGAACTGGCGTTGCATTCACCGGCAAACTCAGATCCCGCAGCGCTTCCAATCCCGGGTGTTTGGGCATTGCGAGATCCAGCAAGAGAATATCGGGCTTTAGTTGTTTCGCCAGTTTTACGGCTTCGGCGCCATCGGATGCTTCGCCCATGACTTTCAGGTCGGCCTCCGCTTCCAGCAACCTCCGCAAACCGTCCCGGAAAATCGGGTGGTCGTCGGCAATCACCAGACGTACTGGCTGCGATTTTCTAAAGTTCATGAGGCATTTCCCCGTTCCGAGGCACACTAACTTCCAGGCGTGTTCCCTGCCCGGGATTTGATTCTACCGTGAGTTCTCCCGCAATTAAACGTACGCGTTCCTTTATGATCATAGGCCCTTTTCCAGCTTCTTCCATTTGAGCCTGGTTAAACCGGCCCGCGAAGGGAAATCCCTTCCCGTCGTCCTCTAACGTCAGACTCCAGTTTCGCTGGTTCGATCCCAGTCTCACCAGCGCGTGACGCGCCCCGCTGTGCTTCCTCACGTTGACCAAGCCCTCTTGCACAATGCGCAGAATCTCCCGGCAAACCCGTTGCGGCATATCGAGATCTTCCAGGTCGGTCACGAAGCGAGCGCTGATGCCGGTCTCCCGCTGAAAGCGTTCGACGGTGTCATTCAAAACCCCCAGCAACCGTTGCGCATCCACATCGATCGCTTTCATCTGCTGCATCAGTTCGCGCAACTTGAGAACTTCCTCCCGCAACAGGCCCTGGATGCGACCCAACTCCGATCCAATGGGCTTTCCCGCCTCCGATTGACGCCGCAACACGTCCACCTGCATTTCGACTGCGATCAGCGACTGCACGGCTCCGTCGTGTAATTCCCGCGCAAAACGCGCCCGCTCGGCCGCCCCCGCTCGTCGTCGTAGCCGGTGCAGCAGGTAAACGTTATAGACAGCCGGACCAACCTGGTGAATCAGATCCAGTAAAAATCTCAGTTCCTCTTGCTTCTGCCCCCGCCAAGACGGGTTAAACAGGAATATTCGGCCTCTCCACTCTCGCCCAAACAGGAACGATACTGTTACGAGCGAATTAAATGGCTGCACGGTTCTGAGTTCAGAAATGGACGCCAGGTTCTCGACGGTTACCTGGTGGCCGTTCTCGTCCAACGCCAATGTCGACCAACGGTCGCCATCGATCGCCGCATAAAATACTTCCCCTGGGAGGTCGTCCAGATAGGTTTTGCCATCTCGCGGACTCGTATCCAGCCAATGAAACTCCGAAGGTCCTTGCCCATTCGCCTTGTTCAATTCACCGACGAAGACCCTCTGGCTATGCGACTCCTGCGAGGCGACGATTGCTCGCGAAGCCCCATACATCGACATCGCCTCGTGAAAGATCTGCTCGATCGTGCCCGTCAACCCCGCTTCCACTCTCACCCGCGCCAGGGTTCCGGTGATGACTGCCTTCTCAGCGCGCAGATGTTTCTGCTGCTCCGCCAAATACCCTAGCAATAAACCCATCACCAACAAATAGATCGACAGCATGAATAGGCGTTGCGGTTCAAACGTGCCTGCATTCACTCGCAGGCCAAGCAACGCCCGCCACGAGGCGGATCCTGAAGGTCCAAGCCACATGTGGATCAGAACGTAACTCTCGATCCACAGCAGCGCAACCTCCGCCGCAGCCGTAGCCAACGTCTCCCAAAGTCCCCAGCGGTACGCCGCCGCTGCGAGCACGAAAAAAAAGAAAAGAAAAAACGGGGTTCTCGGCCCTTCCGCGAAGATTGAGATCAAGGCAGGCCAGACCACATCGCCCGCATGAACCAAAAGGCGAAACCCGGCCGTCGACTCCGGCCGCCGCCTCAGAAGCATAAGAATCAGGATGCCATTGGCCAAGTAGAAGACGAACAGTCCGTAAGCGGCCCACGAATTCCCTAGCTCTGTAGGATCCATGCGGATCGCGACCAGGGTAGCCACTGCGAGAAATACCCGGGCAGTGGCGAGCCACCTCTCAATTCGCCGTGTCTCCCCGGGATCCGCCGGGATTCTCAACCTCCAGGATTGCCGATAGCGCTCAACGCGAGGATTCAATCGATTGCCTCTTCCCCCAGCGTGGATCTTCGCTGCATATTATTGAATAAGAAAAGCTTACCGGCAAGTGCGAGTTCCGCTACACGGCCCCCGCCGTGTCCGCCGCCGCGAGACTCGACTCAGCTTAGGTTACTACAGTAACCCGTGCTCCACGCCAATCCCGACTAGAATGCCTGCAGAGGACTGTCTTGAGCAAGCGCTCCAAACTCTGGTTAGCGGCGGTCGCGGGGCTGTTACTGGCCCAGCTTCTTGTGGCTCTCGTCTTGCCCCGGTCGTTTCAGCTCACGGCTTTCAGCGATATTGTTCAAGGTATCCTCCTGGCTTCCGGCACCGCCGCTTTCATTCCGCTGGCACTTCGCTCGCAGGGGCGCATGCGGCTCTTCTGGTCGCTAATCACTCTTGGCATTTCCTGTTGGTTTATCTACCAGATGCTCTGGATCTACTACGAGGTAATCCTGGGTGTCGATGTCCCGGACCTGTTTGCCGGCGACATTATCCTGTTCCTCCACATCGTTCCGCTGATGGCCGCTTTGGCTTTGCGTCCGCATGTGCCACGCGACGAATACGCGGCGCGCGTCGGCCGGCTTGATTTCGCCCTTCTGATGCTATGGTGGGTTTATCTTTATGTGCTAATTGTCATTCCGTGGCAATATGCCGTTCCCGACATTGAGGCTTACAACCGCCATCTCAATGCCGTCTATGTCTCCGAAGAAGCCGCCTTCCTGCTGAGCTTGTTTGCCTGCTGGGCCACCAGCAAGGGCGCCTGGAAAAATCTGTACGCCAGTCTATTTGGCATGAGCTTCTGCTATGCCTCCAGTTCCACTGTAGCGAATTGGGCGATTGCCCGGAAGCTCTACTACAGCGGCAGTCTCTATGACATTCCGATGGTCGCTTCTATGGCCTGGCTGACTTGGATCGGCTTGCGGACTAAGGCAGAGCGCCCTGCCATGGATGTACGGGAAGTCTCTACTCTCTACGGCGTTTGGGTCGCACGCTGCAGCATGATTGCGGTTTTTTCCTTGCCCTTGTTCGCCGCGTGGGCTCTTTTGGATAGCAACGCGCCTTCTCGCGTCCGGGTATTTCGTCTCGCCCTCACCCTCGTCGCCGCATTCTTCATGGGGGTGTTGGTCTTTCTGCGCCAGTACCTGCTGGATCGCGAACTGCTTCGGCTGCTAAACCACTCGCGCGAATCCTTCGACAACCTGAAGCGCCTGCAGGCTCAGATTCTTCAGTCGGAAAAACTAGCTTCTATCGGTCAGTTAGTCGGTGGAGCGGCTCACGAACTCAACAACCCGATCACGGCCATGCTAGGTTATTCCGACATGCTGCTCAGCACGGCCTTGACTCCCGAACAACAACCGATTGCCACGAAAATCGGACAGTACGTTCGCCGTACGAAGTCGTTGGTTGCCAGCCTGATCAGCTTTGCCCAACAATCGCCGGCGCCCAAGAATCCCCTCGATCTCAATACCCTCGCCCGAACCGCTGTGAAGCTGACCCAATCCCAATGGAAAGCTCTCGAGATCGAAGTGCGCACCCAGTTCGATCCCGCTCTTCCCAAGGTTTTGGGAGACTCCAACCAGCTGTTGCAAGTCTGTCTGCAACTGGTGGCGAACTGCCTGCACGTGCTCAGCGAACGTGGCGGTCGCACGCTAACGGTCAGCACCGAACAACAGTCAGGAAAGTGCATCCTTCGTATCGCGACAGAGCCCGTACCTTCCCGGCCTGCGGAGGACGCTTCCACCTCCCAAATCGATCCCGAAGATGGCCTCGGCCTGGCTGCATGCCAGGGAATTCTGCACGAGCACCAAGGCAAGATCTCGCGTGAGCGCCGAGAAGATGGCGGGATCTTGCTTCGCGTGGAACTCCCGCTGATCGAATCGGTTGCCGTCCAGAACAAAGAATCTAGCGATTCAACGGTTCCGATGCTGTGGCCAACTCAACCGTTCGCTTGAGTTGGCCGCACGCAGCATAAATATCCCGGCCTCTCGGACGCCGTACAAACGCCGGAATCCCTGCTTTCCGCAGAATAGTTTGAAATGTCGTGACCCGTTCCACATCCGGAGTTGCAAAGTCAATGCCCGGCCCCGGGTTCAGCGCGATCAGATTCACTTTGCACCGCATCCCGCGCAGCAACTCCGCGACCTCCTTCGCATTCTCGGGTCCGTCGTTCACGCCGCCGAGCAGCACGTATTCAAACGTGATCCACTCCCGATTCCGCAGCGGATAAGCCTTCGCCGCCGCCAGCAGCATTTCCAGATTCCACTTCTTGTTCAATGGCATCAGCCGGGTGCGCAGCTCATCGTTTGAAGCATTCAACGAGATAGCCAGTTTCGGCCGGATTTTCTCTTCTCCGAAGTCATAAATCCGCGGTACGATTCCCGCCGTCGAAACTGTCATCCTCCGCTCCGCAATACCCACCTCTTCCACGAGCAACCGGGCCGCTTTTATGAAGTTGTCGTAATTTAGAAACGGTTCGCCCATGCCCATGAAGACCAGATTGATGCGGTCCTCGGGTGGAGAAACCTTCTGGTCCTTCAGAACGGCACACACCTGTCCTACAATCTCTCCCGCGGTGAGATTCCGTTTCACTCCCAGCAGCGCCGTCAGGCAGAATTGACAGTCCACCGCGCATCCGACCTGGCTGGAGATACAAATCGTCGACCGCCCCTGATTCTGCCCCTGCTTCGCCCTCTGATCTCGCTTTTGTTTTTGGGTGGCGCCACGCACGAGCTCTGCGCTTGGCCTCTCCTCTGATGACAGGGCCACAGCCCCTGAGGGATTCATGTCCGCGAAGCGTTCTGCCACGTCACCAGCCTCGCTTCCATCCCCGGCTTCCCCATCATCCCCTTCCGGCATCCACACGGTCTCCACGGTCTGCCCGTCGGTAAGCGCTATGAGATACCGCACGGTCCCATCTTGCGATACAAATCTGTTCTCGATCCGGGGCAGTCCCAGCGAGATGCCTTTGGCCTCCAGCCTACTCCGCAGCTCGTGCGACCAGGTCGAAATCATCCCGATCGATTCCACTCGCTGCCGGTAAACCGCGTCCAACAGCTGCTTGGCGCGATAGGCTGGCTCTCCCAAATCCTCGATCAGAGTCGTGGTTTCTGCGCGATCCAGTCCAAGCAGCGCGACTTGTGAAATTTCTGCCATTCCAGCCATGATTGTAGACGGACTGCCCGCTGCAAGGCCCTTCAATTCAGCTCTACTCTCAAGGGAAAATCGCCATAACAGACTGATTCTAAACCATTAAACTATTCTCGCACGCCTACCCGCACTATGTCAGAATAGTAACCAGTCTGAACGGGTTCTACTAAGATTCAGCGAGACAGCATCAAATACAGAATTCAATGACCAAAGAAGTGCGCAATATTCGTCGCCAGAAACTGCCCAACGGCCTTACCGTCATCACCGAGCAGATGCAACACATCCGTTCCGCCTCGATTGGTATCTGGCTGCAGACCGGCTCTCGCGACGAAGATCCCGAATGGAACGGCATCTCCCATTTCCTTGAGCACATGGTTTTCAAAGGCACCAAGCACCGCACCGCCGAGGAAATTGCGCGCCAGGTCGACTCCATCGGCGGCAACATGGACGCCTTCACCGCCAAGGAATGCATTTGCTTCACCGTTAAGGTGCTCGACGAGCATGTCCCGACCGCGCTCGATATTCTCAGCGACTTGGTTCTAAACCCGACCTTCGATGCCGCTGACATCACCCGCGAACGCGGCGTGATCATGGAAGAAATCAAGATGGATGAGGATAATCCAGACTACCTCGTCCACGAAATCTTCACCCAGAATTTCTGGAAAGATCATCCTCTGGGCAAGCCGATCCTAGGGACAAAGGAGACGGTTAAACGCTTTGAACGGCCCTCGGTCGTTGAAGCCTACGGCCATCGCTTCGCACCCGGCAATATCATCGTCTCCGCAGCTGGCAACCTCGATCACGACAAATTTGTCGATCTCGTCACCCAAGCTTTCGAGCACATGAAGCCCATGAAGAATGGCTTCCATTCTTCAGCACCAAAGATTGTTTCCCGCATCATCCTGCGCAACAAAAAAGCGCTGGAGCAGGTTCAGTTGTGCATCGGCGTCCCCGCGCATCCCATTGCCCACGAGAAGCGCCACGCCGGCTACATTCTCAACACCCTGCTCGGCGGAGGCATGAGTTCCCGCCTCTTCCAGAACATTCGTGAACGCCAGGGTCTGGCCTACTCCATTTACAGCGATCTCAATCCCTATCGCGACACTGGATGCCTCGCGGTCTACGCCGGGACGTCTCTCGCCTCGGCATCCAAGGTGGTGCAATCGGTCGTCAGCGAATTTCGGAAGCTGAAAGTCGAGCCTGTGCCGGAAGAAGAACTGAACCGCTCCAAAGCTCAACTCAAAGGCAGCCTGATGCTCTCACTCGAATCGAGCACCGCCCGCATGTCAAACCTGGCGCGTCAGGAAATGTATTTCGACCGCTTTTACGATCTCGACGAACTGATCGAAAAGATCGAAGCCGTAACCTCCGAGGATCTCACCACTCTGGCCAACGAATTCTTCAAGACGGAATCAGTAGCAGTCACCGCCCTGGGAAATCTCCCGGGCCTCAAGATCACCCGCGACCAACTAGCCTGCTGATCGTCTTTCCCTGTGTCCACTGTAGTGAATGGGACTCCCACCCTGTAACTTCCTCGCGGAAGGCGCATCCCATGTCTGCCCGCAGGTAGAAGCCTGCTGGCAATTCGAAACATACTCAAGGAGATTCCATGAAAAAGCTTCTCAGCAGTCTGATGCTCGCCTGTACCCTGACCGCCTCCGTGGCCGCCTTCACCCAAGACCAGATGAGTCAAGACTCCATGAAAAAAGACGACTCCAAGCAAGACACCATGAAGAACGATCAGATGAAAAAGGACAAGAAGTCCAAGAAAACGGCGAAGAAAGATTCCATGAAAAAGGACGACATGCAGAAAGACAGCATGAAAGACGACAACATGAAAAGGGATGAAATGAAGAAAGACGAGATGAAGAAGAACTAACCCGTCGTCCTGTGCTCAGGGCGCGGGCTCCCCAGCCCGCGCTTTACGCTCTTCAACCTTGATCACTCAGTGGCCCTCCGGTGCGCATCTTACTCGTTCGAATCCATGAGCGCATCTGCTTCCCACTCCAGCGCGATATGCCCCGCCGACGCCGTATGGAGGTATTCCCGCAAGCAGCGCGTGCACGGCACATACCCCTGCTGGATGGCCTCTTTTGCCGTGAGAGTTCGCTCTGTATCTTTGTTATGGATAACGCCGCAGCCTGGAGCGTGGAAAAGTCTGGCATCTGCGGTGACCACAACCTTCATATCCGGGGGGATCCCGTGCCCCGACTGCGCGTGCTCTGATTTCAACTGCGGCGCCACCGCCACCGAATTCGCCACATGCAGTCCACCCGCAAACAAAGCCATCGCCGCCAGCGGAACCATCCAGGTCGACCACGTGGGCCAAGGCTTGCTTCTCACCCGCGCACTCTGTGCCAGCCTCTTCTCGAGCCGCCGTCCATATCCCGCGGGTACCTCGATCATCCGCTCGTCCCCATACAACTGGATCACATTGCGTGTCCCCTCCAGCACCGAGGCGCACCGTTTGCATGTTTGGAAATGTGCATCCATTGCTGAGCGCAGCGTCGCATCCACGTCGCCTTCAAGATAATTTGAAATCTCGTGCCAGACTTGTTCGCAAGTCACTACCATGGCTTGCTTCCCTTCTCGAATGGCAGGCGGCTGAACCAACCTTTGTCCCACCCTCCGGCAAGCAGATCGCGCAACATGAGCCGCGCGCGCAGCAACCGCGTCTTCACCGAGGCCACCGAAATTCCCAGCGCCTCGGCCGTCTCCTGAATGTTCAGTTGCTCCATGTCGCGCAGCACAAAAACTTCCCGATATTTCCGGTCGATCATCGCCAAAGCATCCGCCAGTTTCTGCCGCACTTCCTTACGCTCCAGCGCTTCCGAAGGAATCTCACGCCAATCGGCAAAGTCGCGCGGCGCATAATCGCTCTCTTCGTCGCGCCGCTCGTCAATGCCTTCCATCACCACCGTTCGCTCCCTCCGCCGCCGCATCAGAGCCTCGTTCACCGTAATCTGGATCAGCCAAGTACTAAATCGCGCCTCCGCCCGGAACTGCCGGATATTGGCAAAGGCCTTCAGCATCGCCTCCTGCGCCACATCTTCTGCGTCCGTCTCGTTGCGCAGAATCGCCAGCGCTGCCGCATATACCCGCCGTTCATAAGGCCGCACCAACTCATAAAACAACTCGTTGTGCCCGTGCTGCACCTGCGCGATCAAGTCCTGTTCACGCGTCGTCCCCGCCGGATCCGGATTGTGCAACGCAAACTTTGGCTCGGCCATCTCTCCCTGCTGCCCGCTCGTTCAGTACTCCGGATCCTTCTTCCATCCTGTCAGCATGGATACAAAGTTATTCCAGCCATGCAGAACCACCATCGCCAGATGTCCCAGCACAAATCCCAAAATCGCCCACATCACCACGAAATGCCACAACCGCGCCCAATGAAAGCCGCCCATCAACCAGGCCAACCACGAAAACTGCACCGGCTTCCAAATCGCTAGTCCGGTCAACACCGATAACCCGCCCAGCCCAATCGCGCTTGTGTAAGCGAGTTTCTGAAGCGGGTTATAAGCGTCCTGCTGCTCAGGCTTCGGCCCAAAGAAAAAGTATTGTTTCACCATCGGCCACACTCCAGAAATGTCACGACGCGTAAACAATACCTGCCGATAATTCCCACTGAAAATCTGATACCCGAGATAAATCACTCCAGTAGCGATGTAAATCCACATGAACGTCAGGTGCCACTGCAGCGCGCCACCCAGCCATCCTCCGATAGCAAACGATTTCGGCCAGTTCAATAAATCCTTCTGCGGAATCTTGGCGCCAAAGCTCGGAAAAGCCCGAAAAATCTGCAGCCCACTCCCCACCATCACAAACAGCGAAATCGCGTTCAGCCAATGACACCACCGCACCACCAGCGGATGCTCATAAACGGCGCGCCCCACCGTCTCGGTTTCGTCGCCCTTCGTGCGAACAATCTCAATCACGGTACCGCTCATGCAGCCTCCAGTAGCGCCGCCGTCTCGGCGGCTGTAGCGGGGGCGTCCCGCCCGCGCTTCTGGTCGCCGAAGCCGGCAAGATGCCTGCGCCACAAAATCTCACAGCCCATAAAACGACGAATACCCCTGATCTTCCCAATACCCAACTTTGTCCAAAACATTGGTGACCTTCAGATCCGTCAGATATTTCGCCTGCTTGTAACCAATCTTCGTAGGAATGTTCAGCCGCAGCGGCGCCCCATGCTCGCGCGTGAGCGGCCGGTCGTACATCTCATAACAAAGCAGCGTCTGCGGATGCAGCGCCGTCGCCATGTCCAGCGATTCGTAGTAATCGTCAGCACAACCCAAGGTCAGAAATCGCGCCGAAGTGTCCGTCCCAATCATTGTCAGGAAATCTGACAGCCTCGCGCCGCCAAACCGTCCGATCACATCCCACCCTTCCACGCACACATGCCGCGTATTCTGCCGGAACTTCGGCAACGCCTGAATCTGCGACAACCGGTAATCTCCCGGCTTCTTCACCGCCCCACTTACCGTCAGCGACCAGTTCGCAAAATCCACTCCCGGATCATCCACGTCATACCCATTGATAGGAAACTTCTCGAACGGCGTCACCTCCCCATCGGCAAACGTAGGCGCCAAGTGCCCACGCCGGAACAGCCGCTCCGACGCCCAATCACTGAATCCCAATCCCTTCTTGAGAAACGACTCCTGAAAGCTCGGGATCGCAAATGCCCCCAACGCCAGCACCGGCACAACCTTCAGCAACTCCCTCCGCGAAACCTTTGCAAACCGCCGCTCATTCATCCCGCGCGGGGCCATTCTTGGCCCGCCGCCGGCGACAAGTCTCGCCTCTCCACCCTTCGGCGCGGCCTTCCCCTCGACCTGCTTCGCGTCAGTCTCCGCCTCGTTCGCACCCGGTTTGTCGTTCTCTGGCTCCATACTCCTCCTGCTGACAACGGCCCCTTCATGGGATTCAAATGCCGCTCAAAAGTTACGGCAAAGATATCACGTGGATATCGGCAAACAATCGCCCGGCTCCCTGAGTACCCGGACTCTTCCCTTTTGCTGGCCTTTCCGTTGCTTTCTAGGCATACTATCCGCAGGCGTTGCAAGGGGCGGTCACAGCATCGAATGTCTGAGCTCAACACACTCGTTCCAAAAACCGATCGTCGTCCGCCAAGTTTCTGGAGACCTCCAGTGCCCGAGGAACCGCAGCAACGCCGCATGATGGTCGCGGCACTCACATTGCTGCTGATTGCCTTGGGATTGGTGCTATATCACGATCGCAATTTTTGGTTCCCCGATACTCAGGACGCTCAGGAAGTCGAAGATAAGCAACCAGCGTCTCCCACCGCCGCGGCGCCATCGGAAAGTCAAGCCGCGGCGCACCGGGCGACGCGCAAAAAGTCTGCCGCTCTCAAAACTCCCTCGAATCCTTCCATCGAAGAGGATGCGAACGATTCATCGGCACCCATCGGCGCTACCGCCACCAGAACCGTACTGCCACCGCTGGAGGTCGAGGTCGTCGCTGGAAACGTCCACCGCAGACTCCACCCCAGCACCAATTCCGTGGAAGTCACAATGCAACCGGAATCGCTACCCGAGCAAGATCCCGCGTCCGCCGCAGTTCACAACTCAAGCGACACCACTGCCGCCGTCACCAACAATGCGGCCGAGCATGTGCAGATGTCTGTCGATACCGCCGAGGTCGTCAGCCAGCCTGTGAAGCCTGGCTATCCGCTCCTCGCGCGGCAAATGAAGGTACAGGGATCGGTCATCTTGCAGGCGCTGATCGGACGCGATGGCTTAATCCAAGATCTTCAGGTCGTCAGCGGCCCTCCCATCCTCGCCACCGCAGCCCAAGAGGCGGTCAAGCAATGGCATTTCAAACCGCACTATCAAGGCGCCGCCCCGGTGGAGACCCAAGCCAAAATTACGGTGAACTTCACGATCTCCACCAATTGAGTTCTTAGGATTTTCCAATCACCGCAAGAATCGTGCAGAGCAAATGGCGGAAGCACTCGTGACAAGGTGCCAAAAATAACGAGCGCACTGAACTCTGGCGAGTCCATGGCACCCGGGCAGCCTCCCCTCCCGTCTCGATCCTGGCGTGCCTTCGCTCTGAAGCTTCCGTGAATTTTTGCCGATGGGCCCAATAGTCGCGGCACCGTTCCCCGCGACTATGCATGTCCTTATTTCACGACGCCGACATCTGCCGCAGTATTCTCGATAGCCTTCCGTCCGGGCTCTCCGTTGTCGACATGCAAAAGAAAGTCGTCTTCTGGAGCGACGGTGCGGAGCGCATCACCGGACACCTCCGCCACGAGGTCATCGGCCACTCCTGCATCTCCGAAAGCCTTCTGCACTGTGATCAGCCGGGCTGTGAATTCTGCAAAGAGGAGTGTCCCGTCGCACGCGCCATCAAAACTTCGCATCCCGCTGAGGGCATCGGTTTCCTGCATCACAAAGCCGGATATGAAATTCCCGTTCGCATCCACGCCGTTCCCGTGCATAACCAGCACGGCTCGATTATTGGCGCGGTCGAATCCTTTGAAGAGCTTCAGCCCACCACTAGCCTCAATCATCCACGCGAAACGATGGCCCTTCCCGGCTGCATCGACGAAGTCACCAACGTCGCCAGCCAGGCCCTGATGCAAACCCATTTGCGCCGGACGCTTGCCACCTTCGTCGAGGTTCAGGTTCCCTTCGGCCTCCTTTGTTTGCGCCTCGAGGGGTTCGCTCACTTCCGCGCCAGTCTTGGGCCGGAAGCGGCCTCCTCCTTGTTGCGCGTGGTCGCCCGCTCCCTTGAAAGCACGCTTTGGACCACCGATCTGCTCGGGCGCTGGACCAATGATCAGTTTCTCGTCATCTTGAATGGTTGCCGCGAAGACGCCCTCTCGTCGGTCCGTGAACGGGTTCGCCGCATGCTCGCCAATGACGGGATCGAGTGGTGGGGAGAACGGCGCTCGTTGCCCGTTTGCATTGGCCAGGCCTCGGTTCGCCCCGCCGACACTCTTGAATCTCTGATCGCTCGAGCGCAGCAATCACTGGATGCGGACACGGCATGGCGCGCCCCTTCCGCCTCCGCGTCCGCCAAAACCGCCGGGAGTTAGGCATGTTTGCGATTATCGGAATCGTCGTTGTCTTCGGTTGTGTGGTGGCCGGCTATCTCATGGAACACGGGAACCTGCGGGTCCTTGTGCAGCCTGCGGAATTGATCATCATCGGCGGCGCCGCCATCGGCACTCTCCTCGTCGCGAATCCTCTCCATATCCTTAAGAAAATTGCTGGCGGCATCGGTGCCGTCTTCGGCGGATCCAAGTTTGGAAAGCAAACCTACATCGACACTTTGAAAATGATGTATGACCTGCTCAACAAGGCTCGCAAAGACGGACTCATGGCCCTCGAATCCGATGTCGAAGAGCCCCAAAAGAGTCCCGTCTTCACCAAGAATCCAGCCTTCCTCAAGAATCATCACGTGTGCGATTTCGTCTGCGACTCCCTGCGTATGGCCATCACCGGCATCGACGCCTTCGATCTCGATCAGATGCTCGACCTCGATCTGGAAGTTCATCATCAGGATTCCACAGGGCCCACCGCCGCTCTCAGCACCATGGCCGATTCCCTTCCTGGCCTCGGCATCGTTGCCGCCGTCCTGGGCGTCGTCATTACCATGGGCGCGCTCGGCGGCCCCCCAGAAGAAATCGGCAACAAGGTCGCCGCCGCTCTGGTTGGAACTTTTCTTGGCATCTTGTTGTGCTACGGATTAGTCGGCCCAATCGCCGCCAATATGACCAAGGCCGCGGAAGAAGAGCACGCGTTCCTCTACGTGATGCGCGTGCTCATGGTCTCCTTCCTGAAGGGCACAGCTCCCATTATGGCCGTCGAAATGGCGCGGCGCGCCGTCCCCGGCCATGTGCGCCCGTCATTCCAGGAACTTGAGAAAGCTTGTCGCAACCGAGCACCAGATGCGGCGGAGGGGGCGTCTTCGGAAGCAGCTCCTCCCGCGGCAGAAGGAGCCTCCGCCTCGTCCTGATCGTTGCGGCCCCTGGTATGGACAAGACTCGTCCCATCATCATCATCAAGAAAAAAGGCGGCCACGGCGGGCATCACGGCGGCGCGTGGAAGGTCGCTTATGCAGATTTCGTCACGGCCATGATGGCCCTGTTCATCGTCCTCTGGCTCCTGAACGCCAGCAAGCAGGTGCAGGAAGCCGTCGGCGGATACTTCAAAGACCCGACCGGCAACTCGAAAAAAGTCGGCTCCAACATGACTGGGTCCGGCGAAAACTTCACCCTCACTCGCGACAACATGCCGAAACTGAAGGAGCAGTTGCAGCAAGCCATGCGGCAGATGACGGATTTCGAAAAATTGAAAAGCTACATCGAGATGACCGTCACCTCCGAAGGTCTGCGCATTGAACTCTCCGAATCCGCCAGTGGCACTTTCTTTGATAGCGGCAGTGCCAAGCTAAAGGGCGATGGTAGCGAAATGCTGATCACTCTCGCCCAGGAACTTGGGACCCTTCCCAACAAACTCTCCATCGAAGGTCACACCGATTCGCAACCATACTCCTCCCCTACCTACGGGAATTGGGAACTCTCGGCCGACCGCGCCAACGCGGCCCGCCGTGTCATGCAGGCGAACGGAATCAAGCCTGACCAGGTTACGCAGGTCCGCGGATTTGCCGACCAGCGCCTGCGCAAGCCTGACGCCCCGCTCGATCCTTCCAACCGGCGCATCTCGCTCATCGTGCAATACATCGTTAAGAGCGTCGACGACGAAGATGCTAAACCTGCTGCCGGAGAGGGGAAAACAGAACAGAAACAGTCTGTCCCCGTTGCGGAAAAGCCTGCTGCAACAGAATAGCTTCCTAATCCTGCAAGCAATCTCGTGGCAGTTGTTTCCTGTCCTTGACTGTGCCACACTGGTCACGGCTCTTTTTATGGACCGCCGTGCCATCCTGTCGAACTCTTTCCCTCGGATTAGCTTCGCGCTTCTATTCCTCATCGGTATCTTCACTCTGCCGGCTGCAACCCAGACAACCGATGACCTGAACGGCCTGAAATCAATGCAAGATCGTATTGCGTTGATCAAAACGTTCACCACTGCGCCCGGCACCGGAATCGTGCTCCTCGACGTGTTTGGCGAACGAAACGGGGCCCACTTAAATCGTCAGGCTGTATTGAAATTGGTAAACCACATCAGCCAGGATGTTCTCTGGGCGACCACCGACGGCAACGCTCAAGGAGTCTTCACCAACCTCACTTTTGGAAGTTACGACTTGGATGTAAGTGCTGTTGGGTATCTCAGTACCCACCAAGAATTGCAGGTCACTAATTCTTTGCGTGCCGAGCAGGTTCAGGTTGTGTTGCGGCCGGATCCGCAGGCTATCAATCTCGATGTCAGCGGCGAGGTTCTCTCGCCCAAGGCCAGGAAACAGACTAAGCATGCAGTTTCCGCCCTGAAGTCTGGAAATCTCAAAGAGGCGGAAAAGCAACTCGATCAGGCTTACAAACTTTCTCCTTCCAGCCCAGACCTGAACTTCCTGTTGGGATATTTGTATTATCAGAAGAAAGATTTTGCGCAGGCCGGAAGTTACCTTGGCACGGCAGTCAGTCTGCGGCCGAACAATATTCAGGCTTTGACCCTGCTGGGCAGGACTGGATTGGAACGGCAGGATTATCCGGCAGCCCGTTCTGCGTTGGAGCAAGCAGTGCTGGCGGATTCTCAGAACTGGCTGCCTCACAGCTTGCTGGCCACTACCTACCTTTACCAGCGAACGTATGATAAGGCTCGCGATCAAGCACAAATCGCCATTGCCGAGGGCAAGAACAACGCCAGTTCGGCGCAACTGGTGCTCGGTCAAGCGTTGATCGGCCTTGGCAAGGATCAGGAGGGTATCGATGCCCTCAGTCTTTTTCTACAGCAAGTGCCCGATCATCCCATGACCGGAGCAGTTCGTAGTTTGATCATGCAGGTCCGGGAACACCCACCGGGGACGTCGACCTCCGAACCAGCTCCCACCGTCGAGGCTTCCAACTCCGGCCTCAATCCGATCACCGCCCTGCCGGCGCCCGGACTTTCTCTAAAATCGTGGCGGCCACCCAGCATCGACGAAGTCGAACCCGCTCTTGCCCCCGGGGTTTCCTGTCCCACGGAAAATGTGATCGAACAAACCGGACATAGTGTCGAAGAGTTGGTTCGCGACGTGGAGCGATTTTCGGCCGTTGAAGATTTGTTGCATCAATCCCTCGATCAGTACGGGATTCCGCAGCGCACTGAAACCCGTAAATACAATTACGTTGCATCCATCTCAGAGGCCCTGCCGGGATATCTTCAGGTCGATGAATATCGCGCCGATAAAATGAGCGTTGGCGATTATCCCGATCAAATCGCCAGTGCCGGCTTCGCTGCACTCGCACTCGTTTTCCATCCTTCCATGCGCGTCAACTTCGAAATGTCGTGTGAAGGGCTCGGTGATTGGCAGGGACAGGCAGCCTGGCTCGTTCGCTTCCGTCAGCGCAGCGACCGCCCCAACCGCATGCACAGTTACAAGGTCGGCGGGCAGGTTCACTCCGTCGATTTGAAGGGCAGGGCTTGGATCACCGCCGACAAATTCCAGATCATGCGCATCGTGGCGGAGATGATCACTCCCATACCAGAAATCCAACTGCTCAGCGAACAGCAGATTGTCGAGTATGGACCCGTGCCGTTCACGAAAAAGAACACGACTCTCTGGCTGCCCAAGAGCGCAGAAATCTATTTCGATTTCCGCAAACACCGCTACTACCGCCGCCACAGCTTCGATCACTACATGCTCTACTCCGTCGATGCCGACGAAAAACGCAAAGAACCCGTCGCCAACTCCCCCGCAGAAAAGAAAATGTAGAAACCTGCATCGGTTTTCCTTCGTGATCCTTCGTGTCCTTCGTGGTTCAAGATTTTCGTCTCTCGCCGCGCCGCAACGTGACGTATCTTTACAATTCCCGGCCGCGTCTCTCTCAGTCGCGGCGGTATAATCCCCGATTGATTTCCATTCAGGAGCGCTCATCCATGAAGAAGTTGTTCCCACTCGTCTGTTCCATCGCGTTGCTTTTTACGTTGGTTCCCGCCGTGCAGTCTCAAGAGAAGGTTGATCTAGAGACCATCTCCCGCATTCGCTATGAAGGCTTCCGCAATTCCAAAGTCATGGAACTCGCCTCCGGCTTGATGGATTCGATCGGCGAACGGCTCACCGGATCTCCCAACATGAAGCGCGCCAACGAGTGGACTCGCGATCAGCTCACCGCCATGGGCCTGAGCAACGCCCACCTTGAGTCATGGGGGCCCTTCGGCCGCGGATGGGCCAATCAATACGTCAACGCCCGCATGACCTCGCCCGACATTGTTCCTCTCATCGCCTACGCGAAAGCCTGGACTCCCGGCACCAACGGCGTCGTCACCGGCAAGTGCATTCGCGTCACTATCGAGAAGAAAGAAGACTTTGAAAAATATCGCGGCAAACTCGCGGGAATGATTGTGATCGCCGGCCCGGACGCAGACGTAAAGCCCATCACCGAACTTCCGTACAAGCGCCTCACCGACGACGACCTCGCCAAGACCAGCGAATATGAAATCCCAGGCGAACGACCGCCCTTCCGCATGGCCCAAGTGATGCGCCGCCGCCAGTTCCAGAAAGATCTCAACCAGTTCTACGCCGACGAGAAAGTTCTCGCCGTCATCGATCACAGCCGCGGCACCTCCGGCGGCGGCACCGTCTTCGTACAGTCCGGCGGCTCCTACAAGCCGGGTGAGACCACCACCGTCCCCCAACTCACGATGGCCTCCGAGCACTGGTCCCGCATCGCTCGCCTGCTCCAGCAGAAAAAGGATGTCACCCTCGAACTCAACGTCACCAACACTTTCTACGACGATGACCTCATGCAGTACGACACCATCGCCGAAATTCCTGGCACCGACAAGAAAGATGAAATCGTCATGCTCGGCGCGCATCTTGACTCCTGGCACGCCGGCACCGGCGCCACTGATAACGGTGCCGGGACCATCGTCATGATGGAAGCCGTGCGCATCCTCAAAGCTCTCGACATCAAGCCCCGCCGCACCATCCGCATCGGCCTTTGGAGCGGCGAAGAAGAAGGCCTCCTCGGCTCGCAAGGCTACGTAGAGCAGCACTTCGGCTCACGCCCGCGCATGGAAGATCCCAACATGAAAGACACGCCAACGCTTCTTCGCCGGGAAGCTGGCCCAATTACGGTCAAGCCCGAGCAAGCTAAGATTTCCGCCTACTTCAACGTCGACAACGGTACCGGAAAGATTCGTGGCGTCTACCTGCAAGAGAACGAGGCCGTTGCCCCCATCTTCGAAGCCTGGATGCGTCCGTTCAAAGATCTCGGCATGACTACTCTCACTATGCGCAACACCGGAGGCACTGACCATCTCTCCTTCGATGCCGTCGGCATCCCCGGATTCCAATTTCTCCAGGATCCCATCGAATACGAAACTCGCACCCATCACTCCAACATGGACGTCTACGACCGCCTGCAACCCGAGGACCTCAAACAGATCTCGGTGATCGTCGCCAGCTTCGTCTATGACGCCGCCATGCGCGACCAGATGCTTCCCCGCAAACCCATCGAGAAGCCTTTACCCAAAGAACCGGAAAAAAAGGAAGAATAGGAGTTCTCATCTCGTGCAAAAGAATCGGGCCGCCCCAAGGCGGCCCGTCTGGTTTTACTGATTGCTGAAGGCTTATACCTGAGAAGCTAGTCCCCTGCTACCGGCTCTGCGATCTCTGGCTTCTCAGCCTGAGCCGCATGTCCGTTGCCATTGCCGTTCGGCTTTGTCAGCGCGCCTAGCGGAATGAATCCGTTCTCGGCGACGACCGGCTTCTCTTTCAGCACCACTTCACGATACATCGCGGCCATACGTGCGTTGTAAGCCTCATCGTTAATCTGCGGCCCACGCGCCTCGGCTGTCAGCTTCTGCTTTGCATCCCGCGCCCGCACCTTCTCTTCGCGTGCGTTCTTCGCGATGCCCTTGCTATCCAGATCATGCTGCAGTTCCGTGGTCACCAGATCATCGCGCAACAACAGCGTGTGGGTGGCGTCTTCCATATCCACTTTCTTGCCGCCCGCAAAAATCTCATGCCGCCCGTGCTCTTCGTACCACTTGGTGAGTGTGGCCGTCATGTGCATCTTCTCGATGATGTTCCGCCATCCCACGCCCGTGTTGTAAGCGCAGAACGAGATCTCGCCTTCCTGCGTCGCGTACGGAATAATGCACTGCTCCGTCCGCCGGAAATCATAATTGAAGAGATCCTGGAACCACATGCCTGCGATAAACAGGAAGTTCCACCGGTCCTGCCGCCGCTTCATGACGTCTTCCACCGTGCGGTCCGGACCCACCTTGCCATAGTTTTTTCCGGTCGCGTTGAAGTTCTTGTCAAACTTCTTCAGCAGATCCATCATCTTGAAATGCGTCGGCGCCTGGAACGGATCGTAGTTCTTCATCAGACATAGCGCCATTCCAAACACGGTCAGGAATTTTCCGCGCGCCGCATCATTCACCTTTGCGATGTCGCGCGCCAACTGATCTCCCTTCAAGAACGCCGTGACCGGAACCGCTTCCTTCGTTTCCTTGTCAATCATGACGGCCATCCCCGTCCCACAGTTAGGGTGACAGCCACAACTGAGTTGGCCCCAATCATTCTTCACGTCGTTGACGTGCATCAGGTCGGCCCAATCGCTGAAGGTTCCCATGAAGGAGATGGGGAACCAGTCGCGAGTCGGCTCGCCCAGGCCTGTCTGGTTTTTCACGTCGTGCGCCAGGTGCGAAAGCGTGTAGCGCTGGGCGGCACGGCGGTCGTCCGTGACGGCTTCGTCGCGTCCGGTAAATGAAACTGGCTGGAACGACAGGAAGCTGATCGTCTTGGGATTGTCGAGCGCGAACTTGATGATTCGTCCCACCTGCTCGTTGTTGATTCCGTTCACGATCGTCACGACCGGAACGATTTCTACGCCGGCCTTGTGCAGGTTCTCGATTGCCTTCAGTTTCACATCGAACAAGTTGCCAACCAGCCGGTGCGCGTTGGCCGCGTTGCCGATGCCGTCGAACTGCAGGTAGGCATAACGCATGCCGGCTTCGACTGCCTGCTGGCAGAACTCAAAGCTCTTCGCGAACTCGATTCCGTTGGTCGCGGCCTGCACCGAGTTGTATCCGACTTTACGGGCGTAGCGGACTGCATCGAGGAAGTACGGCGACAACGTCGGCTCGCCGCCGGAGAACTGCACACTCATCTGCCGTCGGGGCTTGATGGTGATGGCGTTGTCGAGCATGGTCTTGATTTCTTCCCAGGTCAGCTCGTGTACGAATCCCACCTGGTTTGCGTCCATGAAGCAAGGGTCGCACATCATGTTGCAGCGGTTGGTCAGGTCAATGGTCAGCACCGATCCGCGGCCATACTTCACCGTCGACGATCCGTGATGATGAAGCTTCTCGTCGTTGTGCGCGAGAATGTCGCGCCCCGGGAACACTTCCTCCAGATGCTTCGAGAATTCAGTGTCGATCGACATCACGTCTTCGAAGTGACCGTGTGTCGGGCAATCCTTCACCATCAGAATCTTGCCGTCGCGCTCCACGATCTGCGCTTTGATCTCGCCGACCTTCTCGTTCATCAAGACTTCGTGCGGAAGATGCCCATCGAGAATCTGCTGCCGGATCTCCGGCACGCACTTCGGACACAGGGAGTCCGTGGTCCGTGGCCAGCCCAGCGGCGGCTTCGATTTTTCGTACGACTTGAGCAGCGGCTTCTCCGACCACTTCGGCGTGGGCGACGGATTCGGCTTGATGCGGTTCAAGCGCTCGAATACCGCCCATGTTCCTTTGGCGGCGATGACGGCTGCTTTTTCCACGTACTTAATCGGCTTGCGCATGATAGCTTCTAGCTCCTGCCTTCTGGCTTTTGCCAAAACTTCTTCGCTTTGGCTTTCGATTCTCTTTGGATACCTGCCCATCTGCGATGGTTACAGCTATCCCTCAAGCTGCGAATTGATTTCGGTTTTGGCTTGCCTCGAGTGAACCTGAGATCACACCCAAAACCTGTGGCACTCCCCCGGGAACAACCCACGGTCGTACCGACCTTGGTTCCTGATACGACTCCTACACTTCTCCCTGGGTTTCAGTCTGCAGCTATCCTATTGGAACGCTTGGGAAAGGCGCATCTAGAACCCAACGAATGGCGCAATTTTGAGGTTTAGCGGTGGTTTGAGGGATTATACGGGCCTAAGCTGTTGAAAGCAAAGGAATGAGGCACATGAATCTTGCCGAACTTGGCTCGGAGGGACAGCCCGGGGCGGCTGTCCCCGACGCTTGAGATTGCGGACGGCGCCAGATTCCTCAATTCTTGAAGTGTCCGCAGAACAGCAGGTCTCTCCACTGCGCTTACCCTTCCCTTCGGGGAAGGGCAAGCTCCGGTCGAGATGACAGGTTTCTAGTGTGGTTGAACTGAAAGGTGATGGATGACAGGGTTATAGGGCCTTCTAGAACCGCACGCCCACGCCGCCAGTAACCAGATTGCTCTTCCAGTTGTAGAGATTGCTGGGATTGCCCACGTTCTCATTGAACTTGAAGTAGCGGGTATCGTAGGTGCCCTGAACATAATAATGCGGGCCAAAGTTGTAACCGACGCTGCCGCGAATGTCATATCCGTGATCCAGTGTCGGATTCGGAAGCGGAACCTTGGATAGCGAAGATCTCCTGAAGTGTGGAGTAAATTCGGGCTGGCCCTGAACCTGAATGAAAGCACGCTTGCCCGGACCGAACTTGTACTTGATGACCACTGGCAACTCGAAGAGCGACATGTTGTCGCGATTCAGCACCTGATTATCGACGATGGCGGTGGGCATATAAATCTTGCGGAATTGGCCATCGATGCCGACGGAAAAATTATGGGAGCCAAAGACCACACCGCCATATACGGCGAACTCTTTGGCATGATCCGCGTCGATGGGGAGGCGCATTTCACCGCCAGCCACGATGCCCGGTCCGCCACTCTTGGCGGAAGGCTTTATCACAAGGACTTCACCATTGAAATCGAAGGCCGTTCCGGTGACCGGCGCAAGTGCACCAAACTGGTCGCGGACCTGTCCAAAATTCACATCGAAGTTAGCGCGCTGACCAAGTGCTGAAACTGTAGCCAATAAAAACAATAGGAATAGACTTCTGCGGACAATTTCCGCCTTGCCGAGCTTCATCAATCCGTTCCCTCCGCTAGTGGGCAGTGTACACTCCCGCGAATCCGCCGGACAGCAAGCGGGTGCATTCGCGCATTCACGCAGTCGATTGATCGGATGCTAATGGTCTGATGCTGGCAATGCAGGAAGCGTTTTATGGAACGAAGTCATGGATCACGCGGCCGTGCGGGCATGGGCCTGCGGAAGTGGGGTGTCCGCGCCGCAATGCCGCCGGGAGGAGGGCCCCGGCGGCCGTGGATAGAAAAGCTATGAGCCTTGTTTTTCGAGGACGACTTCCGCTTTCTTGGCCGCTTGCTTTTGCTTGCGGTTTGCACGGGCCACGTCCCCGAGAGGCGTGGGCTCTGGATAAGGGGAGCCGAACTCCCACAACGGAACTTCTCCCTGAGCATAGGTGTAAGTGCCGCCGCCAACGAGAGGAGATTCAGAGGCCATGGCATGCAAATCTGCATGCTGCGGATGGCTGACGGGCTCGATTACCTGTGGTTGGTTGGAGAGCACCGAAACGCCGACCTGTCCGAAGGCGGCACCGGTGCAGAGAATGAACAGCGCTAAGAGTGTGATCTTCATCGTGTTTTTGTCCCTGAATCCGCAATGAATCATGCAACCGCCATACCAAGTTAAGAGGCTGAGAATGCATGGGTTACGAGGCAGGGCCTGAGCTTGGCGCAAGGTTTTGCACAATTAGGGAAGCCAGATCGCAGGCGGAAAGCCGCTCTGGGTGCGGGACGTGGCGCCGCGCCCGGGGAATCGGATTCCGCAGTTTGCGCGCCCGAGCATTGCCGTGTATGTTTCCGCTGACAAGTCCACCAGGGAGAAAGCGCATGGGCAGTCGGAATGATGTGCGGCGAAGAACCGGGATTGCAAGCGTCTTGTTTGTGCTGATCGGCGTGTTGGGCGCGTCGGCGCAAACCGATTGTGCCGATGGCGATGGCGTGCTGGAGATGACTCCGCCGAAGAACATGACCGTGCCAGAACTGGTCCAGAAATTTACGGCGGAGGAAACGAAGATCAAGGATGCGCGCGCGAACTACACCTACACGCAGGATATGTTGGTGCAGACGCTCAACGGAAAAGCGGTGGACGGACAGTTTCATCAGATTACCAAGATTTCTTATGACGAGAAGGGAAAGAGGGTGGAAAACGTGACGTTCTCGGAGCAGCCCACCCTGCGGCAAATTCAGGTGTCCGAAGAAGACCTGGACGACGTCCGCGTCTTCATGCCCTGGATGCTGACTACGGAAGAGGCGCCGCAATACAACCTGACGTACGCGGGACAGCAGCACGTTGACGATCTTGATACCTACGTCTTCCATGTCGAGCCCAAAAAAGAAGAGAAGAACCGGCGGTATTTTCAGGGGAGGGTATGGGTGGACAATCGAGACTTGCAGGTCGTGAAGTTGTGCGGAAAGAGCGTGCCGGATGTGGTCCCAAAAAAGAAGCATCAACCGGTGGATATTCGGCCCACGTTCGTGGGCTACCGGCAATTGGTGGATGGGCACTGGTTCCCAGCCTATGCTCGGGTGGACGATACGCTGAACTTCGGAACCCAGGCGGTTCACATCCGGGAGATCGTGAAGTTCACGGGCTACCAGAGGTCCAAGCCCTAACCCTTCGATAGTGTGGAATTTGATGCGGCACTTGATCCGGGATTTCAGGTGTGGTGTACTCTGCGCATGGCAGAAGAAAAGAACCGCAACAAAGACATCATTCTGTGGATCGTAACCGTCCTGCTGGTGGGACTGGCCATCTTCTGGTACATGAAGCCGCACTAGGACTCAGCGTCGATAGCGGAATGTGGACCGTGATCGTCCAACGCCTCCCCTGAGCAAATCTCGCGCGGGCGTGAATCGCCTTGCGCAACATTCAAACGAGTGGCTTGGATTGGGCCGCAAGCAGCAGTTCGGCGGCAACCAAGTCCTCCAACGCGCAGCCAACGCTTTTAAACACGGTGACTTCTTCCGTGCTTCGTCGTCCCTGCTTTGTCCCACAAACTAGCTCGTGAAGATCGGCGGCAACGTGGTCGCGCGTGATCGCCCCTTCCTGCAAGGGAATCAGTAACTCTCCCACTTCAGCAAAAGCGGAGCCATAAGTGTCGACCACGACGCGGGAGCGCTGGATGGTATGAGTATCGGCTTCGCGGGTTTGCGGACGAAAAGCGCCGACAAGGTTGATATGGGTTCCCGGACGAACGTCGTGGCCATCGAAAAGCGGAGTGGGGCTTGAGGTGCAAGCGCACAGCACATCCGATTCAGAGGCGCAGGTTCGCGCATTGACCGGGGTGATCGGAATTCCAGGAACTTCCGAAGAAGCTTGCTTGGCGAATTCAACCGAGCGCGCAGAGTCACGTCCACAGACCAGCACGCGCTGAAAGTTACGGACGAGTGGAAGAACCGCAAGATGCGTTCGGGCGAGCCGACCGGTGCCGAAGATGCCCAGCGTGGAAACATTGGGACGTGCCAGAAACTTCGTTGCGACCGCCGTGGTCGCCGCAGTACGCAGGTCGGTCAAATAGTTGGCGGCAATGCTTAGGCGGGGTTGCGCCGTTTCCGGATCCAGCAACAAATAAGTCGCCTGCACACGACCGGCGGCGAGCGGGCCATGTCCCGCGGCATGCTGAGCACGATCGCGCACCAGTACGAGCTTCATTCCGAGGGTGCCAGCAGAGCCATCGTAGCAAGACATGGCCAGGAAGATGCCGTGTGCAAGCTCGGCGTGGGTGCGCGGCGGAAGGCTGATCGAAGGATAACGATCCCTAAAGGCAGACTCGATCGCAGTGATGAGTTTAGACGGATCAAGCAGGCTGCGAACGTCGGCTTCGGTGAGCTGTAAATTGGACATTCGTTTGGTTTCGCAGCGGCCCCATTCTACAGAAAGAAACTAACGATTCCGCAGCTTGTCAGGAATGTCAGTTCTTCAGCCCGGTTCGCTCCCTTGAAGGCAAACCTGCGGAAAAATAGGGTACTTTTCCCGTGTGCAAAAATATTCACAGTTGACACGGGCGGGCGAACGAACGCAGAATCATCGGGATTTGTTTTCCCCTGCTTTCAGAGACACTGTGGATCTCTGAATTCGACGAAACCTTCTAGCTCGATTCCGTACGTTAACTGTTCTATTTGACCTTTAAGGAGAACCTTACGCTATGAAGCAACTTACTGTGCTCAGCCTGATGGCTGCGCTCGCCGTGGGTGCCTGCGTGACAGGTACTGCCCTTGCCCAGGAAGATACCATGCCCGCCCAGCCCAGGTTTACAGCTCTGAAACCAAACCTTCACGGGGGCAATACCAATGCGCCAGTCACGCCCTTGACGACCTGGAACGGATCGTTCGTGTACAAGAGCCATACTTACAAGTACAACATGGTGGGAACTTCGCCCACGACCGGAGCGTCGACCACAATCCCGGTCTTCATCATCCCGGTCAAATTGTCGTATGTGACTTCGAGCGGCACCACCGTATTTAGCCCGCAGACCAAACTGTCGAACGGGCAGACCGTCATTCAGAACACGATTGCCTCGCCGGTGTTCCAGAGCGGGATTGACTTCACGTCGGGTGGAGTCGATCTGGGGACGACTCAATATATCGACGCATTCCAGCGCGGCAATTTCTGGGGCAAGGTTTCCAAGGCACCGGGATACCACGTGCTGTTGGGAACGCCCACAGTGCTGCCGGCTTTGTCGCTGAAGGTTCCCAAGGCGGATGGTTCGGTTGCCACGGAATTCGGTATCAAGGTAGGAACCGCTGACATCAACTGGTTCGATCTGCAGCTGGAAAACTACATCACTGCCCATCCCCAGATCGTCCCGAATTCGCTGCCGATTTTCGTCACCTATGACTCCTACTTGACGTCCGGTGGATGCTGCATCGGCGGATATCACAGTGCAATGGGAAGCTCCTCGGCGGCCCAGGCGTATGCGCATTTCACCTACATCGACCACGTCGGAATTTTCTCGCAGAACGTATCCGCTTTGTCGCATGAAGTGGGCGAGTGGATGGACGATCCTCTAGTGGTGAATGGCGGCAACCCCGTCGCATGCGGAATCCTCGAAGTCGGCGATCCCGAAGAGGGCTTCACCAATTACGGAGGGTTCAGCTACACCTTGAACGGATTCACCTACACCCTGCAGGATTTGACCTACCTGCCGTACTTTGGAGCTCCGGCGAGCACTTCGGCGAACAGCTCGTTGACCTTCCAGGGCAACCCATTCCACCTCGGCGTCTGCTCGAACGGTGGCTAGGACGTAGCATCTGATACCAGCACAACCCGCCCCGCAAGGGGCGGGTTTTTTATTTGTAGGAGAGCATGAAAATTTAAACCACAAACCGTTAACCACAGGGGACACGGAGGGGATACTTGGTACGACATTTCTTCGGCTTAGGGTTTTCGGGATTCATCGGGTAAGATACTTCGGCTGCGGGACAAGACGTTTCGAGCAACGTCTCTACAACATTAGAGGCAATCTCTTACCTTCACGATGAATCGCGAATATCACAAAGCCTATAGCCAGGAACTGCACCGCGACATGGAAACTCTTGTTTTCGGCCACGCGGGAATTCCGCTGATGGTCTTTCCCACTTCGATGGGGAAATTCTTTGAGTACGAAGACCGGGGCATGATTGGAGTGTTGGCCCCCAAAATCGAACGCGGCGAACTGCAGATATTTTGCCCCGACGCGGTGGACACCGAGAGTTGGTACAACCGGGGCGTGCATCCGCGGGTCAGGGTAGCGCGGCATTTGCAGTACGAACGCTACCTGCTCTACGAATTCCTGCCATTTCTCCGATGGAAAAACCAGGCATGGCAACTGGCGGTTACCGGATGCAGTTTTGGCGGCTATCACGCAGTAAACTTCGCGCTGAAGCATCCGGACGTGGTCACGCACTGTGTGAGCATGAGCGGCGCCTTCGATATCCACCAGTTCCTGGATGGGTATTACGACAACGACTGTTATTTCAATAATCCTCCGGATTTTCTACCCAACATGTCCGATGACTGGTTCTTGAGCCGCTACCGGCAGATGAAGATCGTGCTGGCATCGGCCGACTGGGACATATGTCTGGACCAGAACGTGAAGTTTTCGGCGATGCTGAATGGGAAAGCGATTCCGCACTGGCTGGACGTTTGGAACGATAATTCGAAGCACGACTGGCCCCTGTGGTTGAGAATGGTGGGGAAATATTTTTAGGACGGGCCGTAGAGACGGACTCTGCTACGTCTCCTGCTCGTGGATAGAAAAAACGTTGCCAGCAACGTCTCGACGGAGTGCATGATGAAGAAGATTGGAATTTTGTTTGGGATGGAAAATACGTTTCCGCCGGCTCTGGTGGAGAAGATCAACTCCATGAAGATCGAGGGAGTTGAGGCGGAGTTTGTGAAGATCGGGGGGATCCGGATGGATGAGCCGAAGAAGTATGCGGTGATCATCGACCGGATTTCACAGGACATCGAGTTCTACCGCGCGTATCTGAAAAATGCGGCGATGCAGGGAACGATTGTGGTGAACAATCCGTTCTGGTGGACAGCGGACGACAAGTTTTTCAACTATGCGCTGGCGCACAAAATGGGTGTGGCGATTCCGCCGACCGTGATCCTTCCTCATAACAAGCATCCGGAGGGGACAACCGATCAATCGATGCGGAATTTGATTTATCCCCTGAATTGGCAGGAGTTGTTCGATTACGTCGGCTTCCCCGCGTTTCTGAAACCTTATTCCGGCGGCGGGTGGAAGCACGTGTATAACGTGCATAATCGCCTGAAGAATTCTTTCATCACTACAACGAGACTGGCCGGTTGTGCATGACCCTGCAACACGGCGTGGAGTTTGAGGAGTATTACCGCTGCTACGTGGTGGGGCAGGAAAAAGTACACATCATGAAGTACGATCCTCGGTTGCCGCATCATGAGCGCTATGTGAAAGGGAATCCACCGCCCTCGACGCCAGCTTTGAAAGAGCGCATTGAAAAAGATGCACTGGCACTGTGCCGGGCATTGGGCTACGACTTGAACACAGTGGAGTTTGCGGTGGAAGGTGGAGTGCCCTATGCAATCGACTTTCTGAACCCGGCGCCGGATGCGGAGATTACCTCCGTGGGGCAGGAGAATTTTGACTGGATTGTGAATGCCGTGGCGGAAATGGCGGTAAAGATGGCGCAGGGTGACCAGAGTCCGATAAAGGAGTTGCGGTGGGCGGGGCTCTTGGCGGGGGCTGCGACGGCGAAACCCGAGAAAAAAGGTGAACCGGAGTGGGTGGCCGCGCGGAAGCGTAAGCCGGAGAAGTGAGAGTTCGGCAACGGGACTTGGCAGCCCGTTGGCATGAGCGACAGCGTTGTCGTCCTGAGGACCGCGATTTTGGCGGTCCGAAGGACCTGTGCAACTCCTGCCGCTCGTGGCCTGCAAGCAAACTACATAGGTCCTTCGCTTCGCTCAGGATGACAAGGTTATGCGAAAAGGGAAGCCAGCGACGAATGTGGACGAATATCTGGCTAGCATCCCGGAGCCGGCGCGCAGTACGTTGAAACATATTCGCGCGGTGATTCGGTCCGTCGTTCCCAAAGAAACGACCGAGGTGATCAGCTACCGCATTCCAATGTTCAAGTACAACGGGATGCTCGTAGGCTACGCGGCATTCAAGAACCATTGCAGCCTATTTCCGACGGGTTCGGGCGTGCTCGACCAGTTCGAGCAGGAACTGAAGGGATACCGGACTTCGAAAGGAACGATTCAGTTTCCCTCGGATAAACCGTTGCCCGACGCGCTGATCAAGAAGATCGTCAGGGCGCGGGTCAAAGAGAATAAGGAATGGGACTGAGGAGAAGCTTTGTTGGGCGTTGTTATACTGTTAGGACTCTCCGGCGGATGGGTGTTGCCCGCGAACAGCAGGTTCCTCGACTTCGCTCGGAATGACAAGAAATAAGAAAATAAATGCAGCCTACTTTTACCATCGGGATTGAAGAGGAGTATCAGACGGTAGATCCGGAGACGCGGGATCTGCGGTCGCACATTCATGCCGAGATTCTGGAGAAGGGCAAAATGATTCTCCAGGAACGGGTGAAGGCCGAGATGCACCAATCGGTGGTGGAGGTCGGGACGTCGGTTTGCAGCAATATTAAAGAGGCGAAGACCGAGGTCAAGAAGCTGCGGCGCGATATGGTGCGGTTAGCGAAAGAGAATGGGCTGCGGCTGGCATCGGCGGCGACGCATCCTTTCGGCGACTGGCGGACCCAGGAGATTCATCCTGACGAGCGTTACAAAAATATCGTCGAAGACATGCAGCTGGTGGCGCGCGCCAACCTGATTTTCGGGCTGCACGTGCACATCGGGATTGAGGATCGTGAGACCGCGATCCACATGATGAATCACGCGCGATATTTTCTGCCGCACATTCTGGCGCTGTCGACCAATTCCCCGTTCTGGCTGGGAATGAATACCGGATTGAAGTCGTACCGGTGCAAGGTGTTCGACAAGTTTCCGCGGACCAACATTCCCGACTATTTTCCGAGCTGGGGCGAGTACGAGAATTTCATCAAGCTGCTGATCAAGACCAACTGCATTGATAACGCGAAAAAGATCTGGTGGGATATTCGGCCCCATCCGTTCTTCAATACGATCGAGTTTCGTGTCTGCGATATTCCGATGCGGGCGGATGAGACGATCGCGCTGGCTGCTCTGATTCAGGCTACCGTGGCCAAGCTGTACAAGCTATATACAGCGAACCAGGGATTTCGCCTGTACCGGCGAGCCTTGATCATGGAGAACAAGTGGCGCGCTTCGCGCTATGGGCTCGATGGCAAGCTAATTGATTTTGGGAAGCAGAAGGAAGTTCCGGCGCGCGATCTGGTGCGAGAATATCTGGAGTTCATTGACGACGTTGTCGACGAACTGGATTCGCGCGAGGAATTGAATTATCTACACACCATTCTGGAAAAGGGCTCGGGCGCGGACCGGCAGTTGCGCGTGTTCCAGGAGACCGGAGATTTGAAGAAAGTTGTCGACTACATCATCGAGGAGACGGAAGCGGGGCTTGAAGAAGAACCGTCGGCCGTACGAAAAGTAGGGTAATGAGTATTCCTGTGGAACAACTTCATCTTCCAGGCCAGATCAAAATCCCCACCCTCTCGCGAAAAGCGCGAGAAGGATGGGGTACCCTTAACATTCCTTTTGATCCCGAGTACACCACGGGAGCTTTCAACGCGGTCAACGTTTGCCTGCGCATTCAGCCTAGCGAACAGGTCTGCCTGATCACCGACGAGGCGACCATTGAGATCGCGGCGGCGATTGCGCGGGAACTCGAAAAGATCGGCGCGACATATCACGCCTGGGTGCTGGAGGAGTTGGCGGAGCGTCCGCTCACCGATTTGCCGCGACCGATTCTGGATGATTTGGAAGGCAGCCAGGTTTCGATTTTTGCGGTGCAAGTGCAGACGCACGAACTGCGATCGCGCATTCAGATGACCGACGTGGTGAACCGGCGAAAGATTCGGCATGCCCACATGGTGAATATCAACCGGCAGATCATGCTGGAAGGCATGCGGGCCGACTTTGCGCGCGTGGACCGGCTCAGCCAGAAGGTCGTCGAGATGGTGCGCAAGGCATCGAAGATCCGGGCGAAGACTGCAGCCGGGACTGACCTGACAGCGGATCTGAATCCGAATTACAAGTGGTTGAAGACCAGTGGCATTATCTCTCCCGAGAAGTGGGGAAACCTTCCTGGCGGCGAGATTTTTACGACGCCGGGTGAAGTCAATGGAACGTTTGTGATCGATGGAGTGGTCGGCGACTACCTGTGCGCGAAGTTTGGCGACTTGAAGGATACTCCGCTCACCATAAGCATGAAGGGGAATCGCCTCGTCGAGGCACACTCGGAAAATCGCGAACTCGAGAGCGATTTCTGGAAGTACACGCATACCGACGAGAACAGCGATCGCGTGGGCGAGTTTGCGATTGGAACGAACATTGATTTGAAGGAAGTGATTGGGCAGATTCTGCAGGATGAAAAGTATCCGGGCGTACACATTGCCTTTGGGAACCCATATGGTGCGCACACGGGCGCGGACTGGGATTCGACGACGCATATTGATGTCGTCGGAAGAAAATTCAATATCTGGGTCGACGACGTGCAGATCATGCGCGAGGGGAAGTTTTTGGTGGAGGCGTAGGGGAAGTTTCAAGTTTCGAGTTTCAAGTTTCGAGTTTCTGGTTTCGAGTTCTAGACGCCGGTCTCGGTTTCGAAAGCTTCCAGGACCTCTTCACTTTTGTCTGCGAGGGCGGGACGCCCTCCCGACAGCCGGCTAGACGCCGGCGCTACGGATTTCTTGTACGGTTTGAGTGGCTGATCGGCGCTTCTGATGATTCCTTTCTTGCGGCAGCAATTCAACGACAGTTTTACTGCTGAGAAATACCGGACATTCTTGCGGCGGATGGACGAAGCATGCGGCACGCATGTGCAGTTCAGGCTCTCCGAAACGCCCTGCTTCTTCCCCCAGTCTCTTGTCGATCAAATGGCCTCCGACGGCCAGGACCTCATTCGGCAGTTGGTCGACAGTCCCTCTTATCGCGCGAAGTCGGAGGAGGCGGTACCAGCCGAATTCAAAGTTCCGAATGAAGCCCCGCATCCCATGTTTGTGCAGGTGGATTTCGGGTTGGTGCGAGACGCCACTGGAGAGTTGCACCCGAAACTCGTCGAACTACAGGCCTTCCCTTCCCTCTACGCGTATCAGCCGTCTCTGGCTGACACCTACATCGATGTGTATGGACTTCAGGCTTCAGGCTCGGGGCTTCCGGCTCCCGGGCGTCTCAAATACTTCCTGAGCGGGCTCGACGGTTCCTCTTATCGCGAACTATTGCGTCGGGCCATTGTTGGCTCGCACGATCCAGAGAATGTCATCCTGATGGAGATTGCTCCTCTGCATCAAAAGACGCTGCCGGATTTCCTCCTGACCGAGAAGATGCTGGGCGTGCAGACCGTCGATATTGTGGACATCAAGAAAGATGGGTCGCGTCTTTACTACGAACGCGGCGGCAAGCGGGTTCCGATTCGACGGATTTACAACCGGGCCATCGTCGATGAACTCGAGCGCAAGAACGTGAAGCTCGCATTCGACTGGCGCGATGATTTGGACGTGGAGTGGGCGGGGCATCCCAACTGGTATTTCAGGATTTCGAAATTTTCGATTCCCTACCTGAAGCACGCTTCCGTGCCGAAGACCTGGTTTCTGGATCAATTGGACGAGATTCCCGCGGACCTGGACAATTACGCGCTCAAACCTTTGTACTCGTTTGCAGGGCTCGGGGTCGTGATTGCGCCGACCAAGGAAGATATTGCCGAGATCCCGGTCGACAAACGGCCTTTCTACATCTTGCAGGAGCGGATGCACTTCGAACCCGTGATTGCGACTCCATTTGGCGGAACAAAAGCTGAGGTGCGTGTGATGTATGTGTGGCTCGACAAGCTCACGCCGGTAACGACCATCATCCGCATGGGCCGCGGCCTCATGATGGGCGTCGACCACAACAAAAATATGGAGTGGGTGGGCGCATCGGCGGGCTTGTATATCGAGTGACGCCTTGGCAATCCACCGGCACAGCACTTACCAGGGACAAGAAACTTCTATTTCAGCTTCACGAAGAGGAGTACGAAGATCGCCCAAACTCCGACAGTCAGAGGGAACTGCACCAGTGCGGCGCCATTTATCGCCCCTCCCCTGGGAAGAGCGTAAGTCAGCAACATCATGGCGAGAGCAGTGAGTACTCCGAGGGCAAATCTGCTTTTCCAGTTCATTTTCGTCCTCCCCGTCATCTCCGCTTAGGACAGCTTGAACGCAATTCCTTGCGAATCGGCAGCGATTGTACACCCGTTCGGGTCGCATCATATCGCGGAAAGTGTGGCGTAAGCTCCAGTCTGCGGCCGGCCAGCCATTAGGCAGACGCTGTCTCCAACCGGCGCTTGAACAAGATCCCACCGACGATCAGCGCGACGGTGATTGCAGCAATCGCAACCAGCCATCCCCAATGCTGTCCAGGATGGCGCAAGGCGCGGATGAAGCGGCGGCCATAGAGGTCTGCTACCAGAGCGATGGCTGAGTACCGTACCGCTCTTGAAATCGTAACGACAATAAGAAATTTTCCCAGCGGATAATCGAGGGCGCCCGCAGCTGCGAAAAACATGCTGGTCGGGGTAGGGATCGGAATCGCAGCGGTGGCCGCCAACGTCCCAGTGCCCCATCGTTTGAAAATGCTGAGGAGCTTCGAAGCCTTTCCCTTCTTGAATTTCTTATCCAGGTATGCCGCTCCGGCCTTGTGCGCGAGGCGGAACGTAATATAGGCGCCGATCATTGAACCCAGCGTCGCGGTGGCGGCATACTCATACCACGGATTGCGGTGACTGGCAGACAGAACTGCGATCAGGATGTCCGTCGCACCAAAGGTCGGAATCGGAGAGCTGTCGAGAATCGTAAGGAAAAAAAGTCCCAGCGCGCCCAGATGCTGCAGTTTCCAGCTAAGGCTTCGGGCGGCACGTCGCTTAGGGGCAAGAACGAACAGGTTCAGCACCTTTGCAATATAGCAAGATGCCTCTCCGCATGGGCTCAGGCGAATCGTGCACCAGCACCTTCCTGAGCTTCACGAGTTGGGCTTATTCACGATCGTGGTCTCGAGGATCTTCCCGTTTGGGCGTTTCACCAACATCTTGTCGCCGCGAAAGCGCACTGGCACGGCGACTCCGGGCCCGAACTCGCCAGGCACATAGCCCTCGGAGGCAGCGGGATCGTACTCGCCGATATACTCGGCGCCGTTGACTTTCACGATGATGGCGCTCCGCCGCGGCGCCGATTCGCGCAGAATTTCCTGTTCGGCTTGCGCCCAGTTCTCCACATCGCGTCCCGGGATTTTTCCGTTGCGGACATAAATTTCCTCGGCGCGACGCCGGATCGCTTCTTGCCGGTCGCCAGCAACGCTGGGCCGAGAGTCAGATTTTCCTGGAGCGGCGGTCATGAAGCAATCCCTCCTGCAATAACGATGGCGTATTTCTCTATCTACATCATATTCGCGGAAACCGTCTCTGCGGGTAGGGCATCTGACCGTAAGGACGTGGGTGAGGGCAGGAGTGGGAATCGCTCCTGGCGAGTCCGAGAATGGGTCCAAGCGCATTTTGATGGTCAGAATCCATCATCGGTTAAAGTCGGGGCAGGCTCCCCGTGGTTAGCGGCACGACCGCGCGTCGTGCTCTTCTCCGTACTCTCTCCCTCGATGCGATCCGCTCGCACCATTCCTTCCGGACCGAAGGGCCATTTCCTTCCCGCTGTGCGCATTCCAGCGGCGACTTCGTTCCCCTCAGCGCCCTGCTCTGTAGGCCGCGGGAAATAAGGGAGTTGACCGGATTCGGCTGGGGGCCTAACATTACCGCCGAGCAAGGTCGCGCGCTCTCATGATCGGCCAGCAAGTATCCCATTACCGCATCCTCGGCAAACTTGGGGGCGGTGGTATGGGCGTTGTCTATGAGGGCGAGGACCTCAAACTCGGGCGCCATGTCGCCCTGAAGTTCATTCCAGAAAACCTCGTCGGCGACCCCAAGTCGATGGAGCGTTTTACCCGCGAGGCGCGCGCCGCGTCGCAGCTGAACCATCCCAATATCTGCACCATTCACGGCATTGAAGACAACAACGGGCATCCGTTCATCGTGATGGAGAAGCTCGAGGGCGAGAGCCTGAAGCAACACATTTCGGGCCACCCGATGGTGTTGGAGGAAGTGCTCGATGTAGGCGTCCAAGTTGCGGACGCGCTGGTGGCATCGCATGCCAAGGGAATCGTCCATCGCGACATCAAGCCCGCCAACATTTTCCTGACTCCGACCGGACAGGTGAAGGTGCTCGACTTCGGCCTGGCCAAACTCGTACACAACGAAGAGGACGGCGGAGACCAGTCGCTTACCGCCGTAGGAGTTATTCCCGGGACGGCGGTGTATATGTCGCCTGAGCAGGCTCGCAGCGAGACCATCGACGCCCGCAGCGACCTGTTTTCCTTCGGCACCGTGCTGTATGAAATGGCCACCGGGAAGAAACCGTTCACGGGCAATAACTCGCTGATGACCCTGGATGCCGTGCTGCATTCCAAGCCGATGCCGCCGCGGGAACTGAATCCCAAGGTTCCCATTGAACTGGAAGGCATCATAGGCAAGGCGATGGAGAAAGACCGCAAGCACCGCTACCAGAGCGCGGCGGAAATGCGGTCGGACCTGGCGATGTTGAAGCGGGAGGCCGAGTCCGGAACAATTAAGCCGGCCAGCAGCACAGCGATGCTGCGGGCGGCTTCGCGAACGTTCGGCGGTGGCTCCCGGATGCTGAAATACGCGCTGCTGGGGACTGCGGCTCTGCTCATTACGGTTCTGTCGGCCGTGGGTGCGTGGTGGTTCAAGCACAGGGAAACGGCTAGCGCCGAGGTTCGCAACGCGATTGCCGTGCTGCCTCTGCAGAATCTGAACGGGGACGTCAACGTAGATTACCTGCGATTCGCCTTGGCCGATGAATTGTCTCGGGTCTTGACCTACTCACGCACCCTCGAAGTGCGGCCTTCCTCGGTAACGCGCAAGTACCTTTCGCCCGATATGGATCCAAAAAAGGTCGGACAGGAACTGCGGGTTGGGCGGCTTCTGCAAGGTCACTTCATGAAGCAGGGCGACAAGTTGACCGTGACCCTGGAGGCGATCGACGTTTCTACAGACCGCTTGCTATGGCAAGGCAACGCCACCGCAAAAGCCGACGACATGATCGGACTGCAGGAGGCATTGACCACACAGGTGCAACACGGTCTATTGCCGATTCTGGGAGGCGCGGCCGGGGCCGTCGAGGCAACCGCATCGCGGCCCAAAAATCAGCAGGCGTACGACTTCTACTTGCGCAGCGTCGCTGTGCCGCACGATCCGGGTCCTAACAAGGAAGCCATAAAGATGCTGGAGTGGGCAGTCGGTATTGATCCCACTTATGCGCCCGCTTGGGAGGCCTTGGGGCAAAGATATTATTTCGATTCGCTGTTTGGTGGAGGCGGCGAAACGATGTTCCAGCGGTCGAACTCGGCTTACGAACGCGCCGTCACCCTCGATCCGAGTCGCGTAATGGCAGCGAGTCTTCTTATTACAAATCGTGTGGAACGCGGGGAACTGGGACGCGCCTACGATGCGGCAACCGACCTGGTGCAGCGGCGTCCGCAGAGTGCCGACGCGCACTTTGCGCTCAGCTATGTGCTGCGCTATGCGGGAATGCTCGAGCGCTCCACACAGGAATGCAATACGGCGCGGCAACTCGATCCCGGCAATTTCGCCTTCCGCTCGTGCGCGTGGTCTTTCCTGGAGATGGGTAAGACCGATCGCGCGATGGACTTCGTACACCTGGATGCGGGTTCAGAATGGGCGGCATGGGTTACCCCATACGTACATCTCGGCGAGGGAAATGTGGCGGAAGCGCGGGCGGATGTGAAGAACATGGGAAAGGGCCCTTCCTATCACCGCGACTTGATGGAAGCCTGCACGGCGGCGCAGCGTCCTGCGGATATGGCAAAGATTGTTCGCGAGACGGAGTCCTCGGTTATGCTGGAACTGGATCCCGAGGCTTGGTATCACGTGGGAGCGCTGATGGCCGCCTGCGGACAAAATGAGCCGGCCCTGCGATTGTTAAAGGCAGCGGTGCAGCAGAATTACTGCGCCTATACGGCTTTGCTGGATGATCCGCTGCTGAAAGGCCTGCGGAAGGAAACGGCGTTCAATGAAGTGTTGACCGCTGCAAGCAATTGCCAGACGTTGTTGAAGGAAGGGCGGCAGTCTGCGGGGGGCAGCAGTCAGTAGACAGGAGTCAGTACTCAGTACTCAGAAAAAGACTTTGACTATGTGGAATCTTACGCGGCGAGAGCTGCTGAAATCCTCTGTGGTGGGTGCGGCGGCGACAGCAGTGCCGTCGTTTGCGGGGAGCGTAGACGCTGTGGCGCGCAAGGGGCGTATTCATCAGTCGGTCTCCCAGTGGTGCTATAAAGGTATTCCTCTCGATCAACTGGCGGAATATTCGGCCAAGATTGGACTGCGAGGTGTCGATCTGCTCAAGCCCGAGGAGTATGAGATTCCTCGGCGCTACGGGCTGATTTGCACCATGGGATATGGCGGTGGCGGAGACATTGCGAAGGCAATGAACCGCGTGGAGAACCATGCGGCGATTGAAGAGGCCTTTCGCACCAATATTCCGAAGGCGGCTAAGGCCGGAGTTCCGAACATCATTACGTTTTCCGGAAATCGCGCGGGCATGTCCGATGAAGAGGGCGCACGTAACACAATCGTGGGCCTGAATCGCGTGAAGAAAATCGGAGAAGATCAGGGTGTGACGATCTGCCTGGAACTGCTCAACAGCAAGGTGAATCATCCCGACTACATGTGCGACCACACGGAGTGGGGCGTTCGCGTGGTGCAAGAAGTAAATTCACCGAGAGTGAAGCTGCTGTACGACATCTACCACATGCAGATTATGGAAGGGAATCTCATCGATACGATCCGCAAGAACATTCAGTGGATTGGACATTTTCATACCGGCGGAGTGCCCGGGCGGCATGAACTCGATGACACACAGGAAGTGCAATGGGACGGTGTGATGCGAGCGATCGCTGACTCAGGTTTTCAAGGGTACGTTGCGCACGAGTTTGTGCCGACCGGGGATCCGCTGGTATCGCTGCGGAAGGCCGTAGATCTGTGTGATGTGTAGCGGCGTCGCGGGCGGGACGCCCCTTCGGCAAGCTCAGGGCAGGCTCCCGCCGCGACCGGCAGAATGTCGCCCGTGTGCGAAAGAATTTGCGTCAAAGTGGGGGTAGGCCCCATCCTTGTAGGGTGAGACATTCCGGAACCCTTAGCCTGCTTCGGCCCTCCCGGCGCCGAGCTTCCTTCATTTTTCAGAACCTGTACTTTTTGGGCGCGAAGATCGTTTGCTTTCTCGTGATCTTTTCCCTTCTTGGCGGCGCGCAGAATCCCGCGGCCGGGCCATCCACGCAGCCAACGAAGTCTGCCCCCAACTCTTCGCCCGACAATCTTTTTTCGAATCTCGCCGTTCAGTCAGATCCTCCAGGTCTGCTGTACCAGGGTGTGCCGGCGGAGATCCCACAAGATCAGGGCATGGCGGCGTTACGACTGCAACTGCTGCGGCTGAGTACGACAGCAAGGTTGATGCAGGTGGTAGCGCATCCGGACGATGAAGATGGCGGCATGCTGACCTTGGAGTCGCGCGGCCGTGGAGTGAGCGTACTGCTCATGACCCTGAATCGCGGCGAGGGCGGCCAGAATAAGATTGGTAGCAATCTGTCAGACGTGCTGGGCGTGTTGCGTGCCGAGGAACTGCTCGCGTCCGATCAGTATTACGGAGTGCAGGAGCGCTTTTCGCGTGTCGCCGACTTTGGATTCTCGAAGAGCGCGGACGAGACATTTAACAAGTGGGGCGGACACGATACGGCTCTCGCCGACTTGGTTCGCGTGATTCGTACCTTCCGTCCGGATGTGCTGGTGCCGCGGTTCTCCGGTACCGACCGGGATGGACATGGAAATCATCAGGCTTCGAGCATTCTGGCGAAAGAGGCGTTCCGTGCGGCAGCTGATCCCAAGCGGTTTCCCGAGCAGATCGCCGAAGGCCTGCAGCCTTGGCAGGCGAAGAAACTGTACATCGGAAATGTGTGCGGATTCGGAGCCATGACCTGTCCCGACGCGGACTGGACATTGAAGTTGAATACGGGAGAAAAGAGCGCGGAATTGGGCATGGGATATGTTCAGTTCGCGATGCAGGGACTGCGCCACCAGATGTCACAAGGAGCCGCGAATTGGACCATCGATCCGGGAGACCGCTTTACCTTTTATCGTCTGATCGATTCGGTCCTGCCTTCCACTCTGGGCAAGGATGGACACGAAAAGAGTTTTTTTGATGGGATCGACACCTCTTGGCCGGGATTGGCCAGACAACTGGGCGCGGAGGAGAAGAAACTTCCTGATCTGCGCTCCGAGCTCACCGAGATTGCGAAGTTGGTTGCCGATGCTACGGCCAAGATCAATGGAAACGATGCCTCGACTGCGGCAGCACCATTGATGAAGATCGTGACGGCGCTGAATCACGTGAGCAGCCAGGTGCGCGGAAGCTCCTTGAGTGCGGCTGCGAAAGTCGATGTACTCACGCGGATTGCCGACAAACAACAACACGCCGAGACGGCCTTGAATCTCGCCCTCGGCGTAACCCTGACCGCGCATGTGACTCCGAGCGTGCGGCCCAACCAAACGGTGCCGAAAGAAGAAGACGCGCAGACCACCGTCTCTCCCGGCCAGGAATTTCTGATAGCCGTGACGTTTCACAACGGGTCCAAGCTTCCCTTGGTCATCGACCACATCAAGTTGGAAGTTCCCGCAGGATGGAACACAATTAGCGGCAAGACCAGGCCGGAGATTGTGAAAGCAGGAGATGACCTGCATGCAAATTTCCGCCTGCGCGTTCCCAAGGATGCAAAGTACACGCGGCCCTATTGGCACCGCGACGATCCAGAGACCGAGGCAGTCAATCACATCGACGATGAAAAATATGCGACGCTTCCCTTCCCGCCGCCGGCACTGCGCGCACGCATTGAATATGCGCCTTCAGGCGCCGGTGACGCGGGGACGAGGAACGGGATCACGACTGACGTGGTGACACCGTTCGTCGACGATGCTGGAAAGCAGCGCACGCGTCCGCTGGCAATTGTGCCCGCATTCTCGGTGATGCTGGAACCGGGGACACAGGTGATCTCAACTCACAATGGCTCGACTTCAACAGTTGCGGTGGGAGTGACGAGCAATCTCACGCGAAATGTCCAGGGTGTGTTGCGGCTGGAGTTGCCCGCAGGCTGGCGCTCGGAACCGGCACAGTTCAACGTCGAATTGAAAAAGCGTGGCGAGAAGCGGGACTTCCAATTCAAGGTTCTCACTACCGGCTTGAAGGAAGGGCGGACGACGGTGCGCGCCGTGCTCGAATCCGAAGGCGAGAAATATAGCGAGGGATATACACTCGTCACGCGCGAAGATCTGGGCAGCTTCTATTACTATCAGCCGGCGCGGCAGCGCGTGAGCATCGTCGACGTGCAGGCGCCGCATGATCTCAAAGTTGGTTACATCATGGGCGCAGGCGACGACATTCCGACCGTGTTGAAGCAGGTGGGGATGGACGTCACTCTGATTCCCGCGGAGAAGATCGCCAGCGAGGATCTCGGCAAGTATCAAACGATCGTGCTGGGCATTCGCGCTTATGACACGCAGAAAGAAGTCGTCGCGAATAATAAGAAACTCCTCGATTTCGTTTCCGCGGGCGGCACGCTGGTTGTGCAGTACAACGCCAGCACCGGCGAGTTCAACGGCGGCAAGTTCACTCCGTATCCTGCGAATCTGAGCCGGGCGCGGGTTTCCGTAGAAGAAGCTCCAGTCGAGATTTTGGCGCCTAACGACTCTGTATTTCACACTCCCAATACCATCACGCAACACGACTTCGATGGATGGGTGCAGGAACGCGGACTGTATTTCATGGACAAGTGGGACGACCACTTCACGCCGCTGCTGTCCTGTCACGATCCCGGCGAAGACGCCCAGAAGGGCGGCCTGCTGCGGGCGCCGTACGGCAAGGGCGTTTACATTTATGCAGGCTACGCATTCTTCCGCCAATTGCCAGCCGGCGTGCCGGGGGCAGTCCGGCTGTTCGTAAATCTTCTGAGCGCGAAAGGCAACAACTAGCCGTAGAGACGTAGCGTGCTACGTCTTTCTTCGTGGTGAGAAGACGTTGCCAGCAACGTCTCTACGAAATGGACTCTCCTTCGCAACCCGTTGCCGGTTCTCCAACCCTCATCCGCGGGATGGGGCTATGGACCGCCACTTCGCTCAACATGATCGACATGATTGGCGTGGGGCCGTTCATCACCATGCCACTGGTGTTGAGCGCCATGGGCGGACCACAGGCGCTGCTGGGATGGGTGGCGGGCGCCCTGCTGGCCGTGTGCGACGGACTGGTGTCGGCAGAGTTGGGCGCGGCGCTGCCGACCTCCGGAGGATCGTACCGCTATCTGCGTGAGATTTACGGGCCGCAGAAGTGGGGACGACTCATTTCCTTCCTCTTTATCTGGCAGGTGTCGTTCAGCGCTCCCCTCTCGATTGCCACTGGCTGCATCGGCTTGGCGGGATACGCCGCTTACTACTGGCCGGAACTTGACACGGTATATGCGCATCACGAGGCTGCTCTCCACATCCCGTGGGCTGGCCCACTCCAGGTCAGTTGGATCGTCACACCCGGTACGGCCCTCGCCATCGTGATCTGCTTCTTCACAGTACTGCTGCTCTATCGGCGCATCACCGTGATCGGGCGGCTTTCAAAAATCCTGTGGTTTGGAGTCATGGGCACCATCGGCTGGATTATCTATGCCGGGCTGACGCACTTCAACGCCGCCCGCGCATTCGACTTTCCTCCGGGCGCCTTTACACTTTCTCGACAATTCTTTACAGGACTTGGCGGGGCGATGCTCGTCGCGACCTATGACTATTGGGGCTACTACAACGTCTGCTTTCTCGGCGATGAGATCGAAAACCCGGAAAAGAATATTCCTCGGGCGTTGTTGCTTTCCATTCTGCTGGTCGCGTGTCTATATCTAATGATGAACCTGTGCATCCTGGCTGTAGTGCCCTGGCGGGAAATGCTGCAGGCGGGACAGAATAACACCGGCTTGTATGTCGTGTCTTTGTTTATGCAGAGGGTTTACGGGTCGTGGGCGGCACGCCTCGTGACAGGGCTTGTCATAGCGACCGCGTTTGCGTCCGTCTTTTCGCTGATGCTCGGCTATTCCCGGGTGCCCTACGCGGCGGCCAAGGACGGCAATTACTTCAAGGCCTTCGCCAAGGTGCATCCGGTGCATCGCTTCCCGCACGTTTCCCTGCTAGCGCTAGGAGTAGTCGCAGCAGCATTCTGTTTTCTGCGATTAAAGGACGCGATCGCCGCGCTGGTGGTGATTCGGCTGATCCTGCAGTTTCTGGTGCAGGCCGTGGGAGTGATTCTGTTGAGGATCTGGCGGCCGGAGATGCGCCGGCCCTTTCGCATGTGGTTGTACCCGTTACCTGCGTTACTGGCGAGCGCAGGCTTTCTCTTCATATTGTTTAACCGGGTGAACTGGCAAAAAGAAGTGCGCTATGCGGCGATCATTCTGCTCACAGGCCTCCTCATTTATATGGTTCGAGCCTGGAAGGATTCGGAGTGGCCGTTCGTGAACGTCCTAAGAACAAATCTTGACCGCTGAGGACTCAGAGTAGACAAGGGGAATGGCCGATCACATCGCAGTTCCGTCTGTAGGAGGGGCCGGCATTCGACGTGCTGATCCAGCATGGGCTCCCTTAGGCGAGCCGATCTTCCGCTCGCTGTGGATCGCCGCCGTCATCTCCTATACCGGCACATGGATGCAGAACGTGGGCGCGGGCTGGTTGATGACGCAGCTCACGACCTCTCCGCTGATGGTGGGCCTGGTCCAGGCCGCAGCCGCAGTTCCTGTATTCCTCGTCGTACTGCCCGCTGGCGCACTCGCCGACATGGTAGATCGTCGGCGGCTTCTGCTCTTCACACAAGGCTGGATGGTCGTCGCGTCCGCAGCTCTAGGCGTGCTGACGCTCCTGCACGCGGTCGATCCATGGGTGCTGCTTGATCTTCACGTTTCTGCTTGGCCTGGGCGCGGTCATGAATGATCCGGCATGGCAGGCGATCACGCCCGACGTGGTTTCCCCCGCACGGCATGCATCCGCGGTTGCGCTGAACTCTGCCGGATTCAACGTGGCTCGCGCAGTCGGTCCCGCGCTTGGCGGACTCGTGGTTGCGGCGGCGGGATCGGGATGGTCCTTTCTGCTGAATGCCGCATCGTTCTTCGGCGTCATCTACTTTCTCTGCAAATGGAAACAAATCGCTCATGAACCGCTGCCCCGGCAGAGCGTCCGCAACGCGATTGCCGAGGGCTTTCGCTACGTGCGCGGAGCGCCCGAGGTTCGCTCGGTGCTGATTCGCACCGGGGCCTTCAGCGTGGGTGCGACTTCCCTTTTAGCGTTGCTGCCCGTCATCTGCCAGCCCCACGGAGCGCAGGGCTATGGCTTCTTGTTGACCTGTTTCGGGCTGGGCGCACTCGCTGGGGCGGCCCTGTTGCCGCGGTTACGGCTGCGTTACTCCGTAGACGGCCTGGTGGCAGGCGCAACCGTCGTCTTCGCCGCCATGACCTTTATGGCCGGACAGAGCCATATTTTTGAATGGCTGTGTCTGGTATTGTTTACGGCGGGAGCGGCATGGATTGGCATTCTGGCCTGCTTCAACGTGGTGGCGCAAACCATGTGTCCATCGTGGATGCGGGCACGAGCGCTCTCCATGTATCTGCTGGTGCTACAAGGAGGAATGGCGCTGGGGAGTGCGCTCTGGGGATGGGTAGCTAGCCGTGAAGGCGTACCGGCTGCGCTAGGATGGTCGGCTTTGGCGATGGTTGTGGGATTGAGCAGTATTCGACGGCATCGGTTAACGGCGTCGGAGCTCAAAATGGCTCCGGCGGTAGTAAGAGATTAAGGGCCCAAGGAGAAAACATGAGGAAGCGTCTGGGATTGGCTGTGTGCAGTTTGCTGGTGTTGACAGTAGCTGCCGCGGCGCAGGTACCCAAGCATAAGGAGGAAAAGCGCACCGTCACGATGGTGTTGGATCACACCGTGCTCAATATGGAATACGAGTTCGTTCCGGCCGCCGAAGCCATGCCGGAAGATAAATTCAATTTCGCTCCCACGAACGGAGAGTTTAAAGGCGTTCGCACCTTTGCCCAGCAGATCAAGCACGTGGCCGCCGTGAATTATGAAATCGCTGCGGCAATTCTGGAACAGAAGGCCCCGGTGGACATCAACGAAGAAGCCGGCCCGGCTTCAATTACGACGAAGGCTGACATTCTTACCTACCTTAAGGAATCCTTCGCGTATGTCCACAAAGCAATCGCGACCATCAACGAGAAGAATGTTGTCGAAACCGTGAAGAGTCCCTTCGGCGAGGGCTCGGTTTCGCGGATGGGGTTAGCCACTAGCATCGCATGGCACGGCTATGACCACTATGGTCAAATGGTTGTGTATTTAAGAATGAATGGGATTGTCCCGCCGGCGAGCCGGCCGAGCGGAAAATGAACTAGCTGCGGGGGCGGGGCTCAGTCTTGGCACTTTGCACCAGGCCGCCGCAGTATTCCTCAAAGCTGATGCTGGGATTTCTGGCGAAACGCTCCGGGTAGGAATTGAGGGCATGCAGGAAGATTTGCATCTCCATGCGAACTTGCTCGTTGCCCGACAATTGATTGTCTCCCGCCAGGATCGAATGCATTTTGGCTTTCATTGCACGCCACCCCTGCCGACCATCCCAGGACGCGCCGAACCTCAGATTCCCGGGATACCCGCCCATCTCTGCCCGGTCCTTAAAAACACAAGCGGCAGAAATTAGTTTCGCAAGGGAGGAACGGTTCACCATATTCGATATAACGGACATGGTGAATGGCACATTCGAGGTAAGGTCTTGCCTGTAGACTCAGGATGCCGAGAGCGACATTCGTGCGCCACGGGGCGTGATCGACGTAGAAATCACTTCGGCGGCAAGCCGATTTCGCAAGAGATGGGTCGCGACCAGTTTTCGCGCTTTCTGCAGGGGCGCTCGCGGATCGAGAAACATCAGCACTGACGGTCCCGCGCCACTAAGAGCTGCCCCCAGAACTCCATCCTGTCCCTTCAGTTCTTGAAGACACGGAAGCAAAGGGCAAAGAGCCGCACGGTACGGCTGGTGAATACGGTCCTCGAGAGCGGCAGCCAGGAAGTCGGGACGCCCTTGCATGAACGCCGCCAGCAGCAGCATGGAATTCTGCACGTTCGTGACCGCATCGGCGCGGGAATACTCGGACGGAAGCACCCGCCGGGCTTCCTCGGTCGACAGGCTTTGCTCCGGCACCGCCAGCAGCAGCGGCCACTTCCCTTTCGGCCGGACGCTCGCCACTTGAGCCTCAGCCTCCCCACTCATGCGCGCTACTGTCAGGCCTCCCATCCAGCATGCAGAGGCGTTGTCAGGATGGTGCTCGCGGCGCGAAGCTTCACCCACGACTTGTGAATCGCTCCAGCGGAGGCGGCCGAAATGTACAGCCATCGCAATGCCCGCCAATCGCGCAGCCGCAGAGGATCCACAGCCTTTGCCGATGGGGATATCGTTGTCGATCCGGATTGCCAAGGGCGTGATTTTACGGCCCGCTGCTTGCAGCACTTCGCGGTACGTGTTCAGGATGAGATGTTCCTGAAGATTTCCGCAGATGGCCTGGTCGCGGCCGGTGGCTTTGATCGAGAACTCGTTAGCTGCACGGGCGTCAAGCTTGATATAGAAGTCCATCGCAAGCGCAGCAGCATCAAACGCCGGCCCCAGATTGGCGGAGGTGGCGGGAAGAGCGATCCGCAGCCGAGCCCGTTTCGAATTCTTAGCCGAGGAAGACATGGCGAAGACCGTAGCGCTACTTTTCTGCTTTCTCCAGTGTGCGAATCACCGCGTCCAGCGTGGCATCCAGCACGATCGGCGGTCGACGCAACTTGTTCAGCTCACCGTTACCGCCGTCTTTGAACAAATCGCCCCGGTGAAATTCCATGGTGAAGTCCGGATCCTTCAATAGATTTCCCGTCAACACAAGGACCACGCTCTCGTCCGGCTTCACAAACTTCTGTTTCACCAGCTTCTTCAACCCAGCCAGCGTAACCGCCGACGCTGGCTCGCAGCCGATTCCTTCTGCACCAATCTCCGCTTTCGCCTGCGCTATTTCGAGTTCCGTCACCTGCTCGCAAGCTCCACCCGTGGCTTCGAGAACGTGAACCGCCTTCTTCCAAGATGCTGGGTTGCCGATACGGATGGCGGTAGCGCGAGTCTCAGCTTGCACGCTGACCAGTTTCTTTCCAGACGCCTCGCGCAGAGTACGCACCAGCGCGTTGGCACCTTCCGCTTGAATCACCGACAGCTTGGGCAGCCGCGAAATCAAACCCAGGTCGCGCATTTCCAGGAGCGCTTTGCCAATCGCGGAACTATTTCCCAGGTTGCCGCCGGGCACGATGATGTGATCCGGAGGCTGCCAATCCAGTTGCTCCATCAGCTCGAGCGCGAGAGTCTTCTGCCCTTCGAGCCGAAAGGGATTAATCGAATTCAGCTGGTAAACCGGAGCGCGCAGAACCAGTTCCTGTAACAAGCGCAAACATCCGTCGAAGTCAGTGCGCAGTTGACAGGTGACGGCGCCATAGTCCAGCGCCTGAGAAAGTTTGCTCCAGGAAATCTTGCCGTCGGGAACCAGCACCAGGCTGCGCATGCCTCCCCGAGCGGCGTAGGCGGCCATGGACGCAGACGTATTTCCTGTGGAAGCGCACGCCACCCAGCGGAATCCCGCAAGCCGCGCGAACGTGGCAGCCACCGTCATGCCGCCATCTTTGAACGAGCCCGTGGGATTCAGTCCCTGATGCTTGGCGAACAACCGCGGCACGCCGGAAATGCGGGCGCACTGCGGAAGTTCATACAGCGGCGTGTTGCCTTCGCGTAGCGTGATTGCCTGATCGTCATTCTCGAGTGCGGGCAGCAGATCGCGAAATCGCCAGACCCCGCTGAGATCCACAGCCGATTGCGACAGGCGCCGCTCGCGCCACTTGCCCTTGAGTTCCTGCGCATTCCACCCTTTCTCCTTCCACTGCGGATAGGTAATCTCGAGCAGATCGCCGCAATGCGAGCAGCGAAAATCCTGACCGGCGATCTCGCTCAAGTCTCCGCAGCCAATGCAATGGAAGCGGTACGTAGCTTGACGCACGTTCGGCGCGGAAGTGGACAAAGGAGGCATGGGCCCGAGTTACTTCTCTCCCCGCAGATACTGGTCGCTCTTGTTGATCCAATCGGCGCGCGGCGGCGTGAAGACGTCGAGGTCCACCGTGTCTTCCATCGCCTCAGCCTTGTGCGGCATGTGCGCGGGGATGCAGAGCACTTCGCCGGCGTGCACCACGATCTCTTTGCCGTCGATCCAAAACTTCAGCGCGCCATCCAGGATGTAGGTGAGTTGCTCGTTGTGATGGCTGTGCTCCGGGACGATGCACCCTTTCTTCAACAACACCCGCGCCACCATGATCTCCTGCCCGACCACAAACTGGCGCTGCAGCAGCGGGTTCAATTCTTCGAGCGGGATTGTATGCCACGGAATATATTGCAGGGCCGCCGTGCCGGCGGCGTGCTTGGTGACGGCGCGCTTGGCGCGGGAATGAGACTTCGCGAGTTTTGCTTTCGCGCGAGTTGAGGTCTTCGCCTTCGGTTTGGTCTTCAGTTTCTTTTTTGCCATGAGGTCAGTGCACTCGTCCTTCGTATAGCTTTACCGCTGTGTCGTGCAGGTAGGCGTGGGCCAGTTGCAGCGCCCGGGCCTCGGTGATTTCGTTTTCGGAGATCATCTCGGCCAGTGCCGCGGCCAGCGCGGTGCGAGACGACTCTGCGCCCAGCCAGTAGCTCTCTTCCGCCCCCAGCACCTGATTGTAAGGGAAACAGTCGGTGCCGAAAGTGATCTTGTCGGGAAAAGTTTCCAGCCACATTTTGAGCGTCTCTTTGAAAGCCGACGGATACTGTGCCAATTCCCCAAACGAAGAATCGAGGTAGACATTCTTCATCGCAGCCAGCCAGATCGCCTCGCGCTCCAGCGGATATCCGCCGTGAATCATCACGAAATGTGGTCGAGGAGTAGCGCGGGTCGCGCAGCACGCTCTCCAGATTCATGATGTTGCTTTGCGACAGATTGAAATAATCGCCGATTCCGATCGCGGTATGAATGTGCACCGGCAGATGCAGGCGGCCGCCTTCCAGAACGAGATAGCGGAAAATGAAGTCCTGAAATGTGCGGTAATCCTTTTCATCGGGAACTCCGCCCGCTATGTAGTGCTGGTAGATAGCTTCGGCCTGAGCGCGCGTGGGATCTCCGAAAGTGGTCGGGCGGAAGTAGGCGACTTCAAACTTCATCGCAATGCCGCCACGCTTGGAATTGTCCTCCAGCACCTGACTGATGAATTTCAAATAGTCGCCGAACATCGCGGGAAGCTTGCTGACATTTTCCTGCTGCATCCAGCGATGCAGCATTTTTTCCTGCAGAGGAATGTAGACGCCTTCGTCGGGATTGCGCGCCGTCTCGTGCTCGTTGTTGAACGGCCACATGAAAGAGTCAGCAAAGAAGACCCAGGCAAACCGTTTGGGATCGAGGTAGTCGGCCATCATGGCGCGGTTCGCCACGGATGTTTCAATGTTGACCTTGTCGAGAATCGAATTGAAGTAGGCAGGTCCCGCGAGTTGCTTCTTCAACTCCGTCTTCTTGTCGAGCAGCCATTTTGCATGCTCTGGCGAGAGGTCGTTGTACGGATATCCGAACAGGGCTTTGGCGGCAACCGCAAGTTCGGGATTATCGTCACGGGTGCGCAGCGCTTCGCTCGCGTTTGGAGGCGCTGCCATCGCGTCGACGTCCGGGTCATCGGCATACCCGGGATGAGCGTGGTGGTCGAACGCAGGAATCTTTTCAATTTGCGGAAGCAAACGCTGGTAAATTTGCTGCACGTCGGGGCCGGGAAGAGGGCGGGCTTGGGCGATGGAAAAAACGGAAGTGCCGACAACAGCGCAGAAAATAAGTCCTCGAATTGCAGATCGCATGCAGTTCCTCAGGGGCTAAAGCCCGCAATTCATTGCTGCTGAAATCGCAGTGCTGAAGCGCTGCGCCACCCAAAAGCAAAGTAAACTATCAGGCCACAAACTTCCCGCTGCTCAAGGCAATCTTCCTGACATTGGTAGTCGGATAGCAATCAGCGCGCAACAGCCGTAGTCTGCCAGGCGGTTGAAACCTTCACGATTCTCTCCACCGCCTCGTGCAGAGTTTCCATGGACGAAGCGAATGAGAATCGAATGAACTCTTTGCCCGTTGGACCAAACGCTGCTCCTGGAATGGCTGCTACGCCCGCGTCTTCCAGAAGAATACGGCACAGATTCTCTGCGCTCATGCCCGTGCTGGTGATGTCTACCCAGGCGTAAAACGCGCCCTCCGGCGGCAGGCAGCGGAAGCCCGGCACACGATTCAGTTCACGCACGAATTGTTCGCGGCGGCGGGTGAATTCGCCAACCATGTATTCCGTGTTGCCCTCCCGATCGCGCAGCGCGTCGATGGCCGCGTACTGCGTAAACTCGGCAACGCAGGTGTAGCTGTTCACCGCCATCATTACCAAAGCGGGCACGACCTCGGGCGGCGCAACCGTGTATCCCAAGCGCCATCCCGTCATGGCGAAACTCTTGGAGAATCCGTCGATGATCAGCGTCCGCTCGTGCATGCCGGGATAGCGCAACATCGACAGATATTCGCCGCCGTAATTAATGCGCGCATAAATTTCGTCAGAGAGCACCCAAAGGTCGTGCTTCACCGCCAATTCCGCCAACGCCCGCTGCACTGCGTCGGTGTAGACCGTTCCTGTTGGATTGCCTGGCGAATTCGTGATCAGCATGCGGGTGCGCGGCGTAATCTTCGAGGCAATCTCCGCAGGGTCAGGCTGAAAATGATTCTGGGCCGACAGCGCAAAATGCACGGGAACCGCGCCTAGTCCAAGCGCGATGGAGGCGTATCCGGGAAAGCCAGGATCAGGATAGAGGACTTCGTCCCCGGGTTCGAGCAGCGCCATCATTCCGAGGAAGAGCGCGAGTTTGCAGCCGGGCGCGAGCACGATGTTGGCCGCGAGACACCTTGATATTGCGTGTGCGATCCAGATAAGCAGCAATCTCTTCACGCAGGGCGGGCACCCCAGCGACGGCGCAGTAGCGATCCTTGCCATCCGCCAATGCTTTCGCGGCCGATTCGATCACCGACTTTCCAGGATGGAAGTCGGGCTCACCGAGTTCTAAATGGATGATGGATCGGCCCTCCGCTTCCAGTTCCTTCGCACGGGCAAAGACCGAGAGCGCGCCTTCCCCAGTCATCACGGACATTCTTGAAGCAATCGATCGCATGGATCTCCCAAAAATGAAATTGAATTTATGACTGTACCCTCAGCGAATAAAAGCCCGTCATCATTGGCTCTGCACGCAGACCGACTCAAAGCCGGTCCTCCCCGCTTCCGTCTACAGTCCTTTATACATCCCACCATCGACCAGCACGGTCTGCCCCGTGACGTACGACGCGCGTTCCGAGGCCAGCCACACAATCGTCTCTGCCAGTTCGCGAGGCTCGCCTAGGCGCTTGAGCGGCGCGTCCGCAGCCCAGCCATCAAGGAACTCCTGTTCCGGCTTCCCCGATGCAGCCGACCGGGCCTTGGCCAACTCTTTCAGCCGATCAGTCGCGGTGAATCCGGGACCCACGTTGTTCACCAGAATTCCGTCTTTGCCGAACTCGTTCGCGAGACTCTTGACCAATCCCACCACCGCCGCGCGTACTGCGTTCGACAGCACCAAATCAGCCACCGGCTGCTTGGTGGTGATCGAGGTAATGGTGATGATGCGACCCCAATGCTTCTTCTGCATGTGAGGGATCACTTCGCGTGCAAAATACACCGTGCTCAGGAAGTTCAGGTCCAACGCGCGTTGCCACTCTTCCAGCGTAGCCGCGAGAAATCCCTTAGCCGGCGGGCCTCCAGCGTTGGTCACGCAGATGTCGACGCCGCCGAACTTGGCCGCCACGGCGGCGACAAAACGCGTCACGGCCGCAGGATCGCCAACGTCAAACGTCTCTGCAAAGACTTCCACGCCGTACTGTTTTCGAATCTTCTCAGCCGCAGCCTGCAGCGTCTGCGGATTCCGGGCGCACATGGCCACGCGGCAGCCTTCCGCGGCAAAGGCCTCGGCAGTGGCGAGGCCAAGTCCCTGACTGGACGCGGCAACCAGGGCCACACGGTTTTTCAGTCCCAAGTCCATGAACGTGGAATTATAAATGGTGCCGATGCCGGGAATGCTTGCCGCCACGCGCTCGGCGGAATTACTCTGAGAGCGACCGTGAACCACCATGAGGTGCCCATGAAGCGCAAGTTTGAGCATCCCGAAACGCAGGCCACCCGCGGCGCCGCGGATCTCGAGAAAAAGAACGGCCCACTGGCGACCCCGATCTACCAGACCTCGACCTTCGAGGTCACCGACAATGAAGAGCAACTCCGCGTCACCGGCTCAGACAGTTATTACACGCGCTATGGCAATCCCACGAACACGGTCGCGGAAAAGACGGTCGCTGAACTGGAAGGCGTCGACGCGGCGCTGACCTTCTCTTCCGGCATGGGCGCGATCACAACCACCATCATGGCGCTGCTCAAGGCCGGCGACCACATTGTGGCCCAGCGCGATGTGTATGGCGGCACCCACAAGTTCCTGTCGCAGTGGCTGCCAAAGCTGGGCGTTGAAACTACCTTCGTTGACACCACCGACTACGAGCAGCACGCCCGCGCCATCCGGCCGAATACGAAGCTGCTGTATCTCGAGTCTCCGACCAATCCCACTCTGCGTGTCGTCGACCTGAAAACGACCGCGGCTCTGGCCAGGAACCACAGCCTGCTCAGCATGATCGATAGCACCTTCGGCACGCCCATCAACCAGCATCCGTCGGAGTACGGCATCGACCTGATCATGCACTCCGGAACGAAATATCTTGCCGGGCATTCTGATCTGATCTGCGGCGTTGTCGCCGGACGCGCTGAACTCATCGCCAAGATTCTCTCCACCCGAACCACACTCGGAAATTGCATGGACCCGCATGCCGCATGGGTGCTGGTGCGCGGCCTGAAGACGCTGGCAGTGCGGGTGCAACGGCAAAACGAGAATGCCCTGCGGGTAGCGGAATTCCTCGCACAACACGCCAAGGTGCGGAGCACACACTATCCGTTTCTGAAGAGCCATCCGCAGAACGCGCTGGCCCGCCAGCAGATGGCCGGCGGCGGCGGCATGGTGACCTTTGAAGTCGAAGGCACAGGCGACGATGCGCGACGCCTCACGGAATCTCTACGCCTGTTCACGCTGGCGCCTAGCTTGGGCGGCGTCGAGTCGCTCGTGTCGATCCCGGTGCTGACCTCGCACCTCACGCTCGCGCCAGAAGAGCGGCAGAAGATCGGCGTCACGGAACAGATGATCCGGCTTTCCGTAGGAATCGAGAACGCGGACGACCTGATTGCCGATCTGGAGCACGCGCTGGAGGTCGTAGGCGCGCGGCAGACGGTGCAGGTGGGGTAGGACAGCTTCTAGCTTCTAGCTTTTTGCCGCGGCGCGCGCAAGAAAACAAAGCCGGCCTCTTTCGAGGCCGGCTTTTTGTTGAGACCCCTCTTCGGTTAGAAGATGAACTTCGCTCCCAACTGCAGCACACGGGCCAGGTGGGCGCTGTTGATTTCCAGGAAACCATCGGCTCCCAGGCCTCCCGAAGCAGCCCCACCGAATTCCGTGTGGTTGAAAATGTTGAAGGCTTCGGCACGGAACTCGAAGGCCATGCTCTCCTTGATGGCAAAGCGCTTGAACACCGCCATGTCGAAGTTGGTCCGGTCGGGATTGCGCAGGTAGTTTCTGCCCACGTCTCCGAAGGTGAGTCCCGTCGGGGTGGCAAACGCGGCTGGATTATAGAAGTACCCGGCGTACGCGTTCGATGTGACCGCACTCGGCGGAGGAACATTCGCCCGGGGATTTCCAACTATATCCGGATAAGAGCCCGTACCAACGCCGTTGCCGACGCCGGCGTTGTCGCCATAGGTCGTGCCGTTGGTGACATTCAATGGTGTTCCCGTCGAGAAGGCAAAGATTCCGGACCACTCCCATCCACCAAGCAGCGTACGGGTCATACCAGGTTTCTTGAAGAACGGCAGATCGTAGACCCAGCCGACATTCAGCATGTGGCGCTGGTCAAAGTTGGAACTGGCGCGGTTGATGGACGGGTCGTAGGAGTTGACGAATGTACCATCGTAACGATCCGAAGAATCGTCAATCGAGTGGCTGTAAGTGTAGGCCGCGGTCAGGCTCAGAGATCCAACACTCTTACGCCCTGAAATTTGCAGCGCGTGGTAGATGGAGGACGCGTGATTCTCCAGGCGGGTGATAGTCGCCAATGCCGTAGTACGGCCGATAGGGATTGGGATCGTTGGCACAAGCCGTCTGTAGATTGATGGCCGCCTGACCGGTGATCGTGTTCCCGTTGACTACGCCACTCACATTCGGATCGCCGATGTTTGGTGAGACTGTCACAGTCGCGCCGAACTGATCGCCTGGCCTGATTGATACGGATTGTCCGATGCAGACAGCGGGAACAACTGGTTCAGGTCGCGTTGACGGCCGAGCATTGTTCCCTTGCTGCCGACATACGAGACCGTGACCACGGTATGGTCGGGCAATTCATGCTGCACATCCAAGTGCCACTGCTGCATGTAAGGCCACACCACCTGGTTCGGAATCGAATAGAAGCTGGCCGGGAACGAGGGTGCAAATCCCGTCAGGGCTGTGTTTCCAATGTTCAGGTATCCGGGAACGTTGTTCTGAGATTGGGTCTGCAACAGCGGTGAGGTCTGTCCTTCCATACCCTCCGTGTTCGCTTCGTTTCCGTTGGCGTGCTCATAGAACATTCCGTAGCCGCCGCGAAGGGCAGTCTTACCGTTACCGAAGACGTCCCATGCGAAACCAATACGCGGTGCGGGATTGAACAGGTGCCCCTTGGAGCAACCTACCGGAACACCGTTCACGCCGCACTGGACCAGTCCATCGAGCGGATTCCCGATGACTTGGCCGCTTGCATCAGTAACCAAGGCACCCGCAGTGCCCCCGTGAGGATGGCGCCCGCAGGGGCGTTCGCGGGAGCGTCTCCGTTTGCATCGTAGATCAAGGTTGACTGTGCAGGGTCAAACACCGCAGGATCCCAGTTATAAGCGTGCTTGTACCGGTCGCGATACGTGCCTTCCAAGCTTATCCGCAATCCCAGATTCAAAGTGAGGCGATCGGTAACGCGCCAGTCATCCTGGAAATAAGGTTCGAGAATTTTGTAGCGGTTATAAAACTTCAACTGATTGCTGCCTTGGGTATAGTTCGAAATGTTCCCCAGCAGCAAATCGGCGAACGCATTGCCGGTGCTCAGGCTCGAGCCAGTGTCAAACGTCAAGCGATCCGTTCACCTGTACGCTGCTCAACTCATTTTTCTGGCCCGCCACAAAGTAAGCGCCGAACTGCAGGTTGTGACGTCCAACCGTCTTGGTCAAGTTGTCGCGATAGGTGTAGGTCGGATTGGAATTGTAGGCTCCCTCGGGCCAGATTCCGTTCGGGATCCATGTAGATTCCATCGTATTTTCCGCCGCTGAGCGTGATGGCCGGCAACTTGCCGCCAAAACCATTGTTGAAGATGGAACCCATATTGTTCGACAGATCGGCAGGACGCTGCCATGCACCGACCGACTTGGAACGAGATGTGGTCGGTGGTATAGCTGGCGACAAATTCGTTGAGCAGGGTGGGAGAAATTGAACTGGTCAAGCGCGCCACCATGCTCACGCCCGGTCCGTTAAATGCCGTTTGAACGGTCGGGAAGGACGATCCGGTCCAGATGGTAGTCGATTCAACCGTGTTCCACGAATCGTGAATATAGCGGAAGGTGAGGCGGTTCTTGTCGTTAATGTTGTGATCGACGCGGATCAGTTCTTCCCGCCAACTCGTCGGCAGCGTGATGTTGGTGTTGTAGGCGGACGCTCCCGGAACATCTAACGTTCCCACCGGGATCAGCGGCAATAATGCGCGCGGCCGCTGGATCGACCGGAACCTGATTACTCCGGAAAAGGCAGCCCCGTCGCTGGGTTCACGGACAATCTCGAACGAGCCGATTGCGGGCTAGGGCACACATCGCTGAAGTTACCCGTGCGTTCCGCACTGTACGGCACCACCGTATTGAACGTCCCCGGCACGCGCTCACGCCGCCACTCCTGCGACCAGAAGAAGAACGTCTTCTGCTTGTCCTTGTTGTAGACGCCAGGGATATAAACCGGTCCGCCGATGGTGTAGCCGAAATCATTCTTCTTGTACGGCGGAACAACGCCGGTGCCGCCGAAGCCGGTATTGTTGAAATAATTCTGCGCGTTGAAGGCATCGTTGCGCACGAATTCGTAGGCGTCGCCGTGGAACGCTTTCGTCCCGGACTTGGTCTCGACTTCGACCGTGCCCGAACCGTTACGACCATACTGCGCGCCGTAGTTCGAAGTCAGCACCTTGAACTCGGCAATCGCGTCGATGCTGGGATACACGTTCAACGTGCCGTTGCTGCCGTTGTCCATGTTGTCGCCGCCATCGAGCTCCCAGGCGTTGTACTCGGTACGGCCGCCGTTCATGCTGAAGGCGACGCTGCCGTTGATGCCGACCGACGGCTCATCCGACCCCGTCTGATTGCTCACGCCCGGAACCAGCGTAACCAGCGATGTAAAATTCCGCCCATTCAAGTTGAGCTGGGTGATTTCTTTTCCACTCACAGTGCCCGCGAGTTCCGAGGACTGCGTTTCCACCTGCGCCACGGACTCGCCCTGCACCACGACCTCTGTGCTGATGGAACCGACTTCGAGCGTCACGTCGATGCGGGCCTTCTCGCCGACATCGAGTTTCACTTCCTTGGCCTGATACTTCTTGAAGCCGGTAGCCGTCACAATGATGTTGTAAGAGCCAGGGGATAAGGCGGACTCGTTGTATTCGCCGGTAGAGTTCGTCGTCGTCTGGCGGTTGATTCCGCGCTCAGGACTGGAGATCACGACCGTGGCGCCCGACAGCGCCGCTCCCGAAGGATCCTTCACCGTTCCAGTAATCGATCCATTCTGAGCCCATGCGGCTCCGCAGAACGTTACGACCAACAGCACGACCTGTAACAGCATTCGATTCGATTTCATGGTCACGCTTCTCCCCGTTGGCGCAGGGGTTGCCCTGCGCAAGTTCGGCTAGCAATGTTGCCGGGCCTTCTGGCCCGGGGCATCATTTTTATTCGGACACTTGGACCCGAGTTGGTTTGAGACCCAGACGGGTTATTAAAACGTATGAATAGTGCTTTTATGGGGCAACCACTGTCAAGAAAAAAACGCCTTTGTGTGACCCTGGTCACACACTTTCAGAAGAAAACCGTTTTGGCTGCGACGCCTGATCGGATGCGCCTTGAGGATGCAAACCCGGCGATATCTTAGAGCAAGCTGCGCGTCGACTCGCGTGTCACGAGTTCGGGAGCGACTTTGCGGTGGGTCGCGCAGGTATCGCGCTTTTCCAATACACCGTTGATGCCGTCCACCACAATGCCAACGGCGGAGGCCCCCATCGCTTCCATGGGCTGGCGCACGGTAGTGAGCGAAGGCGTGTAAAGCGCCGAAGTCGCCACGTCGTCGAATCCGATCACCGAGCACTGCTCCGGCACGCGCACTCCCGCCTTGGTCAAGGCCCGGATCGCGCCAAACGCGCTCATGTCATCGAACGCCAGCAGCGCGGTGAAGGGACGCTTCTGGCGAATGAGTTCCTCGGTTAGCTTGTGACCCGATTCGAAGCTCGACATGGGATCGCGCGATTCCGGCAACTCCACGATCAGCCGCGAGTCGATCTCCAGCCCGCACTCCTTGGCGCATTTGCTGATGCCGCGCCAGCGCGGAGAACTGTCGGTGAGCGCCTTCGGTCCGCGAATGAATGCGATCTTACGATGGCCGAGCGAATGCAAATGTTCCATCGCCATGTAGCCGCCGACCTCATTGTCGACGATGACCGAACTGATCGAGTCCGTCTTGAGTTCGCAGCCAATCATCGCCGTGGGCACGCTGCTCTTCTCCAGATCGCCGAGCAGATTGATATCCAGAAACAGCCAGTTGGCGAGAACGATCAGCGCTTCAATTCGTCGGTCGAGCAGCATCTCCAGATAGCGCTCGAAGCGGCTGCGCTCGTTGTGCACATCGGTGAGAATCGGCAGGTACGACGACTGGTAGAGCGTGTTCTCAATGCCGCGCAACACCAGCGTGCAATACGGATCGGTCATGTCGAATACCATGACCCCGACCGTGTGGCTGCGCTTGCTGCGCAGCGAGCGGGCGAACTGGTTGGGACGGTATCCGAGTTTCTGCGCCGCGCGCTCAATGCGCTTCTTCGTGACCGCGGGAATGTAGCGCGCCAGCGGCGCGTTGTTCAGTACGATCGACACCGTGGTCGAAGAAAAACCGCTCTCCTTCGCCACGTCACGAATAGTCACCATCGCAACCTTTGCGCCGGAACGCAGGGGCGCCGCAAAGAGGTCCCAGTTACGCTTTCCACGTTCTCGTTGCCGCTTGTATTGAAAGCGTACACTGGCGGACACTACAGCAGAGAGTAATACCAGTGTCAAGCGCACGAATCACATCGATAAGTTTTGTTTTGTTTCAGCTTGTGTCGACGATGGCCGCCATCCCGCCGCCGCAGATGACGTCCGCTCCCGCCGCAGATCACAGCTCTTCCTCGTTCGGCACAGTCCTCTCCAGATGCCGGATCCACTGATCCCGCAGCGCTTTTTCAGCGTGGGCAAGATGCTCTCACCCACGGCCAATTGGACGAAGCCGAGCACGCTTTCCGCTCCGTCCTTCAGTTGGATCCCAAGTCCGGAGGAGCCTATGCCAATCTCGGCGTCGTCTACATGCGCCGGAAGCAATGGAACAAGGCCCTCGAATCTCTTCATCAGGCCGAGCGCCTCATGCCCCAGGTGCCGGGAATTCGTTTGAACATCGGGCTGGCGTACTACCGCCAGAATGAATTCCCCAAAGCGATCCCGCCCTTTGAATCCGTGCTACGCGATCAGCCAGACGCCGCCCAGGCCCGTTACCTGCTGGGTCTCTGTTATTTCTTTTCCGAGCGCTGGTCCGAAGCCACGTCTACTCTCGAGCCGCTCTGGGCCCAGGAATCGGCAAAGTTTCCTTACCTGTACGTGCTTTCCAACGCCGCCCACCGCGCTGGCCAAAAAGACCTCGACGACCGCGCCTCCGCGCAGCTGATAAAACTCAGCGACGGCTCTCCCGAATACCATCTTTTTGTCGGCAAATCTCATCTGAATCTCGACCGGTACGACGCCGCTCTCGCGGAATTTCAGGCGGCCGCGGCGGCCGATCCCAAGCTTCCGTTTGTGCACTTCAACATGGGCCTGACCTACATGAAGAAGCAGGATTATCCCAAGGCCCGTGACGAGTTCCTGCAAGACGCCGCCATTGAGCCCGATCTCGCTCTGAACTACGACGAACTGGGAAACGTCTACTGGCTGATGCAGGAAGATCGCAACGCCGAAAAGAGTTACCGCGAGGCGCTCCGGCGCAATCCCCGTCTCGTGAATTCTCATCTCGGGCTGGCCAGAATCTACCAGCGCCAGGATAAGTATTCCGCGGCTCTGGCTGAGATTGACGCGGCCGGCAAGCTCGACCCAGCCCGCACCGACGTGCACTACATGCGCGGCCAGGTCCTGCTTCACCTGGGACGCAAGCAGGAAGCGAAAAAAGGAGCTGGCGGCCGCGGCCCTCGCCGATACCGAACGCAAAACCGGACCAGAAAAACACGTTGGAACCGTGCCCTCCCCCGAGCTATTACAGGAGCCCCAGTGATACACTCGCGGGATGTAGAGATGTTGCCGCTAACATTTCGTTCTTCCGCAACCCCAACCGCACGTTGCCGGCCCGGCAGGAGGTACAGATCATGAAACGCATCCTGAAAATCGTCGCCATCATCCTCGGTATTCTGATTGTGATCGCCATCGCGCTGCCTTTCCTGATCGACGCGAACACCTTCCGCCCCAAGCTGGAATCGGAACTCACCGGCGCCCTCGGTCGAACCGTCAAGGTGGGAAATCTCTCCCTCTCGCTGCTCTCGGGCAGCGTCTCGGCCGACAACATTTCCATTGCTGACGACCCGGCTTTCAGTAAATCCCCCTTCGTGCAGGCCAAGTCGCTGAAGGTCGGCGTGGAAATGATGCCGCTGATTTTCTCCAAAACCTTGAACGTCACCGAACTGACCTTGCAGCAGCCGGAGATCAGCCTGGTCAAGTCCGAGAACGGCGAGAAGTGGAATTTCTCCAGCCTGGGCGGCAAAAATACGTCGGCTCCGAAAACCGCATCCCCTTCAAGCGGCAATCCTAACCTGTCGGTGGCCAAGCTCAACGTGGAAGACGGACGCCTCACGGTCACGCAGGCGGGATCGACCGAGAAGCCGCACGTATATGACAAAGTTAATATTAAAGTAACAAACTTCTCGTTCACCTCCTCGTTTCCCGTCGAGATGACGGCCGAACTGCCGGCCAATGGCAGCCTGAAAATCGAGGGCAAAACCGGACCCATCAATGCCGACAATGCCGCCCAGACTCCACTCGAGGCTAAAGTAACCATTCGCAAGTTGAATCTGGCGCAGTCGGGCTTCCTCGACCCCGCCGCCGGCATCTCCGGCATCGCGGACTACGATGGAACGGTGAGTTCCAATGGCCGCCAGGCCAAGACCAGTGGCAAGCTCACAGCCACGAATTTACAGGTGGTTCAGAAGGGATCCCCCGCTAGCAAGCCCGTGCAAGTCAACTACACCGTCCAGCATGATCTGGAGAAGCTGACCGGCACCATCCCACAGTGCGACATCTCCATGGGCAAAGCCGTGGCGCACTTGACCGGCACTTATGATGCCCACGGCAAAGTGACTTCGATCAATATGAAAATCATCGGCCAGGGCATGCCAGTCGACGATCTGGAAGCGATGCTGCCCGCCTTGGGCGTCATATTACCTCCGAAGTCATCCCTTAAGGGCGGCACGCTGAGCACAACCATGGCAGTGGCCGGCCCAGTTGACAAGTTAGTTACGGTGGGAAACATCAAGCTGCAAAATTCCCAGCTCGCCAACTTTGACCTGGGCTCGAAACTCTCCGCTATCTCCGCCCTCTCGGGAAAGAACACCGGCAACGACACCAGCATTCAGAACCTCAGTTCCGATGTTCGCGTCGCGCCTGAGGGTACGAAGGCCGACAACATCAACCTGACCGTGCCTGCGATCGGCGTTGTCACCGGGGGCGGCACGGTCAATCCGGCCAATCAACTCGCCTTCAAGATGACCGCCGCCGTCGCGGGCACGCAGATCCCCTTCGGAGTCACCGGCACTACCTCCGACCCGAAGTTCACTCCCGACGTGAAAGGTATCGCCGAGGGACTGCTGAAGAGCTACACCCAAGGCAACACAACCAACCAGCAAAATCCCGTCGACAGCGTGATGGGCCTGTTCAACAAGAAAAAGAAACCAAAATAGCGCAATCCCGACCGATCCCGTAGAGACGTAGCTCAGCTACGTCTCTCTCTCCACAAGCACAAGCGCACGAAGCCGAACATCTCCCGTCGAGGCGTTGCCGAGCCCCGCTCGTACGAAAGCGTTCTTCCCGCATTTACTAATACGAACATTTGTTTTATCATCAAGAAATCATGACAGGCATCCCTGACACGATTTCCGAAGGCCTGGGGCGTTATTCCATCGGCGAAAAACTTCGTTCCTTGCGCCTCCGCAAGAGCATGGGACTGGTCGAACTCGGCAAGCACACCAGCCTCTCTGCCGCCCTCCTCTCCAAGCTTGAAAGGGGAAAGTTGTTTCCTACTCTGCCCACACTCTTGCGCATTGCCATGGTCTTCGGCGTGGGCCTCGACTACTTTTTCACCGACGAACGCAAGCGCCGGATCGTGGGAGTCGTCCGCAAGGACGAGCGCGTCCGCTTCCCCGAACGCCCCGGCGCGCAAGACGTCCAGTACTTCTTCGAATGCCTCGACTACCGGGCCACCGAGCGCAAGCTCAGCGCCTTTCTCGCCGATTTTCAGGAGCTGCCCGTCGAGAAAATCAAGCCCCACCAGCACGCCGGAATCGAATTTCTCTACGTATTAAAGGGGTCGCTCGCCATCAAGATCGGCAGCGATGAATATGTATTGGAGGCCGAAGACGCCATCTATTTCGACTCCGCCGTCCCGCACAGCTACCGCCGTCGCGGCGCGAAGCCCTGCACCGGCGTGATCGTCACCGTGCCCCAAGGATGATCCTCCCCGTCCCGACAGCCGCCTCCCAACCGAAAACGCCACGCCCGCCCTCAACGGAATGTCCCCGCCGCGCGCCGATGGAATCTGAATTGCTATCCGCCATTGATTGACAATGAAGGTTGGCCGCTCCATACTCGCGGCTACGTTGCACGAACTTGCATCTTGCTGACTTACGGACAGAAGGCGCGTGCTTATAAAATTGCTTCGCCCGCAGGCCGAGTCTATTCTCACCCATCGGTGTTTCCAGCTTTCATCTCAGGAGGATCTTCGTGTCTAAACTCACCCCCAAAAAGTTCATGCCGGTTGGATGGATCGTCGCGGTAGCCGCACTCGCCGCCCTCGGAATCGTGATCGCCACTTCCGCAGGATCAGGTTCCCCGGTTTCGAACAGCCACCGCAGGACATCCGCCACAACCGTCGCTCCGAGACCAGCATCGACCGCCCGGACGGTGGCGCCCCTGTCGCAGGACCGCGTGAAAGCGAAGTATGCAGCGCTACCGTTGGCATTCGAAAAGAACGAAGGCCAGGCCGATCCTCAAATTCAATACGTGGCGCGCGGCAAGGGCTACAAGCTGGGACTGAAGCCCAACCAAGCCATCATGACCCTGCCGGGGAAGAAGCGAGAGTCTGAAGTGCGCGACATGATGATGAATAAGCGGAGCGGCGCCGCAGGGGTGCGAGCGATGCTGAAGAACCGCGGCCTGACGGCTCATCACACGGCACCGACGACGGCGTCCAGTGGAGATGAACCTGCTCGGCGCCAATCCCCAAGCCCGACTCGTCGCTGAAGATTCGCAACAGGGCAAAGTAAATTATTTCCTGGGCAAAGATCCCTCCAAGTGGATCTCGAACGTTCCTCTTTATGGGCGCGTGAATTACAAGAATGTTTATCCGGGAGTTGATCTGGCATTCCACGGCGCGGGCCAGCAGTTGGAGTTTGACTACCTCGTGAGCCCCGGCGCCGACGCCTCCCGCATCGCTCTAAGCTTTCAAGGTGCGGACAGCCTGCGCACCGACAACGCGGGGAATCTGGTCCTCGCCACCAGCGCCGGTCCCCTGCAACTGAACAAGCCCGTAGCGTATCAAGCGAAAAATGGCGCGCGGGAATTGGTGGATGCGAAGTTCGTAGTAACAGCCAAGAACCAGATCACCTTCGAACTTGGCTCTTATGATCACAATCGCGAACTGGTGATCGACCCGACGTCGTTTACTCCACATATTTCGGTGGCGACGGCGCGGATTATGCCAGCGGCATCGCGGTCGGACGTCGCTGGAGACGCTTACGTAGCCGGTGCAACCGATTCCACATCCATACCGGGCAGTTCACCTTCGTAGGTGGGCTTTGACTCGTTCGTCACGAAGCTCGACCTCAACGGAGCCTGCTCTTCACCTCGATCTTCGGCGGAAGCACAGGACGAATTCCCCGGCGGAATTGCGGTCGACAACCAGGGAGTTCTACGTCGCCGGAACAACCGACTCCGACGACCTTTTCCCGCCATCCGTGCCGGGCAGACGCTTCTTGAGGTGGCGGATCTACTGGCGGCAACAATGACGCCTTCGCGATAAAATTCGACCTCAACGGCTCAACGTCATTGGGGTACCTACATCGCAGGCACTGGATAGTGATTCGGGCCTTGGGGATCGCCGTCGACGGCGCTCACAACGTTTATGTCGTTGGTGAGACCTTCTCCACGATTTGGGGGATGGTCGCGGCATTCAATGCCTTACCCAGCGGAACGTCGTCAATCTCAGCGGACACAACGGATACGATGACGGTTACATCGTCAAACTGAATTCCGACCGGACAGCGCTACGCTTCTGGTCAGCTACCTTGGTGGCAGCAGCGGAGACTTGGCAACCGGTGTCGCTCTCGACGGCAGCGGCAACATCTACATTTCCGGCGAAACCATTTCCACCGACTTCCCGACAAACCTGACTCCCGGTGTTGTTCAAAGTCAGTGCGGTACAGACGGCATCTGCAATGCGTCGAGCGGCGGTGCTCGACGATGCTTTCGTAGTCTCGATCAAGGCAAATCTTTCCGGCTACAAGTACGTGACCTACTACGGAGGCAGCGGTGTTGACGATGCATTCGGCATTGCTGCCGATGCGAACGGCAATGCCTTTGTCACGGGCACGAACATCAATCGCCTGACCTCCTGTACCCCGGAACCTCCTTCCAAGACTTCTCTCCTCGGCACACAAAACGCGTTCCTTCTGAACTGAACAGTATCGGTACCGCGGCCACCTATAACACTTACTTCGGTGGCGACGGTACCGATTTTGGCCTTGGCTGTGGCCTTGGACTCTCTGCCGACAACACCTAACGCTACATCACCGGTCAAACCACGTCATCGAGCGGTCCTTTCCCTTCGTAAACCCGACGCACGACCGGGGACGGAAACAGCGACGCCTTCGTAAGTGTCCTCAGTCTCAGCCAGGGTCAACTGCTGTTTTCTACCTTCCTCGGAGGAGGAGGCGACGAAGATCAGTTTCAGGGCAGCATTGCCGTAGACTCCTCGATAACATTTACGTGATCAGGCGATACCGATTCCGGAAACGGCGCGACCGATGCGTTTCCCACCACTCAGGCGCGCCCGATGCGCACTTACGGTGGTGGAACCTGCGTGGACAACGTTGGAAATAGTGTCCCCTGCACGGACGCGTTTATCGCTGCGTATAGTCCCGCGACGGCGGCCAGACTTCGCGCTTTCCGCGACTCCGCTAAGTCCTTCGTCCGTGAATGCCGGTAGCTCCGCGACCTCCACAATCACGGTCTCGAATCTCAACGGCTACGGCGGCACCGTCAATCTCGCGTGCAGCGTAGCCGGCAACGGCGCTCCGCTACCGACTTGCTCATTCACTCGCACTAACACTGACCGTCAACACTACAACCGGAGCCTCCGCCATGAACCACAGCGCAAGTGGCATCTACTACGCGATGTGGCTTCCTGTCGTTGGATTGTCTCTGGTCGGGATGCGCTTCGCCGCTCCGGGCACTCGCAAGAAGAAACTCCTGGGCTTCCTGCTGCTCGGCCTGATCATGGCTGCTCTGTTCTTCCTGCCCGCCTGCGGCGGCAGCAGCAACAACGGCGGAGGTGGCGGAGGCTGTACCGGATGCACTCCTGCCGGCAACTATACGGTCACCGTTACGGGCACCGATTCGGTGAACACGAGTTTGACCCACGCGGTCGATCTCACACTCACCGTCAACTAAAACTCACGCATTACCGCAACACCTTCATCAGGCCCATGTGGGGACAGCCGCCATCGGCTGTCCTCGGGCCGAAGGCCCGATGTAGATCTAGATAAACGCCGCCCCAAGAAACAGTCGAGCTTCGCTCGACCAGAACAGCCGACAGCCTGCCCTGACCGAAGTCGAAGGGGCGGCTGTCCCACATAACCCTACCCGCATACCCTCCGCACCTTGATGGTAGTATGGATGATTCCGCAGCCACCGTTCCGGAGAATCCTGTCGCGTACTCCTTCGGGAAATGTCTGCGGTAAAATGAGAGGCGGATTTTCCCCGTCCCGCACGCGTGCGTTCACTTTTTCAAACGAGCCGCGCGTACTTCCAGCGGGAGCGGGCAGCCTTTGCGTTGTCCCAGGAATCGAAGCTACTTGAACCCAAACCTGCTCATGTTGAAATCCGAGTCGTCGCCAGCTGAGTTGTCGAAATCTCGTTTCATCTTCCGCACACGCCTTGCCGGCCTCGCGGCTTTGTGTCTCGTCGCCGCTCTTCTGGCTTGGCCTTCCCAGGTTGCGGCGCAGAACTTCGCCCTCACGGCCTCCCCGCTTTCGCCCGATGCGGTCGCCCCCGGCGGCACCTCATCCATCAGCATCTCGGTCACCACCGATCCTGGATTCACCGGAACCGTCGACCTGACCTGCCAGGTCACGGCATCGAACCAGTCGCCCACGGATCCTCCGGTTTGCACCATAAGTCCGGCAACCGTGACTCCTCCGGCCAGCGCCTCCGCCACCATCACTACCAAGGGCGACACAACGACCATCGCCTATCAGATCTCCATCACCGGCGTCGCCGCCTCCACGGGACAGGTTGTGACAACCCAACCGGAGAACCTGACCGTCCTGTCGGTCACGCCGCAATTCACCATCACCGTGCAAAAAGCGGTGTCGCCCAGCAGCGTGAGCGCGGGCAGTGGAGGCCAGGGCCTTGTCCAGGTCAATCCGATCAACGGGTACAGCAGCCCCGGATTTCCCACCGGAGGCGTGACCCTGTCCTGCGCGACCATCACTCCGCTGGTCACCATTCCTCCCGTATGTTCGTTCTCCTATCCGTCCGGATTGACGAGCCTGCCCGTCAACGGCGTTCCCGTCACCTCCACCGTCACGATCAGCACTTTCGGCCCAGTCACAACGGGAGCCCTCGCGCATCCCCGCGAATTCCCCGCTCTGTGGCTGACCATGCCCATGTTCGCCTTTGCTGGCATCGGTGCCGCGGTCGGTGGCAAGAAATCCCGCAAGGCCTGGGGATTAGTAGCCCTGTTTGTCATGAGCGGTGCGCTTTTCCTGACGCCCGCTTGCGGCAGCAACAGCAGCACCACCACGACTCCCAACGGAATCACTCCCAATAACGCGTACACCTTCACCATCACCGGCGTCGACGCCAACGGCGTCATCTCCAGCAACACCGGCACCACCACCAGCGTGAATCCCACGGTCAGCCTGACGGTCAACACGCCGAAGAACTAAGTTATGCGCGGCCTTCGGCAGGGCGTACGGCGGAAGGCAGCAGGGCTGGCGCTGTCGCTCTTTCTGATCACCCTCTGCACCGGACGCGCTGGCCTCGCTAGCCCGCGCAACGACAAGGCCAAAATTCCCGGCGTGACCTGGGATGAATCGCACCCCGGCTGCACCTTCTCCCGCACGGACGATGGCAAGTATCACTACGGCATGTGGTACGAAGATGTCGGCGTCACGCTGGCGGTCGACTCGCAGGAAGTGGAGAAGGTCCATCGCCGCCACGAGCCCTTCTTCGCCGTACTGCTCGAGGTGCGCTACCGCGGCCAGGGATCACTCGATGTCGCCACCGACAACATTTCTCTTGAGTTCGTTAAGCATTTCCAGGTCGTGCAGACTGCTCTCGATCCAGACGCCTTCTCCCAAAAGGTTCAGAATGATTCCGACGAATTGGATCGCGAGACCGCGCACGAGGTAGAAAAACATCCCGAAAAAAAAGAGACGAAGGAAGCCTTTTTGCGCGCCTTCCTGAAAGACTCTGCCGAACTGCAGGAGTTTGTCGGCAAAAACAGCTTGCGGCCCACACGACTGGGACCAGGCAATCCGGAAACCAGCGGCTGGGTGCTCTTCAGCACCGACAGCAAATGGATTGGGGGATGGAAGAAGCAGGAAGAATTCATCCTGCGCGTGCCCCTCGAAGGAAAGATGTTCGAGTTCCCCTTCAAACTCCCGCCCAAGCCCGGAGAAGTAATTCTGCGAAAACGGCAGTGAAAGACGACCTCCGGCTTCCGGCGTTCGGCTTCCGGTAATCGCGCACGGTGAGAAGCCCCGGACGGCGGATAGGACTGTTCTTTGGGTTTTCGGAAGCCGGATAGCGGAAGCCGGAAGCCGCCGTTAGCTCGCTGCTTTTCGCGCTTGCCGCTCCATCTCGGCGGTCTGGTGCATGAGCACGTCGCGCAATGACACCACGCCCTTCAGATCTTTGCCGTCCACAATGGGCAGATGGCGAAATCCAAATTCGCGCATGATGAACAGGCACTCTTCGACGGTCTCGTCCGCGGCCACCGCTCTCGGATTCGCGGTCATCACTTCCGACACCGCCGTCGTACCCGGCGTGCGTCCCACCGCGACCACGCGGTTCATAATGTCGCGCTCCGAAAGGATCCCCGCCAGTTCTCCGTTGCGCAGAACCGGCAGCGCGCCGATATTGTGTTCCATCATGAAACGCGCCGCTTCCAACACCGTGCGGTGAGCTTCAACGGAATAGAGTCTGCGGTCCTTTACCAGATCCCGGAGAGTATTCATTGGTGACTCCTTCGGACAGCGAAACCTGCGTGGATTCAGCCGGCCCCACAGCCAGCCAGTAGGTGGGCAATACTCTATCACAGCCCCGGAGTCTTAGGCCCTCTCTTGCCGGCGGAGGCAGGCCGGTAGGTGGCCAGAGAGACGTAGCCAGCTACGCCTCTACAACTCAATGCATCACGAGATGATGCTCCTCGTCATACGTCTCCGGTACCTGCTCCTCATCCCCTTCCGCGGAACCGTCTAGAGCAGGAACCTCCTTCTCAGCCTCGACCACACCTGCCCGCGGCCGTTTTGCTTTCGAATACTGCAGCAGCGGCAGGAACGGCAGCATCAGCAGAAACACTACCCCCATCACAAAGAATGCTTCCACAAACGCCAGCATGGCCGCGTGCTGTTGCACCAAGCCATAGACCGCGCCCAGAGCCTTGCGGGTCGCCGTCACCCCGTCGATGCCATGCGCAATAAAATTGGCCCGCATCCCTTGCAGCAACCTCGCGGTCTGGCTGCTGCCCGCCGTCACGTTCGCGACCAGATGGTTCTGATGCACTTGCGCGCGCCGCGCCAGGAAAGTCGTCATGAGCGCAATGCCGATGCTGCCACCAATGTTCCGCATCAGATTGAAGATGCTGGTCGCGTTCCCCATCTTCTGCGGTGAGATGTGCGACATGGCCAGCGACATCAGCGGGATGAAAAGAAAACTGAGCGCCACTCCCTGCAACACCTGCGCCCAGAAAATATCCCAGAACCCGGCATTCAAATTGAGGCCTGACAAATCAAACATGGTCACCGAACCCAGAACCATGCCCACGGCGAGCAGTCGCCGCGGATCCGTCTTCGTCGTCAGGTGTCCCGCCAACGGCGTAAACAAGCAGCGCCCCAATGCCTCGTGGTGACAGTGCAAGACCAGAGTTGTATGCGGGATATCCCATGAGCGTCTGCAAATAAAGAGGCAGCAGCACCAGGCTCGCGTAAAGCACAAAGCCCAGCATGCTGATCAGAAATACGCCCGCGCTGAACGATCGATCCCTCAACACGCGCAGATCCACCACCGGATGATCGGTCATCAACTCGCGCACAATCAGCGCGACCAAACCAAACACACACAGCGCCGCGAATACTTGAATGTATTGCGACGAAAACCAATCCTTGCGCTGTCCCGTATCCAGCACGATCTGCAGCGACCCGATCCCGAGCGCCAGAAATCCGATCCCCCAAAGATCCACCCGCGCGCCATTGCCGCGTTTCACGTAATGCGGATCGAACACAAACTTGTTCATCAGGAACAGCGACAACGCGCCAACCGGAAGGTTCAGATAAAAAATCCAGCGCCAGCTGTAGTTGTCGGTGATCCATCCGCCGAGCGTCGGCCCAAGAATCGGCGCCAGCAGTATGCCGATGCCGAACGCCGCCATGGCGTGTCCGTGACGCTCCTTGGGAAAAGTTTCCAGCAGAATCGCCTGCGCCAGCGGTTGCAATCCGCCGCCCGTCAGCCCCTGCAGGATTCGGAAGATAATCAGCTGCGTCAGCGACGTTGCCAATCCGCAGCACAGCGACGTCACCGTGAATCCCGCGACGCACGTCAGTAGCAGTCGCTTGCGTCCAATGTGATTCGCCAGCCACCCCGAAATCGGCAGCACGACGGCGTTCGACACCAGGTACGAGGTAACGACCCACGTGCCTTCTTCGTTGGTTGCGGCGAGATTGCCGGCAATGTGCGGGATGGAAACGTTGACAACCGTGGTGTCGAGCACTTCCATGAACGTCGCCAGCATCACAGCGACGGTGACGACCCACGGATTCACATAACGTTGTGGACTGGCATCCACTCTGAACAACCTGCGCGCGGAGAAATCCGCAATCGTAACTGTTCAGTGTGGAAGCTGGAGAAGAGCCCCGCTGTGATACGGGTCACAGAAGATAGTGATGGATTTGATCGGCCGGGCCTGATAGCTGTCCGGCAGCGGGTGCCCCATTTCTCGCGTGCTTTGCGAGAAGTGGGGCCTTTTTACCCTGCCGTTACTCCGACTTCGCCGTGCTAGAACCGGAATTGCGGACCAAACGTCACCCGCAAGTTATTGTGAGCGCCGTTATTGAAAAAGATGTCGTCGCCAACTTCCGCCCGCACCCCGATCGCGCCAGCAAAAGCTTCAATACCCCCACCCGGATAGAGCGCGAAATACGTCGCGCCATTCGTCAGCCCAACCTGGTTAACGAAACCCGCCGGGGCATTCTGATTGTCGATGCTGAAATTATCAAATCCAACTTTACCCGTGACGAAAAAGCGAACCGGCCCCGAGCCTGTTTGGAATTTCGGACCGAAAAATCCGTGCAGTGTTCGGGAACTTGTATGCACGAGAGTCGTCGTGACGCCATCCGTGAAGGTATCGGTGTAATTGCGCCGAAAGTCGTAAGCCATATCGGCCTCCATCTGCACGCTGGGGTGAAGGGCAAAGGCCGCGCGACCTCCAATGCCGACGAAATTCTTGGTAGGGCCGGGATCGCTCATCCGGTACCAATCGGCAAACGCTCCAAATTCCACATGATCCGAATGTTCCTGCGCCATCAGCATGGGAACGGCCATGAACAAGGACGCTATAAAGAGACCGAGACAACGTTTCATTTTTTACTCCTGAGAATTGAGTTGTCGCACACTTCTCCGTGTGCCAACGCGGAGAGAGCGGAGACTTGAGCGGTACTACTATGGATGCCCCTCTGAGTCGTTGAGGTTGGGCGTTGGGCGCGGGCTACACGGCGAAACGTGGCGGACTCAGAGCAATCCTGTAGGCCAAAAGTAATCGTGGAAAACGATTCAAAACAAATAACGCGGAACCGAAGTTCCGCGCAGTTTTCTCTTGTGACAGGCGATCTTGTTATTGCAAGTGATTCAAGTGAACTGGCGCCGCGTCCGCCGTGCTTTCTTCCGCGCGCGGCGTCATCGTGATCACCCTGTACTCGCGCTCTTTACTGTCCAGATTTTCCAGCCGTAACAGTATCTTGTCTTTCTGCAGACCGGAATTGCGCGAATTCGCCCACTGGCAGAAGCGCCGGATGCTTCTCATTGCGCGGACGAATGCGGTAAGTCACGTGCTCAGACTCCATCACATATTGCGGACAAAGCAATTCCTGCATCTGCTTGCTGCCTGAGTCTGTTCCCCGCACTTCGCCGGTGCCGCAGGGCACGGATTCCATCTGCACAAGCTTTCCCGTCTGATAGACCTTCGGTTCTCTGGCATGAGCTGCGGACAGCAGACCCAAAACCACACACAGCGTCAGCCTTAAACGCATAAACGAATCCCCCAGTAGACGATGAAACCCCAAGCATCGAGCAAGGCGAGCGGTCCCTGCTCGACAGCAAGATTCTTCTATGCCGAGGTAAGTCGGGAAAGGTCACTCCAGTAACCGCACACGGAGTTACTGTCAGAACTATAGAAAAATTGGAGTCATCCTGAGCGCAGCCGCTTTTCAGGCGGAGCGAAGAGCCTGCCCTGAGCGAAGTCGAAGGGATCTCGCGTGGAGTATGTAAAGGGCGTCGCCGACCGACGATGCGAACAAACCTGAACCCTACCGTTCCGTCACTTCTTCCAGCGTCTGAAAAAATGCCGGATAAGAAATCCCGGCCGCTTCCGCGCCCCGAATCAGCGTCTCGCCTTCGGCCCGCAGAGCCGCGACCGCGAATGCCATGGCAATGCGATGATCCCCGAATGAATCCAGTTCGGCCCCGTGCAGCGTCTGCCCTCCGGGAATCTTCAGCCCGTCCTCCCGCTCGTCTACTTGCGCTCCCATGAGTCGCAAGTTGGTCGCCAGGGCAGCAATCCGGTCCGATTCTTTAATCCGCAACTCTTTCGCGTCGCGCACTTCGATACCCTTCTCGGTAAAAGGAGCAATCGCCGCCAGCACCGGAATCTCGTCGATGAGCGCGGCGGTGTCCGCGCCGGAAATCGTCGCCTGCGTGAGCCGCGCGCCTTCCACCTGCAACGACCCCACCAGCTCACCGTGAATCTCTTCGAGTTGCGTCACCGAAATGTGCAAACCGAGTTGCATGAGAACGTCGAGCAGCCGAGCCCGCGTCGGATTCATCAACAAGTTGGGCACGACCAGCTGCGAACCGGGAAACAGCGCAGCCGCGCACAGAAAGAATGCCGCGCTCGACAAATCGCCGGGAATGCGGGCCTCAATCCCTCGCAACGTCTGGCCACCGCGAATGCGGATTTCATTGCCCTGTCCCACGCTCTTTCGTTCGAGCTTGGCACCGAACGCGCGTAGCGCGACCTCGCCATGATCGCGGGTGCGCAGCGTCTCTTCGATGCGCGTCTCCCCTTCCGCAAAGAGACCCGCAAATAGCAAGCACGACTTCACTTGTGCGCTGGCCACGGGCATGGTGTAGTCGATCGCTTTCAGTGCCCCACCTGTAATGCGCAGCGGCGGCTTTCCCTGCTGCGAACTGATCTGCGCGCCCATGGCAGACAGCGGCTTGATCACGCGCTCCATCGGACGCCGCGACAGCGACTCGTCTCCGATCATCTCGCTGGTGAAATTCTGCCCGGCAACAATCCCGCTCAACATGCGCATGGTGGAACCGGAGTTGCCGCAGTCGAGCGCTTTTGCCGGAGCCGCCAGCGACAAGCCGCGTCCCTGCACTTCAATGAATCCGCCCTCTGTGCACTCCCATGGCACTCCCAGCGAGCGCATGCACGCGAGCGTGCTGGCGCAGTCGGCCCCGGTGGAATAATTCTCCAGCCGCGACGGCCCTTCGGCAATGCCCGCCAGCATCGCATAGCGATGCGAAATGGATTTATCACCGGGCAACTGAACACTGCCGCGCACGTTCCGCGCCGGACGCACAATGACTTGGGAACTGTTTTTCATCCTAAGATCAATATAACGGCCCACGTAGCCCCGGACGCAATCGTCCGGGTGCCGGGGTTGTCCAACCGCGGGATCGTTTACAAAACAGACCGTGCGGACGAGGGCGTCCGCCGCTGCGGGAGTTAAGCCATGGCCTTGGCTTCGGCCGTCGCCTCTTTAAGAATGTTGGCCGGCACTTCTTTCAGCGTCACACCGAACTCGAACATCGGCGTCTCCGTGCCGCGGCCCCAGCGCGCGCATTCCCAATGAGCGCGCACAAACTTCACGTCGGCATGGGCCGTTAGATCGAGCAGCAGCGGCGACTCACCGTCGTAGAACTTCTGCGGAAACGCGGCGATCGACTTTGCGCCCCAAGTCGTACCATCTGGCGAACCGAAAATGCTGACATCGAGCGACTCCTGCTCGATGATCTTCGTGATCGCGAGCGTGACAAGAAATACTCGGTTGGCGGCCGCACTCACGTCAACGGCAGCTCCGTCACCCTTGGCGCTGACCACGGTTTGCGCTGCGACGAGAGAGGTATCAATCATGGCGAAAGGATTCTAACAAATCCGCCCTCCCCAGAGTCTCAGCTGAGGGGACTGTATCCGTCCATACCCGCGTAAGTCATTGAGCCTTCGTGGAAGTGATTGAGTCCACGTGCAAGTGGTTGAGAATTCGTAGAACGGCCTGGCAGCCTCAAGGAAGGCGAATCCCGCGCTCGACCACATAATCCACGGCCCGGTCGAGATCGCCGCTGTAAGGGCATTTCTGGCCCCGCAAAGGGCATCCTGGGCGACGCCTGGCATCCGTCCCGGTACGTCAGCGGAGTCAGTTGTTGCTTACGTACATATACATATTACTGAATTGTACGTACAACTAATGTGTTTCTACTACTCCGACGGATGCGGCCCCGTGAAATCGCTGCAACACGGCTTCTGCACCGGCTTGAAATCCATCAATTCCACCCGCACCAGGTCAGGATCATACAAATTGAGCTGCCATTTCCCGTCTTTGCCCAGTTGTGCCTTTTCGTCGCCGTGCGGCTTCCAGCCGTGTGATTCCAAAATCGCCTGCGCCTTCTTGATCTCGGGGACGCCCAGAGAGATATGGTTCATCACGCCGGTCAGCTGCAGAGTCGCATGCTCCGGCTGATTGAGCATGTACTCGATCCAATCAGTTCCATCGGGAACCTGCAGGGCAAACCACTCGGTCACGTCATCTTTCATCCCCCCATGCCAATACGGCCGGAAGCCGAGGATGTCGCGATAGAAATGATCCGCGGCCTCGCGATGGTAAACGAGAAAGCCGGCGTGAATCATGTGGCGCGAAACCGCGGACTCCGGAGCCGAGACGGCGTCACTCTTTCCCCGCTCCACAAATTCAATCTTGTGCCCGTCCGGATCATCCAGGACAAAGAACAGGCTATGATCGCCGCGTCCCTGAATCTGAGGCACCTTGATTCCCTGCCCGGTCAAATACTTTCGCATCGCTGCGATGTTGTCGGTTGACAGTGCCACGTGATCCATACGGTCGGTCGACTTGGGATCGGGTGCCGGACTATACCCGACCCACTGTGTGCCTACCATGTACCGCAGCGTGCCGCCGGGCTCAACCGGTTCTGCCGACGTTAGGCCCAACACATCGCCGTAGAGCTTCTTCACTCCGTCGGGCGAAGTCGTATAGAACGCCACGTGGTCGATGCCCGTAATGCGTGGACGTGCAGCTGCGGTCTGCCCGTGAACGCAGAGTTGAAGAACACTGCAAACCAGCACGACAGCAAGTCTTTTCATGGTGTCCACGATTCTAGACCAACCCTCACCGTGATCCTACAAGCTATCCAGAAATTGGCGAAGAATCGTAGCAGCGTCGTGCGGCTGCTCCCACGGAGAATAGTGTCCTGCCTTCGGAATGACTTGCATCTGGCTGCCGGAAATGTGCCGGCGCATCAACTCGGCCTCGTTCACTCCAGTCATCGGATCTTCGTCGCCGGTAACGAGCAGCGTGGGAACGTTGATCGTCTTCAAAGTCTCGATAGAGTCGGGCCGCGCGGCCATCCCACGTTGCACCTGCGCAACGTCTTCTGGCGACATCTGGCGCATCATGCGGAGCGCGCCATCCACGAGATCAGGACGCATCTCGCGCGTCGTCTTCGCCAGCACCTTTGGGATCATCGACTCAAAAAACGGTTCGGTGCCTCGCTCGAGAACATCATTCGCCGCCTGGAGTCGTCCACCGCGAGCATCCGGGGCATCTGCAGGCGCCTTGGTGTTGCAGAGTCCGAGCGCGGCCACGCGGCCGCGATATTTTCGCCAGAACTCGAAAAGCGCATACCCGCCGATTGAAACTCCAACCAGTGGAGCGCGGCCTATGTTCGCGTCATCCATGACGCGCGCAATATCGGCCGCATGTTTTTCCATGGTGGCCGGACCTTCGCCGAGTTCCGACTCTCCGTGCCCGCGCAGGTCGGGCATCACCACGCGATAGCGCGTCGCCAGCACATCGGCTACAGGCAGCCAGAATTCATGATGAACAGGAAAAGGATGGAGCAACACAACCGGCAGACCGTCGCCCACAATCCAGTAAACGATCTCGGCGTCGTCACTCTTGATGCGCTGGGAAGGAAGGCGTTCCATCCCGCGATTAGAACACAAGTGAGTCTCGCGACTCTCGTCGCGACACTCCGCCCTCGAAGGAGATTCGAAGTCTGAGGTCCTGGTCCGAGGCCGGCTCTAGTGACTTGGCGCCTGTTGTGCCGCCAGGGGCGCAGGCAGCAACAGCGGCTCTTCCGGCATCACGATCCACGCAATGATGTAAGGAATGAAGCCAACACAAGTCATGATGGCGGTAATGAGCCAAACCACCCGTACCAGCGTGACGTCCACATCGAAGTACTCCGAAAATCCGAGGCAGACACCCGCGATCTTCCGACCCATCCGCGGACGCACCAGCTTGGTTCGGGCCAGCGTAGCCCCAACGCGAATCCCGCAATACGCGCAGACGGCAGCATCATCCTGAATCACTTTTCCGCAGTAGTTGCAGTACATAGCTCTGCCCTCACTTTATGATACGTAAATGACAGGCGAAAGTTCCATTCGGCCCGTGCTCAATTTTGGATACAGCAGGGTCACAGCGCCAGAGTAATGATTTCAAGAAGTTCTGCGGCATTGACCACCTCGGGCCAGCCGGGCTCCATCTGCAGGAAGTGCCGCTTGTTGCCAGTCACGAGGTAGTCAGCCTGTGCAGCCACAGCACAAGCGATGAACTTGTCGTCGCCTGGGTCCGGTGAGATATGGGGAACTGACGGGGGATCGAGAAGGACGCGCGTTGTTGAAGCAATCCCATCAAGGCATCCACGTCCTCAGCCGAGAATCCAAACCGTGGACGAAGCAGCACATCCTTGTACTCTTCCAGGATCTCGGGTGAAAAATACGGCACCAGCAGCCCTTGGTGAATCGCGATGATTACCAGCGCATCATTCCCGCCAGAGGAGATCATCGCCGACACGAGAACATTCGTGTCGATCACGGCACGGATCACGTTCTCTTCTCGCGCCGGTACGACGAAATCTCGGCATCGATGTCGCCGGCCGACAGCTTGTTCAAGCCTCTCTTCTTGGCCCCGTTCCAGGCTTTTTGAAGCCAGTCGGGCGGCGGCGCGGCAGTGCGAATAAAATCCTGCACACTCATGATCACGACAGCCGGTTCACCGCGCCGCTCTACCACGAAGCGTTCGTTGTTCTCCACGGCACGGTCCATAATCTGGCCCAGTTGTGTGCGGGCAATATGTGCGTCAACGCGACGATTCATATCAAGCTCCATTGATTGATCAATTGATGCATTAATCATATCATCATCATGGGCGTCTCACTCAATGGCATGACGAGCCTCAAATGCTGAGATTTATGACGGAAGTGCTAGCGCATCGTCTCTGACGATGTCCTCGAAGTGGCCCTACTCCCGGTAGGCTTCCTTGATGTAGCGGCGAGCCAAGTCAGCGGGGCCCGTATTCGCGTTGCCCGTCAGGACGATTTGATAGCTCTTCATGGCGAGGTCGCGTTTGTCCATGAGGTCGTACATCTGCCCCGCAGCCAGGTTGGCTTTTTGCAGGATGTCGGGGTCTGGGTTAGGAGCTTGATTAACCAACTCATACGCAGCCGCCGCTCCGGCGAGATTCTTCTCGCTTCGCAACAATTCCCCCAAGCCCCACGCCGCGAGTTCGTAGTGCAGGTTACCGTACTTCCCTTCCCGTCCGTTCTGCCAGACTTTGCGATACACCGCCTCGGCCTCGGGCAGGCGTCCCGCGGCACGCTGCAAGTTTGCAACCTCCGTGAGAAACAGATAATTCCTGGGATACTTTCCCGACATCTCATTCATGTATCCCAGAGCTTCGTCGTACTGATGCTCGCGGCGCAGAAACAGGGTCAGAACCACTTTCGCATCGACGGAATTTTCCCCATTGCTCTTGGCCACTTCGCGAAGATACGCCAGGCCCTTTTCCGGCGAGCCGCTCAGCCCGGCCAGGGCCGCCGCTACCTTGACGCTCCAGGGCAAATGCCCGACGACGTAGTTGTGGGTTCCCACCACCATCTTCGCGTCAAGGTAGTCCGGATCAAGTTCCAGCACACGCTCATGGTCGTGCCTGGCTCCGACCGCATTGCGCAGGGCCGAGAACCATGCCCGCTCCACCAGCCCCGTATAAACCGCGAACTGTGCACGCGTGACCCCTCGGCAGTAAAGCGCATTGACGTCCTTGGAATTCGCCTTCAGTTCCTGCTCTTCCAGTTCCTCCGCCCGTCGGTCCAGCTCCTTGATCCGGTCTTTGATCTTCGGGTCTGTCGGACGCGGCGTGCGTCCAATGAAGCTGTCATTGGCATAATCCCCGGTATTCATGGCCCCAGTGTCGTAGAGGTCGTGCATCAGCACCACGCTCATCAGATGGTTCACCGCAAAGGGGTCGTTCGGACGCTTCTCCAGGATCTTCTCAAACTCCTGCGTCGCCCGGTCGTATTCCATGTTGTAGAAATGGTCGAAGGCGACGTCCGACTGGGGATCATGCGGGGCCCCACGGGCCACCGTCGCAATGGAGTTCGACTGGCTCCAAGCTGGAAGACACAAGGCCAGCAATACGAACAGCCGGATCAATCCATCCTCGGGGCACCGCTTAAGGTTCGAAAGATTGGTTTCGCGTCCCACAGATCGAATGCCAAATAGTCTAAACGAAATCGGGCCTTTCCGATTCGTAAAGCGGACGCTCTGACGGCAGGTACTAACTACAGCTTCGATGTGCCGTTTACGCTAACAGTATTCCCGCTAGTTGGCCCTATAATTTGCCCGAGCGAAAACCGGAATCGGAGCTGGTAACGCCGAGTCCGTGAAACGCTGCGAGGCCAGCAGCTTTCGTAACCGGGCGATCTTTACTCGCTGGCGCGCGTAATTATTGCCTCTTTTTCACCTTGTTATATGTTTGAGAAAAATGTAAGTATTTGTTGCCACGACACTTAGTTTCTACATGGCTTTGGCGGTCGGAATGCCATATTAGTAATAAGGCTTTCACTGTAGGACGCACTTATGTCAGAAGTCATTCAAGACACGCAGCAGGAATTTTGGCGGCCACCAACCCCCGCGCTCGCGAGCGACATCGTCGTCCGGGAAGCGATCCCTACGATGGCCGAGACGTGCGCCCGTTGCGGCACCGAGTTCCTGCTGGGTTCGCGCTTCTGCCACAGCTGCGGCGGTCGCCGTCCGGAAGCCATCAGCCAGCCGTCCCGAAGCGACGCTGCTGCCATGGCCGGACTCTGGCAACACGGTGTCGCCCGGGCTCAGTCCCTCGTGGCCGAGTTTTCCTGGAGCAAGATTCCGTTCCCGTCCTGGCTACGCTATCTCCACTTCCACGAAATCAAGAGTTGGACGGGCCTCTCCGCGGCTTCTCTGATCGCCTTCGTGATCGGCGTGGGATGCATTGCGGGCGCCTTGCTGGTGGGCCTATTGACGGCAAGAAACCTTGTCGAGTGGCAAGCGATCCAGTTCTACCGTGGGGAATGGTTGCTGGGGGCAACGGCCTCATTCGTGGCAGGCATCCTGCTCAAAGCTCCTCCCAATCGCGACCGCGACTAGCGATCTTCCCTGCTAGATTGCAAAACCTTGCAACCTGCCAAACTCTAACGCGCGTTCGCGTCCCGGCCTGCGACCTTCTTACGACTCGCTCCCTGAACCTGCCGCCCGTTTCTGCTGGCTCATGCGGTAAAGATGATGAACCGGCCCCGTTCCGCGTCCTAGTGGCTGCCCATTCGAGATGGCGGCAGTGACATAAGTCTTTGCCAGCAAGGCGGCCTCCGCCAATCCCCGGTCCAAGGCCAGGTGGCAGGCCATGGCGGTCGCGAACGCGCATCCCGTGCCATGAGTAGAATTCGATCGCTGCCGCTCCGCCTTGAATACCTCCTGCTCGATGCCATGCGGGGTCATAAAGCTCAGCAGGTCGATCGCCTTGTCGAGGTGGCCTCCGGTAATCACCAGGGCGGCGGCTCCCATCTCGTGCAGCTTCGCGGAAGCAGCTTTCATCTCTTCGAGATCCTTCACCTGCATGCCGGTAAGGACTCCCGCTTCGTCGACATTCGGCGTGAGGACGCTGGCCAGAGGGATCAGTTTCTCGATCAGCAGCTTGGTTCCAGCCGCATCCAACAGCGCCGCTCCCGAGGACGACTTGAGGATCGGATCCAACACGATATTTGGCAGCCGGCTCTTCCCAGGCCGGTTCGACGAACCCTTGGTCGTCGCTCCGGACAGGAAGTCCGCGACCACCTTCACCACCTTCCCAGAGCCCAGCATGCCAATATGGACGGCGGAAATATCCAGATCCTCAGCCAGCTCCTCCAGGCTCTCGGCAATAAGAGCCGAATCCACCATTTCCACGCGCTTGACCCCGGCCGTTGACTGCACGGTCAGGGCGGTGATGCAGGCGACCCCGTAGCAAGAGTGGGCGGCAATGGTTTTGATGTCAGCCGTCACCCCAGCTCCGGAGGAGGGATCGAACCCTGCAATGGTGAGGACGACAGGAGGTTTTTCGGGCATGGCCTTCCGTTCGGGCGACTCCGATAGTAACGCGAATCAGCGCCTCGCATCCTACATCGGCACCATTCGTAAGTTACTTTCGGAAACCAGCCCAGGAAAAAAATCTTTCCGGGCTCACGCCCTACCGCCTCTGTAAGTACATGATTCCATGTAAGTTGCTAAATGATAAGCTGTAAGCCATTGATTCCAGTGAGGTTGTAATTTCTACCTTACCCCTGGCCTTTAGTTATTTACTTTTTGGTAAATATCTAACTTACGTGAAACAAAGGGTCTTGCCCGCATGTGCTTAGATTTAAAGAACATTACGTAAGACATCCATAACTAGGACGTTATCGATCTACCCCCGGATGCCCATTGACACGAGTTTGGCACGCCGATAGCATCTACAAACTGCAGCGAAACACTAGCCAAAGGCCAAGGCACTTTTGAGTATGCGAGGAGAACTGAATGCGAAGATTTATAGCTCAAGGATTGACGATTGCTTTTCTGATCGTCGGCCTGGGAGCGGCTCAGGGACCGAACATCTCGGAGGCGATAGCGGCTCCAGTTAGTTCTGTTCAAGTGACACCCGAAGTCCGCCCGGTCAAGACGAAGCCGTATCAAGTTGGGACAGCGTCCTGGTACGGCCAGATTTTTGAGGGTAAGCCAACAGCCAGCGGTGAGCCGTACGATATGTACGATATGACGGCCGCCCACCTCACGCTTCCCATGGGAAGCTACGTGCGGGTCACGAACCTGCGGAATGGAAAAGCCGTGGTGGTCCGGGTCAACGACCGCGGCCCGATCGTTCCAGGCCGCATCATCGACCTGTCTTACGGTGCTGCTCAGGCGCTGCAATTCAAGCATCGTGGTCTGCAGCGCGTGCGTCTGGATCTGGTCAACCCCCGCGATCAGAAAGCTGCTTACCAGACGATCGCTTATAACCATCCCCCGGTAGAAAAACTCCCGTAAAACGTTCTACACTGGCAAGGATGCCCACATCCTTGCCGAGCATTTCAAATGCGGGCACGCGCTATCCCAGCGATAGTTCGCGCCACGGTTTTCAGGGCAACGATGATCCGCGCCAGCGGCTCATCGTTGCGCTGGATGTCTCCACCGCTGCAGCCGCCCAGAAGATTGTGGCCGCCGTCGGAGACTCCGCCCTGACTTACAAAGTCGGGATGCAGCTCTATACCGCTGAAGGTCCGCAAGTCGTGCGGGACCTCGTGGCCTCGGGGCGGAAAGTGTTTCTCGACCTGAAGTATCACGACATTCCCAACACCGTGGGTGCGGCCGTGGCGGAAGCCGCGAAACTCGGCGTCAGCATGCTGACCGTGCACGCCTCCGGCAGCGGCAAGATGCTGCGCGCGGCCGTGGAGGCAGCCAAGTCTCGCCCCGAACTTATGGTCCTCGCCGTGACCGTGCTCACCAGCATGGACCAGAACGATCTGGATAAGATCGGCATCCGGGGCACCGTCGAGGACAGCGTCGTGCGCCTAGCCACAATCGCCTTGGCCAACGGATGCCAGGGCATCGTCTCATCGGCGCGCGAAGCCTCAACCCTACGCGCGGAACTTGGCCACAAGTTCGCCGTCGTAACCCCAGGCGTCCGCCCGGCCGGTGGAGATGTTGGAGATCAGGTCCGCGTCGTCACCCCCGCCGAAGCCATCGCCTCGGGAGCCAGCCACATCGTCGTCGGACGGCCTATCACCGAGGCGGCCGATCCTGCAGCCGAAGCGCGCGCAATCCTAAGCCAGATCAGCGGCTAGTTTCGACGAATCGACTCTGATTCATAGTCTGCGCATCCTCCGGGATCGGGTGCCTTATTTTTGTTGACCATATTTATTGACTATGGTCTACTTAATAGGACATGAAGGAAATCGCCATCTCCGAGTTCAAAGCCAAATGCTTGGCCTTGCTGGAACAGGTGCAGAAGACGAAGAAGCCAATTCGCGTCACGCGATTTGGAAAACCGGTCGCCGAGGTCGTCCCCCCTTCACCGGAAGCACCGGCCGGGGATTGGATTGGTTCCATGAAGGACTCCATAAAGATCCTTGGGGATGTGGTTTCCCCAGCCAACGAAGAGAGCGACTGGGAGGCTCTTCGCGATTGAAGCTGCTCCTCGACACGCATATCTGGCTGTGGAGCCTGCAGGATCCTGCGCGGCTGGGGAAGAGAGTCTTGCACGAGCTGAGAAATCCGCAGAACGAACTCTGGCTCTCGCCGATCAGCACTTGGGAAGTTTTGACTTTGAATGCGAAGGGCAGAATTCAACTGCCGCCTGATCTGACGAAGTGGGTTGCGCAAGCGACAGCTCCGCTGCTCGAAGCGCCTTTGACCCATGAGATTGCCTTGGCAGCACGTCTGCTACCCCTACCCCACAATGATCCCGCGGACCGCTTCCTCGCTGCCACAGCCCAGTTGCTTCGACTGACACTGGTGACAGCGGATGCAAAGCTCCTGGGTCTTGGTGAGATATCGACCCTCGCCAATCGGTAATACGCCTCCGCCCAGTCGGCCGGCCGCAAAAGAAAAACCGGAGCGCGAAGGAATTATCCTCCGTCTCCGGAACTCGAACCTGAAACTCGAAACTTCCTACAGCTTCTCGAAGAACTCACACGCCGAGCATGAGATGTAAACCCCGCCCGGGACGCCGCGTTCGCGGTCTTTCACGCGCTTGACAATGCGCGTGGGCTTGCCGCACTTGGGGCAATCCGTGCTCTTGGTGGTATCCATGACCTTCTTCCGGTCGGCTGTTTTTGCAATCTTCGCGCCTACTGCCATATTAGGTGTCTCCTGATCTCTGCAATATTTGCGCAGCGCGATCCGCGCAATTTCCGCGGATGCTGTGGATGGGATGTCTCCGAAACGAACCCGGAACCTGACTGGGATCCACCGTGGAAGACTCTGAAGCTGCGACTCGACTCTCTTCCGTCGCTCTTGATTTTACAGTAAGGTTGTCCCGGCTGTCTTGGGCGCGGTTTCGACTCCGCAATTCGTGATTAGTTTGGTGTGCCTTCACACTCCAGGACGTCATCCCGAGCAGAGCCGTTTTTCAAGCGGAGGGAGGGATCTCGCGTGAAGCAATCCACACGACCCTTCGCAAGAAACATGTAGCCCCGGACGCATTCGTCCGGGCGATTTTGAAATCAGACCGCAAGCAGACGAATGCGTCCGCAACTACGTGACCCGAGCAAAGAAGATTAAGCCCATGACACGCGTCCTCGCTCCCATCCTGAACACGATCCTCTTCACCATCTTCGTCCCAGGCACAGTCGCCGTCCTGATCCCGCGCTGGCTAATAGGCGGCTTTCCGAGCCCACAGCCGGGCGTTCTCACGTGGGTTGGTGCGCTCATCACCCTGATCGGAGCAGCCATCTACTTCCGCTGCGCCTGGGAATTCGCCGTCCGCGGTCTCGGCACTCCCGCACCCATCGCTCCCACACGGTTTCTCGTCACTACCGCCCTGCACCGTTACGTACGCAACCCGATGTACATCGGCGTGGCGCTTGTCATCGTGGGAGAGGCCGTGCTCTTTCGCAAGTCTCACCTCGCCGAGTACGCGGCGATCATGCTGCTGATCGCTCACACTTTTGTTGTCCTCTACGAGGAACCCACCCTGCACCGGCAATTCGGCGAATCGTATGACGCCTACCGCCGTTCGGTCCCTCGCTGGATTCCGAAGTTCAAGGCGAACTAACACTCGCCAGTGCCCGGCAATCTATTGCGCCGCTCCTTGCGGGTATGCTTACATAAGCGCTCGAACGCACCCCCAAATCTGAGACGGCGGTCTCCGGAGGCTGAGTGGGCTGGATCTTTATCTTCTTCTTCCTGTCGGGATTTTGCAGCATCCTTTACGAAGTCATCTGGCTGAGATTATCCATGGCGCAGTTCGGCGTCACCAGCGCCATGGTTTCGATTGTGCTGTCGATTTTCATGGCCGGACTGGGTCTCGGTTCGTGGGCGAGCGGTCGCCTCATCCGAGAATATCAAGGGCGCAGCCAGACGTTGGCGATGCGCCTGTACGCATTTGCCGAACTAACGATTGGCGTCTCCGCGCTTGTCGTCCCTATGAGCTGATGATCGGTAGAAGCCTGCTCGGACACAGCGCGGTCTCCTCTTCCTCAGGCTACTACCTGATCTCAGGCGCGTGGGTCGCCCTCACCTTGATTCCCTGGTGTGCCTGCATGGGAGCCACCATCCCCATCGGGATGTGGGCCATCCGGAAAAACTTTAGCCAGGGTACGCGACGATCGTTCAGTTTTCTCTATCTCGCCAATGTATTAGGTGCAGTAGTCGGTGCGACCCTGCCTCCTCTGATCGTGGAGATCTATGGCTTTCGCGGTACCTTGAAGGTCGGCGCGATGCTGAATGCATCCTGTTCGTTGCGGCCATGATCTTGTCGAGCCGTCTCTCCAAGGTCGAGAATGAAACTGGCGTCTCGCCCAGTTCAAGTGCATCGTCCGATCGCGCCACGCTCGTCCAGTCTCACGACAGCAAGAGAATCCTTGTGCTGCTGTTCATGACGGGATTGACCAGCATGGGAGCAGAAGTCGTATGGATTCGCCTGTTCACGCCTTATCTCGGCACGGTCGTCTACGCGTTCGCCATGATCCTGGGCGTGTACCTGGCTTCCACGTTTGTGGGCTCGCAGATCTATCGTTACTGGAGCCGGTCGGGCGTAAAGGAAAGCGCCGTAGTTTGGGGAATGCTTGGGCTCGCTACACTCCTGCCGTTAGTCGTGGCCAGTCCCCAGTTCGCCCTGCCCGCCTATCAACTACTGAACCTTGTGCGATTGATTTTAGGAATCGCTCTGTTTTCCAGCCTGTTGGGATTTGTGACTCCAATGCTGGTGGATCGCTGGTCAGGCGGCGACCCGGACCACGCCGGACGCGCGTATGCCGTCAACGTCGTGGGCTGCATCCTCGGTCCGATCGTCGCTGGCTTTATGCTTCTGCCGTTGATGAGCGAACGTTGGGTGTTGCTCGTCTTTGCGGCTCCCTGGCTCGTGATCGGCGTGAATCCGAGGTGGTCGGTGGGATCCCAGCAATCAGAATTGCGGCCCTTCTTGCGCTACGTCTGCTACGCCTTCACCGCAGGCGCGCTGCTGCTGGCCTTCACCGTCAAGGGATATTACGAGGAAGCATTTGCCAGCCATGAAGTGCTTCGCGACAGCACCGCAACCGTGGTCGCCAGCGGAGCAGGCATGCAAAAGCGTCTGGTCGTGAATGGCGTCGGAATTACTTTTCTGACTCCCATGACCAAACTGATGGCGCACTTGCCTTTGGCGTTTCTCGACCGCTCGCCGTCCAAGGCTCTGGTTGTATGTTTTGGCATGGGCACAACCTATCGCTCCCTCATGTCGTGGAATATTTCCACCACTGCGGTGGAACTGGTGCCGAGCGTCCCACGATTGTTCAGCTACTTTCATTCCGACGCATCGCAACTCCTGCAATCTCCACTCTCCCACGTGGTGATCGACGACGGTCGCCGCTACCTGGAACGCACCGACGAACAATATGACATCGTCACGCTCGATCCTCCGCCTCCGGTGCAGGCCGCGGGGACGAGCCTGCTGTATTCCACGGAATTTTATGCAGCGATCCGGCGCCGGCTGCTGCCGGGCGGAATCCTGCAACAGTGGCTGCCAACTGGAGACGCTGTGGTGCAAGCTTCGGTCGCTCGCGCTCTACAGCAGTCGTTTCCCTACGTGAGGGTTTTTCACTCGCTCGACAATCGCGGCTTCCACTTCCTCGCCAGCGATCGCCCTCTCGTCCAACGCACCGCGGACGAATTGGCAGCGAGAATGCCGGAACGTGCAGTGCAGGACTTGATCGAGTGGGGACCGGCAACCACCGCCGCGCAGCAGTTTTCCATCATCCTCAAACGCGAGTTGTCGCTCGACCAGCTAACCTCAGGCGCGCCCCAAGCTCCGCCCCTGCAGGATGACCATCCTGAGAACGAATACTTCTTCCTTCGTCAGTATCTCCACATGAAGCTCTGACTCGGAACTCGAAGCCTGGATCATTCTGAGATCTGCCCACGCAACACCGTGATCGACGCCTTGGGCAGCTGGTACAACGCATCCGCACTTCCCTGCACCGTTGACTTCGCGGGCGGACCGTCCGGGTCCGCGTGTCCGCCGGCTCCTTCCCGATGCCACTGATATTCGTCGGAGCCGAAGGTGATGCGATCCAGCTGGCCCGAGAAATGACGCTCGTGCTTACCGGCTGCGTTGGCGAAAGAAATTTTCACCGCATGATCGTTCGACTGGTCGCGATTCACCAGCATCACCGACCATTTCCCGTCGGGCCGCTCCAAAGCATAAGCCGTTACCATCACATTTCCCGCCGCATCATTCACGTCGCTCGACGCTTTAAACTGCTTGTGCGGCGCATCGATCGGCTGCACCCATTCTTTGCTGATGACCTGCGCTGCCAGGTACTGTGGCGGATATCCCACCACGTTATAGTTCGCATCGATCATCAGAAAATTTCCGAAGCCGCTGCCGCCTCCTGGATACGGCATGTAATGGAAATAGTAGGTTCCGCCGGCTCCCTCACTCATCATCGTGCCGACATAGTCCGCCAGCCACAGCCCGCTTTTCACGGTCGACGGAGGCGCCCCGCCTCCAATGTTCCCTTCGGTCATGAAGAACGGAATATTCGGCGGCAGCCCGTTGTCTTTCCAGACTTGCACGACGTGGCTCACGTATCCCGGCTCGGGATACAGATCGGCCCACGAATACGAAGGCCGGTCCTGATACGGATAATGCTCGAACGAGAAGAAAGTGAAGTCGTTGAGTCGCCCGTGCGCCTTCAGATAATCCACAAAGCGCCCCAGCCAGGAAACTTTTCCGTTTGCATCGGGCCAAACCTCGACGTCGCCGAACGTTCCCTCGAATGGCGGGCCGCCAAGCTTTGCCTCCGGCACAAGCTTGTGAATCGCGGTCGCGAACTGCACGTATAGCGCACCGTAATCTTCCGGCAGCATGTGCTGCCCGTCAGCCTCTTCGCCCATCTCAATCCACGAAATCGGATAGTGCCGCTTGTAGAGATAAGCAATCTCGTTCGCAGCATCCTCGGGCGTGGCGTACAGCATCGCAATCGGCACCATCGTCGGCAGCCCGCGCGTGACGCCGCTATTGAAAAAGAAATCAAATCCCACCTGATCGCCGCGCGACTCGTCCAGATCGGTAGACGCGGTCCACGGATCGACCGATGACGGCCACGTGATGGTCTGATCCCGGCTGGGAAAATGCGTGACGTAGTCGTTGAACGTTCCGTCCGCCGAGAGCGCTCCGGCATAGAGTTCATTAATCGCATATCCCACGCAATTGCGCTTGTCGGCCGAACCGTGCGAGTCGCAGGTGTTCGACGATTCCGTCATCCAGATGCGGATGTAGCGCACCGGAATCATCCACGAAACCAGCTTCAACGTAACCGTCCCGCCTTTGCCGTCGGTAATGTTTCCGAGCGGATACGTCTGCCATGTGCCCTTGGTCGTACCGTCGTAAAAAGGCTCAAGCTCGCCCGTCCAGAACTGGACCGAATAACGCTTCGCATAAGGTTCGGCCCACGCAATGCGAATCGCATTCAAGTCGATCTTCGTGCCCAGATCGATCATCACCCACTGCGGATGCAGCGAGTCGTCTTCTCCGGTGAAAGCCTTCGTCAGATAAGGATTGCTCTTCCAATACGACGTCGGATCGCCATCCGTGAGCCGCGACCATCCATTGCCGTCGCCGCGACTGAAGCCGCGATGCGGCAGCGGATACGCCCACGAATTATGAATTTCCGCGCCAGGCTCGGCGCTCCCAACAAAGTATCCTTCCTGCTTCTCGGCGTTGCTCCACTTCCCTGCCGGATTCCAATGCCACGCCTCCACCATCAACTCCGTATTCTGGCGATAGCTCACCGTCTGCCAGCCCGCGCCAAGAATTTCTTTCAGCAGCGGATCTTTCAGCAAGTGGTCGGGGCTGCCCGTGCGTAGCCGGTCAATCGACGCCCCCAGCGCACGAACCGGACTGAAAGTGTTCGCCACATGCGCAGGATCGGCATCCACCACGACCTTCTGCGCGCTCGCTGAAGTTACGGACAAAAGAAAGCTCACCACTATTAAAGCTGTAGGAATGTAATGCCCATCGCGCAACGTCATGATGCCTCCATAGTTCGCAGCAGCAGCCTCGCGGGTTTGCCATTCATAGTGAATCGATTTAAGACTGGGAAAAGTCCGCGTCCAGCATACACGCCCCGCGCTCGAATGGGAAAACCTTCGTGCAGGTCAACGGCGGTCCGTGCGCAAAACTTTCTCAATCTTGCGCCTCCCTCCCTGCCTGCTGTTTTATGCTTGCAGTTAGTAGCTGAAGTAGATGAGGAGGCCTGCCATGCGCCGCGAACGAGTGCTGAAGACAGTGTTGGTATTGGTGGGATTGCTGTTTACGGCTGCCGTCTATCCCCTGATCTTGATGGCCAGGCAAGACCCCGCGCTGGCGATGATGATGAGCCTCTACGCCACGCTCGGCATCTTCCTGCTGCTGGCTTCCCGGAATCCCTCGGAACATCGCAGCCTGATCGCCTTCGCGGCTTGGTCGAGCTTGGCCCATGCGTCGCTGATGGCCGTGCAACTTTCTCTAAAATTGATTGCGCGCTCGGAACTGATCGGCGTGGCTATCTTCGCAGTCATTGGCGTGACCCTGATCGTACTGCCTCAAGCGAAGCGGTCAGTAGACCGGATGCCGGCCGCCGTCGTGTAGGCAGGCACTCCTCGACTCGGTTTAGAGCTTCTGAGCGTAAACGTGGATTGAGTCACCCAGGAGACAAGTGACCAAGATTTGGGAACGGCTCTTTCTCGGCAGCCTCAAAGACGCAGAGCAACTTGCGCGTTCCAATCCACAGCGCATCACAACCGTCGTTTCTCTCTGCCGGCAACAGGCCGTTCACCGAGCTTCGAAAATCACCTACATCCACATTCCAATTCCAGACGCGCGCCCGATCTCTGCGCAAAAGTTCGAGGACATCCTGTACGCGATGGCGATCGGCGTCCGCCGGGGAAACTTGCTGGTGCACTGCCTTGAAGGCATGAACCGGTCCCCGATCCTGATTGCAGCATGGATGCATCGTTGTGGCTATGCGGGAATTGACAAAGCATTATCCGAGATCGCGGCGCTACGAGATCTCGCTCCCTCTGACACGTTGCTGAGAAGCGTAAAGGACCTACTCAGCAGATGAAAACGGCGGCGGCGCAATTGCCGCGTGAGAAAGTCGCAGCTCTCGATGCTCAAGCTGGAGTCGGGCGATATATCTACAAAGCTTCAAGATGTGAAGTGAATCGAAAGAAGTCGAAATTTGAGCGAGATGGCCTGCTTACAACAATAATCGCGCTGAGCGGCTCTCAATCCCTTGACTTTGGCTTATAGCAGACCTGCACCCCTACCTGGCAGGTTCCTTCTGATTGCGTATACGGGGAACTTGGCACCGAACAGAAAAGGCGCATCCCAAAGGCATATCGAGTGGACGCCCCCTGATTGTCTGGTTTGATTAGCTGCGGCTCGCTAACAGCCCAGACCTTATCGAGATCACTCGACCCGTATGGGCTGATGTGAATGCCTTTTGGTATGTCTTGCGGGCTTAGATTCGATTTGGTTTTGCGTTTTGCGTTCGTAGCTCGGACTTCGGTTTGTTGATAGGATTCATCGAGCGTTGCATACTCGGGGAGTTTGAGAAAGACCGTCTTATTAAACTCCTCCGCATCCGACCCCGATAGAGTTCCTGCATAACGAAATCCTTCCGGGCAGCTGTTTTGAGCGCTACTTAGGGAAGACATGAGCACGAGGCCCAAGAGACCCAAGAAACCAAAGTGCTTCTTCATCGAGGTCGCTCCGAAGTTCGCAGTAACTATTCAAAGGCGATGCTCGGCACCTTGCCAACTAGGGAAATCCCTAGATGTTGAAACATCGCCATATCGCTCATCCTATGAAAGGGGATGTCAAGGAAAAAAGATTCTCCCTGCCCCTCTGAGAGATGCGGGCGTAGTGACTTACATCCAGCCCCACCTCATTGCTCACCTCATTCTTAGAGGGGTTATTGGTTTGGTCGCTTTGGCTCGCCGCAGTTCCCCGCGGTGATGCCAACCCCAGTTGCTTGTCTCCACTCGACGGTTTCATGACGCTGTGGTACTCGACGCCATTCGGTTACGAAGCTACGCAAGCTAAACGTTGGCTTAAGTGCCAACCATGATCCTATGTGAGGCTCGAGGCCTACAGCTTTTTTCGGTTATCCGAGAGGGCATAGGATTGAGCCGGAGACTCGGTGCTGGACTACCGCACACAGAGTGCCTGAATGAGCGAATGGATACTCTCCCTCGAACCGGAGCATCGCAAGAACCGATGGGCTACCACCGAGGCATGAAAACCTTGGGAGATCACCTGGGTTCTATTCGATGCTCAAGCTGCTTGCGTCTTCAGTTGTTCGACGTCGAAACCTTCCTCCTTTTTCCAAAGTGTTAACGTAATGGCCGCGATCTTGCGCGCCAGGGTCAGACGCGCCATCTCCGGCTTCATGCCCTTGGCCAGCAAAGCCTCGTAGAAATCGTGGAACGGTCCCCTGCCACAGCTGGCCCGGGTGGCCGCACTCTTGAAGATCTCTTTCATCTCATGGTTGTGATTTCGATTCAGACCACGAACCTGCTGAGGTTTCTTAGAGAGTTGCAGTTGTCCACGGACAAAGCGGTATTGCGCACTGTCGTGCGTCTCAATGCCCAGGCCGCTGTAGGTCCATAGTTGCCGCTTGCTGCGGAACCGGTGCGGGGTTTGCATCAGCCCGATCAAACGGGCGGCTCGAATCGGACCGATGCAGGGAATCTGGCGCAGCAGTTTCGCGGCTTTATGTTTCCGGCTCTCGGCCAAAAACTCGGGTCGCACCTCGCGCCGCAAGGCCTGCAATCCGTCCAGCTGTTGATAGAGCAGCTCCGCGCGGCGGCGCAAGCCGGCTTGCGGAATCTTGTTTAACCATTCCTCGCGACAGCGCGCAGCATAGACCTGGGTGCCAGCACAGGGAATGCCCCAACCGCGATACAGCGCCTTCAGTCGATTCATCACCCTCGTCAAATCTTTGCCGATGGTCTGATAACTGCGCCCCAACTCGCGTAGTGTCCGTAGTCCATTTTCCCCGTGGTAGACCGCTCGCAGCATGCCGGTGCGTAACAAGTCGGCCAGCTTCTGCGCATCCACCTTGTCGCTCTTGCTGCCCTCCTTTAATAAGGCATTGCGCCGCGGATTGCACACCACAATGTGCTGCACCTGCGGCTGCAGCAGATCATATAGCCAGGCCGCCCAGGTGCCTTCTTCCCAGGTCACATGCAGCTCGCCCCGTAGACCGTGGAGAAACTGCAGAATGCTGCTGGCTTTGGTTTCGATGACCGACTCCATCACCAGTTTCCCGCTCTCATTCAGGACCGCGATCACAATCGCTTCCTTGTGCACGTCCATTCCGATATATTTGACGTCGTGACTCATTTGAGTTGCCTCCTTGGGGGGAAAGCTTTCGTGCCAACGCTTGGCTTTCCCTCAAGGCAAAATGCCATTCTCCAGCTAATTTGACTAGGCTCTTCTGTAGTCCTTTCCCACCGGGCACACTACGGCAGTTACTCTCGAGCGCCGCCGTAGCGGAGCGAAGCCCTGCACAGCGCAGCGCAGCGGAGGCGGCGCCTCATCCGGCTTCGACCTTCTGAAGCGGGGCGCTCTTTCATAATGCATTGACCCGTCCTGAACGCCGCTTGGCAACGACAAAGCGCCATAGGACGCACCACTGCTATAATGACTGCAGAGGCGGTTACGCTCCTTCTCCTCTTTCAGGTCCTCTGACCTAAGCCAGTCCATCTGAAGTTCTTCCACCTTAGGCTTTTCAGCGAGCCAAAAGTCCGAATCGTTCGACATCGGAACGCTTCTACTCGCGAGACGCGGAACTCGCCAAGAAGGGTCGCGGTTATGAATGCAGCCAGCATTGCCTTCGGTCTGTTGATCGTGCTGTTCACGATCCTGCTGCTTCGGAGGATGCGCAAGCTGAGACCACAGTCCGCCGGATTAGGACCGCAAAGGATGTGCCCATCATGCGGATTGATCACGCCTCGATTAAGGGCAAGTTGTATGGAATGTGGCAAGCCCTTTACGGCCGCCGTGTATTCGATTTCAAAGAAATGAACCGTCGCTTTGCTCACGTCTCCCCAGAGCTTCTCGGCTAAGGATACAAATATGAAGAACATCAAATTTATTGTGAAAGTGAACCGAGGCGGTACTCGTGCCGCTGAATACGTGCTGCGAGTTGATCCGACTCCCATCCACACGACGACCAACCGGAAGCTGGCACTCCTGATGGGGAAATTCACGGCCGAGGACGCCGCCAAGTCCCTCCAGAATACCCAGTGCACCCCGGAGCTAGTGGCCGTACAGGTGGTTGCCTAGCATTCGTGCGGGGGAGGGGTTAGCTCGCCCGAGTCTGCGAACGTTTCCTGTTCCGCTTCATTTCTCCACCTCCCGGATGGAAGGCTCTTTCCTCTAGAGACAGACGTTCCTGTGTGGTGATCCGCCTTCAGCAAGACCGAGTATTTCTGGTGATGTGACGATTGCTCGGCAGGGATCACACTATGTCTGACCCCGGTCGGAAGAACCATGGCAACCGGACTGACGCCATCAGAGAATGCAATAAAACTGATAGCAAGCCGTTCCGATGTGCTGCATTAAATCTGACGAACGGAAAAAGACAACATCGCACACAAACCTTACTGAGAGGGTTCCACGGCCCGCCATCTGCGGTCTGACCCCTGAATTTGTTCCTCATTTGCGATACAGTCAACCAGAGGTTTCACAAAAAGTATGCGTATGAGTCGGCCCCGCCTGGTGATCGTGCTAGTCCTGCTGATTGTGCTGGCCATCACCCTGGCAGGCGCGTTCCTGACGAACGGGGTGATGGCGTATCTTCCGTTCTTGCAGGCTCGCAAGGGGAAGTGGACGGGAGCCTATGTATCACACGGAATTGTGGATCAACGGCCCTGGCAGACCGCGGCAACACTGGCGGCCCTAGCGCAGTCCGCGGAGGAACGAGAACTGGCGCGCGAGGCCGAGCGCCTTGCCGATCACGAAGTGGATCAGGCGTTCTCTCAATCTCTGCGGCAGGCAAGCCTGGCAAAACCAAATCTCAGCGGCAAAGCCCTCGCCCTGCAGCAAAGGATCAACGAGCTGCAGGAGACCATCAAGAACGACCAGGCTCAGATCGCTTCACTCACTGCAGCCGCGAGCACGAAATCCGCGAGTGCAACTTCCAATGGTAGCGATTTGGAGATTGCGAAGGCGCAGCTTGGCCTCGACCAAAGCGAACTAGCCGATTCCATTGAAGACCTCGCCCGCGAAAGCGGAGACCAGCGAGTCAAACTTCAGCAGGAACTCACGGCACGCCAAGCCGCCATGAAGCAATACCGGGATAGCGCCTCCGGGAATGATGGGCAAACTGCTGTCGCCTCCGCCGAGCAGTACACGACGTTTGCACAACAGCTATCCACGTGGCGATCTCTCCGCCACCGGAAAGAATTGATTGCGCAGGCTGAGCAACTGGCAAAGGCCGACGTGGCCGCGCTCACAGGCGATCAAACAACGCTGAAGACCGAATTCGCCGGAACCGCCGATAAAGCCGCTAAAGAATCCAGTTCCGAACGAATCGAGCGGCTCCGGCTGCTCAGCGCTCAGCAGAACATCCAAAGCATCCTCAACGATCGTCTGGGTGCGCAACAACAACTCGTCGCCGTCTATGGGCGATGGGGAGAGCAAGTCGAGATCCAGCAAAAAATCGTAGTTCATCTGATATTTCGTTCTCTGGCTTTGATCGCGGCGATCTGCATCCTGGTGATGCTGGCAGGCTGGGCCCTACAACTGGCATTGGAGAAGATGGTTCACGATCCTCGCCAGAAGCAGACCTTGAAAACAGTTTTGAATCTGGGAACGCAACTGGTCGGCCTCTTGCTGATCCTGCTAACCATTTTCGGTATACCGCGCCAGATGCCAACCATCCTCGGCCTGGCGACTGCAGGACTGACCGTGGTCTTCCAGGATTTCATCCTGGCCTTCTGCGGTTGGTTTGTCCTGATGGGACCAAACGGAGTCAGGGTTCGCGACTGGGTCGAGATCGATGGTGTCGGTGGCGAGGTCGTACAGCTCGGCCTGTTCCGCACCTGGTTGCTCGAGACGGGAAACTGGACCGCCAACGGCCACCCTACGGGAAGAAGAGTTTCGTTTCTAAACGGCTATGCCATCCGCGGCAAATATTTCAACTTCTCCACTGTAGGCCAATGGATGTGGGATGAGATTAAAGTGAGTGTTCCTCCCGGCACGGGCATTCATCCTCTGCTGAAGGGGATCTACGAAGCGACAGTAAAGACGACCGAAGCGGACGCGAAAATGGCGGAAGCGGAATGGAAGAGGGTGACCCATGAGGAAGGGTCGCCACAATTCAGCGCCATGCCCTCGGTCAATCTCAGGCCGGCGGGAGCCGGGGTCGACATCGTCATTCGCTATGTCACTCGGGCCGGGGTGAGACTGGAGACCCGCAATCAACTGTTTGCGATGATCGTTGAACTGATGCAGGGCGGCTCGAAAGACGATAAGAACCTTGCCCCACTTTCCCCGCAGGTGAGATAGGAGATCAGCCTGGCGTGCGATCCGCCTGGGCCTTGGTCGTCGCTGGAGCCAATCAGCCGTCTACTATTCGACATTTCAGCTCGACAATTTCAACTCGCGAACCGCATCGCCCGCGCCACTCAGATCCGCCAGCCGCATCTCGGAATATTTGCGCGACAGAATCACCCCCGGCGCCCCCGCGCGAAACGCTGCGAGCACAGCCTGCTTCACGCTCTGCGGCGTGCACTTGCTGTTGTTCGGTTCAGTCGGGATATCGATATCAATGCCCGGCCAGATCAGAGTCTTCGTTCCCGCAACTCCCTCCAGCGCGCGCTTCGTCTCGCGGTAAACGTAGTCCGCCGAGAGCCCTGTGTGCGGAATCTGATCATAGCTGCCCTCCTTCAATCCCATCACGGCATAGTCAAAATCGAGCAAGCTCTGCTTCGAGAGGTCCGCGTACAGTGTCGATCCGATATTGTCCACATACAGCGCCATCCGCTCGCCGCCGCAGTTGTTGTACATCACGACCTTGATGAAATCCGAATACTTCGAAAGCTCCTGCAGGTCTTGTTCGGCGCGGTAGATCGGATTGAAAGAATTGTTGTGCCAGATGTGCCACCCCACCGGCACCGTTGGCTTCGCCGTCTTCACAGTTTTGTAAATCGCGGCATAAGTCTCGCGCAGGCTGTCGGTCCAAAGCATCTCCCATGCGGCGAGTTCGGGATACCGCAGTAGCAGCCGCCAGAATTGAACATAATATCCGTCCACCGGGCGCTTGCCACTTCGTGCCGAGCGCACGAATTTTTCCAGCTCCAGGAATCCTTGCCGGGCGCGCTCCGCATTGATACCGCGCTCCTTCGCTTTCGCCTGACAAAATTGGCAGAAGCAGGTCACGCTCCCTGGATCGACTGGCGGGGTGTCATGCGTCGCGCCCAGGCTGTCGCAAAGCGCGCCCTGCCGCTCCGATCCCCACATAATTCCGTCGATGTCATACGAACGCGCATAGTCCTCAACCAACCCGGTCAGAAAATTTCGGTAGTCCGGATTATTCACGCACAGCGTCTCCGCATTCCGCCCATACAAATCGCGCTCCTGCAGCTTTGCAATGTTCGGCAGGTCGGTGCGAAATACGTCCTCCAGCCAGCAGACTACCTTCATCCCGCGCTTCTTCGCCGCAGGCAGCACTTCGGCCAGAATGTCCAGGTTGCCGTGGTCGGGCGCGCGCGTGTCTTTGAGAACCGTGTTCTTGTAGTACTGCGGATGAGGCGTGGCGAAATTTCCGCCATGAAAATTAAGATCGTATTCCTGCTTGCCATGATCCGGCAGAGGCTGTCCCGGAATCTGTCTTCCCGCGATTCCTCGTCCGTAGGTGAACACCGCAAGGAACAAGGTATTCACGCCTCCACGTTGCTGAAGCTCGTCCAGAACTTTCTCGGTGCCTTCATCCACGAACGAAATTGCTCCCACCTGAATGCCAATGGTCTTCGCAGAGTCAGCATTCTGGCCCGATGCTGGCATCGCTAAGGCGGCGCCCGCACCAGCAGCAATCTTCAGAAATTCACGGCGATTTACGTCCCAGCTCAACATGGCACGAAATATACACGAATTTATGAAGCGTCGGCGTTCGTCGCGTCGCGCCATTCGTTCAGGGGCAGAACACCTTGAAGACCAGGACAGTGCCGACCCCGACTGTAGTTTTTGACAGTTTTCGCACGGCCCCGATTTGCATAACCTGTTTCCTGCGGCGCAAAATATTACGTTGCGCATACGTCGAGCCATGGCGGATGTCTGAACCGACACGCCAGATCAGGAAGGATCTATGACCATATTGGAAGATGGATTGAAAAGAGCATCGGGAACCTCGCTTGTCTTGGCAATCGTGCTGATCATTTTCGGAATCCTGGCGATCGCGCTGCCTCTGGTTTCCTCCATTGGCGTCGCCCTTGTCATCGGCTGGATGGCGATCTTCGCCGGCATCGCACAATTCGTTCACGCCTTCCAGTCCAAGGGCATCGGCCCCATTCTTTGGAAGGTTCTGGTCGCGGTGATCTACGTGGTAGCTGGATTCAGCCTGATCGCCCGTCCCGCTGTCGGGGTCGCCGGTCTAACTCTGGTGTTCGCGGTATTCCTCTTCGCCGAAGGCATCGCCGACATCGTCGCCTATTTTGCCACGCGCAAGAGTGGCGTTTCCTCGTGGATGTTGCTCGACGGAATCATCACCCTGATCCTCGGTTTGCTGATCTGGAATCGCTGGCCCTCAAGTTCGTTATGGGTCATCGGGACCTACGTAGGCATCAGCATGGTGATGACCGGCACCACTCGCCTCATGATGGCCCTGGCCGCTCGCAAGCTAGCCAGTCATCTGAGTGAGACTCCATTCCAGAAACGTGCAGCATAGGCTCTCACGAAGGCAAGACGGATTACAACGAAATCCGGTCGAAGGGCTCGACGCGCACCGAGTGCTCCCCCGCATCGAAACCATCCAGGAGTGCGTTGTGATGAGCGATGATCTGATCGAACGTGAGGGACTCGGAGTCTGCCGTTAAGTGTCCATCTTCCGCTAACGTCACATCGTATCCAAGGCTGACGGCCCGGCGCACCGATGTGTCGACGCAATACTGCGTCATGCATCCTGCGACGATCAGCCGACGAATGCTTCGTGACGCGAGTTCCGATTCCAGTGTAGTTTTGAAGAAGGCATCGCAAGCCGTTTTGTGGATGACCGCTTCGCCTCGAATTGGCGCCAGCTCCCGTCGAATCTGCCACCCCGGCAAACCTCGCTCCAGTCGATGGCCCGGCTGACCGTCGTGCTGCACAAAGAGAGCTGGAATGCCCCGGTTCCGGGCACGCTCCACAAAATTCGCGATTCTGCCTACGAGCCCATCGAATGCTGCGCATGTCTCGGCTGGCCTCTTCATGCCGGGAATATCCAGAATGTCGTTCTGAACATCGATCACGACAACAGCTTCGCTGGCCATGATATCCATAGCACTCACTGTCCATAGCACTTACTGCCACGCCTTCCTTACAGCCTAACTCCTCGCTTACTGGCCCGCCTCCGTGCCGGCGTGCGACCCCGCATTCTTCACGTACTTATCGAACCAGCGCAGCATCTCGTAGACCTCCTGTTCATTGGACTCCATCGCGGTATACCAGTGGGGTTCGTGCGGCAGCAGCACGAGGCGGGTGATGCCTCCGTTGCCGCGAATCGCTTCGTAGAGCATGGTCGATTGCAGAGGAGTAGTCCCCGGATTGGCGTCTTCGGCGCCGTGCATCAGAAGCAGCGGCGTCTTGATTTTGTCTGCGACAAAGAATGGAGAAACTTGCCGGTAGACATCCGGCGCCTCCCACACCGAGCGGCGCTCGTTCTGGAAGCCGAACGGGGTGAGCGTCTTGTTGTACGAACCGCTGGTGGCGACTCCCGCCCGGAACAGGTCAGAATGCGCAACCAGGTTCACCGTCATGAGCGCGCCGTGGCTGTGGCCCGTCACGCCGATGCGTTCGGGATCGGCAACTCCCAGGCGCACCGCTTCATCGACCGCAGCCTTGGCATCGGCGACCAACTGGTCGAGATACGTGTCGTAGGCCTTCTTGGGATCGCCGATGATGGGGAACGCAGCGTCATCGATGATGGCGTATCCGGCCAGCAGCATAAATCTGTATTGCGAGAGGCGCGTGAAGGTCTCCTGCGATCCGGAAACTTCGCCCGCAGTCGTGGGATCGGCATAGTCGAGCGGGTACGCATAAAGAATAGTCGGAACGCGCGTGCCCTCCTTGTAGCCCGGCGGCGTGTAGAGCGTGAACGACAAGTCAAGTCCGTCGGCGCGCTTGTACTTCACCAGGCGCTTCTGGATGGCGCGCACCGCCGGCGTGGGATCGGGAATGTGCGTGATCGCAACGCTCGTCGAAGAAAAAATTGCTTCTCCCTCAGGAGGATCGACCTTGCTTTCCAGCGTGCGCTTGAAGGCGTTGGGCGGGTCGGTCGGCGATTGACGCCAGGTCAGGAACGTCTTCGCATCCGCGCCCGTAAACGAGAGGAATCGCTCGAAGGAAGCTTTGTCACAGCGGAACAGGCGCTCGGATTTCTGACTAGTGAGATTCAGCTGATCCAGGAACGGCCGGTCCCCGTCGGGAGAAGCCCCGTCCCCGCGCAGGTAGATGGAATCGCCCTCCTGCACGATAACGCGCGCTCCGTTGGGAAGCACGCGAAACACGGCTTCGCCGGGGTCTTTGTAAAGCTCGTCGGTCGAGAGGTCCCACAGCAGGCGAGGCTTTTGTTGCGGATCGTCCACGTCTACCACGAACGTCTTTCGCCAGTGCTTGTTGTGGTCGTACTCGCTCAACAGGGCGACCGCAGGTTTCTCGCTCCAGTCGTAGCCGGCGTAACGCTGCACCGTCCGCGTGACTTCAACCGGCGGCCCGCTGAAGGGCGCCTTCGCAAGCATGATCTTGTCGCGATTGGGAGCCTCGGTGTTCCAGTCGCCGCCGTCCAGCGCTTCCGCCCATAGGAGCGTGGCGGGATCCGTCGGACGCCACGAAAAATCGCGCGGGCCCAGAGCAACGCCATGGATCGGAACTCGATCGGCGAGCGGCAAAGAGGCGATTGTATGTACAGAGATGTGGGCTGGCGCGGAGACGTCCCAGGCTTCTACTTCCTGCGGGAAGCGGTCATACGTGGTGACATAGGAATACGGCTTGTGAATAGTCGTCACCAGCACATGCTTGCCGTCGGGCGCGGGGTCGAGTGATTCGTAATTGGCGGGCTTGCCGAGGGACGTAATCGCGCCCGTGGCGGCATTGATCAGCGCCAGTTGCGTCGCGGCATAGTAATCGAATAGATCCTCGTCGTGCTTATTCTTCAGCGTGTCGCGAGTTTCGTAGGTGCTGCTCTGTCCCTTCTTACCTTCGGATTCCTGAATGCTTGGGCCAACGGGGACATTCGATTCCTGCGGTGGCGCGCCAAGTTCCTTCGGCACAAGTTTCACCAGCAGAGTTTTCTGGTCGGGCATCCACTGCATTGCGTCGTTCAACATCGGGTTGATCCGAACTCCGGGCACGCGGTGGGCCTGGCCAGTCCTGCCATCGCCGACCCACAGTTCGACCGAGTCCGTGACGATATTGACGAACGCAAACAGCTTGCCGTCGGCCGACCAGACCGGCGTCCCAGGGCAGGCGCCCGAAGGAACCTCGACGTGAATCTGCTTGCTGTCGGCGACGTGCACCAGATCGAGGTTGCGCGCACAGCGCGTGATGCCGTATCCGCCTGGAGTATCGTGCCGGCTGTGATTGCCGGGCTCAACGCGAACTCCCGCCAGCCGCAGGAACGGTGTGGCCACCCGCGTGATCGATGGGTACTCCTGCCACGAAACCAGCAGGATTGCGTCGTGCGTCGGACTCACGACCGGTTGCGGCGGCGACGGCGCGCGCATTACATCCAGAATGTATTTTGGCGGCTGGTTGTATCCGGAGGCGGTATCAGCCGCCTTCGACACAGACACGGGCTTTGGGGAAGATGGAGCGGCCTGCGCGGCAGCAACAACTCCGATGAGACAGACCAACAGCGCAGTGCCGACCGCGCAGCAGAAAGGGTTTCGAATTCTCATTTATTTTTCCCCTTTTGTTTGGACGAAATTGCATGGCAAACGTTTTGAACCGCACAAGGAAGCAAAGATGCGAAGATGCGGAAGAGAATGGCCGGCCCTGAAAAGCTTGCGCTCGCGAGTCTACCGCCGAGAGTCGTATCAATGCAAAGGCACTGCCGCCGAAGCAAGCTTCCCCTCTACCACTACAAGGTCCATTTTCTTGGCGGCTGCGCGCGTGGAAGGATCTATGCGGCTCGACCTTCTCTTAGCCGAAGCAGATCGCGTTCCAGAAGAGTGCAGTGGGTATAGCCGCAATCGAGGCAGATCGCGAGGGTGGGGAACGCCAACACACCGGGCTTGTCGAGATTTTTTGGCGGGGAAGCAGAAAAATGGATGTTAACCTCCGCCACGAACGTCGTCACCGTTGCGGACCCGCAAGATTTGCAACTCATAAGCGCCTCCCGAGATTTCCACCACTGTAGAACATTGCCGCGCCGGGTCGTACATCGCGGCAGCGGGCTGGTTCGACCTTGCCCGCACCTAACAAAAATGTTATGGCCAAACGTTTTTGTTTGAGCCATTCGATCCTGGCAGTATACCCGTCTGGCCCTTACGCCGCGTTTCCGGTTGCCGCCCGCCGCCGCACAATCTCCTGGTAGATCTCCCAGAATTTCTGTACCTGCGCATCGTCCAGCACCCCACTGCGAGCGAGCGCGAGCACGCGAGCCATTTCCCGCCTCAACTCCTCATCCGTGTAAGCGGCTGGGGCTGTCGTTGGATCGGTCATGTGCTCCCTCCTGGGTGGCGTGTAGGTGTTCTTCCGATGCACTTAAATAGCCCCTCGGAGTATTAGCGCGCAATTTATTTGGTGGTAGGCCGGAAAGCAGTCTGAGAGGGACTGACCAGAAAACAGCAGCCGTGGGATCATAGACCTCTGCTGTGTCCGGCCAGAGACAGCTGAGGCAGCGTGGAATGACAGAATTGATACCCTGAATGATATGTCGGCACATCAACGGAGTTGCCTCCTTATGCGCAAGCTCATTTCGATATCATCCGCTTCCCTGCTGTTACTCGTACCCTTCGCTTTGCCGCAGGCCACCAAAACGCCGGTCGGCCCGCGGGGACCGAGTGTCGCCACCGGCAGCCAGGGTGTGGTTGTTTCCGGCAGGCCCGCCGCCACTGCCGCCGGCATCAGGATTCTGCAACAGGGAGGAAACGCCGCCGACGCAGGCGCCGCCACTCTGCTCGCACTGTCCGTCACCTACGTCGGCGCGTTCTGCGTGGGAGGAGAAGTTCCCATCCTGGTTTATAGCGCCGGCCAGAAAAATGTGAAGCTGCTCGAAGGACAAGGCGAGGCCCCTCGCGATCCCAAAGCGATCGACTGGTACATGAAGCATGGAATCCCGGACGGTGACGTGAAGGCAGCCGCCGTGCCCGGCACCATCGATGCCATCGTCACTCTGCTGAAACTTTACGGAACCAAGAGCTTCGAGGAAGTCGTGCAGCCGACGCTCGCCATTCTAGACGCCGGCGGCCCAAGCTGGTATATCGACACCGGCAGCGGAACGAAGATCGAAACCGGAGTGAACTGGCAGGCGGACATGGCAGTGACCTTTCGCAAGTTGGTCGAGTCCGAAAAGGCCGCGAAAGGTACGCGAGAGCAGAAACTGCAGGCCGTGTCAGATCGCTTCTATCGCGGCGACATCGCCGACGCCCTCGAAGCCTGGTACATCGAAAAGGGTGGTTTCCTTCGCAAGGACGGATTTGGCCGCGCACAAAACTCCCGTGGTCGATCCGCTCACAACCACTTACCGTGGCTACACGGTTTATAAGACCGGTCCCCTGACGCAGGGTCCTTATCTCTTACAGACGCTGCGCCTGCTCGAGGGCTTTGACCTGAAGAAGATGGGCTTCAATTCGGCGGACTACATCCACACGGTGATCGAAGCGGAGAAACTGGCGCTAGCCGATCGCGACGAGTATTACGGCGATCCGAACTTTGTGAAGGTGCCGATGCAGCAATTGCTTTCCGATCAGTACACCGAAATGCGGCGCAAGCTGATCGATCCGAAAAAGGCATCTCTCGAACTGCGGCCGGGCGACCCCTACAACATGAAACCGACCAAGCCGCCCACCATCACCGGACCCTGGCATGGCGGAACCACCGTCATGTGCGTGACGGATAAGTTTGGGAACGTCATTGCCGCGACTCCCAGCGGCCTGTCAAGCACAGCCGGCGTGGCCGGACGCACCGGCATTATTCACGGAAGCCGGCTCAGCAGCCTGAACACGTTTGCGGGAACTCCCAACGTGATCCAGCCCGGCAAGCGGCCGCGCATCACGCTGAGCCCAACTCTGCTTTTCCGGAACAACGAAAATGGCAACCAACCTGTGATGGCGATCTCGGTCGCAGGCGGCGACATGCAGGATCAGGCGGCCATCCAGGTCATCCTCAACTACGTCGACTTCGGCATGAGTCCCGAGGACGCCTTCAAGGCGCCGCGCTTCTCCACCGAGCATTTCATCAGCTCCTTCAGTCAGGACGCTGCGAGCCTGGGTAGTCTCTCTGTGCCCAACACTCTCCCCGAAACAGTGCAGGCCGACCTGAGGGCTCGCGGCCACGTAGTCACCGTCAGCCGCGGCGGAGTGGGAGGAGTAGCGCTAATCGGCATTGACCCCAAGACCAGGCAGGCCACCGCCGTGGGTCCGGCCGCTGGAAAAATGGAATAGATCCCGGGTACCACGAACCGAGACAAAGAGCCAGGCGCCTTTGGAAAACGTGGTGGCCAGATATATGCGAGTCATGCTGGGAAAGTTTACCGCCGACGCTTTGTGTTGACGCGCTTGGCGGACGCATTGCTCGCCGATGGGGCGCCTTGCTTCGCCTTCTGCGCCTGCCCCGCCTTGGTCCTCATGCGCGATTGTTCGTACATCTCGATCCACTTCTCGCTCGAAATCGCCGAGATCAGTTTGCCAATCGCTTCGAGCGGCAAATCGTCCGGCGACTCGAAATGAACGCAACACTTCCCCATGTCGAGCTTCTTCCCCGCCGCCTTGAACGCCGCCTTCAGCTGCTCGAGCTGACTCGCACTCCAAAACGCGCCCATCAGGTAGAGCGAGCAGTAGTTCTTCTGCGACGAGAGCGCGACGTAGCAGATGGGCTGCTGGTTGTAAGTGTCTGGATATCGAGACAGGGGGATCGTCCAGCCGATTGTGCCCCAGACGAGGCACTCATCGTAGCCGCGCGGAATCTGCTTGTTCACGAATGCACGCACCGTCGCAATCGTCTTCGCACGATCGGCGGGGAGTGAGGCGATGTATTGCGCTGGCGTCTTGACGTTCGATGGTGGTTTCATGGATTCGTCGTCTTCCCGAACGGAGTGTATCACCGAGCGTTTGAAAACCAGCCAGCGGCAGGGGCTGTGAGTATCGCGCAAGTCCTGGCCGTGCGCAACCACGGCGCCTTTTGTCCGTTCTAAAAGTCATCACCAGAAAAGAGGGCGATGGCGCTTGTCTAACAGACTGGAAAGACCATGATCACTGCTGCGGCGGCAGTGTCAGAAGTAGCGGCACCTTCACGGTCACGTAGTGGCGCGGGGGGTAGCAGGGGTCAACAGGTCTGTTACGAGCTCTTCACAAAATTGGGTTCCATATTTGTCGTTGGCGGAACATCGTCATAGCAGTCAAAATGCCCCGAGCAGGGATTTTGAGTGGAACGGCCTGCTTACAAAAACCACTCACTTCGCTTTTTCGATGACCGCCTTGACCTTTCCGTCGCGAATCGCACGTTTGAGCGCGGCGTGGTCCTTTTCGTTCTGATCGGCGTACGCGATCGAGAACGTGGCGATAGCTTTGTCGAACGTGTCGCCCTTGCCCAGGTACCCGCTGATCATCGCCGGGTCTCCGGAGCGAGCATGGGAGAGAGCCAATGTGTAGCCGCAACACTTGGCGAAGAGTGCCATCTTGGCCGTGTCGAACGTCTCGACGGCAAACTTGATCTTGACGTCTCGGAGCTGGCGGACATAGAAGTGACGTCCTCGGGTGCCCTCGGTCCAGCCAAGGAAGATGTCGCTGGCCGGCTGCATAAGACGGTGCCCGTTCACGACGCGCTGTCCGTGATTCGGAAAGATGCTCTTTCCCGCATAGGCTTCCAGAACCGACGCACGCGCCTCTTTGACCTGCAAAATGAGAGGATCTCCCTCGCCGGCCATCAATAGCATCATCCAGCAGGCGGTGCCGACGCTCCCGACCCCGACCACCTTCATTGCGGCATCCTTGAGTTCATAGCGGTCAAATAACATGCGATTGTTAGGCATCAGGGTTTCGCGGTATCGGGCGATCGCGTACCTGACGTCTGGATGGATATTTCCGGCGGGGTGACCTTTCCAGTGGAAGATCGCCGGGAGCTGGTCTTTAATGCTCGCCGAACCGCCCGAATTGCCCACAAGCTTCGGGAAGAGGCCTTCCGAGGTGCTGCTCTCACGCGCCCTCGCCAAGTTCTTGATTGCGCCGTGGCGGATCCCAGAATCCTTGACGCCCGCGATCAGCATCTCGGCCTCGACGGCGAAGTACCAGAGTTCCAGTACCTTCATTTCGGCGAACTCGGCCATGTGCTCACGGTAAGACCTGACACAGGTAAGAACCGTATCCTTGGCAACGGATTCGCTGAGGCCATTGTCGCGACAGGCAATCACGAAACTCGCCGCGAGACGCTTGAGATCCCACTCCCAGGGTGCCGGGAGGGTCTCATCGAGATCGTTGATGGCGAAGATGACTTGCCTCTCCGGGGTGGCGAGGCCCCGGAAGTTGACCAGGTGGGAGTCTCCGCCGCATTGCACGCGGACACCCGTAGACGGAAGGCCCGCCAGATCCACCGCCATGGCGAGCGCCGAGCCCCGGTAGAAGGTGAAGGGAGATAGCACCATGCGCCCGTGACGAAGGGGAAGGAGATCGGGGAGGCGCCCCTCGTCGGCCTTCAGCACCAGGCGGACCGGGTCAGGCCGATCGTGCGGCGGCTTCCACTCGGCGTGCGCGGTTCGCGGACACTTATCCCGCAACGCTTTACCCATCGTCTTCCGCTCGGCTCGCGAGCGGTGCGTCATGAAGGCCATGATCTTGTTGTCGACGGGTCTCCGTGGAATCGGATTCTCAATCGTGGGTGCGTGTGCCATAAGTCACTCCTCCCGAAAGCAGCAGCGTCCCGCTCCTCTTCCGCCTTTTCCGAAGGGTACTAAGCGGCACGCCCCTCGAATGGTTTTCACCCTCAGAAGGCGGCGATCCGCTGGATGACCCAGAACATCGCCACCCCTCCGATGGCATAGGTCGGCAAGACCTCCAGCATAGCTAGGCGTTCTTGGCTCATGGACGTGATCCTTGAAGCCGCACGGGCTATCACTACAATCAGCGCCAGAACGAAGCCGATGAAAAGAAAATGTCCGGTTTCAACTCCGAGACTGAAGAACAAGAGCGCCGTGGGGATATGTCCGTCGGGCAGGCCGGCATCTTTAAGCCCGCTCGCAAAACCCAGGCCGTGCATGAGTCCAAACGTCAGGGCCACGATCCAAGGCGCACGGGCAGTGAGGCCAACGAACCCTCTCCGCCCGCGCAAAATTTCCGCCGTGACAAAAACGATGCTCAATGCGATCACGGCCTCAACCGGGCGTTGCGGGATGTGGACGTAGCCGAGCGTTGCCAGAGTCAGCGTGATGCTGTGCGAGACAGTGAAAGCGGTGACAGTCTTGACCAGCTTCCACCCGCCGCGCGTGATGATGATCAACGCGAGCACGAACAGGAGATGGTCAACACCCGTCAGGATGTGCTCGATGCCGAGCACCGTGTACGTGCGGGCGACGCCCACCGCGCTCGCTGCGGCAGCGACTACAAACGACGGAGAAGAGGGCGTAAGTCTCGTTACCTCCGAACTGCCATCGAGACGTTCCACGCGCACAAGCACGTCGACCACTGTCGTACTCAGACCCGCGATGTGAATCGTGCCGCCGCTGAGACCGCCGGGGCAGTGTACGGTCCAGCGTTCGATATACGCATTGTTCGCTACTGAACCGGACGGCTCGGTGAAGTTGGTGCAGTTTACTGGAAGTTGCACGTAAAGTCCGAAGCGCAAGTCTCCCTGCCCCGGCACTTTCCACAGCGCGTCATACGTTTCCGGCCCGGTCTGGCGCAACTCGAGATACGCGGGACGCACTTCGTGCGCAGACAAGCTGGACGCAAGCGTAACGAGAAGCGCAAAGATGAAAAGCGCGCGTTTCATTTCACACCGCTGTTGTTGGCTGCGATCTTTGCTTCGGGCTCCGGGTTTTCAACCGTCACCTTGTAGTGCTTGAGCAGTTCCCGGTAAAACCTGTCTTTCGCTTCCAGTCGACTGTCTTCTTCCCATTCACGGCGCACTGCGTCGTGCACTTCCGCGAGCGCTGGCACTCGACCTCCCACGTGTTCGGTCACGAACACCAGGTGCACGCCGTACGCGGATTCCACCGGGCCTTGCCATTGCCCGATCGGCAACGCGGCGAGGGCCTTCGCGAACTTATCTCCGAAGATCCTCCCGACCTCCGCCGCCGGGAGCGCGTCATACTGCTGTTCCAGCATGACCGTATCGCCCAGTGTCGAGATATCGGCCTTTCCGCCCTCCTGGCTCAACTGCGCCAGTAATTGCGCGGCGTCACCCGCAAGGTTCTTGCCACGCTTGTCGGGGTTGAGAAACACGTGGCGAAATGTGACCTTCTGGTCCACGCGAAACGAATCTGGATGCGCCTGTAAATATCCGCTCAATTCGGCGTCGGCGGGCAGGGCCTGAGCCGCGACATCATCGGAAACGAACTCCATTTTCTGCTGCAAGCGACGGCGGATGATGGTGTCATCCTTGTCCAAGCCAAGAGCGAGCGCCTCGCGGTAATAAACTTCTTCTCGCACTCGCTGCCGGATGAGTCCCTCCCACTCCTCGCGGTTGGGTTCGCGCTGCCGAGTCCGGAGGAAGCCCTCCCACATGGACGCGAGTTGACCTTGCGTGACGACAATCTTTCCCGGCTCAGCGCTGGTGTGCTTGGACACCAGGTTGTAGGCTGCGAAAATCACAGCTCCGAGGAGGAGAAAATGCAACAGCGGTTCGCGCGCGAGTTTCTTCAGTAGAGTACTCATTACTTCGCCGGCGAATACCAGATCGGCGAGGTATAGGCCCGATCTGTGACCGTCATCGGAACGTTGTCGGGCATCTTGATGCCATACCGCTTCTGGTCATAAGCCGTCCAGCGAGGCGACGGGATCTGGATCAGACGCACGTAATAGAACGCGCGCTCGCTAGCATTGAACGTGGGATCCTTCCAGTACGCTGACAGCGTCGCGGCGCCGATGGTATTGGTATAGGTCGCGTTGGGCACGTCCACCGTGCTGCCGACTGAGGTCTTGCAGCGGCCGTCTGGACCGATCTTGCGCCCGCCGGAAACCGCGATGTCGAAGATGCGCTCTTGCGATTTGCCATCCTTGCCGAGCCAGCCCTTGATGATCTGGATGCGATCGAGGTTGGGCCCGTCGGGATCGCGCATCGCCTGCACCATGAAGACAGGGGCCTTGCTGCCCGGCGCACTACTCAGGTCGCCGCCCATGGGCACGCCGTGGGCGTAGCCGTTCTCGGCGAAGTCGTGGCGATCAACGTCGGTCGGCGCGAAGTCCCATCCTGCGAACACGCGTACGATCGGCCGGTCGCCCGTCGTGGCATAGACTTCCTTGCGTTCGAGCGCGTCCCAGATTCCCTCGCGGGTGTTCTCGGTCGCCCACACGCCACCCAGGCCTGCGGCTTGTTCGCCCCAGACCGAAATGAACGGCCCTTGCTTCGGATCATTGTGGAGCATGACCAGCGGGGTCTTCCACCGGTCCGGCGACGGCAGGCCGTTGGCAAACTCGCCGAAGAAGTTATCTTCCCGCGTAGTGACTACACCAATATGGGCATCGTTGCCGCCAATCAGGCCCGCCTTGTAGGGGTTGGCTCCAAGCTTGGCGTCAAGCTCCAGTCCCTGCTTTAGTGCGGAGCGGATGTAATTGTTGTGGAGCACACTGTTTTCAGCCGGCTGCATTTTGGAAAAATCAGCGCTCCACCACCGTTCGAAATTCGCGAACTCGTCGTTCGGTGAGAGGTAGGGATGGGTTTCACTATCACCCTTGATCTGCGTCGCCTCCAGGAGTGGCTCGTGGCTGGCGCGCGCCTCGGCATAGGCCCGGTCCATGGGCTTTCCGTCGAAGGTCTCCGCCGAATACATTTGGCCATTGCTTAGGTTGCCGTTGTGCGGGATGGCGAGCACCTGTCCGCCGGTCTTCTTCGCATACGCATCCATGTACTTCCACAAATCCGCTGGATCCTGGCTGTCGAAGGTGGAATAGGGAACAACCTGTTTCACGCGGTCCGCGCCGTCGCGAAAAACGACGGTGCGATGAAGGTTGTTGCCACCGGGCGCGCAAGTCCACTCGAAGCCGTGCAGCGTGGTGAAAACGCCCGGCTCGTTCCACTTCTCGGCTGACTCGATGGCGTGTGCCCAAGCTGCGACTGTGAGTTTGCTGGCGTCGAAGACGGGCTTGCCGCTTTGCATAGAGATCACCGCTTCGATCGCGGCTTTGACGCCCTCTTGGGGGCTCGTCTGCGACATCTCATACCAGCGTTTACCCTGTGGGTTGGCGAGCAGTTCAGGGCTGCCGGCGCGAATCTGATCGGAGATGCCCATATACTCAGCGTGGTCGGTAATCGCAACCCAATCCAGCGGCCGGTCCTGTTTGAAGGTCTGGCCGTTGTCGAGGACGACTTCTCCGCCTCTTGCGACCCTGAAGAGATCGTCGGGAGTCGTCGTTACACCAAACATTCCAGAGTCAAAGGAGAAGCCGGTGTGGACATGAGCAACGCCCCAGTAGACGCGAGTGGGGATTTTCTGGCCTGGGTAGGGAGAATAATCGGGCTTCTTGGCTGCGACTTTGCGGGCCGGAGTGGCATTCTGCGCTGCGGTGAAGGGCGTGAAGCCGGCAAACAGTATGAGGGCGATGGCCGCGAGAGCTGCGCGTGCTTCGTGATGAAATCGTGCGTTCCAGTTCATGTATTTTCTCCTTCATTAAGCCACCAAGCGCAAGGTAGCGATCCGAGCCTTGCTCTCGTTCTTGGAGCCTCGTGCCGACCTCGGTAAGCCCCTTCTTGTCGGTAGCGTCATTGCAGGCTTTCGCGTTCTCCTGCGAAGACGCAGTTGAAGATTGCGTCGGTTCGGTCTGCGGAGTTTAGGCGGCGGTTGTTGAGATAAGACTGGCTGCCAGAAGAAGCAACATCATCGCCACACAGAAGTGGTGTAACCGCATTGCATGAGCGTCCTCTCCATTTCGCGCAATCGTACTTTGGCAGACCCAGCCCAAATGTGATCGTGATCACATCCACCCGTGACCGTAACCGGCGAGGTCGGAATTTTCTGAAAGTCCGGCGACCGAGACGGCGGTCCCATGTTTGATCGAATGTACCTTCCGAACATTTGAGCCTATGAGCAGCGAGCCGACGGTGTAACTGTCAGAAGAGACAGTCCAAAGCGGAAGTGGCGTTTAGGAGAGCGACATCAAAAAGAAGTCAAGTGGTGAAACATCTCTATTACGCTTCTATGAGAAGGTCATAAAAGTCAAGGCCGACGTGGCGGCCCTCCATATTGTTTTTCTCCGACATCAACGATGCTGTGTCCGGTGGCGTGGAGAGCTGTCAAGGGCGCCGTCTTTGGGCGTTCATCTCGACCCTTGACAGCTCTCCACGCCACTTCATAATCGAGTGGGGGACGAAGCGCAACGCAGTTCAGTTGAGCTTCGTCCTTAGTGGATGAGGTTGACTTTTGTTTTTGTCCCGCAGTCATGCCAGTGCGTCCCCACCTGCCCGTCTTAGCATTCGGTATGGCAGTCCACAGAACATAAAATTGATTCGCGTCTCTCAAAGTCTTTCCAGAAAATCCTGGCCGGCGCCACCCACATTTGCCCTGCTTCTATCCGCACTCTAAATGGGCCACTTCTGGGCCTCGGTGCATGTTGGGGTTCGCTTTAAAGCCCAGGTCCATCACCGCAGTGACGGACCTGGGATTGTTAGGGAGCTGCCATCTCAAAGGCGGTCTTCTTGACCAAGCGTAATGACGCAGTCTCCCGAACAAGGCGGTGGATGTCATTGCCGACAAACTTTCTGGTGATCGATTGATGTTCGCGTCTTCAACTCATGGCTCCCTGGACCCGATTCCCTCCAGTCTGTTTCCGTCTACGCAGCCTGTTGTACGATCGCTCTCGAATCGACGTAGCCCAGCGGCTCATAGACCTCGCCACTCACCCAAAGTCGATGCAGCAAAACCGCCAGCTTCCGTGCTACCGCTACCGCGGCTCTCTTCTTCGCGTTCTTTCCCCCACGCTCGCACAGCCGCAGCCCGTAACGTCGTAAGTCAGTGTCGGGTCCAAACGGTCCCAAGATATACTGCGCACTCCCCACCAACAGCTTGCGCACCATCGTGTCCCCAGTCTTGCTGATTCCCAATTGCGGCTGGCTCTCCCCGGAGTCCTCCTGCTTCGGCACTAATCCCAAATAGGGCCCCACATCTCGGCTTTTGGCGAAGTGCTCCGGATTCTCTAAGGTCAACACGTAGGCAAGTGCGGTGATCGGCCCTACCCCCTTCACCTGGCGCAATAACTTCGTGTGCCCATACTTTTCGCTGCCCAGCTCTTCAATCTTCTGGTCATAGCTTCGAATGCAAGCGCTCAGTGCACCTGCTAATTGCACCAACGGCAGCAGGGCTTCCCGTACCTTTTCCGGAATCGCATCCTTTACCTTGTGCTCAAAGCTCGGGCTCGAACATTTAGGTAACCGTGTGCCCATACTTTTCACCAGACCCCGCGTGGCGTTAATCAGCTCGGTCCGTGCCGCCACCAAAGCATCCCGCGCTCGCAGCACCACCAAGTCCTGCCGCACCTCTCGACTGCGGTGCCGGATCGGGTACAACGACTGAGGATCCACCCGCCCCAGCCGCGCCAACTTCTTCGCATCGATCCGATCATTCTTGCGCTTACGCCGCTTCGACCCCTCCATCAGCCGCGGGTTGGCCACCACCACTTCGTGTCCCTCACCTGCGATGATTTCCTGCATCCAGGGAGAGTGCGTCCCCACTTCCATCACCACCCGCGCCCCCGGTAAGGCTTGGAAGAACTCTGCGACTTCCGCCTCCCTCGTCTGTAGTTGCCCTTCGCTCAGCGTCTCCCCTTCAAAACCCAAAATGCAGAAGTGGCTCCATTGGTCTCCCAAATCCAATCCCACCGTCAGCCGGTTCAGATTGGGACTCAGCTCGCCTCTCGGACCCGCTTCTGCCTGGCTCGCCGAAGTCGACTTCAGCTCCAGCTTTCCTCTCAGTTTCTCCACTAGCTCCGCCAGCACTTCCTTGGGTTCTCGTGGCACTGGGCGCTGAGCTTTCGTCCGCTTCGCTTTCTGTTCCTTCTTCATGGGAGACTTGCTATTCTTCTTCAAGGGTCGATCTCCTTATCCTTCGGGATTGCACTGCGAGTGCTTTGATCACCGGTAGCTTAGCGCGATCCGTGATCGGGGATCGACCTTCTCACCCCATCTCAACACCTCTCAACGAGCGAAAGCCTGATTACAGAATTGAATTTCTGCCACGTCCCTATGGTGCAATGATTAGACGCTCCATCGAACTGGTAACATGGCAGAAAATTGATGCCCAGTGAAAAGGAGAACCGATGATCCGACCCTTGGGTATTTGCTTGCTCGCATGCTGCGGGATCGTCTTGGCGGCGTCTCAACCTCCACAGAGCACATCGATGGCAGGCTCGCGGGCAAATGTTTCCAAAGAAACCATAGAGGGCCTGGTTCGCGATGTTGCCTGTCCCATTCAGAACCTCGATGGAAATGCGACGAGCATGGGCCGCAAGTGCGTGCAGGATTGCGTGAAGGGTGGCTCGCCGCTGGTTATTCTGACCCAGGATGGTCGGCTGTACTTCCCCATCTCTGCCAAAATGCCCGACACCGATCAGCGGCAGAAACTAATGCCATTCGTCGGCAAATACGTGCGGGCGAGCGGGATTGTTTTTGAGCGAACTGGGACTCACGCAATCGTGATCACCGAAATTAAAGAAATGAAAGAGGTCCGCTTGACCTTTGATGAGGAATAACTCAGTCAGCCGCCCCGCGAAGGGATTCACGTGGGCCTCTTGCGCTAGCGACCTCCGTAACGCGGCGTGCGCTTTCTCATGAGGCTTCGCTTGTTATGCGAACGGATAGCTCGCCCCACGGCTTTGCGCGACTCGTGCGACTCGAAAACCCTCGTCGGTCAGGTGGTATTCTCCGGGTCCGCTTTTCACGACTAAGCCGAGCTCGACCAGTGACCGCAAGATGCCACCGACACTGGCGAGAATTGAAGCCTGGTTTGATCCCGTAGGGGTGACGCCCAAATCGAACAAGGCAGAGAATGCCGTCGTCGAAAGACAAGTCCCGCCCTTTAGCTGAGCGCGAAGCAGGACTGCCTCCTGTTGCTTGCTGAGTTCCCGTTCCATAGACCCCCTTTACTGGCGGTCTTGCAAGCTATTTGCGCGACGAGGTTAGGGTCGTCGTCGCAGACCTTCATCACAGCAATTATACCCTTATGAGGTTCATCCCAGAGCCGACCCCGGACTGACCCGAGCTTGTTTTTCGATCTCAAGTGGCGGTTCTTTGTTCGACGATAGTTGACGAAACATCGGCCTGCTTTCGTCAATCTGGGTGAAATGGCGCTCGTTACCACAGTAGTCGTCCCATCGGCGCGACATTGGCATGCGGTCATAACCCAGAACTTCGAATCGCGGTGGCACTCGCCCCTTCGGGAGGGACGGCGCTTCCCGGTAAGGTTCAGGGATTTCCCTAGTTGTGCGGAGATCGAACCGACGCCTAGGGTTGTTGTCGGAGACTGGTCGCCAGCGAGGCGCGATGCCAACGCAGAATCGATCTACGTTGTCCTTACTGCCTGGCTGTCTGCTGCTCGGACTTCTCCTCGGAATGTGCTGCGCCCCCAAATGCGTGGGGTATTCCGTCCTTACGCATGAGGCGATTATCGATGCCGCGTGGAAGGAAGACATTGAGCCAGTCCTGTTGAGTCGATTCCCAGACGCTACTGCGGAGCAGCTGGTCGAGGCCCACGCCTATGCCTATGGAGGGGCCATCATTCAGGACATGGGCTACTATCCCTTCGGCAGTCAATTCTTTAGCGATCTCACGCATTATGTTCGCAGCGGCGATTTTGTTCTCGCGCTCATCGCCGAGTCTCACGATCTGAACGAATATGCATTCGCGCTGGGGGCGCTTGCCCACTACGCCGCCGATACCACGGGACACCCCCTGGCGACGAACCTTTCGGTTGCAATCATGTATCCCAAGCTGGCGAAGCAGTACGGGCCCGTCGTCACTTATGACGAAAAACCATCGGCACACGCGCAGGTTGAATTTGGATTCGACGTCGATCAGGTGGCGGAAGGAAACTACGCGTCACGCGCCTATCATGATTTCATCGGCTTCGAAGTATCCGAGCCCGTACTGGAACGAGCGTTCGCCGATACCTACTGTATCGACATGTCGAGCGTCTTTCTCAGCGTTGATGCGGCAATCGGCAGCTATCGCCACGCCGTTTCGACGGTCATCCCCAGGACCACCAGGGTTGCGTGGCATCTGAAGCGACATGAGATCCAGAACAGCCATCCCAATGAGGTGCGGAGTCAATTCATTTACAACGTTTCGCACTCTGAGTACCGCAAAGACTGGGGAAAGACTTATGAAGAACCAGGAATCTCAGCCCGTATCAAAGCGTTGTTTCTGCATCTGGTGCCGAAAGTGGGACCTTTCAGCGCCCTCGCATTTCATGCGCCCACGCCAGCCGTAGAACAGTTGTACATGCACAGTTTCAACGAGACCCTGAAAGACTATCGTGGGTTGCTTGTTGCCCAACGGGAAGGCCGCCTCCAATTGCCCAACGACAACTTTGACACCGGAGAACTTACAGAACCTACGGCCTACCCTTTTACGGACCAAACCTACGCGAAGTTGCTAGCCAAGGTCAGCGCGAAACAAATCTCAGAGACGTTGCGCAGTGACATCCTCGCATTTTATGCGGATCTCGGGGCACCGTTTGCGACCAAGAAGGACCCAAAAGCCTGGCACGATGTGCTTGATGAATTGGACAAGCTGAAAGCCTCGCCGGCAACTGGCCCCGAGGTGGAGCATCCTCATTGATCATTGGTCCCGACTGGTAACCGTGAAATGACGAAGGAGACGCACTTTGGAGCTATATCGCCTTACACTTCGTCGAAGGTGGCGCCTGTGCCAACCTGTTCCAACGGGATTGACGAGATCGAACAGATCACGGCAAAGCTCTCTCGGAAATTGTTCGACGGCGATTCAAGTTGCCAGATCTATCAAACCATGGCGCCGCCATCGAAGTGTAACTCGTGAGTTGGATATCCTCCAGCCCGCGAAGATTCGTGTCTATGTGGGCGTTGCTGACGCTCATGTCTCTTTTTGCTCACGCGCAAGAGCCGATCGACCAGGAAACGCAACAAGAGAAAGCGTCTGAGAGCCCGCAGCAAGAAAAAACAAAAAAAGAAAAGCGCGGTTCTCTTGTCGCCGCTCCTATTCCCCTTTCCAGTCCTGCAATCGGTTCAGGAGCCGTGTTGGCAGGCGGGTACATCTTTGCCCTGCGCAAGTCCGACAAAATCTCGCAACCTTCAACCATCGGAGGTGCTGTTCTCATCACTGATAACGGAAGCCGAGCTTGGGGCCTCGGTGGCGAGTTCTACTTCAAGCAAGACACGTACCACATCACGACGATCTATTTCCGTGGCAACCTGAACTACGACTTTTACGGCACCGGTACTGCGTCTGGCGACGCCGGCCTGAAGCTACCTCTCAAACAGACCGGCGAGCTGTTCCTGGGAGATTTTCTTTACCGCTTGCGATGGAAGCTCTCCGTCGGTCCTCGGTTTATGACCGGCAACTCCAGCATTACCCTGCGGTCCGAGAACGAAAGCGACGTCGTTCCACCTCCAGACACCGGTATCCAAACCAGACTCACCGCCGTGGGATTCCACGCCAACCGTGACACGCGGCTAAACCGCTTCTATCCCGAACAGGGCACATTATTCGACTTCACGTCGATGTTCTTTTCCGACGTACTGGGAAGTAAGTATTCATTCGAGTCCTATCGTTTCACCTTCAACTACTATCACAGCCTCGGAACGAAACAGGTTCTCGCGTACAACTTTTTCAATTGCGCGACGGCCGGAAGCGCGCCCTTCTACGGACAGTGCATCTTCGGGACCAACAACGAACTGCGGGGCTACGTGGCGGGTCGATACATCGACTCAAATATGTTCGCCACCCAGCTCGAGTACCGCCGTACTCTGCCCTGGAGATTTGGCATGGTCGCCTTTGTTGGAGTGGGTGAGGTCGCGCCCGGATTGGGCGAGATACAAGCCGATAATCTTCTTCCTGCCGGCGGCGGCGGCCTGCGATTCAAGATCAGCCAGAAATACAAACTCAATTTCCGCGCCGATTTCGCCCAGGGCAAAGATGGCCACACATTCAGCATGGGAATTGGAGAAGCCTTCTAGTCTAGTAACCGCGTCGATCATTTCTAATCGAGAGAGAACGTTCGGGGCACCGGGGGCTGGCCCATTCATAGATTTTATTTCGTTTGTGCCATTTCCAACGCTAGGCTGCCCCACTCGCCACGGTTTTCGGCGAGTGGGTACCACAAACATCTGCCTCTCGTAGGCTCTTCTTCGATCTTGATCAATGACCCGGGGAAAGCTGAACTGCGCGTGCCCCGGATCGCGTGATAAGCTCTCCGCGAAAAAACCGTCATGGTTCGGCGTGCCTCTTCCGTGGCGGTGCGATCAAAATCAAAAATCAGGCGTCGTGGTCCCCCCGAGGCGGAAAAAGAAAAATTTCCGAGACGATTTGTCGAATTCCGGTCCGCCCGTTCGACTATATGGTGAAGGCCGGGCAACCAGTCCCGCCCGACGTCGTTACAGAGAAGAAGACCGCTGCGGTAAAAGGAGAAATCATGGCTCAGTACTTGGTTGCGATTCACCACCCCGACAACTACGACCCGTCCGTCGAGGGCGAAGCGATGCGGCGCGATATCAGCGCGCTCAACGAAGAGATGGATGCCGCCGGTGTCAGGATTTTCGCCGGCGGCCTCTCCGCTGCCCGCCGCGCGAAGTCCCTGCGGGCGCAACCCGATGGCAAGGTGATCATCACCGACGGACCGTATCTGGAGACTAAGGAACACATCGGCGGCTTTTGGATCCTGGAAGCCGCGGACCTGGACGAGGCTCTTGCCTGGGGACGCAAGGCTGCCGTCGCCTGTCGGGCGCCCGTCGAGGTGCGCCCGTTTCTCCGAGTGAGGCCCAACGGAAGCGACTGAGCGGCGGTGAAAATGGTCCATCCGTGACGACCGGCTTGTTACCCAACAACGGGCCGACTTGGCCCACTCAGGAGGAATACGATGCGGAAAAAGAAGGTTCACGCAATTGCGATCAAAAGCTTCGCGCCGCTGATTCTGCTCGGCGCGGCGTACTTCGGTTCGGCGAATCAGGCGATGGCACAGGATGCCACGACACCTTATCCGAACATGGCCCCGATCGACCAATACCTCATGACGGATCAAGGTGCGGAAATCGCCCTGGCGCGCAGTGCAGCACCGGAGTTCATTGCACGCGATGCAGAAGTGCAGGTTCTGGGACGTCATGGGTTCGAAACGGCGGTCAAAGGCAAGAACGGTTTCGTGTGTATCGTGGGACGATCGTGGACATCCGCGCCCGATTCTGAGTTTTGGAATCCGAAGGTGCGTGTTCCCATGTGTGTGAATGCGGCAGCCGCGCGTTCTTACCTCCTGCGCCTCAGCAAAGAGACCGAGTGGGGACTGGCGGGGCGTACGCAAGCTCAGATGACCGAGTCCATCACCGCCGCCATCGCCAAAAGAGAATTGCCGGCGATGGAGCCCGGAGCGATGTGCTACATGCTGTCGAAGAAAGGCTACGGCGGCGACAGCACCCCGCACTGGCCTCCCCATCTCATGTTTTTCTATTCCGATACCGACCCCGTAATTTGGGGAGCGAATCTGCCCGGTTCCCCCGTCGTTGGTATCAGCGATCCCGTGGAGCACCTGACCCAGTTCGTGATTCCGGTCGAACGGTGGTCAGACGGAACCGAAAGTCTCTAAGTCGTAAATTAAATTCCGTTCCTCATGTCGATTCGGCCACACACTGTTCGACGTATCAGCAGAGAGCCAGTACGAAAGCGAGCAACAGCGATCCAACTGCGCTCTCAATCTGAGGTCACCGGTTAGCCAACAAATAGCTAAACTTGAAAACAAGCCACCATCGCTCAACCCAAAAGGAGATTTCGCAATGCGATTCATGATCATCGGCAAAGCAACCGCAGAATCGGAAAAACAAGGCGCCCTCCCCGATCCACAACTCATGGACGAGATGGGCAAATACAACGAGGAGCTCATGAAGGCTGGCATCCTGCTCGCCTCCGATGGCCTCCTTCCCAGCTCCAAAGGTGCACGCGTCAAATTCTCCGGCAAGTCTCGTACCGTCATCGACGGCCCCTTCACCGAGGCCAAGGAGCTCATCGCCGGCTTCCAGATCTGGCAGGTAAAGTCCCTCGAAGAGGCCGTCGAGTGGGTCAAGCGTGCCCCCAGTTCCCACACCGGCGAGTCCGAAGTCGAAATCCGCCAGGTTTTTGAGATGGAAGACTTCGCACCCATCCTGTCCGAAGAGCAGATCCAGCACAAAGTAGCGCTCCGAGCTGAGCTGCCAAATCAGACCGCCAACAAATAGCCGCTCTTGCATTTACGGATCGGGTACGAAAACGGGGGAGACCCGTAAATTACACAAAATGAAATAAGGCTCGAAAGGAACTCGGTCATGAGAAAAATCAACGTGTATGAATTCGTCTCCCTTGATGGTGTCATTGACGCCCGGGCGGGCCAGAGGAAGATACCAATGGCCCGAGGTGGTGGATACGTCCATATCGTGACCCTGCGGCTTATCGGGTCTGGCCGGGGTGATAACCCGTGTTGGCGGTTGCCAACGGAAGTCGCTTCTCAGGCTGTTCCAGAAAATGTTGGATGATGGGGATCACTCTCTCCTGCTCCGAACATAAAGCGAAGTGGCTCGCATCCGGGATCACCGCAAGCTCGGCGCGCGGGATCAGCTTGACTGTTTCCACAGAGTGTTCGAGGCGAACAAAATCGTGATCGCCTTGAAGGATGAGAAAGGGCACTCGGACCGAAGCCAACTCTTCTTTCGAAAAACCCTTCCACCGAATGCTGCCAACCTTCTCATAAATCTTGGGCCAGTAATTTGGATCGGGCGCCACTTTCTTATAACTTTCTCTCTGAAATTGGATGTCTCTCGCCTCAGCTGTAGGCGGTTGATCATAGTGCGTGGTCTTCGGATTTAAGGTGTCCGGAGGCGGGGCGAAAGTTGCAGAATAGGTCACCACACGTCGAACCAACTCGGGATTATGAACTGCGATAAAAGCCACTGTGTTGCCCCCGTAGCTTTCACCCAGGAAGTCGGCCTTCGAGATTCTGAGATATTTCAACAGTTCAACCACGTCGCTGGCGTATTGCTCGATGGAGATAGGGCGATCCGGGATATCCGCCGTGCGACCATTTCCTTGGAGATCGACCGTAATGACCGAATGATTTTGAACCAGCGCTGGAAATGATTCCCGCCCGGCAAAACCGAAAGCTGGCGGAATAAAAACGAGGGGGTCGCCGGTCCCTTCGATTTCGTAATACATCTTCAGGCCGTTGACTGGCGCGTATCCAGTGATTTTCTTTGGATCGCCTTTCTTTGGATCGCCGTTGCGTGCGTTCATAACCGTTCCTTTCGATTTCGTCGGAGTCTGCGCTTGGTCGAGGCCATTTCCACCGATCGCTTGGGAAGCCACGAGCAGCGACACCGGCAATGGACCCAAAACTCGGCGGATTCCGTTCACCTTGAGGTAGCTCATTTTTTCGTTGCCTCGTTCGGATGAGCATCTTCCCAGCGGTATTCCTTGCGTGACCCACTTCCAAATTGCTCACGAAAAATTCCCAGAAAGTAGTTCCAGCCTCGCTCATGGCCTCTTGCTTCGTCAGTGTCCGGAAGATCGGAATGCACGAGGGTCATCAGGGTGTCTTCTCCCTGTTTCTGGAAGGTCACAGTAACCGTCGATTCTTGTCCCAATGTATTCGGCGACACCCAGGTATGCTGAATGAGTTCCGGTCGCTCTACTCTCGTGAATCGTCCGTAATGGGCTGTTCCTTTCAAGAGCCAGTAGAAGAGCCCGTCTACTTTTGGATCTAAAATAAACTTTTCGGCTGCATTCCAGGGATTGCCAGGAATCTTTGGATTGAGCCACCCATCGAACACCTCGACCGGCGGAGCAAGGATGGTTCGTTCAACCTTAATTTCGATGGTCTTCGCCGATTTCTTCATTACTTCCTCTCCTTCTTCCGTTTGTTCTTAAAATGCTGCTCAAACTCGTCGAGGCGCTGGTTCCAGAACCGTTCGTACTCATGAACCCATCCCGCTACCTGTCGAAGTGGTTCCCCTCGAAAAGATATGAAGACTTCCCGGCCCTGTTTCCTGCGTTCGATAAGCCCTGCTCTCTCGAGCAGCTTCAGGTGTTTCGTCACCGCGTTTAAAGCGGTGTCGAACGGCTTTGCGACATCCAGGAACCGGGCAGGCCCATTTGCCAATTGCCCAATAATCGCCCGCCGGGTCGGGTGCGAAATCGCAGTCAAGACGTCCGTCAACTGATCCATAATTACATTACACCATAAGGTGTAATACCATGCAAGCGCCGCTGCCAGAAAAGCTTGTTGGCTCATTTCGAATTTCTGATGGCACTTTGCTCGTCGATGGCGCCACCCTGGGCGTAGCCGTTCTTCAGGCGGAGCGAAGGATCTCCGCTACGACTCTGTGTGCCACGGGAGATCTGCTAAAAACGCGGGCTCTTCGGGATGGCGCCTTGTTAGATTCAGAGTTCAAAACTGAGCCACTATGGGAAACAAGGAGGAATGGATGAAATACACCTGTTTGCAGCTGCCTACCCCATCCTTTTTCCACAGCTTTACCACCACAAAATCTAGTCTTTGTGACGCATAACCTTTACTGAGGTTTTTAAAAAGCGCAAGCTCATTGCATGGTCGGAAGCTCTTCCATTCAGGTTTCGTGCAACATGGCTGGGAGCAATCAAGCTTCTAACACTAAGTCCTTATTCCAGAATATTTTACATGTAAGTGCTTGCAAATCAATATTTTACAAACGCCTCGCGCAACCCTCCACGCGCAAGTCATTGAAAAAAAATAATTTTGACTACGCCGTCTTGCCCGCCAACTCTCAGCGCAGAGCTAACTCCTTATTCCAGAATATTTTACCTGTAAGTTCTTGTGGCTCAAGATTTTGCGGGGATCGAAGCCTATCCCCCGCCAGCAACTCCTTAAGAATGAAGATTTTAGAATTCTGCGCAAAAAAAAATGTGCGCCTCCCCGCCCAACGCTTGACGGAACGAGGCCCTTTTGATGGCAACAAGCGGCCTGGCTGGCAAGATGCCTTTCGACTCCGAGATCAACTGCATCGACCTCGCCTCGTCGAATCGACCCACATTGACCCGCGTCGCTCGCCCCTGCTACCGTCATATGTTTGCCTACCCGGCGCGCGCCCGGTCCTGCGAACCCACTTCATCAGGAGATCATCATGCCTGCCATCAAATTTCGCGGTGTCGATTTCGTCCAGTACGATTCCCTGCTCACCGACGAGGAACGACTCGTCCGCGACACCACGCGCCAGTTCATTGAAGACAATCTCATTCCCATCATCGAGGAATGCAACCGCGCCGGCCGCTTCCCCCGCGAACTGGTCAAGCCCATGGCCGACCTCGGTTTCTTTGGCGCGTCTTTGAAAGGCTATGGCTGCGCCGGGATGGGCAATGTCGAATACGGCCTGATGACGCAGGAACTCGAGCGCGGCGATTCTGGCGTACGCAGCTTTGTCAGCGTGCAATCGGGCCTGTGCATGTATCCCATCTACGAGTTCGGCAGCGAAGAGCAGAAACAGACGTGGCTGCCCCCCATGCAGAAGGGCGAGAAGCTCGGCTGTTTCGGCCTGACTGAACCCGACTTCGGATCGAACCCCGGCGGCATGCGCACGCGCGCCAGGAAAGTCGGCGACGAGTATGTCATCAACGGCGAGAAGATGTGGATCACCTCCGGTACCATCGCCGACGTCGCCATCATCTGGGCCAAGGTCGAAGACGAAAAGGATCGCGTCCGCGGCTTCCTGGTTGAGACCGATCGTCCCGGCTTCAAGGCGGACGACATTCACGGCAAGTGGTCGCTGCGCGCATCGGTGACCTCAGGTCTGTCGTTACAGGACGTGCACGTGCCCGCCTCGAATCTGTTGCCCAAGACAGGTGGCCTGAAGTCTCCGCTGATGTGCCTGAACCAGGCCCGCTACGGCATCGCATGGGGAGCGCTCGGAGCCGCCATGGCCTGTTACGACTGCGCCCTGCAATACTCCCTGCTCCGCAAGCAGTGGCGCGATCAGCCCATCGCCTCGCACCAGCTCGTGCAAGACAAGCTCACCTGGATGATCAGCGAAATCACCAAGGCCCAGTTGCTGGTCTTGCAGGTGGGCCGTCTCAAAGACGCAGGCAAAGTAGAGCCGCAACACATCTCGATGGCGAAGCGCAACAATGTCTGGATGGCGCTGGAGTGCGCCCGCCTGTCGCGCGACATTCTCGGCGCCAACGGCGTGGCCGACGACTATCCCATCATGCGTCACATGATGAACCTGGAGTCGGTGAAGACCTACGAAGGCACCCACGACGTCCACTCGCTCATCATCGGGCAGAGCATCACCGGCATCGACGCATTCTAATACAAGAGGATTGACAAGTTCGCATTTTGCGAAATATAATCTTCGCAGAATGCGAACTTGAGGAGCGGAATGCACGTCATCAGCCGCAAGAAGCTCAAGGACGCCGCGGCTCGGCACGGCGACCTCGAAGCACCGCTGGACGCATGGTTTCGCATCGCAAAGAAAGCGGCCTGGAGGAATCTGGCGGATGTTCGAAGGACGTTTTCAAGCGCGGACGGCGTTGGAAAGTGGACGGTTTTCAATATCAAAGGCATCCAGTATCGCCTGATCGCTGAGATCAACTATGGGCATGGACGGCTTTACATCCGTCACGTCTTGACCCATTCCGAATATAGCCGGGGAGGTTGGAAACGATGAGCGCAACCGCAGTCCGTTCGGAATATGCGTCCCTTCTGACCAGCAGTCTGCCCGCTGTCATTCGAAGCGAGGCGGAAAATGAACGCCACATCGCATTACTCGAAGAACTGGACCGTAAGGGGAAACGGATGAGTGCGGCTGAGCGGCGAATGGCCGAACTGCTCACGCTTCTCATTGAAGACTTCGAAGAGAAGCACTACGTCCTGAACTCGGCCAGCCCCATCGAGGTTCTGAACGAACTCATGCTGGCGAACGACCTGAAGCAGAAGGACCTCATGGACGTTTTCGGAACCCCCAGCATCGCCTCCGAAGTGTTGAACGGAAAACGTAAGCTGAATGCGGAGCACATTCGCAGGCTGAGCCGTCGCTTCAAGGTGTCACCAGAGGTCTTCTTCTAATTCATACCTCGTGTCCGAATGGTGTCTAGATGACCCCAGATAAAAAGCGCCGCATCGCAACGGCAACCGGATTCCTCTCCGGTATACTCGCTTGCATGGACGCCCTGCGCGACGCCACCGTCTCCTGGCCTCCAGAGGCCGTATGGGCAGCCATTCGCCGCCCGCACAAACTGGAACTCTGCGGCGGCATCGCAATGATCGTGGTCACTCTCATCATCTCAGTGAAGCGGCGCTCCCCGGAGCGGTAACCATCCGCATCCATGCACCGGCGAAGGCGAAACTTCACCCGTACATCTCCTCGAGCAGTTCATACGCGCGGCGCAGATGCGGGATCACGATGCTGCCTCCGACGACCAGCGCCACGTTCAACGACTCTTCCTGCTCGGCGCGGGTCACGCCTAAGCGATAGGCTTGGATGGCGTGATAAAAGATGCAGTCGTCGCAGCGCAGACAGGCTGACGCTACCAGGCCCATCAACTCCTTCGTCTTCGCCGGTAACGGACCTTCCAGGTAGGCGTTGTGATCGATATTGTAGAAGCGCTTCACCAGGAAGTTGTTGCTCTTGTCGACGTTGGCATTGAGCCGGGCGCGGGTCTCGATAAAGCGGCGCGCAGTCTCACTCTTGTCCGCTACGTATTTTTCCGTGAAGAGATAAGTTGGCTCTTTGCGTTCCGGTCGCTCGGGCGTGGTGCGTTCCGCGGGATGATCGCTGGTGATTGTGTTCATGGGAAAAATGGTAGCAGAGCGGACGAGTGCCTGCGGTTTTAAATGCTAGGCGGTCGGCTTATCGCGTGGCGGCGCGACGGCGAGGAACTCTTCGGCGAAGCGGCGGGCGTAATCGTCGAGCAGAGTTGGAATCCGCTGTGGGTCGGTTGAGCGCAGCACTAAACCCGCGTGGTGATGCTTCGTGATGCGCTGGTAAACTTCGGGATCGTTGTAGTGCGACGTATCGGGCTCGTCCTGACGCGCCAGGGACAGGATCACTCCGGCATACTCTTCTCGTGTCGGCGGCAACGTATAACTGCCATCTTCGCCCGCGACTTCAATGCGCGCCCACTCCCGCCACAAATTGATTCCAGTCGCCGCCTCAACCATCTCATTGATGTAGGCGCCCCCGACGCGCGCCGCACACTCGAGGAAGTAGAAGTGCCCGTCCGCGTAGGCCTTGATGAATTCCGCGTGGGCCACTCCGCGCACCAGTCCCAGCGCCGCAATCAGGTCTTTGTTGATGGCGCGTAGTCCGGAGTCGTCCTCGCTTCCACGAGGAACTGTAAACGTGGTGAAGACGCCGCCATGGGCCACGTTCATCGGAGGCTTTCCGTACCTGCTGACGTTCGCAAAGACGACTTCATTCTCCGAGACGATCGAGTCTACGTGATAGACATCGCCGGGCAGAAACTTCTCCAGCAGATGCGCAGATTGCTTGTCGCCCAATTGCTCGAGCAGCGGCCATAATTCTTCGGGAGCATGAATTTTCTTGATACCGATGGCGGAAGCTTCCTGTCGCGGCTTGAGAACCCAAGGACCGGGCACGTGATCCATGTAGTAGCGAATGTCGTCGTGATTCACGACCGGGACAAAATCGGGCACGCGCACGTTGCGGTCGAGGGCGCGCATGCGCATCGCCAGCTTGTCGCGGAAGTAGCGCATGGTGGTAAGTCCCATCCCCGGGATGCGCAAATGCTCGCGCAGGGTGGCGGCGGTCTCCATGTCGTACTCATCCAGGGCAACGATGCGATCAAGCTTGTGCGATCGGGCGAGATGTGTAACCGCGCTCACGATGTCACCGACCGCAATCTCTTCCGGCAGGTAGAAAGTATCATCGAGGCTTTCGCGCGGCCAGTCGGCGTCACGCAGTTTTTCCGCGGTCAGCAGGATGACGCGGCAGCCTTGACGCTTGCACTCACGCATGAACTCCTGCCCCTTCTCATACGTGGTGATGCAGAGAAAAGTCAGTGGACGGGAATCAGGCATGGCATTCATTCGTAGCAGGTCTGCGAGAATACCACGGCCCAACCGCGCCTGAGGATCAAATATTCGAATCGGCGCGAACCGCGCTCCAATCGCGAGGCTTACGCGGCAGGCTTCCCGCGGGTCGATCGCACCCACTCCGCCACGAGCGAAGCCAGCACAACGAGGACAATCGTCCAGATCGCATAGAGGGCCTCCTGTTCCAGAGCGCGGTGCAGTTTCTCATTGATCTCGATGCCCAGTGCCTGGAACGCGCCGTCGACAAAGAGGTGAAGGCCTTGCGTGAGTTTCCAGACCATGCTGCCGTCGCTGCGCAAGACGCTGAGAGTCAACCCGCCGAGCAGCCCGGTCGTACCTGCCTGGAAACGTTCGCTCGCCGTCGCCACCGCAATCACTGACAGCAGCGAGCCGTTCACCAAGCCAGCCAGGAACGCGCACAGGATTGGCCAGTCAATATAAATTCCCAGCGCCCCAAGCCCCACGTTGGCCAGAACCCAAAGGCCGCCCATGAGGGGAACCCATATCCCGTTCGGTGACGCCGTCGCCGGCCTTTCCATCGATAGCACCCGATCAGCTACTGCGGCCATAAATCCTCCAACCTCTCAATGCGAATAGTGCAGCAGGATTGCAGTTCGTTTCAGTACCGCGCGGCGGGCTCGGTTACTTCGAGTGCAAGATCGATCTTGTTGGGCGGAATTTGATGTGAGGCTAGCGTGCCTTTCAATCCTGACCGGGATTGCGTTATAGTCTCAACCCGGCGCGTGTCGGCGGCATCAAAGGGCGCGCACGAGGGAGATCCATGGCTACGCAGTCCCGTCCAGAAGGCAAGGCCCGCACTTACGGAGAGAACATTGAAAGCGACCTGGCGTCGCGATTCCTGCGCGTGGTGGAAGTAGCAGCGATTGCGTCGGCCCGCACCATGGGGCAGGGAGAGCGCAAACTCAGCGACCAGGTGGCTACCGAGGCCATGCGGCGGACGATGGACAGTATTCCGATGCGCGGGACCATTGTGATCGGCGAGGGCGAGCGCGATGAGGCGCCCATGCTTTACATCGGCGAGAAGGTCGGCGCCGAGTTCCCGGACGGGACCGAAGTCCCGGAAGTCGATATCGCGGTCGATCCGCTGGAAGGGACGAACCTATGTGCGACCGGCGCTCCTGGAGCGATCACTGTGCTCGCAGCATCCGAGCGCGGAGGCCTGCTGAATGCGCCGGACTGCTACATGGACAAGATCGTTGTCGGGCCGTCGTGCAAAGATGCAGTCGATCTGGACGCGCCGGTTGCCGACAATCTGAAGAACATTGCAAAGCGCCTGGATCGCGACGTGGAAGACCTGGTCGTCATCGTGCTCGAACGTCCGCGCCACGAGAAGTTGATTGCGGACATTCGCGCGGCCGGAGCACGCATTCGATTGATTGGCGACGGCGACCTTTCCGCCGGAATCGCAGCGGCCGTGATTGGGACCGGGGTGCATGCGGTCATGGGATCGGGCGGAGCACCCGAGGGCGTCATTACCGCTGCCGCGATTCGCTGCCTGAATGGATACATGCTCGGCCGCCTGGTTGTGAAGCCCGATCAGGAAGAGCGGCTGGCACGCATGGGGATCAAAGACAAGAACCGCATCTACGAGGCAGAAGATCTTGCTCCCGGCAAGCAACTGATCTTCGCGGCAACCGGGGTCACCGATGGCGCGCTGATGAAAGGCGTGCGCTTCTTCGGTGAAGGCACGCGGACATCGTCTGTGGTCGTGACCCTGCGCACGGGTAAGGTGCGCTTCGTGGAGAGCATTCATTTGGAAAAGGGACCGGACTTGAAGGTCAGGTTCTCGTAGGTTCGGGCCATCCCAGCGGTTCTTGATCATCATGGGCATAATCATCTAGAATATCAATCTAGGTGATCTCATGAAGAACATTGGGTTGTTCGAGGCAAAGCAGAAACTATCGGAACTTGTAGAGCGGGCAAGTTCTGGTGAGCGCATCGGGATAACACGTCGCGGAAGGCTGGCAGCTTTTCTTGTTCCCGCTCGCAGCGACGTCGATCTGAAAGAAGTCTTTGCCCGGATCGAACAAATTCGTAAGAGCGCCAAACCCCTTCCCAAGGGCATGACCGTTAAAGACTTGATCGAAGAGGGCCGGCGTTGAAGCGCTTTGTCTTGGACGCCTCTATCGCTCTAGCCTGGTTTATCGACCCTGTCGTGGCGCCTCTTGCCGCCCGGGTCCAGCGTTTTTTGGTCCAAGATGCTCGCGCTGTTGTGCCTCCCCTTTGGCGAAGCGAGATTGCGAATGGGTTCGTGGTTGCGCTAAGACGAGGCATTCTTACCTCAGTTCGCAGCGCGCAGGCATTTGCCGAAATCGAGATTTTGTTAGGGCAGTCTATCGAAAACCTCAGCCACGATCTCCCCATAGAGCGTGTCGTGAAGACCGCTCAGCAGTTTGACTTAACCGCGTATGACGCGACCTACCTTGAGATAGCACGCGAACAACAGCTACCACTTGCCACTTTGGATCGGAGGCTAGCTGCAGCGGCCGGACAGGCTGGCGTCTCCCTGGTTGCTTGACACCTCCTATTTCAGATACTCCGAATCTTTCTTTAAGTCCTCCGGCACAACCGGCATCGGCGGCCACTCCTGGGAATATCCTTTGAGCAGCGGAGTCGAAACTTCGGAGCGCAACGTTCCATCGTGCACCGCGAACTTGTGCGGATTGCCGGCGGAATACCCTTCCCACAGACATACACTCGCGTAAGCGCCATCCTTGCGCAGAATGTAATACGTCATGTCCATGAAGCGGATCTTGTTCATGTCGCCGTTGTAGTTGCGCACGATGCGCTTCAGCGCGTCCATGCCGGCTTCCTGCGGCGACATGCCGTGCCGCATGTTTTCGATGATCGTATGAGCGCCGGCAACCTTGATGTTTTCTTCCCCGGCACCGGTCGCGCCGGCTGATCCCACGTCCTGGTCGGTGTAGCAGCCGGCACCAATAATCGGCGAATCGCCGCAACGGCCGGGGAGCTTGAACGCCAGTCCGCTAGTCGTCGTGATGCCCGACATTTCTCCTTTTTCATTCAGGACCGAGCAGTGGATCGTGCCGGTGGGCGGAAACAGAACGCGCCGCACGGCTGCGAGTTGAAATTCTGGTTCGATGCCGAGATCGGCGGCATGCTGCTGCAGTTGCTGGATGCGTTCGCGCCAGAGATCCGCCTGCGATTTTGAGTCCGTCACGGGAGGACGCCAGTGCGGGTCGGCAAGGCCGGGTCCCCACCAGTCACGATCGGAGTTGAACTCCTTCCACAGCAGCCAGATTTTGCGCGAGCGCTCGGTCAGCAGGTTCTCTCGCGGAAGCCCCATCGCGACTGCGAAGCGTTCGGCGCCTTCGCCGACGAGCATGACGTGGCCGGTATGCTCCATCACGGCCTTGGCGGCCATCGATACATTCTTGATATTGCGTACGCCGCCCACCGAACCGGCGCGACGAGTCGGGCCGTGCATGCAGCAGGAGTCCAATTCGACCACACCTTCTTCGTTGGGCAAGCCTCCTAGACCGACCGAATCGTCTTTAGGATCGTCCTCCGGTCCCTTCACCACGCGAACGCCGGCTTCGAGGGTATCTCCACCGCTTTTAAGGAAAGCGTACGCGGCTTCGACGTACGGATAACCGTTGTTGGCACATATGATGATGGGACGCTTGGGTGCATCGCCCTGCGTTGCGTGCCCCTGTTGGCGGTTCTCAGGAACCGCAGCGTGTGCTCCCACGCTTGCGGCAACAGCTCCGAGCACTGATGTCTTTACGAAATCGCGGCGCGATACGGTCACTGGTCCTCCGGGTTCGTGCCCGCTGGCAACGACAGGCTTGCGGGCGAACCGGGAAGCATATCACGGGCCGGATTAGGGATTCACACTTGGGAGAGCCATCACCACAAAGGACACTAAGGATCACGAAAGATTTCGACGCAACGTCGAGCTTCACTCGACAGACAGCCGAGGACGGCTGTCCTCACATACTTTTACAGGTTAATCTCTGTTTCCGCGGGTCTGTCGAGGCCGCCGGCTCACCGGCTCGCAAACCGGCGCAGACGACCCGGATACGCCGACCCCGCCTTTTCAAGGCGTTCCGCGGTCGCTGTCGAAATGGGCTGAACATTTTCCGACCGGAAGCGCAAGAGCGCGGCGATATTGCCTACTTTGTCAAACTCCGAATCGCCTTTCACGTAAAACGTTTCGATATCGCGCCGGATAACCCAGGGGAGAATGGCTTCACCGATGTCGACCACCTCCTGCGTCGCCCGGCCACACGCGGGACAGAAGCTGACGAGATGAGCATCGATGTGTCCGCACCCGGTGCATTCGACGGCATGAGCCTGCAAGTTTTCCCCAATCAGCAGCGTCTGCACTTCGCCTAACTGCAGCGAACGCAGCACGCGCCGCAATCCGGTGACCCCGCGTCCGTTGCTGCGGGCCTGGCCAAGGGCCTGGGCAACCAGTTCGCTGCGGCGCTCAGTTTGCCACTGATCGACGATCTGCTGCGCATGATTGCGAATCTCGTCGCGGGTCGCATGAGCCAGGTCGGCATGAAAGCGGCCAATCAACGCCTGACTGACATACGAATGCATTTGCGGCTCCAGCAGCGAGCGGTGGGCGTCCTGGCAAGCAAGAATCCATTTTTCAAAGACGCCTTTTTCCAGCAGGTCTTTCAGAGAAGCTGCAACATTTTTGAAATGCTGCCGCGTTTCATCTTCGACCCGTCGTTGGGCATGGCCTCCGTCATATCCGGCGAATCCATCACTTCGTCCCCTGCGGGCCAGAGGATGGAACAGGTCTTCCCGCTCAGTCAGCTCGCCCAGGCGCAGATCGAAAATGCGCGCCCGATGGCGGTCGACGAGCACGACACCCAGCAGAGGCGAAGCGCCCAGAAGGTTAGCAATCGGCTTAAGATGAAAATGGCGATCGACGAAAAGTTGAGTGCCAGGAAGTGCGGCGGGCAGGTCGTACTCACGCCAGATATTCTTGGCAGCACAGGCAAAGACGGCCTTGCCGTGAGTGCCGTTGCTGCGCAGTTCGCTCGACAGCCGCAGGATGCGGTCCATGTCGGCGCGGGCGCAGTCCTTCTTGCCTTTGCTTTCGAGATTGCGCAAGGCTTCGCGCGCCAGGTCCTTTACCAGAATTGTGTCTTCCTTGTGCGCCTTGTTCCGCGGTGTGGAAGGCTGGTAGTAAAAGCTCAGTGCGCAGGATGCTTCATCCTGAAATTCAGCTAACTCTCGGATTTGTTCGCGAGTAATCGTCATGGATGATGTCTCCAGGAATTGATTTGAATTGGATTTAAGCAGCGCCGGTAGGAACGAACCGGCCTTGAAATTGCTTGGCCAGTCCCGGCGTCTTACGTAAGTGATCACGTGCTGCAGAAACAAAGGCGAGTACCCGTTCGGTGGGAAGGCCGGTAATCGCCACAATCTCTTCGACGGTGAAGCCTTCAATGGCATGCAAGATGAATGCTTCGCGCGGGCCCGATCCTAGATCACGCAGAGAGGATGCGATCAGGCGCAATAGTTCGTCGGAAGCCATAATCTGCTCAGGGGTAGCGACGCGAGTGTCGGCAATCACTGTGGCCCCGGTAATCGATTCGTCGGGCTGATGAAATTGCAGTTCGGGCTCGTCGCTCCCCTTCACGTTGCGCTGGCGCGCAGAGTCTTCCAGGGGCATAGCGTGGCCATCGCTCTCATCGGATCGAGACAACTGGTCCAACGCCTGCAGAGCCAACCGGTAGAGCCATGGCTCAAGGGCGAGGCGTTCGGGCTTCTCCTGACCGTCGCCCAAAGCGGCGGCGATGGCTTCATCGATCACTTCTTCCTTGGAAAGGCTGTCGGGGGCGATGAATTCCTGAGCTTCCCGGAAATAGATTTCGCGTTCCACGAACCTCTCGAGGCGTGCCAGATTAGCGTTCACATAAGAGCGGATGTCGTCTGAGGAAATCGTTGGCGGAAATACGGCGGCCAGCGTCTGCTCAAAGGGGACTTCGCGCACCACAGCGCTGGGGCGCTCACTGGAGCCACGCTTCCCACGCTGCCACTTGTGCGAGGCGCGCAGGATTTCCTTGTGTTTGTTCACCTGCTGCAGGAGATCCTCAAATGCACTTTTCACGGCAGCCGAAGGGTTGGGCGCGGAAGTCTGCACGGCCATCTGCCCCGAAGGCAATCGCAGGTTCAGAGACACACTGGTGCCCTCGCGAGGAGATGTTTCCTCAACCACTCCCTTGAGGTGGATGAGCTCGGGACGGAAAACCTGCAGACGTTTTTGCAGTTTTTCGATCTGGTGTTGAATATCTTTTTCGACGGCGGGAATTTTATGAAGACGGTAGCTGACGTGAACGTTCATAGCGCCTCGGCCTTGCTAACGAAGTGCGCAACCAAGTGCTTTCTAAGCCGATTGTACACCCGGTGGAAAAAAGACAAGCAGAGAATTCAACACTTTTCACTTAGGATGGTCGCTTGGAAGATTTCGTTGCTCCTGAAACAAATTGCGAACCACAAAGTTTGCAGACCTGAGAAGCGCAAGGTATGATCCGGGTCCATGACCTGGTCCAAGTTCGCCCTGCTGGTGTCACTCACTGCCCTCGCCTACGCGCAGGCACCGTCCTCTAAAGAAATTGAGAGCGTCTATCCCGATGCACACACGCTCTATCTCGACCTGCATCAGAATCCCGAACTCTCTGGGCACGAAACGCAAACCGCTGCCAAGCTGGCGGGGCGCTTGCGCAGCGCTGGGTATGACGTAACTGAACATGTGGGCGGCACCGGAATCGTGGCCATCCTGAAGAACGGACCGGGGCCCATCGTGATGCTGCGTACCGAACTGGACGCGCTTCCCGTCGAAGAGAAGACCGGACTTCCCTATGCCAGCAAAGTTCGCACGAAAGACGACGCTGGGCGCGATGTTGGCGTGATGCACGCCTGCGGACACGACGTACATATGGCCTCCCTTCTGGGAACTGCCGAGATCATGGCGCGCACCAAAAACACATGGCACGGAACGCTCATGCTGATTGGCCAGCCCGCGGAGGAAACCATTGGCGGCGCAGACGGCATGATTCGCGACGGGTTGTTCACTCGATTTCCCAAACCTGACGTGGCTGTGGCATTGCACGTTGGCAACGAAGAGCCTGCCGGGACGGTATCCATTACGCCCGGCATCTACAACACAAATTCCGATTCCATTCGCATCACGATCTACGGCCGGGGCGGGCACGGAGCGGCGCCGCACACCACTGTCGATCCCATCGTGATTGCGGCGCGCACGATTGTCGCGCTGCAGACGATTGTTTCGCGCGAGGTGAAGCCAGGAGAGATGGCCGTGGTCACCGTCGGCTACATTCAGGCTGGAACAAAGAACAACATTATCCCGGATCATGCGGAGATGGGTCTGACTGTTCGCACTTTCAAGCCAGATGTACGCAAACTCGTTCTTGCCGCGATCACGCGTATTGCCAAGGGGGAAGCTGCTGCGGCGGGTGCGCCACGCGAGCCCTTGGTGGAACGTTACGAGGGGACCGACCTGGTCTACAACAATCCTGAACTCGCTGAGCGGCTGCGAGCCCCGCTGGAGGCGGCACTGGGAAAGGACAAAGTTAGAACGGCGGGACCCATCGCCCCTTCTGAGGACTTTTCCTACTTCGTGGAGCAGGGAGTTCCGGGCTTTTATTTCAGCCTGGGCGGGGCCGATCCCGCAAAGCTGTCGGAGGCAAAAGCGTCGGGGATACATCTGCCGTCGAATCACTCTCCGCTGTTCGCTCCTGATGTCGAGCCCGCATTGCATGCAGGCATCGCGGCAGAGGTCGCCGTGCTGCGGAACTTACTGAACAGTTCTCCCGAGGAGTTGCACAAATACCCTGCAGGACAGCCGGTTCAATAGCATAAGTTAAGAGCCGCGCGTGACGGCGCGGCTCTTTCAACTTCCGGCAGGGCATTAGGGTTTGTGGGTTGGGGATAAGCCGCCACCGGAAACCTGGCCACTCCTAAATGCTGCCGTTCACCGCCACGGCGTCGATGCTCAGAATCTCGGTCTGTTCCGAACTCTCGGTCGCGCCGGCCTCCGTCGGCACGCTTAATCCCGCCAGATTGCCCCGACGCCAGACTTTCGACAGAAACACGCGATCGCCGCTGCGAACAAAAGTCAATTTGTGCGACACGTGAGCATTCGCGTCAGCAGCTACACCGGTGGCGACCGCCGTGTAGAGCCCGCGGTCATGACTGCGTACTACCAGAACTCCGGATTGATCCGACGCCTTAGGCGAACCGGTCGCCATTTCGAAGGTATAGCTTCCGGCGGGAAATGCGCGGTTGCCCACGACAAACTCAAAAGGGACGGACGCTTCGAGAGTGACCTTCCGCCGCGTCTGTGCGTCGGACGATCCAATCGCAATTCCGACGAGCGTAAGAACAATTGCGAATGAGGGAAGAGCTTTTCTGTTCATGACTGACTCCTTGTGTGCTGATATGCCATGAACAAAGCAACTCTCGTGCCAACGTCAAGTCATCGCCCCATCGCTCCAACTTCATGCAGAACAGCGAGTTATCGCGGCGTGACACTTCTTGAAGAAAGTGCCATGTGCCAGATGCCAGTTTCCTGAGCACATCGCGCCAGAATTCTGGCATCTGTCAAGAAAGGACAAGCACGCGCACGGGGATTAGAACCGAGCAGCGGGTCAGCGGGATCGCGGCGAGATTCCGAGCTTCTTCATGCGGAGTTGCAGCGTAGAACGTTTCAGGCCCAGTCGCGCTGCCGCTCCATTCACACCGGCAACGACCCAATGGGACTGATCCAAGGCGGCGAGGATTTGCTTGCGCTCTACATCTTCGAGCACATCGCGAATTGGCTGGGCCTCCGCCGGACTCACAAGGGTGGGCGCAGTTGTGGAGCGAAGAGGCGATGCGCTGCCGGCGCGGCTTTTGATGTCAGACAACGGGACCTTGAGTACCGGCCCATTCGAAACCAATACTGCACGCTCGAGCACGTTCTGCAGTTCGCGGATATTCCCGGGCCAAGAATAGCGGACCATCGCATTCATGGTTTCCGCGGAGACAGTCTCAATCTTCTTATTCACGCGATGAGCAAAAACTTGAGTGAAATGGCTGACCAGCAGCGGGATGTCCTCCTGACGCTCGCGCAGCGGTGGAATGAACAGCGGGAAGACATTGAGGCGGTAATAGAGGTCGGCGCGGAATTTTTTCTCGTCGACCATGCCCTGCAGATCGCTATTGGTGGCAGCGATGAGGCGCGCATCGGTGTGAAGGGTGCGCGAACTTCCCAGGCGCTCGAACTCCCGCTCCTGCAGCACGCGCAGGAGTTTCGGCTGAAGCTCGAGAGGAATTTCGCCAATCTCGTCGAGGAAAATCGTGCCGCCATTCGCCAGTTCGAAGCGTCCGACTCGCTGTGCAACCGCGCCCGTGAATGCGCCCTTTTCGTGACCGAACATTTCGCTTTCGAGCAGCCCGGTGGGAATGGCAGCGCAATTCAACTTTACGAAGGCGTGCGAGTGCCTCTGGCTGCGTTCGTGAATCGCGCGCGCCATCAGTTCTTTGCCTGTGCCGGTTTCGCCTAGCAACAGGACGGTGGAACCACTGGGAGCAACGGTTTCGACCTGGCCGAGTACGGCGCGGATGGCGGGACTGTTTCCGACGATGTCGGCGAAGTTCATCTCGCTGCGAATTTCAGATTCGAGGTAAAGTTTTTCCTGGGCCAGTTCGTTCTTCAGGTCGGCAATCTGTCCGTAGGCGAGGGCATTATCGACAGCGATGGCCACCTGGTTCGCGATTTGCGTCAGGAACTCGATTTCGTCTTCTGTAAACGAGGCCGCGCGAACCCTCCCGAGATCCAGCGAACCTACAATCCGCCCGCGACTGACGAGTGGAAGCGAACAGCCTTCGCGCATTCCCAACTGGCCAAATTCGTCGTCGGAGGGAAGTTTCTCAAGATTTGGGGCGTGCACCACTGCGGGCTTGCCCGTACGAAATGCAATCGCAGGACCGGATCGCTCATCCAGAAACTGAGCACGATCGCGACTCGGACCAGTCCCCTCTGTGGATTCGTACGCATATCCGCGAAGTGCCCCGCCCATCTCGGGGTCCGGCAGCGCCACGCCCACAAAGTCGGCCTGCATCACGCGGCGCACGTTGGCCGAAATCGCCAGCAACAGATCGCGCAAATTCAGATTTGAGGCAATGCTGTTGTTGATATCCAGAAGCAATTGCAGGCGCTGGTGTCTGTTTTCCAGTTCAACTTGGGTCCGCTGCAGTGCCTGCACGTGCAGCGCGTCGTCGATGGCGACCGCGATTTGATCGGCTACCAGCGCCAGAAATCTGCAATCCTCGTCGGAGTAGGCGTCGGAGTGATCGCTTCCCACCGCAAACGTTCCGAGCCGTCCGTGGGCGGTAGTCAGAGGAAAGGTGACGTGCGAGCGGATGCCATATTCTTTGAGGATTCCATGCAGCCGCGGAAAGCGCGTCTCCCGGTCAACATCCGGGATGACCAGTGGCTCCTGCTTTTCGTAGACCCATCCTACGGCGGTTCCTTCCGGTGGAAACTCGCTGAACGGCTCCGCGGGTTGGCCCGGCGCCTCGCTGACATGCAGGCGCATCAGGTGCCGCGCGGCGTCGTACAGAAAGACGCGCAGGAACACGAAGTTCACCACCGGGCGTAATTCATCCGCCAGGCTTCGAAAAAGTTCCTTGATGTCGTGATGGGCCGCAATGGCGCGCGAAACGCGGCGCAGAGCCTGGTACCCAGCCTCGGGAAGAGGCTCACGTCCGCCGGACTGGAAGACCGCGTGCATTTCACTGGTAAGATGCGACACTTGCCTGCTCCCGGCCAAACATTGGTAGTGCGGTTCATGCGAAATTCCACGGGGCTTGACTAGACCGACCCCTGGGTCGGTCGTTTGCCAGAGTTGGATGTCCCCACCAGCGAATCGGATGCCTGCGAGTCCCTCCGATTGCGCCACCCGAACCACCAGAAGGCCGGTTACAGATCACGGGATAATACAGGTTTTCCGATGAGATGGGAACTCTGCGTCGTCAGACGGCGACCGTCACCGACGTCTCTGTTCGAGTGACCGGACGATAGAGAGTGTCGCGCTCGATCGGTACGCGCCCAGCCGCGCGGATGAGGCGCTCCAACTCTTCCCGACGCATGCCTTGGGGAGTGGTTGCACCGGCGTCGTGATAGATCTTTTCTTCAATCACGGTGCCATCCATGTCGTCGGCTCCGAAGCGCAGGGAGATCTGCGCGATCTTGGCGGTCATCATCTGCCAGTACGACTTGATGTGCGGGAAATTGTCGAGCACCAGGCGGCTCACGGCAATCTGCTTGATGTCGAGCATGCCAGTGGTTTTCGGCAGATGCTGCAGCGGCGTGTTGTCGGGATGGAAGGCGAGCGGAATAAACGTCTGGAAGCCGCCGGTCTGGTCCTGCAGCACACGTAGCTTCATCAGATGGTCGACGCGATCTTCGTCATTCTCGACGTGGCCGTAAAGCATAGTCGCGTTTGACTTCAGCCCGATCTGATGCGCCAGTTTGGCAGTCTCAAGCCATTCGCCACCATCAATCTTGTGATCGCAGATGATGTGGCGAACGCGATCGGCGAAAATCTCGGCGCCTCCACCTGGCAGAGAATCCACTCCTGAGGCCTTTAATTGTTCGAGCGTCTCGCGGATCGTCAGCTTCGCCCGCTTCGACAGGTAGGCAACCTCGACCATGGTGAAAGCCTTGAGGTGTACCTGAGGAAAACGCTGCTTCAGCCCGGAACATAAATCCAGAAAGTATTGAAAGGGCAAGTCTGGATGCAGTCCGCCGACGATATGAAATTCCGTGACCGCCTCGCTGTATCCGGACGCAGCGGTCTCGAATGCCTCTTCCAGCGCCATGGTGTAGGCGCCGGGCGTGTCTTTCTTTCTGCCAAAGGCGCACAGACGGCACGCCGCCACGCACACATTCGTGGGATTGATGTGGCGATTGACGTTGAAGTAGGTCTTGTCGCCATGCATACGCTCGCGGACGGCATTGGCCATCCAGCCCACGGCAAGAATGTCGCCGGTGCGATACAGGGCAAGGGCGTCGTTGACATCCAAGCGCTTGCCGGCCATGACTTTGTCATGGATGGGCGTCAGGCGTGGATCGTCAGTCTGAAAGGCGTGAGTCTGGAAAGCCTGGTTTGAATGGGTGGCGGACATCCTTTTGATGATATCGCAGGAACTGCGGGGTCTGCTATCAGGAACAAAGTTGGGCATTGCGGCGCAAACCTCATACCCGGCTGATGCGCCAGGTTCCGGATTGCGCCCTCGATGGGAGGAATGTTTCGTACAGAGGGGCCGGGGACAACTGTTTAGCGAGTAACCGCGACGCGGTCTTGAATTTGGGCGTATTCGTCTTCCGACAGTACGTGGCGCGTCACCAGTTGGCGGGTTGTCGCGTAAGGGCGCTCGGCGATGATCCGGTCGGTTTTTTGTGCGGAGATGCCGGGCAAGGAAGCGATGTCCTCCTTTGACGCTTTGTTCAAATCAACCGACTTCTTGCTGCTAAGACCCTCTTTAACGCCTTCTGCCACGGCCTTGGTATTGCGTTTGAGATTCGCGGTGGCTTCGGCGGTTTTCTCGCGAAGCTGATCGGGAGACTGAGGCGCACAGGCCGCACAAACGGCCAATATCGAACCGAGCAGAGCTAACAATCCAAACCTTAGAAACATGTCATTCGGATGCCATCCTGGGCCCGACGGTTGGCGCCCTCAAATTCTCATTTACCGGAGGCCTGAAAACGGCATCCTACCCTAGGTACGCCACTCGACAGCGGAAGGAGAGTCGATGAATAGAGTTCTTATTTTCATAGCACTGATGGCGGCACTGGCGAGCGGAGCGGCATTCGCGCAAAGCGCGACTCCGGGCTCAGCCGATCCGAGTACTCCGCAATCTCAGCCGCAGACACAAACTCCGGCGCAGCCGCAATCACAACCTAGCACGCAACCAGCGCCTCCCACTATGGCCCCAGCGACGAGTCAGCCCAGCGCCGGTCAACCGAGCCCCAGTCATTCCAGCGCCCAACCCGCAGGAGGCACGCGGATTGCTCCGGGAAGTGTAATCCCCGTTCAATTAACGAAAACCATCGACGCCAAGAAGGCGAAGGTGGGCGATCCAGTCATGGCCAAGGTCACGATGGACTTGAAGACCAACAGCGGCGAAGTGATCGTTCCCAAGGACACAAAAGTTACGGGACATGTCACCGAAGCGCAGGCTCGCACCAAAGATCAAAAAGAATCGCAAGTCGCAATTGCCTTTGATCATGCGACGTTGAAAAGCGGAGACGTCAACCTGCCGATGTCGATTCAGGCGGTGATCGCGCCTCCGTCGAACGACACAAGCAGCAATAGTGGTGGCGGCAGCGGAGGCGGCGAGCCCGCAGCGGCAGGCACCACGGCAACATCGCCAATGGGCAACGGGCGCAACAGCAACTCCGGTTCAACCGCGCAACCCCAGTACTCGGGTTCGCCGAATGCCGCACAAGGTACAAGCACCGAGGCTCAGCAGCAGGGCGCCGGCGGAACACGTCCAAATATCACCGGAAACACACAGGGTGTGATTGGAATTTCCAATCTGAAGCTAGAGGCCGGCCAGAGCGCGACGCAAGGTTCGGTGCTCAGTTCGGAGAAAAATAACGTAAAGGTGGAAAGCGGCACGATGTTGTTGCTGAAGGTGATTCAGTAGTGGTGGCGAATGCGGAGAGGCGTTATCGGGTCTCTCCGCCGTTTCAAACCTGTGGTTAGGAGCGAGACGTTACGACGCCGTGCTGGCTGAAGCCGCCCGGGCGCGAACCGGTTCTTCCTGAATCCCACAGGATACAAGACGGTTCCACAACAAGATGGATGGAGCCACTGTGGCGACAATCATCGCCCAAGGTAGCGCGGGCGAAGTCCAGAAAATTGTCGTGGTAAAGCTGAGCAAGGCCAGCCAAATCAACGTCACAAATGTGCCGAACAGGAAAGCGTTGCGGCGCGCCCCGCTGCGGAACGGCTGCGAGTAAGAACACAGAGCTTGCACCATCAGAGAAAACGGAAACGCGACCACCAGGTCAATGAAGTAGTGCTCCCCCGTGCCTAGGGTCGCCATTACTGTGAGGACTACGAACAACAAGGCAATTGCCCGTATCCAGCGTGCCAGGCCCCGAGAGTTCCACCACACGAGCAATACCCAAGCCATATGCAATGACGGAATGGCATTGCGCGCTCCTTTGAGCAGGACGGGCACAACATTCATATGCATCGCGTCGGCGATCGACGGCGGATGGAAAGGAAATGCGGCTCCAAAAATATGCGCCGGGCCGCAGGCCGGAAGCATGTTATAGAACAAGACGCCCACGGGCCCGGTGACCAGAAATGCCAACATGACCGCCAACGCCTTCTCTTTCTGCCGGCGCAGTTGCGCCGCATACACCAAGGCCAACGGCAATGGGAGCGCTAGATAAATTACAAGGCAGACAAATCGAACCCACGGCCACGTCCAGAAAAGCTGTCCCATCAGAAAACTGAACTGGACTCGCAGACTGCAATCGAAGGAATACAAGAACAGGTCGAATGTCTTGGGATGCAGTTTCTCCGTGATATCGAGCAGCGTGCTCGCCATGTACTCCGAAGCGACGAACAGAACCGCCGGAAGAAATCCATAGAGCAGAAGTTTGCGCTCGTCCTCATCGGCCCAGATTGTATGTGTACCCAGGACCGCGAGTGCGGCCATCCCCACAAATGAAAATCCAGCCATGAAGACCGGATAGAAACCCAACACGCGAAGGTCAACAACCGCTAGGAACAGCCCACCAGTCAGAACCCAAAGCAGATCGAGCCAGGAGCGCCGAATCATGGCGAGAACGATCACCGCGCTCGCCAAAGCCAGAGAAAGAAAGGCCGAGGCCATCGAATCGTTATAGAAATCCCGATTCAATGCCAGACCCAGGATGACCCCAAACAACAGCACGGTCAGGCCAACGCGCAGCGCTGGTTTGCGGTTGATAGCATTGTCCTGCGATGGGTCCGAGTGATTGCGCACGAGAAATAGCGAGCGCAGTGCACAAATCGCTCGCCCTCAAAAGTTTAGGTGGCAAGACAAGTCGAAGCAACACGGTTGCCCGAGGCGGCGGTTACAAGAGTAATCCTGCAAAACAGCAGGCTCATCGAGACCGATGCATTCGTATTACGACTAATTTCCGCTACTCAGCTTCTTCTCTGCTAGCGGTCGCGCGAATGCATTGGGAGGATTGTGGGCGTTCGATTCCAAAACTTTTCCGTAATAGCTCTTGGCTTGAGCCGCATCGCCCGACTTCTCGTAAGCTTGTGCCAGTAATACGAGATTGAAAGGGTCGCGCTGGTCGGCTTTCTGCAATTCCGCGATCGCCGTCTTGTAGTCGTTCGCATACAAGGCGACATACCCCGTCAGGTACGGATAAAACCTCATTTGATCGGGATTGTTGGCTTTATCGAGCGCGGCTTTGGCGGCGGCCACGTGCTGCTGGGCTTCGTCGGCTTTGCCCCGGCGGGCGGCGATGCGGGCCTGCGCGTTTTCCCAGCGAAACAGCCACAGATTTTTGTCGGCATCACTGAGGTCGGGCTTGCGGCCGACCGTGTCGTAACCCATCTTGTACCATTTATATGCATGGTCGGGGTCGCCGGTTTCGAGATAGATGCGGGCGAGTTCCGTGCAAATTTCCGCCGCGCCCACCGAGTCGCCTTTCGCCAGGCGCGCGTTGAATACCTGGAGTTCGAACTCGGAAGCCTTCGACGCGTTGCCCTCGAACGTGTAAGAAACAGCCATGGACCGTAGCGCCTGCGCTTTAGACTCGGCTGGAGCAACTTCAATCGCCTTGGTGAAATGTTCCTGCGCCTCTCCGTATTGGCCCTGAAGATCGAGCGCCACTCCCGAAGCCAGGTGTGCCTCATACAGGTCGGGCGACTTATCGAGCGCCTTGCGGTAGAGGGCAAGAGCCTGATCCTGTTTGCCATCACGGCTCAGTTTCTGACCTTGTTGCACCAGGTCTGCCGGACTGCCCGGGGCCGGGCGCGGCGGCGCTGCGGGCTGTTGGGCGAAACCCAGGGCGGCGAGCAGAATGGAGACACAGATGACGCGAATCATAGCCTTCCGAAACATGAAGTCCTCCAGTGCGCAGCGATTATGCCATGGATGCGGGGATCAGGTAAGAGCGGGCTGTTGACGGATCATCTTCGCAGCAGCAAGTCACCCGCGACGAAAACGAAGAACAATACTGAAATAACGCCATTCATGGTAAAGAATGCGGCATTCAGTTTTGACAAGTCGTTGGGATGCACCAACGAATGTTCGTAGAGCAGAAGCAGAATCACAGCAAGCACGCCGACAGCAGCGATCTTGCCGAGGCCGAACACAATGAGAAGAGCAATCAGTAACCCGACCATCACGAGATGAAAGCCGCGAGCGATCCACAAGCGTTAGACGAATACCCACGTATCGAGGGATGGAATGCAGCCCGCTTTGGCGGTCGAATTCGAAATCCTGGCAGGCGTAAAGAACATCAAAGCCTCCTACCCAGAAAGTCACGGCGGCGGTGAGCAATAGAATGCGGGGATCAAGGGAGCCCCGCACGGCGATCCATGCCGCCGAGGGCGCGATCCCGAGCGCGAATCCCAGCACAAGGTGCGACCAGCGGGTAACCCGCTTCGTGTAGGAGTAGAGCAGCAACACGGCAAGAGCAACAGGCGATAGCAGCAGCGCCAGGCGGTTCAACTGGCTCGCGGCAAAAATAAAAATCGCACTGGACACAGCCACGAATGTCGCCACAAATGCGGGGGTGAGATGTCCGGCGGGCAAAGCTCGAGTGCTGGTGCGGGGGTTGGCGGCATCAATGGACGCGTCAGCCCACCGGTTAAACGCCATTGCGGCCGATCGCGCCGCTATCATGGCGACCACGATCCACACGAGTTGGCGCGAGGAAGGAAATCCTCCGGCGGCCAGCATCGCTCCGCAGAGAGCAAACGGCAGCGCGAAGATGGAGTGCTCCCACTTGATCATCTCCAGAGTTACGCGCAAGTTGTGAAGGACGGGCACGACAAGATTGTAATTCAGGGTCTTGAGTCGTGGGTGGACCACTACAGCACGCGGCCGAAGACCTAACACCTAATATCTATTCTCCATTCCCCGATACCAATGGTACAAATCGGCACAGTTCGCGCAGGGCGACCTTCGGCTCGCCGTTCTCCATGCGGATAAGTTGCAGTTGCTGGGAATCGTCGGAACCAACCGGAATGATCATTCGGCCGCCCTCTCGCAGTTGCGCGAGTAGCGCGCCCGGCACTTCGGGAGCCGCGGCCGAAACGATGATCGCATCATAGGGCGCATCTTCTGGATACCCCAGGCTGCCGTCGCCCACAACCACTTTTACGTTGCTGTATCCCATCCCGATCAGCAGCATTCGGGCAGATTCCGCCAGCACGGCATGGCGTTCGACAGACACCACTTGCGCTACCAATTCCGCGAGCAACGCCGTCAAATAACCCGATCCCGTTCCAACTTCGAGCACGCGATCGGCAGGTACAAGGGTCAACACCTGTAGCATTAGCGCCACGATGTAGGGCTGGGAGATTGTTTGTCCTTCGCCGATAGGCAGAGGATGGTCTTCATACGCTTGGTCGCGAGTGCTGGCGAGCGCAAACTCGTGGCGCGGAACGCGCGCCATGGCATCGAGCACGCGCTGGTCCGAGATCCCCCGCGCGCGCAGCTGGGAATCGACCATGGCTTGGCGCATGTTCGTGAGTCCCGCGATGTCGTCAAAGGAAATCATTATCCTAGGTTATTGGAGTCGTCATCCGACGTTGCGCGCGTCATCCCGACTGGAAGGCTGTACGGGAACCTTCTTCCTCACAACTATTTCTTACGGCGTCGCACGCGGACATCGAAACTGACCACGCCGTTCTGGTCACGCGTCCCCACAATCGAGACATTGCGATTGACGTAGTATTCGCCTTGGATGATCTGTTGCGCACTCTGCGATACGTTGGTGCTGTAACTGAGCGTAATGTTGTTGGCGAATTGCTGCTCGATGGTGACTTGCGGTCCTCGCGCGGTCGGGTTGGTTTCGGTCGTCAGACCCTGGGGATCGATCTTGATTCGGCTGACTCCGAAAAGTTTCTGCATGCGGCTGCTTACCGTCGAGTTGATTGCCTGGTTGATGATGAGGGCCGTGGCCTCGTCGTTGAACAGTCCTTGGCCGGACTGCTGCTGTAATTGCTCCGACTCTTCGCTGGTTCGACCCAAAGCGAGAAGAGCGATGATGTCCGACTTAGGCAGAGGCGGCTCCGAGCGGTAGTTCACAGTAAGGCGATCCGGAGTTCCAGTGACCGTAACGTCGAGGTCGTAATTGCGTACGTGCGTTGTAGCCTGCAAGTTGACTTGGGGTTCGATCGCGACTGGATTCGCAAACGTGATATCGCCTCGCTCCAGGCGAAACTTTATGCCGTTGAAGGTGGCATCCCCTTCCAGAATGTCGGCGCGGCCAAGCACGCTGGGACGCGCCAGGGATCCACGCAAGCGCAAATCGGCATCACCGGACAGTCGAGCCACTGCGGTTTTCATCTGGAGTTCTGGAGCCGTGCGAACCGCCACATCGAGCTTCACGTTGTAGAGAGGAGAATTCGCGGGCGTAATTGCAGCCGACTGTCGGCTTCGTTCAAGATACGATCCGAAGTCGAAGCCGGGCGTCACCGCCAATTTCGTAACCAGGATATCCCCAGACACCAGCGACGCCGAGCGGTTGCCTACCCAGCGCAACTCCGCCGTAGCCGTTGAACTCACCCCGGGGGGATAGCGAAGGCGCACTTCTTTGCCCACCGCGCTCAGGTTGAAGCTGAGCTGTCCGTTGTAATTTGTGGCGTCGCCCTTCACCTCCAGCGTGCCGCCACCAGTACGAGCGGTCAGTTGGTCGATGTGAATACGGTCGCGCGTAAATGACAGCGTACCGTTCATTTCACTCAGTCCACTGGGCAAGCCGGCATAGGTAGCCGAGCCATTTTTAACCTGAATTGTGCCTTGCGGAGATGGCTCGCTCAGAGAGCCGCCCAGCGTCATATGAATCGTAGCCATTCCGGCAGCAGCGAGATCCGGGACGACGCTGCCCAGCAGTTTGAGATCGACTTGCCCGTCGGCCGACAGATCGAGTTCCCGGGTTCCCCCAAAGTGAATATCGCCCTGCCCGACAACGTCAGTTCCCTCGCCCACCAAATGCGCCTTTTCCAGCCGAGCAGTCTGGTCTGAGTAGGTAAAACGGATGGGGTCCTGGTTGTGCAATTTGGCGTACTCGACGTCAAGGCCAATATCCGTGACGTCGCCGTTGAGCGTCCACTGCCGCGGCTCCCGCAGCGGGCCGTGCATTGTGACCGTGCCCGCCACCGAGGAATGTCCCGTAAGTTGACCACCGAGATAGGCGCGCCACAGAGCATCGAGATCAACATGATCCAGATGCGCAGCAATACTCGCCGGATACTCGCCTTGCATCCCGACCGTTCCATCCACGGAGAATATTCCATGAAGAAATTTGGAGCGTGCACTGACCCGCATTTCACCATTCTTGGTCACAGCTTCCAGATCCAGGCCGCCCTGCTGTTCGTGGTCGAGCGCTAGATTGCGCACGTGCACATCGGCACTGATGACTGGAGCATCGAGCGTGCCACTGCCCTGCAGGGTGAAGTCGGCATCGCCTTCCACCGGCAAGCGTGCTGTTTGAATCTGGCGGATGCTTGCCAGGTCAAATCCTTGTCCCTTCAGATCGATGCGAAAGATGCGCGTCGCCGGGGTGTATGCAGCGCTGCCCGCGACTTCCGCACCGGCATGAGTGAGGTGAATATTGTTAAGAGCGGTCTCGCTTCCGGCAATGCTCAAGTCGGCGTCGAACTTCTCGATCGCTTCTCCATATACTGAAGCGTTGGCCGCACGAATGTGACCTTGCGCCTGAGGATGCAAGCGAGTTCCGGCAACCTGAATGGTCACGTTCGCGGTTCCCGATACCGGGTATACGAAACCGGCCAGAGCGGCAGTCGAAGCCACGTCAACGTTACGCAGGTTCAGGCCCGCCGTGAGAGGACTGTTTTCGGTAAACTGCCCCTTCTGTAAAACAGCGCTGACATCGAATTCAGCGCTCGTATCGCCGCGTCGAAGCGTGCCGCCGCGAAACGAAAGATCACGCGAAGAAAATTGGAGATTGCCGGCCAATGAGTCCCAATGCACCTGCTGTTGGGGCGTGCGCGAGGTTGCGGGCAAGGTGAATTCGAAGTCATCCGCGGCTAGCGTTCCGGCAAGGGTTGGCGATGAAAAAGTCCCGCCCGCGACCCCGTTGAAGGTTGCATTGCCATTCACTTGAAACGGAAGGTTGGTGGGACCACCCAGGGCCGCTACCAGCGGGCGCCACTCCTCCAGATTGGTCGTCGCTACGGAGACGCGTACTGTGGACATAGCCCCCAAAGTTCCCGAGGCCTGAATCCGGGATGAAGGGGTCGACAGATTGAAGTTGGCGAGTTCCAGGGAATCTGTCGCGCCGCGGTACTTTCCCTGAATATGGGCCGTCATGGGTAATTCCCCCGCGACAGATCGCGACGGCGGCGCCATCTCCATTGCAAATCCGACTTCCCCATCCCGGAACGATCCTCGCCAGAATGCGTCGACGTTTCCGGAGGCCAACCCGCTGGGACGAAACTTACCGAGTTTATGCGCTGGAACGTCAAGAGCATGCGCCAGTTCCCCGGCAGAGACGTCCCGCAAACGCAGATGTACCGTGCCGTTTTGGACGCCCGCAAGCTTTTCCTTCTGGTCCTTCTTATTATGAGGACGAAGTGCGCTGACCACGGGCAGATCTGCGCCTTTCTTTGCTGTTGCTGCCGGCGGCGGTATGCTATGCAACCAGTTGTCAACCTGCGCGTCGCCGGTGAAACTGCCACCTAATAACTTTCCTTGTAATTTCGACAGCTTGATCTGCTCGTCGGTGATCGAGTAGTCGGAATTTGCGTTGGCCTTCTTCAGCACCATCTGATCGTTCTGCCATCCGAGGTCGCGCAGAGCCAGAGCGCCGGTGGCGGTGAAGTCCTCCAACGACCAGTGACCACTGCCGCTGAACTCGGCAACACCTTCGCGCAACTCATACCGTCGGGCAATGGCGGCTGCCTCGGCAAGATCCAAATGCCCTTCATAGCTTGCGTCGAGGCGCGGATTGCGGAAATCGCTGATGCGTCCGCTGGCCTGCAACGACGATCGCCCCGAGTTCCATTTCAGCGTCTTCACGTCGGCGAAGGTCGATCCCAGACTGAACTCAACCGAACTGCTCCAGGCGAAGGGCCGGAAATCCTGGAAGCCACTATCGACTTTTCCGATCGAAATCCGGCTCTCGTAGCGTCCGCGCAGGAAGGAATAATCCATCTGCGAACTGGCATCACGCGCATCAAAGTCGAAATGGATTTTTCGATCCGCCCACAAGAGTTGGCCATTTCGCAATGTCAGGTGGTCGATGGAAAGGGCAAAGAGCTGCTCGATCGGTGTGCTCTCCGATGGCTTTCGCGCTGCTCTGGGTGCGGGGATATTGGTGGTTCCGTCGGACGCAATGGCGATGTGGACCACCGGATGATCGAGAACCACCGACGAAAAACCGAACTCGGTCCGCAGAAACGACACGACCTTTACCTGCGCGAGCAGACTGTCGGCATGCGCCAGGGGAACATCGTCCGTAGCCTCTTTTCCATGCACGGTAATGTTCCGAACTTCAACCTGAAGATGGAAAGGGACGACATGGAAGCTGCCAATTTCTGCACGCCCGCCGGTAATGCGCTCGACTTCGGAGACCAGGCGGCCCCGGACGTAGGCCTGAAAAGAGTTGGTGGTGGTATACCAGAGTGCAGCGAGGCTGACAGTAATAACGATGCCGCCGGCAATCAGCAGATATTTCCACCAGCGTCGCGGCCTGGCGGCGGGCTCGGTCACCGCGTTTGTACTCCATCTCCACCCGACGCGGTGCCGGGGACGCTCACCTTGCTTTCCGAACGGAGAGACTGCAACCAGGAGACCATCAATTCATTGACTTTCTCCTCGGTGAGCAGTTCACGGATCTTGGCGGCGACCTCCGCCGGCGGCGCTTCGCTGGCGACAGGTTCCTTCAGTTCTGGCACAAACTTTTCCCGGTAGTAAGCTTCCACGGTCCTGGAATCAATCTGCACGGCAGGGCGCAGGTGAGCATCCACCAGGCGCATCAAATCGATTTGCTGTTGCACATGCGCCACCAGATCTTTTTGTACCAGGCCGAAGCGGCCTAAAATCGATTGCCAGCCTTCATCGGTCGCCGCGTCCGGATACTGCTTGCGCGCTTCGGCGACCCGCGCCTCGGCTTCTTCTTCGGAGGCATGTTTGAAATTCGCCGATTTCATTTGTTCGCCGAGCAGTTCCTGGTCAATCAGGCGGTCGAGAACTGCTCGCCGATCATCTTCCGTGAATTCATTGAGCGCGCGGCCGTTCAGCAGGGCTTCATAGCTCAAGGCTTCGTCCCAATCGCTCTGCAGAATAATGTGCCCATTCACGGTGGCGACGATACGGTCGATTACCTGCCCGGCGTGCGCCAAGGGAAGGATGCTCGCACTCCACAGGAAAAAGAGCGCGACCGCCGTAATCGTCTTCGTGCGAACTCTACTCATCAGAATGGCTGGCCTATGCTGAAAAATACGTTGAAGTGGCGCAGGCGCTGGGTCTCATAGCCTGTCAGTACTTTTGTCACCGGGTCGAATACTCCCTGGAAGTATCTGGTTGGATTCAAATTGTATCCGAAATCGAAACGCAGGGGCCCGATCGGCGTTTTGTAGCGTATGCCTACTCCGACTGCCTGTGAGGTGTAATCATACCCTGAATTATTGAATTGATTGAAGCACGAATTGGGTGTTGTACCAACAGGCAAACACAGGTTCGGATTCGCCTGGTGCCATCGCAAGAGCCCCGTCAACATGTCATGGCCGGCAGTGAATACGTTCCCCATATCGTTAAAAATAGCAAAAGCGAATCCGTCCCCGAAGTAGGGCAAACTAATCTGAGGGAAGCGCAGTTCCAGGTTGTTGACGAACAGGGCGGTACCGCCGACAGGAAATCCTGACGATGGATCGCGGGGTCCTGCCTGATTTAACCCGAATCCGCGATGAGAGTTGCCACCGCCCGTAAAGAATTGCTCGGGCAGCGGGATGGTGGTGATATCGGTGCATGTCGGCTCGCCCGCTGCATTCAGCGGACAAGAACCGGGAGGCAGAACCCTAGTGCCGTTTACTGGCTGCTCCAAGCCGATCGTGGTCGAACGGGCAAACACCCACTGATGACCGACCTTTCCTCTTCCTCCGAACGCGTAATAGGTGGAGAACTGGCCGAGGACGCGTCCAAAGTCCGCTTCGGACCCGAAATATTTCGAAGAAGCAAAACCGTCCAGTGTGAAGTAGTTACCTTTCGTACTCTCAAGCGGGTTGTCACGCTTGTCACGAATAAAAGTGAAGCCGGGACCGCTCACACGGGCGGGCAGAGAGAGCAAAGTGATTTCACCGGGCGAAAACTCCTCCGCAAAATTGCTGGCCTTGACCCGGCGGAAATCGAAGCGGTAGGTAATCGAACTCGGGCCCGGACGAGTCCCAGGCTCCCGGCCAGTACTTCCGATCTGTTGCCGCAAGCCGATCTTCGCTTCCAGTCGCTGCGAAGTGAAGGTAGCCACGTCAAGGCTGTTGTCGTAGAAAATCGTATAGGCCAGCTTGAACTTGTCATTGTCGAATAACTTCGGAATGGCATAGCTGATCAGCCCACGCTGCTGCAGGCGGCCAACGTGGGACTGGAACGTCAACGTCTGGTTGCGTCCTCCAAAGTTGAGGCGCGTCACGTCAAACGCGACTCTGGGACTCACTCCCGTAGTCCCCTGGGGCGCGTTCGGCCCCGCGGGCTGGCCGGTCTGGAACTCAAGTCCAACTCCGTAAGTGAAGGTATAGCGCTTGGCTTCTTGCAGTTGCACCAGCACATTTTTCTGGGGATCGGTTCCATCAGGATTCTGAACGGCGGTGTCCACCTGGCTGAAGATGCCAAGATCGTACAGTCGCGTCTGCGTGCTGAGCAGATCCTGTTGGCTGAGCGGGTCTTTCTCATGAACCTGCAACTCGCGCTCCACCACATAGTCCCGCGTATGCTCAGTTCCCGCCACGATGACCCGATTTACGGTGAAGTGCTCTCCCTCCTGGATTGCGTAAGTCACATCTTCACGATTGGGTTCGTGGTCGGAGGGCTTAGTGGAAATGTCGAGTGAGGCGTTGGGAAAGCCGTGGTCAAAGTAATAGCTGAGAATTCTTTCCCGATCGTTCGCCAGATCCTGTTCGGAATACGGCTGGCCCGGCTGTGTGCTGGTTTCAGGAAGTTCGCTAAGCGGCACTTGCTGCGTGCCCAACACATGCAACTCGCCGACGATTGTTCGCACGCCCTCGTCAATATGAATATGCACCGCCAGCTTATTGTCAGAGCCCTCATAGTTGTCGTCCACCTTGGTTTCGATCTTGACTTGGCGAAACCCGCTCGAGCGGTAGAGAGCTTCCAGAGTCGCAACGTCGCCTTTGAGCAGGGTCTCGCTATAACGGCCGTGACTTAGAAGGCGGCTGGTCGGCTGAATCTGCAAATACGATTTCAGTTTGGCGGTGTCCAGGAAGTCCTTGTTTCCGGAAATTTCCACCAAAACCAATTTGTGAAGAGCACCCGGATCGATTTGATAAATGACCTGCATTGTCTTCGCATCGGCTTCTTTCAGGATCTCCACCTTGGCATCAAAGTGGCCGCGCGTTTGTAAATAGTCGAGCAGGTTGCGCTTCCCTTCGTTGAGCAAGTCGTCGTCGACCGCGTTCTCTTCGTAAACCGGGATTTGTTTTTTCAAAGTTCTCTTGCTGATTTTGTATCCGCGCGCATAGATCACCACGACCGGGCCGGGATCAATCTGAAAAGTAAAATCTACGGCATTGCTCGCAGACTGGTATTTCTGGTCCGCAATTGAAACCTGTGATAACGCCCGATTCTGCTTCTGGAATTTCTTGCGTAGCCTCTGCAGCGCCCCAGTTACACGCGCCACCGTAATACGGTCTCCTCCGTTCAGATGCGCGATCTTTTGAACATCCGCGGGGGTAAGCCCCGAGGAGCCCGTCACCATCACTTCGCCCACATGGGCCTGCTCGCCCCGGGTAATGTGGAAAAGGACGTCCACCTGGTGCGTATCCGCATGTGATACCGTTTCTGCGGTTACCCGCGCCCGGTAGAAACCACCTTCCTGCATGAGTTGCCGGATGTTCTCCAGCGCGCGCTCCAGCTTGTCGTGCGTATAAAGTTCCCCCAGCTGAAACTTCGATGCATTCACAATCTGGTTCTGCGTGGGCCGCGGCGGAGCTCCCTCCACGTTGACGGCTCCCACAAAAAAATTGGCTGAAGTGGTGAAGGCCAACGTAATCCCTTGCTCACCGGGAGTAACCTCTGCCTGAATGTCGGCGAAGCGCCCGGTCCCGTATAGAGCGCGAATACTGTCGCGGACGCGCGTGCGATCCAGCGGTTCACCAGTTTTCTGCGGGAGCAAATCCAGAATGTGCGCTCGATCGGTCTCCGGGACGCCGGGAATCTCAATGGATCGAACAATCTTCCCTTCGTAACCGGAAAGTCCGGCACCGGGCCCGGCCGGTGGTCCTTGCTGCGGCTGGGAGTCAGGCTTCGGCGCCGGACTGGATTGCACTGGATCCGGGTTCTCGGTTCCGTGACTCCCCCGAAGCGTGATTCCACCTCCCGCCGTTCCTGCCATTAAAAGCACAGGCCAGAGGAGGATCATCGCGGTCAGACGTATCGCGTACCGTTTCAGCAAACAGTGTCCTTGGATCCTTCGCTATTCACTTCGATGGAATGCAACCCGGCTGTTGTTGTACGAATGCTCAGCAGCGCTTTCTGTCGAGCCTGGTTCTGGCAAGCATCGGCCGGGGACCAGCCACTTATAATAAAGGTTTTACCGTCTGAAACTGGTGACCTCTTTGGCACAGGAAACACAACACGCAGGACGTTCGGGAGGTTCCCCGCGGGATTTTTCTATGGAAGAACGTTACTCGCGCCAGATTTTGTTCCGCGGGATTGGCATGGAAGGCCAGCAAAAGCTGGCGGCGGCACGAGTTGCCATCGTCGGCTGCGGCGCCACCGGCTCTGCTCTGGCGGGACTGCTGGCCCGTGCCGGCGTAGGCACGATCCGCATCATCGACCGGGACTATGTCGAGCCCAGCAATCTCCAGCGGCAGTCACTCTTCGATGAGAAAGACGCCGCGGAGTCTTTGCCCAAGGCCATCGCTGCCGCCCGCAAGATCTGCGCCTTCAATTCACAGATCGCAATTGAACCAAGAGTTGAAGATCTCGTCCCCGCGAACATTCAAGCTCTGCTTGAAGAAATGTCGTTGATCCTCGACGGAACGGACAATTTTGAAACTCGGTATCTCATCAATGACTACGCCGTCGAGCACTCGTTGCCATGGATCTATTCCGCTGCAGTTGGAAGCTATGCCGTAACCCAGAATATCCTGCCAGGAGAAACGGCTTGCCTGGCCTGCATTTTTCCGGACTCACCTCGAGGAATGGTTGAAACCTGCGAGACGTCCGGAATTCTGAATTCGGCAGTGAACCTGATTGCCTCGATCGCTGCCACCGAAGCACTCAAAATGCTGGTTGGCGCCGCGCAGTGGCGACGCACTCTGCTTTCCTTCGATGTCTGGACCAACGAACACGCGGAGATCTCCGCCGCCCGACCTCGACCCGGTTGCCGCGCCTGTGGAGAACGCGACTTCATTCATCTCGCCGGAGAGGGCCGCCCGCACATCACGCTATGCGGCAGGAATTCGGTGCAAATTCATGAGCGCCAACGACCCATCAACTTTGCTGAACTCGATCGCCGCCTCCAACCCCACGGCACCGTCCGCCACAATGACTTCGTCCTGAAGTTCTGGCACGATCCTTACGAGATGACACTCTTTCCCGACGGCCGCGCCATCATCAAGGGAACAACCGATACAGCCGTGGCTCGGAGCCTGTACGCGAGGTATGTAGGAAGCTAGCTTTACGCTGCCATCTTGGCCGCTTTTGGCGGGCACTGTGCGTCGTAAACCGCTTGCATCTGCTTTAGCTTGAGCACGCCGTACAACACAGTAAGAGCCATCGCAACCACGAGAGTACTCCCGAGCCTCTTCTCCATGCCGTACGCACCTTCGCGGTTGGCGATATAGCTGGCGATGATCAAACTAAGGATGCCGATGTTGATCGCCCAGTTCACAGGCCTCGTCACGATGTAGTCCAGTGTGCCGAATCCCGCGAGTTGGTAGACCATGAACGGCAAGATCGCGACCATGGGCAGAAGTTCGGAGGCGCCGAGTGTGATGTCGATCGTTCCGGGCGCTACCGCATGCAGCAGCCGGCTGTGGGCCAACTGATGGAACAACGCCGGAATTGCGCACAGCAACGGCACAGCGGCCAGTAGCTCGAGCACCAGGGATCCGCACCATGTGCCGACCTTCGACACAACATCGGAGCCTGCATTCTTGGCGGATTGCGTGCCGATGAACATCCCACCGACGATGGCCGCGGCGCTCGACAGCATCAGCAACTCCACCGTGATCCCGAAGCCTTCCGGTTCGCCTGCCTTCAGCAACAGCATGGCTAGAAATCCGGGAGTGTAAAACATCACTCGCACCAGTTTCGCCCAAACGCGAGCGTCGCGCTCCGGCGGCAGAATCGGCAGTGGCCGCCCATTGATTCCGATCGTGGCTCTAGCTTTCGACATTGCAACGTCCTCTGGAAACCCGGTCAACCGGTTCTGTATTCGGGTCTAGTGCATCATGACGACGGACTCAAGCCAACTGTCACTTGTTACAGGCGGCTAGGACCAAGCAGAGAGTTCTGCTAATCTTCTCTGCTCGCCATCCCGGAGTTGAATCTGCTGAGAAAGAGTCCTGATGCCAGACATGGTTCGCCCCCAGCCGTCTCCCTTATACCGGTGGTCGGTTCTCGCCTTTATCAGTTTGGCGCAGGGGGGGAACTACTACATCTATGACAGCATCAACCCTCTGGAACGAATCTTCATTGATCATCTCGGATTCTCTGCCACGCAGTTTGGCTGGCTGAATGCTAGTTACAGCGTCGCTGCCGTTGCGACCTTGCTGATTGGCGGCATCATCATCGATCGAATTGGCACCAAAAAGGCGATCACGATGTTCGCCTTCCTCTGCCTGATGGGAGCGGTCCTGACCGCGTTGCGGGGAAGCGCCCCGGTTATGATTGCGGGACGGACCGTGCTGGGGCTCGGCGCGGAGTCGATGATCGTGGCGGTCACCACGGCACTCGCGAAGTGGTTCAAAGGCAAAGAGCTCAGCTTCGCCTTCGGGATCAATCTGACGATCGCCCGGTTGGCCTCGGTGGCAGCCGACAATTCCCCGACTTGGGCGAACCGGGTCTTCTACCCGCAGGGTCCGGCGGGTCCGGCAAGTTGGCAGGGACCGTTGCTGCTGGCAGTTGGAGCAGGAATCATGTGCGTAGCCACCGCCCTCATCTATTGGGCTCTGGAAACCCGCGCCGAATCCCTCTACGAACTGGGCAAAGCCGGTGCCATCGACAAGATCGAGTTCAAGGGAATCTTCCGCTTCAATCCCTCATACTGGCTTGTGGTCGGCCTTTGCTTTACGTTCTATTCCGCGATTTTTCCGTTTCGCACCTTCGCCATCGATTTTTTTACCAACAAGATACTGGCGTCCCATGGCGGAGTGGCTGCCCTGGAAGTGGTCAAAGTGCATTCCCTGGAGCAGGCCGGCCGCCTGAACAGCCTGCTTCCCTTGTCCGCCATGATCGCTACCCCTCTGTTCGGGCTCCTGGTCGACCGGATAGGCAAGCGGGCGTGGTTCATGATGTTTGGCTCCCTGTTACTGATGCCGGTCTACCTGATGATGGCCTACTCCAATATTTCGTTATATGTACCGATCGCCTTGATGGGAATTGCCTTCTCCTTGATTCCTGCGGTGATGTGGCCATCGGTCGCGTATATCGTCGACGAATCCCGGTTGGGCACGGCCTATGCGCTGATGACCCTGATCCAGCAGATCGGATTCTTTATCATGAATCTCCTAATCGGAAAGGCTAATGACTATGCGGGGGCCGGTCTCCAGAATCCAGGCGGATACGCCCTGGGGTTGTGGATCTTCTCGATCCTCGGGTTCATCGGAATGACCCTTGCAATCCTGCTTCGCATTCGCGAGACGGGACCTCACGGACACGGATTGGAGACGATCACTACGGGCAAGAAGTGATGGGCAACGGAAATAAAATTTACCGATTTGCGAAGATTGCGACTCTAAATTTGGAATCGGGTTCATCGCTACGAGAGTCGTGTTATTCAACTCGGAGCAGGCAAAGGATTTCCACCTTTCAAGGGGCGGCAAACGGAATCCCAAGTTCGGTAGAAATACTCTAATATTTTGAATACAGACATTACCTTAGTTCCACAGCAACCGCTCGCAAGCCATACAACGTAAAGATAGTTAGCCGCATCTCACGGGGTGCGGCCGGAAAAGGCAACTTTGACCGACCGATCGCAGCGACAGGGCAACGATTTAAACGAAGCCGAGCTCATCGAGAGAGCCAAACAAGGCGACGCCCAGGCGTTCCAGGCTCTTTACGATAAGCACAAGCGGCGCGTTTACTCGCTCTGCCTGCGCATGACCGCGAACACTGCCGAAGCCGAAGATTTGACCCAGGAAGCGTTCTTGCAGCTTTACCGTAAGATAGGAACGTTTCGCGGCGAATCGGCATTTTCAACCTGGCTGCACCGCCTGTCGGTGAACGTTGTGCTGATGCAGCTGAGACGAAAGAGTCTCCCGGTGGTTTCGCTGGAAGAAACCACGCAGGGCGGCGAAGAAGATACGCCGAAGAAAGATTTCGGGGCAGACGATTTGGCGTTAGCCGGGTCCATCGACCGGCTGCAGTTGCAGAAAGCAGTCGACGATCTCCCTCCTGGCTACCGTACGATTTTTGTTCTTCACGACGTCGAAGGTTACGAACATAATGAGATCGCGACGATCGTCGGCTGCTCGATCGGTAACAGTAAGTCACAGCTTCACAAAGCGCGGATGAAACTGCGCGATTTGCTCAAGATGAATCGAGCTGAAAAGGCCGACAAGTCCTGAGCGATACAAGGCATTACGATTCAAGTGAGCCGGCGTAGACCGGACACGCAGTTGATTTTGACTGAGGCGTAACTGCAAGCTGATTTTGAATTGGCATGTCACTGATTCAGCAGAAGCTTGGGGAGAGCGGTATGAATTGCGTCGAGTTGCAAGCCAGTTTGGCGGAGATCGAAAGCGCCAGGAGCATCGAACAGCGGAATCATCTCAAGACTTGCCCGGATTGCTCCGCTCTGGTGGCGGAACTGGATTTTATTATCGCCGCGGCGGGTGATCTGCGTGCCGCGGACGAGCCTAGCCCGCGCGTCTGGAATTCCATTGAAATTGCTTTGCGCCAAGAGGGGCTGATCCGCCCGCAGCGCGCCAATCGCTCCCTGCTGCCCTCGTTTAGCAGTCGTTGGGCATGGACTCGCTGGATGGTTCCCGCGGCCGCCCTGATCCTGCTGGCCGTTTATATTGGGCAAAATTCGCCGGCCCCGGTTGCAAACAAGTCTACTCCGGCTCCCGTGGTTTCCGATTCGGCCGTGGCTGGCTTGAACGACGACGACTTGCTTCAAGAAGTCGCGCAACTGTCCCCCGCCATGCAGGCGGAGTACACCGACAATCTCCGGAATGTGAATGAGTACATCCGGGATGCCAAGGGTGTCGTCGCTGCCAATCCGAACGACGAGGAAGCTCGCCGTTCGCTGATGGAGGCTTATCAGGAAAAGGCTATGCTTTTCGAGTTGGCAATGGATCGTTCTTTGCCGTAAGGTAGCAATTCTCGGCCGCCAGCCCTGGCGCTGCGCGGACTTACTGGGGCTTTTCGAGGAATCTTATGAGCGGGCGCACAATCGAACTTGTAGTGGTCGGCGCGATGCTGGCCGGGACACTGGTTGCCGAGACCCACAAGGACTTTCGCTTCAATGTCGGACCGAAGGCCGGGGTTTCTGTCAACAATCCTTACGGCTCCATCTCGGTGAAACCATCGACGGGGAACGTTGTGGTGGTCAATGCGGTGCTCGCGTCCGACAAAGTCGAGGTCGACAACAACCTCGTCGGCAACCGCATCGACATTCAATCACACCTGTTGCCGGGCGCCGATGCGCAGTCCGGACGCGTGGATTACGAAATCCTTGTCCCTGCTGACGCCAGCATCACCCTGCGCTCCACCACCGGCCCTTTGCGCGCCGAGAAACTTCACGGCGACGTAACCCTGGAAGGCTCTGCCGCCAGCGTCGAGATCCGTGACATAGTCGGCAGCCATGTTCATGTGAAAACTCTGAATGGTCCTGTCACTCTCACCAACGTGCAGGATGGCCATGTCGAAATCGACTCCTTGAGCGGTGCAGTCACTCTCAACGCCGTAACCGGGCCCCTGGTACAGGTGATCTCCACCACCGGCAGCATTAACTACATCGGCGACTTTGGCGACCACGGCGACTACCGCCTCACCAGCCATAGCGGCAACATTGAAGCCACGGTGCCCGACTCCACTTCGGCCGATGTCAGCGCGCGCTCCGTTCGCGGCGAAGTGCACGACGACATTCCTCTCCAACCCAAAGCGCACACCTCCTTCGTCATCAAAGAGGGAAGTGCCTTCTGGGGTACCATGGGCAGGGCCGCAGTCTCTTCGACCGTGGTGCTGCGTACCTTCAGTGGTAGAATCCACCTCAGAAAACGCACCTCCAAATAAAACGAACTTTTGAAGAACGGTTCTGGCAAAAGCGTGAGCACGCGGCGACGTGTGCGGCTCAAACGACCGGCCGCGATGCACGCCAGTTCCCCGGTGAATTCCGTTTTCCTGGTGGGGTTCATGGGCGCCGGCAAAACCAGCGTGGGCCGCGCCCTTGGGCAGCGCCTGAACTGGATCTTTGAAGATCTGGACGATCGCATCCAGTCCCGCGAGGGCCGCTCCGTGGCGGAGATTTTTCAGGATTCAGGAGAGACGGAATTTCGGCGTGCCGAACATGCAGCCCTGCAGCATGTATTACAGGAACTGCGCGGTGGCGGCGCGAGAATCGTCGCTTTGGGAGGTGGCGCTTTTGTTCAGAGGGAGAACGCGGCCCTGCTGAAAGCATTCAGCGCACCGACGGTTTTTCTGGATGCTCCCATAGAAGAATTATGGCAGCGCTGTTGCACTCAAGCCAGTGAAACCGGGGCCGAGCGTCCTTTGCTGCGCAGCGTCGAACAGTTTCGCAAGCTGTATGAAACTCGGCGCAATAGCTACCGGAAGGCGGCTCTCAAGGTTCAAACCGGCAAGCGCACCGTGGAATCGATCTCAGCCGAAATTGAGCAAAAGCTCGGTCTGAAGAAAATCGCGCTACGCACGGAACAAGGAGAAGTCGAGTGAAGTTTGAAATACCAATGCGCCGTGCCCTGGTCGCCTTGTTGGCTGCCTCCATTGCGGTACTCAGCGCTCACGCGGGTGACAAAAAAGACAAGGCAAAGACTGAGGCTCTGCAGACCGTCGACTCGGGCTCGTTCGGCGTTTTCATCAAGGGCCAGCGCGTGGCCACCGAGACTTTCCGCATCGACCAAGTGGAAGGCGCCAGCGTCATCAAGTCTCAGGTCAAGGATGCCTCCGGGGGAGATTCCAACAGCGAGAAGTCCGAACTGCAACTCACTCCCACGGGCGAACTGCTGCGCTATGAGTGGAGCCAGGCTTCCGGCGGTTCCCTCTCGGTGTTTCCCGACAGTGACTTCCTGAAAGAGAAAATCACCGCGTCCGGAACCGCCAAGGCTGCCGAGCAGGCGTTCCTGTTGCCTGCCAGTTCGCCGATACTGGACAACAACTTCTTTGTGCACCGCGAAGTGTTAGCGTGGAAGTATCTGGCAGTCGCGCCCTGCAAAGACGAGAACGGCCATCGGCACTGCGAACCGGCCGATTTTGGCGCGCTCGTACCGCAAGACCGGACCTCCATGAGCGTCCGCATGGAACTCATAGGAAAAGAGAAGGTGACGATTCGCGGTACCGAGCGCGATCTACTGCGATTGAACCTTCATGGGGATCAGTTTGATTGGGCCCTGTGGGTCGATGACGCCGATCACTTTAAGCTCATACGCGTGGCGATTCCTGCCGATAACACGATCGTAGACCGGGACTAGGTTTTGCCTTCCCGGCGGCAGAATCGAGATTGATCTGGAAAATTTATTGCTGCTGACTGACTCACGTACGGCGCGGGCTCTGGTCACGGTGCTGTTATTCGCCCTGGCGCTAGGCTTTCTCTACGTTGCCCGCACCACCCTGATCGCCTTTCTCTTCGCAATCTTCTTTGCCTACCTGATGAGCCCCCTGGTCAATCGACTGGAAAGCGTGCTGCGAGGGCGCGCCCGCGCCATTGCCGTCATCTACAGCCTCCTGCTCGTCCTGGTCGTTGTCTTTTTTGTGCTGGTCGGCCCGAAAGTGACCCGTGAGGGCGCGAAGCTGGGGCAATCCCTTCCGACTCTGCTAACTCAGTTGAGTTCTGGTCAAATCGCGCGTCAGCTTGGCGCCGAACACGGCTGGAACAGTAAGACGACTGAACTGGCACAGTCCTTCCTGGTTGCCCACAGCGACGACATCACGGAAGTCGCGCAGCGCATCGGCTTGCGCGTCGCCGACGTCGCCAAGCAGGCCTGGATGTTCTTCGTCGTCCCGCTCTTGTCCATCTTCTTCCTGAAAGATGGTCGCGCCTTCAGCGACTTCCTGCTATCCACTATTCAATCCCGGCCGCAGCGCGAGTTTCTGGAAAATGTGCTTAACGACCTCAACCAGATGCTGGCGCACTTCATCCGGGCCCAACTGATCCTCGCCGCGTTAACGCTGGTGATGTACTCCGCCTTTCTGGGCGCGATGCGCGTTCCCTACGCGCTCGTCCTGGGGACCATCGGCGGCGTGCTGGAATTTGTTCCCGTTGTAGGACCTCTGGCCGGCGCCCTGATCATCGTGGGAGTAGTCTTGCTGATGAGCTACAAACACTGGCTCATCCTCATCATCTTTCTTGGAATCTGGCGCCTGCTGCAAGACTATGTCTCGTCTCCCCGCATCATGGGGGAGAGCATGGAACTGCATCCCCTGGCCGCGATCTTCGGCGTCATGGCCGGAGGCGAAGTCGCCGGCATCCTCGGCGTTTATCTTTCCATCCCGGTAATGGCGAGCCTCCGCATCGTCTTTCGCCGCTGGCGCCTGTATGCGGAGAAGAAAAAGTTCGGCCCCCTCACCGACTACCCTTTCCGCAGCCAGGAAACCCACCGCCCGTAGGATCACGCGCAACTTCAGGCCATGCTCTTGCTCGTCGCCTCAGTTTGGTGGGGCTTTTGCCGTCAGAATGTCCTGGAGTGCTTTTCCTTGACGTGTAATTCGAATGCGCGACGAAGGTGATTATGAAAGCACTCTCGATCCGGTTGGTGGAAAGGCTTCGCGAGGTGGCTGCGCAGGCTGAACGGAGTCTCGAAGTGCACATCTGGACAGGCTGTACATTCGGCTTCAAGGGGAATATCGGAACCGGGAATCGAGGCGGCCTTCAGCCACTTAGTGATGCGAAGGGTGGGTTCCTTCGTGCGCATGGTTGTTTAGCTTACAACAAAGCGCGGGCGGAGGCGCCCGCGCCACATTCACGATTCATAAGCGATCGAGCCTTTACTGCCCCACCCCCACTCCCGCCGCCTTCTCCACCGCCACCTTCCGCAAGAACTCCGCCGCGGCCTCCGGCAAAACGGTGTTGATAAACATCCCCGACCCCAACTCAAACCCTGCCACCCGCGTCAGCCGCGGGATCACGCTGACATACCAATGGAAATGCCGCGCCCCGGCATACTCCGCCGGCCCACTGCGCACGGTGAAATTTAAATCCGGATTCTCGAGCCCCACATAAATCTTCGCCAGCAGTGCCCTCAATACCCGCGCCAGATCGACTATCTCCATCTCGGAAATATCTCCAAAGCTGGCCATGTGCCGCATCGGAAAAATGTGCGTGGCAAATGGCGTGGCTGAAGCGAACACTTCCATCGCCACGAAGCGCTCGCTCTTGAGCACAATGCGAGTCTGGTCTTCCACCTCGCGCTCCACCATGTGGCAGAACATGCATTCCCCTACATCGTCATAGTGCCGCAGTGCTTCGTGCAAGCGATGCCGCACCTGGCTCGGAATCACCGGAGTGGCGATCAATTGCGAGTGCGGATGCTGCAAGCTCGCCCCCGCATCGGTGCCATGATTCTTGAAGATCGTAATGTGGTTCACCCGATGATCCATGCTCAGAGCGTTGTAACGCGCCTTATAAACCCGCAGGATGCTGGCCACATGCTCATCCGACAACAGTCCCATATAGCGCGAGTGGTCCGGACTATCGATGATCACTTCATGAAATCCAAAACCTTCAATGCGCCGCCGCAAGTGTTGCAGGCTGCGCGTCGGCTGCACCTCGCTGGATAGCGCCGCGAATTTGTTGGGAATCACCCGCACTGCCCAAGGCTCTCCACTCGCGGGAGCCCGCATCACCTCTGGCGGCGTCTTGCTTTCGTTCCCTGGACAAAATGGACAGCTCTCGATAAACGCCGGTATTGGATCCATCACGCGATGGGTGGCCAAGTCCTCGGGCCGCTTGGCCCGCTCCGTAGCAATAATGACCCACTCTTTCGTAAAAAAGTTCTGGCGAAGCTCGGGCATGTGAATCCCTCCAGTTTCCGTATCGGCAGATGGAAGGGATTCTGCAGTGCTGAATGGGTTGCCCCTGGCTGCGGAGGTCGTCCTCCTTTCGCTACTTGCAGACTCTGGCGTCAACATTGAAAACTAATGCTGTCACTCCAGCCCAGAGCGCACGCGAAGGGCGGACGAATCTGATTTCCCGCGACTGTTATAGAATTCCAAGTACTCTATGAATCGTAAAATTCCTATTGGGATCCTCGGCGCCACCGGCGTCGTAGGACAAAGATTTATCCAAATGCTGGAGCACCACCCGTGGTTCGAGGTGGCCTGGCTGGCGGCCTCCGACCGGTCTGAAGGCAAGGTGTACTCCGAAGCTGCTCGGTGGCGCCTGAAGACGCCCATTCCACCCGCCGTCGCCAAAATGACAGTTTCTCCGGCCACTCCCGAAGGCGCGCCGAAAATCATCTTTGCCGCCCTCGACGCCTCCATCGCCGCCGAACTCGAGCCTCGCTTCGCCGACGCCGGCTGCGCCGTGGTCTCCAACTCCAGCGCCCTGCGCATGCAGGAAGATGTCCCTCTCGTGATCCCCGAAGTTAACGGCGGACACATCAGGCTGATCGACGCCCAGGCGTGGCGCAAAAAATCCGGCGGCTACGTCGTCACCAATCCCAACTGTTCCGCCATCGGTCTGGTGCTCGCCCTCGCTCCTCTCCACCAGAAGTTCGGCCTCGAAACCGTCATGGCCGTCACTATGCAGGCCGTCAGCGGCGCGGGATATCCCGGCGTCGCTTCGCTCGACATTCTAGGCAATGTCATCCCCTACATCCGCAATGAAGAAGAAAAGATGGAAGAGGAAACCAAAAAACTTCTCGGCCAACTCAACGGTTCGAAAGTCATTCCCGGCGACTTCGCCATGAGCGCGCAATGCAACCGCGTGGCCGTCGAAGATGGACACACCGAATCGATTTCCATCCGCCTCAAGAAGAAGGCAAAACCGGAAGAAATCATCGAGGCTTGGAATAACTACCGCGCCGAGCCGCAGGATCTGAAATTACCCAGCGCCCCCGACCGGCCTGTGGTCTACCTCGAAGCCGCCGACCGACCGCAGCCCCGCTTCGACGTCGATATGGGCGCCGGCATGACGACCGCCGTCGGCCGCCTTCGTCCCTGCGGCGTCCTGGACTGGAAATTTACAGTGCTATCCCACAACACTATCCGCGGCGCCGCCGGTGCCGCCGTCCTGAATGCCGAACTCTTAAAAGCGAAAGGCTATCTCGGATGAACGGACGGGCGGCAGACGAAGGGTCAGGACCAGAAGACAGGCGTCATCCTGAGCGTAGCCGCTTTCCAGGCGGAGCGAAGGATCTTGCGCGGAGAAAACGTGCCCTGACTTTTCGATCTGTTGACAGGTTCCGCCCATGATTGTCATGAAGTTCGGCGGCACTTCCGTCGAAGACGCCAAAGCCATCGACCGCGTCGCCTCCATCGTCGAGGGCCGCCTCGCGCAAAAACCCGTAGTCGTCGTCAGCGCCATGGCAAAAGTCACCGACACGCTGCTGACCATGGCGAAAGCCGCCGGCGCCGGCGAGCGCAAGACCGCCCTCAAACTTTGCCGGTCCCTGCAAGAGCGCCACTACAACACCGCCAGCGAGCTGCTCGGCACCGCGCGTTTCACCGAATTCCATTCCGACCTGGGAAGCGACTTCGAGACTCTCGACGAACTCCTGCGCGGCATCTCCGCCGTCGGAGAAATCACGCCTCGCACCACCGACCACGTGGCCGCTTTCGGAGAGATGCTCTCCAGCAAGATCGTTGCCGCCGCGTTCGCCGCTCGCGGACTTAACGGAGCTCATGTCGACTCTCGTGACGTCCTCGTCACCGACAGCGCCTACATGCAGGCTGTCCCGCAATACGAAGAAACCAACACGCGGCTGCAACAAAAAGTTCAACCGTTACTAAGTGATGGGCAAGTCCCGGTCATGGGAGGCTTCATCGCCGCCAACCGCGCTGGCATCACGACGACGATTGGACGCGGCGGTTCCGATTTTTCCGCCGCCATCTTCGGTGCTGGCCTCGGCGCCGACCGCATCGAAATCTGGACCGATGTCGACGGCATTCTCACCACCGATCCCCGCATCTGTCCCGAGGCTCGCCGCATCAAGGTCATTAGCTTCGACGAAGCCGCCGAGCTCGCTTACTTCGGAGCGAAGGTCCTGCACCCCGCGACGGTGCTTCCCGCGATCCAGAAAAATATTCCTGTCTACGTCCTGAACTCACGCAATCCGTCTTGCGAGGGCACCCGCATCACGACGCGCGCTCCGCAAGGGAAGAATATCTTCAAGGCCATCGCCGCCAAAAAGCGCATCACCATCGTCGACGTGGCCGCCCCTCGCATGTTGCTGGCTCACGGATTCCTGCGCTCCATTTTCGAAGCCTTCGACCGCCACAAAGTTTCCATCGACGTGGTCTCGACCTCCGAAGTCAGCGTCTCTCTGACGGTCGACTCCAATCAAGCGATTCCCGCGCTGGCCGCCGATCTCGCCAAGCTAGCGGACGTAAAATATGAAGGCCGCAAAGCGATCGTCTGCCTTGTAGGGGAGAACCTGCGCGAAACTCCGGGCATTGCAGCCTTGGTCTTTCGTGAACTGGCCGACAAGAAAATTCGCATGATCTCGCAAGGCGCCTCGGAAATCAACCTGACCTTCGTGATCGACGAAGACGAAGTCCCCAGCGTGATCCAACGCCTGCACAAAACGTTCTTCTCAGAACTAGACCCCGAAGTCTTCGCGTAAACGTCACGCGATTTTCCGTGTTCCCCTGTGCCCCGGCATGACCTCTGTGGTTAAATCGTCTTGGTGCAACCCATGAATCTCCTGATCCTAGGCCGCGGAAAAACAGGCTCCCTGGCAGCGGAAGTCGCCGCCGAGCGCAAGCATCGCGCCAGAGTGGTTGGCTCGAAAGAGAATCCAGCCTGCGCTGCGCTGACCCCAGAAGCCCTCGAAGCCGTTGACACCGTCATTGACTTCACGACTCCGCACACGGTCCTACCCCACATCGAAGCCTGTGTGAAAGCGGGCAAGAACATGATCGTCGGCACCACCGGCTGGTACCACGACGTGGATCGCGTCCGCGCACTGGTCGAGCAGCACAAGACCGGATTCCTCTACGCCGCAAACTTTTCAGTCGGCGTAAATCTCTTCCTCGAAGTCGCTCGCGCCGCAGCAGCAGCCCTGCGCCACGACTATTCCGGGCAAATCTTCGAACGCCACCACGCCCACAAGAAAGACGCTCCCTCCGGCACCGCCATCGCGATCCAGCAGGTGATCCGCGAGGCCGCCGCCCACCAAGAAGGACTCGAGATCATCTCCTTCCGCGAAGGTGACGTCGTCGGTCTGCACGAAGTGGTCCTAGAATCCCCCGCCGACCGCATCTACCTCTGCCACGACGCCAAATCCCGCCGCGGCTTCGCCGAAGGCGCCATCCGCGCCGCCGAATGGCTCGCCGGCAAAAAAGGCTTCTACGATTTCAAGGATGTGTGGCGAGAGCTGTAGGAAGTTAATGTGGAGACAGCCGCCATCGGCTGTCCGTCGAGCGCAGCTCGCGACTGCTCGTAAGCAATACCCGAGTTTTCCCTCCCCCGCCATCCGCGCTATCCTATTCCTATGCAACTCCGCGGCTGTGGCACCGCCCTCGTTACTCCATTCCATCAGGATGGTTCGATCGACGACACAGCCCTGCGCAATCTGGTCACGTGGCAGATCGAATCGGGCATTGATTTTCTAGTTCCGTGCGGCACCACCGGCGAGACACCCACGCTCACCCACGACGAATGGCTCTACGTAATCGACACGACCATCGAAGTCGCCGCCGGACGCGTCCCCGTCGTCGCCGGAGCCACATCCAACGCCACGCACGAAGCCGTCGAGAAGGCCAAGGAACTCGCCGCGCGTCCCGGTGTCAATGCCATCCTCACGGCGTCTCCTTACTACAACAAGCCCACGCAGGAAGGTCAGTACCGTCACTTCAAAGCGATTGCCGAAGCGGGCGTCGACAAGCCCATCATTCTTTACAACGTGCCCGGACGTACCGCCGCGAACCTCGAACCGTCCACGCTGGCGCGCCTCGCCGAGATTCCGAACATCGTCGGCGTCAAGGAAGCCAGCGGCAACATGACGCAGATTGCCGAAGCCATCAATGCCGTTCCCGAAAACTTCCTCGTCTTCTCTGGGGACGACGCGGTCACGCTCCCGGTCATCGCCCTCGGCGGCGTTGGGATCGTCTCGGTTGCCTCGAATGAAATTCCCCACGAGATGGCTGCCCTCACTCGCGCTGCCCTCGCAAATGACTGGACGACGGCTCGAACCTTGCACCGAAAATATCTCCCGCTCATGCAAGCCAACTTCATCGAATCGAGCCCACTGCCTGTAAAAGCAGTCCTCGCGATGATGGGCAAGGTCGAAGAAATCTATCGCCTCCCTCTGCTCCCCATGCGCCGCGACACGCGTTCGCGACTGCAAAAGATCGCCACCGAAGTAGGATTGATCGCCAAGCCCGCGGGCCCCGCCGCCGAAGCTGCCGATTTCTTCATCTACGAAAACTGGGCTGCCGGCCCGCGCAAAATCGTCGTGCACCGCGGCTCCTGCGGCCAGTGCAGCCACGGCAAGGGCCGCCCCGCCGGACACGACGTCAACCACGCCCGCTGGCACGGTCCCTACTCCACCCTCGCCGAGGCTCGCGAAACCGCCCACACAATGACCGGAGTCCTGATCCGCAGCGAATGCAAGTGCGTGTAGGAAGCGATTGCAGACTTGTGATTTCAGATTGCAGATCTAGTGTGATCTTCGGGTCGATGGCTCTGATGCCACAGCCGCACAATCTGAAATCAGCAATCTGAAATCTAAAATCTCCCTCTGAAATCCTCTATACTTTCCCACGAATGCAATCCCTGAAATCCTCCATCGAGCGCCTCGCCTCCCTGGGCGAAGTCGAGCACGACCCCGACGCCCGTAAGACGTTCCTGAAATTTCGCGATCAACTCACCCAGGGCAAAATCCGCGCCGCCGAGAAATCAAAAGAGGACGGCCGCTGGACCGTCAACGCCTGGGTCAAGCAAGGAATCCTGTTGGGTTTCCGTTTGGGAGTGATTCAGGAAATGCCCGCGGGCCTCTCCTTCGTCGACAAAGATACCTTCCCTGCCCGCCAGTTTGCAGTCACCGATCGCGTCCGCGTCGTGCCCGGAGGCTCCTCGGTCCGCACCGGAGCCTACGTAGCCCCATCCGTCATCTGCATGCCGCCCATGTTTATCAATGTGGGCGCCTACGTCGACGAAGGAACCATGGTCGACTCGCACGCGCTCGTCGGCTCGTGTGCGCAAATCGGCAAACGTGTCCACCTGAGCGCCGCCGCCCAGGTTGGTGGAGTCCTTGAGCCCATCAACGCCGCCCCGGTCATTATTGAAGATGACGTTCTGGTCGGAGGAAACTGCGGAATCTATGAAGGTACGCTAGTCCGCGCCCGTGCTGTCCTGGGCGCAGGCACAATCCTGACACGCTCCACCCCGCTCTATGATCTGGTGAAAGGCGAAGTCTACCGCGCCACCGCCGAAGGGTCGCTTGAGGTCCCGGAAAATGCAGTAGTCGTCCCCGGCTCGCGCGCCGTGAAGAAAGGCGCCGCCGCCGAATGGAATCTCTCGCTCTACACCCCAGTCATCGTAAAGTACCGCGACGAAAAAACCGACCGAGGTATAGAACTGGAAGACTGGCTGAGATAGCATCGCCGTCTACTATCGTCTCTAGTCGCAGATCCCGAACCAGCCATCGCGCATTTCCGTCGAAACCATCGAGAGTATAATTGCGCCCACTCGGGCTCTTCAGTCTCCTCCGATGATCCTCATGCAGGGAGGCATTCGTGCAACCGTCCACCGAACCGGACATTTCCGACCGCACTCGAACCTCGGAGAAAGTATCTCGTGAAGAACGCCATGTTCCCTCCGGCGGCAAACTGATCGTTCTGACAGCCCCCTTGACCGAGTCAATCGATCATGCCGGCTTCTTCATCCAGATGGCCCTGGCCTCGATACCCCAATGGCTTGAGGTTGTTCTCAACAAGAAGTATCCGAGGTGGCGCGAGGTGGAGCGCAATGAGGATGGTTCCGCGCGATACATGCCAGCAGGCCTGCGCGTGCTCGAGAAGTCGATCCTGCGCGAATACACTGCCGACGACGTGGTGGCATGTTTTCCCGACGACTTGGAACAATTCATTGGCCCCAACACGCGCATTGTAGCGGTATCCACGCACAATCCTTTAGGCGTAACCTTTGCTGCCGGTGTGTACACCTCCATTTACGGCTCGTCGAAGGAGCCTCTTAATTCGATTTACACGCGCGTGATGTTCGACAAAATCAAATCCAGTCCGTACCGCAAGAACTTTAAAGTCATCGTGGGCGGTTCTGGCGGCTGGCAGATCCAACAAACAAACACTTATGAAGAGCTGGGAATTGACTGCGTCACCGAAGGCCGCAGCGAGTCCACCGATACGCTGGCGCTTTTCCGCAAGGCCGTCGCGGGCGATGCACTACCGCGGGACATCAATCTCGTACATCCGACGTCCCGCGACGACATCCTGTTTCCCGACAAGCGGACGACGTTTGGCGTCGTCGAGATGACTACCGGCTGCGGTCGCAGGTGCCAGTTCTGTGTTCCCGATCTGAATCCGCAAATTGATATGCCAAAAGCCCGGATCATGGACGCGGTTCGTGCCAACGTGAAGCAGGGCAACAAATTGATCTCGCTCGCCACCGAGGATATGTTCATCTGGGGTCAGGTGCACACCAATACGCCATTTTTCTTTCCCAACCGCGAAGCTCTCGTGGATCTCTACACCGAAATCGTCGACACGCCGGGAGTGGAGCACCATCTGCTTAGCCACTGCACGATGGCGCCTTTTGTCGTAGATCCGAATTTGATCCGACAGCTCTCCGAAAAATTGCTTCCCAAAAGTCCGATTCATCTTCCGCTTCTCAGCACCCACCCGCAAAAGAAGGCGCTGGTCCCGTTGATCGGTCTCGAAACCGGGTCCGTGCGCATGGCCCGACAGATCATGCCCAGCAAGGCCGTTCCCTTTTCGATTGACGACTGGCCCAGCGTCGTCCTCGAGGGCCTGCGCGTAGCCAACCAGAACAACTGGTTCCCCATGATGACCCTCATGGTTGGCAACCCCGGTGAAACCGATCAGGACGTTCGAGACACGCTCGATCTCGTCTACGAGATGGAGCGCCGCGGTCTATTTGCATTTCTGGTCCCCTCAATCTTCACGCCGCTCCACGACACCCGCATGCAGCATCAGACAGGCGTTACCCAAACCCGGCAGCTTAGCCCCCTGCAATGGCAGCTCATGATGAAATGCTGGAAGCACAACCTGCGCCCCGGTCAGTACAGCTGGTGGGGCCCGTTGGTCTGGCGCGGTGGAGCACTACTCATGTGGCTGTACCGTCTGCGCAAACTCAACGGACCCAATTTCACCTGGCCGCTGATGATGTTCTCAGGGGTCGCACCGGAAGGAATTCTGCAAAAGATTGGCACGATTCACGTGGGCACGCCGCTCGCAACCAAGAACCGCCGGGAACTGATTGCCTCCCTGCGGCCGAACTATTGGAAGCACTTGCGGGCTGATAATGGGGACTTACCGGAAGGCTGGAGGAATGAGGAGGATGTCATTCCCTTTCCAAGTGCGGCGCGCACACCCGGTCTTAGAGTCGTGTCGTAACACGCTATCTTCCGCGATCGCACCCGTCCCACCTAGTGAGGAGCAATCTCGGTCAGTGCCCACTCAATTCGGTCGACTTCTTCCCGAATCACGCGGATCGCTTGATGGTCCGTCGGGAAGGGGACGAGTCTGATGGCTTCCACCGCATGGCGAATCTTGTAATTGCGGTCCCGAATGAACTTGATTCTCTCCGAGGTTTCCTTGCGATGTTGGTGAAACTTCCTTACGAGTTTCGTGATCATCCAGGCAAACCCAAGCCCGAAGAACATCTCGATCGGGAGACGGTCCGTGGCTCCGTCGAAATCAAGGAATGCAAAACGATAGACCGCTTCGCCGAGACCCAGTGACGCAAATACGACTCCCGTTGCAATCAATGCAAGCGTCACGCGGTCATTGGATAGAAGTGCTACCAAAGATTGTTCCCTGCCGTTTTGCGCGAATTCCATAACTCCCCCGGGTGTAGTGAGATCGGCGAATCGCTCACCATTTTATTCCGAATATTCTTTTCGTGAAAAAATTCGTGAGAATCCCGCTCCGACCATGGGCTCTACCGTCTAAACACCGTGCTGACATGCCCTTCCGATTGGTCTCAGCGTTCCTGTTTGCCGGGCCCATATTAACCCACGTTGCGTTTCAGAGTCACCTGGCGTGGCCTGGCGGAACGTCATGGTGGAGAATTTGACAATTCAGAAACATCGTAGTGACAATCCCCGCCCGAAGGAGCGTCAGAATTTCCGCGACGTCAGAAGGCTCCGACACCCTGACCCTCTCCGCAACGAACGCTTCCACAGGAGATCTCTATGGCTTCGAATCTGAACCGATGGTTCGCGGGGCGCTTTACCGCGATTGCGACTGTCTCTCTTCTTCTTGTCAGTGCGGCTTTCGCGCAGCACTATACCCGAACCGATCTCACCACAAACTCCTCCAGCGTATCCTCGGCTCCGAACATCGATCCCAACCTGATCAACCCCTGGGGACTCTCCCGAGCCACCAGTTCTCCGTGGTGGATTTCCGACAACGGAACCGGCTTGTCGACTCTCTACGACCTGAACGGCGTCCCGCAATCCCTGGTCGTGACTATTCCTCCCCCGAAAAATGCCACGGGACCATCAGCTCCCACCGGAACGGTCTTTAACTACACCACCAGCTTCAATGTGGCGTCGGGTGAGCCCGCCGCCTTCATTTTCGTCACCGAGGACGGTACGATTTCCGGCTGGAATCCCGCGGTCAATGTCGGCGAAGCGGTCCTCATGGTGAATCATCCCAAGCGGGCCATCTTCAAAGGTTGCGCCATTGCGACCACCGGCCACGGTCCCCGCCTCTACGTCACCAACTTCCAAAGCGGGGAAATCGAAGTCTATAACGGTCAATTTCATCGCGTGCAACAGGAAGAACGCTTCCACGTCACCGACCTTCCGCCGAACTTCGTCCCCTTCGGAATTCAGAATGTCGGCGGCAATCTTGTGGTCACGTACGCCCAACGCGATCCCGGCTCGAAAGATGAAAATCATGGACCTGGCTTGGGCGCCGTAAGAGTGTTTAGCACCGGCGGAGACGTGCTCTTGCGCCTGCAACACAACATGTTCCTGAACGCTCCCTGGGGCATCGCCCTGGCTCCCGGCGATTTCGGCCCCTTCAGCCATCGGCTTCTCATCGGTAACTTCGGCGATGGCACAATCCATGTCTTCAACGCTTTCAGCGGAAGGTTTGAGGGAACGCTCCTCGATGCCAACGGAGCTTCGCTTGTGATTGATGGCCTTTGGGCACTCAGCTTCGCCGGTGACAGCACCGTGAACGGATCTCCGACGGATCTTTATTTCACGGCCGGACCGAATGACGAGAGTGATGGAATATTCGGAAAGATTAATGCAACCGCAGCCGAGCAGCGCGGCAACTCCGAATAAGACTGAATGTATATTTTGCTCGGAAGCCTGGCTGGGAGCGATCCTGACCGGCCAGGTTTTCTCTATTTTCGTCCCGCGCCCGGCTCGACCTCGACGGACAACTTCCCGGTGCCGTTTGAAGTGACTCGCAGCTGCGCAAGTTTCCCGATCACCTGATCGGCGTGCTGCAAGGCCCCTGCTGCATACGTGCTCGTGATTCCCAATACGCTCATCCCGCCCGCGTGCGCCGACTGGATCCCCGCTGGAGCGTCTTCAATCACAAGACAGTCCGCCGGTTTGACTCGCAAAAACTCTGCCCCCATCAAATAAGGCTCGGGATGCGGCTTGCCGTTCGCGACATCATCGGAAGTAACCAGCACCTCCGGGACGGGCAATCCGCAATAACGCAGCCGATTCGTGGCCAGCAACCGTGAACCTGACGTGACCACTCCCCAACGTCCCAGTGGAATGGAGCGCACCAACTCCGCCGCTCCCGGCATCACCACAACGCCTGCCTGATCGTGCGCTTCGTGACTCTCAATGGCGCTCGCCTCGACTTCAGCATCCAGGTGCGGGGCCACCCGTCGGATCACTTCGATCGTCCGCACGCCATGGGCGATGGCCATGATGGCGTCGCCATCCACGCCCTTACGCGCAGCCCATTCGCGCCACTCGCGGTCCACCGCACGTGTCGAATCCGCCAGAACTCCATCCAGATCAAAAAGTATGGCTGAGCAGGAAAAGGTAGGCATTCTCTGAATATTTAATCACACCAATCGCACAACCGTAGCGCCGGCATCGCCGCAGGCGAGGAGGTCTCAACGGTAATGCCAAAAATCAAACTGTCCTCCTGAGCGAAGCGCAGGACCTATGCAATTTTGCCAGATCAGGGTATGCCGACATTTCCCGCGCAACTAAAGACCAGTCCCAGGCAGACTCGCCTGCCCCTCTACCACCAACGCCGTATCCCGCGCCCGTTGCCGCAGCATCAAATGCCGCTGCCGAAAATGCGATTTTGCGCGTTCCCCCCAAGCCCGCACAAACCAGTAATTCAGTCCCGCCCCAATCGCCGAACTCGCCAGAGGAATAAGCCGCCCCGCCCACTTCTCCACCACTTCCGCGCTGGCCTTCGCCGCAATTCTCTGAATCACCTTGGGAACAAATTTGTTGACGACTTCCTTCTCCAACAGCTCGCGGCTGATGTCAACCCCCGCCGCGCTCGCCGCCGCCACCCAAAGCTCCGCAATCTCATCATCCGTCTTGAACTCAAATCCGTAAACCAGACTCAACTTCTCAATCGTCCGCATCGTGATCGCCGAAAGAATCCCCAGATCCGGCACAATCGTGATCAGCCCGCCCAGCCCGAATCCCGCTCCCTCGACCGCGGCAACTTTCATCCCGCTGCGAATGACGGAGTCCGCCACCACATCAATCTCCCCAATCTCCAGCGAATACACCCCGTGATATCCGCTGATCGGCATACGGTAGGCGGCCCGCAATTGCAGCAGAAATTTGTCCGGATCCACACGCACTGTCGAATAAGCGCGCGTCAACCCTCGCACCATCCCCGCTTCAACCCGCCGCCGCAGCCACGATTTGCCTTGTCCCGCCATCACTCCCACCTTACCGCACACGCACCCGGAAAGCCATCCAGCGAAGCAGGTACAGCAGCTCTCAGCTCTCAGCTCTCAGCTCTTAGCTCTCAGTTCTCAGCTCTCAGCTCTCAGCCCTTAGCCCTTAGCTCTTAGTTCTTGGCGCTTAACTTTCAGATCTCAGCCGCACTCGAGTCCTCCCGCAAAACATGATCTTGGGAAGGGCACAGCTTCAGTCGTGCCTTCACGCATCCTAAAGCGGCGCTCGCTTTAGCGTCTGAGGAATTTCTCAACTCGCGACTCGGGACTCGCATCTCGCAGCTATCTACTGTGCTAGCATCATCCTTACTCAATGCCCACCGGAAAACTGCAAGTCATTCCCCTCGGGGGCCTCGGCGAATTCGGCATGAACTGCATGGCCGTCCGCTGGGGAGACGACATCATCGTCATCGACGCTGGACTCATGTTCCCCGAAGCCGAACTCCTCGGCGTCGACATCGTCGTTCCCGACATTTCTTATCTCACCGAGAACCGCCAGCGCATCCGTGGAATCATCCTCACTCACGGCCACGAAGATCACATTGGCGCACTCCCCTGGGTCCTCTCCGAACTTAACGTCCCTGTCTGGGGCACCGAGTTCACGCTCGCTTACGTTGAAGACAAACTCGACGAGCACGGACTGCTCGACGATGCCGACCTCCGCGAAATGCGCCCCAACGAGCGCTTCAAGGCAGGAGCCTTCACGATTCATCCGATCCAGGTCACACATAGCCTGGTCGATTGCGTTGCCCTCGCGATCCACACGCCGCTCGGCGTCATCATTCACACTGGCGATTTCAAGGTTGATCCCACACCCACTGACAACAAACTTTTTGACCTGCACACCTTCGCCGAATACGGCAAAACGGGCGTGCTGGCCCTGTTTCAGGATTCCACCAACGTCGAGCGCAAGGGATACACGCCGAGCGAGCGCGCCGTCCGCCGCAAGTTTGACGAAGTCTTCGCCCACACCAAGCGCCGTCTTTTCATCTCGTGCTTCTCGTCGTCGATCCACCGCATTAATCTCGCTGTCCAACTCGCCCACGAGCACGGACGCAAAGTCGCCTTCCTCGGCCGCTCCATGAACAACTCTGCGGAGATCGCCGAAGATCTTGGATACATCGAAGTTCCCGATGGCCTCGTCATCAATCCTGGCGAGATGAAAAATTTCCCGCCAGAAAAAGTCTGCGTCCTCATCAGCGGCACGCAGGGCGAACCCATGTCGGCGCTCTCCCGCGCCGCCGTCGACAACCACAAGCACGCCAAAATCGAAAAGGGAGACACCGTCGTCCTCTCGAGCCGCATCATCCCCGGCAACGAAAAAACCATCTACCGGATGATCGACCACCTCTTCCGGCGCGAAGCCCACGTCATCTACGAAGATGGGACCTCGCCGCCAATTCATGTCAGCGGACACGCCAGCCAGGAAGAACTCAAGCTCATCATCAACCTGGTCAAGCCGCGCTATTTCATCCCCGTTCACGGCGAGTACCGCCAACTGAAATTGCACGCGGAAATGGCCGGAGCCATGCACGGCTCCGTCGGCAAAGTCATGCTCATCGAGAGCGGAGACGTTCTCGAATTCGATGAACTCGGTGCACGCAAAACCGCTCGCGTCAAAGTCGGCCGCATCTGCATCGACTCCGGCAATCGCACCGACGTGGTTGAAGATCTGATTATTAAGGACCGCCTGCACCTCAGCGAAGACGGCATCGTCCTCCCCATCATCGCCATTAATAAATTGTCCGGTGAAGCGGAAGCCGCCCCAGAAATCGTCACTCGCGGATTCAATCCGGGCGACGACGGCCTGATGGAAGGCGCCAAGCGCATCGTTGAAGACACGCTCGCCCACTCCAGCGAAGAAGAAAAAGGAGACTACGGCGTAATCAAAGAAAAAATCCGCGCCGACCTGAAACGCTACATCTCCAAGCAAACCCAAAAGCGCCCGCTCATCATGCCGGTGATCCTGGAGATTTAGTAGCCTCGATGCTCATATGGAGACAGCCGCCTCGGCTGTCCGGCCGGAGCGAACCTCGTCCAATCAAGACAAATCTTAGAGTGTGTCATCCTGAGCGAAGCATTTGCGCGAGTAAGGCGAGCGCAAATGCGCCGTCGAAGGATCCCTATCCCGCCCATGCGGTCTGAAACATCGAAGGGAATTCTCCCGAACACGCAAGGTTTCTTGGACCGCCTAAAATAGCCCGCCACTTCCACTAGCGCGAAAGTCACCGTTAACGATACCCTGTGCCGTAGGCAAAGCCTTAAGACCAACGAATGATCACCCTAGACGACCTCCACTCCGCTCAGGCCATCCTCCAAGGCATCACCGTCCGCACCCAACTGATCGAATTCACTGACGACTCCCGACACGTGGGGACTTCCGCAAACTCAACACGCCGCCTCTACCTCAAGCCCGAAAACCAGCAACCCATCGGCGCCTTCAAACTTCGCGGAGCTTACAACAAGATCGCCTCCCTGTCGGAGGCAGACAGAAAGCGCGGCGTCATCTCCTACTCCAGCGGCAATCATGCCCAAGGCGTCGCCTACGCGGCCCGAGCCCTCGGAGTCAAAGCTGTTATCGTCATGCCCAACAACGCCCCCGCCATCAAGCGCGAGGCAACTGCCGCCCTGGGCGCCGACATCGTACTGGTAGGCCCCGGCAGCACGGAACGACAATTGAAAGCCGAGGAACTGGCCGCCCAACACGGCTACATCATCGTGCCTCCGTACAACGACGAAAAAATCATCGCTGGCCAAGGCACCATAGGACTCGAGATTCTCGAAGACATGCCCGACGTCGAAACAGTCCTTTCCCCCGTCGGCGGGGGAGGCCTGATAAGCGGCCTCGCCGCAGCCATCAAGCTCAGCAAGCCCTCAGTGAATGTGTTCGGCGTCGAGCCGGAACTGGCGGCGGACGCGCAAGCCAGCCTGCGCACAGGGAAGATCGTGAGCTTCGCCGCCGAACAAGTCACGCGCACCATCGCCGACGGCCTACGCACGCAAAGCGTCGGCCCCATCAACTTCGATCACATGCAATGTTTCGTCGATGCCATTGTCACCGTCACGGAAGACGAGATTCGCGAGGCCATGAAACTTCTCGCAACCAATCCCAACACGGTAGCCGAACCCAGCGGCGCAGTCGCCACCGCAGGGTTCCTCTTCCGCGCCGACCAACTTCCCAAAACAAAAGTAAATGTAGCGATCATCTCGGGTGGCAACGTCGAGCCGGCCATGCTCGAAGAGCTTCGTACCTGACCTTGTTTTTCCTTCGTGCACCTTAGTGCCCTTTGTGGTTTCAAGGTTTTGGGTTCCAGGTTTCTCGGCTCGAGCGTGCCAGATTTTCACCGGACCGCAATGTTCAAATAACCTTGACTTCAACAACCCTAAACGCTGATTCTGAATGCATCAAAACTCTCATGGAACTCGCCCAAAGAGACGCCGCTAACTCCTTTGTCCCCAAGATTTTGCCCGTAACTGATTGCAGCCCTTGGATCTCTTCGAGATTTCCCCCTAAGCTCATGATTCCGTTAGACCGGGGGGGAGGGGGGGTATCCCGCACCAAATCCCGATTCCCATTCCGGGAATTCGGGATTTTTCTCATCTGCCTGCTGTTTTCCTCAACCCTCGCCTTCGCGCAGGCGCAGCGTGGAACCCTCGTACACGAATCAACCATTCGCGTCGCACCCAGCTCCGATGCCGCCAAACTCGGCACGGCTGGCCGCGGACACGAACTCATCATCATCGACACCAGCCGCGACTGGACGCACGTGCAAGCCATCCTCCGGGAACCCAGAAAAGATGCAGACGAAGACGATCCCGAATCCGAGGGCAAAACCATCACCGGATGGGTTTCCAGCAAAGCGCTAGTCAGCATGACCACGCCCAATGGCGACAAGATTGTCTTTGGCGAAGCCGCCGACTCCGAAGATCAGGCCAGTCGACGCCGCGGACGCCGCGACGCCGCGCAAGACGCCATGCGCCTCTACTATCGCGTTTACGATTTGTTTCCCGCTTCACCGCTCGCCGCCGAAGGACTTTATCGCGCGGCCGATATCCGCTGGCAAATGGAGCGAGCCGACGTGCTGACGCGGCCTTCCGCGCGCGAACGAGATTCCTACATGCGCGGCCAGATCGACGAGCAATGGATGAAGCTGGTCATGAAAAAATTCCCAGGTACGAAATGGGCTGACCTCGCTGCGTTCCATCTCATCGAAAACAAACTCTGCGGCGACTGGCAAGGCGCGTCCAAGTGCCCCGACAAAGAAGCCGACATGTACGAGAAGTACGCGAAAGAGCACGACCAGTCCCCGTCTGCGCCAGAAGCCTTGTACGACGCAGCTTGGCGCCGCTCCGCTCTCATCGAGATTTACAAAACCGAAGCCAATCAGAAGAAATCCGAAGAGTCGAAGAACCGCGCCCTCGCTCTCGCGCAAGAGATTGTCACCAAGTATGCGCAAAGCGACTGGTCCCCGCGCGCCCAGAGCCTGATCTTCTACATGCAACAAGGCGTCCCGACATACGGAAACGCCAGCGACTAATTTTTTCAGCTTAATCGAACCGAACGGGTTTCCTCTGTGTTCCGCCGTGTCCTCTGTGGTAAACGCGCTTTGAATTTGCACGCAGAGCACGTCACACAGCACCCGTTTGAGATACTGTTGCCTTGATTTTGCGGAGGACAATTGAACGACTACTTACTCTCACTGATCCTGGGAATTGTCGAAGGCCTCACCGAGTTCCTGCCCGTCAGTTCGACCGCGCACCTGCGCCTTTCGGAAGCGTTACTGCACATCAGCCTCTCCGACGGATATTGGAAGATGTACTCCATCGTTATCCAACTCGGCGCGATCGCATGTCTCCCGGTGTATTTCTGGAGCCGCATTACGAAATTCCTCTCAACCTTCCCGCAAGGTGAAAGCGGAAATCGCACCGCCTTGACTCATCCGCTCGGTCTTACCGCGGTTGCTTTCGTGGTCACCGCGATTCCATCGTTCCTGCTGACCAAGGTGATCGGCAAGCATCTGGAGAGCATCACGATCATTGGATGGTCCCTTCTGATCGGCGGAATTGTCATGTGGCTGGTTGACGCGCTCAACGCCAAATCAGAAGCAGCAGGTCCCGGAGCCGCCGGAAGCCGCATCCACACCTGGAAGATGGAAGACATGAGCCTCGCTCAATCGATCTGGATCGGCTTCTGCCAGATCTTCTCCGCCGTCTTCCCCGGAACCTCACGCTCGATGTCGACCATTGCAGGCGGACAACTCGTTGGCATGTCGCGCGCCGCTGCTCTGGAGTTCTCTTTCTTCGTCTCGATTCCCACCATGGCTGCCGCGACGCTCTACACGCTGTTCAAATCGCTGCGCGGCAAAGGCGAGAATCCGATCGGCGTCTCGCAAATCGACGCTCATGGCTGGATCGTCCTTGCCATCGGCTTCGTCGTCTCGTTCATCGTTGCCTATGGCTCGGTCGCGTGGTTCATGGCTTACGTCCGCAAGCGTGGCTTCGCCCCGTTCGCGGTCTACAGAATTATCGTCGGAGCGTTAGTCCTGGTGTTCGCGGCAAAATTGATGTAGAGACGTTGCTCGCAGCGTCTGCTCTACCCACTTTTGCTTCATCCGATGTCGGCAAGACGTTGCAAAGCAACGTGTCTACGGCGGGAAGCTAAATGGATACTACAGATGTTTTCCTGCATTGTCGGATCACCCGCTTCTTGGCATAATGATAGGGCTCTGGCCGATTGCGGCACTGAAGAGTGTCGAATGTAGTGTCTTCAGTGTGTGTGAATCTGGCCCAAATGGATTATCTGGCAACTATTTTTGTTCCCACCGGGAACCGTCGGCTCAACGAGCTCGTCGGGTTCCTGATGTGCGTCTCCGCGCTCCTTCTCTTCCTCGCGCTCGCTTCGTATTCTCCGCTCGATCCCTCGTGGAATAGCGCTTCGGTGCTGACCGGTTCGCATGCTGCCCGTAATTGGATCGGAGTGGTCGGTGCCTTCACCGCCGACATGATGCTGCAGTTCTTCGGCATCGGCGCATTCCTGCTGGTGATCTTTCCCACGATGCTGGGAATTCGCTGGTTCCGTTCCATGAAAATCCAGTCGCCGCTGGCCAAGAGTCTGGGCGGAATCTGGCTGGTGATGTTCGTTCCCGCGATGCTGGCATTGCTACCCGGACACCTGCGCTGGATGCGTGTGATCCCGATCGAAGGCCTGCTGGGTCGCGTCGTAGGCGATGTGCTGATTCACTACCTCAATGTGATTGGCGCTTACATCGTATGCATTACTGTGTTGGCAGTCGCGTTGTACCTCTCGACTGCTTTCTCGTTCTCGGCGATTCAGCTTTGGGCTCCGACGCGCTTCGCATTCGTGACCGCACTGTGGAATCGCTACAAAGACTGGCAGCAGGAGCGCGCCAAGAAGCGCCAACAGAAAGAACTGGAACAACGACGGATTTCGAAGCCTGTGGTTAAGACCCAACTGATCCAGTCGCGGCCAAACACGTCCGCGTCGCAGGCGCCCGCCGAACCGCGCCGTACCGGCATCGAACGCATGATGGCAGAGGAAGAAGCGCCGAAAACGGAACCGAGATCCGCTGCCGCAACTGGCGGAATTCTGGCGGAACCGCTGGCAACGAATGCGACGACGGAATTGGTTGCCGATCCTGAAGTGACCGAGCGCGCCGACAGCGGAAACAAGGCCAAAACCACGATGCCCCGCATCGCCGGTGGATACAAGCTGCCCTCGAGCAGCCTGCTGCAGCGTCCCGACGAACAGCAGCAAGTCGATGCCGACGAACTGAAGCTTCTGGCGCAAGTGCTCACCGAGAAATACGCCGAGTTCGAGATTCACGGACAGATCACGCAGATCAATCCTGGTCCTGTGGTCACCACCTTCGAGTTCAAGCCGGAAGCCGGAATCAAGTACAGCCGCATCACCAATCTCTGCGACGATCTCTGCCTGGCGCTGAAGGCTGAGAGCATTCTGATCGAGCGTATGGCTGGCAAGAGCACGGTTGGCATTCAGGTGCCCAACCGCCAACGCGAAATCATCTGGCTGCGCGAGAACATCGAGTCGCAGGAGTTCATGGGATCGAAGTCGAAGATGACGATCGCCATGGGCAAAGACATCAACGGCCGCATCGTGACCGCCGATCTGGCGGGAATGCCACATCTGTTGATCGCGGGCTCGACGGGAGCTGGCAAGAGCGTCGCCATCAACGCGATGATCATGTCGATTCTGTACAAGGCGACGCCCGATCAAGTGCGCCTGATTCTGGTGGACCCGAAGCGGCTGGAACTCGGCAACTACGAAGGCGTCCCGCACCTATACACGCCCATCATTACCGAGCCAAAGCTTGCCGCCAATGCATTACGCAACGCGGTGCGCGAAATGGAGCGCCGCCTGAAACTGCTCGCGGCGAAGGGCGTTCGCAACATCGATCAATACAACAAGCTCTTTGATCAGGGCGGAACGCCAAGCCTGTTCGGCGAAGAGTCCGACGAGAAGCCGATTCCCTACATTGTCATCATCATCGACGAGTTGGCCGATCTGATGATGCTCGATTCCAGCAACGTCGAGGAGTCAATCACGCGCCTCGCCCAAATGGCCCGCGCGGTAGGCATTCACCTGGTGCTGGCCACGCAGAGGCCTTCGGTCGACGTCATCACCGGCCTGATCAAAGCCAACTTCCCGGCTCGCGTTTCGTTCCGCGTGGCGACGAAGGTGGACTCGCGGACCATTCTTGACGCTAACGGCGCGGAAGCCCTGCTCGGCAAAGGCGACATGCTTTACCTGCCATCAGGATCAGCTCGTGTACACCGCCTGCATGCTCCGTTCGTTACGGAAAAAGAAATCGCCGCGGTGGTCGAGTTCTGGAAGGCCCAAGGCCTGGCGGAATATCAACAGCAATTCCTGGAGGCGCCGAAAGGCGAGCGCGAGGCCGGGTCCGAAGGCAGCAGCGGCGAAGCGGGAGGAGATGGCGAAGCCGAAGACGATCCCATGTACGGCGATGCTGTGAAGCTGGTGGTGGAATTCGGCAAGGCCTCCACTTCCCTGCTGCAGCGACGCTTGCGGATCGGCTACGGACGCGCGGCGCACCTCATCGATCTGATGGAACAGGACGGCATTGTCGGAGCAGCCGACGGCCCGAAACCACGCGAAGTACTGAAGCGTCCGGATTGGATCTCAGAAATCGAAGAGACAACGCGGTAGATTTCGGCAAGAACAAACAGGGCGGCCAAAAAGGCCGCCCCGATTTTTTGTGTGAACCGGAATCTAGAACTTGAAAACGATACCGGTCGAGATGCGAGCGTTCTTGCTGCTGGTAGAACCAGATCCGTGCAACAGCATCCAGTCCGCCTGGGCCGCACGAAACGCCATATGCTGGCTGAAGTTGAAATCAACTCCACCACCGGCCATCATGGCAAAGCCGTTGCTGCTCGCGCTACCAAAACCAGTGGCGCTCGCAGAAGCATGATCGCCACCGATCAGCGCATGCGCGAAAGGCGTGAAGGCCTTGTTGGTTCGCAGTGAGATCACCGGACCGAAGGTATAGGTGTAATTGTGGAAGCTGATTCCGCCCTCGCTGCGATAGGCTCCGCTAAAGTCACCTGTGATTCCGAACCATTCGTTGAAGTTACCGTTGAAGGCGAAGTTATAACCATTCGCATTCGTGCCCTCCATCCGCGAGTATTGATAGCCGGCAAAGACTTCACTTTTCGGATAACTACCTTCCTGGGCGATCGCAGCCAAAGAGAACATCGCAAGGAAGCATCCAACAGCAATAAGTTTGCGCACTTTAATCTCCTGAGAATGGAACATATTTCTCCCTTCGACCGGACCCGAGCGTTTCGACCGTCCGCGAAAAGAAGATTGCACTGTTAGTGAAAACGATCGGTGGAAGGTCAGCAAGTAACTGGAAGCCGTTGTCCTCTAGTAATCACTGATTTCAAAGGAGATACGACAGTCACTCGGAGCGGAAACCCTGTAACGAAGTGAATTTCTTGGGCCCTCATCTCGGGATGCGTGCCGATGCGTGGAAGACTCGGTCGAGCATACCTGGCTCGAAACTCAATTGTTTTCCCTCACATCGACTCCTATAATTCTCGCCTCAAGATGGGAGGCCACTTACGTCCGCTTCTGACCAAGTTCCACCGTCCTTAGTAGATCCATCGACCGGCAGAGACCCGAGAAAGTACGGGAGGTTGGACTCTCACGTCTATCTAGAGCTAAAGATCGCGATTCATCGATTCCTGCTAAATAAGATCGATTTGGAAAAAATCGCCAGCGCCCCGGATGAGAAAACGCGCGCACAAGTGTTTGCGGTGATTCAGGATGTCGTGTCGCAGGTCAAGGCACCTTTCAACGCTCCTGAAAAAGAGCATTTATCGCTCGAGCTCATGGAAGAAGTATTCAGCTTGGGACCCCTTGAGCCGTTGCTGCAAGATCCTACGATCAGCGATATTTTGGTCAACGGGGCCAAAGAGGTTTACGTTGAGCGTGGAGGCATGCTCGAAGAGACCAAGGTGACATTCAAGGACGACGCACACTTGATGCGCATTATCCGCAAGATTGTTTCAGCGATCGGACGGCGGGTGGATGAATCGTCGCCTATGGTGGATGCGCGACTCGCGGACGGGTCCCGCGTCAACGTGGTCATTCCCCCTTTGGCGATTGACGGTCCTCATCTTTCTATCAGACGTTTTGGCCACATCCCGATCACCGAAGACAATCTTCTGGCAAGTCAGACCCTGACCCCACCGATGCTGGCCCTGTTGAAGGCAGCAGTCGCCGCACGCCTCAACATCGTGATTTCTGGCGGGACAGGCGCCGGGAAGACCACGTTACTGAATGTGCTTTCGGGCTACATTTCGTCGAAAGAACGGATCGTCACGATCGAAGACTCAGCAGAACTACAACTGAAGCAACGCCACGTTGTCAGGCTGGAATGTCGGCCCCCCGACGCGGACGGTAAAGGCGCAGTGCAAGCCCGACAACTGGTGATCAACAGCCTGCGGATGCGACCCAACCGGATTGTTGTTGGCGAAGTAAGGGGCGAGGAAGCTCTCGACATGCTGCAAGCGATGAACACCGGCCACGATGGTTCCATGACCACGGTTCATGCCAACAATCCTCGTGACGCTCTCGCCCGTATGGAAACCATGGCGATGATGGCAAATCTGAATTTGCCTGAACGGGCCATTCGAAAACAGATTGCTTCGGCAGTTTCTTTGGTTCTTCAGATTGCACGCTTCAGTGACGGAACGCGCCGCGTCACCCATATCGCCGAAATCACCGGCATGGAGTCAGATGTGGTGAGCATGCAGGAGTTGTTTGTGTTTGAAAAACAAGGAATTTCAGCCGAGGGGCGGGTGCTTGGGAGCTTCAGTTCCATGGGAATCAGGCCCAAGTTTGCTGAAAGACTCAAAGCCGTCGGCTTCGAGCTGCCAACCAGTATGTTTAGCGAAACGGGCAGAAACTGGAAGTGAGCGGCCAACCCCTCCTCTCCAGTTCACGCCTGTGACGTGATTCCCGGACAAGTCCGGCAGCGAAAGATGGTCATCCGGCTTTCGCTGCACTTCCATCGAGCCCCAGTTTCTCGGCGACAGGTTTCAGGGCCTCGATACAAAATGCGATGTGCTCGTCCAAATCCACGCCCAAGTCAGCGGCGCCGTTGATGATGTCATCGCGGTTCACCTTGCGGGCGAAGGCTTTGTCTTTCATCCTCTTTCGTACCGACTTCGTGTCGACTTCGGCCAGCGACTTACCCGGTTTGATCAAGGCGACCGCCGTAATGAATCCGGCGAGTTCGTCGCAGGCAAAGAGAGCCTTTTCCATAGGAGTTTCGCGGGTGACGCCGCTATATTCCGCGTGCGACATGATGGCGCGGCGGATCTCGTCGGAATATCCACGGTCTTTCAGTATCTCATTGCCCTTGTAGGGATGCTCTTCGAGAGTAGGCCAGCGTTCGTAGTCGAAGTCGTGAATCAGGCCGACGAGGCCCCAAAGATTTTCGGCGTCGGAGGAACCATCGCCAAACCTGCGGGCGCAGGCCCGCATGCAGGCTTCTACAGCCAACGCATGTTTGCGCAAACTTTCTGACTGGGTGAACTCAGTTAGTAAACACCAAGCGGACTCGCGATCAATCATGGTCTGTGCCTGTTTTCTCCGGGGATTTGACGTGTTGTTTTGGGTTTTGTCCGCACAATTCGCGGGGTTGTAGCATTTTAACCTTGACTTCCACAGGGCGGATGCCGCAGATTGACCAAGCAGTTGGAACCTCTCCCCCAATTGGTTCCTGCAGTTCGCTGCAAGGAGTAGCCCGCTCTGGCACTCCCACAACCCGATGGCCACGACACTTGCCCCGGTAGATTCACGGGAAGTCGTCCGATGCGATCACTGCTTACTGGTCCAGTTCCGAACATCCAATAATAACTGTCGACGCTGCCACGCGTCCCTGGACGAGGAGCCTGAACCTGAACCCATCATGGTAGCGCCACCGATGATGATGCCTGTGCCCGGCAGCAATGGACGGGGGCATCTGAATTTGGCGACCTCCATCCGCTCGCTACGGCTGCGAAACGGGCTGAGCCAGCGGCAACTTGCCGGACGTATGTCGGTACCGCGCACGTACGTCTCGAAAATTGAAAACGAGAAAGCAACGCCGACGCTGTCTTCCCTGGAACGGCTGGCGCGTGCACTGGAGGTTACTGTGCCCGATCTGCTCAGCGGCGGCGAACGCAGCCGTCAGGAAGAGGTTAACGAACTGATGAAAGACCAGTTCATCGCCGAGTTGCTGCCCTTCGTTTCGCAACTGAATGGAATGCAGATGTCGAGCATTCTGACCCAGGTGCGGGATCTGACGGTGCGGCCGCGGCGTAGCGCCTAGGTCAAGATTCAGGGTTGTTGTGCCGATCATGTAAGGTTCAGCATTCAACGAGTGTATCCGGGCAACCAGCCAACACTAAGGCCGGGACTGAGGTTTAGGTTCCGGCTTTTTTATTAGCGGCGGGATAAGCGGTGTTTCCTTCGCCGGCTGGGGCTAATCCATCCATTTGAAATCAGCTTTCCGACGGCTTGCGCCGCTTCGCGGCTTGCTCAGGGCCACGCTTCCTCGGCGAGGCGCCGGTGAATCCGAAGTAGATTGATCGGCATCTATTCTGCATGAATCAAGAAGATGTAAATGTATTGCCAGGAGCATCCGCCTTGGCCGGTCTGTCGCCTCTCGGTGCAGATGTTGCTGGATGGCATGGCACGCAGGAAGCGGCCCCGTCTCCACCCAGCACCGGCGATGACCCCCTTCTGGACGCTTACTCCCGTGCGGTGACTGGCGCGGTCGAGCGCATGAGTCCGTCGGTCGTGAATATTGAAGTGCACCAGAACGCAGGACACACACGCTCGGGCGAACAGCGCGAACGGCGTGGTGGCGGATCGGGCTTCGTGTTTACGCCCGATGGGCTGATCCTGACTAACAGCCACGTCGTACACGAGGCCGCCCGGATTGGGGTAACGCTGGCGGACGGACGTCGAATGCCGGCTACGGTGATTGGGGATGATCCGGCGAGCGATCTGGCCGTGGTTCGGCTTGACCAGCCTCATTCGGGCGAGCCTGGGTTTACAGCGGCCGTGCTGGGGGATTCGCAACGCCTCCGCGTGGGGCAGATCGTGATTGCGATTGGCGCGCCTTATGGATTTCAGTCCACCGTAACGGCTGGGGTGGTGAGCGCGTTGGGTCGGTCGTTGCGTTCGTATTCGGGGCGGTTGATTGACGACGTCATCCAGACTGATGCTTCGCTGAATCCGGGGAACTCGGGCGGACCGCTGGTGGATTCCGCGGGACGCGTGGTTGGCGTGAACACGGCGACCATTCTTCCGGCGCAGGGGATTTGTTTTGCCATCGGGATCAATACGGCGAAGTTTGTGGCCAGCCGGCTGCTGCGCGACGGGCGCATCCGAAGGAGCTATATCGGCGTCTCGGCACAAACCGTGCCAGTGTCACCGCCGTGTCGTGCGGTTCTATGATCTGCCGAAGGAGATGGGCGTCGTGGTGCTCGGTGTGGAAGAGAACAGTCCAGCAAGACGGGCGGGGCTGCGCGAGGGGGACATTATTGTCGCGCTGGAAGGACAACCGTTGGCCGGCGTAGACGATCTGCACAGGATGCTGACCGATGTCCGTGTGGGGGTGAATTGTGCCCTGACCGTGCTGCGCTGGACGGAGAAGCTGGAGCTGAAGGTGGTACCCGAGGAGGCACGGTAGTTATTTGGCGCGGGCGCCCTCGCCCGCCTGCTTCTTAACCCTTCGAATGTCTCGCCCCGAAACGATCCGAGCGTGCCTGTTGCACACATTATTAGCTTTGCCGGCAGTGCGCGGGCTGGGCGCCCGCGCCACATAAGACCCCCTTGGGTTGCATCACCTGTCCGGTCATTGCGCAGCCTTCCCTGCTGTGGTAGCCTCATATCGGGATGACCACTTTGCAGGACAAAGTACCCACGGGGCTCGACCGCAAGGAAAGCGAAATTTACCGACGGCTAGATCCAGGACGGCTCCCGAAACATATCGCGATCATCATGGACGGCAATGGGCGCTGGGCCAAACGGCGCCACATGCCGCGTGTGGCTGGGCATCGCGCAGGAGTGTCGGCCGTGCGCTCCACCGTCGAGACCGCGGCACGCATTCATATTCCTGCGCTTACCCTTTACGCGTTCTCTGAGGAAAACTGGAAGAAGAGGCCCAAAAGCGAAGTTGCCTTTCTGATGGGGCTGCTCAGCCGCTACCTGAAGGCGGAAGTTCCCACGCTGAACAAGAACAATATCCGGCTGGAATATATTGGGCGGCAGCACGAACTGCCGGGCGACGTGCAGGAGCGCATGGAGTGGGCGCGCGCGGCTACGGCGCACAACTCCGGAATGGTTCTGACGCTGGCGCTCAACTACAGTGCGCGCAGTGAGATCGTGGATGCGTTCCGGTCGATGGTGCAGGCCGCGGCGCAGAACGGCGGCGTTGAGCATTTGCAGATTGATGAGGATATGGTGGGGCAGCATCTGTATACGCGGCACCTGCCGGATCCCGACCTGGTGGTGCGAACTTCGGGTGAGATGCGGTTGAGTAATTTTCTTCTGTGGCAGCTCGCTTATGCCGAGATTTATGTGACTCCCACGCTCTGGCCTGATTTTCGTGGGACGCACCTGCTGGAAGGGATTGCGGAATATCAGAAACGCGAGCGGCGGTACGGTGGCCTGAATCACGGCGACGGGCATGCGGCGGTTGAAGTCCCGGCCGCTGAGGTAAAACCTTAACCACAGGGGACACGGTGAACACAGGGGAAGCCCGTGTGTGATTTTCTGTGAGCTCTGTGGTTAATTGTTTCAATTCATGCAAAGATCTTAATGGCATCCTGACTTCAGATCACAACCACTTCCCTTGTTAACACGAATCGCGACCGCGGTCGTCCTCATTCCGATTGTACTGGTGCTCATCCTGCGAGCGCCGGTGCCTGTGCTGGCGGTGGTGGCGGCGGTTGTCGCGCTGCTGACCATCTTTGAATTCCTTAAGCTGACGGAATCCTACGGCGTGCAGCCGCTGCGGATGCCGACTTATGTTTTCGTTGGCGTCTTTTTTTTGTTGCTGGCGTTCAATGTGGGGAACGAAAAGCCGCTGCTCTCCACGGCAGTGTTTGTCTATTGCATAGGATTTGCGGCAGCGATTGCGCCGTTTCTGGCTTTGAGCATTTTGATGCTGCGCGTCGATTTGCACAGCGGGTATCCGGCGGCAGCAGCTTCCGTTTTCGCGTTTACCTATATTGCTCTGCCGATGGGGATGCTGGTGCAGCTTCGGCAACAGTGGGCTGGAGCGTTCTACTTGCTCTATCTGTTGCTGGTGGTGTGGGCGGGAGACATCTTTGCCTACTTTGTGGGCAAGTCAATGGGGCGGCATTTGATGGCACGGAGGATCAGTCCAAAGAAGACGTGGGAAGGCGCAGCGGCTTCGCTGGTCGCCAGCGTCGGGGTGGGGTGGCTGCTGTTTCACTATGCTCTGCCCTTGAGTTCCGCCATGCTGCGGGTTGGGTTGATCCAGCGGCGTGATGGCCTGTTCGGATTAGAACAGCCGGCGATCGGTCCGGTGATTTTGCTGACGATCGCGTTGAATATTGCGGCACAACTCGGTGATCTCGTGGAATCGCTGATCAAGCGCGGCGCCGGCGTGAAAGATTCGGGAGCGATCCTTCCTGGGCACGGCGGCATGTTCGACCGGATCGACGCGCTGCTGTTTGCGGCTCCGGTATTATGGTTTTATACGGCTTGGCGCGTGATGCAATAGCGGCTATTTATGGTGGACCCACTGCAGTGCCCCCCTCTGAAACCGCTTCACCCCGACAGTTCCATTAATCCTGTCAAACTTGCGCAACTGGACCGGCTTTCGACGGAAGTCCTACAGGCGTCGTTATTGCCGGGACAAGAGGGTTGTCTAAAAACGCGGCCGGAAGGAACTATACTGGATGGGCACCACCGCATTCACATTCTTCGCCAAAGGGGCGTGGATGTTGACGGCCTTCCTCGGGAGATCGTCGTAAAGGATCAAGAGTAAAGATGCGAAAGGAACTTTATTGGGTCGACGGACCGTGGGCGGGAAAACTCGCCATGGCGGCACGGCCACGTGGCGGAGACTGGCTGGAAGATGATTTGTCCAGTTGGAAGCAAGCTGGGACAGATACAGTGCTTTCGCTGCTCACGCCGGAGGAAGAAGAGGACTTGGATCTTCGACCGGAAGCGGGCGAAGCTAAGAGGCTGGGAATGGAGTTCGTTTCGTTTCCCGTCCCCGACCGCCAGATTCCAAAGTCAGAAGCAAAGTGGGCGGACATCTTGGAAAAGACCACACGCACGCTATCGGAAGGCAAGAACGTGGTCGTCCATTGCCGCCAAGGAATCGGGCGCAGCGGGTTAGTAGCGGCTTGCTTGCTCGTGAGAAAGGGAGTCAGCCCGGGAGCGGCCGTGGAGATGGTCTCAGCCGCGCGGGGCGTCTCAGTTCCCGAAACCACCGAGCAGAGAGATTGGATCGACCACTATGCGGTAGGGTTGTCCGCCACGAAGTGAGGCAGTCCGCACTACCGGGCAACTCGCAAACAATCATGAAGCGTATCGCCATCCTCGGCTCGACGGGTTCGATTGGGCGGAGCACGCTCAGTGTGGCCGAGTCTTATCCTGACCGGTTTCAGATCGCAACCCTGGCTGCGGGCACGAATCTGGAGGCGGCGTTTGAGCAGGCGTTGCGCTGGCGGCCGCGAGTGATCTCGATGGCTGCCGAAGGGGACGCCGACATTCTGCGGGCCCGACTCAAGAAAGAAGCGCTGAGCGAAATCGAGGTGGTGCACGGCGCCGCCGGAGCCGTCCGGGTCGCGACGCATCCGGAAGTTGATTTCGTTGTTAGCGCGATCGTTGGTGTTGCTGGGCTAGAAGCCACCTACGAGGCGGTGCGCGCGGGTAAGGTTCTGGGGCTGGCTAATAAGGAGTGTCTGGTTGCCGCAGGAGAACTCATCACGGCTGAGGCGCGTAAGCAGGGCAAACCGCTGCTTCCCATCGACAGCGAGCACAATGCGGTGCATCAATGCCTGCGCGGCGGGCGCATGGACGAGGTCGAGCGCATCTGGCTGACGGCTTCGGGTGGGCCGTTCTTACATAAACCGCAGTCAGAATTTGAGGCGATCACGGTGGAGCAAGCCTTGAACCATCCTACGTGGAAGATGGGGCGGCGAATCACGATCGACTCGGCCACGCTGATGAATAAAGGGTTTGAAGTGATCGAAGCGTGCAGATTATTTCACATGCCACCGGCAAAAGTGGAAGTCCTTGTCCACCCTCAGTCGACAATCCATTCCATGGTGGAGTTTGTGGATGGCAGCATACTTGCTCAAGTCTCAGTGACGGATATGCGGCTGCCGATCCTGTACGCCCTGACCTATCCCGAGCGGATCAAATCGGAACTGCGCTTCGCGGTCAGTGACTTGCGTCATCTGGACTTCTGCCCTCCGGACCTGAAAAAATTCCCTTGTCTGCGTCTGGCCTACGAAGCCGCCGAGGCTGGGGGCGCAAAGACAGTGGCGCTGAATGCGGCGGACGAGGTTGCCGTGGCGGCGTTTCTGGAAGGCAAAATCGGTTTCAACGATATTCCCAGGATCATCGAAGACGTTCTTGCCGTGACAAATGCGAGGCATCCGGAGTCTATAAAGGAAGTGCTGAATGCGGACACGGAAGCCCGCAGTTTGGCGCAACGGCAGGTGGCGGAGGGCAAGAAAATCGAAAGGCCCCGGGCAACATCTTTCGCGTAATTTCGGAATCTAAACAGTTGGAGAATACGTACTTCGATTATGTCTGACTTCCTCACTTCCCTGATTGCCGTGGTTGCGGTTCTGGGCTTCATGATCCTGATCCATGAATTTGGCCACTATGCCGTGGCCAAGTGGTTGGGTGTGCGAGTAGAGCAGTTTGCCATTGGATTTGGCAAGCGGCTGATCGGCTTCCGAAAGGGTGAAACCGACTATCGCATCAACGCGATCCCGCTGGGCGGCTACGTCAAGATGAGCGGCGAGAATCCGATGGACGAGCGTTCGGATGATCCTCGGGAGTTCATGAATCATTCCCGCTGGCACCGCTTCCTGATTGCCATTGCCGGACCGACGATGAACATTCTGTTGGCAATCGTCCTGCTGACGATTGTCTATATGGTGCATTACGAGTATCCGGCGGTCTATGACGAAGTCCCGGTGATCGGATGGGTAGCAAAAGATACTGCTGCATCGAAGGCTGGTTTCCAAGTTGGCGACCGCATTATTCGCATCGATGGCGTCGAAAATCCGACTTGGAAGCAAGTCGATCTGCAGCAGGCTCTGAGTCCCGGTCAGCCGCTGGTGGTTGGCATCGAACGCAATGGTCAAACGATGGAGAAGACGGTGGTTCCGGAGGCGACGGGACTTGACCAGATCGGGTATGCGGGTTGGGCGCCGAAAGAAGACAAGGTCGTAATCACAGATCTGCAGGAAAAGATGCCGGCAGAGAAGGCTGGTTTGAAGGAAGGCGATCAGATCATATCTCTCGACGGAAAGCCTGTGCCCGCTTTAGCGGAGATGGTCGAGAGCCTCGAAATCACCAAAGACAAGCCGATCACGCTCACGGTGCTGCGAGATGGCCAGCAGAAAACATTCACCCTGCAGCCAGTTCTGTCGGAAAAGCGCTACCGCATCGGCATTGGCACCATGCAGATGAAGGTAAAGACGCTGCCGTTCGGGGCAGCCTTGAGTCTCTCCCTGGAAGAAAACAAGCAGAACGCCCTGCTGATCTTGAAGTTGGTCAAGAAAATGGCGCAGCTGAAGATGTCGTTGAAGTCGATTGAAGGGCCCATCCGGATCGGCCAGGCGGCGGGTGAAGCGGCGCGGAGCAAAGGCTGGACTCCGCTGATGGGACTGACTGCAGCCATCAGCCTGAATCTTGGCATCTTCAATCTGCTGCCCATTCCGATTCTCGATGGCGGCGTGATCTTGTTCCTGCTAATTGAAGGCCTGATGCGCCGCGACATCAGCATGAACATCAAGGAAAGGGTCTACCAGGCAGCCTTCGTTTTCCTGGTACTGTTTGCGGTTATGGTGATCTGGAACGATCTCACCAAGACGATTCCGGGGCTGGCGGACCACTTGCCATAGGGAGTTGTTGCATCCGGCTTCCGGCTTCCGGCTTTCGGCTGCCGGTCACTTTCATTCACCCAAGTAGCGATGGGAAATACGTGGGCTTCGCTTATTAGCGCCACCGATGAGGGTTGGGCTATGCGGGTAGCGAGCTGTAATGGCTTCGGAAATTTATCCGAGTGATGTAGAGCACGCAGCATCACTCGGCGAACGGTTCTGATCGTCTTACTTTGCCATCCTCGACATCGCCCATTCCACTAGGCTGGGAAACAGCTGATACAACTTTACGGGGATGTGCATAGTCCAGGGCACGACCACCTCCCGCTTCTGCTTCAAGTATCCCTGCAGCGTGGCGCGGGCGACGCGCTCTGGAGTGATCCCGCGAACGGACTCCGGACGAACTTTCTTCAATTCGTTTCCCCGCACTGCATTCTCGCTGAAGGCTGTCCGCACGTAACCCGGACAAACGGTGAGCACGTGAACGCCGTCTTTCTTCAGTTCGACTCCTGCCGCCTTGCCGACAGCATTGAGGGCGAACTTAGTTGCGCTGTACGACGCGTGAAACGGCAAAGGAATGTGCCCAGCCACGCTGGAAATGTTGATGATGGTGCCGGCGCCTTGCTGCTTCATGACGGGGATGACCGCCTGCATCGCCGACATGGCGCCGAAGAAGTTCGTCTCAAAGAGTTCATGGCAAGCCTGCATGTCGGTTTGCGCAACGGAATCGAACAGGCCGTGGCCGGCGTTGTTAATCCAGATATCCACGCGTTTGAAGTGATGGAGCGTCAGGGCGAGGACGCGATCGATTTCTTCGGAGTTTCTCACGTCGCAGGACAGCGCGACGGTCCGTTCGGGACAACCAATTCGCGTACGAGCGGCTTCTGCCCGGCCTGTATCCCGCGAAAGCATCACTACACTTGCTCCTTGCGCAACAAAGATCTTGGTTAGAGCCTCGCCGATTCCCATCGACGCGCCGGTGACGACTACTACTTTTCCATCGAGTTCCATGCTGGGGTTGTATCCTCCGCGACGCGGCAAGTCAAGGTTACGAAGTGATGTGCTGCAATCTATGTCGTACAATCAAGCAGCCGCTGCATCCTGCACGCTCACGATATTGGAGACTTCGTGGCTCTTCTTCCCCTGTTCCCGCTGGATCTCGTGTTGCTCCCCGGCACTCCCTTGCCGTTGCACATTTTCGAGCCGCGATACAAAGAGATGATTGGGGAATGCCTTGCCAACGACACTCCCTTTGGCGTGATTCGCGCTTCGGACGAGGGCATGGCCGAAGTGGGCTGCACCGCCGAGATCGTAACCGTCACGAAGGAATACCCGGATGGTCGTCTAGATTTGGTTGCCGAAGGTCGCAAGCGCTTCGAGATTCTCGAAGTCAACCAGGACCGGTCTTTCCTGCAGGCGGAAGTTCTTCTCGTGCCAGATGAACCAGGCTTGTCTGCGGACAACGACAAAGCGCGAGCCATTCAGGTTCACCAGGAAATATTGTCGCTGGCGGGAGCGGTTCAGGATTTGTCGGCGGCCGACCAGAGCGCGCTCTCCTTCTACCTTGCGGGCTCGCTGCCGCTCGATCTCGACTTCAAACAGAAATTACTCGCGATGCGGACCGAAAGCGAGCGGATTCAGGCGGTCGCACTGTACCTGGAAAGTATTCTCCCGAATTTACGACGCGCGGCACGGGCACGGGAGAAGGCCGGCGGCAATGGACACGCGCGCTGAGTCTCAGGGAACTGGACGATTCCCTTTCAGAGCTTGCACTATTTTCTGGAATTCCGGATCAGTCTTCAAAACCTGGAGCCGGTCGTCCGACTCGATCACCTCTGCATCCTTCAACCCACGTCGCACGGCCTCTTTCAGTCCTCGAATGGCTTCCTTCTTATTCCCCTGGCTAGCGTAAGTTTCGGCCAGTAGAAGTACCGGCCAGGGATTGTCCGAGACCTTGCTCATGAGTTCAAAGCAGGACTCGGCCCTGTCGAAATGGCGGGCGGCGAGTTCCTGCTGCCCAGTTTCAATTCCCGAAACCCACGCCTCGCCGAATGCACGCCTGGCAATCAGTCGCTTCACTTCATTCTTGGAATGCTCTGCCTGATCGTTCAACTGGCGCATCTCTTGCACAATGGCATTGCCCAGCGTCACCTCGTCGTCGGCCCGGCCGCTCATGTAGGTGTGCAGCTTTGCTGATACCTCGCCCTCCAACGCAGACTGCTCTTCCATTTCTTGATGCTCGCTCTTCAATGCTGCCTTAAGCGCCGCAGACTTCTTTAATGAAACCAGCTTCTTTTCCGCTTCTGACGTGTCCTTGAGGCTGGAGAAATCCGTCACCAAAGAGCGGTAGGCGTTCAGTTGCGCTATGGCATCCTGTTTTTTCTCGGCATCCTCTGCTTCGGTTTGCGCTCGCCCCAGTTGTTGGTCGATGAATGCCGTATCTCTGGGACGATCTCCGGACTGCATCGCACGTACAATCATCCATTCGATCGCATCTTCCATCACCGGGGATGCAGCCCACTGATGCGGCCCAGGAAACACTCGCACGCGGTATGGCAACCCGTTATCTTCGCGGTCGTGCCGGACCATCATCACCTCAGACCAATTGAAGTCCTGGTCGCCCACCGCGAAGAAATAAAGCAATTTGTCCTTGGTCTCGCCGCGGTTGCTGGGATATCCAGCGCCGTGCGCGATCACTCCGGCGATCTGACATTGAGGACAAGTCAGGGCCATCAGGCCGGCAACCCGAGCGCCGCCTGAAAATCCGCTGACGTAGGTGAGATGGCGATCGATCGCGAGGCGACGATGCGTGTCGAGCCAGATTGCGTTGACACTATGTGACTGGTCAGTAGAGAAGTTTCGGGAATTGTTCGACCCCGCCATTACGAGCCCATATTTTTCGCCGAGGTCCTTGTAAAGTTCGAGGGGGCGACGACCGCGGCCACCCGGGTCGAAGAAATAGATGATCGGCCAGGATTTTCCTGGCACGTACGCCGACGGCAAATAGAGCGCATAACTCTGCGTGGCGTCACCTTCGCAGATCACATCTACGATCTGTCCGACGGGAGGAGAGATGGGCTTCTCGGTTTGACAAGCCGCAGGCGGAAGGGCCAACAGAGCCAGAAAAGCATGGAGCACGACATAGACTGCGCAAGAGTCGCGATTCGCAAAATGTCCGATGATCGCCTGCCTCCGGTCTGGCGCGGCATTCGCTGCCAAGACCGAATCGCCACAAGGGGTATAATCAGGCCATTGTAGTTCAGTGGGGGGTCCTTTCATGGGTAGTCTTCCGCGCACCTTGGGTGAATTGCGCCGCAGTATTTTCTCCGAAGAGCGCTTGCGCACGCGCCACGTCAAAGACGAATTACGCGACAACCTTAGCAAACGGCTGCGCTCCAGTGGCGACACGCCGGTCTTCGCGGGCATCGTCGGCTACGAGGACACGGTCGTGCCGCAGATCGTCAACGCGATTCTGTCGCGGCATAATTTTATTCTGCTGGGGCTGCGGGGACAGGCGAAAAGCCGCATCCTGCGCGCATTGACGACGCTTCTTGATCCAGAGATGCCGTATCTTGCGGGATGTGAAGTTCACGATAATCCGTACGCTCCCATCTGCCGGCGTTGTCGCGAGGAAGTTGCGCGGCTCGGAGACGATTCGCCGGTCGCTTATCTCTCGCCCGACGATCGCTATGTGGAGAAACTGGCTACGCCCGACGTGACCATCGCCGATTTGATTGGCGACATCGATCCCATCAAAGCGGCTCGCGGCGGCCACGAACTGTCGAGTGAACTCACGGTTCACTATGGCTTGCTCCCCCGCGCCAATCGCGGCATCTTCGCCATCAACGAACTGCCCGACCTGGCGGGAAAGATTCAGGTCGGATTGTTCAACATCATGCAGGAAGGCGACGTACAGATTAAGGGCTATCCCATCCGGCTGCCGCTTGACGTCGCACTGGTATTCAGCGCGAACCCGGAGGACTACACGGCGCGCGGAAAGATTATTACGCCGCTCAAGGATCGCATCGGCTCGGAGATTCGCACGCATTATCCGGCGACGGTGGAAGAAGGCATCGCGATCACGGCGCAGGAAGCATGGACCAAGCGCAACGGCCACAACCAGCTTTCGTTCACCCTGCACCTGCCGAACTATGTGCAGGAGGTAATTGAGCGCGTGGCCTTCGCGGCCCGTGAGGACAAGAAAATCGACAAACGATCGGGCGTAAGCCAGCGGCTGCCGATCTCGGCGATGGAGAATGTGATCTCCAATGCCGAGCGGCGCGCGATTCGCAATGACGAGAAGGTTGTCGTGCCCCGCATCAGCGACGTATATGCCGCACTTCCGGCCATTACTGGCAAGCTCGAACTCGAGTACGAAGGCGAGATGAAAGGCGCCGACCACGTGGGCCGCGAACTCATTCGTGCCGCCATCGCCAAGACGTACGACGAGTACTACACCGGAGCGAACGTACAGCAGATCGTGCAGTGGTTCGACCTGGGCGGCGAAATTCAGCTGGCCGATTCGGTTCCGGCCGAGGAGGCGCTGGACAAGTTGAAAGGGATTCAAGGCCTGGTCGACAAGCTTGGCCCTCTGGGCGTTACACCGAAGGACACTCCGGAGCAGCAAGTGTCAGCTGCGGAATTCATACTCGAAGGTTTGCATGCACACAAGCGCATCGGACGTAGCGAGGAGCGTATCTTCAAGGCTGGAGAGAAGAAGCCGGAAGCTGTGCGTGAGAAATCGTTCGAGCCCGACGAGAGGCCGTACCGACAAAGAAGGCAGTTTAACTAGGCTTCCGGCTTCCGCAGTCCGGCTTTCGGAACGGGTGAGCACGGGAACCACGGAAGAAATGACGATCAGGTTCAAAACCGACAACCGGAAGCCGAACGCCGGAAGCCGGAAGCGGTCTTTATGAAGCGCATTCGCTACTCCAAATACGTGCCCGATCCGGCGGGCGAGATGAGCATGGAGGACTTGCTCAGCGCGCTCTCAGACTACCTGCTGCAGAGCGGTTTCCAAGAGTCCATGTGGTACGAACTTCCTGAAGGCGAACAGACGCTCGAGGAACTCAAGCGAGCGATCGAGCAGGCCCTGATGAACGGGGAGACGTTCGACGAGAACCTGCGCGAGCAGATCGAGCAGATGGTCGCCGACGGACAACTCGATGACCTTATCGAGAAACTTATCGAACGCATGCAGCAGGAAGACTACATTTCGATCGACGATCCGCACGACCCCGCGCGGCAGTCCAGTGTCGGCGGGCAGACCGGGGAAGCGCAACAGGCCAAGTTCGAGATTACTGACAAGAGCCTCGACTTCCTTGGATTCAAGTCGCTACGAAACCTGCTGGGCTCGCTCGGCAAGTCGAGCTTTGGACGGCATGACACGCGTGATCTCGCGACGGGGATTGAGACCAGCGGATCGGCCAAGACCTACGAGTTTGGCGACACGCTAAATCTCGACATCACCGCGACCCTTTCGAGTGCGATTCAGCGCGAAGGGCTCACGCTTCCGCTCAACATCGAATACTCCGATTTGCAGGTGCATCAGTGCGAGTACCAGTCGTCATGCGCCACAGTGCTCATGCTCGATTGCTCGCATTCGATGATTCTCTACGGCGAAGACCGTTTCACGCCGGCTAAGAAAGTGGCGATGGCACTCTCGCACTTGATCCGCACGCAGTATCCGGGAGATTCGCTTTCTTTGGTGCTTTTTCATGATTCCGCCGAGGAAGTGCCGCTGTCGCAACTGGCGCGGGTGAAGGTCGGGCCTTATTACACCAATACTCGCGAGGGGCTGCGACTCGCGCAGAGAATCCTGCAGCGGCAGCGAAAAGATATGAAGCAGATCGTGATGATCACCGACGGCAAGCCCTCGGCGCTGACTTTGGAAGACGGGCGGATTTACAAGAACGCATTTGGCCTAGACCCCTTGGTCGTCAGCCAGACTCTGGAAGAAGTTTCGAAGTGCAAGCGGGCCGGCGTGTTGATCAATACGTTCATGCTGGCGTCTGACTACGGACTGGTGCAGTTCGTGCAGAAAGTCACCGAGATGTGCCGCGGCAAGGCGTACTTCACGACGCCTTACACACTGGGGCAATACCTGCTGATGGACTACATGTCGCGGAAGACGAAGACGATTCACTGATTCAATCCCGTAGCCTGCGATGTGTAGCGAGCGGCCCCGGACGAATGCGTCCGGGGCTACGTGTTTGATACTCTTTTGTTAGACATGGCGAATTGCATTCGATGTGGGCGGCAGCTTCCTCCGATTCTGTTTGGGAAGAAGATCTGCCAATGGTGCGTGCAGCATGAAGCGGCGCAGCGCGGCGAACTCGACGAGGACGCTAAGCAGCCAGTCATCGCTGCTCCCTGGGTAGAACGCGAATCCAGCATCACTGTCACACAGGTAATCCTCGGCGCCAACGTGATGGTCTTTATCGCCATGGTGCTGGCCAGCGGGCCCTCGCTCGACTTCACTGGAAAAGTGATGGTGCACTTCGGCGCGAATTTCGGCCCCTTCACACTTTCAGGCGATTGGTGGCGCTTGCTCACCTACATGTTCTTGCATGGCGGGCTGATGCACATCGCTTTCAATATGTGGTGCCTGTGGGATCTGGGTACGCTATGCGAACATCTCTACGGGCGCTGGACTTTCGTCGCGATTTATCTGATCACGGGGATTGCTGCGGGCGTAACCAGTGTTGCGTGGAATCCTCAGGTTTTGAGCGTGGGCGCATCAGGCGCGATCTTCGGACTGGCTGGGGCACTGATCGCATCGTTCTATCTCGGCGAATTTTCCGTACCAAGGGTTGCCATCAGTGGGGCACTACGAAGCCTTCTCTTCTTCGTCGGCTTCAATGTCCTGTTCGGGACGCTGTCTCCCGGTATCGATAACGCTTGCCATGCGGGCGGTCTGGTTAGCGGACTGATTCTCGGCGCCATGGTTGCCCGGATCGCACCTGACCCAAGCGTGCCCATGCGGCGTGTCGGCGTGCTAGCGATGATGACGCTTGCTGTGGCCGGTGCGGCACTGGGAGTCCAACGCTGGCGTGGCGGGCCTATGCAGATCATGAGGGCTTTCTCCTCTCCCTCTGCGAACAACCCCGATCGGCAGATCGCGCAACTGCAAGCCATCGTCAAGCAGCAGCCAAACTTGGTCCAGGCGCACTCGGCGCTCGGACAGGCCTACTTCGGCCGAGAGCAGTACTCGCAGGCAGAAGCTGAGTTTAAACGTGTGTTGGAATTGCAGCCAAAAAATATAAGCGCGCAATTTAATCTCGGTATCACGTTGCTGAACGAGAAGCGATTCGACGACGCCAGGGGGATGTTCACACAAATGCTGGCGCAGGACGCTAAGAACGCCGACGCGCATTACGGCCTCGGTCTGGTCGATTCTGGCGACAGCAAATATCAAGCGGCCATCGATGAATTCAAAGCCGCCGCTGAGCTGGACCCGCGAATCTCTGGCATCTACTACGAAATTGGTAATTGTTATACAAAGCTCAAGATGTATGACGAGGCCATTGCGTCTTACCTGCAGGAGAGAGAAAAGAACAGCGATTCACCGGAGCTCGAGACTGCGCTGGCGGACGCTTATGACGCCAAAGGAATGACGCAACAGGCGCAGGATGCGCGGAGTAAGGCCGCGCAATTCAAGGGTCAGGGCACAGATTAGTCCTTGGTCAGAGGGCAAGCCGGGCCGCGCTCGGCCCTTCGGCTCCGCTCAGGGCAAGCTAGCCGATGGCATCCCCACATGAGTTCCTATCATCCCTTCGTGATCTCTCCCACGGCACGCCATGCCTGATTGATGGCTTCATCGGTGTAGGCATACGCGCCGGCATCGGAGTTCGCGATGGCGATGCGGCCGTGGGGCTTGCGCGCGATTTCGCACGGGGTGACCCCGCCCTCCAACCAGAAGTCATCGAACAGCGAGTTGTATTCGTAGGCGTAGCCGTGAGGCCAGCGGTTCACGGTGATGGCCGCAATGTCGCGGGCGGGATCGAATCCGCCCGGGCCCAGCGTGCGGGCAAGTTGATCGCGAATCTTTCGCTCCATCGTCTCGAAATCGGTCGTATACAGCTCCATGCGGCCGTAGCTGTGCTGCTGGCGCGCCGGAAGTCCGGGATGGCAGGCCGCCTTCATCAAGTGCAAAATGATCGGATCTTCAGGCTTACGCGCACACTCGTATCCGCCCATACTGACTGGCAAGTCGAGGTTCACGTACGAGTGGTACATGCCCGGCGCATAGACGGAACTGGCGCCAACTTTCTGCAACGAGGTCCAGTTGCGCAGCGCGACGTTGGTGTAGAGTAACGGAACTTTCTGCGCCGAGGCCAACGCTTCCTTCTGCTTGTCCGGCAGCTCCTCGCAAATGTATGGGATGACTACATGCCAGCACGCCAGGATGGAATTCTTCGCCTTGGCGGTATAGACCTTACCGCCGCGCACGTAGGTCACTTCCACTTCCTTGGCGCTGGCCGCGTCGCCAAGATGCTTCACGCGGACCGCCGTGCTGTTCAGGCGAATGCGTACGGGCGAATTGGAGTCGTCGAGCTTTGCATAGTTCGCTTTCGCCAGCACAACATCCGACACCGAGTTGCCCGGAACAACTTCGTGAATAAGTCGTCGAACTAGCAGGCGTGCGATCGTGGCGTTGCCGTCAGGAAAATGAAAGAAGTATTTCTCCGCTTCTTCATTAGGAATGGCGTCGCGATTCATTCCTTTTCCGGGCGTCGGATCCAGTTTCAGGCCATCAAATCCCGGAAGATCGAATCCCCAGGCATCCTGAGCCGAAACTGCATCAATTCCTACCCCGAAGAGGCCGTGCGGCAAGGCCTGATAGTACTTGACGATGTCTTCATGCACATCGGCCACATCGGTCAGGAATTTGGCATAACTGATGCGCGCCAGCTTCGCCTTCTTCTGATCTGAGGTCAGACCGGGATAATAGTCCTTCGGCTGATGCTGCAGGCGCACCAGGTCGCGCTTGGCTTGATTCGCGAGCGGAGCCTCGGCGAGAAATTGTGTGAGCAACTTAGGCGACAAGCTGGCCGCGTCTTCGCTCTCGCCTCCGCCACGCGGACTGGGATTCACCACCAACTTGTCAACGCCGAATGTTTCCTTGTCAAAAAACACCTTGGCGCGCAACCCGGCCGCTGGGTAGAGATTCTTGTTGAAGTACTTGGGATACGAAGAAACATCGATGCCGAGTTCTTCAATCACACCCTTGGCAACCGCGCTGTAAGGAGCCGGGCTCTCAATGGAGAAGGTTCCGCCAAAACCCAGTCGGAACGCGTTACCGACGTGAAACTCGTTGCGCTTGGCGTGGCCCCCGAAATCATCGTGGTTTTCGAGAATAAGGATGCGTGCATTGTTTCCCGCGGCTTTTTGGTAGAAGTGCGCTGCCGCCAGTCCGCTGATGCCGCCACCAACGATGATCAGATCGTAAGTCTCTCCGGTATCTTCGGGCTTACCCGCCGTGTCCCAGAATGTGCCATCGCGCAGGGCGTGAGCGGCGTCGAATGAGCCAGGATGACTGCCGCGCATGCCCGTGAGCGCAGGAGGATAATAGTTCGGCGAACTTTCAGGACCGACAGCCGCTTGACCAAATCCGGCGGCTGACAAGTCCCAGGGCATCATCGCCGCTCCCACCGTTACCGCAACGCCATTAAGAAAATCCCGGCGCGTGATCTTGCGATGCATCCCCAGTTCCCGGTCCCGTGAATCGTGCACGATCTCCTCCGCAGAATACGAAGCGCTCATCAGGAGCAACATCGGTACTGCAATACCTCAGGCGCTAAGCGCAAACTGATCAACGGTGCACTGATCGCAGCGCTAAAAGCGCTGCGCCGCCCTAAATCGATGGACCTTGGCTGCTGCGTTCATCCGATCCGGTGGATTTCCCCGATCTCGCTAGGACGTTGACCCGCTATCCACTTTTTTCACCGCTAACTCCGCTGCCTGAAAGCCAACTCGGCTATGGGTCCCGTCGCAGAAAGGCTTGTTCACCGATCCTCCGCAGCGGCAAAGCGAAAATGCGGGTTTACCGGTCAGATCATAGGCTGTGCCATTGACGTCGACTAACTCGATGGATCCCTCTGGAGCTTCGACCCGGTATGGACCGTTCGGTCTAACCGTAATTTTCACTTGAGCCATATTCAATCCTCCAACCTTACGGGTTTCTAGTAAGGCTAAAACGATATCACCAATGGAGGGGGATTGTCTTGGGCGAGAGGAACGCCTCAGGCAGCTTCGACTCGAACCGAACTCAAGCTGCGATAAAGTTGCAAGCACTCGTCGATCATGCGTTTAGTGGTAAAGCGCTCGCGGGCGCGGGAGTAGGCCAACTCGGCGTAAGCGCGTCGCATTGCGCGATCTTCGCTGAGAAGACGAATATTTTCGGCGAGGCTGGCGGAATCGTTGGTGCGGAAGTAAAGAGCAGCATCGCCCCAGATCTCGCGGAAGCTCGGAATATCATTGGCCACAATCGCGCATCGCGAAAAGGCGGCCTCGAGTAAGGCCATACCTAGAGGTTCATACCGCGCGGTTGCCGCATAAATGGATGCCCGACTGTACAACGCGCGCAGTTGTGCCTCGGTCTGTGGGCCGCGAATCGCAACCGAGGTTTGATCGGTGGCGACTTTGACGTCGGCGCGGATCGGAATGCGCGGCATGGGCACGGTATGCTCGGCACCCACAATGCACACCGGAACAGAATGAGGCTGTTGCGTCAGCAAGAAAACTTGTTTGCCGGCGTCCACCAGGCGGCCAACCGCCAGCACGCAATCGTCTTTGTTCACGTAGGGATTGAAAAAAATAGGATTGCGCCCCGGGTAGATCACTTCACCGCGTTGCGGGCGCCCATAGGAGGCAGAGATCCGATCGAGCATCCACGAGGAAGGCGCTACTACGGCATCCGCGCCAGACAGGCCGTTTGCGACCGTGTTGTGGTACCACATCAGCGAGCGTTCCACGCGCGGAGCATGATTGTGGACGGCATGGGACCACGTAATCAGATCGCCGTGGGCCATCACAACCCGAGGTACATCGACCGGCAAGCTCCCGTAGCAGAACTGGTTCAGATGTAGAACATCAGGCCGCAGTTCATGAACCAGCGCGGTCAGATATGCAGATGACTCCGACAGGTCCTCTTCCGCATCCTGCATCCACTCAAGATGGAATGCCGTAGGACGATAGTCGAGGCCATGCAGGTGATCCATCCACGAGGTTTGTTCAGGAAGAGGAATCTCGCCGAAGCTAACCAGAGTAACACGCACGCCGCGCGTGACCAGGCCCGTCACGAGCTCGCGGGTATATGTCCATGAACTGGAGAGCGAGTCGGCAGTAACCAGAACGTGCACAGAATCTCCGAAGGGAACCTGCGGAATGCTACGTGGAACGTGCGATCCCGCGATCCAAGCGGGTCCATTCTAGTTCGAATCGGCCGTGGCGGGAAGAGGCATGCGAGATTGACTGCGCAAGATTTTTCACAGAGCGATTGAACCAGGACGGCCGTAGGAGTCCGTCCCCACACATTCGTTTTAGAACATGAACTTCAGAGCGAACTGAATCAGGCGCGGGTCCTGGGCTGCGAGAATCTGGTTGAAAGTGGGCGAACTGATGTCGCTGTCAGGCAATCGGAAGTTCGGATGGTTCAGCAGGTTGAAGAACTCAGCGCGAAACTGGAGTTCCGTACCCTCCGTCACGCGAATATTCTTGAATGCCGAAAAATCCCAATCGGCGTAGCCGGGCCCCTGCGCAATGTTGCGGCCAGCCGATCCAAATTGCTGGACCGGTGAATTCGGGTCTTGGATGATTTGCTGGAACGCACTGCGATTGAGCCAGGCTGCGGGAGTATGCGGACCGGAGTTCGGATTTTGTCCGGCGACCACGTTCGGACGGTTCGAAAAGAATCCGGTGATCTCCGGAGCAGAGCCCTGCACAGAAAAATCAGTCGAATCGAAGACGGTGAACGGCGTGCCGCTCATCATGGTGACGATCCCGTTGACCTGCCAGTTGCCAAGAATCTGCTGATACCAGCCGTGAGGTTGTCTCCAGAAAGGCAGGCTCCACTGGTAGCTCAGCACAAAACGGTTGCGGGAGTCGAACAATGACCGGCCGCGCTCGGCCGCCAGATCGAAGGGATCCTGTGCCAGATCATTCTCACCAGCCACGGGCTTGGATGCGGAGCCCGTCATGTTGAACGAAGACGCATCATCAATCGATTTGGAGTATGTGTACGAGGCGAGAAACGAAATGCCATGACTGAAGCGCTTCGTCAGACTGGCCTCGAGCGCGTTGTAGGACGAGTTGGCGATGCCTTCGATCAGTCCGGTGGAGGAGTAGGTGCACGGAGGGCTCGCGGGATCAAGCGTGCATCCGGAGTGCAACCGCCGCTGGTCCGCGTTGCCCGAAGTTGAAATCGGATTACCGCTGGAATCGAATCCCGGAATGTAGATCGCTGGATTGCCTTCCACAAAACGCGGCAGCTTCGTCCCCTTGGTTCCCACGTATCCAACTTCCAGCAGAAGATCTGAACCCAGGGATCGCTGTACGGTCAGATCCCAATCCTGCGAATACGGCAGCGGCAGATTTGGAGCCAACGTAAGATTCGTGAGCGGCGTAGCAAAAGTGCCGTCCGGTGGCGGGTTACCGAAGTAGGGATCGGGGAAATTGAGAAACGTTGTCTGAGTAAGACTAATCTGCTGCGTCTGTAGATACGGAGGAGCGCTGATCGGCGACTGCAGAGGGCCACCCTGTCCCGTATAGTACGGCTCATAAAAGATTCCGTAGGCGGACGTCACCAGCCACTTTGATTTCCCGGTGGGATCCCACGCGAGGCCGACACGCGGAGCAAATCCTTTCTTGAAGGTTGGAATGAGCCCCGCCGGTACTCCCGCATCTCCCGGATAGAGTAGCCCTGGCGGAGCGTTAGGCATAACGGTAGACTGCCGGCCAGGAATCCAAAGCGTCTGCCGGTTGTGGATCTCGGTGTAGGGGAATGGGAGTTCGTAACGCAGTCCGATATTCAACGTCAGACGCGACGTTGCTTTGTACGTGTCCTGGACGTAGCCGTTCAGAGAATTGCCTCGGATACCGCGGGAAAAATCGCCGCGGCCTTGGAGAAAGAAAACGGGCTGGCCGAACAGAAAGCTCGCAAACGCATCAGGCACAACCGGAAAAGGCGCAAAAACGAAAAAACCGTTGGTCGCAATGCCTTGCAGGACATTGACCTGCAAATGCTGGTAACCTCCGCCAAACTTGACTTCGTGGCGGCCGTGCACCCAACTGAGCGCGGCGGAATAGTCGAACGCATTCTCGTACGTGTCGCGCGGCCCCGTAATCGGATCTCCGATGGTGGTATACCCGTTCACCTGAATGAACGGCGGACCAATGGCAGCGTCCAGGCTCGGCTGATAGCCAAAACCAAGGCTTTCGGGAGTCGTGTGGTTGATTCGTTCGCCGTAGAGGAATTTATTCCGCAGGTACGAGAAGCGGAAGACGCCGATCATGGCGGGAGAGAAGGTGTGCGTTTCCTGGGCGACAAAATTCTGAGCCCGCTGATCTTGTCCGACTGGAAAACCCGGCACGCTCGCACCCGATGTGGCAATCGGGTGAAATTGAGTGCCATCGCTGTAGGCGTAGCGGAAGTTCAAGACATCGGCTGTTCCCAAGTACTGATCGAGACGCAGTCCGAACTGGTTCGTGTCCTCGTGAACAACCTGGGTCGCGGTGTAAACATTGGTTCCGTTGTTGGGCGCAGGAAAATAGCCCAACAGATTCTGCGAAAGCGGGCTGAGGAACGACATGTCAAACTGGTTATTGGGATAGGGCTGGTTCAAGAAAACATTGAACAACTGGTGGTTCGGGTTGTTACAGAATCCGCCGGTAAAGCCCTCAGGGCAAATCTCCTGGAAGTTACCCAGCCGCTCGTTGGCCGATGGGACCGTTGACGAATCGGTCTCACCCTGGCGGTTGCGAAAGCCTTCGTAATATCCGAAGAAAAAGCTTCTGTCCTTGCGGATGGGGCCACCGAAGGTCGCACCAAATTGGTTTTGTTTCAGAGGTTCTGTGGTCGTTCCAAAGTAGTTGGTCGCGTCAAAGACATCGTTCCGCAAGAATTCCCAAAGCGTTCCGTGGTATCCGTTCGTGCCCGATCGGGTGATGATATTGGTCGTCGATCCCAGACTGTCGCCGAACTCCGCGGTCGCGTTATGGGTGAGAATCCTGAACTCCGTGATGGCGTCCACCGGCGGCTTCAGCACAAAGCCACCGTCCACCCCGTTAAAGTTGTTAGCGCCATCAATCAGGAAATTATTGGACTCAGGCCGCTGCCCGTTTACAGCGTAAGCTTGACCGTCACGCAGCGATCCCCCAGCTTCCGCCAAGCCCGGCGTAATCGGTACCACTCCCGGCTGAAGCAGACCGAGTTGCGCGAAGTTGCGCCCGTTCAAAGGAAGATCCAGCACTTCGCGCTCTGAGACCGTCTTGCCCAAACTAGTCACTGTGTTCTGAATCAACAGAGCGTCCGCCTGCACATCCACATGCTGAGTATCAGTACCAACCACCAAATGGACAGGAACGGTCGCCGTCTCGTTCACGTCGAGAATGATGCCCTGCTGGGTATATTTCTGAAATCCTTTGCCATCTACCTGTAACCGATAGTGACCGACCGGTAGTTCCAGGATTACAAATTCGCCGGAACGACCTGTGGTTGAAGTGCGCGTCAAGCCTGTTTCTGTTTGCGATGCGGTCACGGATGCACCCGCCACCGCCGCACCCGTCGGATCAACAACCGTTCCGCGAATGCTCCCGGAGATCTGTTGGGCGGCGACACTCATTCCAAAACATAAGGCCAGCAAGGCGTACATCAGGTTTCTGATAATCGTCATATTGAAGTCAGTGTTTCTTTCTTAGGAACACTCGCTCTTCTGGGTGAGAGGACCTAAGCGCGCAACGCACACACGGATGCGAGCACGAGCAAAGTTGCGCTTAGATTTTCCGGGACCCCAGTCCACAGAATGAATGAGCAGCGAAACGTTAGCGGAGACCACCTGCGGGACACAATAGCGCAAAAATACTACGAAGTCCGGATCTAACGAATCGTTTCGAGAAACTTCGAGGACGAACTGCTGCTGGGTACGAAGGCGCCGAAAGCGCGCGCGACTGCTTCTCCGAGCACAACGAGTCCGGAGAAACCAGACACTCGCGGAGGCCGACGAGCGCTCCATCCTCGGCCCCGGCACTTCAAAGAAAATAGAACCGTCAGTTCACTTCCAGACGCAGCCGAAGCTTTCGCGCGAGGAGATCGATGGTGCGAATCTTTTCCACCGCGGGATTCGGGATATCCGGCACAGACATCGCGAGTTCACAAGAGAGCAGCATCGCCGTGAGCGTCTCACTCATCTCGCTATGCATTTGTTCGGCTACGGCCCGCCGAGCGTAGAGTTCTTCGCGTTTGCGACGATGTAGAGCCGAGCGCACCTCGCGCACCAATCGTTCCATTCCCGTGAGCGCAAAATTTACGTAGACAGGAAATGCGGGGCCGAGATGCTCAATCATCTGATCGCTTTCCTCGGGCTCGGTCTCGAGCAAAAACTGGTCGATGACAGCAGCGTTGTAAGTTCTTTCGCGCAGGCGAGTGGCGCCCTCCTGCAAGGTACTAGCCCACTGCGTTTCCTGACCGGTGGCGGCGTACAACGAGTCGGCGCACTGTGGACCATTAGCTGAGGTGGTGATAAGGAGAATCATGCCCTTCCAATAGCACGTCTGCCGCCAACTGCTGCACGCTGTGAATTCAGCGCTTTAGCCAAATGCGCGGCAGGCTGCTTCCCGTTGTTGAACTCGCCTAAGAGCGCCAGTTCAGAATCGGTCCTCAAGATTGAAATTCTTGTGCGGCGTAATCCTTAAGCTTCCGATACAGCGTGGTCTTGCCGATCCCTAACAAGCGAGCGGCTTGCAGTTTGTCGCCGTTGAGTTCGCTGATGGCGCTGAGAATCGTCTTCTTCTCCAGTTCTGCCATGGGAATGATCTTCCCGTGGCCGTTTCCATTGCCATTGCCATTCCCATTCGAGGGCTCCGCGATCGGCAAGTTTGCGACCTCCCGGGGCAGGTCCGTGGTGTGAATCAGGGGTCCGCTGGTGAACGCGTACGTTCGTTCCAGACAATTCTCCAGTTCGCGGACGTTTCCCGGCCAGTCGTAAGCCAGCATGGCCTTCAGGGCGTCGTCGCTGAGGATTTTTTCCTGGCCGGACGATCGGGTCATGCGGTCGAGGAAGTGACCGATCAACAAAGGAATGTCTTGCCTCCGCTCCCGCAGTGCCGGGATCCGCAGGCTAAGCACGTTCAGCCGGAAGTAAAGATCGCGACGAAACTCGCCCTGCATTACGGCATGTTCTAAATCGCGATTCGTAGCAGCCAGAATGCGTACATTGATCGGAACGCGCCGGGTGCTGCCCACCGGACGAATTTCTTTCTCCTGGATCGCTCGCAGCATTTTGGCTTGCAGATCCACCGGAAGTTCACCGACCTCATCGAGAAACACAGTGCCACCTTCGGCCATTGCCAGGAGGCCGTCCTTCGCCTGATTGGCGCCGGTGAATGCGCCTTTCACGTAGCCAAACAGTTCACTTTCGATCAGGGTTGGCACCAGCGATCCGCAGTCCACGGGAAGAAATGGCTTGTCGCGGAACGGGCCAGAGTAGTGAATTGAGCGGGCCACCATCTCCTTGCCCGTGCCGCTCTCGCCCAGAATCAATACGGGATGGACGCTGTTGGCTGCCTTAGCAATGATGCGATACAGCTTCTCCATCTCAGGAGCGCGGCCGACAATGCCCCCGAAGCCCTGCTTCGATTTCACTTTCTCGCGCAGCAACCGGTTTTCTGACTTCAATTTCAGATGGCTCGCCACCCTCTCCAGCAGCAGTTTCAACTCGTCGACGCTGAAGGGCTTGGTCACGTAGTCGTAGGCGCCATTCTTCATCGCCTGTACGGCCGACTGCACCGTGCCGTACCCAGTTACCACAATCACGACCGCCTCCGGGCGACGTTCCTTGATGCGACGCAGGGCGTCCAACCCCCCGGCACCGGGCAGACGAAGGTCCAGCAAGACGGCGTCGAAGGCCTGAGCCTCCAAACAACGGTACGCATGCTCTGCGGAATCGGCTACGTGCGTCGTGTATCCCAACGATTGCGCGACTTCGCGGCAGGCCTCACGAATCGACCGTTCATCGTCCACGATCAGAAGGTTGAGAAAATTGGCGGCTTCAATTTGCGGTGTGGCAGGAATCATACTGAGTGCTGCTGACGTCATGGCGGTCATTCCTCTTTTTTATCCTTTAGGTATAAGTACGCCCGCACTTTCCGCGGGTTGGAAATTGTGAAGGTCCTGAGTAGCGAGAATCGATGGTGGAACCAGCGGTAGGATTACACTCACGCGTGTACCACATCCCAAAGCGCTCTCCACGTGAATCAGTCCGCCACTACCGGACACAATGTCGTAAACCGTAGCCAGCCCGAGTCCGGTTCCCTTTCCAGCTTTAGTCGTGAAGAAGGCTTCAAACAGGTGGGCTTGTGTCTTCGAGTCCATGCCGAGCCCGGTATCGGACACAACGAACAGCGCACAGGGGAGCAAGGCCCCATTGCTGCTTCCGGGCCGGGGCTCCGTAAGGGCCTGCACTCTGCAATTGCTGGTCTCCACGGTGATCGTGCCGCCCCCGGGCATGGCATCGCGCGCGTTGAGCACCAGGTTCAGCAAAATCTGCTGACTCTGCGTGGGATCCATCTTGACCAGTCCTAGATTGGGATCCAGGTTGAACTTCAGTTCAATGTTCTCTCCGATCAGGCGAACCAGCAGATTTCGCATGCCGTCGGCAATTTCATTCAGGGAAAAGAGCCTCGGTTCGCTGGTCTTGGGGCGCGCGACCGCAAGCAACTGCCGCACCAGTCCTGTGGCCTGCATGCCCGCCTTCCGGATTTCTTCGGCATATTTCCGCACCCGGTGGCAGGGCTCCAGATTGGCCAACAGTAAATCGCAGTACAACAACACGCCGGTCAGAAGGTTGTTGAAGTCGTGAGCCACACCTCCGGCTAAACGGCCTACCGCTTCCAACCTCTCCGCCTGTCGCAGGCGTTGCGCTGCTTCAACGTCTTTCGGAACGTCATCTGCCAGAACGAGAGCATAGTCGGGGCCGCCGTTGAGGTCCGACACCCTCCAAACCGTCCAGCGCACCGGTCGAACTTCCTCGCCTAACGTCAGGGACTCAATCTGGAAACTATCGTGTTGACGCTCAAACAATTCGGAAAGGAGGCGTTCAGCTTGGGATCGATCATGAGGATGAATGAAATCCCCGAAGCGAAAGGATTGCGACATCTCCAGCGTGCCGCCGACTCTCTTTCGTAAGGCTGGATTCAACTGACTCACGCTGCCATCACACCGACATTGAGCCCATGCGAACGGAGCGTTCTCAAAAAAGGGCTGCAGTTCCGTTTTCGAATCCTGATCTGTCCATCGAGTTCCCGCGGCAATGCTCATATGCCTACTCTGCGCGGGAGGGATTCCAAAAGGAACCTCTTATCCCGTAGCTTAGGACCTTGGTTTTCCTAAAATGGGAATTTGGAGAGCGATTACTTCCATCTCAAATCCCGTTTCGAACCCCACTATAGAGAAATGAGCCTGTGGGTTCGAAGGGCAGATGTCACTAAAACGGGAAATCTTTCTGTGGAAAACTCGGATAAACAGAATCAGCGATCGGCTCGAGTCCGTTGGCTGGCTGCCACATAGGCGGGTTCGCTCAGGCGAAAGGTCAAACGACGACCCTTTTCCAGGTGAATCACGATAGGAGACGAGCGTTGAGGGGCATCTCCCTGGGAGGGCGAGTTACTGGAAAAATTGCCTCGCACGAACAGGCTCGACGTCAAAACTGGCAGATCAACGTCTCCAAGTCGAATGGAATCTAGTGCTAACCGAACGTATCCGCGATTACTCCCGACGCTCGAAGAGCGCGCAGACTCCACCCGGCCGAGGACAGTAGTGCCGCGCGGAACTAGCTTATTGCCCTCGACGACCACCGCCTCATCAACCAAAGCCTCAAATGTTCCTTTCTCGCCAGGGTTCTGGGCAAAAATCGGGTTCTTCAGCCGAACGGTGAGCAGGGTACCTGCCGGGAGGTTCTTGGGATCATGGAATGGAAGCGCGTTATCCGGAGTCGGATGGTCGGGCGCTGACGCCGGGTCATTTGGACGGGAGTCCTGGCTGCCGGCTACGTCGTGAAAGGGCACGGAGTGTTGATCGGTCGCGGGAGCGCCGTCATCGCTCTGTAGCCCGACTGGACGCGCGCAGCCTGTGGTCCCTGCCAAGGCCAATACCATGGCCCACATCGCCAGACCTCGTGGTCTGCGAAACCGGTTCATCAGAATGATCCTCGCCTGTGTTTCCTGGATCGTGAAGTGGCAACCCGAATACCAGACACGGTCTCATTAAATCAATCACTTGGCGATGGCACCTTCGGGTAGGCTATGTAGATTCTTCCGTCCGGGTATTTTGTTCCGGGATTGCCGCTCAAAACCAAGGGCCACCTTTCGCTGAACAAAAAAGGAGGGCGGGAATCCGCCCTCCAAATTCTTCAGCCGTGATTTTCTAAGTGCTTACGGTTTCTTCACGGGTTGTTTCTTCGGTGCTGGTTTGGCGGTAGTTTTCCTTTCACTTTCGCGCCCACCAATTAGGCTCAACGCATCGGCGGCATTGAACGGGAACTTCCAGCCCGCCGAGGTTTCGCTTTGGCCGAGAGACGTCAACGTGATGTCCACACGGCGATTGCTGGCCAGCCGGATGACGTTAATTCTGGCCAGAGCCCGCTTCCGCTCTTCTGTCGTGATGTCAGGATTCTTCTCGACCGAGTCCTTCACTTCCTGGGTCGTCAGGTTTCTCTGCTCTCCGTAAGCCTTGGTCTCAATAGCGGAAGCAGGAACACCTTGTTCGACCAGGAAGCCCTTGACCCGAGCCACACGACGTTCGGAGAGCGCCTGGTTGAAGGCTGGAGTTCCGCGCTTATCCGCGTGACCTTCCAGCGTGAGGTGAGCGTCCGGCTTGGTTTCAAGATATTTCTTGAAATCAGTCGCCATCGCCACCAGGGTCTTCTGCTGGGATGGCAACAAGCCGGCATTCGGATCCTTGGGCGACGGTTGCGCCGTTTGGAAATACACACTATGTAGAGCGAGCCGCCCTTCCAATGCCGTGTCAACTGGCGGAGGAGGCGGGTTTTCAACCGTGACTTGAGTCGAGGCCTGAGCGGTCAAACCACGCGAGTCGGTGCAAGTCGCACCCACCGTGATCGATCCCGGGGAGGCACCGGAGGTATTGAGAGTGCCCGTATTGCCGCTTCCCAATACAGAGCCACCGGTTGAGGTCCAGTTCGCTACTGAAACTGGAACGCCATCCGGGCTGGTGCAAGTGCAGGTGATGCTACCGGAGCCGCCAACCTGAACAGACGACGAACTCGCCGAGCAACTCATGGTAGGCGGATTCTTCGGCGGCAAGGGCTTAATGGTGTAATTCGCCGTGCAGCTGGCTTCGTTGTTCTTTTTTTCTTTTGGATCGGTCACGTGCGCCGTGACTGCATAGCTGCCGGGAGCGGCATTTGCGGTGTCGATGGAGGCGGTGGTGTCTTTTCCAGTGACCTGACCGCCATTGCCGGCCCAGCTATAAGTCACTGTATGCTTTGGATTGAAGTTGCTGGCCGCTACGGTCGCGGTGATCGGCTCGCCAACCATCACTTCGGTCGGCTGCACCGAACACGCTGCTGCTGGAACGAGCGGGGGAGCTCCGCCCCAGTTCAGAACGACACCGGTGCGTAGTCTCGCACCCTCGAAATTCGGATGGCGCAGAGAGGGAAAAGCCGGAGATGCATAACCGGCGTAATTGTGCGAAGCCCAAACATAGTCTGCCTGGAATAACCGCCACGAAAACATCTTGGTGAAGGGAATATCCAACCCACCGCCCAGGATCACTCCGATGCCGTTATTGTCGACGGAACCGTTGGAATAGCTCACTCGGTTGAGAGTGCCCAGAGCGTGAGCGAAAATTGCGAATCCCTCGCCGCGTGCAATAAACCGTGGTCCTGCACCCACGGTCCATTCCGATGAACCCGAGTTCGAATCGCGGTTATAGCCGAAATCTGTTTCCAGACCGACGTGCGGAGAAAAGTTATACGTAAAGGCGCCACCGGCGCCCTCCGCCATACCTGGAAGCTTGAACGCCACGGGATTGTTCGGGTCGCCGATCAAGGGCACGGTACCGCCGGGATTCAGATACTGATACCCGGCAAAAACGTCCCATTTAGGGGTGGAATCACTCTGAGCTAATGCGGATGTGGAAAACATTACGACTGCGGTCACGGCTAATAGGACGACCACAACTGGTCGACCGACTCGCGTAGCTTTGTCAAGTATCATGGATCCTCCGAAATGGTTGGGTCCCGGATAGCGTGTAGAACCGGGCTCCTAGGGGAAAAAAGTGTAGCGATATTGGTATACGACGGGGCCTTTGTCTTGGAAACTGTAAATTCTACCGTACTGCTATTGAAAGCGAAAGCGTAGACTCCAATTGTTGCTCCCAAAGGCTTCCGCGCGCCCTGATCGTTTGGCCCGTCAGGCCGGTGAACATTGAGGAGAACAGGCCTTGCCGGACGAGAAGCATGCCGCGTATCGTGGGTCAATTGGATTGCTGTTCGAAGATGAGTAGATTCCTTGCGGTGACGGACCGGAGAGATAAACAACAAAGAAGCCGATGAGCCACGAAAAAATATTGATCGTCGAGGATGAGGAGAACGAGCGTTCCGGACTGGCGGAGCTGGTGTCTTCCTGGGGCTACCGTGTGGAGACCGCTCGTGACGGCGCAGAGGGCCTTGAGAAAGCCACTCAGTGGTCGCCGTCGATCGTTGTTACTGACCTCAAAATGCCACGCATGGGCGGGATCGAGCTGCTGGGCAACTTGGCCGAGCACGCCACAACCATCGCGGTGATTCTAGTGACAGCCCAGGGAACGATCGACAGCGCCGTACAAGCCATGCGTATGGGGGCCTACGACTACATTACTAAGCCTATCGATACCAATCGCTTGCGGACCATGCTGGGCAACGCCGCAGCTCTGCTGGGCACCCGGGCCGAACTCGAAGTCACCCGGCGCCGGCTGCGCGACGCGGGTTCGTTAGGACGCCTGAATGGTGCCTCCCGCAAAATGCAAGAGATCTTCCGGTTGATCGAGATGGTTGCCCCCAGCACGGCGTCGGTTCTGATCACGGGAGCCAGCGGGACCGGCAAAGAACTGGTGGCGCGAACCATCCACGACCTGAGTCCGCGCAAGGATCGGCCGTTCGTTGCCATCAACTGTGCCGCGATTCCAGAAACCCTGATGGAAAGTGAGATCTTCGGCCACGAAAAAGGAGCGTTCACGGGCGCCTTGGAACGTCGCACCGGCTGCTTCGAACTCGCGGAAGGCGGAACGCTTCTGCTGGACGAAATCGGCGAGATGCCCGTCGGAACCCAGGCCAAATTGCTGCGCGTTCTCGAAGACCGCAAACTCCGCCGGCTTGGCAGCAAGGTGGAGACGTCAGTGGATGTTCGGGTGCTTGCCGCCACCAACAAGATTCCGGACGAAGCGGTAGCGCGCGGAGAGTTGCGCAGCGACCTCTATTACCGTCTCAATGTATTCAATATCCACATGCCGCCCCTGCGAGAGCATAAAGAAGATATTGCCAGCCTCGTCCAACTATTATTGGCGGAAATGAGCAGCAAGCACGGCCGCAAGGTGGCCGCCGTAAGTGAAGCTGTCCTCAACCAGTTTAACAATTACTCCTGGCCAGGAAATGTACGCGAGCTGCGAAACACGATCGAACGGGCGGTGATCGTCTGCGATGCCGGCGTGGTTGAGACCAAACACTTGCCGCCCGGGTTCGGACAGGCCCCATTGCGTACGGCAGCCAATGACCCTGATGCAGTTCGCCTGGGTGTGGGCACCACCGTCGAAGAAGCAGAAAAAATGTTAATTCTGAAAACCCTCGAGGCGACCAGCAATAACAAAACCCGCGCCGCAGAGATCCTCGGCATCAGTTTGAAGACACTGCACAACAAACTAAAGGAATACGGCAGTGCAAGCGCAGAGCCCGTTCCGGGCAAGGAGGAAGTTCCGAGCAACTAAGACGTCTTCGCACGGTCGTTGAGCGAAGCAGCTTCCCTTTTCTTCATGCTGCGACGAAAGACCATCATCGTGCTCGTCATCACCCTTATGGTGACAGCAATGGTAACCGCATTTTCGTATTTGTATATCTCTCAGATTCTTCGTCTCCGCATCACCAATGCGAACGAGACTGCAACGAGCCTGACGCACCAGTTAGCGTACGCCGTATCCAGCGCCGTGCCCGACTTTAGCAGTACCTCTATCGACACCAGCAATCCAGCAGCGGTGCGGCGCGCGCTGGCCGAATACGTGCAGACCGACGTCGCCCTCAACAACCTCCTTCAGTCCGATCCGGGAGACTGGCGATTCATCTACGACGTGACCATCCTCGATGTAAATGGAAGGGCCTTGCTACATACCAATGCCAGCATGGTGGGAAAGGCGATTCCCGCGCGTCCCGATTTTCAGAAAGTTGTGACGGCCCGCTTTCCCGACCAGATGCGTTTGGTTTTCAGCCCCGCCAGCGTCTACGACGTGACCTATCCAATCGAAATGAATGGCGAGCCCTTCGGCACGATTCGCATCGGCGTGCAAACTGTTTTCTTGAAGAGCGAGGTGGAGTCCCGGCTGATGAAAGCCGCCTATATTTCGATCACGCTGATATTCGTTTCGTTATTCCTGGCCGCGGGAATCTCAAACCTCGCGTTAGGCCCGCTGAAGGAGATCAACCGCAATCTGGACAGCGTAAACGCTGGCCACGCTGAAGAACTGTCCGCGAACGAATCGGAGCACGACGAATACGGACTGGTATCGCTCAAGATTGCCAACCTCGGCCGCCAGATTCGCGATAGCCGCGAGATCTTTTCAGCGCTAAAAGACAACGTGGACCAACTCATGTCCAAATTGCAGGATGGCCTTATGTTGTTTGCGCGCGACTCCCGCGTTGTCTTGGTCAGCGCACCGGTTGAAGGATTCCTCGGTCGTCCTCGCGCAGAACTCCTGGGACGCACGATTCACGAGGTATTTGACCGTCACTCCCTGCTAGGCGCAACTCTACTGGAGGCCTTTGACCGGCGCCGCCCCTTGTCTCAACGGGAGTTTGATGCGGCCGGAGGAAAGCGCGTCCAGGTTTCACTGGATTTCGTACAGGAAAAGAACTCGCAGATTGGAGCTTTGCTGATCATGCGCGATCCCGAATCCGTACGCCGCATTGGCGATGAGATCGAAATGTCTCGCCGTCTTTCCGCGAGCGGACGCCTCACCCGGGGAGTGGCCCATGAGGTGAAGAACCCCATCAACGCTATCGTCCTTCATCTGCAACTCTTGCGGAACAAGTTGGCAGAACAGGAACCTGACACCCGGCGTCACATGGATATCATTGACAGCGAAATCCGCCGCCTCGATCGTGTCGTGCAGACGCTGGTGGATTTCACCCGCCCGCGAGATCTTCATCTGGAGGAAGTCGACTTGCGCCGCCTCATGGAAGATGTGGCCCAACTCGCGGCTCCCGACGCCGAGCAACACGGCGTTACCATCGAACGCCACATGCCCGAAGAGCGACTGGCGATCAAGGTCGACGTGGACTTAATGAAACAAGCCTTTCTGAACGTGGTCATCAACGGAGTTCAGGCCATGCCTCAGGGCGGGCTCCTGACCATTTCGGCGCAACGGGAGAACAATGCGGTAGTTGCCGAAATTCGTGATCAGGGTGGCGGAATCCCGCAAGATTTGCACGATAAGATTTTCGAGCTCTACTTTACGACCAAGAAAGACGGAAGTGGCATCGGCCTAGCTCAAACCTATCAAGTCCTGCAATGGCACTATGGTTCGGTAGATTTTGAGTCCAGTGAAGGAACGGGCACGATTTTTCGATTTCACATTCCACTCGCGGGAACCGCGGTGGATGGACATCCGGAATACACCGAAGACGCAACCGCCTCGCATCGTGGAGCCTGACCTGAAGGCCATCATCGCACCCCGAAAATTCATGGCGACTCTCGCAGCACTTCACGTCTGAAGGCGTAAAATCGTTTAGGGCATTGGGAATGACTCTGGCCGTTATCCTTCTCGCTGGTATTTTCTGCGGATCTATGCCGGCAACGGCGTGTCCAACCGGTCCGCAGGCGGCACAGCCGACTCAGCCAACCGACGCTCCGCCAACGCAAGATAAGGGAACCACACCTCCATCGCAAAAGCCGCCCGAACAATCTCCGCCCCCATCGACAGCCCCTCCGGCAAAGGCAGCCTCAGGTCAAACACCGCATACCAGCACAAAGAAGACTCACCACAAAAAGAAAGCAGCTCCTGCCGACTGCGACACCACCTCGGCTGCCACTCCGGCGTCGTCAGCACCTGCGCCGAATTCAACGAATCCTGCCACCGGCTCTGCCCCGAATACCGGAGGCTCGGTTCCTTGTACACCTCCCAAGGTGATCGTGCAGCATGGAGGAACCTCGGAGCCCAGCATTCAAGTGGCAGGCGGGACTGGCGGTGACCAGGCATCGCACGAGAAAGACACTGCCAATCAGATGTTGGACACGACGGAAGCGAACCTCAAGAAGATTGGGGACCGCCAACTCAATACCGAACAGCAAGACATGGTCACTCAGATCCACCAGTTCATGACTCAGTCGAAAGCCGCGGTCGGAGACGGCGATCTCGAACGCGCCCGCACCCTCGCATGGAAAGCTCAGCTTTTGTCGGAAGAGCTGGTGAAGCCAGAAAAATAGATTTGTCCACGGAGCACGGGAAAACGCCGTAGTCCTCTGTGTCCTTCCATGCCCTCTGTGGTGAAGGATTTTCCCGTGTCTGAAACCGCAACCAATGCCCGCTTACTTCCCTTTAGCGCGGGCGCTGTTCACTTTCGTCAGCAAGTCCTGTGACATTGCCTGCAGTGGCCCCGGAATCTTGGCAGCCTCGGTCAGCACCTCGCGCGCTTCCGTCAGTTTGTTCAGCTTGCCGTAAGCAAAGCCCAGACCGTAGAGTGCCCGCGCATACTGTTGCTCATCCTGCCCCTTCAGCAGGCCGGCTGCGGCTTTCAACTCAGGAATGGCGCTGGTAGTTTTCTCCTGCTTAAGATAGGCCCACCCGATCGTATTGTGCGCAGCTCCAGCCGAAAGCTTTCGGGACTTATCCGCGTCCGGAGCATCTGGCTTGGCGACTTCAATCGCTTTTTGCGCATACTGGATCGCCTTCGCGGCACTCCCCGGCTTCGTGTCATCGCCATAGTAACTAGCCAGTAGCAGCAGAGCCGCCAGCGAGTTCGGGTTGGCCGCCAGAATCTTTTCGCCAAACGAAACCAGGCGCGCTTGATCGTTCAACTGTCCGGGACCTAGCGTGTACATGGCATAGTTCGACACCTGGTCGCCGAATTTTGACTCCGGAAAGGCAGCCGTGAATTTCTCGATCTCGGCCATGCGGTTCTTGGGGTCGGTCTCGCTGGTGATGGCATTAAAACCGGAGCTCTCGAGAAAATCGCAGCTGTTCTGCTCCGCGGACTTCTCCTCACTCACCTTGCGAGCAAAATCGTCGTCGCTCATTCCCTCCGGCTTGGATTGCTTGGCAATCGAAGCGCAGATCTCTCCGCCCTTCGCTGCATAGTCCATCAACTTGACGTTGTTCTTCGCCTGTTGCGCCACTCCCGCCTGCGACACCAAAATATCCAGATTGCGTGGCGATGCAGCCAGAGCTTTGTCGCCATACTCCAGTGACTTTTGCAGGTCGCCAGCAGTCTGGTACGCCTGCGCGAGTTGCCAGTCGCCGTAGGCTGCAGCCGCAGGATTCGACGAGAACTTCTGCACGAACTCTTCATACATCGCGATTTTCTTCTGCGAATCGGTTTCGGCCGAGATGGCTTGCAGGGCGTGATCTTCGTCAGTGCCAGCCGCGATCGTGATGCGATCGACCTGGGCGCCCAAGTTAGGCACAAGAACCGCGAGGGAAAGGAAAAGGACAACCAGCAGGGTCGAACCGCTGCAGCGTCTCATAGACCGCCTCCGGCGTGAGCGTGAATTAGGACCTCATACTTCCAGCAGCAGGCGAATCCTAGCGCCGAATGTGCCCCCACGCAAGGGCCGAGATCACTTTCGGCACGCCGGATGCAAAACATCGACCACAGAGGATATCTGGTTTCACGAAGGTCCCTATGTCCTGAGTTGATTTCCCTTGTGCGACTTCGTGCTCTTCGTGGTTCATGGTTTTTGCTAATTTCCACAACACCTCAGCTAAAGTAGAACGATGCGTGCCATCCTCAGCCAGCGCCCGTTGCGTTTTGTCTTCGCGGCCAACATGGTCTCCATGCTGGGCAGCGGGATGAATGCGGCCGCGGTTGCCTGGTACATTCTGCAGGCCACGCACTCCGAAGTATCTCTTGGTACGCTCACCGTTTTGCAGACCATCCCGGCCATGCTGATGCTTCCCTTCACCGGCGTCATTATCGATCGCGAAGACCGACGGCGCTTGGTAATGTGGCTCGATGCACTGCGCGGCCTGATTATCCTCACGGTGGCGATCCTTGCTTTTCAGCATCGCGTCCGAATCTGGCAGCTCTACCTGATGAACATGCTCGTCTCCGCGGGCTTCTGGATGTTCTGGCCGACGATCACTGCCCTGATTCAGGAACTCACTCCCGAGGACCGCTTCGTGCACTCCAACACGTTCTTGTTGGCCGGGGTACAGGGTGGATGGCTGATCGCCGGATCGATCGTCGGTTTCATGTACAACCACATTGGCCTGGGCGGCGTACTACTCATCGACGTATCGACCTACGTGGTCTCGTTTCTCTGCTACTTCTTTGTGCGCAAGGGACGCCACGTGGTCCTGCATCCCGATGAGTTGCGGGCGGATATCATTGCTGCCGAGAACCAACTGCATCGCTTTTGGATCGACCTGCGCGAAGGTCTCCATTTTCTGCGAGATCATCCGGCCGCCATTATGCTGGGCGTCAGCTGGGCGCTATTCCTTGGAGCCATGATGACCGGCGGCATCGTCACTCCTTCGCTGAGTGAGCGCGTCTTCCACGCCGGACCTGTAGGCTACGGCTGGCTCAGCGCGGGATGGGGAACTGGAGCATTCCTCAGCACTTTGTACACGCCGCAGCTGATCGCGCGCCTTGGCGGTCAACGCACCGTGGCCTTCTCCATGGCGTTGCTCTCAGTGATGATGGCCTGCGCGCCCGTATCCCGGTTCCTGTTCTTAGCGATCGCGGCCTACTTCGTCATGGGCACGGGCCGCGGCGTTGGCGGCGTCGCCATGAACACGAGCCTGATGGAAATGGTGCCTAAACACCTGATGGGCCGCGTCCAGAACACATATTATTTCGTTGGTACATTCCTGCAGATTGCGCTCGCCATCGCGGTCGGCGCTGTGGCCCACCGCGTCAGCTTGGTTGCCGCCTTCGCCATCCTGGCCAGCGTTTACGGCCTGTCATTCGTAGCGGCAAGCTGGCCGGTCGCCACAACTGTGGAAGAAACAAGCGCCGTGAACTGAACGCGATAGTGGCAAACGCTCTCGCCGCCATTTACCGCGGTTGCGACCGTCGATTTCTCTGTGTCTACGCGTCTCCGTGGTAAATCGCACTTCGCTCCTGTTATTCTTTCCCATTCGTAAGGAGCACTCATGTCCGCTGATTTGCAGGGCCGTACTGGAGTTGTTTTCGGAGTCGCCAACAAGCGCTCGATCGCGTGGTCCATCGCCCAGGGACTGCACGCCGCCGGCATGAAGCTTGCCATCACCTACCAGAACGAACGTCTGGAGCAGGAGGCGAAGGACCTCATCCTCTCCCTGCCCGGCGCCGAAGCCTACATGTGCGATGTCTCCAAAGACGAGGAGATCGCCCGCCTCTTCGCCACGCTCAAAGAGCGTCACGGCAAGCTGCACACAGTCGTGCACTCTGTGGCCTACGCACCCGCCGATGAACTAAAGGGAGACTTCGTCAATACTACGCGCGAGGGCTTCCGCATTGCTTTAGATGTGAGCGTTTATTCTTTAATCGCCGTCGCTCGCGCGGCCGTCCCTCTCATGACGGACGGTGGATCGATCTTGACCATGACCTACTACGCGTCTGAGAAAGTCGTCCCTCGCTACAACGTAATGGCCGTCGCAAAGGCCGGACTGGAATGCTCGGTACGCTATCTGGCGTTTGAGCTAGGCAAGGAGCGGATCCGGGTGAATGCCATCTCTGCTGGCCCGATCAAGACTCTTGCCGCTCGTGGCATCGCCGGCTTCGGCGACATGCTCAAGGGCCACGAAGAACGCGCTCCGCTGGGCCGCCGTGTGGAAGTCGAAGAGGTTGGAAGTACCGGAGTCTTCCTCGCCTCTGACGCCAGTTCCGGGATCACCGGGGAAGTGATCTATGTCGATTGCGGATTCAACATCATGGGGTTCTAGTCGGTTCTAGTCACTGGTTCGTTCTCTCTATGAAACAACAAAATAGACTTTGCTTCGCGCTCTCCGCGATTGCGGTTACATTGTGCGCCGCCGTCTCACTGTCGGGTCAATCAACTTCCCGCGCCGCCTCCATCATCGATTCGATGCCGAAGGTGAAAGAGATCGACCAAGCTACGATTTCTCCTGACGGGGCTCAAGTCGCATACATCATTGGTGGCGAACTCTCGGTGATGCCGTCTACGGGAGGAACAGCGCGCTCTATCGCCGTCGATGGCAAGCTCGCCCTTCGCGACGTTTCCTGGTCCCGAGATTCCCGGCAAATCGCTTTCATCGCCGACTTGGAAGGTGATACTCCGGCGGCTCAAATTTTCACCGCCACACTCGACGGCAGCTCTCCCGTGAAACATGCCGATATCAAAGGTTATGCGGCGGCCCCAACGTTTTCTCCCGATGGTTCCAAACTCGCGCTGCTTTTCATTGAAGGCATGCCGCGAATAGCCGGACCGCTCCAGCCAATGACCCCGCTCGCGGGCGTGATCGATGACAAAGTGTACGAACAACGCCTGACCACCATCGACCTGTCGACGAACACGCTGACGCAGGTCACACCCGCCGATGTCTACGTCTATGAATACGACTGGACCCCCGACGGCCAAGGCTGGGTCGCAACCGCCGCCCACGGCTCCGGCGATGCAAACTGGTATGTCGCAAAGCTCTATCGCATCAACGCGCAGTCCGGTGAGATGCGTGAGATTTACGCTCCCAAGTGGCAGATTGCCGAGCCCCATATCTCGCCCGACGGCAAGAACGTCGCCTTCATCGAAGGCCTGATGAGCGACGAAGGATCCACGGGTGGCGACATCTACGTTGTTTCGGCTGCTGGCGGCACTCCGCGGAATCTCACTCCCAACATTCACAGCTCCCCGTCTTCGCTGGTCTGGACCGGCCCCGACCAAATCACGTTCACGCAAAACGTCGATGGCGAATCTGGACTGGCGACGCTTCGTATTTCTCCCGCCACGATCCAGCCCTTATGGTCCGGAGCAGAACACGTGGCCGCGTCCTTCTCACACGATGGATCGGTAACCGCGGTGGTTCGCCAATCGGCGAGCGCTCCACCGGAGGTCTGGGCGGGCCTAGCCGGCAAGTGGAAACAACTCACGACGATCAATGCAGACGCCAAGCCCGCATGGGGCGAGATGCGCAACTTTCACTGGACCAACGGCAATCTGAAGCTCGAAGGCTGGCTGATGCTGCCCAAAGATTTTGAGCCCGGCAAGACTTATCCACTCGTGGTGAACGTCCACGGTGGTCCGTCGGCGGCCTGCTCCTCGCACTGGGACTCCAAAATGATGGGCGCCGAGTCAGCCATGGGATACTTCGCGTTCTGCCCGAACCTTCGCGGCAGCTACGGCCAAGGCGAGGATTTCACCCGCGCCAACATTAAAGATTTCGGCGGCGGCGATTTCCACGACATCATGACCGGAGTCGATGCAATCTCAAAGGAATATCCGATCGATCCTCGTCGCATCGGCATCCGCGGCCACAGCTATGGCGGCTACATGACGATGTGGGCCGAGACCCAGACTCAGCGTTTCGCCGCTGCGGTCGCCGGTGCCGGACTCTCCGACTGGCTCAGTTATTACGGCGTGAACGACATCGACGAATGGATGATTCCCTTCTTCGGCGCGTCGATCTACGACGATCCCGCCGTTTATGCCAAGAGCGATCCCATGCACTTCGTCAAAGCCGTGAAAACGCCAACCCTCGTGCTGGTCGGCGACCGCGACGGCGAGGTCCCCATGGAGCAATCGGTCGAGTGGTGGCACGCACTTCAGGCCTTGAAAGTGCCGGTCCGCCTGGTGGTCTATCCCAACGAAGGACACGTCTTCGTAAAACCCGCCGACTCCCGCGATTACTTCGTCCGCACCCTGGATTGGTTCGACGAATGGTTCGGCAAGGTCGGAGCGAAATAGCCCTGTCCAAATCAATGGCGGGAGCGGAAAGTTGACTTCCAGGGATCCTTTCGAGTCTCGGGTGTCATCCTGAACGGAGCCGTCTTTCAGGCGAAGTGAAGAGCCGGCCCTGAGCGAAGTCGAAGGGACTCGCGCGGAGTGCGTCACGATTGCTTCGGCTGATATGATTTACATCGATGCAAAAGAACCGCCTAGTCCTCGCGTTGTTCTCTGCAGTCATCCTCTTCTCAATGGTTCGAGAGTGGAACGCCCCCGCAGCCTGCGCGCGGTCAATTGCGCCGCTCGTAACCAGCGCTAGCCGCTGAGCCGAATCCGCCGCCCGCTCTCACCGGTCCGCTCCAAATCGATCTCCACATCCCACTCGATCCGCGGAAACTTCTCGCCCCACTCGATCAGCAGAACGCTGTTTTCCGAACGCAAATCTTCCAGGCCCAGCGTATCGAGTTCCCGTGGAGTGTCTATGCGATAAAGATCGATGTGATAAAGATTCGCTCGCGGCCCGCGATACTCGTGCACCAGCGTAAAGGTAGGGCTGGTGACGTCTTCCTCGGCACCCGCCTCGAATGCAGCTGCGATTCCCTTCACCAGAGTAGTCTTCCCCGCTCCGAGATCTCCTCGCAAAAGCACCATCTTGGGCGGCGCCAGCAATTCGACCAGAGTGCGCCCAAACGCGACCGTCTCTTCAGCCGAATGCGTGGTGATTTCCCGTAGCAGATTTCTCGCCTTGGTCTGTCCGTTCACACGTCCAGTATAGCGAGAGTGCAGTACTTCGATTGTCTGATGAAGCCCCGCTCGCTCTTCAGTACGTGGAGAATGCGCTAGCCTTCATGCCCGGGTGTTTCCGGTCTACGACGTGATCCAGCGAAGTACGCAAGCGGCGATGGTCGTCATCTTCAATCGCGACGAAGCGGAACGGCTGCAGCACGCCATCGTTCATCTGCCGCGTTGGGCTCAGGACTTCGGCCATGCCGTGCACCGGCCCTGCCTGCGTTTGAAAAGCAACTTCAACGAAGTCGCCTTGCGCCAGAGACTGGGCCAATTGCAGCAGGCCGCCGGTCACGGAAATGGTTTGGAGTTTAGCTTTGGTGCGCCGGCCGTCTTCTAAACGGATCGCAGCCAGGACGGAATCTCCTAGCTGAACTCGGGCCGCGCGTCGCGATGGGTGCGGTTGGGGGAATTGGGTCATAGGCAAGTATCACTATGGCACTACGCCCGATTGAGTAACAGATTACTGAAGCCCCTCGTCCGGATTCCCGTGCTGGGCGCGGCATTTGGAGCCCCCACGCCCTGCCCTATCAGACATTTAGCATATAGTAACCAGTTAATAAATGTCCCAACGGACAATTGATCGCATGTGGCAATGGCATTTTCCCGCGCGAGATGCATTCGCCGATTTACCATGATGGACCAGTTCCCAAAGGGGCATTCATGACTCGCATCCTCCTATTCGCACTGCTCTCGACCCTCACAGCCATACCCGCATTCTCGGCCCCCGCACAACCGCCACTCCGCGTCGGCATCGTCGGGTTGGTCCACGGCCATGTGCACGGCTTCCTTCAGCAATCACTGCACAGCCCGGAAATCGAAATCGTGGGAGTCGTGGAACCCAATAAACAACTTCTGGATCAAAACGCTGCCCGGTACAAATTCGCATCCAGCATCCTCTTCACCGACCTGGAGGAGATGCTGCAGAAAGCCCATCCCCAAGCCGTGCTGGTGTACACCAATACTTCCGACCATCGCCGCGTGGTCGAAGTCTGTGCCCGGCACGGCGTTCACGTGATGATGGAAAAACCGCTCGCCGTCAGCCTCAAGGACGCATTGGCCATCGCGCAAGCGGCCCGCGCCGGGAACATTCAAGTACTGGTTAATTACGAAACGTCCTGGTACGGCAGCAATCATGCCGCCTACGATCTTGTGCATGAAGGAGCGCTGGGAGACGTCCGCAAGGTCGTGATTCACGACGGCCATTCGGGCCCGAAAGAAATTGGTGTCGAGCCGGAATTTCTCGCCTGGCTCACTGATCCCCAACTCAACGGTGGCGGTGCCCTGTTCGACTTCGGATGCTACGGCGCCGACCTCATGACCTACCTGATGAACGGCCAGCGTCCGCAAACCGTCACCGCCGTGACCCAGCAGATCAAGCCTGAAATTTATTCGCGGGTGGATGACGAGGCCACAATTATCCTCACTTATCCGAAAGCGCAAGCCATCATCCAGGCTTCCTGGAACTGGCCCTTCGACCGCAAAGATATGGAAGTGTACGGTCAGACTGGCTACGCGATCACCGTGAAGAGAGATGACATTCGCGTCCGCCGCGGCGGCACCAACACGCAAGAGGAACTGATCGCAGCCAAGCCGGTGCCTGCTCCATACGACAATTCGCTCTCGTACGTGCGAGCCGTAATCCTCGACGGAGCCAAGCCCGATGCGCTTTCCTCGCTCGACATCAACGTGACGGTAACGGAAATTCTCGACGCAGCCCGCCGCTCCGCCGCGACCGGAATGAGCGTCAAACTGCCGCCGACGAGATAGGCCTCAGAGATCCGCACCAGATGTCCGAGTTGGCCTGAGCTCATAGCGAGAATGACACTGATGGAGTGCGATTCGAAAAAGGAAGGGCACGGCTTAAGCCGTGCCGTTGTCCGTCCTTTCAGATTCCGGCTTTAGCCGCTGAGGATCCGTTAACCGTCCCATCCCACAAACTTTTCCCGCGCCGTTCTCCGAGCCCGTTCGAAAGCCTCGGGCAACCCAATCAGCAAATCGGTCGCAACCAGCGAATGCTCTCCCACGCGTTCGCGCATCACGTCTCCGGCCAGACCATGCAGGTGCACCGCCGCGCAAACTGCCAACATCGCCTCCTTGGGATTCTGCGCGATCATTGCCGCCACCATCCCGGTGAGAATGTCGCCGGTTCCTCCAGTCGACATTCCAGGATTGCCTGTCGTGTTGACCCAACTCTCTCCGCTCGGTTGCACCACCAGCGTCCGGTTCCCCTTGAGCACAACAATCACTTCATGTTCGCTCGCAAACTTACGGGCCACTCCCAGCCGATCTTTCTGTACGTCGGCGGTAGAATACCCCGCCAGTCGCGCCATTTCCCCTGGATGCGGCGTAATCACGAGCAACCGCCCTTTCCCGCTCAATTCATCGGTCACGCCCTCGAATGCATTCAGGCCGTCAGCGTCGAGCACGATCGGAAGATCGCCCTTGCTCACCAGAATTCGCACCAACTCAGATGTCTCGGGATCGCGCGAAATTCCCGGCCCAACCGCCACCACGCTCTTCCCTTTCGCAATAAGATCCAGTCGCGCTTCCGCGCCCGCTGAAATCGTACCTCCAGGGGTCTCTCGTAAAGGCTCGGTCATCAACTCGGGATGAAACCCAGCGACCGTTGGCAACACAGACTTTGGCGTCGCAACAGTCGACAGCCCCGCTCCCGCCCGCAGAGATGCCATTCCCGCCATCGCCACCGACCCCGCCTTACCGACCGATCCTCCCACGACGAGCACATGCCCATAATTCCCTTTGTTTGAGTCCGCTGGACGAGGGCCAATCAACGAAGCGAAGTCGTGCGCAGTGATGACATTGAGCTGGAGCGCGGAAACAATCGCCTCCGGCGGCGAACCGATCTCCGCAACAAGCGTCAGCCCACTCGTAAGCGCACTGAAAACGTGGGCTGGACGCGCCGCCGTAAAAGTCACAATGGCATCCGCGCGCGCAACGAGGCCCGCCTGCGCCCCCACCGCATCCGCATCGGCACCTGAGGGAATATCGACGGCAATCACCGGCGCCTGACTGGCATTCAGCATTGCAATTGCCTCAGCGTACAAACCACTAACCGGTGGCTTGAATCCGGTTCCAAGGATCGCGTCGAGAAACAAATCCGTATCGACAAAGATCCGCGGTCGAGCCCGCTTCAGATCATCGCTCGACTTCACCACGATTGCGTCGACGGGCAATTTGCCGAACATCGCGGCAGCATCGCCGCGCAGGTCTGCGGGATCGGCCAGCAAGACCACCTGTACAGTCTTGCCTTTCTCGTGCAACACGCGCGCTGCCACGAATCCGTCCCCGCCGTTATTGCCCTTGCCGCATAAGACCGCAATCTTCTCCGCGGTGCCGTAGCGGTGCATGGCATATTCCGCCACGGCAGACCCCGCATTTTCCATGAGCGTGAGCAATGGCACGCCGAAGCGCTCGCTGGTAACGCGATCGATGGCGCGCATTTCTTCTGCCGTAACAATTTTCATTGCTTTTCGATTTTCATGAGGACGAAGCGGTTTGTTCCAATTGGCGCAACTGTGCCGGTTCGCCCATTGCAATCAGGCAGTCGTCCACCTCGATCCGCTCGTCGGGCGCGGGATTAAAGCGCATGCCTTCACGACGCTTGATGGCCAGCACGATGACTCCCCGCTCCTGCCTTATGCGTGAACTCTCCAGAGTCTTGCCCGCAAACGTCGACGAGGATGTGATGTGAATCTCGCCAATCTCCAAGTCCATGCCGAGATGCGTCGTGGCAGTATCGAGAAAGCTGACCACATGCGGCCGCAGAAGCGATTGCGCAATCCGCTGCCCCGCAAATGAATAGGGAGACACCACGGCATCGGCTCCGGCAGTCAGAAGATGCTTCTCGGCGGAGTCCTCACTGGCCCGCGCAATGATCTTCAATTGCGGATTCAATCCGCGCGCGGTAAGCACAATATAAAGATTGGTAGCGTCGGTAGTTGTCGCGGCGATCAGGCCGCGAGCCTTGTCGATTCTTGCTTCGCGAAGAGTTTGCTCTTGGGTGGCATCCCCGGCCAGCACCAGCCAATTCTCAGAGGCGAAGCGCTGCCGCTTCGCTTCATTATTCTCGAGAATCACGAAGGGCACCGGCTTGCGACCTAGTTCCCGCGCCACGCTGCGTCCTACGCGCCCCAAGCCGCAGATAATGAAGTGGCTGTCGAGACGACCGATTTCGCGCTCCATGCGCCGCCTTCCGAAGAAGCTCTGCAGCTCGAATTCTAGCAAAGCCTGACTCAGCGCCCCGACCCCCAACAACAACAGCGACACGCCCGCCAGAATCACAAACACGTTAAAGACGCGCCCCGCATGCGATAGCGGATGCACCTCCTGATATCCGATGGTGGTCAAGGTCGTCACCACCATGTAGAAGCCATCGAACCACGGCCAGCCCTCGATGTAGTGATAGCCCGCAGTGCCAACCGCCATTACCAGCAGCAAGAGAGCGCCGATGGTCCGAAGATTACGGAAAGCTTTCATGAGAATTCAGTGGGCGGTGATCAGTGGCTAGTGGCCAGCGAAAACCATCTGGTCGGAATGTTTCTCTTTCTGGCCACTGATCACTGGTCACCGACCACTTTCTCGACCCACGACTATAAAACAAAAAAGCCCTCCGCGCAGTGCGGAGGGCTGTTGGAGATCACGAACGCTGAGGTCAACTTCTGGGTTCCGGCGTCCGTCCCGCAGCCAATCCCTGTACGCGGCTGTGCTTCACACTGTAGGTGAAATACACCACCAGGCCGATAGCGAGCCAGGCACCGAGGCGGATCCAATTCCACTTACCCAGTCTGAGCATCATGTAACCATTCGAAATTACACCCAGGATTGGAATCAGAGGCACCCACGGCGTTCGGAAGGGCCTGGGCTGACTGGGATTCGTGTACCGTAACACCATCACAGAAATCGATACGATCACGAATGCCAGCAGCGTTCCGATATTCACCATCCTGCCGATATCATCGATCGGCGTGAGGCTCCCCACGATCGCCGCCAGCAGGCCCACGAGAATCGTGTTCTTCCACGGCGTGCGGAATTTCGGATGGACGGCAGCGAAGAACTTCTTCGGTAACAGGCCATCGTTGGCCATTGAATACAGCACTCGAGTCTGTCCGAGCAGCATCACCAGCATCACGCTGGTGAGGCCCGCCAGAGCGCCCAATGTAATAATGTGCGATGCGGTAGTCAGGCCACGATCAAGAAATGCGCGGGCGACAGGCGCCTCGATGTTGATCTGCTGCCAGTGCACCATCCCGGTCAGCACTCCAGCCACCGCAATGTACAGGACGGTACAAATGGCAAGGGAGGCAATCATGCCGATGGGCAGGTCGCGCTGCGGATTCTTGGCTTCCTGAGCTGTGGTCGAGACCGCATCAAAGCCAATGTAGGCGAAGAATATGTAGGCGGCACCTGCTCCAATTCCCGCGAAGCCGTTGGGAGCATACGAGTGCCAGTCAGTACCCCAGTTGCTGACATTGATGTAGCGAGCGCCCAGCGCGATGACGAAGAGTACTACCGATACTTTAATGACAACGATCCCGGCATTGAACCTCGCGCTCTCTTTGATGCCAACGACAAGAATCGCAGTGATTACCAGCGCTATGATGAAGGCCGGAAGATTGAACCCGACTTCCATGCCAAAAAGGTGCGGAGCACCCAGTAACTCATGTGCTCGTTGCAGCAATTCGGGAGACTGGGTGCCGGTAATGGCGCTCACCTTATCAAGAAATGCCTGCGATCCCGCCACCAGCGAGGAGTCCGCAGCCATCGCCATTTGCCGTGCAATCATGTTCTCCGCGATCTTCAGCGCCGTCCAGTGATCGTAGGCCAGCCACAGTGGCATCTTGATATGAAAAATGTTCAGCAGTTCGATGAAGTGATTCGACCAACCTGATGACACCGTGCTCGCGCCCATCGCGTATTCGAGCGTTAAATCCCAGCCGATGATCCACGCCAGCAGTTCGCCTAGCGTCGCGTAGGCGTAGGTATAAGCGCTGCCCGCCAGAGGAATCATGGCCGCGAACTCCGCGTAGCAGAGTCCTGCAAAAGCGCAGCCCAGGCCGGACAATACGAACGACAAAGTAAGTCCAGGGCCGGCATACTGCGCACCCAGTCCCACCATGACAAAAATACCGGCGCCAATAATCGCGCCCACGCCCAGCGCGGTGAGCTGAAAAACTCCTAGCGTACGTTTCAGGCTGTGCTCGCCCGTTTCGCGGGCTTCTTCCATCAGCAGATTCAGCGGCTTGGTTGCCAGCAGATTTGCCATCCGTTTGGTTTCTCCTTGGCCTTTAGGCGGACTCACTTGGGTTGCCACGTCGCGAGCTCCTCGACCACGCATAGTAAACCGGGATCCCCAACAGAACCACAATCAGTCCCGGCCAAGTGTATTGCGGTTTGTAGCGCAATAGTACGATATCAATGAATAGCGCCATGACAATGTAAATCGCAGGTAATATCGGATACCCCACCGCCCGATACGGCCGAGTCGCATCCGGATGCGTCCGCCGCAGAACGAACAGCCCCACGATCGTCAAAATGTAGAACACCAGCACTGCAAAAATGATGTAGTCCAGCAGTTGCCCGTAGCTGCCCGAGACGCAGAGCAGGCACGCCCACACCATCTGCACCATTAACGAAACCGCCGGAGTCTTGTAGGTAGGATGCAACTTAGCAACATTGCGGAAGAACAGGCCGTCCTTCGCCATGGCGTAATACACACGTGCCCCGGAGAGAATCAGCCCGTTGGCGCAGCCAAAGCCTGAGATCATGATCGCAGCGGCCATTAGCAGTCCGCCTGCCGCTCCGAACATCTGCGTCATCACCGCGGTGCCAACGCGATCTTCGGCCGCATGCTTGATACCCCGCGCTAGAATCGTGGTCGCGCCCTCCACGCCATCGAGTGGCAGTGCGGTCATATAGATAAAATTGCAGGCGATGTAAAGCGCGATCACCACGCCCGTTCCTAAGGCGAGTGACAGGGGTAAATTGCGACTCGGATTCTTTACTTCGCCGGCAGTAAACGTCACGTTGTTCCACGCATCGGAAGAGAACAACGACCCAACCTGCGCAACCGCGAGAATGGTCAAGGTCCCCACCATAACGATCGGGCCACCAACCCCAACCTGAACCGCGTGCTGCGCGCCCAGCCCTGCATTGTGCCAGAAGTTGCCGCCGAAGTTCGAGGCCAAGGCCTGCGCGTTCCGTCCCAGAGCCAAACCGAATACGGCGAGGCCCAGCAGCGCCGCAACTTTCGCCGCGGTGAAGATGTTCTGAATCGCGGCGCCCGTTCGCAATCCAAAAATATTCACCACCGACAGGAAGATCACCAGCAGGATCGCCATCAAGTTCTGAGTATTGATGCCGACTTCCATGTTTCCTAGGACCATCGGGCCAAGATGAATCGGCGGAACCTTCCAAAGATGGAGAAGCCAATGAGTGGAAGAAATCGATGGAACGAATACGCCCAGGAATTTACCGAACGCCACGCCTACGGCAGCAATGGTTCCGGTCTGAATAACCAGGAAGAGAGTCCAGCCATAGAGAAATCCCCACAGCGGCCCCAGCGCCTCGCGCAGATAAACATACTGTCCACCGGCCCGCGGCATCATCGCCGCCAGCTCGCCATAGCTGAGCGCAGCCACGATCGTCATGAACCCGGCGACAGCCCACGCCCCAATCAGCAACGCAGGCGAATCCACCTCGCGCCCGATCTCGGCTGACACAATAAAGATGCCCGAGCCGATCATCGAGCCCATGACCAGCATGGTGGCGCTGGTCAGGCCCAATCCCTGTACCAGTTCCTTATCCTGATGACTGTGAATATCCCAGTCGCTGCCCGTAGACGGCTGCGTTGTCGATGTACTCAGAGGCTCGCTCCTGGTTCGGTCGTTGGTCATTAGTCTTCGGTCGTCATCTAATCACTTTGTCATCCGGAGGAGGGCGCTTTTGCCCGACGAAGGACCTATGCAGGTTCCCGTTCCGGAAAAAGTGCATGGTCCTGCGCTTCGCTCAAGGTGACAGTCGGAATGCTGATCGAAAACTAACGGAATCGCGATGCTTGAGAACTCTACCTCAAGATGCGGAAAAATTCCTCTGCTGATTTGCGCGGCTCCCGTAATAGATCGGATATCACCGCCACGGAGTCGGCCCCGGCTTCAATGACAGAGGCTGCGTTCGCCCGAGTGATCCCGCCAATCGCCACCAGCGGCTTGCGAGTCAATTGCCGCGCCTGGCGCACGCCCTCAAGCCCAACCACAGGATCGGGCTTGTCTTTACTGGAAGTCGAAAACACGGGCCCGATAGCAAGATAGTCCGCCGAGGTTAGATCTGCCGCGCTCAATTGTTCCGGATTGTGCGTCGAGACCCCCAGCCAGCGCTTGGGCCCAATAATCTTGCGAACCGACTCCGGAGATAGATCGTCCTGCCCCACATGCACTCCCGCGAAATCCGCCGCCAGACACAAGTCCGCGCGATCATTCATGATCAGGCGCACGCGATTTCCCAGATGTTTCTGGAGTTCCCGCGCCTGTTCCAACATTGTGCGCGAGGATCCCGATTTGTTGCGGTATTGCTGCAGGGTACACCCGCCAGCGGCCAGTTCCTCGGCGTAAGCAACCAAGTCCTCGATCGACCGGTGCGCGGATGAATCCAGAATGGCGTAGAGGCTTGGAAGAAGAATCATCAGATCAAGAACGGGAGATGCCACGACTCGCGTAGCCCCGGACGCATTCGTCCGGGACCACATCCAAAAACTCGCTGCGGCAACACCGAAAGGGTCGCGAAATTATGGGGGCGGAAGAACGCGTCCGCCCCTACTTATGCCCGTTTTTCTTCAGGAACCGTTCAATGAACCCCGTATCAATCTTCCCTGCCCGGAAGTCCTCATCCGCCAGAATCTTCCGATGCAGCGGAATCGTCGTAAACACGCCTTCGACAATAAACATCTCAAGCGCCCGTGCCATACGCGAAATCGCCTCGCTGCGGTCCTTGCCACGCACAATAAGCTTCGCAATCAGCGAATCGTAATAGGGCGGAATCACACCCTCGGCATAAGCGGCGGTGTCGACTCGAACCCCGGTCCCTCCCGGAGGATGGAACGCCGTAATCTTCCCTGCCGACGGCGTGAACTTCTCTGGATGCTCGGCATTGATGCGGCATTCAATCGCGTGCCCGCGATGCACGATCGGCCCCTGCAGCACGTCGCGCATATTCGCGCCCGCCGCTATCATGATCTGGCTTTTCACTAAGTCGACGTCCGTCACCATCTCCGTCACCGGGTGTTCCACCTGGATGCGAGTATTCATCTCGATGAAGTGCAGCTTTCGGTCCTGATCCATTAGGAATTCAATCGTGCCCGCGTTGCTGTAGCCAATCGCCGCTAGTGACTTGCACAGTACGCCGCCAATCTCGTCGCGTAACTGCGGCGTGACCTGCGTCGACGGCGATTCCTCCAACAACTTCTGGTGCCGCCGCTGGATGGAACACTCGCGCTCACCCAGGCTGACCACGTTCCCGTGCTCGTCCGCCAGTACCTGAAACTCGATGTGCCGAGGATGCTCGACATACTTCTCCATGTAGAGGTCGCCGTTGCCGAACGCACCCGCCGCTTCGGCCTGGGCTGCCTTGAACAACGCGGGCAACTCTTCTTCCGTCCGGACGATGCGCATCCCACGTCCGCCACCTCCGGCTGATGCCTTCACGATCACCGGGAAGCCGACCTGCCGAGCCCACTCGATGGCCTCGCCGTCGGAAGCGATAATGCCGTCGGACCCCGGCAGAATCGGAACTCCCGCCTTCTTCATCGCCGCACGGGCCTTTTCTTTCTCACCCATCAGGCGCGTGACTTCCGGCCGCGGACCGATGAACTTGATCCCGCTGGTCTCGCAAACTTCCGCGAAATTCGCATTTTCCGCGAGCAGCCCGTACCCGGGATGCACCGCCTCAACATTGGCGATCTCCGCCGCGCTGATCACCGCCGGGATATTCAGGTAGCTTTGTGCCAGCTGTGGTGGCCCGATGCAAATGGCCTCATCGGCAAAGCGAACGGGCAGAGAATTCCGGTCGGCCTCGCTATAAATGGCAACCGTGCGGATGCCCAGTTCCTTGCAAGCGCATATCACGCGCAGTGCAATCTCCCCGCGATTGGCAATCAGAATCTTCTTGAACATGGTTTAAAAAGTAGCGCCGGCGTCTCGCCGGCTGGTCCCAGGGAGCATCTCGCTCCCGTGTGGCGCTTTCGGAAAGTGCCTTCGCGGTCCTAGACGCAAAAAGGCGCGCCCTGAGCGCGCCCAAACTTATCCCAGATTCACTTCTTCGGCCTTATCACAAACAATTCCTGCCCATACTCAATTGGCTGGCCGTTGACCGCCAGCTTCTTGACGATCTCCCCGGCCACATCGGACTCAATCTCATTGAGCAGCTTCATGGCTTCGACGATGCAGAGGACTTGTCCAACCTCGACCGCGTCACCCGGCTTCACAAAGGGAGGTGCCCCCGGCGAGGGCGCTTCATAGAACGTCCCCACGATCGGAGACTTCACCATGTGAAGTCCTTCTTCGGGAGGGGGTGTTGCCGGCGCAGATGTCGCGGCGGGCGCAGCCGCTACGGGTACGACTCCGAGCTCAGGAACCGCAGCCGGTGCCGCGGGCACCGCAAAAAAGCGCGCCTCGCCCTGACTGTGGGCGAAGGTATGTTCTCCTGCGCGCTTAATTCGCACCTTGACATCGCCGCGTTCCAACTCAAACTCGGCAATATCCTTCTCGATGAGAAACTCGATGAGTTCTTTCAGTTCTTTTTGATTCATTCGTGTACGGTGGGACCGTTTGTCACTTCCGCAATACTAACCTTAATCACAAGCGGAGAAGCCGGACGCAGACCCTTGCCCGGCAGAACTAATAATGAAGACTAAACTGCCAAAAAGTCCTTGCTCGTCGGCGTCATCACTTCGCAACCACCGGCGTTCACAGCTACCATATCCTCGATCCTCACGCCCCATTTGCCGGGGAAGTATACTCCCGGTTCGATCGTGATGACCATCCCAGGCTGCAGAATCTCCTTCTGCCCATCCCCCACTCGCGGCGATTCGTGAATCTCGAGCCCGACTCCGTGCCCCGTCGAGTGCGTGAAATATCGCCCTAACCCGGCCTTGCGCAAGACTTTACGGGCCGCGGCATCGACCTCTCCGACCGCAATACCCGGTCGGACCGCATCAATCGCCGCCTGCTGGGCATCACGCACCGCCTCGTAGGCACGGCGGGCTTCCTGTGAAACAGACCCCACCCACACAGTGCGGGTCTGGTCGGAACAATAACCTGAAAGTATAACACCGAAATCGCAGACCACGAACCCACCCGCAGTGATTGGCTGGTCCGAGGCTCGACCGTGCGGCAAAGCCGACCGCGCTCCCGAGGCAATGATGGTCGAAAATGACATCTCCTCGGCCCCGCCCCGGCGCGCTGCAAATTCCATCTCCGCTGCGACTTCAGTTTCTTTTATGCCCGGACGCAGCACTTCCAAAGCACGATCAAACAACTTCGCACCCAGAGCCACGGCCGCACGGATTCGCTGTAATTCATCGGCGTCTTTCACCATGCGATCCCGTTCGACCACCGAAGGCGCATCTTTCAGATGGATGCTGGCAGGTATCAGCTGATTGAGTCGCTTCTTTTCCGCAACCGTAAAGTGCTCAGCCTCGATTCCAATCGCCCAACCCCGCGCCCGTTTGCGCCGCCCCCCAAGAAACTCCCCCAAACTAGACAACACCGCCTTGCGAGCGATTACAACCTTCGCGCCCGTGACCTCTTCGTGTGCTTGGGTGTCGTAGCGATAGTCGGTAAAGAAAATGCTCCCCGCCTGCTCCACAAGAAGCAGACCCGCGCTCCCGGTAAAGCCGCAGAGATATCGAATATTCGGAAGATGACTGATGAGGAACGCATCGAACCGGGTGGTCGCAAGATGCTCCCGCAATTTCTTTTGTCGCCCCTGATAATTCATTGCTGGAAAGTCTATCAGGAGAGGAAGCGGGTCTCAGTCGAGTGCAGCTTTCCTCTGTGTTTTCTGTGCCCTCTGTGGTGAAAGGTTTTTAGGAGCGGGAGACGCCCTGAGAATGCTTCCAAACGCGAAACCGCCGGCCTGACAGGTTCTTCAGGCCGGCGGCTCCAATCTTCGAACTACGCTGCTATGTCTGAATGATTCGCGGCGTGATGAAGAAAATCAGCTCCTGGTTGGAAGTGTTGACCTGCGTGTGCTTGAACAGGTTGCCCAGGTAGGGCAGGTTGCCGAGCAGCGGAACTTGCGAGATGTTGATCGAGTTCTGCGTCTGGATGACGCCGCCGATCACCACCGTGCCGCCATCGGTCACCAGCACCTGCGTGGTGGCCTGTTGCGTGATCAGTTCCGGGTTGCCCTGTACTTCCTGACCGAAGTTCGGCGTGGTGTTTTCCACGTCTACGTTCAGGAAGATGGTGTTTTCCGACGTGATCTGCGGAGTCACCGTCAGCCGTAGGAACGCGTCGACGTAAGTCACAGTCGGAGGACCACCCAACTGTGCCTGCGTCACGATCGGCACGCGCACGCCCTGCTTCACCAGCGCTTGAATGTTGTTCTGGGTTACGACCCGCGGACGGGACAGAACTTTCAACAATCCGCGCGACTCAGCCAGTGAGAGCACCGCGTCGATGCGCACCGTGTTGCTGGCGTTCACAAAGCTCAAACCGCTCGAAGGGGATGTAACTCCCAGGTTCGAGAACAACGGAATTGAGGATCCGGTGCCACCGCTCCCTGATCCCGGCACCGTGATGTAACCAGGAGTGAGCCCACTGACCGTGGTCGGCGACGACCCTACAGCCTGGTTTCCGCCGATCGCGCTGTGGCCGTTGCCCCAGCCAAAGCCCAACTGGGTACCGATGTCGCGGGCAAATTGCCGCGTCGCGGCTACCACTCGAGCTTCGATTTCGACTTCTTGCGTCTTGCGATCCAGTTGCGTCAACAGGCGGTCGATGGTCGGAATCGTCTTGGGAATATCGTTGATGATGACGGCGTTGGTGCGATCGTCTGCCACTACATCACCGCGCTGCGAGAGGAATTTCTTTACCGTGACAATGACGTCTTTCGCTTTTGCATAGCTCAGGAAACGCGTCACCGAAACCTTTTCCACGGCCAGAGCTTCTGACTCGATCTGTGCGCGCCGGGCATCGGCTTCGTGCTTCAGGGTCTCCACCGTAGCGATGCGCAGAACGTTGCCTTCCAGTTCGCGAGCCAGTTCGTTGTTCTTGAGCACGATGTCGAGTGCCTGGTCCCACGGCACATCGTCGAGCACTACGGTCAGCGTACCGTGCACGTTTGGATCGAGCACCACGTTGAGTCCGCTGATTTCGTGGATAAGGCGAAAGAAGTCCTTCAGGTCGACATCTTTCAGGTTGACCGAGATCGGCTCACCCGTGTACTTCGGTCCCACGGACGCGTTCTGCTGGCCACTCTGTGCCTTTTGCTCGGCCGCCAGATTCACCGCCGGCGTAATCGTGTTCGGGGTGCTCTGAGCCTGCGCCGCGTGGGCGCTTACCGGAAGCAATTCTGCGGCAGTCTTGTCCGAGAAGCGTGCAGCGGCTTCCTGGGCACGAGCCGTCGGCTCGTCCGCGACTGCGTCTGTCTTAGCATCGCTTGTCGCCGGGCTCTTGGCCTGATACGTCGGCTCAACAACTACAAAGTCCGTGGGTGAATCCTTGGCAGTTGGCTTCGCAGCGGGCGTGGTCTCCGCTTTCGGCGCAGACTGTGCGTCCATTACTCGGGGCGAGAATGGCGACATCGGCTTGCTCGCGGGAGCCGGCGTGGTCGCCGCTACCGTCTTCGATTCTCCATTCGCCTTGGCCACCGCATTGGCGTGCAAGGTCAGCACCAGCTTCCCTGCCGGCCCCGGCGTCAGCTCGTAGGCACAAGCCTTCTCGAGGTCGACGACGATGCGCGTGGTGGGATGCGCCTGGCCATCCATGCCGATGCGCACTCCCTTGACCCCGGCCGTGCCCACCGCGATGCGGGTTTGTCCGGTCGCCATCACGGTCTCCGGCAAATCCACCACCACGCGGGCGGGGGAGTCCAAGGTGCTGAGCTTCGGCGACAGCGTGCCGCGGGAGCTCATCTCGACTCGGATGTCATCCGTGCTGCGGACTACGTTGACTCGATCGAGCTGACTCGGTGTCTGGGCGGCCGCAGCCCCCACCACCAGGACCAGCATCGATACGAACTGTGTCAGTTGTTGCTTTCGCATTTCGCCTCTCCCCACCCGCGGGCCTGGCCCGCGTGTCCTTCTGGAAACTTCATTTCGACGCCCCCGGTTTCCGGTCGCGCCGTCCTACTTAAACCGCCGGTGTAAAGATTCGTTTCACTACTTCCCGCGTGAAAGACTTGCCCAGCTTGTCCTGGATCGTCTCCTGGAACACTACCGAGTCGCCCGTGATCTTTACGACATAGCCGTTAAATACGGGATCGTTTTCGCGCAAGAAATAAGCCTTGTTCAGATTGTTCGTCACCACTGCGATGAAGCCGGCATCGGACTTCACCACGCCTCGCAGATTGATCGCGCCAATCTCCAGGCATTTCTTTCCGGTGGAACATCCCGAGCCGTTGGTTTGTACGACCGGGCTGAAGAACGGGTCGCGTTTTCCATTCATCGCCCACTTCTTCTCTTCCGGCTTGGGTTGCTTGGAATCCTTGGTGCCCTTGGCAGAAGTCGCTGCCGGTTCCGCCACGGCTGGAGCCGGGGCCGGGGCCGCTACCTTCTGCGCTGGGGCAGCCTTGGCAACCTGTTTGGGGTCCGGTTTCGTAGCCGCTACCACTGGCTTCGCCGCCGGAGCTTTCACCACCGCAACCTTCGCGGGGGCTGGAACTGGTTTGGCCGACGCCTGAACCGTTGGCGCAGAAGTCTTCACCGCCGGTGCCGACGCCTTTACAGCTCGCGCAGCACTGTTCTTCGCCACGCTCGGCGCCCCGCCCTGCGAATGCAGGGTCAGGATCAACTTGCCGGCCGCTCCCGGAGTCAACTCATAAGCCAACGGCGAATTCAGATCCACTACTACGCTGGTGGTCGGAGGTGTCTTGCCGTCCATGCCGATGCGCACGCCCTTCACTCCGGCGCTGCCCACAGGAATCTTGTTTTGCGCGGTAGCCACCACTGTCTCCGGCAGCTCCACCAGCAATCGGTCCGGCGAAGTCAGTTTCGTCACCTGGGGCGTCACCGCCTGGCTGGAACTGATTTCGATCTGGACTCCGTCGGCTTCCGGAACCACATTCACCTTCTGCAACTGGTTGTGGGATGAGGTTGCCGGTGCCAGCTTCGCCGCAACCGGTGTCGATCCCGGTATCGCCGCGGGTTTCACCGCGGGAGCCGGGGCGCCCGGTGCCGGCTTCGCTTTTGCCGGGACTGCGGCCGCTTTCGAAGCCGCGTTGTCCTGCTTTTGCTGCAGCGATTTTGCCGTGCTGCGCGCGTTATCGATGGCGTCCGGGCTTTGTGCCCAGGCCCCGCTCACCATCATTGCCGTTGCCAAAATGCCTAGTGTCAGCTTCATAGCCATCCCTACCTCGCCGCCGGCGTTCCCGGTTTCGTCCCGGCGCCTGCCGCTGAAGGTTGTAGATCGTGACTGAAGTATGTGGTCGCCGTGAAAGTCGCAATGACGCTTTCGTTGGGCGCGTACTGATACGTCCGCTTCGCCTTTGCTCCGCTCGGATTCTTCGTCGTCGCCACCAGCAATCCACTGATGTTGACGATCCGTTCCAGCTTGCTCACGCGGTCGAAGAAGTTGAGCGCCGAGTAGTACGGACCATCCAATTCCAGGTCGAAAGGCACTTCCGTGTAATACTGCTGCGACTTCGTGTCTTTGGCGGTATAGCGCCGAAGTTCCACGCCCGCTTTCTGGGCTTCGCCGTCGAGCATGGTGATGAAGGTATCAACCTGTTTTTCATCCGGCACGATGCGCTGCTCGATTTCCAGCTGCTGTTTCAGCTCGGCCAGCTGCTGCTCCATCTGCTTCAGCTTGGGCCGGTACGACTCGAGCTCATTGTTTTCCCGGACCTTGTCTTCCAGGGCATGTTGCGCGGCCGTGTTCTTGTCGTTCTGGCTCTTGAACAGGGTGAAGTACAACGCTGCCGTCACCACTGCTCCGCCCAGAACCACGGTTGCCCACTGCTTGATGCCTGACATCTCGCCAAAATTCATCGCCATAGGTTTGCCTCTACGACTTTCCCTTCTCGCAAGTCAGCGTGAACTGGAATGCCTGCATGTCTTTGATCGTCTCGTCCTGGAAGGTTTCCTTGATTTCCACGGTCTTGAAGAAGCCAGTCTTTTGCAGATTCGCGATCAGGTTGGCGACCGCGTCCGTGCTCAGTGCCGTTCCTTCCAAATTCACACTCGGACCGGAATCGTCCATCTTGCTCAGCCACACTGCTTCCGTGTTGTTCACCGTCTGTCCCAACATGGCCAGCAGGTTGACCGGACCGGTCTGGTTCGCCCGTAGCCCGTCGATCACATCCACCCGGCGCTTGTAGTTGTTGGCTTGCGTCTGCCGCTCCAGGAACCGCGCCTTCACATCGGCCAGCTCGCGATTCTTTTGCTCGGCCACTTTCATGTGCGCCGCGATAGCCTTCGACTGAGCGTCCAGCCGGTACCAGTAGCCCAGGTTGAACAAACCCGCCACCACCAGAACCGCCAGGATTTTCAGCTTGGGCGAGCCCATATCGCCCATTTCCATCGTGGGCATCGACGGTCCGCCGCCACCGCGCTTGCTCTTCCCTTTGGAATTTTCGAGCAGGTTGATTTTGATCATAGGGATTCAAAGCTCCTCAGGGCCAAGCCCACCGCCACTGCCATCTGGCCGGGATTCTGCTCCACCAACTCCGCCCCGTGTCCTTCGACTGGCGGCGTGACCCGCTGGAACGGATTCAACAACTCCACCGGCATCGAGAATTCCTGCCGCAACGCTTCCACCAGGCCCGGCACCTTCGACGAACCGCCCGCCAGGTAGATCTTTTCGATATGCTCGCCGGCCGCGCTGGCCCGGAAGAAATCGAAGGTCTTCTGAATTTCCAGCACGATGATCTCGGTCACCTGCTGCAGGATCGGCTGCTTTGCGTCCTCGCTTACCGTGCCCACCTTATTGCCCAACTTGAGCGACTCGGCGTCTTCAAAGCTCAGGTCCAGTTCCTTCTGCAGCGAGTCGGTGTACTGATGCCCGCCCACGCTGACGTCGCGCGGGAACAGCGGCGTCGTACCCTTCACGATGTTGATGTTCATCACACTCGCGCCCAGGTTCAGCAACGCGACCACCTGGCCCGGTGCGGGCTGGTAGTTGTACTCGTAGCAGTTCTGCAGCGCCAGCGCGTCAATGTCGACGATAGCTGGGGTGCGCCCTGACATCGAGAGTACGTTGGTGTAGTTCAGAATCTTGTCCTTCTTGACCGCGACCAGAAGCACGTCCATCTGCGGGCTGCCGACTTCGTCCGAGAGAATCTGGTAGTCAAGACTCACATCGGCTAGATCGAAAGGAATATGCTGCGCCGCTTCCTTCTCGATGGTCTCCGCCAGTTCCTGGTCGCTCATCGAGGGCAGCGAGATTTTCTTCACGATCACCGAGTGCCCGCTCACCGCGGTGGCCACCGCTTTGGTTTTGATCTGGTTGTCGAGGAACAGTTTTGAAATCGCGCTCGATACCGTGCCCGAGTCCACGATCATCGAATCGACGACGATATCGGAAGACAGTGGCTCCAGCCCGAGGTGCGCGACTTCAATCTGCCCACCCTTTTTCTTGAGCTCCACCGCCTTAATGCTCGAGGAGCCTACATCCAGGCCAACAATGGACTTCGATCCCAATCCAAACATGTGCCCACCTTTGTAGCGCCGGCGTCCCGCCGGCACTCAGTTTTCCTACAGTGCCCCGGCAGCTTTCGATGCCGCCTTCGGTTTGCGTTTCGCCTGCGGTTCCATCTCGTTCGACTTCTCTTCCATCCACTGGTCCAGCTTCGATTTCTTGAAGCGCCAGCGGTTGCCCAACTTGAATGCGGGAATCTTTTGCTCGCCGACATACTTGTAAAGTGTGTCCGGACTCACGCCCAGATATTGCGACGCTTGCCGGATGTTCATCACTTCTCGCGAGTCAGCCATAGTTCCGTTTGCCTTTTCCACCACTGCCCTTCCCGCTCCGGTTCCCTCGGCCGCGGGCTGTTTCAGGAGACTGCCTCGCCCTCAATTGCTTGTCCGAGGGCTTTCGGTGTTCCGAGCATATCTCAGCCCTGAAAAACCCCGCCTCCAAGCGAATCTCCGCGTTTCTTTGGGTTTTATGCCTGTTTTCTGGAAATCCTGGGGGGCCTATCGAGGGGTAATTCTATATATTGTGGCTTGATGAACCGCAGACCCTATTAGATGCGGTTCCTGTGCAGAGAAAGCCCGGTCACACCGAGACCGGTAACTGAAGTACTAGGCACGGTACGGAGGTACTGTATCAACTGCTCAAACTACTGTTTCGGTTGCCTTTACCGCAAACCGAAAAATGCCCGGATTTCTATTACTGAACGTCTGAAACCTTACCGTTTACAAATGTCACTTTCAGATCTTTGTACACCCAGATCTGTTTCGAGCCCAGGTTCACGATTTTATCGGGCTTGCCCAGCGCCGATTGCACTTGATCGGTGTTCTGTCCCTTTTCAATCGTCTGAGGCTCGGGCTGCTGCTGCTGTTGTGGCGCTTGCTGCGCGGCCTGCTGATCTTGTCCACCTTGCTGCTGCCCGCCTTGTTGCTGTCCACCCTGATCCTGCTGCGAATCTTCGGTGATTGCTAGCAACTGCCCGATTGTGTCCTCCACATCGCCTGCGCTCGCCTTGGCCAGCGAGCCCTTGGGAAATTGAAAGACAACTTTCGCTTTGTTGTACGTCGGAGGATCCGTCTTGTTGCAACTGTCGCAGGCTACGATCGTCATGGCGACGTCGTCTTTGTTCACGTCAACTTCAATTTTTGCGGGATAGACTTTGTCACCCGCAGCGAACAGGTGCGTCGTTTGTTCTTTGCCAAATTTCTTCATCCCGAAGCCAATGCCCTTCGTCAGCAATGCGCTCGGAGAGTGCACCGTTCCGCCCTCATACTTCGTCGAGAGAATACCTGAATCCGAATAGGGCACAGCCAGAATTCCGCCCTTCTTAATCTCCAGCAGCGTTCCCGCGTCCACGACGGAATATCCGCTTGTGTCCGATCCCATCTTCACAGCTTTGTACTGCGCGAGGAGTTGTTCTTGCAGCGTGGGAGCCTGCGCGTTAGATTGTGAAACCACCGCCAGAATGAGCACCGCCCCCGGAAGAAGAATGCCGAATTTTTTCCGCATCGCGAAACCTCCTGCAACGACTTAAATCGTCGACTTGTATGTATCGCAGAACCTGTCAAGAAGAAGGAAGCGCTCTTTGAGCGGAACGCTCCCTTCCCATCCCCGGACGCCCGTCAGTTCCCGCCACCGCCCGACGCCGCTTCTTGTTTGACTTCGGTCTCGGTCTGGTCGGCCGCCGATTGCTGATCCTCCAGAGTCTTCTGCGCGTTCTTATCGGGCGGAGGCGCGGGAACATCTCCGTCGACCGTCGTGGTGTCCGGAGCCTTCGGCAACCCGCCGGTTCCCTGCTTCTTGGCGAGTTCTCCCATGCCATCTTTCAATTGCTCCCGGAAGTGGTTGTACATCTCCTGCAGATCGTCGGTGGAAACCGGACCTTCCTTTCCGACGGCGCAATCCGATTTCGTGCTGGCGACAACCTTCACATTTACGTTGCCGTCGTCGTCGGGAGTCTCTGTCGTGCGCGTGATGACATCGCCTTCCGACAATGCACACTCATCGCCCTCTACCACCAGGCTCAGATCCGAAGACACCACGAATGTGCGGAACTTCGGATCCAACGCTGGCGGCGCTTCCGTGGAGTTCGCCGGCTGTCCGCCCGACGAAGCGGTCTTGCCCTTTTCGGCTTCACCCTGTTCGGCTGCCAGCGCCGCTTTTACCTCCTCCGCCAGTTCGTTCTTCACCTCCGGACTCATCTTGGCAGTCTCGCCTCCGGTTGCCGCCATGGGCGCAAGGCTCGCGACAAGAGTCCCGTCAGCAGCATTCGGGCCGAGGGACGCATTCTGCGCTTCGTAGGCAGCCTGCAATGTCGCGGCAACCATGAAGTCGGTCAGCCAGAATGCCGCCGACGGATACACCGGATATGGCTGATAGTACGGACCGTAATAGCCGTACCACGGCGCTCCTCCCCATCCCCATGCATACGGAGCAGGCGCCGCCCAGGGATGGTAAGCCCATCCGTAGTACGCCGGACGGTAGTAATAGGCTGGGTAATAGCCGTAATACGGGCGCCCGCCATAATAGTAGCCGCGATAGACGCCGCTCCGGTAAGCGCCGTGATAGTAGTACGTCCGGGAGTAGTAAGAATGTCCGCCGCGTACTACGTACGCACGCTGCACGTAACCACCCCTTCGTCCGACCGTCACGACCCGGGCCCCGTTACGCGTGGCCATGACGGTTCGTCCGCCGTGCAAACCGTGTTGAATCTGCATCCCGTTGCGGTTGACGGTGCGGATCTGTCCGTTCGGACGAATGTGTGCCGTTCCTCCCCCTTTGAGAGCAACCTGGCGTCCCGGAGCCGTATGGCTCATATTGCCGCGGTTGTTGGCATTCATGTTCGAGGGGTGGCTGTTATTCGTAGCACCGGGTTTAGATGTATTCATGTTTCCAGGTCGACCATTGTTTGCGCTGCCAGGTTTTCCTGAGTTTGTTGTTCCCGGCCGGCTCGTCGTGCCCGCAGTCTTGCCGCCGGCACTCGTGCTGGAATGCCCGTTTGCGCCCGTACTGGGTCGTCCGTTTGCGGTGGAACTCGAATGCGCGGTATTACTCGTGCTGGAATGACCTTGCGGTGAATTGCTGCTGTGACCAGCTTGACTGGAATGGCCTTGCGGCGATGAATGCTGGGGTTGCGATGCCGAGTGACTTGGGGCCGACGAGTGCGACGGTGCGCTTGCATGCGGCGCTGGCGCCGGCGCCTTCTTCTGTTGGGCCATTGCGAAGGCCGGCATTACGATCAGCAGCGCAAGCAATGCATAGTTTCGTAAAGCTTCTTTTTTTACTGTGAGATTCATTCGCTGACTCCTTGGCGCAAGTTTTCATCCGCCCCCCAGACACAAAGTGTCCTAGTCCGCATAGGGACGGGATGGTTCAGTCTTTTTTCTGGCCCGGAAAGAGAAGACCGGCAAGAGGCCCTATTGGCACATTGCAATGTGCTCCCCACTAGCCTCTCGCGGCGGAGCAACGTTATCAAAACCGTGCGTGAGGTGCAATTGTTTTTTGGCACCACATCCTTTCCCCACGAGGCTCGCTGCTGTAATCTATTTCGTCATCGCGGAGGAACATATTGCGCTATCTCGATCGTCTACAACCGCTTGCTCTCCTGGTCATGCGCCTGACCCTGGGAGTCATCATGGTTGCGCACGGATATCACAAGGTCTTTGGCGGCTTGCACCATCACGCCCAAGTGGTCGCAGGCCTCGGATTGCCAAGCTGGCTGGGTTACGTCTCGTCGTTTACCGAGTTTTTCGGCGGTCTATTGATTCTTGCGGGATTCTTTACGCGAGCCGCAGCGCTCGCCATCTGCATCAACCTGTCGGTCGCCATCTGGAAGGTACATTTCCATAATGGCCTGCTCGGTTCGCCCGATCATCCGGGCTATGAGTTCCCACTCGCGGCTGCCGCGTTAGCTTTCGCCCTGATTTTCTTTGGCGCCGGCCCGATTGCTATCGATCACGTCTTGCGCGGCGGAGGCCGCGGCGCTTCCCAGCGTTCGTGAGCTCGCCGTTGCGCCATCGCAACTTATTCCGACCATAGGGGTTTGTTCTCAAGAATTCCCCTTTCGACTGCAACGGGCACCCGGCGTCCGTGAGTATGTTGGTTTGAATTCCCGGCGGGTTGAAACTATGATGGTCAGATCGCGCATGCGCTTGCATCCCAATGGTTTGGCGGTTGCATCTTACCCGTCAACAACGATCGTTACAGGAGGTTCTTCTTGAGAAAGACATCGCTGCTCGCCTTCGTCACCGCAATCATCTTCCTAGCCAGCTTCGCTCAAGCGCAACAAGGCGACGCAATGTTCGGCGGCGGCACCATCCTGGCTGCCGGCGAGACCTCTTGCCCGGCAACCGGTGGATTTTGCTTCGTGCCTGAAAAGGGCGGGTTCTACCCGAGTCTCAGCGCCGACGTCATTTTTCATAAGCGCTTCGGCTTCGGGTTCGAGACCGCCTGGAGAGGCGGCCAGGGAGACTATGCCGGACTCGGCATCCCCTATCGCCCGATCATGTTCGACTTCAACGGCGTCTACCAGCCCAAACTCGGCAAGAAAGCCGGCCTCGACCTGATGGGCGGCATTGGCTGGCAGACCACTCGCTTCTATGGCTATCAGCCCACCAGCAACTGCGTCTATTTCGGTGCCTGCTATACCAGCAGCAATCATTTTCTGATGCACGTCGGTGGCGGCATTCGCTATTACATTTGGGGACACGTTTTTCTTCGTCCCGAGGCGCACTACTACCACATCGTGAACAACACCGCTGACTTCAGCAACAACAACGTGATTCGCGTCGGAGCTTCCATTGGCTACACGATTGGTCCAGACTAAAACTGAACCCACGGCGGCCGCGAGTATCGTGTAGTAGCCGGTTTGAAAAACAAGAAACGATCGTTGAGCACTCGCGCCCGTCCGGTATCCTTTCATTGTCGACGCTTCAAGAACCGGACTACCTACGAAAAGGGGATCTATTTGAGAAAGTTTGCGTTGCTGACGTCTGTCTGTTCTCTTCTTGCATTTGCTACCTTCGCTCGCGCTCAGCAATTTGACCTTACCGGTGGTGCTGGCACTCTCATGTCCACGCAGAACACTACGGCTTCCCAGGCGTACCTGCCTCCGCCAGAAAAGGGTGGAACCTATGTAAATGGAGGCTTCGACCGTATTTTCAAGAACCGCTACGGGTACAGCGCCGAAGTAGCTTTCCGTGTCAAGCAGGCCCTCTACAACAACTATGAGCAGTACCGGCCAATCTTGTATGACGTCAATGCCATTTACGCCCCCGTTCTTGGGAAGAAGACCAATGCCATTTTCATGGCCGGCGCCGGCGGACAGAGCGTCCTTTTTTACACCGGATACACGGGTTGCTACTACCCTTCAGGCTGCGTGAACCACTTAGACAGCAATCACTTCCTGCTGCATTTGGGTGGCGGCGTGAGCTATACCGTGTGGCGAAAATTATTTGTCCGGCCTGAAGCCCATTACTATTACATCGTCAACAATACCGACGTCTTCCATTCCAACAACGTTTTTCGCCTTGGCGTCTCGGTAGGCTACTTCTTCCACCGCGACTGAATCGCCCCTCCACGGGCCAGACCGATCATTTTGAGAGACAAAAAGGGCAGCGTTCTGGGAACGCTGCCCTTTTTTCAAAGCGGTCTGTCCGGACTTACCTCATCGACATGCAGATCTCGGCTTCATGAATCGCCTGGTTCAGGTGTTCGATCGCCCTTGAGCGGTGGCCGTCGAAATCATGTTCGGCAGATTCCAGATGATGCTTTGCGGCCCTCATCGACTCCAGCGCCTCGTCAATGTGCGGATGCCGCTCCGGTGGAGGGGCTACCGCAGGTACCGCTGGAACCGCTGGGACGGCAGGGGTCGGCGGAGCCGGCGGTTTCGGTCCGGCGGCTACCGCGGGAAAGGCGAGCGTAACGACAAGCGTTGCCGTCATGAGCAGAGTCAAGAATCCGATCTTTTTCAAATTTTCCTCCTCGTCCGACTTGCGGCTCGGACGCAGCCGATGTGGTCTCTTGCCACGGACGTTGCCCCCTGCCCGAACAGCCCGCGACACTGGCACAGTATATGGGCTCACACAAAATCTGCCGAGATGCCGAAGGTTACTGCGCAGATGCCTTAGTCAGACCTTGCGCCGATGTCGCCACCACAGAATCGCTGCGCTCAACAGCACCACAGCTGCGATCGCAATATCGAACATCTTCATGTCCTTCACGAGGCGCTCCCAATGGCGCCCAAACAAATACCCCGCACCTGAAATCACCGTTACCCAGACCGCCGCCCCGAGAAAGTTAAACACCATGAACCTTCGCCACGGCATGCGTAGCACACCCGCCAAAGGCCCGGCGATGATCCTCATGCCAAATACAAATCGCGCGAAAAAGATTGTGACCGCCCCGTAGCGCGCAAACAGCCCTTCCCCGCGCTGCAGCGTTCTGTGTGGAATCTTGAAGAAATTCTGGTAGCGCTCCAACAGCCGACGGCCGCCGTAGTATCCCAATGCAAAACCAAGGTTGTCGCCGATCGTGGCCGCAATCGTCGCTACTACCATGATCCAGGGAAGCTGCAACTCCTGTCGCGAGTACGCCAGAAAACTCGCCAGCAATAGGATCGTTTCGCCGGGCACCGGAATCCCCGCATTTTCGGCGAGCAGCGTCAAGCCCACGGCCCAATAGCCATACTCCACCACCGCATTCCGCAAAAAGTCGAGAATGGCTTGAGTCATGATTTCAGAAGTTGAAGTGGAAGTTACCGAGTCCTATTGTTTCAGAAACTCGATCAGCGCCCGGTTGAACTCCTCCGGACATTCTTCATAAGGCAGATGCCCCACCCCAGGGAAAACGACCTTTTGCACATTCTTGAAGTGCCGCGACAACGGCTCCATCGACGAAACATACACCGCCGGATCCTTGCTGCCCCACATCAGCAGCGTAGGAATCGCCGCCAACTTCGGCAAAAGCGCTTCCAGTTCCCGCAGATCGGCCGTCCAGGTGCGCACAATGCTCAATCCATGCTCGAACATCCCCGGAGTCGCCATCGGCGCTTTGTAACCTTCCAGGCTTCCCGGCGGAATCTTGCTGCGATCCGCATACAGCCGCCCGTGCCAGTACGGAAACATAAAAGGAATCCGCTCCGCGCTTACACGAAATAGCGCAGCCCCAACGCTGGTACCGAAGAACGGCGCCAACCATGTTCCATGTGAGGAATACGGATTCACCGGACACACTAGAATGAGCCGCCGCACCTGTGGCTTCGACCCACCTGCGGTTACACATTCTGCGGCCGCCGCCATCGCCACCGCGCCGCCCCTCGACGTACCCAGCAAATCAAACGACTCCAGCCCCAATTTCTTTACATACTGCACCACTCGTCGCCCCGTAGCGCGCATCGAATGATCGATTCCGCGAGGCCGGTCCGAGAAGCCCGCTCCCAACAAATCCGGTGCATATAAAGTCGCGTAAGGCGCAAGCGCAGGCAGCACATATCGCCACGAAAATGAGTAGGCCATCAACCCGTGCAGCAGGATCAACGGCGGCCCCGCTCCCGCACGCAGGTAGCGCATGCGGCCGCCGTCAATTTCCATCCAGCACTCTTCCACACCTTCGCCCAGTGTAGAAGCAACCCCTGGCGTGATTTCCTGAACGTCATTCATGAAGAATCTTCTCTTGCGGACAACTCTTTCCCCGCCGCTGGATTCTACTTAAGGGAACGCCTCTGTCGCTTCACTTGGGGAGCTTCGGCTCCCCGTTTTTTTGGAAGGCGGTCGACGTCGGTTCGCGAAGTGAGTGCCCCACCCTTGCCGCGTTATTGGCAACAGAGCCTGTCGAAGGGTGGGGATTTTGATTCCCTCAAAGAATCCGCTAGGCCGCTTTCCGCTTCTTCCCCAAGAGCTTGCTCAAAACCCGAATCCCCCGGTCAATGTGCTTCTCTTCCATCATGAACGGTGGCAAGAACCGCACTACCGTATCCTGCGTACTGTTAAATAAAACACCCTCAGCCAACCCCGCATCGACAATTGGCCGCGCCGGAATCTCCAACTGAATTCCCTGGATGAATCCTCGTCCTCTCACTTCCGTAGCCGCCGCCCGCTTCTCCACCAGGCCCTTCAGCTCCTGCTGCAAGTAGGCCCCAACTTTATTGACATTCTCCAGTAACTTCTCGTCTTCCACGATCGCGAGAAACTCCAGCGCGATCCGGCACGCCAGCGGACCTCCTCCGAAAGTCGTGCCATGTTGTCCCGGCGAAATCGCGGTCGCGAATTCTTCCTTGGCGATAAACGCACCCAGCGGCAACCCGGCCGCAATCGGCTTGGCAATGGCCACGATGTCCGGCTTCACTCCGAAACTCTGAAACGCAAACATCGTTCCCGTACGCCCCAGCCCGCACTGAATCTCGTCGAAGATCAGCGCCACGCGATTCCGGTCCGCCAGCGCACGACACTCCTGCAGAAACTCCACCGAACATTCATGAATGCCGCCCTCGCCAAAAATTGGCTCCAGCACAATCGCACACGTGTTTTCATTCACCGCCGCGCGCAAACCTTCCAGATCGTTCTGCTTCACAAACGTCACGTCTTCCAGCAGCGGCTCGAATCCCTTGCGATGTTTGTCCTGCCCCGTCAGCGACAACGCGCCAAACGTACGCCCGTGATACGACCCTTCCAGCGCTACCAGCCGGCTCTTCGCCTCGCCGCCCGCACGATGTCCCGCCAGCCGCGCCAGCTTGATCGAGCCCTCAATCGCCTCCGTCCCGCTGTTCGAGAAAAATGCCCGGTCCAACCCCGACAGCGCGCACAGTTTCTCCGCCAGCGGCCCCTGGTATTCGTGGTAGTACAGATTTGAAACATGCACCAGCTTCCCGGCCTGCTCCCGGATCGCCTTTACGATGCGCGGATGCGCATGTCCCAGCGCATTCACGCCCAGCCCCGATACAAAGTCCAAGTAGCGTTTGCCCGCGATGTCGTAGAGAAACACTCCCTTGCCACGAGTTAATACAAGGGGATACCGGTTATAAGTTTGCAGCAAGTATTTCCGCTCACGCTCTGCGATTTGATCAAACGATGCCTGCGAAGCCGCAGGAGGATTCGCCGCGGTAAGAGTATTCATGATTGCCTCCGTGAAACTTGATTTTACCGGAATGAGAGGTAAGAACGGACGAGTCTGATTGAAAACCTTGGCGGCAACTGCACGCGAACAAATAACAAACAGGTTGCGCACGCGAGCGGCACCCACACTGCTGCCACTCCGCGTGCGCAACCCGGCTTAGGGGAGGGAAGTTGTTAGTGATCCGCGCGATAGAAATAGTAGTCGGCGGTGTAGGGTACGAGCTGCGTCTGTCCCACGGTGCAGGAAGTGGTTGGGGCAGATCCTCCATTCGTATTCAGCCGTTGCACAAAGGTGACCTTCGACAGCAGTCGCCCGCCCGTCGGTCCGTTTTGATTCCCGATCGACTGCAACAGAAGGCACTGAATCGAGCCTTCATGCGGGCAACTCACCGGGTCCATGCCCGCGTCGATATGTCCCGTCGCCGTTGCCCACACCTTGCTGCTGTCGAGGGAACTCTGCCATGTCGCGTTGCCGCTCAGAGATACCGGAAGAAGAACACCATTGGGGTTGGCATTGATGCTGGTGAAGTGAGTAATGATCTGAACCGGCAGTCCAAATACATTTGTCGTCAGCGTTGCTTCCGGCCGGGGATTGTTGATGGTCCACGAAGTACCACCCGTGCTCGTGGGCAGGCAAATATAGCCCTGCGAGCCGATTGCATTGCCTTCCAGGAACACAGAGTTTCCCGCCGGAGGGGTGATGTCCGTCGGCGTCGGTGGCGCTACGACTTTCTGCGCCGCTGCATTCGCGACCGCGCCGAAGGCACATCCAAGCGTGAGCGCTACTGCCAGCAAGCTCCGAACGCGTGCTGTTGGTTTGGTCTGCTGACGTTGCTCGCAGCTCGTTTGTTGATTGGCGTGTAGATGATTCTTGAGGGAGACGAAACTACTCATCGGAAAAAATTCTCCTAATTGGATTCGAAGTGTTTGGTATTGATCCTTCGAGAGTCGACGCAGACTCTTGTGGGATCCAATCGCTTCCCTCAAGCGCGCTCGCCTAATCACTGCCAGACCACACGTCCCACTTACAACTTCACCATAGCTTGCTGCGATATGAGCACGTGTCAGGCTTTTGTCTGTTCCTTGTAGTGGATTGGTAAAACATTCGCATCAGCGCGGGGTGAGTCTCCATGCCCTGCGTTCATCATCTTGAACGGGACATTTAGCGTACGAGTGCCCCTAGACTTTTCTACGTACGCTAACGTACAGTGTCTGGGGTATTCCTTTCCTGCCTCGAAAGACTAGGTTGGAACTACGCACTACGGCTGCTTCCAGCCCCTCTCCGCAGACGAAAGCGGTTGCATCATGAATATCGAAGTTTTCCAATCCGAATTGGCACGACTCCAACGAGAGCAGCAAAGGGCGCGACAGGACGAGGTCTTTGGAGGCCTATCTGCTACAGAACGGGCGGCCTACAATACCAGGCAAGACCGCATCCACGAGCTGGAACATCTTCTTCACATTCCGGTGGAGAATTACATTTACGCGCACGCTGGTGTTAAGAAAAAGAAGAAGAGTTAAAGTCCCCGCCTGTGGATGCCACGCCGCTCGAACTGCCCCGAACCCCGTCATGCACTTCCCTTCGCGCGCCTTTGCTTCGATCATCCCTGTAGCTCACTCGCTACAGACTCCCTCCGTCTTGACGGAGTAAGGCATGCACGGATCTGTCGTTTCCGTACGGACAATCTCGCGCATCAGGCGACCCTTGAGCAAGGCAGGTATTGCAGGATGTTTCAAGAACGACGGAGTTGTCTCCGCCATAAAGTAAATGGTCCCGTCTTTGCCAGCTTTGACGGCGTCACCGGGGGCATGATTCTCGATCTCAGCGAGCAGGGCCTGTCGATGCAGACCTTGGTCCCTTTGGAAACGGACCGTCGCGCCGAACGTCGTCTTCAGTTCCGCCTCGATCTGCCCGATCCCGATCTTCACCTCGAGACCACGGGCTATATCGCATGGGCCGACGCCCTCGGCCGTGCCGGCGTCCGCTTCTCCGAACTGCCCGCCGAGGCACGCCGCCGCCTCGACGAATGGCTCGCCCTCAACGATGAAGCGCCCAGCCGCAAGGCACCCACCTTGGCATTCGATCGGGTGCTCGGCTCAAGCCCGGGATACCAATCTCCCGCGAATGCATCCCTCAAGACGCGTTCCGTGAGTCTCGAAGCCGCCACCGGCGCGCCAGAGTTTCAGGGTCCACCTTCGGGCTCAAGCACGATTCAGTACGAGTTCCACTCGCTCGGATCCGATCTGAATTCCGCTCTGCGCGTCATCAGCGAGCGTGCCCGCGCGCTCTTGCGCGGCAGCGGCGCCGCGATCGCGCTCGTCGACCGTGGTCCCATGATGTGCCGCGCCAGCGTCGGGATCGGTGGACCGCCCCTCGGCACTCATGTCAACATCGGCGAGGGATTCTCGGGCGAGTGCATCCGCACCGGAAAAGCTCTGCGTTGTGACGACGCCGAAATCGATCCCCGCGTCGACGCCAGCGTCTGCCGGCGATTCGCCATTCGTTCCATCGCAGCCGCTCCCATCCGCTACGAGCGCGCGGTTGTCGGTCTACTCGAGGTTTTTTCCCCGAACTCTTTTGCATTCGACGAAGGCGATCTAGCGATCCTGGAGCGCATGGCTCAAACCGCACTGCTCACCATACGGCAAGCCCAACCCCTGAGCCGCAGCCTGGACCACTATCCAAGGGCTTCATCCTAAGCGAGCCCTCATCATCCTGCATTTTGGGTGCCTCATTTTTTGCGCGCTCTTCGCGCCAGAAGTCGGAATTTTCGAAAGCGCGAAGTCGTAGGGATATTGCAGAACTAAAACGGAACTTGAGCCAGCACCAAATCGTTCGGCAACCTCGTTCCACCACCCTCGTTACGCTAGAATCTCCGGTACGCTAAATCGTGGCAGGCAGTGATTTCCTTCCTAGATAAAAAAAGCTACGCCTGCCTGCGCATCACGCCCGCTGAAAGAGGCCTCATGACTCGTCTACTAACAATCGCAGTGATTCTCGTAAACCTCGCGGTATTTGCCCTCGCGGAGGCGCAGGCGCCGTCGTCCTTACCTTTCATCAACACTCTCATGCCGCAGCCTTCCCAGCTTTCGGCTCAAGACGGACGCCTTGCAATCACCCCGTCCTTCAAAACCGTCACCGATCATTTCAAAGATGCGCGACTCGACGCCGCCATTACCCGCAGTCTTTCCCGCATCAAGATCCGTAGCGGTATCGCCATTCCCACTTCCCCCGACGCCGACACCACCTCGGCAAATCTGATCATTAGCGTCGACGCCGCCGGAGAAACCATTCAGTCGGTTGACGAAAACGAGTCCTACTCCCTTCAAGTCACCCCGACCAGTGCGCATCTTCAAGCTGCAACTGTCGTCGGTGCGATGCACGGCCTCGCCACCCTCGAACAACTCCTCCAGTCCGACTCGACCGGTGCCTTCTTTCCGGCCGTGTCCATCCATGACACGCCGCGCTTTCGCTGGCGCGGGCTTATGCTCGACTGTGCTCGCCACTTCATGCCGGTCGATGTCGTCAAGCGCACCCTAGACGGCATGGCCTCAGTCAAACTCAATGTCTTCCATTGGCATCTCAGCGAAGACCAGGGCTTTCGCATCGAGAGCAAGGCTTTCCCCAAGCTCACCGAATTCGGCTCCGACGGACTCTTCTATACCCAAGAGCAAGCTCGTGAAATCGTTGCCTACGCCCGCGACCGTGGCATCCGCGTCATTCCCGAGTTCGACATGCCCGGACACACCAGCGCCTGGTTCGTCGGATATCCCGATCTCGCCAGCGCTCCCGGCCCATTCCACATCGAGCGAAAATTCGGCGTCTTCGATCCCACGATGGATCCCACGCGCGAGAGCACTTACAAGTTTCTCGACACGTTCCTCGGTGAGATGGCCGCCATCTTCCCCGACCATTTCCTGCACATCGGCGGCGACGAGAACAACGGCGCCGAGTGGAAATCCAACCCGCGCATCCAGACCTTCATGCGCGAACACAACTTCAAAGACACCGCCGCGCTGCAGAACTACTTCAATGAGCACTTGCTTAAAATTCTCGAGAAGCACGGCAAGCACATGATCGGATGGGACGAAATTCTCACTCCCAACCTCCCCAAAGATGTCATGGTGCAAAGCTGGCGCGGCTTTGATTCCCTCGCCGCCGGGGCCAGGAACGGTTACACCGGCATCCTCTCTGCCGGCTACTACCTGAATCTCATGAACACAGCGGCGGACCACTATGCCGTCGATCCTCTGCCGCAAACCACCGACCTCAACGCAGAGCAGCAGGCGCGCATTCTCGGAGGAGAAGCCTGTATGTGGATGGAACAGACGAGCTTCGTCGACATCGACTCACGGGTATGGCCGCGCACAGCAACGATCGCCGAGCGCCTGTGGTCCCCTCGCACCGTCAACGATGCAGATGACATGTACCGCAGGCTTGAAGTCGAATCGCTCCGTCTAGAAGCCTTCGGCCTGACCCACATCTCGCAGAGGGACGCCAGCCTGCGTCAGTTGAGCGGAACTCGCGAGCTTGCTTCGCTGCAGGTTCTAGCGTCCGTCCTCGAGCCCGTCGTCTTCGATCAGCGTGCTCACCAGCAACATGCCAATCAACTCACGCCGCTTGATCTCCTGGTCGACGCTCTCCCTCCCGACCCGCCCTCGCGCCACAATTTCGAATTGCTGACGCGCACTTACCTGCCAAAGCCAGCAGCACAACAGCAGGAGGAGAAAGAACTCGCCGCCAAGTTCAATACCTGGATCACGGCGGAATCCGGCATCCTGAGCCTGATGGCCAATGCTCCCCTGCTCGCGCAAGCCGAGCCTCGAGCCCGCCAACTCGCCGAACTTGGCACGCTCGGCCTTGAAGCAGTGTCCTATCTCTCGTCTGGATTGCCCGCCGCCGCCGGATGGAAGGCGGCGAAACTCGCCGTCTTGGACGACGCTGAGAAACCGCAAGCCTACGTTCGCTTCACGGTCTTGAAGCCATTGCGTGATCTAGTGAATGCGGTGCCGGAAGGCCAGGCAAGTCAGTAGGATATCTTCAACGCTCGATCGCTAATAGAGCGGAGGCTGCCCCTCGGGCCGCGTCTTCCAGCGTCGGTGCACCCATAACCATTGATCGGGATACTTCCGTACATAATCCTCAATCACCTTGGTGAACAGCTGCGTGTTCGCGGCGATGTCGGCTTCCAGATTGCCCGTCCGAATTACGGTGAGCGCCGGGTCAAAGCGCAGCCGGTACTTTCCCAGCGCCGGATCCCAAATCGTGAATCCTGGTACTACCGCCGCATCCGTACGCAGCGCAATCCGCGCCAGTCCACTCGCCGTACACGCCGGAATCCCAAAGAAATCCACAAAAATTCCCTGGGGCGGAGTCATATTGGTGTCCATCAATATTCCAACTGTCTCCCCGGCTTTCATCGCCGCCAGCAGCCCGCGCACGAAATCGTCCTTGGCCACGGTCTTGTTGCCATGCATCGTGCGGTACCTCTGCAGCAGCCGGTCGAGATACTCGTTGTCCATGGGCCGCATCACTACATTCAGCCAGTGACCGTGCAGCGAATGTGCAAACGCCGAAAGCTCCCATCCCCCGAAATGTGCCGTGAGGAATAGCACTCCCTTGCCTCGCGCATACGCCCGCTCGTAGTTCTCCAGGCCGTCATACACGACGACCTCATCGACATTTTCCTTGGTGTATTTAGGAAACTGGCACAACTCGGCGAGTTGCCGCCCTAATGAAGTAAACACTCCGCGCAGAATCTGCTTGCGTTCCGCAATGCTCTTCTCAGGAAACACCATCTCCAGGTTGCGCATGCCGACCTGCCGCAAGCGAAAGTGCAGCAGGTAAACCAACTGCGCGATGCCAATAGCGAAAGCACGCGCCAGCGCACGCGGCATTGCACCTAGGATTTTGATGAACGGCCAAGCTGCCGCGTATTCGAGTTTCCGCCGCATCGAGGGAAGCGTGACCGTATCACCCTGAATTTTGCTTGTCAAACCTGTGAGATTCTTTGGGCAGGGTATATGTTGGGATAGCCGCCATCGGCCGCAGTTCGATCCTTCACTCCTCAACCAGCTCCGAATCATGCTTCTCAAACACCGCCCGCAGCGCCACCGGAGAACGCTCCGTCATCGCATGAATATCCTCAATCAACGAATGAATATTGCCGGTCATCACCAGCAAATACCGGACCGCCGCCGGCCCCGGATTCCAGTAAGTGTGAACCGTTCCCCGCGGCACAAAAACAGCGGTCCCAGCCGCTGCCTCCACCACATCTTTCCCCACTCGAACGCAGAGCTTGCCTTCGAGCACATACCACGCCTCGTCATCGTTGCGATGCAGATGCAGCGGAGCAATCCACCGCGGCGGTCCCGGCGTCCCTCCCCCGTCTCTCCACTCCGCCACCACAAAATTCCCGCTCGCGGACCCAACCACATTCCCCGCCAGCGGAGGCGCACTTGTCGGAGAATTCATATCACCCTTACCATCGAAGTATCAGAATTGCGTGGCGCGGCGCTTTCAGCGCCGCGAAAAAGCTTTCATCTTTCGTCAAGGCTTTAGCCGCTAAGGCGCCCGAGAGGAGTTCCTCAGGCTGTTAAGCCGCGATGGAACGACAGCCTTACTTCGCCGCCTCTTGCGCCCATTTCGCCAAAGTAGTCAGGAAGGAATTAGCCGCCACCGGAGGCTCCACCTCCCCCGTCAGCGAAGCTTTGAACGTCACCATGTGCCCGTAGAACTCGCGCGTGCTGTCCTTGTCCTGCTTCATCACCGCCCCATTCAAGCTCACTCCCGCAAACACGCCGCGGGTCCGCGAATAAGTCAGCACCTGCGCCCGCATCTTCCAATCCGTGTTGCCCTCGGCATGACGCCCGACTGGCCCCGCCGCCACCGAAGCATCCGCTCCCAAGGCCACTTGGCTCGACAGCAGACGCTGCATCCCATCGTTGTTCATGATCAGCATCACCAGGTCCACAGCCTGTCCGCCAGCCTGAAATCCAAAGCTGCCTCCGGTAATGGTAAAGAACGCCGGCGCGCTCCACCCCTTCGGGTTGCGGCAACTCGCGAGTCCACGCCCGTACTTGCCGCCCACTATGAACCCGCCCTTCAACATCGAAGGAACCACCGCCACGCATTCCGCTTTACTCAAAATGTCCTGTGGAATACCCGAATCCGGCGCCGACTGGATCTCGTTCAGCACTTGCGCAGCTGCCTGCACGCGATCCGTCGCCTTCGATTCCTTCGACTCTTCATCCCCGGCAAACGCAAAGCTGCCGAGACACACCGCTAGGGTCAGCAACACAAGTTTCTTCATCGTCCCTCGCCACAGAAAAATTGACTGAAAATCCAGTCCTTTGATTGTAAATGAGTGGGACAGTCGTCAACGCCCGGAGGTTGTATCAGGAATCAGCCGACTAATATCGGAAGGCAACTGGCGGACAAAAAAATGCGGGGCTGAAAGTAGTGACCCTAATCGCCACTCTCAACCCCGTCTCCCAGGTTCTGTGGTAGGTGAGGCGAGTATGCGTCGCCCCATAATTTCCGACAAGATTACGAAGGTAAGTGACCCTCTGGTGACCGCCCTATTCTTTTGCCAGCAGCTAGAAGCTAGAAGCCGCCTTACTTCGCCGCCACCAGCGAATGCGTTATAGCATGCACCGACAGCGCAATCCGGTTCTGCACGCCTACCTTGCGCATCAACTTCGCCACGTGCGCCTTCACCGTGCGCTCTTCGATTCCCAACTGGCCGCCAATCTCTTTATTCGACCGACCGGCCACCAGCATCTCTAGCACTTCCTTCTCGCGGTCGGTGAACGTCACTCGCCCCGCCGGGAAGATTCGCCCTGGCGCTGACGATACCCGTTCAATGAACATCGAAAGCACTTTGCGCGGAGCCCACACCGATCCCTGGTTCACAATCCGGATCGCCTGCGCAAACTCTGCCGGCGTGGCCGCTTCATCCACGTAGCCCTTCGCCCCTGACGCAATCGCCTTCAGGATGGTTTCCTCGTCAATCCCCGAGCCCGTTACGATAATCCGCAGATCCGGACGCGTGGCCTTCAGGCTGGCCATCACATCAAACAGGTTTTGTCCGTTGCGGTTGCCGAGCAGAATGAGATCAATTCCCTGCAGCGTGCTGATCTCAGGCAGTGACGCGGAGACGAGTTCAAATTCGGGCTCGGCGTCGAACAACGCGCGGAACCCAACAAAGCGCAATGGATCGCTTTCCACCACCGCGATTTTGATGACTGGTTTTCTGGCTACGGCTGCTTTCATAGGTTTCCCTGTAAGGCAAGATTCTTCTACTCAGCATAGTAATAATTCGACTGATTGCAAAGAGAAGGTGACCGAAGGGAAATTACGGGAGTAACATGGAAAAATGAGGCGAAAAGCCGCATTGGCCACTCAACTTGTAACTACACCCATCAGAGAAAACATGTGAGACCAGCCACGACTGAACTTGTGGAGACAGCCGCCAAAGCCTACCCTCAGCGAAGTCGAAGGGGCTGTCCTTCGAGCGCAGCTCGACCAGCTTTTCCCCCGCATCACCACGACCACGGAGAAACCGTTCGCATGAGAGCACCGAAGCAATTATTTGCCATAATCGCCGTCATCCTCGCTGCCTGCACACTATTCGCGCAAGAACCCGGTGGAACCATGCCCGAAGCGAACGCCCCGGCTTCCACCTACAAACCCAAGTTCCCCGGCGATCCTGCCCGCTCCGACTCCGAGGCTGCCGCCCTCGCTTACATGCGCGTCGTCATCCGTGCCCAGCGCCAATTCAACAAGCAATACGACCACTTCGCCACTACTCTCACCGACTTGGTGCACTCCGGATCTTTCACCAAGCGCATGGTCGACACCCAGCGCGGAGACTACACCGCAAACTTCAAAGGCAAGAAAGACAGCTACGTCCTCACCATGACTCCAAAAAATATGGACGCCGAGCACCGTTCCTTCTACGCCGAAGACGACGGAAAGATTCATGCCGACGAATCCAAGCCGGCCGATACCAATTCTCCCGTTGTGAAGTGAAGATCTAGATGAAGAACGGATGCCCCACCCTTGTCGCGTTGTTTGCGACAGGGTGGGGACTTTGACCTTCAACAATGTTCGAGGCTAACCGCGCACCAGGACAATTTCTAGCGCACTTAGCGGCGTGGACTTACTCCGCCTCCGTGGAATCCCGACCCCATCGGCGTGCCATGAAATCCGCCAGCCCGCCCCGAGTGGAAGCTGGTCACCGCATGGCTGTGAAACCCGCGCCCAATCGCCACTTGCCGGGTCCCATCAAAGTGATGCACTCCACGCCCAACCACGATCGGCGTACGATAAGCCACGATTGGTGAATAGAATCCCCACCCGAACGGGTTATAAAAGAACCCCGCTCCCGGAAGATATGTGAATCCCGCAAACCACGGATCCCAATACCATCCCGGTCCCCACCAGCCAGGCCCGTAGCCGCCGACGCCATAATACGTCCGCGCCGCATCTACGTTAGCTTCTGACAAATACTCCGATCGCAAGCTGCTCCAGCGGTACAGATCGTCGTTCTTTTGGACTTCATTCTTGTCGAAGCCCTGCGCCTTCAGCTTCCCGGTGGTGTTCAGCGCGAGCTCGTGCCCGCCTTTCACGGTCGTATTGCGATCGTCCGCCGAAACCACAGCCTTGCCATCGAACACTCGCACCTGATTCTTGCCGGCATCGAAGGCGTACAAACCATTCTTCTCGATCCGCGTGTCCGCTCCCGGCTGGCTGATATGGATATTGTTTTGCTTGTAAATCTCATCCACTTCCAGCATTGCCTGCCCTTGGTTCAGGGCGACTTGCGTGTTCGTGATACTGCTCGAAACCATCTTCACCGAGCTGTTGCTGCCCAGCCGCAAATACACCCCTGGCGTTAGCAAGACCTCCGCCTTGCCATTGCCTGTCTCCAGCACCTGGCCGTCCTGCAAAGTCGCCGAGCCCACCGACTTCGAGTCGAGAGATTGGTCGCCCATCGACGCGTCTCCCTCCACATAGTTCAACGTCCCCGGCACCGCCGTCTGTCTTCTGTTGTTGTAGTCTGCATTCGCCCCCCACGCAGGCACAGACAGAAGCGCCGCCAGAAACCAACTTCCAGCCACTGCACTCCATCTCGCCAGCCTCATAAATGGCCTCCTCCTGAGATAAAAACCATATAAAAACCTCTATATAGTTTGATGCCGCGCGCACCCTGGAGATGCACGCGTAACCTATTGACAATACTTGACTTAATTGAGGAATGGATTTGAAAAGGTGGGCGTTTGAAAGCCCTGGGTGCTGTTGTCGAGAAGTACAGAATTTGGACGACGGATGTGACGCCAAAGGACGAACGACATACTGTGACGAGAACAGGGTCGAGACCCCAGTGAACCCCTGTGACCTCTGTGGTGAAAGGTTTACGGTTCTCCCTCGCCCCCCGAAATCACTTCTACCCGCATCCCCTTCCGATCCCCTTCATTCACTCGCAGTGAACTCCCCTGCCCCTCGTAGCTCTTGAGAAATTCCGGATTGTAATAAGCCTCGCCATCCACGCTCTCCCAAGCCAGCACCGTGTAATCCCCGGGATGAACTCCGCGCAACGAGAAGCGCCCACTCTGATCGCTAACCGTTTTGCGATACCGCTCCATCAGCCCTCGCAGACGCATCTCCGGCACCGCCACTATCACCGCATTCGCGACCGGCTCACCCTTCGCATCGATCGCAACTCCATCGACGCCGCCGCCATTCGCACTCGCTACCACGTCAAGCACGACTACCCCGCCATTCACGCTGATCCCCGCATCACCCACATCGCGATTCCCCGCCGCTGTCGTCTTCAAGAACAAGTCGGAATTCCCGCCGCCCTCGCCCGCGAGTTGCACAAAATAATTTCCCGGCGGCACGCTCTTCCACTCAAAGCTCCCGTCCGCTCCTACATGCGCTAGATGAGAAAATCCATCGCCCATACTGAACGTCGACATCACCTCGTCGTCTCCATCGGCCGAGCGCAATTGCAGAAAAATCTGGCTGGCATCGAAGCGCTCTCCGCCCTTGTTTTCCACCCGCAGCCGCCCGCGAATCAAACCTCCCGGTTGCGGCGCCAACCGCAAGTCTTCCACGCTGTTCGACCCGATTTGCAGCGCCTGCCGCGCCATCATCGGCACCGGAGAATTCTCCACCGTCGCCAGAATCGTGTACGCTCCCGGCGCAACGTCGCGAATCACGAAGCTGCCGTCCTGATGCATCTCCGCCCCGTTCAGCATCACGCTGAAATCGCGCGACTGCAGCATGATCGCCGCGGACGACCGCGGCGGCAGATTCACGACCGTCCCCCGAATGCTCAGACTCGGCCCCTGCGTCAGAGAAAAGTTCACCGGGAAATCATCCCCGGCACGCAGATCGACCGGAGCCGCCTGGCTTCGATCCGCGGTCCCCGGATAATACGTCGTCTGATACGCGGTCGCTGCCGACTTGTCGTTCGCCGACCGCGCCTCGGCCCCCACTCCCGCGGCCTCAATCAGGCTCTTGAAATCCGGAGGCGGATTCACCGATACGTAGTAATTCCCTGCCGCCAGCCCCGCAATTCGGTATTCGCCCAAGTCATTAGTGCGCTCCGCTCCAGCCTGCTCCAACCGGCTGCGCCCCGAAGCGTATGTCTGCCGCAGCACCGACACTTGCGCGTTCGCCATCGGATCCCCATCTTCATCCGTCACCCGTCCCCGCACTACGGCTGCAGCCTGCAATCGAATCCGCAGATCCTTCACTTCCTGTTCCGCCGTCAGAGTCAGCACCTGTCCCTCGCCACGCGCCATGTGCTTATCGACTTCCAGCAGTCCCGTGCGTTCGGCAAAAAGACGGTAGCGCCCGGGCAGAATGCCCTCGATACGAAATCCCCCATCCGCCCCGCTCACCGCCGTGTAGTCCCCGCCCTGCGCCTGATTTTCGGCAATCAGTTCGATCACCGCCTTCTTCACCGGCTCGCTCCCCGGTTCCTTCGTCACTGTCCCATCAATCACAGCCCGGCCTACCGACATGGCCACGCCATGGCTCGCAACCTGGGCCAACGCGCCGGCACCCAGCAAGACGATCGCAAGATATGATGGCCGCTTCACGATTTGAGTCAGGGAATCTCTGAGAATGATTTCAAACAGGCCGTGAGGGTCGGCAAGCCCATTCTATCCCGGAAATGACCCACTCCCAAGCACCGTCCTCCCGCATCCTTCGTGTACCTTCGTGCCCTTTGTGGTAAACGTTTGAACGCTGTAAGAAACTTTTCTTTCTGTCGACTACCTTATTGTGAGCACCACTGACACGATCCCGGCCATGCCCACACAGGACGACCTCTACCAGGACGCCGCGACAACCTATGGCGCCGCTCTCGAGCGCCTCGAGCGTGCTTACGAAGCGGACCCGGAGATTCGCCGTGATCTTGTGCAAGATATTCACGTAGCTCTTTGGCGCAGCTTCGCAGGTTTCGACGGCCGCTGCTCTCTTCGCACCTGGATCTATCGCGTCGCCCACAACGTCGCTGCTTCGCACGTCCTGCGCCAGAGTCGTGTTGGCTCACAAGCTCGCGTTGGCCTTGAAGAGCTAGAGAATCTACGCAAATCCCTCGCTAATTACGCAAGGACGACGTCTCCGCACTTGCGCAAAAACAAAACTCGCCCAAGGAGGGCCCATTCCATGAACCGTATCTTCATCCTCCTCCTGCTCGCTACCGGCTTCGCCCGCGCCCAAGACGTCGCTGGCGACTGGCAAGGCACCCTCCACGCCGGTGGCGCCGAACTCCGCCTCGTCCTTCACATCACCAAAGCTGCAGACAACACTCTCAAGGCGACGCTCGACAGCATCGACCAGCCCGGCGGCAATGGAATTCCCGTGAGTTCCATTTCGCTGAAAGACTCCATGCTCAACCTCGGCGTCGACGCCGTTCACGGCACCTACGAAGGCAAAGTCGCTCCCGACGCACAAACCATTACCGGCACCTGGACCCAAGCCACCCCGTTGCCTCTCGAGTTCAAGCGCTCCACCACGCCCGTCAAGACCGAACACAAACCCGCCAAGCCCTCCGACATCGATGGCGCCTGGATGGGCTCGCTCGACACTGGCGCCATGAAACTGCGGGTCGTCTTCCACATCGTCAACACAGAAGATGGCCTCACCGCCACCCTCGACAGCCCCGACCAAGGCATGAAAGGCATCCCCACTACCGCAGTCACTCGCACCGGTGATTTGCTTAAGATCGAAGTCAAATCTCTTGCCGGACTCTTCGAAGGCAAGATCGCTCCCGACCTTTCCGCCATCGACGGTAAGTGGACGCAAGGGGGCGGCACACTAACCTTGCTCCTTAAGCCACTGAAGAACGAATCGGAACTCGAACTCAAACGCCCGCAGAATCCCGTCAAGCCCTATCCCTATCGCGACGAAGAAGTCTCCTACACCAACTCACAGCAAAACGTCACGCTCGCCGCCACGCTTACCATTCCCCCAGGAAAGGGCCCATTCCCTGCCGTCGTGCTCATCACCGGCTCAGGCCCGCAGGATCGCGATGAAAGCATTCTCGGCCACAAACCCTTCCTGGTTCTCTCCGACTATCTCACTCGCCACGGCATCGCCGTTCTCCGCGCTGACGATCGCGGTACCGCCAAGTCCACCGGAGTCTTCGCCACCGCTACCACCGCCGATTTCGCTACCGATGTTGAAGCCGGCATCACGTTCTTAAAAACCCGCGCCGAAATCAATCCCCGCAAAATCGGCCTCATCGGTCACAGCGAAGGTGGTGTCATTGCCCCCATGGTCGCTGCCCGCAACAAAGATGTCGCTTTCATCGTGATGATGGCTGGCACCGGCGTCCGCGGAGATGAAGTCCTCGTCGCCCAAGGCGAGGCCATCGAGATCGCCAGCGGCAAGAGCCCCGAAGAAGCCGCTAAGAATGCCGCCAAAGAAAAAGAGATGCTGACCTTGGTCGAGACCGAAAAAGATGAAGCCCTGCTAGAGAAAGAATTGAAAGAAAAATTGGCTGGCGAAGTTCCCGAGCCTCTGATCGGCTCCCAAATCAAACAGGTCACCTCTCCCTGGTTTCGCTTCTTTTTGACGTACGATCCCGCAACCGCGCTGCGCAAAGTAACCTGCCCGGTCCTCGCCATCAACGGTTCACTCGACAAGCAAGTGCTTCCCACTCAGAATCTCCCACCCATCCGCGAAGCTCTGAAACAAGCCGGCAACTGGCACGTGGAAGTTGACGAACTCCCTGGCCTCAACCATTTATTCCAACCCGCCAAAACGGGCTCTCCCTCTGAATACGCAGAGATCGAAGAAACCATCTCTCCCGTAGCCTTGGAAAAAATATCGACGTGGATCCTGAAGCAATAACCGCAAGAGAGTGGAAAACTAAAGTGAAAGATGCGGGGGATGGAAAGTGTTGGAAATAGAAGAGGGAAGGAGTGGAATATGTGGGGACAGCCGCACGCAGCGCGGCGCTTCTTTTCAGTGCCCAGAGGATGTGGGGTTGGTCCTCCAGACGGACTTCTCAGCTATCCTTCCGATACAACAAATCCCGCATCGCCTTCCTACGCGCCTCATTCGCTTCCGCCAGCGACTTGCGCTCGTCGGCGCTCATCCCCTTCTTTGCGGCCGGACCATCCGCTTCAGGTTCGCTGCATGCCGGACATCGGTTGGCAAACCCCGGCTTCCCCGGCTTCAACTCAAATTCTTCCGAGCAGACCACACAAACTTTAATCGGAAAAGCCATCTTGCTAATTATTTTATCAACCGCCGCGAGAGACTCACCACAGTTTCCTGAAAACAATTGACCTGCCTTTGGCGGCAGCATCGCGAGCCGTACAAAATCAATTTCTCGTGATGCCGCCATAACCAAAGTTGAGGCACCCAGCGCCGCAAATCAACGACCCGATTCGACCACCAGAGAGTCCCTTCCTCCAGCCGACATGCTGCGGATGAGTTCCTTCTCCCTGCCGCTAACCGGAGCTTCGAGATTCAGGTCAGCCGACATCGCAATCTTGCTCAGAAATGCCTCGCCGCCGTAGCGCGTGAATACGAAATGCGGATCGCCATTCTGGGCTTTCGATGCGGAACCCGGAAGCATCAACGCAATGTGATGCCGCCCTTCGTCGTTGCTCCAGAAATCCACCAGCCCGGACTGCAGTACTTCGACCTTGTAGCTGCCGGCCTTCATTATGGTTTTTCCCACCACGAAATCAAATGGGACGTTGACTGCAACTCGAGTATCATCCTCCGCCTGCGCTCGTCCGCCGGCGAGATTCGCGCCGATGGCCGCAACCAGGAGAAACAACGCCACTGCCTTCATGCTCTTCATACTCTTCCCCTTCTTTTTTCTGTTTTGATTCACGATCGCTCGTGTCCTCCACGCGCCTCTCCGGTTGAACCTCTGAAAACAAACGGAACTTTCCCTCCGAATGTCACGCCCTTCATCCGGTTACGACTACACTTTTGTGCGCGTTGAAGACTTTGATTACGCGAAAGAGATTTCGATTGCGGAAACTTGTAACGACTCTGTCAAAACTTTGTTTCCACTCAAAGACAAACTCACAACACTGAACATGTGTCTCAACCGCATTTCACGCGGTGATTCATCACAGCCGCGGAGCGGCGCAAGAATGCAGCCCACGGCGCAAGCCGTGGGATCATGCCGGGTGGAAGGGAACAAGCCCCGGACGGGGCGAAAGAAAATCTATGACAAGATCACTGAAGATTCATGCGTGAAGCCGTAACACTCCCGCAACTTCCCGCGAACAACAACGCACCGAAACTCTAATTCAAAAAATACTGCCGATACAATGTATCCCGCTGCGCCGGACGGAATCCCGCATCGCGAATAATCCTTCGCAACTCTTCTTCTGTCGTGCAATTGGTCACACCCGCGGCCCGCACCACATTTTCCTCGAGCATGACGGAACCAACATCATTCCCGCCAAAACGCAATCCCATCTGGCACACCTTCAGCCCTTGCGTCACCCAGCTCGACTGCACATTGAGAAAGTTCGAAAGATAAATCCGTGAGATCGCAAGCACTTTCAAATAATCGACGGCGGTGGCTTCGTCCCAGTGGCGTCCGCCCAACGCCGTGTGCTGGGGCTGAAAGCTCCACGGGATAAACGCCGTGAATCCGCCCGTCTCTTCCTGCAATTCATACAGGCGCTGGAAATGATTGACCAGGTTTTCGTAATTCTCGCCCACGCCAAACATCATGGTTGCGGTGGTTCGCATTCCGATCTGATGTGCGGTGCGATGCACGTTGAGCCAGTCATCCGTCAGGCATTTCAGACGAGCAATCTTGTAGCGCACTTCATCATCCAGCACTTCCGCTCCACCGCCTGGAATCGAATCGAGCCCGGCATCGCGCAGCCGCAAAATCGTGTCGCGTATCGACAGCGAACTATATTCCGCAATCGCAATAATCTCTGACGCCGAGTAGCAATGCAGATGCACCTGCGGAAAGCGCTCCTTAATTCCGCGCAGCATCTTCTCGTGCCAGTCAATCTTCAGGTCCGGATGCAGACCTCCCTGCATCAGCACACCGGTTCCGCCGAGTTCCACGGTCTCGCGAATCTTCTCGTAAATCGTGTCGAAGTCGAGAATGTATCCTTCCTTCGCCGCGGGTCCTTTCAGCGGACGGTAAAAGGCGCAGAAGGTGCAGTACTCAGTGCAGAAATTGGTGTAATTAATGTTGCGATCGATGATGTAGGTGACCACACCTTCGGGATGCAGTTTGCGCCGCACCGCATCGGCTTCCATCCCGATGCCGATCAGGTCATCGGACTCGAACATCTCCAGCGCTTGTGCCTTCGTCAGGGACATAGTGGGTTCGCAGAACCTTGTTTTTCATTGTAACGAAACCGGCAGAAAAAATTCCCGGCGAGGGGCGCTGACGAGGGCCTTTTCGGCGAGCCTATTCTGGGAAATCGCCAGCTTTGAAGGGTACCCCCCTCCCCCCACCCTCTCTGAAAGCCGCGACTGGCGCGGGTTTTGCAAAAATGCCCTGCAAAATCTTGAGCCCTAAGAGTTTAGAGGTCAAAATCTTGAGAACAAAGGAGTTAGAGCCTGCCTCGCGGTTTCCGCGTGCACCGCCTCCGCCTTGACGATGATCTGCTCTTTGAATTTCAGGGTCAAGGTCAGATGTCACATTGGGCTGTGGAAAAGGGGTTGAATTTGGAAATGCATCGGCGTTAGTGAGTTTCATAGAGATGATTCGCCAGCTGCCTACAGTTGCGCGGGGTTTGCGCTACACTTTCGTGTTCGTGCCGGGCGTGACTTTTCTCTGCGGCGATCAAGAATGTCGAAATCCACGAGACGTGAGTTCATCCTGCGCAGTGCGACTCAGGCGGCGAGCCTGGGGCTCGTCCTAAATGGAAAGCTCATCACTGTTCCTCCCTCCTCGCTACCGGAACCTGCGGGCCCGAACGATCGCGTGAACCTCGGGTTCATCGGTTTCGGAATTCGTGGAAACATCTTGCTCGAGTCTGCCAAAGAAACCGGGCAGGCAAACCTGGTAGAAGTCTGCGATTGCTACCAGGGACACCTCGAACGCGCCAAGGAGCGCACCGACGGTAAGATCGCGACGAATTTCGCGCAGTACAAGAAACTGCTAGACCGGAAAGACATCGACGCAGTCGTGGTGGCGACTCCCGATCATTGGCACAAGCGCATTGTGCTCGATGCGCTGAGCGCGGGCAAGGACGTCTATATCGAAAAGCCGATGACCTACAAAATTGAAGATGGCCCGGCAATGATCAAAGCGGCGCAGGAACACAGGCGCATTGTGCAAGCGGGCAGCCAGTGGGTGTCGTCCGAGCAACACAAGAAAGCGCGGGAAATCGTGATGTCGGGAAAACTTGGCAAGGTCACCAAGGTGACCGCGTCTTACAACCGCAACAGCTCCACGGGCTCCTGGAATTATCCCGTTCCTGCGGACCTTCAGGAGGGCGTCAACTTCAATTGGCAGGAATGGCTCGGTCCCGCGCCAAAAGTCGCCTACAATCCCGAGCGCGTGTTTCGCTATCGCAAATATTGGGACTACTCCGGCGGAATCTCCACGGACCTGTTCGTTCACCTTATTACTTCGATTCACTTCATCATGGACGCAGAAATGCCGAAGAGCGTCACCGCCGCTGGGGGAATTCTCCACCGGCACGACGGGCGCGAAGTGCCAGATACGCTCGACGCTCTGTTCGACTACGGCAGCTTCTGTGTCAACATGGCCGGCACATTCAACAGTGCGAGCACGGCAGGTCAGGGAATCCAATTCCTGGGGACGGAAGGGTCGCTTTCGCTTCTTCTGGGCGCGGGCATGGTCGAGCAAGCCGAGTACAAACGCGAAGGCTACGAGTACTCGATCGACAGCTGGCCCAAAGCGATGCAGGAAGCATTTCTCAATCAAGACAACCACCGAGCGGAATCCCAGGGATCGGGTACCAAACCGGTACCGGAGAATCTGGAGTTTGCCGACAAGCCGGACGCGACTGTGTTGCATCTTGCGAACTTCATCGATGCGGTCCGCACCCGGCAGCCGAGCTATGAGACCGCTGAAGTCGGACATCATGCGGCCGCTGCGGGGCATATGGTGAACCTCTCCTATCGCAGCGGCAAAAGAATGCTGTGGGACGCCAACATGGGGAGCGCTTCGGAACTCTAGCTGCAATGAACGGCGGCACAGCTTGAACTGCGAGTGAAATTTCGCATTCTTCGACGACCGACGTCTCGAAATCAGGCCGATGGCTTTGCGGGTGACTGCTCAAGTCAGGCTGCGAAAGCGTTCATGAGTCAGACCGCGATCTTTCGCCGCAAAGTCTCTTGCTGGCGCCAAGTCGCCGTTTTCATTGACTTGCCTTTCACCTCCCCCTAAGATACGTCGTTCATGATTGGCCAGACCATCTCGCACTACCGCATTGTCGAGAAACTTGGCGGCGGCGGCATGGGAGTCGTCTACAAAGCTGAGGACACACGGCTGCACCGCTTCGTCGCTCTGAAGTTCCTGCCGGACGAAGTGGCACGCGATGCGCAAGCCCTCAGCCGTTTTCAGCGCGAGGCGCAAGCGGCTTCGGCACTCAATCATCCGAACATCTGCACCATTCACGACATTGGCGAGGAGAACGGCCGAGCGTTCATCGCCATGGAGTATCTCGAGGGCATGACGCTGAAACACCGCATCGGGGGGCGTCCGCTGGATCTGGAAGTCCTGCTACCCCTCGCCGCTGAAGTGGCCGATGCGCTCGACGCCGCTCATGCCAAGGGCATCGTGCATCGCGACATAAAGCCAGCCAACATCTTTGTAACCGAGCGCGGGCACGCCAAGATCCTCGACTTCGGGTTGGCGAAGGTCGCGGCCAGCGGCGGTTCATCCGGCCAGATGGCATCTGATAACACCTTGACTCGCACGGTGAACGAACAGCAGTTGACCAGTCCCGGGGCTGCGCTGGGCACGGTGAGTTACATGTCGCCGGAGCAGGTGCGGGCGAAAGAGTTGGATGCCCGTACCGATTTGTTCTCGTTTGGAGCGGTGCTGTATGAGATGACGACTGGAGTGTTGCCGTTTCAAGGAGAGAGTTCGGGCGTCATCTTCAAGGCGATCCTCGATTCGAATCCACCGCCAGCGATTCGGTTTAATCCATCGCTGCCGGCAAAGCTGGAAGACATCATCAACAAAGCCCTGGAGAAAGATCGCAACCTGCGTTACCAGAGCGCAGCGGAGATGCGTGCCGACCTGCAACGGCTGAAGCGTGACACCGACTCAGGCCACTCCGGGGTAACCTCAGCCTCCCGCTCCGAGATCTACTCTGGAGATCGCCCATCAAGCGCCACCGTTACCGCCCTGCCGAAGCGTCGAGCATGGACGATATGGGGAATTGGCGCTTCAGTCTTAGTCTTAGTCGTGGCGGCCGTTGTCCTTTATTACTTCCAGTCACGTGCTCTGCCACCACCCAAGGTTTCCGGCTATGTTCCAGTAACGCACGACGGAATCTCCAAGTTCCTGGTCGGAACCGATGGCTCGCGAATTTATCTCGCGGAATTTGCTTCCGAGGGCCTTGTTGTGGCGCAGGTTGCCGCAAACGGCGGAGACATAGCACGGGTTGCACTCCCCACGCCGACGATGACCCCTCTGTCTGTCTCTCCCGACGGCTCAACTCTATTAGTGGCAGACGAAGTCGGGCAGACGGCATTCCATGGTCCGCTCTGGTCCGTACCTGTGCTGGGCGGTTCTGCGCGGAAGTTGGGCGACATCGATACTCCGTCCGCTGAATTTTCACCGGACGGTCAGACGATTGCCTACGTTTCCGGCAACGATCTGTTTCTGGCGAAAAGTGATGGAAGCCAGTCTCGCAAACTCGTGTCCCTGTCTGATGCCGTATTTGATCCAATCTGGTCGCCAGACGCGAAGTCGATTCGCTTCCGCCTCGGCGGAGGATTCAACTCGGTGGGCTCGCTTTGGGAGGTTGGGGCTGACGGCACGAATCCGCATGCGTTGTTGCCCGGTTGGCACAACACCGCTTCTGAATGCTGCGGCCAATGGACTCCAGATGCGAACTACTTCGTATTTCAATCCGGCTCCAACGTATGGTCGCGGGCGGAAAAAAAGAGCTGGTTCGGAAAGACCATTTCGCAGCCAGTCCAACTGACGTCGGGCCCCTTAGGCTATTTCTCGCCGCTGTTGAGCAAGGATGGAAAGAAGCTCTTCGTCGTCGGGGCGCTGCAGCACGGCGAACTTTCGCGCTATGACGTGAAATCTGGACAATTCTCTCCGTTCCTCTCCGGACTTTCCGCCGACAGTGTCAGATTTTCGCGAGACGGTCAGTGGGTCGCTTACTCCACGTTCCCCGGGGCGACTCTCTGGAGGAGTAAGCCAGACGGGAGCCAGCGGATTCAACTCAGCTTCCCGCCTCTGGCGGCACTGCTGCCAAGTTGGTCTCCTGACGGCAAGCGGATCGTGTTCTTCGGATTTCCGCCCGGGCAGAGCGCGAAGTTGTATATGGTCTCCGCCGACGGCGGAACTCCCCGCGAACTCATCGCTGACGACCCCGAACTGAAATACGACGCCGATTGGTCTGCCGACGGAACGCGAATCGTTTTCGCAAACGGACCAGCGAATCCCAACAGCAGCATCCGTATGCTCGACGTGAAAACGAACCAGCTTTCGAGTCTGCCTGATTCCGCCGGACTTTACTCTCCACGATGGTCTCCCAACGGGCGCTATATCTCCGCCATGAACGCTGATTCGCGCGTCCTGATGCTGTACGACTTCCAGACTCAGAAATGGCAGGAGCTCGCGCGCGTGACGATGGGTTTCCCCAACTGGTCGAAGAATTCAGATTACGTATATTTCCTGCACGAAGAAAATCAGCCCTCAGTGATGCGGGTCCATCTCACGGACCACAAGGTCGAGCGCATTGCCGATCTGAAGAACTTCCGCCAGGCAGGTTTTTTCAACGTGTGGCTGGGGATGGCGCCCGACGACTCTCCGCTGCTACTGCGCGACACAGGCACGCAGGATGTCTACGCACTGGATTTTGAAGAGCCGTAACCAGGTTGAAAGCAGAATCCCGTGGGAAGTGTGTCATGTCAGACGCTTGCCAACTTTCTCCCGCGACGAAGCGGCGGGCGCCTCGTCCTTTGCGCATACTGCAAAGGGTGGGAGCCACGAAAAGGTACGCGGCCGGGTTTATGTAGACAAGACAAGCATTGAATTGGCACCATCGGAGCGCAGCGGGATATTGCTGAGGGTGCCTGACTGAGGTTGCACCAGCAGAAAATCCCCGCTCAAGCAAAGCTTGAACCGGGCACCCTCTAGTGTGGGAATTCAGGATCGTCCGGGCCACGCCACTCTTACGGTGAAACAGAGATTTCCGTGGTACTCTTTACCGCCCTACAGCGCAACCAGTCCAGCGTTGGGTATCTGATCGTTAATGCAGGAGCTCCTGAATGGACTTGTACCGAGGCCTGGGCGTGAGTGCGCTCATCGGGTTGATTGTTGCCGCGAGTTGCGGCGGCGGAGGTGGCGGGTTTAACCCCAATGACGTGACTGTGTCGGTTTCACCGGCGTCGATCACAATCCCTGCTGGCGGCCAAACAACATTGCTAGCTACGGTTCACGGCTTGTGCTCATCCTGCGCACCTTCGGTGCTTTGGTCGATCGCCGAGCTACAAACCAATGGTGCCAGCGGCGCGCAGTGCAACTGGTCAGGCAATACGCAACCGCTTGGTTCGTGCCCAGATGGCACGATTGAGGGAGCGGATGCTGTTCCGGCGCTGACCGTGACGTACCATGCTCCCAGCACTTCGGGAACGTTCCACGTCACGGCTGAGTGGTCCACTCTGTTCAATCCGGTGGTTGCCAAGGATGGGACGTCAGTCATCACGGTTGGACCCTAGGCTCGAGTTTCACGCCTCGGGGGGAGTCAGATCAGTCAGGATCGAATCGTACTGGAACGCCTCGCCGGCGGAAGCGCGCTGGGATATCGCGGTGGCGTGTAGTCGCGCCAGCAAAAAATCCCCGCTCAAGCAAAGCTTGAACGGGGCACCCTCGCATGTGGGAATCCACGAATCGTCCTGACACTGCGCCACGATTGGGGTAACGACTGTCTCTGACGGTTTGACACCGACCACCGCCTTACCTAGACTGCCTGTGTAGCGCTTCGCGAGGATCATTCATGGGCTGGCTGCAAAACAAGTTTGAAAAGAACTTCATGATCAGCACAGTTGATTACGTTTTCAACTGGGCACGCAAGTCGGCGGTCTGGCCGATGACGTTTGGCTTGGCCTGCTGCGCGATTGAGATGATCGCCTCATCCACCTCGCGCTTCGATATCGCGCGCTTCGGCTCTGAGGTCTTTCGTCCGAGCCCACGCCAAAGCGACTTGATGATCGTGGCCGGCACCGTCACGCTCAAGATGGCTCCCGTGGTGAAGCGGATTTACGACCAGATGCCCGACCCGAAGTGGGTCATCTCGATGGGCGCGTGCTCGTCGGTCGGCGGCCCGTTCAATACTTACGCCGTGCTGCAAGGCGTCGACAAAATCGTCCCCACCGACGTCTACGTCACCGGATGCCCACCGCGTCCCGAGAACCTCTTCTACGCCCTGCTCAAGTTGCAGGACAAGATCGACACCATGACGCTCGCGAAGAAGCCCACGGAAGTTCGCCTCGACCCCAACATGGTCGAGAACTTCAAGCGCCAGGTGATGATCGCGCAAACGCTGCAGCCCAAATGACCGCGCTTAGCGGGCGTGAGCGAAGTGGGAGCCCGCTGCGGTCATCCCTTCGGCAGGCTCAGGGCAGGCTCTGAGGAACGCGAAGGATCTCATAGCTGTCAGCTCTCGGCTGTCAGCTATCACCAACACAGACTTATGTAGGGACAGCCGCCAAAATGCTGAGCGAAGTCGAAGGGGCTGTGCGCCGCGCGCAAGGTTGCCTCTAATCTCATGCCCAACATCATCAAGCTCACCACCCAATCCGAACTCCCCGCCACCGACGAAGCCAAAGAGTTCCCCTGCGGCGACAAAACCATCTGCGTTGCCAACGTGAACGGAAGCTACAGCGCCATGGACAACGTCTGTCTGCACCGCGGCGGCCCGCTCGGCGAAGGCATGATCGAGAACGGCAAGGTCGTCTGCCCCTGGCACGGCTGGGCATGGGATCCCAAGACAGGCGAGGCCGCGCACAACGCGAACGCGAAGGTCGCGGTCTATCCACTGAAGATCGAGAACGGCAACGTGCTGATCGAAATCTAGACCGATGGTCGCAAGCGAGTCACCGCTTGCGACCTCGTTTCGAGATTGACGTCCGCGTGGACTCAGCCAAGATAGCGCAGGAACCTCGCCGGCTGGTTGTCGTAGCCCGGAAATACTGAGGCTAGATCTTGATTTCCCAAATGGCGGGCGACGGCTTCTCCAATTACCTGGCGGAAGTCCGTCGTAAGAGCGAGGTCTCGGCCTTCGTAGAGTTGCGACTGGTCGAGGCCCGGCCAACGGCCGTACACCTTGCCGCCCTTCACCGGGCCGCCGAGAACGAACATTACATTCGCGTGACCGTGATCAGTGCCGCGGTTGCCATTCTCGCGCGCCGTACGTCCGAACTCCGACATCGTGACGACAACGGTGTCTTCGCCAAGATCGCCAAGATCGATCCAGAAAGCGGCGAGCGCTTGCGAGAAGTCACCCAGCACATTCGCCAGTTGCCCTTCCGTCGAGCCCTCGTTGACGTGATGGTCCCAGCCCGCGATGTCGGCGAACGCCACCTGCACGCCCAGGTTCGCTTTGATCAATTGCGCGAGCTGCCGAAGGCCTTCGCCGAAGCGCCCTCTGGGATAGTTGGCTCCCGGTGCAGACGCATATCTTCCAGGGTCCGCGGCTCTGAGCATTTTGACCGCATCGAAGGTCTCCGCTCCGGTACCATGCAACACGCTGTCGGAGGAGTGGTCGTACATTGCCTCGAACGCGCTGGCTGCCGGAGAGCTCTTCGAATTTCTGCCGCCCACGGAAAAGTCATTGACGTTATTCATCGCTACGGTGGGTTCGGAGCCGCTTAAGATTCGCGGCACCGAAGGTCCGAGCGCGATCGCGCGAAAGGGAGATGCGTGCGTCGTCGCTGGCGCTCCGTGAAGCGAGCGGTTAAGCCATCCGTCTTGCGTGACCTTTACGCCGGGAGTGCCGGTCTCCATGAAATCCTGCGCGTCGAAATGTGAGCGGGTCGTATCGGGAGATCCGGCCGCATGCACGATCGCAAGATGACCCTGCTGCCAAAGCGGTTGAAATGCCGAAAGCGACGGATGCAGTCCAAAGAAGCCGTTAAGATCGAGCACCGACTTGCGCGGAATGTTGATACTCGGCCGCATGGAGTAGTACTGCGACTCGGCATGAGGAACGACGATGTTGAGGCCATCGGCGGCGCCGCGTTGGAAGATCACGACCAGACGCTTGGTGCGCGCGCCGGGTTCGACAGCGCCGTAGGCGGCCCGAGTCAAGAAGCTCGGAACCGCGGCGGTGCCGACGACAGCGAGAGCACTGTTGCGAAGAAAAACTCGACGCGTAATGGACATGGGGAAACCAGCTTTCAGCTCTGTCAGCCATCAGCGATCAGTCTCACTTGATATCAGCTGAGAGCTGACGGCTGATAGCGGAATCTTATCTCTTTTGAAACTCCGGCGAACCTAAGAGCAATCCGGCGATCGTGCTTGCGTCGGGCGATCCTGCAGAATTGCGTGGCGCTGTTTTCTGGTCCTGTTTTTGCTCTGGCGAATCGGTCCCGGCGTTTTTGGACGGCGCTTCAATTTGCGCGATGATCGAATCGTGCGTCTGTTTCGAAACGTCACCCGCAAGCAATTTCGCCTCAAGTGCCGACAGCGCCGTATTGGAATCCGGGGGCGGAGGCGGTCCGCCGGCCAACTGCACTGCGTCCACCTTCACACCTCGCACTTTGCCAGACGTCATGCCCAACGCGAAGTTCATCCGGCCCAACAGCGCGGATGAACTCACCCAGGTATCGGCTTTCATCGAATATCCGGTCGGCGGCTGCGCGGCATACAGTGGCATTCCCAGCTTTTCGATCTGGTGAGCCAGCGGGAAGGCATCGTCGACATCGGCGCCGGTGGCGCGCACCGCCGACGCAACAAACTCGAGTGGCGTTTTCATCTTCGCCCGGTAGGCATTCTCGGCCCAGAACTCCGGCGAATGGAACAGGGTTGCCAGGACCTCGCGGATATCGCCCTTGCTCTTCTCGAACGTCTTCGCCATGTTGTCAACCAGCGCGGGCGGAGGATCGTCGGAGACAAAGCGCTGCGCCAGTTTCAACGAAATAAAATGGGCCGTCTGCGGGCTCGTCGCCAGCATGTGCAACACTTCCTTGCCCTCATCTTCCCCCTTGAACTTGATTTCATGTCCGAGGACAAACTTGGGGCCGGGCTCGTGCATGCGCGGTTCGTATTTGAACCCCATGCCGTCGGCGGGTTTCTCGATGGTCCAGCCCGTAAAGACCTTGGCAACTTCGGTGACGTCGCGCTGTGAGTAGCCTCCGTTGACGCTGAGGGTGTGCAATTCCAGCAACTCGCGGCCGTAGTTCTCATTCAGCCCCTTGTTCTGTTTGCGCTTTGCGTTCGGATTTTGCTGCGGATAGCGAGGGTAACGACCATACGGCCCATAAGGCCGCAATGGCCGCCGCTCCGGGATTCCCTGCCCCTGCATGGAATTTGGCCCGACGCTAATCCAGTTGTCGAGATAGAACAACATGGCCGGACTCTTGGCTGTGGCGAGGAGCAAATCTTCAAACTTTCCCAGCGCGTGGGGACGGATCACATTCTGCTCGTAGTTCGTAACCAGCACGCGCTCCGGACCCTTGCCGACAAACACGTTGAAGTGATTGAACCAGAAATCAGTCATCACCTCGTCGAGCTGGCGCTCGCTGTAAATCGCGCGCAGCAGTTTAGCCTGCACCAGTTCCGATAGCACAGCCGCTTGTGGGCTGTTCATCGAGAGCAGCGTTTCTTTCTGCTTGGGATCCATGCCAGCAAGAAAATCCAGCCCCTTGCCGCCGCGCATCGAGTCGCCAAAGACGACCTGTTCAGCGGTCGACATCGCCATGACTTTCTCGTAGCGCTCGGTCGGAGACAGATCCATCATCCCTTGGATTTTTAGATCGGCATAGAGACGATCTTCGCGACGCCGGGCTTCAGCGTCGTCGACAGAATTCGGCGTCGCGTCGGTCGAAGCAGCCGCGGACGCGTCGCCCCCTGGCATTTTCGAAGGCGCGTCGGAGGTCGCAGCGCTCATGCCATCGGTCGCAGTGTTGTTGTCCGCAGGCGTACCGGGCATGGCATCGGGGCTGGCCGCTGCCTCTGCCGCCAGTTCCTCGGCGGTCTTTGCACTGTCAGCAGCGGCACTATCTGCCGCGGATGAGTCGCCGGAAGCAGTCGAAGAAGCCGAAGGCTGCTCGTTCCCGCCGTTTGCGTTCGGCGGATTCGCCGTCGCATCTCTTGGTCTCCCATTGCTGGCTGTTTGATCGCCCACTTTCCGCTCAGACTTGCGTTGCTGCCTTTCTTGGTATCGAGCGATCTGGACTTGGATCACAGCTCGCTTGGCGGGATCGGAGGGCATGGACTTCTTGCCGTCCATGATTTGGCGGATGATCTGATTGTCGGGAAACTCGTCAATGATTTCTTTCCCGCTCATGTGCAGCGTGCGAAAGGCAGCCAGTCGGCTCTCGACGGCGCTATCTGAAATTTTCTCGGGATGCAATTGCAGATCGATCCAGCGGTCCACTCCCATGGCCGCGACCTGCTGCACATCACCGGGGCGGGGACCGAACGTCAGCCGATTCAGCGCTTGCAGGGCTCGTTTCTGCTCGTTCGCGCTAGCATCGGAAACTTTGTCTTTTTTGCTGGCAAGGAGACGCGGAACCGCACACACAAGGCTCAAACACACCAGCAATAGCACAAGCTTTTCCAGCCTGGATCTCATCAGGACTCCCCACACAGAGGTTCTCTAATTATGAACCCTAATGAGCGAAAAAGTTGCTGTCATAGACCATTCCGGAATGGCTCGGAAACTATTGGAGGGGAAGGGCTTGGGACGGAAATGAGGCCAACGAGGAACTAGTGGCCGTTCTCTTTGGTCAGGTAGAGTTTGTTGCGCGAGACTTTGTGTTGCAGAGTGGCGGCGAGTTGATCTATGTCGGAGGCGGCGATATTCACCGGCACGCTATCGAGCAATGGCGCTCGGTTGCTGCCCACCACGTCGCGCCGCACTTGAATCAAAAGGCCCTGCACCACGTTCGGATCATATTTGTCCGGGGCCATGCGTACGAGATCGCTGAGAGCGCTTCCCACGGACAGCGGAGCGCGGTAAGGACGCGCGCTAGTCATAGCGTCGAATGAATCGGCGAGGCCCACGATGCGCACCTGCATCGGCAAGTCGTCGTGAGCAAGCTTGTCGGGATAGCCGGAACCATCGCTGCGTTCATGATGCCAACGCACTGTCTCGGGAATCTTGGGCCAGGGGAATTGCACGCTGCTGACGATCTGGTGACCGACAGTGGTGTGATCCGCCATCTCGCGGAATTCTTCCGGATCGAGTGCGCTCGTCTTTCCGAACAGCCGACGATCGACGGCGACTTTTCCAATATCGTGAAGATATCCGGCGCTACGCAATGCGGCCACATCGCTCGGCTCCATGCCCATCGCTTCCCCGATGGCGGCTGCGTAGCGACCGACGCGCAGAGAGTGGCCATGAATGTTGACGTGTTTTACGTCGATGGCGGTGGCGAAGGCTTCCAGCGCGTTGTCGTAGAAACCGTGCAGCGAAGCCATGAGACGCAGGTTTTCAGAAACACGTTGCGTGATGGTTTGCGTCAAGGCATGATTCTGAACCGCCAGCGCAATGTAGCTGCACAGCAACTCGAGTGCGTCGAGTTCGCTGTCTTCATAAAGAGCATCGCCGGGACGCCGACCGAGGGCGACGACTCCGGCCAGGCGGCCTCCGGCCTTCAGCGGAGCAAGACACTTGAAGAGTTCGGGCGCGACGTTGCCATTGGAACTGAGAAATACCGAGTACGTGGAAGAATTGAGAACGACGGGACCACGCGCGGCGGTAAGAGCATGAACATGTTTCGGAAGGAGAGGAATGAAGGCGGGATCTGGCATCAAGGCAAACCCCTGTGCCGTGGCCGAGGTCAACATGGCGGGCTTGTCATTGAAGAGCAAAAGCGCGCCTTCGCGCGCGCCCGCCGCTTCCATGATGGCTGACAGCATGAGGCGGGAAGTTTCCGAAAACTCACGCTCCGCCGTTAGCGCGGGACCGAGTTCGGATAGCGCCTCAACCGTGTGCAACAGCCGCCGTAGATTTTGTGTCTGTATCGCCACGGACGAAGTGCGAGCCAGATTCGCAGAGCAAGATGAGGGTAACATGCGGAATTGCCGCGCGCGATAGAACGTGTTGGTTAGTTTGATGCGGTAGTGACCAAGATGCAACGATGGTGACGAATCTGATTCGGGCACCGGAGGGCCATGGACACTGACGACGGAAGATCGGTACTGGTCACGGGAGGGCGCGGATTCATTGGCCGCGCCGTGGGAAAACTTTTACAGCGTACAGGCTATAAAGTTGTTTCGTTGGACGTGGCGTCGCTCCCGACTAAACCGCCCATGACTGGACCGACGGTCGATAATGAATTGTTATGTGATCTCACCGACGCAGCCTCTCTGCAGCAGGTTTTTGAGACGCGGCACATCGGCGGCATCATCCATCTGGCGGCGATTTTACCGACGGCAGCGCAGCGTGATCCAGTGCGTGCAACGCAAGTCAATGTCACGGGAAGTCTTCACCTGCTCGAACTGGCGCAGCGGTTCAAGGTGAAGCGTTTCGTGTTCGGCAGTTCGCTGAGCATTTACGGAACGTGCTCTGCAGATCGATTCGTTTCGGAGGCCGATCGCGCCGCGCCGGAAGATTTGTACGGCGCCGCGAAGCTCTATGTCGAACAACTTGGCGAAGCCTATCGACAGTCGCACGGTTTGGGGTTCACCAGTCTCAGGATTGGACGTGTTGTGGGAACTGGAGCAGATTCGGCGACCTCTGCGTGGAGGAGCGAGATTTTCGAAAAGCTCGCGAGTACGGACGCGTCTGAAATCCTATTGCCCTACGTGGGATCAGAAAGAATCTTGGTGGTACATGTCGACGATGTCGCAAAGATGCTGGTCTCGTTGCTACAGGCGGCATGTCCGGCGCACGGAGTCTACAACGCAGTTTGCGAGTCGGTGATCGTGTCTGGCTTAAAGCATGAGGTGGAACGTTTAAATTCGAACGTTCGCGTCCGCTTAGGCGAGAAGTTCGCTGTGGGCAATCCTCGGCTGCTGAACTCGAACCGATTTCAGGAGGAATTCGGGTTTCAGACACGACCAGTCCTCGAGCAGTTGAGGAGAGCGGTGGAGCGAGGACGACTCTAGCGCCCTAATGTATTCCCTTCCCCCAATGCCTTGTCATCTTGAGCGAAGCGAAAGACCTATGCACTCCGCCGGGTGTTGCACAGGTCCTTCGCTTCGCTCAGGATGACAAAGACTTGAGAATGGGGGATGGAACAACTTAATTCCGACGGACGTCAGAAGTGCTCGCGCAACTCGGCGAAGCGGCCTACGATGAGCAACTTCTGCGGCGGTGTCGCGGGGCTCACCTCTTCGTGCTCCAGAATCCATGTGTTGCCGTGGGGTACGAAGACCGCATGCAGTCCGGCCGAGAGTGCGGGATTGATGTCGGATTTCGGACTATTTCCAACCATCCAGGTCGAATCGCGTTCGAGCTCAAATTTTTCGACCACGCGAGCATAGGCTGCTGCATCCTTCTCGGCGACAATTTCAACGGCAGTGAAATATTCTTTCAGGCCGGAGCGCTCCACCTTCCCGGTTTGTTCGGCGATCGCACCCTTGGTCACAAGGATCAGGTGATGCCGCTCGGACAGGTACTGCAGGGTCTCGGGCACTTCCGGTAGGAACTCGACAGGATGATCGGCGATCGTATGGGCAAAGCTATTGATTTGCGCGTGCAGGTCGGGGGTCACCGGCTCAACGCTCAGGCGTTCAAAGGTATCGACGAGCGCGTGCGCGAAACTGTGCAGGCCGTAACCGTGCTTCACAATGGACTCTCGCTCCACATCGTTGAGCACTTCGCGCACCTGCTCGGGCGAGAACTCGTGATGATTCAGAAACGAGATGAACTGCGCGATGGCGCGCTCGAAGTAGATGTTGTTCTCCCAGAGCGTGTCGTCAGCGTCGATGAGGAGAGTTTGGGGAGGCAAGCTTCTAGCTCCTAGCTGCTAGCTTCTAGCAGAACAGAGTACGCGGATGTGTTTACTTCAGGCAGAGTTTAAAGACGGGTTTGCGGGTCGGACTAGCCAGGAGCTAGCAGCTAGAAGCTTCCTTATACCCAATCCACCTTCGCTTCCGGCCCGATGATTCCTGCTTTGTGTCCCATATCGAGCAGACGGCGGACGGCTTCGCGGCCGTCGGGGCCGTAATCTAGCGTGCGCTCATTTACGTACATGCCGATGAACTTGTCGGCCGACGACGTGTCGAGATCGCGGGCAAACTGCATAGCATACGACAGGGCTTCTTCGCGATGATCGAGTCCGTACTGGATGCTCTCGCGCAACGCGGCGGTCACAACCGGCATGAGCTCAGGACCAAGAGCGCGGCGGATTGCGTTGCCTCCGAGAGGCAGAGGCAGACCCGTAACCTTTCCCCACCACTTTCCTAGATCCACCACGCGGTGCAGGCCAGATTTGTCATAGGTCAATTGCCCTTCATGAATGATCAACCCAGCTTCGTACTTGCCTTCGAGCACTTGCGGGATGATCTGGTCAAACGGAACGACTTCGGTTTCTACTCCGGGTGCGAACAGTTGCAATGCCAGATACGCGGTAGTCAAGGTGCCGGGCACGGCGATGCGCTTGGTTTTGATTTCGGCGGCGGTGAACGGGCGCGGAGAGACGATCATAGGACCGTAACCCTCGCCAACACTGCCTCCGCAAGTCATCAACGCATATTTGTCCTGAACGTACGGATAGGCATGGAACGAAATCGCGCTGACGTCATACACACCTTCTCGCGCCTTCTGATTCAGCGTCTCGATATCGCAAAGGGTATGCGTGAAGCGCAGGCCCGGGGTGCGAACTTTATTCGTGGCGAGGCCATAGAACATGAAGGCATCGTCGGAGTCAGGACTATGCGCGACGGTGATTTCGCGGACCTGCCCTGCGACACTGCTGCCCGGTGCTTTTTCAGATACGACTGTCATGGTGTTACTCCCAGGATTCTACTGCTCGGCTGAGCTTCGATTTGCTCGGACGCGCCAGCGATTGGCAATGCCGGCCGCCAACATGATTTTGATGACTTCAGCAGCCAGGAACCAGTACAGGCCGAGATAGGCTGCCTTCGCGAGCGAATGCGTGTAAGCGTAAAGCCAGGTCAGACCCCCGGTGAAGAGCAGAATTTCTGCCAGAAATCCGGCGACGGCGGCACGCAGAAAACTCTTTGTGCCACGCTCGAAAATGTATCCCGCCAGGAACGCGACGAAGGGGTACACCATCAGGAAGCCGCCTGTGGGGCCAAACAATTGAGCGATCCCGCCTGGGCCTGTGGGATTGAATACTGGAAGTCCAACCGCACCTTCCGCCAGATAAAGAGCCAGCGCTGCGAAACCGCGACGGCTCCCCAGCATCAGGCCCACCAGCAACACGCCCAGATTCTGTACTGTGAGCGGCACCGGAGTGAGGGGCATCAAGGGAATCGTGATTCGCGCGCAAAGCGCGACCACCAGACTCCCGCCGACTACGAGGGCAACCTGTCGCGAAGCTTCGAGGGCCCGATCCTGCGGACTGAGTAGAGGATGAATTGCCGACTTTGCCATAAGTGGACCTCCGAATCGTAGGTGGAACTCAGCGTTCGATGCTGTCCGGTTGCCGCGGGTGTTCTTCTTCGCGCAGCGATCCCTCGTGAGAATGAGCCTTCTGCAGGTGGCGCCGCAAGTGCACATACAGGGCGATGGCGACGCACACGACGACCAGTGTGCTCACACCCAGTATCAGAAACCACCAGATCATCCGCACAGCCGATTAGGATATCAGATGCGGTAACGTGAGATGTGATCGGGCGCACAGGAGGACCCCGTCCGCGCGTCAGGTCCTTCCCTTCGCCTGAAGAACGGCTCCGGTCAGGATGACTCCAGCTAAAAGAAGCGGGGGGAAACTAGCTGGCCTTCTTCTCCGCCAGCTTCTGGCGCATCACTTCGACCCGCTTCATCATGAATTGCAGGCGATTCCTGCCCCACTTGGTGTGCGTGACCGCCTTCTCAATATTGAGGAATGCTTCAGGGTCGCCCAGCTTCTCTCGCAATTCTTTCACGAAGGGATGGATCTTGGCGTAGATCAAGAACAGTTCGCCGCTGAAGCCGGGTTGCAGGAAGAGTTCCTCGTTCAGCACGCCCTGCAGGACGAACGAGGTAACGATTCCCCAATATCCTCCAACCTGTCGCAGCCATGCGTTTTCCTGCGTGCCCATGCCCCAGGCAACCTTCAAGAAGTCGTCGGCACTCTGCGGGAAAAACTCTCCCGCAAACCAGTTACGAGCTTTGCGCATCTCCGCCTCGCGGCGGAGGTCATAGAGTTCGAGAATCAAGTGGGCGTCGGATGTGGTCGGTTTCTTGGCCATCGTTGTCTCCGTCTTATTGAACTTTGCGGGGTGTCCAGCGTCGAGGAACCTGTGTCCACCCTCGGTGTCCTCCGTGGTTAAAGATTTTCAAACCACAGGGGACACAGAGGAAATAATTTTCAGTCCACCCTAGGCTGTGGTCGCAGCCACTTCCGCCGGTGGTGCGGGTCTTTCGAAATCGCACTCCTTATTCGGACACGCGATTACGGGGCCCGCCTTCAGGTTCTTCTCTACCAAATACTCGCTGCCGCAAGTTGGACACTTCTCGGCGATCGGCTTGTGCGCCGAAGTGAACTTGCAGTTGGGATAATTTCCGCACCCGTAGAAGGTGTTTCCCTTTCGGGCCCGCTTCTCCACCAGTTCCCCGTCTTTGCACTCGGGGCACTTCACGCCAATGAAGTTCTGCTTGACGTACTTGCATTCGGGATATCCGCTACAGGTCGTGAACTCGCCATACCTTCCGTGGCGGATCATCATGTTGCGTCCGCACTTCGGGCAAAGCTCGTCGAGCGGAATGTCAGGAACCTTCTTGCCTTGATCGAGACGCCGCGTGGTCTTGCAGTCGGGATATCCGGTGCAAGCCATGAACTGGCCGAAGCGGCCACGCTTCAGCACCATCACGCGACCGCAGTTCTCGCAGTATTCCTCTTGCGTGGTCTCCTGCACATCGGCGGAATCGAGATCGGGCAGGTTAATGGGATTCTCTTTGGTGAAGGTGCAGGTATCCTTGTTTTCCTTGTCGTAAGTGCTGCATGCGTAGAACGATCCGTGCTTGCCCCACTTGATCACCAGCGGCGCACCACAGCGCTCGCACTTCTCGTCTGTGGGCTTCTCCATCCGCTTGATGTTCTCCATATGCTTTTCGGCATATTTGAGATCTTTCAGGAACTTCTTGTAGAAATCGGCGAGAGCGTCTTGCCACTTCTCTTTGCCCTCTTCAATTTCGTCGAGATTCTCTTCCAGACGCGCGGTGTACTGCACATCGAAAATATCGCGGAAGTTTTCGACCAGCAGATCGGTGACGACCAGGCCAATTTCGGTTGGACTGAATTTCCCGCCGACTTTCTGCACGTACTGCCGCTCTTGAATCGTTGTAAGAATCGCGGCGTAGGTGGAGGGACGTCCGATTCCGCGTTCTTCAAGTTCTTTCACCAGCGACGCTTCGTTGTAACGCGGCGGAGGTTCGGTGAAGTGCTGCTCGGGCTTCAATTCCTTGAGCGTAAGCTTCTGTCCGGCTTCGAGCGCGGGGAGCTTGTGTTTCAGTTCCTCGTCCTCTTCGTCTTTGCCCTCTTTGGATTCTTCATAGACGCGGAGGAAGCCATCAAACTTGAGGACCGATCCGGTCACGCGGAACCAGAACACCTCGTTGCCGTTCTTGGCGTCGATGTCGACCGTGGTCTGATCGAAAACGGCGGGGTTGATCTGCGAGGCTACGAAACGTTGCCAGATCAGCTTGTAGACCTTGAACTCATCTTCTTTTAAATACTGCTTGATCTGGTCAGGATGGCGCATCGCCGACGTCGGACGAATGGCTTCGTGCGCGCCCTGCGAATCTTTCTTTTCTTTAAAGGTGTTCGGGGTTTCGGGCAAATACGTCTGACCATATTCCTTGCCAACGTACTCGCGGACTTCCTGAATGGCCTCGGGCGCGACGCGGGTCGAATCCGTACGCATGTAAGTAATGAGTCCGACGAGCCCTTCTTCGCCGAGCTCCACACCTTCATACAGGCGCTGCGCGATCATCATGGTGCGCTTCACACTGAAACGCAGTTTGCGCGAGGAATCCTGTTGCAGCTTGCTGGTCGTAAAAGGAGGCGCGGCATTGCGGCGTCGCTCTTTCTTTTCGACCGAACGGACGACCCAGTCGGCTTTCTCCAGCGCGGCGCGGATCTTTTCTGCGTCTTCCCCGTTGTTGACCTCAACTTTCTCTTCGCCCTTGCCGACAAAACGCGCGTCGAATGCCGGAGGCTTGCTGGCGGCAAGGTGCGCGTCGATGGTCCAGTACTCGACTTTTTGGAACGCTTTGATCTCGCGTTCGCGCTCGACAATAAGGCGCAGTGCGACGGTCTGCACGCGGCCGGCCGAGAGACCTCGGCGGACTTTATCCCAAAGCAGCGGAGAAACCTGATAGCCCACGAGGCGGTCGAGCACACGGCGGGCTTGCTGCGCATCGACCAGATTCTGATCGATAGCGCGCGGATGTTCAAACGCTGCCTGCACGGCGCGCTTGGTAATTTCGTTGAAGGTGACGCGCTGAATGCGCGGAGGAGGCGCTTCCTCGCCCTTCTTCAACTTCTTCGGTTTTTTCCCCTTGCCATTTCCATCGAGTTCGAACGCGAGATGGGCGGCAATGGCCTCGCCTTCGCGGTCCGGGTCAGGCGCCAGATAAATGGAATCGGCCGAGGCTGCCAGCTTCTTCAGCTTGGCAACAACCTTTTCTTTGCCCGGGATGACGATGTAATCCGTTTCGAAGTCGTTCTTGATATCGACGCCCAGCGTGCTCTTGGGCAGATCTTTCACATGGCCGAGGGAGGCTTCCACCGTGAAGCCCTTCCCCAGATATTTCTGGATGGTCTTCGCCTTGGCCGGCGATTCGACAATGACTAAACCTTTTGACAATGTATCCTCAATTTCGTAGTGTCCGGTTTTGACGCTAGCACGAATGGGCGGAAAGCTACAAGTTACGAGCAAAGCTGTTAGCTCTTAGCCTTTAGCTTTTAGCTCCAAAAAGACGCTCTTCGCGGCGCCTCTGACCCGCCCAGACAAGGCCGATAGCATCCTCATCACTTCTTCGAGATCTGCCGACAGTCGAGAAAATTCTGCGGTTCCGAGGATGCCCAGATCACGGCACAGCAGCAGATGATAGGAGAGTTCGGCGCCCGACCCCATGGCGATCTGGACGAATCTGCCCATCTCACCATCCGATCTCCGGCCACAACCTTCCGCCAAGTTGGCTGGGATCGACGAAGAGGCACGACGTAACTGGCTTGTTATCCCAAAGCGTTCTTCTTTAGGAAAAGCATTTGTCTCTCTGGAAATCGCCAGAGTGAGTTTGTGGGCCTTCTCCCAAACCATCAGGTCCCTATAGTTCCTCATCGTGCTCTCCAAAGGGTTGAGCTGAAAGCTAAGAGCTAATAGCTAAAAGCTCTTTACAAAATTCTTCCCCGGCATTTGCCTGACTTTGCCCGCCAGTTCCAACTCGAACAGGGCGGCGAAGATTTCCGAGGAAGACATTTCGCTTTCCAGGCGCTCGACCAGTTCGTCGATGTGCGTGGACTCGTCAGCTTTTAACAGGCTCAGGATTTTCTTTTCGTGAGGAGGGAGCTCTTCGTTCGGGAATAGAGATGCGGAGGAGGCGTCTGAGGATTCAGGCGAAGCGGGCGGAGTCAACGCAAGTCGTACTTCTGTTGGGAGATCTTCCCACACGTCCTCCCAGGTCGCTACCAGCTTGGCGCCCTGTTTGATGAGCGTGTTCGGTCCCCAGGAATTCTTGTTGGTAACGTTGCCGGGCACGGCAAAGACGTCACGATTCTGTTCGAGCGCGCACCTTGCCGTGATGCGCGTGCCGGAGTATTCGGCGGCTTCGACCACCAGCACACCCGCCGACATGCCACTGATGATCCGATTCCGGATGGGAAAATTCTGCGGAGCGGCAAACGTCCCGAGCGGAAACTCAGAGATGAGCGCGCCGCCGAGAGCCAGAATCTGCTCCGAGAGCCGTGTGTTTTCTTTCGGGTAGATGACATCGACGCCCGTGCCAAAGACCGCGACCGTCTTGCCTTTCGCGGTGATGGCCCCGCGGTGGCTGGCGGTGTCGACGCCTCGGGCCATCCCACTAATAATGACCAGTCCCTGGGCAGCAAGGTCGCACGCCAGGCGCTCGGCCATGCCTGACCCGTACAGCGTAGGATGGCGCGTTCCGACCATGGCAATTCCGGGACTGGTGAGCGCGTCGAGGTTGCCGCGAACTCGCAGAATTAAAGGAGGATCATAGATTTCTTTGAGGCGTGGCGGGTAGGACGGATCGCCCAGCGAAACCAGCGTTACCCCTGCCGCGGCGGCCTGGACAATCTCTTCGCGGGCGAGTTCCTGCGACTTCCCCGTCGCTAGCGATTGCGCGGAAACGATTGGGATCCCGGTAGCCTCAAGTTCGGTCAAGGAAGCGCGAAAGACGGCTTCCGCAGAGCCGAAGTGTTCGGCCAGTTTGCGTGCCTTCGTAGGACCGAGGCCGGGGGTCAGCGAAATGGCCAGCCACTCGAGAAGATGAGCCGCGGGCGCGGATACTGCTGCTTGAGACAAAAAGAGACTCCGAACGGACTGTAGCTACCCTGAGAGAAACGAGTCAAGGTCATCCGTCACAATGGCTTTGTTAAAATTGTGGAAAATGAGACGTTTACGCATTTCTGCGATCTCTTACCTGAATACAGCCCCCCTGATGTGGGATTTTGAGCATGGCGGAACCGACCCTTTGGCAGAAAACGCCAAAGGATGGGGCACCCAGTTCGAAATTTCCTATACGCTGCCCTCGGCGTGCGCACGCTCACTCGCTGATGGGACCGCGGACATCGGCATCATTCCGGCGGCGGCTTATACCGAAATTCCTGGACTGCAGGTGCTTCCCGAGGTCGCAATCGCGTCCCGCCGGGCCGTGCGGTCGATTCTTCTGGTCAGCAACGTTCCCATGGAGAAGGTTCGTACCGTCGCTCTGGATACTTCTTCCATGACGTCGGTGGCGCTGACGAAGGTTCTGTTCGAGAAGTGGCTGGGCGGAGGAAGAACGTTCACGGCGATGGCGCCGAATGTTGAACAGATGCTGGCCGAGCATGATGCTGGCCTCCTGATCGGCGACCCTGCCCTCAAAATCGATCGCAAGCGGTATCACACGGTTGATCTGGCCGAAGAATGGATCCGCCATACCGGAAAGCCGTTTGTGTTTGCCTTCTGGGCGGTGCGGGCCGATGCGTTGAAGGAAGCTTCTCCCGCGCTGGATTTGGCAGCGGTCTTTCAGAAATCGCGCGATCGCGGACTGGAAGCGGCCAACCTCAACCAGATTGCTCGGGAGTGGGCTCCGCGATTGGGCATGAGCGAAACCGACGTTCGGAACTACCTTACCCAGAATATCCACTACCAGCTCGATGCCGGATGCCTGGAGGGGCTGCAGTTGTTTTATCGCTACGCGGCGGAAGTGGGCGCCTTACCTCCTGCTCCAGAACTGCAATTCGCGAATACGACCAAAGAGGTCGCATATTAGTCCTATTGTACGTACATTTAGACATTACTTTCTTGTACGTAATAACGAGGGCGCCAGCTCAAGGTTATGAATTGGCGGTCGAATCGTCGTCTACAATGCCCTTTCCGGGGCCGGGAAGGGCCCTAGCAACGACGATCGATGCCCGGGATAGGCAAAGGGTCGTCCGCTGGGAGATCGCGCGTCCTGTGACACTCTAGGGCGGTCCTACGACTTTTCAACGACTTCCACGAAGGCTCAATCACTTGCGGACAACCGTAGGATGCCAACCGCTGTCTTCCTGGGCGCTAACCGGCTCGCCCCACGATGGGTTAAGCTGAGTGAACGCCAGGGGCGCAGTGCTTCATGAGTTTGTTCCAACCCATCCCGAATGCCAGTGGAGCGACCGACACGACTCGGCCGCTGGCGGACCGCATGCGTCCGCGGACGCTCGACGAATATGTCGGCCAGGAACATCTGATTGGGCCGGGCAAGCCTTTGCGGACGCAAGTGGATCGCGACGAAACCGGATCGCTCATCTTCTGGGGACCTCCGGGCACAGGGAAGACGACGCTGGCAAAGATCATCGCGAACATGACCAAGGCGGAGTTCATTGAATTTTCCGCCGTGCTCGCGGGAATCAAAGAGATCAAGCAGGTGATGGCCGACGCCGAACGCGCCCGCCAGTATGGCACACGGACAATTGTATTCATCGACGAGATTCATCGTTTCAACAAGGCGCAGCAGGATGCGTTTCTTCCTCACGTGGAGAAGGGCAATATTCGATTGATCGGTGCGACCACAGAGAATCCTTCATTCGAGATTAACTCGGCGTTGCTCTCGCGCTGCCGGGTGTATGTACTGCAGCCGCTTACGGAAGATCAGATTGTTCTGCTGCTGCGGCGCGCGCTTACGGATCGCGAACGCGGGCTGGGCGAAAAAAACCTCACCGCCTCGGACGATGTGTTGAAGAAGATCGCCAGCTACACCAGCGGCGACGCGCGCAGCGCCTACAACGTTTTGGAAGTGGCAGCAGGGCTGGCGATATCCCCACTTCTCGCAAAAGACGCGAGAAATGGGGCACCCGAGGAAAAGGATTTACTCGAGATCAGCGACGACATTGTCCGCGACGCCTTGCAGAAGCGAATCTTGCTCTACGACAAGACCGGGGAAGAGCATTACAACCTGATTTCTGCGCTGCACAAGTCGGTGCGCAATAGCGATCCCGATGCAGCGTTGTACTGGCTGGGGCGCATGCTGGAGGCGGGAGAAGATCCTTTGTATGTCGCCCGCCGCGTGGTGCGCATGGCAGTGGAAGACATTGGTCTGGCTGATCCTAACGCGCTTTCGCTCTGCATGGCAGCGCGGGATGCGGTGGACTTCATCGGCATGCCGGAAGGAAATCTGGCATTGGCTCAGGCTGTCGTTTATCTTTCGGTCGCGCCCAAGTCGAATGCCCTATACACAGCCTATGGCGACGTTCAGCAGGATGTCGAGCAGACGGCCGCCGATGCAGTGCCACTGCACCTGCGCAACGCTCCCACCAAACTCATGAAGGGGTTGGGGTACGGAAAGGGATATCAATACGCCCACGACCTGGAAGCCAAAGTGGCCGACATGCAGTGCCTGCCGGACAATCTGCGCGACCGCGTGTATTACAAGCCAACCAACGAAGGCATCGAAAAGCGTATTCGGGAGCGCATGGAGGAGATCAAGCGGCAGCGTTCCCGCACGGGCGACGGCGACCGCCGGGAACCAAAGAAAGAATCTTAGCCCTGTCGCCTCACATCTTAGATTAGTACTGGCAGGGGTGTGGGTCGACCGCCTCCAGTCCCAAAGGGATAGTTCTATGGCTACGAGTCCTAGCGTCGTTCCCAATGTCGTCCGCGATGAGATGGCCACCGTTCGCGCGCTGCCCTCCGATCTCGTGGATGACCTGCAGCGCGTGCAGAAGGCTGCGCAACGAATTTCGTCCATTCTCGATCTCGACCAACTGATTGACAGTGTCGTCAACGAAGTGACTCATTCCTTTGGTTGCGTGGAAGCTTCGGTTTTCCTGCACGATGAGGAGCGGGGCGAGATGGTGATGACCGGCGTTTGCGGATGCACCATGCACTGCAAGGGACACCGCCTGAAGATTGGTTGTGAAGGACTGGTTGGCTATGTCGCGTCAAACGGACAAATGCGCTATGCGCCAGACGTTCGCAATGATCCGTACTACATCGGATGCGAGCCGGCGACGCTGTCGGAAGTAGCGATTCCGCTGCGGGTGGGCGAGAAGTTAGTAGGCGTCTTTACCGCTTCGCATCACGAAGTGGATGCTTTTCCCCGCCAGCAACTAAGGATTCTGCAGGCGCTGTGCGATCACGTTGCGGTCGCCATTCAAAATGCCCGGAGGTTCCAGTCGGAGCGTGCGGAACGCGCCGCCCTGGACCGCGAGGCGCAGGAAGCGCGCACGATTCAGCAAGCGCTGCTGCCGAAAAGTTCGCCATATATTCCCGGCTTTGCCGTTTCCGGTCTCAGCGTTCCGGCGCGGGCGGTGGGAGGCGATTGGTACGACTTCATTCCCTTCCCCGACGGGCGTTGGGGGCTCGTTCTGGCCGATGTTTCCGGCAAAGGAACAGCAGCGGCCTTGCTGATGTCGGCGACACGCGGCGTGTTGCGTTCGCTGGCCGAGGCTTGCTGCACGCCCGGCGAAGTGCTGACCAAGCTAAATCAGTTGCTGGTAGATGATTTCCCCGCGGGAAAATTTGTGACGATGGTTTACGCCGTGCTCGACCCATCGACTCGAAACGTGGTATTCGCCAATGCGGGACACCTGCGGCCTCTGTTCATCGATCAGCAGGGCGAGCATTTCGTGGATACAGAACGGGGACTGCCTCTCGGCCTGGGTTGCGGAGATTATTCCGAAACGGAGATCAGGTTGCCAGAGGGATCGAAGCTGATTTTCTACAGCGACGGCATCACCGAAGCTGAGAACGCAAATGCGGAAGAATACGGTCTCACCCGTCTCGCGAAACATGCGGTTAAGCCGGGATCTTCGGCGGTGAGCATTGTAGACGACGTGCGATCGTTCGTGAGCGGAGCGAATCTGCATGATGACGCCAGCGTGGTGTTTGTAGGCGTCGGCCGCTAACCTATCGCATCCGGTCGCGATGCTCCTTCAGAATGCAGCGGTCCATCACGACGAAAATTCCCGCCTGACGGGCTTTCTCTGCCGCCTTCTCGTGGATTACATCTTCCTGCATCCAGATGGCCGGAATCTTGAGTTGGATCGCCTGATCAACAACCTCTTCCACAAACGCAGGACGGCGAAAGATGTTTACGATGTCGATCTTCTCCGGCACGTCCAGCAAGGATGCGTAGGCCTTCTGGCCGAGACATTCAGCAATGTTCGGATTCACCGGAATGATGCGATATCCGTGGCTCTGCATGTAGGCGGCGACACCGTGGCTGGGGCGCAAGGGATTCGAGGAAAGGCCTACAACTGCGATGGTTTTGGCTCGCGTGAGTAACTCGCCAATGGGATCGGATTGAGCCATCAGAGCTAAGGTCGCTGCGACTACTTCTTGTTCGCCTGGTCTTCCTTCTGTTTATACATTTTCAGCGCCAGTTTTCGAACCGTTTCGGAAACTTCTTTGTTGGAAGAAATATTTTTCAAATCTGCAATCAGTAAGTGTTTCATCAAACCGAGACCTAGATCGAGCGGCGTGCGCGGGTTTGACACCAGATTCCGCACCACTTTGTAGTTCTTCATGAAGCGGCGCTTCAGTGGGATTTGACGCAGCACAGACTCGAGGACGTTTTTCTGGCTGGCAAATTTTTCCACTTCGCCGTCAGAAAGTTTGGGCGCCTCCAACACTGCCAGAGCGACCACCTTCGTTCCATCGCGAATCAGAAGGGAGCGTTCTTCCTTATTTCCTTTCAAGGCAAGCTGGATGCGGCCTTTCACGTCAAGGCGGTTGATCTTCTGGAGCGCGTTCTCGCGAATTGGCCCGGTGGGCGGTTTTTTGGGTACGACGGCTTTTCTGGGAGCGGCCGCAGGAGTTGGCGTGGCGGACGCCTCAGGAGCGGGCGCGTCCGCTTCATCGAGAACTGGGAAATAATCGTCGCCCAGCAACTCCACAATTCCGCCGATTGCCTGGAAGGGTTTGTCGCCCTCAGCGGCGATGGCGGTCGAATGCTCCTTGAGGTATGCGGCAAGGGCTTCGTCGTCTGCCCACTCGTCGGCGCCGCCGGAACCCTTCTCCACTTCGGGCGCTTCGCCGGCTTTTGAGAGCTCGACTGCGGGCGCAGAATCCTCTGCCACCGGGGTGGCCTTGGGAGTGCTGGCCAAAAGAGTTCGCAGTTGCTCAGCCTGTTCTTTTTCCAAGTACGGGTTCGCCTGGAGAGCCTGCAGCACTCCGCTCATATAGTGAACCCGTGCACTTCGAAGCATGGCGTAGATCGACTCCCGCGACGCTCCGATCGCCACTTTGACCACTTGACCTTCAGAGATCGAGGTATTTTCCAGCAACGCGGGCAACAATGCCGGCCGCAGATTGTCGGGAGAGATGAAATAGTCCAACACTTCGCGGGAGGTTTGCGGATCGGCGGCGGCGGCCAAAGATGCTTTTTCATCCCACCCCGCCAATGTCATGCGCGCCAGGCTGCCAAACACGGAGTTGTGCAGGGCCAGATAAACGAGGATCTCAATATTCTCTGCCGCCGGCACTTGCAGGGCGCCGCGGGCGGCAAACTGCATCATGTTGGAGGGCAGCTTGGAAGCGCGAATTTGGTCGATCGTGCGCGGCACAGCGTCATGCCTCGAGTGCGGGTGTTGATCATTGGCCATCGGAAACCGGCTCTTCCCCGGCCAACGCTTCCAATTCACTCACAGCTAATTCCAGATCGTGAGTGATGCGATTCCGCGGGTGGCGGAGAAATACATCCCGCAAAGTCCGATAGTACCAAAGAGTGCCTTCGCGTCCACCGTTGAACCTTGACCACACTGATTCCCCGATTGCACGGTAATCGCTCAGGATGGAGCGCACGTTGTTGAGCTTGTCGGCTGCGGAAACCAGCCTGGTATCGGCATCCGCTTTTTTCAGGTGCGAGATGTATGTTTCCTTCCGCTCGCGCCATGGGGGCTTAGGGTAAGTGTCGGCATCGGTGCAACCGTCAACTACGTGGGCGACGCGCTTTCCAAAACGGCGGCGGACTTCTTTCAGCATGGGTGCGCCTCCGCAGTCTTCGACGACATCGTGCAACAGCGCGGCGATGGCAAGATCTTCATCGCCCCCGGCCTCGAGAACTAAAGATGCCACGCCCATCAGATGGGCGATATAGGGGATAGTCGATGCTTTGCGAAACTGACCGGCATGCATTTTTGCTGCGAACTGAAACGCACGTAAGAAGCGGGGACCAAGCGTCGGCTTTCCCCTGGTACGAAGTGTTCCCTGCGTCCTCGGTGTCGTCCGTGGTTGAGCCTTCTTCACAATTCCCGTCACTGCTTTTCCCCGCGCCGCGCCAGTAGATATGCTCGAATGAACGGCTGCAGATCGCCATCGAGCGCGCGGTCGACGTCACCGACTTCAGTTTTCGTGCGGTGATCTTTGATCATGCGGTATGGCTGCAGTACGTAGGAGCGGATCTGTGATCCGAATTCGATGTCGAGCTTCGAGTCTTCAATTTTCTTGGTGGCCGCGCGCTTCTTCTCCATTTCGAATTCATAGAGCTTGGAGCGCAGCATGCTCATAGCGCGCTCTTTATTCTTGTGCTGCGAACGCTCGTTCTGGCAATTGGCGACCAGGCCGGTGGCAATGTGGGTGATGCGCACGGCGGAATCTGTAGTGTTGACGTGCTGTCCGCCCTTGCCGCTCGAGCGGTAGGTATCGATGCGGATATCTTCCGGCTTGATGACGATATCGATGCTGTCGTCGATTTCCGGCGACACGAAGACGCTGGCAAACGAGGTGTGCCGCCGCTTGGCCTGATCGAACGGCGAAATGCGCACCAGGCGGTGGACGCCGATTTCACCCTGGAGAAGTCCAAAGGCGTATTCGCCGTTGACGGCGAAGGTCGCGGACTTGAGGCCGGCCTCCTCGCCCGCCTGATAGTCGTAGAGTACGGTTTCGAATCCCTGCCGCTCGGCCCATCGCAAGTACATGCGAAGCAGCATGTCGGCCCAGTCCTGCGATTCGGTGCCGCCGGCTCCGGGATGAATCGTAACGATGGCGTTGCGCGCGTCGTTGTCACCGGATAGCAGGGTTTCGGTCTCGAGTTTGTCGAGCAGATCGCGCAATGCGCCGATTTCGCGCTGCAAGTCGGCGTCGACGCTCTCGCCTTCTTTGGCCAGGTCAAAATAGGCGGCAATATCCTCGCCACGGCGCACCAGGTCGGCGTCGGTTGTGAGCACGTGCTCCAACCGCTTTTTTTCGCGCATGACCTGCTGAGATCGCTGCGGATTCGACCACAAGTTCGGGTCGGCGGACTGCTTTTCGATTTCGGCTAGCTGCGGACGGACTTTCTCCGCGTCAAAGATACTCCCGAAGTTCGTGGACTTTCTTGTTCAGTTTTTCGTATTCCAGGACTAACTCTTGATTCATGAGGACGCGTCAGCCTTTTTGCGGTTTGTGGAGCGATTTCTAGAGAATGTGAAGCGCGTGAACAGTGCTCCCAGTGAAATTATCGCACACGCGTAGGCGAACCAGTCACCGTGACGCGTGTAGAACGTCGTATCGGAAGTAAGGGCATAGGGAGCGGTGAGGGTAGTGCGCTGCTTGCGGGGAATTCGCGCTACTACTCTTCCCCAGGGGTCGATGGAGGCAGTGACGCCGGTGTCGGCCGCGCTCAGAAGCCAACGATTATTTTCGATGGCGCGCATGCGCGTCTGGTTGAGGTGTTGCGCGTAGGCGCCGCTGTCACCGTACCAACCATCATTGGAAATGTTGACGAAGACCTGCGCACCTTGATTGGCGAACTGGCGGACCTCATCGGGGAAAATGGATTCATAACAGATGAAAACGCCGAGCCGTTCATCGCCTGCATCGAGCGGGTGGTGCGAAGTGCCGTGCTGAAACTCGCCAACTGACTTCGTTAGGCCTCCGGCAAAGGAAAACAGGCTTGGAAAGGGCAGATACTCGCCAAAAGGAACGAGGTGTGCTTTGTCATAGCGGGCAGTCCATTCGCCGCTGGGACTGATCAGTGCCGCGGAGTTGAACAAGGGGGAAGTCTGGCCACCTTCGCCCGCCGCCGAGGACGTTCCGATCGATCCGACTACGATCCAGGTTTTTGTGTCACGAGCCATCTTGCTCGTCACATCGCGAAATCGCGGGTCATTGGTGAAGAAGGGGGCGGGTGACTCCGGCCAGACAATCAAATCGGGCTTGGGCTGGGAGCTGGTGGCGGCTGAAGTCTCAGTGAGGTTGGTTAGATCACGCAGGGTTTGCTGCAGATAGGAAGGCGTCCAGTCAGCAGACACCGGGATATTCTGCTGCACGAGCAGAGCGGTCCGGTCAGCTCTCGCGGGAGGAGCATCGATCAATCTGCCGGCTTGAAGAACCGCGGCCGCCGCCAGTGCCGCGGCCAGCATGGCGCCTCGCTTTTCGCGGGGAACCAGGAACGCTGCTGCCAGCGCGATGTTGACCAGCACAATCTCAAACGAGATGCCATAGACCCCTGTCGAGGACGCGATGCGGGAAAGCGCGACGTTGTCCACTTGCGCGATGCCGAGCAAACACCAGTTAAAGCCCGTGATCCGCGTGCGCGCCAACTCCACAGCAACCCATAAAAACGGAGCGATCACCAAGGGACGGCGGAAGTCGCGCGACGGATCTGCCAGCAGACTGAACAGCAGTCCGAAGAAGCCGTGATAGAGGCCGAGATAACAGCAGAAGAGAAACAATGCGAGCAGCGCCTCGGCGACATTAAGGCCACCGAAGTTTCGCATGGTGTCGAATATCCAGTAACAGGTGCCGGCGTACCACAGGATTCCACAGGCGTAGCCCATGAGAAAGCCCTGCCCGGGCGAAGCGGGCCGCAGCCTCACCGAGCCGGCGATTTCGAGTTCACCTGCGGGGCGAGTTCGAAGAAGAGCAACGATCAGCGGAGCGAGCGCGAGCCAAGAGAGAACGTAGACGCCGGGCAAGGGAAAGATGATGACCTGAAGGATGGCCGACAACACGACCAAGAGCCACGCACTGAAGTGAATTTGGCGCACGCGTCAGGATAACAAAAGCGGGGGACGGCTCTCAGCTGTCAGCTGTCAGCTCTTAGCTCTTAGCTCTTAGCTCTTAGCTTCTAGCTTCTAGCTCTTGACTCCTGCTTTCCGTTTTCGGGGAGTTTTCCATGGAGACTGGAACTGACGAACTTCACTATCTCTGGGGTAACGTAGGGCGGCGGGGTGATGCGAAAAATGGGACGTCCGGCTACTGGCTTCAGAGAGACGGATTGCCATGCAGCGCCATCGCCATGTTCGTGCAGAATTACCGCGTTTGCCAGATCCAGGAACTCCCGGGCAGAGTTCTTGAAGTCGGCGGTTGAGGGATCGAGGACTGTCAGGTACAGATCTGGACGCACAAACTTCAGCACGCTGTTCGACTCGAGGATGACGTTCCCTTTCCCTTCGAGTCGTTGGCGCAGGGTGGGCATGGCCTCGGCCAAGGCGGCCTTGCTCAGTGCGCACCCATAACGACTGGACTGCGCCTGCGACGAGGAATCGTGAGGTGTCCGATTCGCCGGAGCGGTCGCGTTCTTCCGAGATTGCCCACGAATGGTCGGCGGTGGCGCAATCACAGGCTTCGCCGTTCGCGGAACATATACCGTGGCCGTATTGCGTAATCTTGACGGCGGTCCAATTGAAGTGGCGCAACGCGGCGATCAGGCCGGCGACTACGCTGGTCTTACCAACGCTGCGCGAGTGTCCGCCCACTACGACCAAAGCCATCTGACATTTCCCTCTTGCCCCGGGGTTCGAGGGCGAGACGCCCTCGCGACAGCCGGCAAGATGCCGGCGGTACGCTCAACCCTTCTTGGCCAGGCGCGCCAGCGTTGCCAGTTGCTTCAGATATTGCCGCACCGGCTGCGCCGGAGTGCCCCAGAACGCGATGCCCTTGCCGCGCAGAACTTTGTTAGGGAGCACTCCGCCCTGACCCCCGAGCATGACTCCCTCTTCAACGCGGGCGTGCTCGCCAATGCCGACCTGGCCGCCGAGTACGACGCCCTTCTCGATGACGATGCTTCCCGACAGGCCGGTCTGTGCAGCGATCACGACGTCTTCACCGATTTCGCAGTTGTGACCGATGTGCACCAGGTTGTCGATTTTCGCACCGCGGCAGATGCGTGTCTCGTCTAGCGCGCCGCGGTCAATCGTCGTATTCGCGCCAATTTCGACATCGTCTTCGATGACCAGGCGTCCCACTTGGGGGAATTTTTCGTAGTGCCCGGTCTTGCGATCGCGCACATATCCGAAACCGTCACTGCCCAGCACCGCGCCGCTATGCACGATCACGCGGTCGCCCAACGTGGTCCCGGGATAAATCGTAACGTTCGGATAGATTCTGCAATTGGCCCCAATGTTCACTCCGGCGCCAATGACGCAACCGGAGGCGATGCGGGTGTTCTCACCGATCTGCGCACTTTCGGCCACTACGGCCCTTTCTTCCACCAAGACCCCGGGGCCGAGGACCGCAGAAGCATGGATCACCGCCGTCGAGTGCACACTTCCCTGCTGATGGATGCTGCTGAGGGGCGAGTGCTCCTGGAGGAATCGTGCCGCCCGCGCGAAGGAAAGCTTGGGATGACTGCTAATGAGGAGTGGGCGATCGCAAGAAACCGATGACGCGAACTCTCCGGCGATCACCGCACCGGCATGAGAGCGTAGCGCTCCCGCGAGATGTTTCTCATCCTCCACGAAGACAAGATCATCGGGCGTGGCCGATTTGATGCTGGCCACGGCACTGACCTGGATACGGCCATCGCCGACGAGTCGTGCGCTGATGGCTTCCGCGATCTGTTGCAAAGAGAGCTGCATCGCTCCCACTGTATCGCAGCGGGGTAACTGGACGGAAGGACAGGGCTCTCATCGAACTCTCAGCTATAAACGAACTCATCCTCGTGACGGCCTGAGCGGCGTGTCTAGGTAACGGTGCAGGTGGCAGTGCCCTGGCACATCACAAAAGTGCCCTTCAGTACTGAGCAACTAGGGTCGCCTTGGCCACCGGTCAGAGTCCAAGTTCCGGAAACGACTCCGTTGCTCAGAGTACCTGTCGTGGTGGTCGTGCCATTGGAGTTGCCGGTCAAGTTCCCAGTGAGGGTGAGGATATTGCCGGCCGGGGTCACTGAATTGACCGTAAAATTAAGAGTGCCGGTAACCTGGTTCGTCCCGGTATTGGTGTTCAACGTTGCAGTACCGCTTTCGTTTGAACCATTGACGCCGTTGGTGAAACAGGCCCCCGCATTGATGAAGCTGAAGCCGGTAACGTCAAGCGGTCCTGAGTTGGTAACGGAGAATGCGGTTACAAAGTTCAGCTTACTGGCCTCGGCCGTGCCCCCAATCAATGTCGCTTCCCAATTTCCGCTGGTGGCCGTACTGGTGGTGTTATTTGAGTTATTGCTGTTGCCACAACCACAAACCGCGAACTCCAGCGCCAGCAAAATCAGGATTGCAAGCTTCTTCATGTACCGTCCTTGGGAATTTGGGATCACTACGAGAATAGAGAGATGCGGGCAGACCCGTCAATGGATGTAAGGGCAGCGGAACTTGGGCAGAAGAGGCGCCGAAGGCAGATTAGAAACCACAGTACCCGAAGTTGATTGCCAAGAATGATATATACTGTGATAGATATCATGTGATATACTTTGATATCGATCAAGGAGAAGATCCGTGCCGTACACCGCTAAGTTGTTCCGCAACGGCCGAAGCCAGGCGGTTCGCTTGCCCGCTCAGTTTCGATTCTCGGGTTCGGAGGTTTATGTTCGCCGCGATCCCAATACCGGCGACGTCATCCTTTCACGCCGGCCGGAATCCTGGCAGGACTTCTTCGATCTCGTCGACAGCCTCGATATTCCGAAAGACTTCCTGACGAGCCGACGCGACACGCCACCGCAAAAGCGGAACCTTTTCTAATGTCAGTGCGCTACCTGCTCGACACGAACATGGCCAGCTATGTCATCAAGGGCAACGTTCCACGCGTGCGAGAAAAACTGTTAAGGGTACCAATCACGGACGTTGGCATTTCAGTCATGACCGAGGCCGAACTACGATTCGGAGTTACCCGCAAGCCCGAAGCCGCGCGGCTAAAGCTGGCGGTCGATGAGTTTTTGCTGCGCGTAGATATCCTTCTGTGGGATTCCAGCGCGGCGCAGCAGTACGCGATTCTGCGCAGTGCGTTGGAGGACGCGGGCGCACCCATGGGCAATATGGACATGATGATCGCTGCTCAAGCCCTCGCAGCAGCGGTGGTGCTGGTTACACACGATCGTGTCTTTCAGCGCGTGAAACAGTTAAAACTCGAGGACTGGACCATCGCGCGCTAGCCGGCGTTGGAATTCTTCTCATCATCGGAAAACGCCGCGCGAAAGCTGCGTCAAGCCAAGGATCAACAGTGCGATCGAAACGCCCAATAGGAATCCACTGCCGAAATGGGCCAGGTTTCCATGGGTCTGAAGATGCAGCGCAATGGCCAACCCCAAGGCCAATGAACCAATCGCGATAAACAAACGTTCCCTACGACCGACCACAGAACCTCCTTTGGGCTCAGGTACTAGGGGCCCGCAAGACGCGGTATGAGCCTGCCGTGAACGAAGCCGTTATGCTCCGCGTTTCGACTTTAGGTCGGCCAGCAACTGCTCGATGCGGTCTTCTTTTTCGAGCGCGGCCAGGCGGTCGTCGAGATTGTCGCCGGCGATTTCCGCCTTGGCCTGGCTTACGGCCTCCGAGTGCGCGACTTTTCGCTTCATGCGATCGAAGGCAGCGGTTTTCGAGCCGTCGCCCGACGCCAGGCGAGCGTCGCTGGCCTTGCCCACAGCACGGGCCCGGCGATTCTGCGCAATCAGAACGTCGGCCTTGGCCTGCGCTTCGGTCAACTTCTGCTCCAGCTGGCGTAGAGCAGACTTCAGGTTCTCCACCTGTGCCTTCTGGTCAGAGACTTGTTGCGTAAAGTTCTCGCTCAGTTCGCGATAGCTTTCCACGCGCAACAGCGATGCACGGGCCAGGTCGTCCTGTTTCTTGTCGACCGACAGTTCGGCCTTGCGCATCCACTCGGCGACTTTGTCTTCATTTTCCTTCTGCTTTTTTTCGAGCAGGTGCTGGTCGGCGATGGCGATCGCGACCTGCGTCTTGACCTGCAGAAGCTGGTTCTGCATGTCGAGAATGACCTGCTTGATCATTTTCTCTGGTTCCTCGGCCTTGTCGATGAGGTCGTTGAGGTTTGCTCGGACTAGTGTGGAAACGCGCTCTAGTAATGCCATGATGGACTCCTTTTTGCTTGCAGCTTCTAGCTTCTAGCTTCTAGCCACCCCGAATGGGTGACGGATCAATCTCGCTTCGTCAACTCGCCGTTGGTGCCGTCATATTTCTGAAGGCTTCCGCTTCCCGGCTTTCGGCGGCACGTTTGACCTGTCCGCGAGAACCGGAAGTCGAAAGCCTCATACTCAAAGGCGGGAACGAACCCCGGTTCGTTCCCGCACCCCTCGCTTAGGCCTTCGGCGCATCGCCCGGCTTCAGGGTTTTGTCGCCGATCTGACGTACTTTGCCCAGCAACTCGGACAGAGGCATGCCCGAAAGCGTCTCGAACAACGCGGGCACTTGCGCCGCCATCTTGGTGATGTCGCCGGTGATCTTGTTCATCCCCGAAGCATCGCCATTGCCGGTAGAGACGATGGTGATCTTGTCGACGTTGGCGAGCGGAGCGGCCAAGGCCTTCACGATTTCCGGCATGCTGGCGAACAGCCGGTCGATGACTGCCGCCTGGTTGTATTCCTGGAAAGCCTCGGCCTTCACGTTCATGGCACGGGCTTCGGCGTCACCTTTCTTGAAGATGATCTCGGCTTCGGCCTCGCCCTGCGCGCGGATCGAAGAGGCTTGCCCCTCTGCTTCCGCGATGAGGCGTTGCTTCTCGGCCGCGGCCAGAGTCTCAATACGCTGACGCTCGATCTCAGCGCCCTTCAAAACGGTTGCGATCAGTTCTTTTTCGCGCCGGTTGATTTCCGCCTCTTGCACTTTGACTTGTTGTTCTTTCTCGATCTGCTGCACCTTCACCTGCTCAGCAATCACTTGCTGCTGCATGATGTTGGTCTGGATGTCATAAGCCTTATCGGCCTGCGCCTGCTGGCGCTTGGTGACTTCCAGAAATTGCGCTTTCTTCACTTCCAGATCGCGCTGCGCCTCGGCTTGTTTAGCAAGAGACAACGTTTCAGCGAGAACACGTTCCTGATCGGCCTGGGCCCGTGCCACTGCCGATTCCCGCGTTGCCAGAGCACGCTTGATTGCCGTATCGCGATCAGCTTCGGCCGCCGCCACGTCGGCGTCGCGCTTGATGCGAGCCACGTCGGGCCGGCCCATGTTGGTGATGTATTCGTTCTTGTCGCGCACTTCCTTGATAGTGAAGGAAATGACTTCCAGCCCCATCTTGTTCATGTCGTCGGCGCAAGTGGAACGCATACGGTCCGAAACCATTTCGGGTTGCTTCACGATTTCTTCCACCGTGAGCTGGCCGATGATGCCGCGGAGATGGCCTTCCATCACCAGGCGGATCAGGCCTTCGCGCTCCTGAGGCGTCTTGGTAAGGAATTGTTCGGCAGCGGTACGAATGGACTCATCGTCGGACTTCACTTTGATTTGTGCGACGGCCTCGACGGTGACGGCCACGCCCTGTTTGGTGTAGAGATCCTGTTGCGGCGCTACATCGAACGACATCAGTTCGAGTGACAGGCCGCGACAAACTTGCACCATCGGCAGCACAACCGAGCCGTGCCCCTTCACGATGCGCGTGCCGCCTAGTCCGTACACAATGAGTGCTTCGTGGGGACCAGCTTTGCGATAGAGCCGGGCCATTCCGCTGATCAAAAAGAGAATGACCATCACCCCCAGTGCAACAAAGATCCAGATCTCAGCAATATGTGAAACGCCTTCGAACATAACGCCTCCTGTTACAAATGCGATTGAAGAACGGATCGTCCGTCTGAGTTACGAATTGCCGGGGAGATTGGGCCCATCAACTCGGAATGGACCGGCTCGGAATGCAAATTGAAATTTAGGATCGAATGGTTCCCGTACCAGCAAACCCCCAGCACCACATACGAAATCAAAAGAATTGGCCAGGATGCGCTCGGCTTGAGCGCCCGCGCGATCAACGCCGCGAGCGAAAAAAGCACGAGCATGACCGCCATGATCCCGAGGCCCAGCATGACTGCTCCTTCGCGCGAGGTGTATCCATTGGGCTGCCAGTTGGCGTCAAAGTGAACCGCCATACGGTTAGGCAGCTGATCCCATGCCTGCCAATAACTCGCGGCGGAAAACACGAGCATCAGCCACATCAGCGCCACCAGCGGTTTGAACCAGTCTCGATTCATGGAATCTCCGGGAATCCCGATCAATCACGAAAGACAGACGGCTTTATTGAGTCGCAGCGGTGGTTTCGTCCGCCTCGCCTGACATCTCGCTCCACAAGCGGACGTAGGCAATTCCCTTTTCGTAGCGCGTGACGACGACTTCGGTTCCTTTGGCGATGGCTTCGCCACTCTCACTGCGTGCCCCGCAAACGCGACGAGTACCGGCCTGCGAGTAGATCAGTTCGCCCGTGCCTCCTATGCGAATCGGCACGGAGAGTTTTCCCAACACACCGACCATCTCGAAGTCGGCAGGATCGAGAAACTCCTGGTCCGAGATCAGGATCTTGCTGAGGAACAGAAAAATGATTCCTCCGCCGACGAGACCGCTTCCCACCGACGCCAGCAAACCTAAGCCAACCCAGACGGCCGAAAATCGAGTCAACAGATAGCCGGTGCCGCCAAACCACGCTAAGAAAGCCGCGACGACTGGCGGGTTGAAAGGCGAAACGCTCGTGCTGCGCGGCGCACGGGCGCCCCCGTCTGATGCCGGCGAGTTCGACCCGTGTCCACCTGCAGCCGGAGCATGCGCGACGGGAGCGTGCGCAGACGGCATGTGGGCGACGCTGTGTCCGTGAAAGTGCGGGAGGTGCAGGCGGCCCACGCGCGATCCTCCCAACACAAACGAAAAGAAACTGAAGCAGAAACCGACCGCGAAACAAATCAGATAGAAATCTGACCAGCTGAACCCTGTCGAAGTCATCGGATTCGCCTCTCTTCCTCATGCTTACTCGTGGCCCGGCCAGGTTTACCGTTACTCGCCCCCGACTGGGGCCGCAGAGCCTCCAGCAGGCGGTCGGCCAATCCCGGCGTTTCGAGAATGGCACCCAAGAGCAAAAAACTGCGCCGCGTATCTTTCTCGCGCGCAGCTTTGATCAACACGTTGCTAACCTCAGGATCACTGGCAAAACGCTCGGAACCTTGCAGCAGCCAAACGTCGAGCTGTCCTTCGGTCGTGCGCAAGTCAGAAGCCAATTCCGTGTGATAGCCGTCCGGGTCGTCCACAAGAAAGCCGGGATGCACCTTGAAAAACTTCGCCAGCAGCGCGCGGGAAGATTGCGTCATGTGCGGGCGGGCGCCGTTTTCAATCTGCGAAAGATAGGACTGGCTGATGGATGCCCCCTTGGCGCCGCGCCTCTTGCCCAACTCTTGGCGAATGGCGCGCACTAATTCGAGCTGCGTCATAGGACGCCCCAGCCCGCGCAAGGAGCCTTCTACTTCACGCAGGTAGCGGATTTTTTCGCCGAGCTTCACCGGCCACGCCTCGTTGTTTCTCTATTCCAACTCGCAATATTTATATTGCAATATGCAATTTATGTCAAGGAGACGATTTGCCATCGTTTCATGGACTTGGGGCCTTTAGGAACGCTTCGGCGTCGAAGCTGGATCGTTGCCCGCAGGGTGGTGCAGGCGCGCCTGATAGACGGTGGGAACAACCTGGGCGTGTTCTTCGCGCACAAAGCTCCGCACTAGCTCCGAGCGCGAGAAATGTCCCAGGCTGAGAACGCGGATCAGTTCGTTCCTGGAAAAGCTCTCCCAAGAGCGCGCGCGGCCCCACGGAAAGCACGTAGCTTCGACGGCACAGGGAGCGAGCCCTTCTCGCTGTCCGGATTCAATCTGCTGGCGCAACCACACAAGATACTGGAACTTCTTGTGCAGCGCCTCGCGAGGGTCTTCCCTGATGATGACTCCTGAGATTTCCGGAAAATCCGGACGCAAGGTGTGAACGTGGCCATGCCCCTCGACGAGAACTTCGATGTCGAGGGTCAGAAGACGCTCCAGAGTGTCAATCCACGTACAGCTGTCGACATCGGCGTTTGGAGTAGCGAAGTAGCTGCCCATGAAGGCATCGCCGGCAATCAGGACTTTCTCACTGCGATCGTAAAACACAATGTGGTCATCGCAGTGCCCGGGAGTTGCAATGACTTCCAGATGCCCGTGCTTCGTCTGGATGTCGTCTTTGAGAATCTCGAAGGGAGGCCGAAGCGCCTCGGGTTGACCAATGATGGCAGCCCGCACCCAGGGCAGTCGCCATGGAGACGCGAGCAGTCGAGCCGTGTCGGAAGAAAGATAGAGCGGCGTTGCGGTGGTACGCGCAGCCCAGTTCAGGTTTCCCACGTGCTCTTCGTGATGATGCGTGGCCGCAACTGCGCGAACGGTACCCGGCGGCATCCGTCGCAGATGACGGGCCAGCGAACGGCGCATGCGCGGTGAGCCGGGATCGATCAAAACTCCATCGTAGAGAATCGCGGTAAACAATTCGCCGAAAAGGAGAGGGACCACATCGCACGGAAAACCCCCGAGGAACAAGACGGTCAGTTTGCCGCCGGGAAAATCAATGCGGCGGCGAAAGGTGCGAATGTGGGCGCTGAGCTGTCCGATCATGTCGCTCGCTCCCGCACCCGCGATCAGTGGCAAGCGAATCAATAGGCCGATCAGGTAACAACTCCAGAAAGTTCCGAAAAATGACTTCTGCTTCACCTCGTCGGGACGCGCCACCCGGCAAGCTCCGCCACGGCACTTACTGACCGCATAACGGTTGCGCGCAACAAAGCGGTAGGCTGCACGGCCCAACCAACTGAAGGGAGGGACGCCGCCGAGCCAGCCAATCAGGAATGTGGCCGGAAACAGGCGCGCCAACTCTGCAACAGCGTCCCATCCGCGGCGGACGTCGCCCTGGGGCGTGACTACGTGGAGCTCGCGCAAACACGCATCGAGTTGCAAGCTGGGGTGAATCGCGGCTAGCAACTCGGGAGCGATCGGGACGGCCGAAACTTTCCCATGGCGGTCGAGGAGCTTCAACCAGGAAACGAACGCCTGGCAGATTTCGCACTGCTCATCGTAGATGGCGGCAAACTGATCGGGGCGAACCGACGCCGCAGCATCGTGCGCGTGGCCTGAGGCAGAGACTGCGGAGTGCGTGCTGGCAGCGATGGCCATCCTCCTGGTCGCGCAATCGGTCGTGGTTCCCTTGGATTCTGGCAGAAGGGTTGCCGGCACGCCAGCGATTTCCGAGGTTCGGGGAAAGCAAAACGCCCCCGGTTTATCCAGAGGCGCTGCGGTACTTCTTCTGCTGCTTTTCCCTGATGGCTCGTTACTGGCGGGCGCCGTTGTGTTTCGCGCGGTAGATCTGCTTCGATTGGTGGTTCTGCTCGTGATTGATTTGAGCGCGTTCTTGCGGAGTCAGCTTTCCGCCATTCTCCTTGCGCTCTTGATGAATCTGACGGTTGATGCGCGCCTGATTCTTCTCCAGGTGGGTGGTCTCACCGGCAGTTAACTGGCCGCTCTTGACGCCTTGCGCAATCCGATCCTGCTGGTTTTCCTGGCGCTGTCCCACTTCGCTTCTCGGCGCCGGAACAGGCGAAGCACTCTGGGCCACCACGGGCATCGCCAACATCACGAGGACCGCGCTCAACAAAGAATTCTTCAACTGGCTCGTCATAAAAGTTCTCCTTGGGTCTTATTTTGTTTTCTGTTGCGGTTGTGGCCACAGGGAGAAGAAACACGGTGCGTCAAGAAATGTTGCGCAGATCTTAGTTTGCTGATGTCAAACGAGATAGCCAGCGGGATTACGAAAGTTCAACGAGATTGCTACAAAGCCCTGCCCAGCGCGGCATTCGAGGCGGTTACTATAAACCGGCTTCGATGCGGGAGCGAGGATCGAGGTAATCCCGAAGGGCGTCGCCGATGAAGTTGAAGCTCAGGACAGCCAGCATCACGGCAAGCGCGGGGAACAGGACCAGATGCGGGGCATCGAAGAGATGCGCGCGACCATCGTTGAGCATGGCTCCCCAACTCGCGGTTGGAGGAGGAACGCCGAGCCCGAGAAAACTCATGGTGGCTTCGGCGAGGATGGCTCCGGCCATTCCGATGGCAGCCTGAACCACAACGGGCTGAATGATGTTCGGCAGAATGTGGCGAACGATGATGCGCAGATCGCTGGCGCCCAGAGCGCGGGCGGCTTCCACGAATTCGCGTTCGCGGGCGGCGAGAACTTGTCCACGGACGAGGCGCGCGTATCCAACCCATCCGCCGAGCGAGAGAGCGAGAACGAGGTTGAAAATGCCGGGACCTCGGAAAGCGATAAAAGCGATCGCGAGCAAGATTCCGGGGAAAGATAGAAACGCGTTCATCAGGACGACGTTGACGAAGCGGTCGATGGCTCCGCCGTAGTATCCGGCGATGGAGCCGATAATGAGCCCGAGGGCAAGTGACGTGAGCACAACACAACTACCCACCAGCATGGAAATACGGGCTCCATAGACGACGCGAGAGAGAATGTCGCGTCCGAGTTCGTCGGTGCCGAACCAGTGCGCCGCCGAAGGGGGATCGAGGCGTGTGGGCAACTGGATCGCGGCAGGATCTTGCGGAGCGATCCAAGGTGCGAACAACGCGAAGACGACGAAGAGCACGATCAGCAATACGCCGATGGCCGCGAGTGGATTGTGCCGGGCGTTCCCGGCGACTCGGCGTCGAAATGAAATGGCGGCGGTGGACATGGATTGAAGATCAATCTTATAACGAGCTCTTGCGCAAAAGGGGCGGCGACTGACATCATCTTCGGCGCGAACCCACTTTTGATTCACGAGGCTCTGATCAATGCGCCGTTTATCTTTTCTCGCTGCAGCGATGCTGCTTTCTACTGCACTGTTTGCACAAAAACCTGCATGGCAACCCGCTCCCGGTCATCTGACAATGGATCTCTGGCCGCGCGGGGCGCCCGGCGCTCAGCCCAATCCCGCAGCTGAGATCGATACCACGACTGCCAAAGATAACGTGATTGCGGGCAAGCCAGTCATCCGCCTCGGCAACGTTTCGACGCCAACCCTGACGGTGTATTCGCCCAAAGAAAAGAACACAGGCGCCGCGGTGGTGGTCTTTCCCGGGGGCGCTTACCGGATCCTGGCTATCGATCTGGAAGGCACTGAAGTGTGTGATTGGCTCAACTCCATCGACGTCACATGCATTCTGGTGAAGTACCGCGTGCCTGGTTCGGGGCCATATCCGAAATCCGCGGCGGCGCTGCAGGACGCGCAACGAGCGCTAGGGATCGTTCGTTCTCACGCGATCGAGTGGCACCTCGATCCAAACCGGATTGGAGTGCTCGGCTTCTCGGCGGGCGCGCACCTGTCGGCCGCACTCAGCACGCACTTCGACAAGCGCCTTTACGACCTGGTCGATAGCGCGGACAAGGTCAGTTGCCGCCCGGATTTCGCGGTGATCGTTTATCCCGGATACCTGGCACTCTCAGAGCAAAATTTCGCGGCGAATCCAGAGATTAACGTCACGGAGAAGACTCCGCCATCTTTCATTGTTCAGGCTGAAGACGATCCGGTGCATGTCGAGAATTCGACGGTTTATTTCCTGGCGCTGAAGAACGCCAAAGTGCCCGCGGAAATGCACATTTACGCAAACGGGGGACACGGCTACGGCCTGCGGCGCACGGATCTTCCGGTCACGGGGTGGCCAAAACTGGTGGAGACTTGGTTGCAAACGATTCACATGGTTCTTCCACAAACGCATTAGCTTGGCGGAAGAATCAACGCATCTCAGAAATACGAGTTTAGCTAATCCATTGGCGCGAAAACGTCTAACACTCCTGATAAAAGGAGTTGCTAGATTGCGGCTACCGGGGGTTGAGATCATTCGTCGATTGTGTTCTGATAATAGGAGTGTCGGGACCGCGTCGCCGGTCCACATTGCGCCGCTTAACCCTCAACTTTCAACCTACATTTTGAGGAGAAAAATCATGAGTAAAGTCTCTTACATTCCCAAGGACTACAATTCGGTTACGCCATACCTCGTTATCCGGGACGCTGCCCGGGCAATCGACTATTACAAAAAAGTGTTCGGGGCAACGGAGCTGTTTCGGATGAATGGCCCCGATGGAAAGATCGGGCACGCCGAACTGAAGATCGGCAATTCGCACATCATGCTGGCCGACGAGAATCCCAGCATGGGGCAGGGACACACGAGCGCGGCCACTATCGGCGCGAGCCCGGTTAGCCTCTATGTCTACCTTCCCGACGTGGATCGCGTGGTCGAACGCGCGGCTGCCGAGGGTGCGAAAATTCTGAAGCCGGTGCAAGACCAGTTCTACGGAGACCGCTCCGGCTTCCTGCAAGATCCGTTTGGACATCTGTGGGGCATAGCCACGCACGTGGAAGATGTGGCGCCCAAAGATATGGAAGAACGGATGAAGAAAGTAATGCAGGCAGCGTAAGGCGATTGGACGGGAGGCGGGGACGCCCAGTCCCCGCCAGCCGTCATCGACATCGGCAGCCGAGAGTCTAGCCTATCCTTCCAGTGCTTTCCGCAGATCTTTCATCAGCAGCATTAATTGCAGTTCGTGGATCGGCGAGGACTCGAAGTCAAAGTGCTCATAAAACTTTCTTGCTTGCTCGTCAATCGCGTGAACGAGTACGGCACGGGCGCCCACAATGTCAGCAGCGCTGGCGATTCTGACCAGCGCGTCCTTTAGTAGGGCTTTTCCGAGACCTTTTCCCGCTTCACTCTTATCAACGGCCAGCCTTGCCAGCAAGATGACCGGGATCGGATGACGAGCGAGCCCTTTTGCAATCCGGTAGGGCGATTCTCCGATTGCAACACTCCCGGCAGAAATGGAATAGTAGCCGACTACCGAGCCGTTGCGGTGCACGACATAGGTTCGGGCCGATTCGTTTTGTTGATTCGTAAGAGCGAAACGCTTCAGCCAGTCGTTTAGCGAAGGATGAGCACCACAATCGAAGGTGCTCAGGTCATGGGACTCTGAGATTGTTTCTACCTTTGAGAGCGGGACTGTGTGCTGGGGCATCAGCTTTATTCAAGGGCTGTGGATTCCCCAAAGAGTCTTTTAAGCCGGGGTTTCATCTTGACCGGGCGGTCGAGAGCCTCGGTGAACCTTTGCCAGTCCTTGGAACTAAGTTCGAAATGCCGGGCTTCGGCAATCTCCTGGGCCGCTCGCACGCAGGCACTTTCCAGGATGAAGTTTGTGACGTTGACACCCAACTGCTCCGCCCCAAGCCGAATAAGCCTGGCTTCGCGTTCGCTGAGGCGAACATTGAAGCGCTCGGTGCGTTTTTTCTTGGCGGCAGTCGAAGGCATAAGCTCCTTCCGTACGTACATTTTACGTACGCAGTACGTACAATGTACGCCAAACGTGGCCCCATGTCAATGTTTGAAGCTCTTCTATACGGCGCCTGGAAACCTCGCGATCAGGGTCACTGTCGGATCCGCGGGTTCGCGACGGAATACAGCACATCCGTCAGAAAGTTTACACCGACATAGGTTAGGCCGATGGCCAGGATGCAACCTTGCACCAGGAAGTAGTCGCGGGCGGAAATGGCGTCGACGGTGAGGCGGCCGATACCGGGCCAGGAGAAAATCTTCTCGGTCACGATGGCGCCGGCGAGCAGTGCTCCGAACTGCAGGCCGAGAACGGTCAGCACCGGAATCATGGCATTGCGCAAGGCGTGGCGATAGACGACGGTGCGTTCCGGTAATCCCTTGGCGCGGGCGGTGCGGATGTAGTCCTGACTTAATTCTTCCAGCATCGACGTGCGCACCATGCGGGTAAGGATGGCGGCGAGCGCGCCGCCCATGGTCAGCGCGGGCAGCACGAGATTGGCGAAGGAGCCTGCGCCTGAAACAGGGAGCCATCCTGCCTTGATCGCAAACAACAAGATTAGGATTGGGCCTAGTGCGAAGTTGGGGAACGACAGGCCGAAGAGGCTGACGACGGAAAGCAGGCGGTCGTCCCAGCGATTGCGGCGGCGCGCCGACCTGACTCCAGCCGGGATCGACAGCAGGATCGCTACAAATAAGGACGCCAAGGTGAGACGGAGCGTGTAGGGATAGCGCTGGGCGATCAGCTTGGTGACGGTCTGGTTGTAGCGAATGGAGCGGCCGAGATCGCCGTGCAACACGCCTTTCCAGTAGTGGAAATATTGCTCTCCCAACGGAACGTCGAGGCCATAGGCGTGACGAGTGGCCGCGATATCGGCAGCCGGGGCGCCTTCGCCGAGCATCTGGGCGATTGGATCGCCAGGGACGAGGTGAATTAGCAGAAAGACAAGGCTCACTACGAGCCAGATGACGGGCAGGGTGTAGAGGACGCGTTGGAGGACAGTTCTCAGGGGTCAGTTCTCCGCCAAGTTGTCATCCTGAGCGCAGCGGGCTCGAATGAGCGCGGGGAGTCGAAGGATCCCTTGCCGTTCGACGCGGCCTCGATTTTGTCTGGGAGTTTCGGTGAGTCAGCTGCGGACCACCAGCTGCACGGAGAGAACGCCTTGCCGTGACGGAAAAGAGTGCCCGCCGCGTAGGGATCCTTCGACTGCGCGCGACAACTCGCTTCCCTTGCCATCGTGCTTCGCTCAGGATGACAACACTTTGGATTATTCCTCGCGACCGGCATGCCCATCAGTCTCCGCCTTGCCTTGCAGCTTCGGCTTCACCTTCTGCCTTCGCGGTCTTTTCGATTCTTACCATGGCGATGCGGTGGCCTTCCAACTGTTCCACGGTGTAGCGGCGGCCATCGTATTCGAACGAGTCGCGATAGGCTGGGATGCGCTGCAGGCGGGCGAGGATGAATCCCGCCAGAGTTTCAAAGCCGGCGTCGCGAGGTAGTGTCAGGCCATACTCGGTTTCCAGGTCGCGAATGTTTACCGAGCCTTCGAGAACCAGGACCGACTCATCTTCGAGTGCGGGAGCTTTGGGGGCCACGTCGAATTCATCCTCGATGTTGCCGACTAGCTGTTCCAAAACGTCCTCGACGGTGATGACGCCGGCGGTTGAGCCAAATTCATCCACGACGACCGCCAAGTGGCGGCGGCGATCTTTGAACTCGGCCAGTAACTCGGCCAAGACCTTAGTCTCAGGAACCACGAGCACGTCGTGCATGATCTGGCCAATTTGCATGCGGGAAATGCGAGTGGAGGTGGACTGACCCAGGTTACTCAGCCGCAGACGCATCCAGCGCATAAGATCTTTGTAATAGAGCACCCCGACGAGGTGTTCGGGGCCGCGCTGTGGATCGTACACCGGAATGCGCGAGTGCTGGCCCTCCACAACTCGCGCTAAGGCTTCGTCGAGCTGCAGATCGGAAGGCAAGGAAAAAATGTCAGGGCGAGGGACCATGACCTCGCGAACCGTGATGCTGTCGAGTTCAATAGCGCTATGAATCATCTCTTCCTGGAACTCGGGAATCTGGCCGAACTGGCGGCTGGCAGTCACAATCAGTTTGAGTTCGTCGGGAGAGTGAACGGCGCCTCCGCGGCGGGCCAGCTGCGCGCCAAATAACTTCAGTACCAGGCCGCCCGAGCGTCGCATGAAGAACAGCAACGGGCGCGTGATAGTGAGGAAAGCCTCCATGGGAGCGGCGACCGCGAGGGCGACCTGCTCCGCGCGCTGCAGGGCGAGGGTCTTCGGCACCAACTCGCCGAGAATCACATGCATGTAGGTGATCAGGCTGAAGGCGATCCCGATGGCAATCGTATGGGCATACACAGCCGCGTGGGGCACCTCTTGGACGAAGCGCATGCTCTCCACGAGGCGGGCGACCATAGGCTCGCCGATCCAGCCAAGGGTGAGGCTGACCATGGTGATTCCAAGCTGGACGCCATTGACGACTTCGTCGAGATGGCTATGCAGGCGCTGCACGATACGCGCACCAATGCGCCCCGATGCGATGAGTTGCTGGATGCGCGTATCTCGCACGCTCACCAGGGAGAATTCAGCTGCCGCGAAGAAGGCGTTGGCCGCCACCAGGAGAAGGATCAGAAATACCCGGAGCAGCACAAAGGCAATCATGAAACCGTAATTCTAACATTTTAAAGGCGGTTGCTCGGGCGGCAGGTTGTGGAAAGAGCCGCATCGGCTGGCCTCAGGGCGAAGGCCCGATGTTTTGACACGGCAGCATGTCCAAGGTCAAAAATAAGTCGAGCTGCGCTCGACGGACAGCCGATGGCGGCTGTCCCCACATGGACTGCTCGCGCGGCACTAAATCGGAGCACTAAATCAGAGGTGCGTGGGGTCACAAAATTCCGAGTCACGATCCGCTATCCTTTTAGAAGGTCATGGGTCTAACTGACAGGCGGCAGATGGGTTAGCGGCAGGGTCGGTCTCTTCGAGTCCAGGTAGAAAAGCAAAATAGTTTCGAGATCGCAGGAACAAAAGTAAGTTGGGCCGCGTACATAGGGGTGAGGGCAGCGGAATGGCTCCCAATCTCCACTTGGCGGTATCTACAGGAGGCGTTGTGAACGGTAACGGGAATAATAAGAAGAAGCGTCGCAAACTGATTATTTGGGGCAGCGTGGTAGCTGTCATCGTTCTGCTGATTGCAGGTGGAGTGTTCGCGGCGACGCGTGGCGGAACCAAGATTGATCCGTCGAAACTCGCCAAAGTGGAAAAAGGCGATCTCGCCAAGAGTGTGGTCGCGACCGGCAAGGTTACGCCAATCACCAAGGTCGAAGTGAAATCGAAAGCCAGCGGCATTGTGAAGAAGCTCCTGGTCGATTACGGCGATCGCGTCAAGAAGGGACAACTCCTGGCTCAACTGGACAAGATCGAGATTGAAGCGCAGGTGGAGCAATCCAAGGCCGGCCTGGAAGCTGCGGAGGCCAACCTGAAAAGCTCGCAAGCTGACTTCGAGCGCGCCAAGGTCGATGCGGAAGGTCCCGATGTGCCGGTGCTGAAGCGTGCTTACGACCGAGCAACGAGCATGGCGAAGGATGGCGTGGTTTCCGCTTCGGCGCTCGACGATGCCGAGAAGAACTACGAGATGGCGCTGAACAAGCAGAACGTGTCGAAGGCGCAGGTTACCGTGCTGAAGGCCAAGATTGCGCAATCTCAGGCCAACGTGGCGCAGGACGAAGCGAATCTGAAACAGCTGGAAGAACAGCTCAGCTACACCGACATCATCTCGCCGATCGACGGCATTGTCCTGTCGCGCGATGTGCAGATGGGCGACGCGGTCAGCTCGATCCTGGTGTTGGGATCCTCGGCCACCCTGGTGATGACGCTGGGCGATACCAGCGAAGTGTATGTGAAAGGCAAGGTTGACGAGAGCGACATCGGCAAGGTGTATCTCGGGCAACGCGCCCGCATCAAGGTCGAGTCGTTCAAAGACAAGACCTTCGACGGCAAGGTGACCAAGATTTCTCCAATGGGCGTGGAGAAAGATAACGTCACCACCTTCGAAGTGCGCGTTTCGATTCAGAATCCGGGCGGCGAACTCAAGGCCGAAATGACCGCCAACGCGGAAATCATCCTCGAAGAACACAAGAACGTGCTGCAGATTCCTGAAGGCGCGATCCTGTACGACAAGGACAAAAAAGCCTCTGTCGAAATTCCGAATCCGAAGGGCAAAGAAGGCAAGGACAAAGTTGCCGTCAACATTGGAATTTCCAACGGCGCGAAGACCGAAGTGCTGAGCGGGCTGAAGGAAGGCGATCAGGTCGTACTGCAGTAAGGCGGTTGCCGGCTTCCGGCATCCGGCTTCCGGTTCAAAGCGCTTATCCGTATACCGGAAGCCGAGAGCCGGAAGCCGGTTGTCTTTTAGGGATCGTTATGACACTCTCCGAAATCCTGCGCCAGGCGCTCGCCACTTTCCGAGCCCACAAGATGCGAACCTTCCTCACGATGTTTGGCATCGTGTGGGGGATTGCTTCGGTGATCATCCTGGTGGGGCTGGGGCGCGGCTTCAGCGTCGATCAAAAGAAACACATGCAGACGTTGGGCAAGGACCTGGTCATCATGTGGGGCGGGCGTACCAGTTCGCAGGTGGGGGGACGGGCGGCGGGTAGAGAGATTCAGCTACATGTGGATGACGCTGAGTTGATTCGCAGTGAGTGCTATCTGGTCAGGAATGTCAGCCCGGAATTACGGCGGACGATCCCGGAAGTCAGCCAATACAATCTGGCCAACCGCGGTGTGGTTGGCATGTGGCCCTCGTATCAGGATTTTCGCTCGCTGCAGATTTCCGAAGGGCGGCTGATTTCCGACGATGACGAGCGCGAAGGCCGGCGCGTGCTGGTCTTGGGGTCGAAAGCGTACCGGCAACTGTTTCCGGGACAACCCGCAATCGGCGCAAGTGTTCTGGTGCAGAGCGTTCCCTATCTCGTGATTGGAGTTCTGCAGGAGAAGAAACAGAATTCCAATTACAGCGGCCCTGACAACGACTACTTGTTCGCGCCATATTCCGCCGTATCCCGCGACTTTCCGCCACCGACCAAGAAGGGCGCGGGAATCACGCGTGGATATCTGGATGACATCGTCTTTGAAGTGGGCGATCCCGAAGAGCACGAGGCGGCGGTCCTGCAGGTCCGAAACGCACTGGCGCGAGTTCACCACTTCGACGCTCTCGATAAAGACGCTTTGTTCATCTGGGACACCATGGACGGCGCCAAGATGCTGGACAAGATCTTTGGCGTGGTCACGATTTTCTTCGGCTGCGTCGCCATTGTGACGCTGTGCCTGGGTGGGATCGGCGTGATGAACATCATGCTGGTATCGGTGACCGAGCGCACGCGCGAGATTGGCACTCGCAAGGCAATGGGCGCCACCAAGCGCGACATCCTGCGGCAGTTTTTTGCAGAGTCGGCAATGTTAACGGTGGCTAGCGGGATTCTGGGGCTGACGGCGGGAATTGGCATTTGCTCCGGGCTGCAAGCGCTGCCTCTTCCCGACTTCGTTCCACATCCGATCGTTTCCTGGATTTCGATCGTCGCTTCGATTTTGACACTTTCATTGATTACCGTGACCGCGGGCATGTATCCCGCCCAGCGCGCCGCGGATATGACCCCCGTGGAGTCACTACGCTATGAATAACAGACGCTTGCTCTCTCCAATCTCCGTGTCCGGCCGATCTGCTGTTGCGACGTTGGCGATCGCGCTGGTCGTGATTCTTGCATCGACGATGGTTTTCGCGTCGACGCCCCAGGGCAATTTCGAAAAAACATTGCAGGTCAGCGGCCCGGTCGATCTTGAGGTGCTGACTCGCTCCGGCGACGTAACGGTGCGCGCCGGATCCACCGGATCGGTGGTGATCCGCGGGAAGATCTATGTCGGCGACCACTGGCTGATGGGCAACCGGCAAGCAGACGTCCACGAGATCGAGCAGCATCCGCCGATCCGCCAGGATGGCAACAGCATTCACATTGACTATGTGAACCTGCGCAACATCGCAGTCGATTACGAGATTAGTGTCCCCACCAATACCGTGGTCCGCACGCGCAGCGGATCTGGGGACCAGGTGATTGAAGGCACGCACGGCAACGTGGACACGCAGACCGGATCGGGCGATGTGAGGCTAGCCAACCTGACGGGCGAGATCCACCTGCAGACCGGTTCCGGAAACATTCGGGCGCGGCAGGTCTCGGGCACCGTGAGGGGAAGCACCGGCAGCGGAGACGTTGAGATTGAGGAGGCGTCTTCGGGCGACGTCGACATGCACACGGGATCGGGAAACATCACCGCTCGTGGGGTGAATGGCGGATTCCGCGGTGAGACGGGCAGCGGGGATGTGACTGCGGAAGGCACGCCCAGTGGTGCATGGGAGATTCATACCGGCTCCGGCAACGTGCAGGTGAAGCTGCCGTCGAATGCGGCGTTTGACGCCGATATTTCCACCAGCTCCGGAACCGTCGACGTGGGTGAGCCCATCGAGATGACCGTGCAGGGCCGCGTTGGAGATTCCCACAAACAGATTCGCGGCAAGGTGCACGGCGGCGGACAACTGCTGCGGGTGCGCACCGGTTCGGGCGACATTCATATTCAGTAGAAAGGCATTTCACCACGGAGGCACAGAGACACGGAGAATTTCTTGATCTGTGATTTTCTCTGTGACTCCGTGACTCCGTGGTGAAGGGCATTTGGAAACCATGTATTTGAAGGAGCTTATTTCGCAAGGCTGGCAGTCGCTGATGCGCGATCGTTTGCGCTCGGCTCTCACCATGCTCGGCATCGGGTGGGGCCTGGTGTCGGTTGTGCTGCTGCTGGCTTATGGACAAGGCCTGGGCGGATGCGTGCTGCACGCTTTCCTGAACATGGGTAACAACGTCATCGTCATCTGGCCCGGGCAGACGAGCATGCAGGCTGGCGGACAGCGCGCCGGCAAAGCCGTCAAGTACGAACTCGAGGACGTCGAAGCAATTCGCGACGAAGTGCCGATCGTAAAGGCGGTAAGCGGGGAGATCGACCGCGATTTCGGATTCAAGATCGGCACGCGCGTGGTTTCCATACAGGTTCGCGGCGTGGACATGCCCTATGGGCAGATGCGTAAACTCGATCTGGCTGACGGACGCTACTTCAATGAGAGCGATTTCGCTGATCACCGCCGCGTTGTGATTCTGGGTTATAGCGCCGCGAAAAAAGTCTTTCAGGGCGCCCCGGCGGTCGGGCAGAGCGTCAACATTGGCGGGATCGATTTTGAAGTGATCGGCACCATGCGCAACAAGATTCAGGACTCGATGTATCAAGGTCCTGACAATGAGAACGGGTTCATTCCGTTTGCGTTGATGCGCGATCTTAAAAACATTCGCGACCCGGATGAGATCATCATCCAGCCCACTGCGCCAGAACTGAATAAGAAGGCGCTCATGGCGGTGCGCGAAGTGATTGCGCGGCGACACCACTTCGACCCTAAGGATGACAAGGCCACGCCGGAGTGGGACACCATTGAAGATCGCGCCATGATCAACGGCTTCTCGCTGGGACTGCAAGCGGTGCTCGGACTGATTGGGGTCTGCACGCTGGCGGTGGGCGGCATCGGCGTGATGAATATCATGCTGGTCTCAGTTACCGAGCGGACGCGGGAAATTGGGCTGCGCAAGGCGATTGGAGCAAGGCCGCGGCACATCCTGGTGCAGTTCTTGCTGGAAGCCCTGGTGCTAACGTTCGTCGGCGGGCTGATCGGAATGGCGGTTGCCGAATTTCTGACGTGGGCGATTCCTCCCATGCCGCTCTACGATGAGTTTTACAAGACGGCCGACCATGAAGGCGCGATCTTTCTGCACGCTTCCCTGAGCGTGATGATCATCTCGTTCACGATTCTTTCGCTGGTGGGGATTGTCTCCGGATTCTTCCCTGCGCTGAAAGCATCGCGGCTGAATCCGATTGAAGCGCTGCGCTACGAGTAGGCGGGACTCGGAGCCGCACGGCGCGGCAATTCGTTAGGGGAAGAAGGTTTCTATTCTCCCCGCGGCACCAGGCGAAATCCATTGACCGCGATGCGGGCGCTCCTGTCGCTGCGCGCTCCTTTCAGGTAGTAGCTCACCGTCAGTTCGTCAAAGCTGCCGATGCGGATGTCACTGGGAATCTGAAATCTCAACATCTGACTGCCGGAACGATTGCTACCGACTGCTGATACAGGCGTAGAAACATCTTGCATGCCAAGTGACAGGATGAGATTTCCGGCGACCGCTGTGTTTCTTACCTTCAGCAGAATGCTGACGGTGTTGGGAAAGGGATCGACATTTTGGATGAAAATCTCGATGGCGCCATAGCGCTTTGGATCGACGGCAAATCCCAGGTTCTGCCGCGCCTCCATCGACATTCCGTCACCGTCGGTCGAGCGAAAGAACTGTGCCGACGGACTGCCGTGCATGACCACCGAATTCAACGGCGGCCGATCCGAGGGGCCTCGCCAGAACCAGTAAACGCCCTCAAAGGGAATGCTCAGCGGATCGGAGCGGTCCGCGCCGAATCCCTTGATTCCTTCCAGGGGAGGAGCTACCAGCCTGGTATGCGGCTTGACTTCCGGATAGAGTTCTACGCCGGCAAAAACAGGTCCAGCGACGAAGACAGCCGTTGCGATTTTTGTGTTCTGAAGGCTCTTCAAGCCACGGCTGTTTCCGTCCGATTGAGGAAAGCTTGAATCGAGAATGCGTCTTGCGACCGCAAACGAGTTCGCGTGCGAATCCGTGCCCGCAGGCTTGAAAAGATCTCGTAGCCAAGCCAACGCGGTCGCGCCACCTTTCGGGCTACGCTTGTCCTTGCGAGCGCCGGCTCCTTGAGATGACTGTCCTGGCGGCTGGCCTCCGCTGGTGAGCGCTCCCGTGGAGTTTCCGCTCCCTCCCGGACCGCCGGATCCGACGATCAATGGTAGCCAGGCAAACACGATCAGAAATGTCGCGGTCAGAAGCGTACTCGGAAGCCGTTCCTTGAGCGTGGGGCCATCCAGGGCGGGCGTATCCTGAAACATCTTCAGTACACGGTACGCGATCGCCGTAGTACCGGTTACATAGAGCACGCCCGCCAGAACATCCCGACCATCGAAGGCGGCGAAGGTAGCTCCTTGAATCATGAGCGCGCCAAGAATAGTGATCCCGGAGGGAAAGTCCTGTTTCAAAACCGAAAACGCGCCGACTTCGGCTGACTCTCGGGGCGGCGCATGGTCGAACATCGCGCTTTTTACAAAGGCGATCAACCGAGCTACTTCGATCAGAAGTGCAACCCAGATCACTAAGACGAACACTGACTTCTGTTCGGAGAATAAGAGCAACGGCGGCAGCCATACCGAGGTCGCCGCAGTGCGAAGGGCAATCTGCCGGGCGCGGACGGTTCGACTATCTCCCCTTACGAGAAATCCTAAGTAAGTTGCACATGCGGTCACACCGAAAACCAGCAGAATGTAAGAGCCTGCTCGTACAAGCACGCTAATCGGACTTTGCAGATGATCGGGTGCCAGCGCGCCGCCGAAGATCGTCGCGACAACCGCCCCGGTGCAACCTAACGCGACGAAACGGTTCGTAGGGGGAGTGGACATGGCATGCGTCCCTGTTGGTTGGACACCGGCAGGCGTGCGCAAGTTCCGACGGAGAGAGCGACAATTCGGCCATTACCTCCGTGCCTTGACGCACAGGTTCCCTGCAAATTAACTTCGCATGCACAGGGATTCTTGCGTCTTATATTCGTCTTCCAGTGAGGAAAAGTTGGCCTATCATCCGATCATCACTCTCACCACCGATTTTGGAACCAACGACCATTTTGTAGGCGCGATGAAGGGCGTGATCGTCGACATTGTGCCCGACGTGCAGATCGTCGACATCTCCCATGCCGTGCAGGCTTTCGATGTCCTGGATGGCGCGCTGGCCATCTCACAGTCGTATTCGTACTTCCCCAGCGGAACCATTCACATGGTGGTGGTGGATCCGGGCGTGGGTACCACGCGGCGTCCGATTCTGGCTTCGAGTGATGGATATCATTTCGTCGCCCCCGACAATGGCGTGCTCTCGATGGTTTACGCCAAGGAGCCGCGCATTCGAGTGCGGCACATTACGTCGGACCACTACTTCCGAACGCCAGTCAGCAATACATTCCACGCGCGCGACATTTTTGCCCCGGTAGCTGCTTACCTGGCAAAGCAAGTTGACTCGCACAAGTTCGGAGACGAGATTGAAGATTACGTGCGCTTCGCCGCGCCCCGGCCGAAGGCCACGGGCGAGGGCCGCATGCGCGCGGTCGTCCTGAAAGTCGACCGCTTCGGCAACCTGATCACGAACGTGACTCCGGAAGACGCCCCGGCGCTGTTTGCGGAGTCCGCGACATTCAAGATCACCGTCGGCGGCAAGGAAATCACTGAAATTCGCAAAGCCTACGCCGAGGGCGCGCCGGGAGAAGTGTTTGGCATCATCGGCAGTATGGGCTACCTCGAGATCGTGGCCAACCGCGCGGCAGCGGCGCAGATTACCGGCGCCGGCAAAGGCAGCGAAGTCAGCATTTTTTTAGGTGAGGCTGCGGCCGCCGGAAAAGGCGCCTGAGTTCCAACTCTTAATGAAGAAAGACTCCGCAGGCCGCATCGAGAAGTAAACCCAGCGACAGCGCGATCACCACACCCTGGGCATAGCTTGACTCCCGAGCGTGCCGCAGGGCGACAATGCCCGCCGCAATCAAGCCGATCGCATTGAACGCCGCATACAGCCATGTCTGGTGAAGTGCGGCAGCGAAGCCCAGCATGATCGACAAAAAGAAACACACCAAGCAGATCACGATTCCCAGCAGAAGCCCGAGCAAGACCTGAAGGGTTGAGCGCTGACTATTTTGGGAAGTTTCGAACATGCGCTTTCACTGCCGCTGTTGCTGAGGACCTCACGAACTCTTCGGCTTGGGATGGACATAGCGCTCCATCTCGCCCGTCCATTTCAGAAAGCGCCATAGGTCTCCGCGCTCGCGCCACATGAATTCCCAAAATTCCAGGAAGCCGATCTGCGTCATTTTGACGCCCGTGTAGGTCTCGATGCGCCATAGAAGATACGGACTTCGCCACGGAGCCAGGCGGTGCCCCTTGGTGGCATTCCACAGAAAACGGAGCTTGTAGCGCATGCAGCCATCATACCGACTCGGTCAAGAGCGCGGAAAAGCATGAACCACGAAGGGCACGAAGGATCACGAAGGAAATGCGGTCGGAGGATTCCTTAGTGGAACTTCGTGTACTTCGTGGCTCAGGGGAAAGCGCGATCACACGACATGTTAAAATCCAGTCTCCGCCTGGGATTTCCACGAATGTCTGACACCGACGCCCGACAAAAGGCCGAAGATCACTACTACGCCGCGCTCGACTTGATGGCTGACGGCCATCTGGAGCAGGCGGTCACCGCCTATCAGGAATCTCTCAGAGCCGATCCCAGCTTTACCGAAGCCATGCATGGCCTGGCGCGCGCTCTCCAGGACTTGCAGCGCTACGATGACGCCATTGCGGTGGCGCAGCGCCTGGCAGAAATCGATCCTGATGACGTGCTGGCACACACCAGTTTGTCGGTGCTGTATCAGAAGAAGGGCATGATTCCGGAGGCGGAAGCGGAAGGCGCGAAAGCGCGAGTGCTGGGGTGGAAACAGCAGTTGAAGAAAAGTGGCTCTTAGCTCTTGGATCTCACAGTGAAACAGCTAAAAGCCAAGAGCTAATGGCTAAGAGCTTCTTCACAATCCGTATTTCTTCATCAAATGCCGGAACGATCGGTATGAAATGCCGAGAACGTCGGCAGCCTTGGTCTGCACACCATTGCTCTGGTTGAGCGCGCTCTGCAGCAGCGAGCGCTCGATGCCCGCCACGTAGGTTTCCATGCCTAAGCCTTCAGGCAGGGTGACGTCGGAGCCAGGTTCGGGCAGCCCTCCGCTAGCCGAAGCCGCAGCGGCGCGCGCTTTCGGCCTCTCCGCGGGAAGTTCCACGTGCAACTCTTCGGTAGTCTCCAGTGCGACGGCGCGTTCGACGGTGTTTTCCAGTTGCCGCACGTTTCCTGGCCACTCGTAGCCGCACAGGGAATCCAGCGAGGGCGCATTCACACGCAAGATGCTGCGGCCAGCCGCGCTGGCGTACTTTTTCAGGAAATGGTTTGCCAACAGCGGAATGTCTTCGCGGCGTTCGCGCAAGGGCGGCACGCGGATGGGAATCACGTTCAACCGGTAATAAAGATCTTCGCGGAAAACGTTTTCAGCCACCGCTTTGTCGAGATCGCGGTTGGTAGCGGCAATCACACGCACATCAATGGAGATTTCACCGGTGCTGCCCACCGGACGCACCGTGCGTTCCTGCAGAACGCGCAGCAGCTTGACCTGCATGGCCAGCGTCATCTCGCTGATCTCATCCAGAAAGATGGTGCCGCCGTCAGCGACTTCAAACAAGCCCCGCTTATTCTGATTGGCTCCGGTGAAAGCACCTTTGAGATATCCAAAGAGTTCGCTCTCCAGCAGGGTCTCAGGAAACGCGCCGCAGTTGACGGAAACGAAGGCCTCGGCGGCTCGTGGCGAACAAACGTGAACCGCGCGGGCCACCAGTTCTTTACCCGTGCCGCTCTCCCCGTGGATCAACACCGTGCTGGCGGTGGAGGCAACGGTCCGAACCGTTTGCTTGAGCTTCTCCATGGCTCCGCTGGAGCCGATGATGTTGTCCAGGGAATTTCGGGTCGCGGCGTCGCGGCGCAGCGCGAAATTCTGCTTGCTGAGATTCAATTTCTCGACCGCACGGTTAATCGCCAGTTTGATCTCATCGACCAAGCCGGGACTCTTGCGAATATAGTCGGTGGCGCCCCCGGCTTTTACGGCTTCCACGGCAGCCTCATAGTCATCGACCGCAGTGATCAGGATGACAGCGGAGTCCGGTGACACACGATGGGCGTGCCGCAACACTTCAATGCCGTCGATGTTCGGCATCTTGATATCGGTGATGATGACGTCGTAGAGCGCGCCGTCGATCTTGTTCTTCGCCGTCTGACCGGCTTGCACCGTCTCCACGCGGTGTCCCTCACGGCGCAAGGAGATGTCGAGCATTTCGCAAATGGAGCGTTCGTCGTCGCAGACCAAAATGTTAGCCACGCGAACCTCCTCCGGCCGCGGCCGCAACGGGCGGCGCCGAGACCAGGGCCCGAGCCGAATTTTCGCGGCTTTGCATGGAGGCCGAACGCTCAGCGTCAAGCCGCCGCAACCTTAGAACAAGTGTGGTTCCCTGCCCTGGCTTCGAGCGTGCCCAGACCTTGCCTTCATGGGCTTGCACGATCTGGTAGACGATAGCTAGTCCAAGTCCGGTTCCGCCTTCAAAGTTCGACTGAAAAGGCTCAAAGATTTTTTCGATCTGCTGCGCCGTCATGCCGGTTCCGGTATCGATGAACGAGACCTGCCAATCGTCGCCCAGAGGCTCGACCGCCGCGGTCAGCGTTCCCCCGTTCTTCATGGCGCGGACCGCGTTCTCACACAGATTCCAGAACACCTGCTTGAGTCGGTCACCATCGGCGATAGCCCAGGCCTGGCGAACGGTGAAGCGCCGCTCGATGGTGATTCCGGTTTTCTCTGCCGTCATGCGATGATCCATGAGCGTCAGCGTGTCTTCGACCGACTGAATCAGATCGATCCGGTCAAAGTGATATTGCTTGGTACGGGAATAGGCCAGAAAATCCGTGATGATGCTATTCAGCCGCTGCGACTCACGGGTCACAATATCGAGCAGGCGGCGATGATCCTCATTCATCTCGGGAACGCCCGACAGCATGCTGACCGAACCGGCGATGGAGGTCAGAGGATTGCGGATTTCGTGTGCGATGGCCGCGGCCAGGCGGCCGACGGCCGCGAGCTTATCCTGCATGCGGACTTCGCGCTCCAGGCGGCGAATTTCGGTAAGGTCGTCGAGCACGTAAACGTAACCCAGTTCGCCTCGCTCGGGCACGGTTAAGGCGGCCACTCGCACCCGAACTGTTTTGCGGAATTTTGTTGGCGCGTCGAAACGAACTTCGCCGTGGGTCTGTTGTGATTCAACCGTGGGCAACGAGTCCAAAAACAACTGATGCACCGGCGCGCCGAGCAACTCCGCCGGGGTTCGCTCCAGTAGACGTTGGGCTGAGGCATTCACCAGGGTGATCCGCCCGTCCAGGCCAGTAGTAATCAGGCCGCTACTGATCGAGTGAATAATGTTTTCGTGCAAGGCTTGCAGGTTTTCGAGCGCGCCGCTCGTATCTTTCAGCTGTACGCCTACCTGGCGCAGCTTTGCCGTCAACAGCCCAGCCAGATATGCCACCGCCAGAAAAGCGAAGAGATTGACGAAGATGATCGCCTGCAGCGTGGTCGTCACCGGGTGCGTCGTGCAGTACGACGGAACCACGGCGTAATAGTTCAGCTCCAGCACCGTTCCGTACAAAATGAAAGCCAGAGCGGCGACCAGGTGGGCCCACACTCGTGGCAGCAATACGCTTGCGACGATGATGACCAGGGGATACAGGAAGTTCAGCGAGCTGTCCCATCCTCCGGTCTCATGCACCACCAGGCTGACCAGAATCAGGTCGGTCACAACCTGCAGCGAGGCCTGCAGCCGATGCTCTTGCCAGAATGAAAGCAGAAGAACGTAAAACAGCGAGAGGCTGTACCACAAGAGGATCGTCGCAATGAAGAGCCGCATGGGCAGCGGCGACGGACTGAATTGGGCAACCGCCAGCTCAATGGCGAGCAAGAGGGTCAGGATGAAAATGCGGACCCGTACCAGCCATACCAGCCAATTGCGCTCGTCAAACGTCGATTGCATGCGATCCCGGTGATCTCGAAGCCACGGACGCGGGGCCTGCTGACCGACGCGTCGGTCTTAGGTCTTGGTTGTTGGGGGTCATAGGCCTAAGACCTGACACCGATGACCAAATATCGTTTGCAAAGTCAGGAGGCCGCACCACAGGCTGCAGTTCCGGCCTCCCGATCCTGTCTTCTTTAGCCAGCCAGTTTGGCGATCATGGCGAACAGCGGCATGTAGAGCGAAATTACGATGCCACCGACACTCACGCCCAGGATAGCGATGATGACCGGTTCGAGCATGGCCAACATATCCTTGGTGGCGGCGTCGACTTCTTCTTCGTAGAAGTCGGCGATCTTCTGCAACATCGAGTCCATGGCGCCGGTCGCTTCGCCAACGCCGATCATCTGCGTCACCATGTTGGGAAACACGCCGCATTCCCGCAAGGGATCGACAATCGTGCGTCCTTCTTCGATGGCTTTGCGGACTTTCATCAGCGCTTCTTCCAGCACGGCATTGCCCGAAGTCCTGGCGGTGATGCCCAAGCCTTCGAGAATCGGCACGCCCGAAGTGATCAACGTACCCAAAGTGCGGGTGAAGCGGCCTACCGCGATCTTGCGCAACAGGGTTCCAATCACAGGGAGGAACAGCAGCATCTTGTCGAAGTAATAGCGGCCGCGGGGATGCTTGCGAATCTGCTTGACTCCGAAGAATAGGCCAAACACGCCCACTCCGAACATCCACCAGAACGTCTGCACGAACGAGCTCAACCCCATGACGATGCGCGTGGGAAGCGGTAGGGCGACGCCTAATCCCGCAAACAGGTTGGCAAAGATGGGAACGACCCACTTGAGCAGCGCGCCGACGATCAACATGGCCATACTGACCACGGCGACTGGATAAATCAGCGCGGACTTCACGGCTGATTTCAGGCGGACGGCCTTTTCAACGTAAGTCGCTAGGCGCTGCAAAATGATGTCGAGAATACCGCCGGTTTCACCGGCCTCGATCATGTTGGTGGTGAGATCGTCGAAGACGATGGGATACTGGCGCATGGCATTAGCCAAAGTAGCGCCGCCTTCCACCGTGGTTCGCACCCCGGTCAGAACCTTCTGGAAGGCCTGGTTCTCCTGGTTTGCGGCCAGAATTTCCAGACACTGCACCAAAGGCAGTCCGGCATCGATCATGACCGAGAACTGGCGAAAGAAGATCGCGATGTCCTTGGTCCCGACTTTGCCCGAGCCGAAGGTCGGCATGGAAAATTCCTTGCCTTTTTCGCGAATCGCGCCGGGCGTGATGCGCTCGCGACGCAACGCCTGCGCCAACGACTGTTTATTCGCCGCCATCCGCTCGCCGGAAATCTTCTGCCCGGATGCGTCCTTGCCGGAAAATGTAAAGACTGGCATGTTTAGCTTCTCCTCACTGACGTACCTGCTGGTTGAAAGTTCCGTTCATTTACGCTTCTTGCTCGATTTCGCCTAGTGCTTCGACGGCGCCGCTCCTCGGGCCAGAGTGGTTCCTGCCGTGGTCGGACGGTTGGTCAGACTGGCGCCACGGTTAATCATTTCCTGCAACTCGTCGACATTGCTGGACCGCGCCATGGCAGTTTCCAGAGTGATCTGTTTCTGGAAATAAGCCGTGGCCAGCGACTGGTTGAAGGTCTGCATTCCGAACTTTTCCTGTCCGGATTGCATGGATGAATAGATCTGGTGGATTTTGTCTTCGCGAATCAGGTTACGCACCGCCGCGTTGGGTACCAGAATTTCCATGATCATGGCGCGGCCCTTGCCATCGATGCGCGGCAGCAGGCTCTGACACATGATGCCTTCCAGAACTAACGACAACTGGGCTCGAATCTGCGGCTGCTGGTGCGCCGGGAAGACGTCGATAATACGGTTGATGGTGGAAGTCGCGGAGTTCGTATGCAGCGTGCCGAAGGTCAAGTGGCCGGTTTCCGCGATGCGTAGTGCCGACTCGATGGTTTCCAGGTCACGCATTTCGCCGATCAGCACAACATCGGGATCTTCACGAAGGGCGGCGCGCAAAGCGTCGGTGAAGCTCTTGGTGTCCGCGTGCAACTCGCGCTGGTTGACCAGGCAGTTCTTGTTCATGTGCACGAATTCGATGGGATCTTCGATCGTAAGAATGTGATCGTGACGCTCGCTGTTGATCTTGTCGATCATGGCCGCGAGCGTGGTCGATTTGCCCGAGCCGGTCGGCCCTGTCACCAGCACCAATCCGCGCGGCTTGTCGCACATCTTGCTTACTACGGGCGCCAGACCAAGTTGGTTGAATGACTTAATCTCGAAGGGAATGAGACGAAAGACAGCAGCCGTGGCGCCACGCTGGTTGAAGACGTTGGCACGGAACCGGGCCAGTCCCTTCAATCCGAAAGAGAAGTCGAGCTCCAGGCTTTCTTCGAAGCGATGCTTCTGGGAATCGGTCATGACGCTGTAGGCCAATTGCTTGGTCTCGGCCGGAGTCATCTGCGGCAGATCGAGCGGCACCAGGTGACCGTGCACTCGAATCTGGGGCGGCGAGTTGGTGGTGATGTGCAAGTCGCTGCCGTTCATCTCCAGCATTCTCTTGAGCAGATCGCTTAACGACAAACCCATAGCAAGTTCCTTCCCTTTCAGCCTCTAAATCCGAGTTAATGAATCGTTTCGCGAGCGACTTCTTCGAGCGTCGTCATGCCCGCCGCCACTTTGATCAATCCGCTTCGACGCAGCGTGATCATGCCGCGCTCGATGGCCTTCTTTTTCAATTCCAATGCGGAGGCTCCGACCAGGACCAATTCGCGGATCTCGTCGTCGACTTCCATCACTTCATACAAACCGCAGCGCCCCTTGTAGCCCGTGTTGTTGCAGACCCCGCAACCCTTGCCCTTCTGAATCTTCACCGTCTTGGCTTCTTCCGGCGTGAATCCGGCTTCGATCAGGGTCTGAACCGGAACTTCCATCACGTCGATGCAGTCCTTGCAAATGCGCCGGACCAGGCGCTGTGCGCAAATGAGGTGGACCGAGGTTGCCACCAGGAATGGTTCAATACCCATGTTCATCAAGCGGGTAATCGTTTCGGGCGCACCGTTGGTGTGCAGTGTGGATAGCACTAAGTGGCCCGTGAGGGCGGCCTTAATAGCGATTTCGGCGGTTTCAAAGTCTCGAATTTCGCCGACCAGAATGATGTTGGGATCTTGTCGCAAGAACGATCGCAGAGCGGCAGCAAAGTTCAATCCGATCTGCTCTTTCATCTGTACCTGGTTGACGCCGCCCAACTGAAACTCGACCGGATCTTCGGCGGTCATGATGTTGGTATCGGGCTGGTTCAGGCGCGAGATCGCCGAGTACAACGTATTCGTCTTGCCCGATCCCGTTGGGCCTGTGACCAGCACCATTCCGTAGGGCTTCAAAATAGCTTTTTCGAATTTCACCAGCGACTCGGGCTCGAAACCGAGCTTGGTCATATCGAGTCGCAGGTTCTCTTTGTCGAGCAAGCGGAGCACGATCTTCTCGCCCCACAACGTGGGCAGTGTGCTGACACGGAAGTCGAGTTGCTTCTTGCGGCCGCCCACATTCATCTTCAGCATGATGCGGCCGTCTTGCGGCAGCCGCTTCTCGCTGATGTCCAGCTTCGACATGATCTTCAGACGGGAGGTAATCGCGTCCTTCAACTTCAGAGGCGGAGACATGATCGACTGCAGCACGCCGTCAATACGGAACCGGACACGGAATTCTTTTTCGTAGGGCTCGATATGAATGTCGCTGGCTCCGCGCTTGACCGCGTCGCCCAGCACGACGTTGACCAATTTGACGACGGGAGCTTCATCGGCCGCTTTCTCCAGTTCGGCCAGCTCCATCTGCTGTTCTTCGGATTGCAGTTCGACGTCGCTGTCGCCCATTTCCGTCATCGACTGCATGACGGTTTGCAGATCCTCTTCCTTGGTCGAGCCGTATGCCTTTTCAATTCCCGACAGGATGGAGCTTTCCGAAGCCACCACCGGCTCAATGTTAAAGCCGGTCATGAACTTGATATCGTCCATCGCAAAGACGTTGGTGGGGTCGACCATCGCGATGGTGAGCGACGCTCCCACACGGCTCAGCGGAAGGATCTGGTAACGCTTCGCGGTTTCAAAGGGAATTAACTTGACGACAGCCGGGTCGATTTCAAAATAAGAGAGATTGATGGCGGGAACGCCGTACTGCCGGGAGAGGAAATTAGTGACGTCTTCGTCCGTGAGGAAGCCGAGCTTCACCAGGGCCGAGCCCAGGCGACAACTCTGTTCCTTCTGTGCCTTATTCGCTTGTTCCAACTGCTCTGGGGTAATGATCTTCTCTTTGACGAGAAGGTCACCCAGCCGTTGAGACATAAGCCGATCTCCTATCCACGTGGGTGGAACGCCGCCTCGCACTCATACGGGCGTAGCGCAAACGGCCGCTCAACATTGGGAGAGACGCAGCTCATTCGCGTTGACACAAATTGTCAACGCTAGCGGGTTACCGCACCACTTACTTTGGTACTTGGCCCTGACGGCAAAATCAGTCCACCAATCGGTGCCCCCGCTCAAGTTCACGCCAAATGCCCGTTTTCCTCCGTCGGCTGGAAATTCGACCGCTCAAGTACATGCACTTCAGTAAGCCGGAGCGGTGCAGGAAGGGTTCGATCACATGCCTGAAAAGGACTCGAGTAGACTCACTCTGAGGATTTCTTCATTGGCGCAACGGAAAACAGCGGAAAACGAAACAAAGATCCGGCAATACTATGACGCCCTCTATCGAGCCTGGGGCATGCAGCATTGGTGGCCCGCTGAAACTCGCTTGGAAGTCATCGTCGGAGCTTACCTCACGCAAAATACCGCTTGGACCAACGTAGAACGTGCACTGGCGAATCTGCGAGACAAGCCGAACTTACTGAGCGTCGACGGCATCCGGAAAATTCGCCTGACGCAACTCGAGCGTCTGATCCGGCCCTCCGGCTATTTCCGCCAAAAGGCAAAGCGGCTCAAGACATTCATCGCGTTCCTCGATCATAAATATGGCGGTTCGCTGGATGATCTCTTCGCACAACCGACCAACAAACTCCGCGAGGAACTGCTTGCGCTAAACGGCGTGGGCCCGGAGACGGCCGACTCGATTCTGCTCTACGCGGGAAATCAGCCGGTATTCGTGGTTGACGCGTACACCCGTCGGATTCTGGATCGCCACGGGATTCTGCCGCAAAATGCTGATTACGAGGACATTCGAAACCTGTTCCAGCAGGCGCTTGGGCCCACCGTTCACGATCAGGAACAGAAGCCCCCGAATTCCCAGCCACAGCTCGAAGCGGGTTTCCGTGGGGCAGCTCACGCCCCCTCGGCAATGAGCACGGCGAAGCGCACCGCCCTGGTGCAGGTCTACAACGAGATGCACGGACTCATCGTTGGAGTCGGCAAGAACCATTGTGGGAAATCGCAGCCAAAATGTGACGGATGTCCTTTACAACCCTTCCTGCCTGGCAATAATGCTGGATAGACATTCGATTGGGATAGGCGCGCATCATGCTAAGCCGTTGCTATCAGCTTTTCGCCTTGCTTTTGTTTCTGACCGCAACCGCAGCGTCACCCGCCCCCTTGCGAGTGGCGGCAGAACATGCAGGTTTACTGGTCGGTACTGCCGTGCGTCCGTCGCTGCTTTCCGAGGCCGCTTACTCAGCCACGCTGGCGCGCGAATTCAATATGGTCGAACCGGAAGATGCGATGAAGTGGTGGATGGTTCGCAGCACTCCCGGAACCTTCGACTTCAGCAAGGCCGATGAAATCGTCCGCTACGCGCAAGCTCACGGAATGAAGGTCCGCGGGCACTGCCTGGTTTGGGACCATAACAATCCGCAGTGGCTTGCCGACGGCCGCTTCACGCCCGCCCAACTGTCGCGCTTGCTGCAGGAACATATCACTACAGTGATGAAGCACTACGCTGGACAAGTTTTCGCCTGGGATGTTGTCAACGAAGCTCTGGACGAGAACGGCCGGCTGAAGGATTCTCCATGGTTCAATCAACCCGGCATCGGCCTCGCGGAAAAAGACACAGCGTATGTCGAACAGGCTTTCCGTTGGGCGCATGCGGCCGATCCGCAGGCATTGCTGTTCTACAACGAGAACGGTGGCGAGGGCCTGAACCGCAAGTCAGACGCAATCTACGCGATGGTCAAGGCCTTCAAACAGCGCGGCGTGCCCATCGATGGGGTGGGTCTGCAGATGCATATTTCGCACTTGGACCTCGATACTGCAGCCATCGCCTCCAACATCGCGCGCCTGACTGCCTTGGGGCTTCAGGTCCATATCAAGGAACTCGACGTGTCGCTGCCAGTGGACGCGAATGGGACAGCGAGCGACGGCGACCTCCTTCGCCAGGCTGAAATCTATCGCGAGGTTGTTCGGGCGTGCCTGCAGAGCCCTAAATGCACGGCGATTCAGACTTGGGGATTCACCGACAGATACTCATGGATCGGATCGCATTCTCACGGGACCCGAGGTGCGGAACTCCCCTTCGACCGCGCTTACAAGCCTAAGGCTGCTTTCCAGATCATGTTCGAAGAGATCTCCGCCAACAACTCTCAGCGAAATTAAAGCTCGGTCCGACAATCCGCCGGGATATAGCTTACTACTGGCACGTAGGGCCAATGAAGCCCAGGCCTATGCTGACGCATCTATAATGACTTGCACGTCCTGGCAATTAGAAATTCTTCCTTAAATGCGAGCCAGGACGCGGGGCACGAGTGGCACAGCCGACTTCCAATCCGCCTCAGAAGACGTCACATCGTAAGCAGGTCATCATCCTGCTGGCAATTTCTGTCTTCCTTCTGCTCGCCATTCTGGTTTCGCAAACCGCCTTTGACCTGACCTTTCTGCGTCCCGGAAACAACCAGGACATCGTGGTGTTCGCCGCTCTCTCGGCGCTGATCTTCCTGCTCTTTGTCGCGCTTACGTTTGTCTTGCTGCGCAACCTGCTCAAGCTTTTTGCCGAGCGGCGCCTAGGCGTGCTGGGTTCGAAGTTTCGCACGCGCATGGTTGCTGGCGCGCTCCTGCTGTCGTCGTTGCCGGTGATGGTGATGTACTGGTTTGCCTACGGACTCATGAATCGTTCCATCGATAAATGGTTCTCCACTCCAGTCGAGGAAGTACGCGCCGACACGCACGCGATGGCTACGCTACTGGCGAGCTATGCCATGCAGAACGCGCGTGCCGAAGCCTTCGCCATTGTGGCCTCGCCCGAGGTTGAGCGTGCCTTCACCGGTCACGGATTCTCCGGGGTAGTCGCTGAGTTTCAGCATCACGAGCTTACCCTGCAAGGTGGCTTCGCTCTCGCGGTACAGAATGACATCGAAGAGGCCAGTTTCAAAGCGCCAGCCCCGTGGCCTGTCCTCAAGAGCAAGTTGCCCCTGGCCGACGCGACTATCGGACATCCGGCTCAATTCACCTGGCAGCAAACCGATTATTCGCTGGGCAGTGCTGAGGTTCCGGGCGGGGGCCTGATCCTGGTCGCAATCCCTCTGCCTCGCGAGTTCTCGCAAACCGTGCACCAGGTGGAAGCCAGTCAGCAACGCTACTACGATCTCGCGCGCGAGCGCCGCCTGGTGCGCCGCACTTACATGGGCCTGCTCCTGTTATTGACCATGATCGTACTCTTTGTGACGACATGGCTCGCCCTCTTCCTCTCGAAGATTGTGACGCGCCCGCTTTCGGCGCTTGCCGAGGCCACGCAAGCGATCTCGCGCGGACGCCTCGACTACCGCGTGCCCGTTAGCGCCGCTGACGAAATCGGTGATCTGGTGCGTTCCTTCAACCGCATGGCTGAGGATTTGGAGGGCAGCCGCCGCCAGATTGAAGCCTCGAGCCGCGACCTGAGTGCAGCGAATGAAGAACTCGATCAGCGCCGTCGGCAGATGGAAACGATCCTTGAGAGTATTCCTACGGGCGTGCTCTCGCTCGATGCCGCGCGTCGCGTTACGCACATCAATCAGGCATTACTCCGCATGTTCCATCCTGACGCCGGACACGACGGCTCCCCTCAGATACTTCGCGGCGCAGCTTTGGCGGATGTGTTTCCTCCCGAGGTTCTGGAAGATTTCGAGCCTCTGCTGCGGCGCGCCGATCGCATGGGCATGACTACCAGCCAAATGGAAATGCAGTTGCCCCGCGCTTCGTTGAACGTGGCCGTCACGGTTGCGACCTTGCGGCATCAAAGCGAGCGTTCCGGATATGTGGTCGTCTTCGAAGATCTTTCCGACCTGCTGAAAGCTCAGAAGCAGGCAGCATGGCGCGAAGTGGCGCGCCGGGTGGCGCATGAAATCAAAAACCCGCTCACGCCGATCGCATTGTCGGCGGAGCGCATTCAGAGGCATCTGGACCGGGCCACGCCAACTGATCCCGCATCACTCGGCGTCGTCCGCGCCTGCGCCGAAACGATTGCCGGAGCAGCCGAGACAGTCCGCCGCCTCGTAGATGAATTCTCTACCCTAGCCCGCTTCCCTGTTGCCAAGCCGCAGCCGGCGGATATTAATGAGGTGATCGAGAATGCGCTCTCCATGTTCAATGGCCGGCTCGACGGAATTGGCGTTCACACTACTCTGGCCTCCGATTTACCGAAGGTGATGGCCGACAGCGAAGCCATCAAACGCGCCGTCGCTAACCTGGTCGATAACGCTGCCGAAGCCTCACAGGATTCGGTCGTGCGAGAAATCGAAATCTCTACTGCCCTGGTGGCGAGCCGCGACGCCGTTGAGATTACCATCGCCGACACGGGCCACGGCGTGTCCCGCGAACTTAAGGAAAGACTTTTCCTGCCTTATTTCTCGACCAAGAAACGCGGCACTGGACTCGGGCTCGCGATTGTCAGCCGAATTATCGAAGATCATCATGGCTCCATTCGCGTGGAAGAAAACCGACCGGTGGGCACGCGGTTCATCGTTGAACTTCCAGTTGTTCCCGACCCCACGACGGCAGCGGTGACTGCCCAACATGCATAACATCCTGGTGGTGGATGACGAAGCCGGAATTCGAGACTCCTTGGCCGGCATCCTGGCCGACGAAGGCTATTCCGCATCCTCTGTCGAGAGTGGCGAAGCCTGTCTGGACCTGCTGCGCAAGACTGCATTTGACGTAGTGCTGCTCGATATCTGGCTGCCCGGGGTTGACGGTCTCGAGACGCTGGAGAAGATTCGCGAGTTTGAAAATCCTCCGGAGGTCATTATGATCTCCGGCCACGGCACCATTGAGACGGCGGTGCGCGCGACGAAACTTGGCGCATACGACTTCCTGGAAAAACCCCTGTCTCTTGAGAAGACTCTGATTCTGGTCAAGAACGCAATCGAGTCCAAGAAACTGCACCGCGAGAACGTCGACCTGAAGAAACAACTCCAGGTGAAGAGCACCATCGTCGGCGACAGCATTCCGATGAAGGCCCTGCGCCAGCAGATCGGTTTGATGGCTCCGACCAATGGCCGCGTCTTGATCTACGGCGAATCGGGCACTGGCAAGGAACTCGTGGCCCATGCCATCCACGCCCAGAGCCTGCGCAAGGATGAAACTTTCGTCGAGGTCAACTGCGCCGCGATTCCCGAAGACTTGATTGAGAGTGAGCTCTTCGGTCACTGCAAGGGATCGTTTCCTGGAGCCGCCACCGACAAGGAAGGCAAGTTCCAGAGAGCTCATGGGGGAACGCTTTTCCTCGATGAAGTCGGCGACATGAGCCTGAAGACGCAATCGAAAGTGTTGCGTACTCTCGACGAGCAACGCTTTACGCCGGTGGGCAGCGATGAGACCATCACTGTCGACGTTCGCGTGATTGCCTCAACCAACAAAGACCTGGAAGAGGAAATCTCGCGCGGGAACTTCCGCGAAGATCTTTTTTACCGGCTTAACGTGATTCCATTTTTTGTGCCGCCGCTTCGCGAACGCAAAGAAGACATTCCGCTGTTCACGCGGCATTTCTTAAAGGAGCTCGCTGCCACCTATGGACGCCGGCCCCGGGAGATCACCGATGATGCCATCGAAATCCTGATGCGTTACTCCTGGCCCGGCAACGTGCGCGAACTCCGCAACGTTATCGAGCGTATCGTGATCATGAATCCCACGACCTCGCGCTTCGACAGCAAGCACCTGCCGCCGCTCGTCTATCGCGAAGGCAGCCGCCGCGCGCCCAAGAGCGAGTTCTCGACGCTACATCAGGCTCGCGATGCATACGAACGCGATTACATTCTCAAGACGCTGGATCAGAATCACGGCAACGTCAGCCGCACCGCGGAGATGCTTGGGCTAGAACGCAGCCATCTTTATCGAAAGATGAAAGCGTTGGGGATCGCGGCGAAAGAATAAACGGCAAGATCCACCCAATTGTTAGTCGAAATCAATCTTCTCGAAACCCAACCCCTGTAACAGGCTCGTGAGCGTCGACGATGCGTTCTGCTGGGCGGTACGCAAGATACCATCAGTCATCGCGGCCTCTTGCAGTTGCCGTTCCGCCTCTTGTCGCACTTGCGTCTCCAGATCCGGATCGGTCGGCACCAGCAGCCCAGTCTGCCGCGAATAGACGCGCGTCTTCGCGCTATCGAGGCGAGTGCTGAATATCTGCGGCGCCGGAACATGCAGGTGTAGTTGCTTGCCTTCAACTCGGACGTCGCCCGGCTTCAGTTTCGAGAAATCGATGCCTGCCACAACCTCGCCATGCACCAGCATGAGCAGGCGATCTCCCGCCAGAAAGTTCGGCAAGAACGGATTCTCTTTCGCCCCGGTCACGATCTTGTCCATCGTGTAAACCACGGTCTCGAGCCGTTGCAATTTCTGAATGCGATCGACGACGGTGGGTTGGCTCACATCGATCGTCAGGGTTCGTCCCGTCATCGCCGACCAAACGTGGTTCAGCAACGATCGCCCCGAGGTGCGCGAGAGCAGCAGCCCTCCGACGGAGCCGACAGACACCACGCCGAGGATCACTCCGAGGATGAGCGCAACGGGAATCGCAGCGCGCGATTGAGCAGTTCTGGAGGGTGGGGATACAGGAGGATCGTTAGGCATTCCGCAAGATTATCACTCGCTGGTTGGAATCAGGCGGCTGGAATACTTCGAAGTACGACAGAGCGGATTTTGTGAGTCTTGGCGAAAGGCCTAGCGCTTCATCATGTGAATCTCGGTACCGTTCTTGTGGAATTTCACTTCATCCATGAGTTGGTTGATGAGAAAAATTCCGCGGCCGTGATTGGAAAAAAGATTCTCGCCGATAGTGCAGCTGGGAATCGCATTGGGATCGAAGCCCGGGCCGGGATCGCGCACGATGATGAGGATGCCGCGTTGCTCATCACACGCAACCAGGCATTCCACTATCTTGCTGGGATCTTCCTTGGCTCCGTGAACCACGGCATTCGCCAAAGCTTCCTGCAGCGCGAGTTCGATGGCGTCCTCCTTGCCATCGACGCACTTCATGCTGCGAACCGCCTCCATCACCTGCGCCACGACGGGGTCCACGGCCTTGCGGTCCGCCGCCAGCGTGACTCGCACGCGCAGGTTCAATTTTTCTGGATCGAAATTGTACTCCGGGAAGTGTTCCTCGGCAGAAGCCCCAGATTCCATGGTTGGCCCGTCGTCCCCCATCCCGCCCTGTGAAGCGCGGCCTATTGCAATTTTAGCGGCAAGCCGCTCATCGGGCAATAACCGCCTCCTCTGAGGCCTCGTTACAATAGCACAACTTCAGTCGTCCGTGGAGTTACGGTCGACATCCAGGATGCCGCTAGCCTGAACGTCCTTGTTCGCTGTGTTATGTATTGGAATCTTCAACTCCATCATTCGATGCTCGAGCTGCCGGCGCCAGTCGAGCTCTTCCACGAAGCGTCGCGAATCGCGCCAGCCGGGTTCTGCTTTCACGTACAGTTCGAGAAACACCTTCGTTCCCAGCATGCGCTCGATCTGCAGGCGCGCCGACGTTCCAATCTTCTTGAGCATCTGGCCACCTTTCCCAACCAGAATTCCCTTCTGGCCTTCGCGCTCGCAATAAATAGTGGCGGCGATCCGGGCGAGCTTGGCGCCTTCCTCGAAATTGTCAACGATCACCGTGGTCGCGTACGGAATCTCCTCGCTCGTATTCAGCAAGACTTGCTCGCGAATGATCTCGGCCGCCATGAAGCGAGCCGGTTGATCGGTGATTTGATCCTCGGGAAAGTATGCCGGGCCAGCGGGTAGAGCGGCGATCACCATTTCAAGTAGAGCATCAAGACCTTTCTTCTTGAGTGCGGAGATGGGGACCACTTCGGCGAAGTTGTAAAGCTTGCGATATTCCTCGATCATCGGCAGAAGCTTCGACTTCTCCCGAATCAGATCGACCTTGTTGAGAATGAGAAATGCTTTCGTCTTGGGACGTCGCAGCAGGTCAAGGGCAAACTGATCGCGCGGATCGAACTTGCGCGTTACATCCATGATCACAAGCACCAGGTCGCATCCTTCGAGACCTTCACGCACCTCGACCATCATCTTGCGGCCCAAAGAACTATCGGGCTTGTGCACGCCGGGAGTATCGACGAGCACGATTTGCCCCCCGCCCTTCCCCTTGCGCTTCGGGACGTGAACAACGCCCTGAATGCGGTTGCGCGTGGTCTGAGGCTTGGGCGAGATGATCGCGAGTTTCTCGCCCACAAGCGCATTGAGCAAGGTGGACTTGCCCGCATTGGGGCGGCCGAGAATGCAAACGAAACCAGAGCGGAATGGCATAGGAAGCTTCTAGCTACTAGCTCCTAGCTTCTGGCTAAGCACTAGCGCAGCTTTCATCTTAGGCTACAAATCGAAGGTCATGCCACTTGGCAGAAGTGAGCTTTCATAGGGCTGGCTAGAAGCTAGCAGCTAGGAGCTGGTTTATATCAGCTTCAACTGCCGCGGCTGTACCGCCGTGACTCTCACGCGCTCTACCTTGCGATCGGTGGATTCCAGGACTTCAAATCGCAGACCGTCTTCTTCCACCACTTCGCCCTTGCGCGGAATTCGTCCGGCGAGTTCGCTAACCAGGCCGGCGATGGTGGCCGACTCCTTGCCTTCCGGCTTGGTGCCGAAGAGTTCGTCGAGACGGTCCACGTCCATTCCCCCGGCCACGATGAACGAGCGCTCGCCTTCCCGCACGATCTCAGGCTTATCGTGGTCGTCGCGGATCTCGCCGACAATCTCTTCCACCAGATCTTCGATGGTGACAAGGCCGGCGACGCCTCCGTATTCGTCGACCACAATCGCCATGCGGATGCTTTGCCTCTGCATCTCGCGCAGAAGGTCGCTGCCCAGCTTGCTCTCGGGCACAAAGTAGACGTCTCGCCGCATGATCGTGTCCAAGGTGCGCACGCGGGCTTCGCTGTCCGGCACCTGCAACACGTCTTGTGTGTAGACAATTCCTTTGATGTTATGGACGCTGCCTTCGTATACCGGCACGCGCGAGTAGTGCTTGGCGCGTAGCATTTCGATAAAGCGTTCGACCGTAGTATCGGACGGCACAGCGAACATCTGCGGACGCGGCTTCATGGCCTCGCGCACGGTCTTGCCGCTGAATTCCACGACCGACTGGATCAGGTCGCGGTCGCCTTCCTGAATAATTCCCTCTTCCTGGCCAGCTTCGATCAAGGCATCGACGGCCTCGGCTGAGGTCTCCGGTTGTTCGCTGACGCCTTGTTTGGTGAGTGAAGCGACCGACTGCAGAAAACCCAGCGCAATCGTGACGGGCATTACCAGGTAGATCAGAACTTTCAGAATGAGCGTCCAGTGCACCAACCACTCGCCCTTGGTCCGTGAGAAGAACACGAACGGCAGGAAGCGGTTGCAGAGAATGACAATGAGGATCAGGCTGAACGAGGCTTGCAGAATCTCGTAGATGTTCCAGGACTGATCATTGAAGACCAGGAAGCCAATCAGCATGGCAACGGCCGCCATGGTGAGTTGCGTGAGCACCGCCATGGAGAGCGAAGCCCGAGAGCGACCCACGCCGAGCTCGGGCTCCACCTTCTGCTCGAAGACATCGATGTTGTCCTGGAATTCGCGCGAAAGAAACTTGCCGACTTCCTGATAGACGCGATCGACGTAAGAGACGAGCGTGAGCAGACCCAGCAGCAGCAGAAGCGCAATCATGACGGCATAGGTCATGCCGTCCTCCGCGGTCGTGACGCGCGCACGGTAGCACGCTGGAGTTTCGAGGACTTATCAGCGGGATGGACTCGTTCGACCCGTTCGATCAATGCAACCGGCAGTCTGAGTGCCCGGCGCAAATCGGCTTCTTTCCGCGCCATCTGTCCATTATCGCGCTCATGATCAAAGCCCGCCAGATGCAGGATTCCGTGCAGCACCAGGATTTTGATCTCCTGGGCGGCGGGATGGCCTAGACGAACTGAGTTTTGGCGGGCAATGTCGGCAGAGATGGCGATGTCGCCAGCCGGTTTGGGGCGCTTGCGCAATTCGGAGGGGGGTGAATGGTAGGGGAACGACAACACGTCCGTTGCCTTGTTCTGGCTCCGAAACTGGCCGTTCAGGGAGCGGATGGCGGCACTGCTGGTCACGAGCACGTTTACGGTGCCGCGAAGTCCGACGGCCTTGCGTGCACGCTCTACGAAGCGTTGCAATGCGCTCTCGTTTAGACCGGCGATCTTCTTTTGCAGATGAACCAAGTGCTTGCTCTTTGGCCTCTTCTTCATACAGCGGTGCGCTGCAAAAGCAAAGAGGAGAGCGGATGCGCAGCCCTCCTCAAGGCGCGACTTATCCTTTAGCTTCGGCCGACGATGCCTTTGGTTCGTGGATCGCCGCTTCGCTGGCCGCTGCGGCCGCCTGCTTTTCCGCGCTCGCGGCGTCTGCGTGCCGGGGCTCGGCAAGCAGAAGCAGCTGTTGCTCGGCAACTCGTGTCTTGTGCTCGTCGTAGGCTCGCACAATGCGCTGGACCAGGTGATGGCGGACCACATCGGTTTCGTCGAACTGGACAAATGCCAACCCGTCAACGCTCTTCAGCACGTCCATGGCTTCCAGCAGGCCACTGCGGCGCGCATTGGGCAAATCGATCTGCGTGACGTCACCGGTAATCACCGCCTTCGAGTTGAAGCCCAGGCGAGTGACGAACATCTTCATCTGTTCGGAAGTCGTGTTCTGCGCTTCGTCGAGAATCACGAACGAGTCGTTCAGCGTGCGTCCGCGCATGAACGCGATGGGCGCGATCTCGATGACGTTCTTTTCGAGGTAGCGATCGACCTTCTCGGGATCGAGCATGTCGTACAAGGCGTCGTAGAGCGGGCGCAGGTAGGGATCGATCTTGTCTTGCAATGTGCCAGGCAGGAAGCCCAGGCGCTCGCCCGCTTCGACCGCGGGACGTGCCAGGATGATGCGGTTCACGCGCTTGGCGAGCAGAGCGGAGATCGCCATCGCCACGGCGAGATATGTCTTGCCGGTGCCGGCGGGACCGATGCCGAACACCATGTCGTGGCCTTCGATGGCTTCGAGGTAGCGGCGCTGGTTGCTGCTCTTGGGCTGGACAGTGCGGCGTCCAAAGGAACGCTGGCGCCCGGCGTCGGCGAGCCCGCGCAGGCTCGAGTTGGGATCGGAGACCAGCACGCGCAGCATGCTGTTGAGATCGCCGTTGTTGAAGGTGTAGCCGGAGCGCTGCAGGCCTTCATAGTCAGTGAAGACTTGCTCGGCACGCGCTACGTCTTTGGCGGCGCCTTCCAGTTCAATGGCATTCGAGCGCAGGTTGATGGTGATGTTGAGACCGTCTTCGAGCAAGCGCACATTCTCATCGCGTGTACCGAAGAACGTCTCGATGTTGGGACTGACCCCGATGCTTTTCTTCATTTAGTTTCTTGGACGAACCATGTGGAGACAGCGGCCGGCTGTCCGGCCACGCAGAGCCCAGCGATTGCGGAACGTTGAGATGCGCCTGAGCAACTCACGGACAAAGCAGGGTTTCGCTTGGAGACGGGACCAGCCGGAATGCGCATGCCCAGAAGGCAAGTCACTACCATTAAGTTAAAGCCTAACCCGGGTCGCAAAGGGAGTCAATGGGAGGTAAACCCTACGCCCATGGCGCATCAACGGGCAGGCCTGTGGGAAACTAGGAGTATGAAGAAGCCCTTTCTGCGCGTGACTAAATGGCTAGGGGACATTCCCGTCGAGGCCAGCTGCATAGCCTGCGGGCCGGAGCCGCTGTTCCGCGTGGCATCGACAAGCCATCGTCCCAACCGTGAGGAATACGCGAATCAACTGCAGCGCGCGTTTGATCAGCATTGCAAGACGGTCCATGCGAGCGAGGCTCAGCGTGCGGAGCCGGCGTCTTGAGCCGACGCGGGCACGGCCCTGGTTCGGGCCCATTCGCGTAGGGTCGCGATCTCCTCGGCGCGGGTGACCGAGAGCGGCACGGTCTGCGCCAGCGCATTCAACAACGACTGCGTGGACAGTTCCTTCTTCTCGGAGTACGCAGCGTAGAGTCCGCCCTGGACGGCAGCGTCGATCTCGGCTCCGGAGTATCCCTTCGCAGCGGTGGCGACCTTTTCCAGATCGAAGTCCGCGGGATTGCGTTTGCGCTTGGCGAGTTGGATGGAGAAGATCTGCTTGCGCTCGGCCTGGTTGGGAAGATCGACAAAGAAGAGCTCGTCGAAGCGGCCCTTGCGGATCAGTTCGGGCGGCAGCACGGTCACGTTGTTGCAGGTGGCAGCGACGAAGACGGGCGACTTGCGATCCTGCATCCATGAAAGGAACGATGCCAGCAGGCGCGACGAGACACCGGCATCGGCTGAGGCAGAATCGGGGCCGCTGCCGGCGAATACCTTTTCCAACTCGTCGATCCAGAGCACGCATGGGGCAAGGCCTTCGGCAACCTGGAAGACTTTTCGGATGCGCTTTTCGGTCTCACCGATGTACTTGTCGTAGACGGCCGAGGTATCGAACTTAACCAGTGGCAGCTTCCACTCTCCGGCGACGGCGCGCGCGCAAAGGGACTTGCCACATCCTTGCACCCCAAGGATAATCATGCCTCGCGGCGGTTCGAGGCCGAACTCGCGGGCAGAGTCTTCCCAGGCTCCGCGGCGTTGACTGAGCCAGTGCTTGAGGTTCTCGAGTCCTCCGACGGCGGCCATGTTGTCGGTGGCCGGAATGAACTCGAGCATGCCGGAGTGCCGCAAGAGTTGCTTCTTGGCCTCGAGCACGTCGGTGATGGAGTCGGGACATAACGCGTAGCGCGTGACCAGGGCCTGCGAGATAGCGCGCTCGGCTTCTTCTTCGGTCAGACCGCGGAGGTTTGCCGACATGGCATCGACTCCGGCGGCGTCAAGCTGAAGCTTCAGCGTGTAGGTCTTCGACAAGCGCGTGTAGGTGTCGTGGATGATCTCGGCCAGGCGGTCGCGATCAGGAAGAGGGAGGTCGAAGTACTCGACTAGCGTGGCCAGTTCGGCAGGAACAGTGAGTTCGGGCGCCGTGATGATGACTGTTCGACGGTTGGCGGCGAACTTCTGGCCTACGTCGCGGAGACGGCGGACGACGACTGGATCGTCCATGTGGCGGTGAAAGTCTTTCAGGATGAAAACGGCTTCAACCGTCATCGACTCCATGTTGGCGAGGGCCTGCACGGGTTCGCGCGTGTTGTAGATCGCGGCGCCTGTGGCTGCGGCCGCGCCTTCGGCTCCCAAGGCTGACTTCATCGCTCGGGCGAGGCGCTCGGACTCGGCGGTCCCGGGGCTCAGCACCGTTCGGGTCGGTGTCTGGCTGCGTCCGGCTTGAGTGTAGAGAGCACCCTGGGCCTGCGCTGACGCTTGTCCGTCGATCGAAGTCGTCGAACCGGAGCGCACGAGGCCATCGGCGATGCTCCACTCGAAGGTCGCCATGTTGAGTTCGACGCACGCAGAGCGCACCATCTTGACGGCGTGCATCTCTTCCGAGGTCTCCATCACGACGATAGGGGTCGAGGAGTTGATTAGCACTTTGAGGCGATCGAGTCCGTCTGTCATGGTTAGATCCAGGTTCTCCGCGCGAGATCCCTCGCTCCGCCTGAAGAGCGGCTCCGGTCGGGATGACGCCGACTCAAGAGCAGAACTCTTGACGTCACCCGAACTCGACCCTCAGAAGTTTGACCGGGTGGGGATGCTTCCCTATAATAAGGAATTCGGACCTACCCCGAATATCTCTCTGTACTTACAAAGGTAACGAACCAGCTATGGCAAATCATCTTTCGGCGCTGAAGCGTGCGCGCCAAACCGAACGCCGCACGGCGCGGAATCGCGCCAACACCTCCAGCCTGCGCACCCAGTTACGCGACTTGCGCGAAGCGATTGAGAAGGGCGACAAGGCTGCCGCTGAGCAGACCTACCGCCAGACCGTCTCCGCGCTCGACAAGGCCATTCAGAAGGGGACGCTGCACGAGAACACTGCTTCTCGCTACAAGTCCCGGCTGAGCAAGCGGGTTAGCGCGATTAAGTAGGCTTTCAGCCATCGGCTGTCGGCTGTCAGAATCAGGGCAGACGCTAAGGCGTCTGCCTTTTGTTTTGGCATCACATCCCTTCTGGATATACCCACATTTTTTTTGCGCGAATCTCTAAAATCCTCATTCCAATAGAGTTACGGACACCATATCGAGCTTCATGTCCGCAAAATCTTGAGCCGCAAGCACTTACACGTAAAATATTGCGGAATAAGGAGTTAACTTGGTGTTTTGCGCCCATTCCTGTCCCGTTCCCGTTTGCGTCACTGGAGCTAACTAGCATGCTTCCAGTTTGCGCTTTCCATATCCTCAGTCAAGGTTGTGCGTCACATATAAAAATTTTGTGCTGTGGAAAACGGCGAGCTGCATTTTTCCGTTCCCTTGATCCCGGCAAGAGTCCTCTGACGTAAAATGCGCGGGAACAGGTTTCGCGACGTGTTTGAGGATCTCAAATACGCTCTCCGGCTTTGGGTCAAGCGCCCATGGCAGACGGGTTTCGTCGTCACTGCCCTCGCGATCGCTATTGGCGCGAACACGGGTGTGTTCAGCGTCGTCAACGGGTTGCTGTTGCGTTCGCTTCCATTTCAACAGCCGGAACGGCTGGCCCTGTTTCAGCAGTACATTCCACCACACGACAGCGCCAAGCAGTTTCACGAATGGCGGCAGCGAAGTGTGTATCTCGAGGATGCGGCACTTTTCGAGGAAAACGATGTGAACCTTGGCGGAACGCGCGTCGCAAGCCGGGTTCATGTCGCACAAACATCCTGGAATTTCTTCTCGATGCTAGGCGTTCGGCCCGTGCTCGGTACGGGGTTCGCGGCGGATGAGGATGTGGACGGAACCGGGTGGGGACCGGCCGGCCGCAATGGGGTAGCGGTGATCGGTTATGGACTGTGGCAGCAGCTGTTCGGAGGCGACCCGAATGTTCTGGGGACGACCGTCCGAATCGACGGAAACCCGCTTACGGTTGTTGGCGTCGCGCCGCCGGGTTTCGATTTCCCGGGCAAGGCCGTTCTGTGGAAGCCGGCAGCATTCAGTCCTGGCAACAATGGCTGGGGAACCCTTGGGCGGTTGAAGCCCGGTATCAGTTGGGCGCAGGCGCGCGCCGCTTTTGCAGTGGAGGCAGAGCGTGACGCCCTGACGCAAGGGGGAATCGACAATTCCAACCTGCGTCCGAGCATCACGTCGCTTCAGGACGGACTTGCCGGGCCCGTAAGGAACGCCTCGTTACTGTTCATGGGGGCGGTAGTTCTGGTCTTGCTGATTGCGTGCACGAATGTTGCAAATCTTCTGATTGCTCGCACGACCGATCGCGCGGCGGAGTTGTCGATACGCTCAGCGCTGGGAGCCACTCGCGGCAGGCTGGCGCGACAATTGCTAACCGAGTGCTTGCTACTCTCCTTCGTTGCCACTTTGGCCGGGTTGGCAATCGCATATTGGACAACCTCGCTGGCGACGAAGATTGAGCCGCCGCCGCTGGGCGCACAATCTTACGCAGTTCTGGATGGCCGCGTTCTGGCGTTTACTCTGGCGGCTTCTCTGGGCACCGCGTTGGCGTTGGGAGTGTTGCCCTCGCTCTATGTAGGCCACATCCAGGTATTGGGTTCACGAACTTCCCGGAGGACTCGCGGCTCGCGGCTGGTTCGCCAAAGCCTGGTCACAGCGCAGGTGATGCTCACAATGATTCTTCTCGCCGGTTCGGTGTCGCTGGGGCGCGGGTTCGTCCAGTTGATGAGCATCGATCGCGGGTACGAGGTAAAAGGAATCGTGACCGTAGGCGTTTCGCTGGAGGGAACGACACACCAGCTGAATAAGCGGCAACTTGCATATTTTGAAGAGGTGCTTGATCGGGTCCGCGGGCTTCCTGGGGTTCGCGCCGCGAGCGCCACCGAATTTCTTCCGCTGTACGCGTCGGCATTTGTCGGGGGACCGTTCGGTCTCGACGGACGTCCGGCTCGACGCAGTTCCACGATGATCCCAGTCTTGTCGGGATATTTCGCAACGATGGGTGGACGCGTTTTGTACGGCCGGGAGTTTACGGAGGCCGAAGTGCGGGGCGGAGCCAATGTCGCGGTGGTGAATGAGCGGTTTGCGGCGGGATTTGGCGCCCCGCAGGATGCCGTGGGTCATCAGCTCACGAACGGCGACGACACGTGGAAGATTGTCGGTGTCGTGAGGGGCATGGAGTACGAGACCGATCCGACGACCGCAAATGGAAATGAGGTTTTTGTTCCTTCGGCAGCGCCCGGAGGCTTTTCCTCGACATTCGTAGTACGCGTGGATGGCCGGGCGGAAGAATATCTGGCTAGGATCCGCGATACCGTCGAGTCAGTGGATCCACTAGTTCCCGTATTTAGCGTGAAGACGATGGAGCAGCGGCGGGATGAGCTCTTCGCCAGCCCGAAGTTTTACCGAACCGCCGTTTGGATTTTCGCGGGACTTGCGCTGTTGCTGGCGGTGATCGGCATTTACGGCATTTTTTCTTACTCGGTCGCCCAGAGGATCCAGGAGATGGGTGTGCGCATGGCTCTTGGCAGGACTCCAGTTCAACTGCGGGGTATGTTGTTGCAGCAAGGCTTGTTGATCGTCATGACTGGAGCCGTTCCTGGAATCGTTGGAGCCCAGCTTACGGGACACTATCTTGCAAGCCTGATCGATGGGGCGAAACCTATCGGGCTGGCGATATCCGCAGGGGTAGTCTTGCTCTTCGCGGGCATAGCCTCGACGAGTATCTGGTCGGCGACGCGATCGATCGCGAGACTCGATATTACTTCCATCTTGCGCAGTGAATGACTTTGCTGTGTCCGCCGACTGCACGAATTCCCACCCGTCGAAAACCGCGACGGGTGGGCAACCGACTCTCCTTTTGGGCCTGCTTCGATACATTGACGCGCAGCGCCCGTCAGTGCTGAACGGACGACGTTGGGTAGCCTTGCCACAGGTACTCGAGGGCTTCGGGAAGCGTCTGTTGTCGCACTGCGCGGTCGACGTGGACGGCATTGCGGGCAAATACGAATTGGTAGTGATAACCCTTCGCCGCGAGCACTTTCGCCATGCGCTCGTTAGCGAGAACCCAATCGTGCATGTTGTCGCGCATCACGTTGGGATTGAACAGGTCGCGATCTCCGACCTCCATCCAGATGCGGATCGGCTTGACGGGACTTTCGGGAATCAGGTGTTCGTGAAATTCCCAGGCGCCGTGCGGGGTTTTGGGATTGTAGGGCCACTGCTGGTTGATGAATGTTCCGGAATATGTCAGGACGCGGTGATACAGCTCGGGGTGATACCAGGCCATGATCAGGGCGCAGGAACCTCCGGAACTGCCGCCGGTGGCGGCGCGGCCATCGGGATCCTTGGTGAGTCTCACGTGAGCCTGGGTTTCGACGAGAGGCAAAACTTCTTTCTCGACGAACTCGGCGTAGGTTCCAGACATGGTGTCGTACTCAAGGCCGCGCTCGCTTCCCTGCGCGTCTCCACTGCCGTTGCCGATGGAAATGGCGATCATCACAGGGACCTTGCGTTGTGCGATCAGAGTGTCGAGGACGGAGAAGAGCAGCGTATCGGGGCCGTCGGCTCCGACAATGAAAGGCGCCACAGTGCCAGGGACGTACTGCTTGGGAACATAGACGGCCACCTTGCGGGTGTAAGGAGCGGGATGGCTGGTGGTCACGACGAGCTTTGCGGGGTCCGCAGGATCTGGAGTTCCGAAGGTGTTGGCGTCGCGGGCGATGCCGGGATAGATCTTGCTCTCGGAAGAGTTCATTGTGAACTCGATTACAGAGCCTTTGGGAATTGCGGAATTGGCGGACGTCTCGGGCGGAGCTTCGTGGGTCGGTCCGAGAATGAAATTGCCGTCAACATTGGCGGGAGGGTTGGAGCCATCGGGCAATTGCTTGGCCGTGACGTAGCCAGGCGTGTTGGGGTCGCGCGTGGGTGGGGCGGGGCGTTCGGTGCGTGGCGGCGGTGGCGAGGACTGGCCCAGGAGAGGATGGGCGACCGCGATCAGGCAGACGAGAAGATAGATTCCCAGAGAACGCATGGTGAGAGTCATCGTGTCATTGTGCAGGATTTGGAGGACGAGGAAAAGGTCGATGTGGATCCTCAGATTGAGGGTAGGGATTCCCAAACGCCCCAGCTGTTGTGGGCCACTTCACTGGGAATTTCCGAAAGAGGCTGATGACCGAAAGCCAAATCCTGGTGCGGGAAGTTCTGACAAACCAAAAAGAAACGCTCGCAGCAGGTTTGCCGCGAGCGGTTTTCTTAGACTGCGTTCAACGCGTTAGAAAATCAGCTTTGCTCCAAGTTGGAACTCTCTTGGATCAAAAGCCCCGGTAATCGCACCGAAGTTTCCGGAACCCGTGTTGAGGCTGATGCCGCCGGTGTTTACATCTCCTCTGAACTGGGTGTGATTCCAGGTGTTGAAGGCATCTGCCCGGAGTTCGAAGCGACTTCCACGGGATTCGCTGATCAGGAAGCTCTTGAACAACGAGAGATTCCAGTTCTGACGTCCCGGTCCGCGCAGGGCATTGAATCCGAGATTGCCGTAGATGTCGGTGCCGGTTCCTGTGGGCACTGAAAATACAGCAGGGTTGAACCAGGCATTGACCGTCTTGGGATAAGTAATCGATCCGTTGACGTTAGGCCGGTTCCCGGAGTTTTGCACGACGCTCGCCACGTTGCTGCCAGTGACGCCGAGGTTGAGCGGCGCTCCCGACATCATCGTGACGATGCCCGACACTTGCCATCCGCCCAGGGTCGTCTTCAGAAGACGGTTGTCCGTGTGTTGGAAGAACGGCAACTGGTAGACGAAGTTGACGAATGCAACCTGGGTGCGGTCATAAGAAGATGGGCCGACGTCATAGCGCCATCCCGCATACGGGTTAGTGGTGTTGTTGAGATCGCCGCCGCTGCCATTGCCGCCGGCGTTCGGATCAACCGCGTGCCCGACCGTATAAGCAACTTGCAGGGTGAGATCGTGGCGTACGTTGCCATGCAGGTCGACCTGGAACGCGTTGTAATGGCCATTCTGACCGTTCTCGGCCATGCGGATCGCGCCGTAGCCTTGATAGTTGTAGAGCTCGTTGATGCCGGTGCCGCCCGAAGCGATTAAAGCCGGCAGATCGGCGAAAGGTGGCAGGTTAGTTTCCTGGTAGTAATCCATGTGCCGGTTCTGACTTCCAACATAGGCCAGAGAGAGCACGGTTCTGCGTCCCAGCGCCTGCTGCACGCCAGCGCTGTACTGGTAGGTTGTGGGCAGTTTGTAGCCTCTCGCCTGAATTCCGGTGACGCCAAGAGGGAGAATGGGCAAGGTGGCTGCAGTGATGGTGTCTCCGGACTTGACGTTGAGGCCGGGGTTGGAAAGCGAGACGTTGTTCAGGGTTGGGCTGGCGTTCATCGGCGGGTTGGTGGCGCCGTTGTACATGTCATTGCCCTGAATGCGGTCGAAGAGGATTCCGAATCCGCCGCGAACAATGGTTTTGCCCTGTCCGGTTAGATCATACGCAAAACCGATGCGGGGACCGAAGTTGGCCCAGGTGTTGTCGACGAGTCCTTTGGGAATTCCGTTCACACCGCCGATGCCGATGCCGTTGGTGTAGAACTGCAATCCCGCCAAAATGGGATTGGGGCTCGTGCCGAGGCCGGGGCTGGCGCCGGTGCAACCAACGTTTGAGCTTCCGCTGGCGGCTCCGGAGCAAATGTTCCCGCTGCCATCGCTCCAGAAGGTAGCTGCGTTCGCGGGATTATAGAGGTTGGGGTAGAAGTTCGCGGATTGGTGGTTGGCCTCGTAGGTATGAGGCATTCCGTCCCAGCGCAGCCCCAAGTTTAAGGTGAGCCGATTGGTAGCGCGCCAATTGTCCTGAACGTATCCACTGTAGGAGACGTTATTCCAATGGCCGGTGTCCTGGACAGCATTCTCCGTGTATTGCTGAGAGTATCCCAGCAGATAGTCTGCGAAGTCGTAGCCGCAGCTTACGGTCGATGAGGCAGTGCATCCGGTAGGGCTGGTAAAGGATCCATTGAAGTTGAAGTTGCCCTGAGTATTGGCAAACCAGGATTGGACTTTCTTATAGAGCATCCAGCTGAAGCCGAACTTGAACTGGTGCGCTCCCTTGGTCCAGGAAAGATCATCACGAACCTGATAATTATTGGCTTCATTGTTCCACGGAGTCCAGTTTGCAGTATAGTTCGCTCCCGTGATGCCATTCAGGTTGATCGAGGGGATACGATCACTGGCATTTGGTCCTTGAAACAGACGGTTGAAGGTGAAGCCGGAGGGAGCGGTCACCAAGCCTTGCGGCAGGATGTGAATGCGATTGCCATTGTAGTTGAACGCAACCTCATTCAGCAGGGACGGATTGATGATGTGAGTGAGGTGAACCACCGTGCTGTACGCGGGATTGCCAAACGTATTGCCGATGGTGGGAACATTGTCGCCGCTCCACATCGTATTGCCGTAGTCCTGCGAGATTTGCTCTGAGACCCAGTGACCGAAGATGGAGAACTTTCCGTTGAACTGGTGATCCACACGGGCAATCTCTTCTCGGACATGGGTTGGCACATTGTTGCCGCCAATAAAACTGGCTCCGCTTGTGGCCTTTGGAAAGATGCCGCCGTAGGTGCCGCCGGCAGTCAGCAACGCACTGGCGTTGGCATCGATCAGGCAAGCAGGAATCGTATTGTTGGGGAACGGCTGTCCGGGGACGAGCGTCGCTTGAACTGCGGCGGAGCAGTTAGCTCCAAATCCAGCGATCCCGGTCGGAACTACAGTATCGAGCGTCTTGCCGTTGTACGTGGTGGGCAGTACCGCGTCGCCGGCTGCATTGGGATATGCGCTGGCTGGGGGAACCGTCTGATTGAGGAGCTGTCCCTGGATAAGGCTGCGCCACTCCATGTTGTAAAAGAAGAACGTCTTGTGCTCTTTCTTCCAGAAATCAACCGGGCCGCCGCCATTGAAGCCATAGAGGTTGTAGCGGAGTTCAGCCACCTTGGCCGGGGCGGGGTTGAAGTAGTTGCGTGCGTCGAGGGCATCGTTGCGGCCGAACCACCACGCCTCTGCGTGGTAATCCTTGGTGCCGGACTTAACCACCTGAGTGATGGTGGAAGCGCCGGACATGCCATATTCCGCGCTATAGTTCGACGTATTGATTCGGAACTCGCCAATGGACTCGAGGGATGGGGCAACGCTGGCCTGACTGCCGCCGCGATCGAGGTTCTCCCCACCATCGATGAGCAGAAGATTGTGCCCCATGCGCTGACCATTGATGCTCACATTGTTATCGCCGCTGACAGCGGTAGGACTGATGTTGTCTCCCTGAAGACTGACGGCGCCTGCGGTCAAAGAGTAGAGGTTATATAAGGTCCGTCCATTGGTAGGAAGATCGCTGACTTGTTTGGCGGTCACGACACTGCTGACTTCGCCAGACTCGGTTTGCACGGTCACAGGATTGGCTTCGACTGTGATGGTCTCGCGCGCGTTGCCGACCTGCAAACTGAAGTCGACACGGGTTCGATCGCCCACTTGAAGCAAGAGATCCTTGCGCTCGCCCGCCTTAAAGCCGGAGGCCTGCGCGCGGACCAAATAATGTCCGATGTGCAGGTCGAGGACGACATATTGTCCGTCGGACGAGGTAGCAATCGTACGGCTGATTCCGGTATCGGTGTTGGTGATTACGATGGAAGCATCCGCAACCGCGGCACCAGTTGAGTCCATCACTGTACCGACGATGGCTGCTTCCTGAGCTGCCGCGAATGAAGTGAATAGTGTAAAGAACGCGAAGAGAACAAGTAAGAGTTGAAGGTCACGCCTTTTTATGAACGTGTTGAGCTCCTCGCCAAACTTGGACGAGAGTGATTTCATTTCCTGCCTCCTGGTTTTTACTGCTCAAGAAACTCGACAATAAGCGTCGGATGAAACGGATGGAATTCGTACTGATCATGGTCAGACTCTGCGATTGTCGCTGTCAAGAAAAATCGTTTTTTTACAGGGGTTTCGCACTATCACGCGTGATTCAAATCACACCAATTTGGGAAATTGGTCGACACGAAGACAGGAATTGAAATTATCCCGATTTAGGAACTTGTTTTTCACAAAAACAGCCGGATCGTCCTGGAATGGTGAACGTGATGCCTGCAGTAATTTCCCAATTCAGAACTGAGTATGATTCGCATCACCATGGCATGCACCCGCGGTCATATCGGCTCGCCGCTCGAGGGATTGAGGATCGTTGTTTCAAACGGGCAGGGCTTTCGTAGCCTCTCGATGTGGAGAATCGGTCTTGGCGCCGGTCGTCCGTTAGCAATACTTGTTCGAGCTTTGGGTTTGGGACCCCTCAGCAAGAGCGAGGGCGGGGGCGATGTACTCTGGCGAGAGGGTCGCCCCCTTAAAGTTCTGACAAATCAGTCCTAAAGAATTACCCAGAGCAACTCCGCCAAGTTCTTTCCGCGAGGCACTCCATTTCAAGCTACTACCTGTGGGGTTCGCCGAGTTCCATCCTGGCTAGCACAAGTGACAGTTAACACGCGAGTCCACCGCGTGTTGCACTAAATTGTGTACAAGTCCCTGCGCCAGGGCTTGCAATCGTTAAGAGACTCGATGTTACGCACGATACGAACGATCGGATCAGTCCGGACGGTCGAAGGCGCTGGAAGTGTTTCCGCGCTCGACTGGATTGTGGCGGCCAGGGAGTGCATGTGTCGGTGGGCGGCGATCCCAATTGTCTGTGCGTTGCTGATTTCAACTTGCGCGGCGCAGGAGGAGACCAGGAATGATTCGAGCCGGGCAACGGTTGCAAGCAGAGAACTCAACGTGAACTGGCTCTATGGTTCTTACGTTCCGAAAGACGTGCCGCTTATATCTCTCAACGGCCATCAGCGCTTCAAGCTGTACCTCATGCAGACGTACACAACTCCGGGAATTTACATCAAGACAACTCTGTTTGCTCTCCATGATCAGATCTCCAACAGCAATCCGGAATGGGGAGACGATTTTGCTGGCTTTGCAAAGCGATTAGGGGATCGTCAGGTTCAGTTCATTATTCAAAATTCGATTACCTCGTTGGGAAATGGGATGCTGGGGTGGGAACCGCGTTATGACCGCTGCCGCTGCGCTGGTTTGTGGCCAAGGACCCGACACGCACTCGTCAGGAACTTTGTAACCTACGACCGCTCGGAGAAATCATTACGGCCTCAGCTCATGCCTTTCCTCGGAGCCTTCGGGTCTTCCTCGATTGCTTCGACGTGGGCTCCCGGAAACCCGAGGTGGGAGGTGCGGGGCTATCAGGCCGTGGTGACTCAAGTCTTTGTCGGCGCGGGCATCAACTGGCTGGGCGAGTTTGCTCCGGAAATTGTGGGGGTGCTCCACAGGAAAAAAACCAAGGGCAAGTGAAGCATTGAATCCCGGACGCCACGAGGCTCCATTCCTGAGATCCCTGCGATTACGTCAGCTGCCGAAAATGTTCTGGTTCAGGAAATCGTTGCGGAACTTCCCTTGGGGGTCATACTTGCGGCAAAGCTGAATGAACTCGGGCATCTTCTTATATGCATCCTTCAATGTTGCCGGAGACACGGTAAACAGCTTGCCCCAATGCGGGCGCGCATGAAACGGGGCAAGTTCTTTCTCGATCACCGGCAAGAGCTTGCTGACCGCAGGCCAGTCCTGCTTCCAGGTGAAGTGAATGGTGATGCTCGGTTGTTCGTAGCACGGGCTCATCCACAGGTGATCTGCCGCAATCGCTCGAATTTCGGAGATCAGCAGGTGCGGACTGACCTGATCGCGCAGGCGCTCAATCGCCAGGATCGCGTCGACGGCATGTTGTCGCGGGACGAAGTATTCCGACTGCAATTCTTTGCCGGCGCTCGGTGTGAAGCCCATGCGAAAGTGCGGCAGGCGTTCATACCAGGGGCCGGGCACACCCATTTGCTCGGTGCAGTTTTCGGCCGAGAGTTCTGCAATGGGGTGAAGGTTCTTCGTCGCGCGCTTTGCCCCAAAGAATTCCGGAGTCGGGTCAAAGGCGGCTCCGGGTTCGACGCGGCTCTTGATCCACACTTCATTAATGCGCTGTTTCTGCCAATCGGTAAAGAGGCTCACACTGTAGGCGCTGGACTCGATCGCGTCAAAATGGTCTTTCATCGCGGCGAGCGGCAGATTCTCGTAAACATACTGGCGCATCGTGTAGGTGGGTTGAATATCCAGCGTGACGGCTGTGATCACGCCCAGAGCGCCCAAGCCGACAACTGCGCCGCGAAACGTCTCGCCATCGCGGTCGCGAGAGAGCTTCAGAACGTCACCAGCCGCTGTAACGAATTCCAACCCGGAGACTGCGGTGGCAAGATTTCCGTTTTTCTCGCCCGAGCCGTGCGTCGCCGTTGTGCAAGCGCCGGCCACCGATATGTGCGGCAACGAAGCCAGGTTGTGCAGGGCGAAGCCCTTGCTTTCTAGATAAGGACACAGCTGGCCATAGGTGATACCCGCAGCGACGGTCACGGTTCGAGCCGCAGCGTCAATCGCAATCACCTCGTTCATCGGCTTCAACGAGAGGAAGCTGTCTTTGCTGTCGGCGATGTTATTGAAGCAGTGGCGCGTGCCCAGCGCCTTGAGACGGGTTTCCTTCTTCACATAGTCGCGCACTTGCTCGAGCGACGTCGCAGAGTACAAGCGGTCGGTGCTGTACTGGAGATTACCGGCCCAGTTAGTGAGTGTTTCTCCCCCGGCCCACGCCAACAAGCGCATGAGCACGGGAGAGGCGACGATGGCAGTGAGGATCTTGATGAACATTCGCTTGGTCATGTGAGTTCAGAATTACTGAGGTTTTTTTGCGGACCCCGTGTCCACTTTGACAGCGGAGGGCTTGTCGGTTTTGGCAGTATCGACCCAGACTTGGGTGAGCCGGCCGTCGGAGTCGGTCGCGAGCACGACGTGCGACTGGTCGGTAGTGCCGCTCGCGCCTGGCCGGACAATATCGATCGCTTCCTGGGTGAGGTGGAGGCCGTCGCTCGACTCTCCGGGACGTGGCTGCTCAATCTGGTGAACGGTGCGCTGCGGGCCTCCGGGCGTGGAGCGCTGCAATGTAGTCTCGCGTTGAACGAGCTGAAGGCTGTCGTCCCCGGCGACACCCGGAACGTTGGTCGAGTAGGTTTCTGTGGTGTCGCGTTTTTCCCCTGCAGCGGTCTGCACCTGCTTGTTCAACGTGTGCTCGACTACGGTGAGCGTGCCGGAGGAATCGGGACGGAGCACGCGCTCGTCTTTGTTGCGAAGCTGACCATCCTGCGTGGTGGTGCTTTCGCGGACCTCGCTGAGCCTCCAGCCTCCGGCGCCGTCGGAGAGAAGGGTCGACTTGGTGGAGGCAACGGTGCCGTCGGTGCCTTTCGTGTCACGCTGTTCGGTTTGCACAGCGGCAGAGAAGCCTCCGTTGGCGTCTGGCGTAAGCACAGTTGTGTTGGTGACTCGCACGCCGGGATTGACTTGCCGGGAGTCCTCCAGCTCGCGCCGCACGACTTGCAGTCCGCCGTTCGCGTCGGGACTGGAAATGGTGCGAGTGACCTTCTGTTCGCCGCCGGAGAGTGTGCGGGACTCTTCCTGCCTTTCCTGGATCAGAGTTCTGTGGCCGTCGGGGTCTCGTCCATAGGTACGTTCGATATTGCGAACGGTCGTGTCGTTGATGCGGACCGACTCTTTCTCTGTGTCGGAGTACGGAATATAGCGTCCGTCCGGACCGAGGGTTTCGACCGAGGTGCTGTCGAGAACTCGACCGTTGGCTTCGGTATGAGTTTCTTTCGCGCGCGTGGGATTGAGAGTTCCACCGGGAGTTCCCTGCTGGCTGGTCGCGGTCCAGGATTGGGGCTTGGAACTGTCCTGGGCCGGGCACGACGGCGGGACGCATAGGGCAGCGGCCAAGGGAATGAGAGCCGATAACTTTATTGATCGACCAAGACTCATAGGACTTCATCACCGTTTGTTTCGACTATATACCTCGAATGTGCGGAGCAAAAGCAAGTCAGGTGAGAGCACCTCCGAAACTTCGGAGGATCCACGACGCAGACTCTGGTCTCTGGGTTAGGTGGTCCGGTACAGAACGGAACATGACTGACGAGTGTGAGTTTCCTTGCGAGCGATTTCAAGAATCGACGTACGGACTCAGCAGCTGGGGCGGGCTATGCTCAGCTTCTTGATCCGCGACTCGAGTGTAGTGGGTTTTAGCCCTAGACGCGCAGCGGCACCATGCGGTCCTCGGATTCGCCATCCGGTGTCCTGCAGTATTTGAAGAATACGAGTTCGCTCGGCGGAGGCCATGCTGCTCCCCGAATTCACTTCATCCATCTCAATTTCCGGATAGATCCGCAACGTCGGCCCGGTCGCCAGGATCATCGCTCGCTCGACCAAGTTCCGGAGTTCGCGGACGTTGCCAGGCCATCCGTACGCGACCAAGGCCTGCATACTGGCGGACTCGATTTCCTCGATTCTCTTTCCCATGGTTCCGGCGAGCTCGTCGACAAAAGCATCGACGAACAGCGGGATGTCCTCTCGCCTCTCGCGCAAAGGTGGAAGAAAAATGGGAAACACGTTTAATCGGTAGTAGAGGTCATGGCGGAGCCGGCCAGTGTGCAGTGCGTCAGCCAGGCTACGGTTTGTGGCGGCAATGATCCGCACGTCCACTGAAATCGGCTTGGGATTGCCCAACCGCTCAATCGTGTGGCTCTCGAGTACCCGCAGGAGCTTCACCTGTATATCGCTGGGGAGTTCTCCAATCTCATCGAGAAAGAGCGTCGAGCCGTGGGCAAGTTCGAAGCGCCCGATCTGCTTTGACAGGGCACCGGTATAGGCACCTTTCTCACGCCCGAACAACTCGCTTTCAATGAGTGAGGCAGGAATCGCCGAGCAGTTGACCCGAATCATCGGCCGATCACGGCGCCGGCTGCATTCGTGGATGTAAGTCGCGAACCGCTCCTTCCCAGTGCCTGTCTCACCCAGGAGCAGAACGGTGGAATCGGTGGCAGCCACTTGGTCAGCCAAAGCGAGTGTTGCGCGGATAGCCGCACTGCGGCCCACGATGTGTTCGCCGAGTCGCTCCTTCACCTCCTTGCGGAGGTATATGTTCTCGTGCTCGAGTTTCTCACGCAGATGCTGCAGATCTTCTAACGCCCGCGCACGTTCGAGCGTGTTGACCAGCATCTCGCCCAGCAGCCGCAGACGGGGCACATATTCCTCCGGCCACTCCCGTTGTTCGTGGACCGAGCTGATGAGCATCAAATGTAGCCGTTGCTGCCCGGCCTCAATTGGAATGATCAGGAGTGACTGCGTTCCCATGGCTGCGAAGGTCGCACGGTCCACCGTTGCCTCGGGGGGTAGATCGGCCGGACTCGAGAGGTTCACTATTTCTCGTTCGATGACCGCGCGTTGCCGGGTCCAGGGGTACAACTTTGTAAGGTCGATTTCAGTCGAAACCCGGCGAGTTCCTTCTGAGTAGGCAGCGTAAGGAGCGTGCAGCGTCTCGAGGTTGTCGCTGACCACGAGGAGCCCACAACGGTCGGCCCGGAAAAAGAGTCGAATTGAATCCACTGCTGACTCAACCGCTTCGACGACAGCCTCGCTGCGAACTGCGATCAAGTGAGCCGAGATATTCGAAAGCAGCTCCTCAAATTGGATTCGGTCCATCGGCGTCGCAGTGGACGGTGAATCCGAAGGCGTAGCGACGCGGAAAGTGAGAACTGACGGGGCCATCTGAAAAACCCAACCAACCGCAGACCCGTACTCCGACAATAAGGCTTCGATTGTGCAGGATACGAGGACAATTCTCGGATACCGGGCATCGACATCCAACTGGCAGAAATGCCAGTTTTGTCGGGATCGGTAATCCGAACGGGAACCGCCACTCTCTTGGTCGTGGATTCTCCGAAGCTTCGGAGGGTTTGCCGGCGTTAGTTCGCGCTGGCCCTTGCAGCCCGATCCTCTTCAAACCGATTAAAAGCAGGAGCTTAGCGCAGCCCTTCTTTCGTTTCACCGAACGGCACGAGACGTGCCATTCATCTCAGCGTGGTGCAGCTACTGATCAGACTCGCTCCGCCTCGAGCAGCCGTTGATGACGTCCTCTATGCGCTCCGGGCAGTGATGCACGGAGCCCAGAATGCTCGCGGGTGCCGCTTCGCGCAGATCTGCCAAACCGCAGATGAGACTAGGCGGATCGAGTACGTGGAGGAATGGGACAACGAGAGTGAACTCCGGGGACAATTCGGGTCGGAGCGCCTCGTTCGTCTGTTCACATTGCTAGAGACGGCCGTTGAGCGCCCGGTGGTGGAATTCAGGGTCATCGCAGAAACGCACGGCCTCGAGTACATCGCTGCGGAAGGATCCGCGTCGTCTCTGGTGTCCGGTGGTTAGCGATACCAAATTATCAACCCAAGAAGGAGTGCCAACATGGCTAAAGGAATTTTGGTTGAAGAACCCAAGACTCACACATTTCATACTGTCCCGTTGAATTGGAAAGAGGTGTACTACACCAACTGTCCTCTGGTTTCCGCGAGCAATGTCGACCAGGAACTGGGTTGGACCCGAGAGGAGTACAAGAAGATCGGCGTGAAGTACGCGTTTCTTCGCTCGACCCGCGAGAACGACTGGTATCCGCACTATATCCACAACCTCGACAACCTGATCCGCTTCGGTGGGCTTTTCCCGCCGATCCACGTTCACGCAGATATCCGCAAGACCCGGCTGCTAGGGACGACGCAGGTATACGAGGGCGGCTGCATGCTCGTGCGCGCCCGGGATGACATTTATCGGATGACCGATCTGAAAGGTAAGAAGATCGGCCTCTCGAAGAGCCTGAACACCATCAAGAACGACTGGTGGCGCATCCAGGAGGAACAAGGCATTGAGCTAATGTTGAGGCTCAACGGCATGACCCGCAAAGACGTGGAAATCGTCGAATTCCCCTACGCCGACGACTGGTATGACAATCCCAGTATGTTGGACCCAATGGAGAACCCATCCGAATTGTGGTTGAAGCGAGATCACAAACACGACCTGGCGTTCCGTCCGTTGGAGACCGCACTCGTAAAGGGAACTGTCGATGCGATCTATACCCAAAGCGTCGTATTCCAGCGGCTGCAGGAGGCAACGGGCAAGATCAAGGCGATTGAGGACCTCTCCAGATATCCGGATTGGACATTGCAAGTGGCCAATGTACCCGCCGTTATTACCTGTACCGATGTAATGGCCGAGAAACACCCCGAACTGGTGGTCGCGTTCATGAAAGGCATGATCAAGGTGGGACGCTGGGCGAACGAACACAAGCACGCCGCGGCGGCCATTCTCGACAAACAGACGTTCTACCTCGATGTGGAACATACCTACGAGGGCATCAAGCATGTCGACATGGTTCCGAACCTGTCGCTCCAGAACCTGACCTCCGTTGAGATTGGGAAGGACTTCATGGTGAGCCACGGCTACATCAAGCACGACTTTGACGTGCAGAAGTGGGCCGCACCGGAGTTCCTGGAACAGGCTGCGAAAGAGCTGCTCACTGACCGCTGGCAGAAGGTCACCGGGGACAAACTTCCCGCGTCTTCGGCAGCACGAATCGGTTAGTCGGGTTCCCCTCGGCGCGCTCAGAAGTGCGCCGAGGGATCTTGCTCCGGATCAATCTCTAGATGACTCCACCGTGAGGGAGGAAGCAATGTCAGCACTAAAAGAACTGCTCTGCGGAAGTGGATCGACATCGGTGATACCAGCGGAAGAAGTTAAGGATCTGATCAAGCATGGCGCTTTCATTCTCGACGTTCGCACAATCATAGAAGCCCGAAAAGGGATCGCCCCAGGGGCGACCAATGTCCCGTTGCTGAGACTCAAGTGTCACCTGAACGAACTGCCCAAGAATAAGACGATCTTGACGTATTGCGGGACTGGCGAGCGTGCCGGTAAGGCGAAGGACATCCTGGAAACTCACGGTTTCCACGCCGTCAACGGCGGGAGCTATGCGGGCATCTTGAAGATCCTCGAAACGAAATAGTCATCGCTTCGGGTGGTCGTCGCGGCACACCGTGTGACACGAACTGAAGGAGAAAGCCGAATATGCCCGAACCAAAAACCAAAATTCCAAAAGGCAAACAGACGGCGCTGGGGCTCTACGTAACCGCGAAAGAGGCGTACGAGATGTGGAAGGCCGAGCCGGAGAAAGTGATGATTCTCGACGTCCGCACTCCCGAAGAGTATATGTTCGTGGGCCATCCAACCATGGCTTGGAAAATCCCACTCGCTGTTCAGACGTATGCGTGGGACGCGGACAAGGGACAATTCCCCATGAAACCACTTTCCGATTTCGTCAGTCGCGTGAAGGAAGTGGCCAAGCCCGACGCCCTGATTCTGGTCATGTGCCGATCGGGCGGCCGCAGTGCTATGGCTGTCAACCTGCTCGCCAGGGCCAGATTCGCAAATGTTTACCAAATCCTGGATGGCATGGAGGGCGATGCGGTTGAGGACCCGGACAGCGTTTTTCTGGGCCAGCGTGTGAAAAACGGCTGGAAGAACTCGGGTTGTCCGTGGACTTATAAGCTCACCCCTGACCGGATGGTGCTCCCAAAGGCCGCGTAGCGGGCGAACGCGACGGCAGGCCATGCTGAAAGACTTGGTCAATCTACGTCGCTTTTTTCAAGGGGCTGGGTTGTGGCTTCTTGCCATTCCTGTTCAGCGCGTTGCAAGAAGGCGCTCCGGTCTTCTTGCAAGATCCAGCGCTCCTTGATTAGTTCGTCGACAGCGCTTGTGTATTTCCTTATGTAATCGTTGCGATCGGAGTAGCGTTCCGCAATGGATTTGCGCGGGTCGCCGGCCTTCTGGCGTTCGATTGCAGTCCTGGGAAACGGCAGGTATGAGGCTTCGAAGGAGACTCGCTGGTCAGGCGCGCCGATGGAGGGATCGCGAAGATTCCAACTTGTATACGTGGCTAAGGGGACGGTGAGTTCGGGGAGGCGGACGCCGTCGCGTTCGTTGCCGTCGGCATCGACTTGCGGCACCAGGACCGGGAAAGGCTCGCCGACTTTGGGGGGCTGCACGCTGAGGATTCCATCGCGCCAGTTTGGGCCGAAGTCGAGGTGCCAGGCTTCATTGGCTTCGTGCGGACGATTTACACCGGGGATTGCTGGCAAGGCGTAAGCGTTGAGCGGCACTAAAGTCCCATCGGCAATCTTGGGGTAGCTGCTGGCGGGTGGAAGCGTGTTGCTGCGCACCCAAGTGTCCATGTTGGCGATCATGGAACGCCAGAAGTATTTGATGGGCAGAGGGGATTGGGGCTGCTGTCCGAGGAGATCTCCTTTGCCTTTTTCCGGTGGGAACGGGCCTGAGAAATGCTGCAAGCCGGTGAAGTGATAGATGCGGACGTTGTCGGAGATGGGGGCGTCTTGCTTGCCATCGGCACTGACGTGGATCAAGGCGCAGGCGCGACCCCAGTATTCGTAGGACGTGTTGGAGAAAAAAATCTTCGGAACTACTTTTTCAGCAGTGGCGCGGTCCAGCAGACCGCCGGTGTCTCCGGTGACCGGATCTTTCTCGGGAAGATCGGTGAAGGGGAAGATGTCCGTGGGGAAGAAGATTGAAGAAGTGGGCTGCGCGTCGCGCGAGGGCTGGGCGAAACGGTAGTTAAAGCTGCCGCGGCCCGCTCCGGCTACATGAGCAAGAATGCCATCGAGCGCAATTCGTCCTTCTTCGTCGGTATTGAAGCCTTGAAAAAGGAAGTCGCGAAGGAAGCGTCCGTTCTGCGAGATGCCTTCGCCGTAAACGCGGGCGGCAGGGGTGAGGGCGTCGGCGGCGTGCTTGGCGTAGGAGGCGAAGTCGCGGATCACGGCGAAGCCTCCACCAGCGACCACGGGATCGGCAACAACGTAAACATATTCGTAAATCTTGCCGGGCTGGAAGCCGCTGTTCAGATGGATGTGGCGGTCACTCGGAGTAAGTTTGCCGGCGACGGTTTGAGCGAATTGCCACTCGGTGCGCGGAATGACGGTGCGCGGGCCATTGCGCGAGTCGCGTACGGTAAGCGTGTTGCGCGGGTCGTCGGGCACTGCGACCGGGTATTCGGTGCCGCCGATGTTGCCGAGGATGAGATGTCCGAGCGGAATTTCGGGCATGAGATGCGAGGGCATGAGATCTCCGCGGAGAAGACCGGTGATGCTCTTGCCGTGGTCTTTCGCGGTTGGAGCCGCGAATCCCAAGGCACCCGGACCGGCGGCGTCCCATTGCCAGCCCAGGCTCACGATGGTGAAACCGTTATGCAGGAGCCACGCGTCCCCGGCATCGGCGGCGAGATCCCAGTCTCCGCCGTCGACGAGCGAGAGGATGCGGCCACGGCCACGATTCGGGACTTCGAGAAGCAGGGAGCCATTGCCCTTGCCAGCATCTTTCGGGCGGACGGCGATGAAGTCGGAGGAGAACTCGACTTCTCCGTTCTTCAGGTTTACCGCGTTGCTGAGATCGACGATGCGCTGGTTGTGCGGATTGGTCACGGGGAGGGAAATGTAAATGCGTCCAGTGATGCGCTCGTAGGATCCGGCCGTGCCGAACTGTTTGCCGTTGAGGACATCGGCACGGGAGGTGATGTCGACTCGGACGACCCGCGCATGAAGAAGCGGAACGGTTAGAACGAGAGCCGTAAGTAGAAAAGGAAGGCGAAGGTGCGAGCGCATGCGCGGAAGGATAGCATGCAGAGCGCTCACGCTGGAGCGTAGAGCGGCTGTCGAACTGCGCTCGACGGACGGCCGAGGGCGGCCGTCCCCACATGGGCTCTTCCAAATAAGCTGTTCCACATAATGCGATGGCAGCGAATCGGTGGGGTGTACAATTTCCCCGCCTCGCCCGGTGGAATCTGGGCCGCCGCAAAATCCTTGGCAGTCTTTTGGGGAACTGGATAATGAAGAAACTGTTCCAAATGTTCGTCGTTGCACTGCTCAGCTGCTTGCCCTGCGTCTTCTCATTCGCTCAACAACCCGACCAATCGAAAACCGCTACGCCGAAGAAGCCTGCGCCCACATCTTCCGAAAAACCAGCGGAGAGCTCGATTAAGCCGGAGGCTGCGCCCGAGCAGAAGCCTGCGCCGCAAGCGTCCGGCGACAAGGAGAAGGACAAGGAAGAGCACTACGACATGACCGAAGTGGCGCCGGTGGTAACGCATCACCAGATCACCGTCGACGGCAAAGCGCTGAAATACACGGCGACGGCGGGGCGCCTGCCCATCAAGCGCGGAGACGGCCGCATTGACGCGGAGATGTTTTACGTCGCGTACACGGCCGAAGGTCAGGACACTGCGAAACGTCCGCTGACGTTTGCGTTCAACGGCGGGCCAGGCTCGGCGTCGATCTGGCTGCACATGGGCGCATTGGGGCCGCGGAAGGTTGTGTTGCAGCCAGATGGATTCATGCCACCGGCGCCGTATCGCCTGGAAGACAATCCTTACACCTTGCTCGACAAGAGCGACCTGGTGCTGATTGATGCGATTGGTACAGGGTTCAGCCGAGCGGCAGACTCCGAGCTCATGAAGAAATTCTGGGGCGTGAAAGGAGACATTGAAGCGTTCGGCGAGTTCATTCGGCTCTACATCACGCGGAACGAGCGGTGGACGTCGCCGCTGTTTATTCTCGGCGAAAGTTATGGGACGACGCGAGCAGCCGGAATCGCTGGGTATCTCGCGGATCGCGGGATTTCTTTCAACGGGATCACTCTGCTCTCGACGGTGCTGAATTTCGAGACGCTCGAGGAAAACCCGACCAACGATCAACCTTATGTTTTTCTGGTGCCGTCGTTCACGATGATTGCGGGATATCACCACAAGCTGGCGGCCGATCTAGCGGGCGATATGAACCGCGCACGGCAGGAGTCCGAGCAGTGGGCTTCGACGGATTATGCGCAGGCTCTGGACAAGGGAGATGCGCTGACGGCGCAGGAGCGTCAGAAGGTTATCGATCAGCTGGCGCGATTTACCGGGCTGAGCAAAGAAGTAATCGACGAGGCGAACCTGCGCATCAATGTGCAGAAGTTTACGCACTATCTGTTGATTGATCAGAAATTGCGCGTGGGGAGGCTCGACGGACGGTATACGGGTCCTGATCCGAATGGGCTGCTCGATACGCCGTTTTACGATCCCACGGGATCGGCGACGCAGCCGCCCTTTACGTCGGTATTCAACCACTACATTCGCACCGAGCTTGGGTACAAGGTGGATATGCCTTATTACGTCCGGGCGCAGGACATCGGTTTCGATAAATGGGATTGGGGATCGGCTATTCAGGGATTTCCCGATACCGCTTCGGCGATGCGGCAAGCGATTGTGAAGAACCCTTACTTGAAGATTCTGGTGATGGAAGGCTATTACGATTTGGCGACGCCATACTATGCGGCCAACTACACCGTGAACCATCTGAACCTGCCGCAGAAGTATCAGGACAACATTTCGTTTGCGACTTACGATGCGGGACACATGGTTTATTTGCCAATGGACGGGTTGAAGAAGATGAAGGCGGATCAGGCGGCGTTTATGGGGAAGGCGAATCCTTAACCACGGAGGTCACGGGCGATACAGAGGAATGTTTACCGCTTAACAACTTTTATGAAAACAGCGCGAGTTCTTCTCGTTTCTTCTTTTCTCTTTTCCAGCGTCTTCGCATTCGCGGATGATTCGTGCGAAAAGGTCGCGGTAGCGAAAATCGCTGGAACGACAATTACTCTGGCGCAGACTGTCGCTGCGGGGACATTTGCGGGACCTCCGGCGCCGTTCAACGGGGTCGACGTGTCGGCGTTGTATAAGAGCCTGCCGGCGTTCTGCCGCGTCGTAGCGGAAGCGAAGCCGACGGCGGATTCCGATATCAAGATCGAAGTGTGGCTGCCGGTCTCCGGATGGAATGGAAAGTTGCAGGGGATTGGCAACGGAGGATTCGCCGGGCTAATTGACTACGTGCAGCTCAGCACATCGATGAGCAAGGGTTACGCGGTCACTGCGACAGATACGGGGCATACGGGATCGCCGATTGATGCGGCGTGGGCGATGGGGCATCCCGAGAAAGTGGTTGACTTCGGGCATCGCGGAATTCACGAGATGACGCGCGCGGCGAAGGAAGCGGTGCGTGCGTACTATGGAAAGACTCCGCAGCGATCGTACTTTGCAGGATGCTCCGATGGCGGGCGCGAGGCGCTGATGGAGGCGCAGCGGTATCCCGACGATTATGACGGGATTCTGGCGGGAGCTCCGGCGAATAATTGGACTCCTCTGCTGGCAACTGCGGCATACGACACACAGGCCCTGACCGTGGATCCGGCGAGCTTCATTCCGCCCGCAAAGATTGCGACGATCTCGGCCGCAGTCAATGCGGCGTGCGACCAACTCGATGGCGTGCGTGACGGAATCCTGAACGATCCGCGGCAATGCCACTTCGATCCAACGACGATTCAGTGCAAGGCGGAGGATTCCGACAAGTGCCTGACTGCGGCGCAGGTCACGGCGCTGAAGAAACTCTACGAGGGAACGCTGGATTCGAAGGGGCACGTGGTCTATCCCGGATATCTGCCTGGAGCCGAGGAAGGCCAAGGCGGCTGGGGCCTGTGGATCACAGGGCCTGCACCGGTTAAAAGTCTCATGGCTTTCTTCGGCAACGGATTCTTCTCGGGCTTCGTCTACGAGAAGTCCGACTGGGACTACAAGACGTTCCATGTTGACGCGGATCTGAAAGCGGCCAACGAGAAAACGGCGCGGGCTTTGAATGCCACCGACGCGGATTTGAAGTCATTCCAAGCTCGCGGCGGAAAGTTGATTCTGTATCACGGATGGAATGATCCGGCGATCACGGCACTCAACACGATCAATTACTACGACAGCGTGCTTGCAAAGATGGGGCAGAAAGATGTGGATTCGTTTGTGCGCCTCTACATGGCGCCGGGCGTTCAACACTGCGGCGGGGGCCCGGGACCCGACTCGTTTGGTGCCGTCGGTGATCTGAAGTTCGACGACCCGCAACATAGCATGGACGCTTCTCTGGAACAGTGGGTGGAAAAAGGGACGGTGCCGTCGACCATTATCGCCTCAAAGTTTGAAGGCCAGGACCGGACGCACGCCAAGATGACACGGCCGCTGTGCGCGTATCCGGCAGTGTCCAAGTACAAGGGGAGCGGGGATACCAACGAGGCGGCAAGTTTTGTGTGCCAGAAATGAAAAGCGTTAACCACTAAGGACACTAAGGATCACGAAGGAAAAACGCCGCTATTTCGTATATTGATTTTTCTTCTTGTCTTCGTGGCGTTCGATGCCGAGTTCAATCAGGCGGTCGATTAGATCGGCATAGTCCAATCCGGATGCGGCCCACAACTTGGGATACATGCTGATCGATGTGAATCCGGGCATGGTATTGATCTCATTCAGGAAGATTTTTCGCGTCTTCGGATCCATCAGGAAATCTACGCGGGCCAAGCCGGAGCAATCTACGGCCTGGAACGCGGCGACAGCTAGTTCCTGAACTTTCTTCGTCTCGGCTTTCGTAAGTTTCGCGGGGATGATCAACTGCGAGCCTTCGTCGACGTACTTCGCGGTGTAGTCGTAGAACTCTTTGCCGGGAACGATTTCTCCGGGGACTGACGCCACCGGCTCGTCGTTGCCGAGGACCGAGCATTCGATCTCGCGAGCTTTCTCTTTTTTGCCGCCTACCCCTTGCTCGATAACAATTTTGCGATCAAATTTTGCGGCTTCTTCAATGGCGGGGCCGAGTTCCTTGCGGTTATGCGCCTTGCTAATGCCCACTGAGGATCCCAGGTTTGCCGGCTTCACGAACACCGGGTAGGTCAGCTTGCTCTCGACTTTCTTCTGAACTTTCTTGGGATCGCTCTCCCACGCACTGCGGAGGACGGTTACGTGCTTCACGATCGGAATCTTGGCGGCGATGAACAGTGACTTCATGATGTCTTTGTCCATGCCGGCGGCCGAGCCCAGGACGCCTGCGCCTACGTAGGGAATGTCGGCAAGTTCGAGCAGGCCCTGGATGGTGCCGTCTTCGCCGAAGGTTCCGTGGAGTACGGGAAAGATGACATCGACATTGATGGCGCGATCACTGGCGCGGCGCATCATGGAGGCATCGGTTTGAAAAGGCACGAGTCCGGTCTGGCGGTGCACCGGTTCCGGAGGAACCACGACAGCTTCGCCCCGAGCGAGAACAGCGGCCGACGTGGTGTTTTCTGGATCTCCGGCACGGAGGTTGCGCGGCTCAAGCACGAGCTTGCCGGTGAGGAGATTTTCGGCGTGCTCGGCGGTCAGCCAGCGGCCATCTTTGGTGATGCCGATGGGCACAACCTCGTACTTATCTTTATCGATTGCGTTGAGAACCGAGGCGGCCGACAGAAGTGAGACTTCGTGCTCTCCGCTGCGCCCGCCGAATAAGATGCCGACCCGAAGCTTTTCCATCACCTTCCAGTTTGGACGGGAGCGAAGTATCTCGTCAATCGCAGGGGAGATACTGGGGAACCCATCGGCCACGGATCGGTACGGATTTTCTTTTGCTTTCCTGGATCCGTGTGAATCCGCGAAAACCCGTGGCTAAAGAATCTTCTTCCCGAAGGCCGACAGCGCCAACTCTACCGCTAAATCGGCAGTTCGGTTGTGCTCGTCGATCACGGGGTTCACCTCGACAATCTCGAAGCTCAGCATGCGGCCATGGTCGGCGATGATTTCCATGGCAAGGTGCGCCTCGCGATAGGTGGCGCCACCGCGCACAGGGGTACCGACGCCGGGCGCATCTTCGGGATCGACCCAATCCATGTCGAGCGAGATGTGATATCCCGCAGTGCCGCGAGCGGCGATGCGCAGGGCCTCCTCCATGACGGTGCGCATGCCGCGCTCGTCGATGTCGCGCATGGTGAAGACGCCAATGCCGGCGCGAACCACATTCTCTTTCTCGACCGCATCGATGTCGCGCACCCCGACCAGCACGCAGTTTTGCGGTTTCACCTTGGGAGAGAAATCGAAGATGTTGCTGAGTTCTGAGGGCCACAGACCCATGAGAGCCGCGAGAGGCATGCCGTGTACGTTGCCGCTGGGCGAGGATTCGGGGGTATTGATGTCGGTGTGGGCGTCGATCCAGATCAGGCCGACGGATTGATTCTGGCGGCGGTAGAACTCGGCGACTCCGGAAACGGTCCCGGCTGCCATGGAATGGTCCCCGCCAAGCGCCAGCGGAACTTTTCCGGCCTCGAGCGTTTTGACCACGAGTTCCGCATGTTTCGTGCAAGTGGCGGTGATCTCTTTTAAATATTTGGCGTGCGTGTCGCCTTCTTTTTTCTGCTCGGGAATGGCGACGGCGACGTTGCCACCGTCTTCGACCTCGTGCCCGAGCGCTTCCAAACGCGCTTCAAGACCGGCTACGCGCACTGCCGATGGGCCCATGTCGACTCCTCGGCGAGACTGGCCGAGATCAAGAGGAACGCCGATGACACGAATTTTCCTGGGAGAGATGTTGGAAGAGCTGGTCGTTGTTGTCATAGGAACTAAGGAAGTGAATAATTAGATGAATTGGTGATTGGGTGATTGAAAACCCAAATCGCCGATTCTCAAATTACTCAATTACCCAATCGCTCAATCTTTCTTACTCAATCGCACAATCACTCAATCTTTTTTCTACGGGTAGAGACGGTACAACATTCTTGGGAACGGAATTGTTTCGCGCACGTGTTCTAAACCACAGATCCACGCTACAGCCCGTTCAATGCCCATGCCAAAGCCCCCATGAGGGACACTGCCAAATTTGCGCAGGTCGAGATACCACTTGAAGGCTTCTTCCGGCAGGTTGTGCTCGTGAATGCGCTGCAAGAGCAGTTCGTGCGAGGCCATGCGCTGCGAGCCTCCGATGATTTCGCCGTAGCCTTCGGGAGCGAGGACGTCGACGCATAGCGCCAATTCAGGCCGCTGCGGATCGGGCTCCATATAGAAGGCCTTTACCTTTGCGGGATAACGATGCACCATGACCGGCTTGTCGAATTGCGCTGACAAGTAAGTTTCGTCGGGCGAACCGAGGTCGCCGCCCCATTCGAATTTCGATTCCAGAGCGCCCTTGGCGTGGCCTTCCTGCAGATTCTTCACCGCGTCGTCGTAGCTGATGCGCGGAAATGGCGGCTCGATCTTTTCGAGCTTGGAGATATCCCGGCCAATGGTCTGTAGATCTGGTCGGCGCTTCTCGAGACAGCGCCTCACGATGAAGGTGATGAGGCCCTCGGCGAGTTCCATGACGTCGTCGAGTTCGGCGTAGGCGACTTCCGGTTCGACCATCCAGAACTCCGTGAGGTGGCGGCGCGTCTTCGATTTTTCCGCGCGAAAGGTGGGACCGAACGAGTACACCTTGCCCAGAGCCATCGCAGTGGCTTCCACATAAAGCTGGCCTGACTGCGTGAGGAAGGCTTGCTCATCGAAGTAATCGACGGGGAACAACGTGCTGGTGCCTTCGCACGCTGCCGGCGTGATGATGGGAGGATCGGTCAGGGTGAAGCCGCGTTCATCGAAGAAATTGCGTGCAGCCTTGATGATCTCGGCACGCACACGCAGGATGGCCGCCTGGCGCTGTGAACGCACCCACAAATGGCGGTGCTCCATCAGGAAATCAGTGCCGTGCTCTTTGGGAGTGATGGGATAGGGGGTTGATTCCGGGACACGCTGAACAACCTGCACGTTGGCTACGTCGAGTTCGTAGCCGCCGTGGGCGCGTTTGTCGGCGCGAACCTTGCCTTCGACGATTACGCTTGATTCCTGCGTGAGCGTCTTGATGGCGTCGAAGACTTCCGGCGGTACGGCATTTTTCGGGACGACGCCTTGAATGATGCCGGAGCCGTCGCGAAATTGCGGGAACAGAAGCTTGCCGCTTTCGCGCAGGTTGTAGAGCCAGCCGCGGATGGTAACCGTCTGGCCTTCGTGCTTGCCGATCTCTGCGATGGTGGTGACAGGTGAAGACATAATTTACGAGCGTGCCTCTCAAAAGTGAGCGAAAGCATTTTGCCTTCGCAGTCTGCGGCCGAGACTCCCGCAGGACAGCCGCCGGGACCGCGGCGCTACTATGCTGATTCCAGTTTGTCGAACGTCTCGCCGAGTCTGTCGAGGGCGTTCACTTTCTCGTCTTCACCCACTTCCAGTAATAAGGGTGGAGTTTGCGGGGCCGAGCGCAGCAACTCTATTGCTTCTTTCCAGTCGATGGTTCCCTGCCCGGGCCACAGGTGCGAGTCTTTATTCCTGTCGTTGTCGTGAACGTGGGTCGAGCAAATATAGCTGCGCAGGATTTCAAATCCCTGGCTGACCGAATTCTCCATGTGCGCGTGGCCAAAGTCGAAACACACTCCAACATCGTCGAAGTGCGCGCCCTTGATCATTTCCACGAGGCGGTCCGGGGTTGAAAGTTCGTTGGTAATGTTCTCCAACAGAATGCGGACGCCGAGGGGCTTGGCAAACGCCCGCAGATGTTCGATGGAGGTCATGGCCGCTTCAAACTTCTTCTCGTTGAAGCTTTCATTCGGAGTTCCGAGATGCTGCACCAGAAAACGAAATGGAATCTGTTCGGCAATTTCGAGGGCGCGCTTGATTTCGTCCATCGCGTCGATGCGGGCGGCACGGTCGGGCGATGCGATGTTGACTGGAGGCGCCCCGGCGCGTCCCCACTCGTAGTCGGAGTAGAGTGGCGAGTGAACCGAATGGAGCGGAATCCCGCTGCCGCGGAACCAGTCGGCAATTTCCTTGATGTGCGCCTTGCGGTTAGCGTAATCGAGGTGCTGGCGCGCGGCGAAAATCTCAATGGCCTGCACCCCGCTGCGAGCGATCCCATCCAGAATGCCGGGATGCAACCGCTCTTTCACAAACAGATAGGTTGAAACTGCTTTCAGCATCAGTATCCCACTGCCTTTCCGCCGCTCCGTCCGTCAACGGCGCCAAGGCGATCGCCGGTCTTGGCATCGACCGCGATGCACTCCGCCTCGCTCCAATAGGGAACTACCTCAGTCCCGTAATGCAGTCCGATCTCTATTTTGTATCCCATGTGCAGCAGCAGGTTCAGCGTGTCGGGCGAGAACCATTGTTCCACATTGACGACGTCGGGCATCCATTGGTGATGAAAGCGGGGCGCATTTACCGCTTCCTGGATGTTCATGCCGTAGTCCACTACACCCATTAGAACATTGGCGACGGTAGTAATGATCTTGGAACTGCCGGGCGAACCCAGGACCATCACCGTTTTGCCGCCCCGCACCACAATGGTCGGGGTCATCGACGACAAGGGGCGCTTGCCGGGGCCGATGGCGTTCATTTCGCTCTGCAACAGGCCGTCGCTGTTTGGCACTCCAGGCTTCGAGGAGAAATCGTCCATCTCGTCGTTGAGCAGAAAGCCGAGCCCGTCGGCGGTGACGCGCGATCCGAACCAGTCGTTGATGGTGGTGGTCACCGACACGGCGTTGCCGTCGGCGTCCATCACAGAATAATGCGTCGTGTGGTTGGTTTCGTGCGGCACCATGGCTGGTGGGTGCTCAGCCGCATATTGCTCCAGCTGGCTGAAGACAGCCGGTCGCTTGAGATCGCCGCTCGGCGTAGCCCGCGCGGGATCGATGGTTTCGCCCCACGCCAGGCCGTACTTCTTGTCGATGAGTTGAGCAACCGGAATCTTGGAGAAGTCCGGGTCTCCCATAAACTCGGCGCGATCAAAAAACGCCCGGCGAAAGGCTTCCAGAGTGTAGTGCATGGACTGGGCTGATCGATTGCCCATCTTGCCAAGGTCGTAGGCTTCGAGAATATTCAACGACTCAATAAGCAACGTCCCGCCCGACGATGGTGGGGGAGCGCTGATCACTTCGTATCCCCGATAGGTGCCGCGGACCGGTTCGCGCTCTTTCACCTCGTAGTGCGCCAGATCGTCGGCCGTGATGAGTCCGCCACCCTTTTGCATGGCAGCTGCGAGTTCCCGCGCAAGGGCACCATGGTAGAAATCGTCCGGCTTCTCGGCGATGCGTTCGAGCGTCCGGGCCAAGTCGGGCTGGCGGAAAAGTTCTCCCGGCTTGTAGTAATCGCCATTGCGCTGAAATACGCGCCGCGATTCGGGGAACTCCGCCAGATGCTTATCGTGAAGATCCTCGGCCTCTTCCCAGGTGAGGGCGTATCCTTCGCGCGCCAACTTGATGGCGGGGGCGATTACTTGCTTCAGAGAAAGCTTGCCGTATTTTTCCTGAGCGTAAACCATGCCCGCCACCGACCCCGGCACGCTGATCGACTTGAAGCCGATTTCGCTGGCACCTTCAATGACGTTGCCCTTGGCATCGAGGTACATGTCGCGCGTCGCCGCGGCGGGAGCCTTCTCGCGATAGTCGACAAAGTGTGCGGCGCCGTCAGCCATGCGGATGAGCATGAAGCCTCCGCCGCCGATATTTCCGGCCGCAGGATGCACCACCGCCAACGCAAACCCGGTCGCGACCGCGGCGTCAACGGCGTTGCCGCCAGCCCGCATGATCTGCACTCCCGCGTGAGACGCTAAGTCGCGCACGCTCACCACGATGGCGTGTTGCGCGTGGACGGGGCGGGTGGACGCCCCTATGGTCGGCGAGGCGATCAGCAGCGACAACGCCATCGACAACAAAATCAATGATTTATGCGGAAAGCGCATGCCAGATTGAGGAGCCCAAATTGCGGCGACTCTTGAGGCTAGCCGAGGGTGGTAAGCGGAGTCAAATCCGGACGCAAAATCGAGGGTGGCCTCAGTTATCGGCGTGATTCGTCAGTTCTGCGCCGCAGAGAATCCGGCAGGTAACCTTACTCTCCCGTCTCGGCCTCGGCTGGCTGCGAGGCGAGCCACGCTGCGGCATCGGCGCTCTTCCGAAATACGCGGGTTGCTTCGAAATAATCGCCCGCCTGGACCTCGAAGATCCGCATCATGCCAAACATGGCGTCGCTGGCGGCGATGATGGCGCAAGCTCCCAATTCCACCTTTTTGCGAACGGCGCTCAAGGCGGTGCCGACGGCACCGATCTGGCTGCTGTTCGGCACGAGATCCACAGCGGTGACGTCGAGCAGGACGTCGAGGCGTCCGGAACAGGCGGGATCCTCGCTCAACTCGCGAAAATGGTCGATAACCTGGGCGAAAGTCAAGGGCCGGCTGCAGACCGTGTGAATGACGTGTCTCGTAGAGTCGATCTGGTAGGTCACTGGCATGACCTGATTCCAAGCTCGACTCCACAATACCATGCGACGCGACCATGGCCGGAACGAGCATCGAGGCCGGCGGGGATCACTTCAATGCTTCTTAGCACGAGCTTTGCGCTGGGCCCTCGGCGGATTCTGTTTTTTCTTCCGAACAGCATTCCGGACTTTCTTTAGTGGAGCTTTTGCCGCGACCATATCGTAAGAGTGCGCGAGCAGCTCCTTCAATTCGTCACTGGGCAGGGCGTCGAGGCGGTCGAGCATGACCCAGTTGTAGCGAGCCAGGTATGGGGACGGCCGAATGTCTGGGCGCTCGATTAACTCCGCAAACTCTTCTGGAGAGCACTTGAAGGTCAGGCGTACGTGATCCAGCCCCAACACGGCAAACATCTTGGTTCGGACTTTGAAGCACAGGGCGTCACCCCATTGCAGCTTTTCCGTGGTCTCGGGGAATGACAGGCAGCAGGCGCGAATGGCGTCGACGTTCATTTTCGGATTCTCGTCTTGGGACTACCTTCTCACAAATTGAAAGGAAGCGGTCGTCGCTTACGGGGAAAGATTCCACGCGTCGAAACAGGTAGGGGCATTTGATATATTCTGCCGCTAAGCAAAGGAGGTCGCTGGGGCCATGGAAATTCACGGAATTTGTCCGCTGCTGCAGGTGTTCGACATGCCGACCGCGATCCATTTCTACCGCGACGTGCTGGGGTTCAGCGTTCACGCCACGTCTGAGCCAGGGGACGACTGCAATTGGGCGTGGCTGAAGTTGAACGCCGCCGAACTGATGCTAAATACCGCTTATGAAGCCGACCAGAGGCCGCCCGCACCGGATCCGGCGCGCGTGGCCGCCCATGACGATACTTGTCTGTACTTCGGCTGCAAGGATCTCGACAGCGCCTACCAGCACTTGCGCGCGCATGGCGTCAATTTGAAGGAGCCGAAGGTTGCGCCGTACGGCATGAGGCAGTTGTCGTTCAAGGATCCTGACGGCTACGCTCTCTGCTTTCAGCATCCCGCAACGAAACAGAGCCCATATGCGGCGGACTATGGGATTGAGCGCGAAACTGTCACATAGTTCGGCGCTGTGCTATCGGCGATCGCGGAGCTGAAGCAGGCGCTCCTTCACCGTCGGCCACTCGGCTGCAACGATCGAATAGCGCACAGAGTCACGCGGGATGAAGTCGGCGGCCATGCGGTGGGCGCGGAGAATTCCTTCAAACTGTCCGCCGATACGTTCCAGCGCGGCGCGGGAGCGCTGATTGCGTGCGTCGGTGTGAAAGCAAACGCGCAGCGCTCGCCACACTTCAAAGGCATGTGTCAGCATGAGCAGCTTGGACTCCGTGTTGGCGGCCGTTTGGAGCGCGGAGCGGGTCAGCCACGTGTAGCCGATCTCGCAGGCGTCCGGAGTGCCGAGTCCGTGCCGAGGATGGCCCGACGGCCACGCCCATCGTTCGATGTTCCAGAAGCGCGTCGAGCCCAAGACTGCTCTGTCTTCACTCCGCACGATGGCAAAGGGGACGGCTGTGCCGGCGTCCCTCCAGGTGAGCGCAGTATCCACATAAGATGTCGCTTCGGCCTTGCCGCGAGGGACGGGACTCCACCGGTAGAGTTCGGCATCATCACCGGCAGCGGCTACCAGCCCTTCAATATGGCGATGCTCCAAGGGTTCGAGGCGAACATGGTTTCCCTCGAGCGTGAAATTTCCTGTAGACATGCCCTTCCACTATGCAACGGATGCTGCCGCGCCGCAAACGCGGGTTGTAGCGCCGCCTACCGGCTGTTGGTTGCGTATCCGACCGCACCTAGGGCGAGACGCCCCTTCGACGAGCTCAGGGCAGGCTCTTGGGACAGCCGGCAGGATCCGGCGCTACTTATGCCTACAGTTGCTTAATGACTGTTACTTTGCTGTAGGCGACGCGAAAGCCCAAGCGCTCCGCGTTGCGTTGCGAGACGCTGCCGCCTTGGGTGACCACCACGGCGTATTCGCAGCCAGCATCGATTGCGGCGGCCATGCGAGCACGCAACAGAGCTGTTTGCAGTCCTCGCTTGCGAAACTCGATGAGCGTGCCGGCACCAGCCAAGGCAAACATTTTGTGCTCGGGAATCACCAGGCCCGTGCCGCATGCCACGAGTTTGCCATTAATGGCGGCCACAAACGCCAAGGCGCGATCCATTCGATAGAAGGGCGCGACCAGGCCGCGATAGGGTTCGAGTGCGCCGTCAGGAAAGAAAGCAGTCTCGACGATCGCACCCGCGGTGGCGGATTCTTCCGGAAGGCTACTGCGGATCTCGCATCCGGGCGGAGGCGGAGGGAATTTCTCCCCCGGTTCCAACTTCCGGTACAGCACGTTGTTCAGCTCGGCGATTCCGTAGCCTCTTTCTTTGAATAATTCAAAGACTTCGGGCTCGTGCATCGGGCATAGATCAACCTGCGACGGCGCGTTGTGAGCACGATAGAACTCCTCGACGCGATTCAAGTCCTCGGCAGTGAAGCGGCGATCCAGACCTGCGCCGGTGGCGCGTCCGATGGGCGAGCCCAGGCCAGCGAAAATCATGTGGCCGCCGCAAATTTCTTCTTCGGCGGCGCCGATCTCGGGGCGCGTTTCCTTAAATAAGCGCGCGTACATCACCTGCGGCATCTCTTCCCCCGACTCCAGACGGCGAGCGAGTGCCTTATCGACGAATTGCATGGGAATGATCCTTTCGGTTTGAAGACAGTTCCAGGCAGGAGCGGCGCGCACACCACGGCGAGCTCTCCGCTCAGCATTGCAACCCGCAAGATTTAAAGGACGGCAGTCATAGGCAGGACGACAGACTACCCTGCCGGCTGCTGGGGTTCAAGCGAATTCTCGTTTTTGGCTAAGAAGCAAATCCAAGGTCTTGAACCACTAAGGGCACGAAGGTCCACGAAGGAAACAAATAATGTTTTCAGCACGTCGCTGGCGGTGGGACAATACATCGCCATGTTTCGCTTGCGCCTCGCACTGCTCTCTCTTTCGATCTGCGCCTTGCAGCCTATTGGCGTCGCCGCCTCGGAATCCGTGACGCTTCGCTACACGATTTCTTCCAACGGCCAAGTGGCCGGACATGAAGTGGACACCTACCTGCCGGATGGCCACGTTGAGAGCACGTTCGAGTTCAATGACCGGGGACGCGGCCCGAAGATTTCGGCAAACTATATTCTCGATTCCAACGGCCTGCCCCTTCACGTGGATGAGACCGGGAACGACTACCTGAAGGCTCCGGTGGACGAACACTTCGAGGTGAAAGACGGCACTGCCCGGTGGAAGAGCACCGCGGAAAAAGGAGAAGCTCCCGCGGGAAGCTTTTACATCAGCAACAATGGCGCTGCGGCGGAGACGGCATTCCTGGTTGCGGCGCTCGCGAAGGCCAATGGCCCTGTTCATCTCTTCCCTGCCGGTGAAGCCCGGCTAGAGCGGCTGACCGACCTGACGCTTGAAGATCACGGGCAGAAGATGCACGTCACCGACTATGCCATCACGGGCCTCGCCTTCGAACCGCAAACGATCTGGCTCGACGACGACCTGCACATGTTCGCAATTCCGGGAAACTGGTTCGCTTTTCTGCGGGAAGGCTGGGAGAAGACAAACGACCAGTTGTATGCGATCGATGTAAAGATGCGTGACCAGCGGTATGCGCGACTGGCAAGAGACTTGGCGAAGCATCCGGCGCATGCGGTCGCGATTGAGCATGTGCGGCTGTTTGACTCGGAGCAGGCCGCGATGCGGGACGATCAGACAGTCGTCGTTTCCGGCGACCACTTTTCAGCGGTCGGTCCATCGAGTTCCGTGCAGGTGCCGGCAGATGCAGAGCGAATCGACGGAAGCGGGAAAACACTCCTGCCTGGCATGTTCGACATGCATGCGCACGCGCAGGCTCTCGACGGGATCCTGAATGTCGCAAGCGGCGTGACCGGCGTGCGCGACATGGGAAACGACATCGACGAACTGCAGCGGCTTCAGGATCAATGGACGAAAGGCACCGCCATCGGTCCGCGTGTGTGGAAGGCAGGATTGATCGATGGCCGCGGTCCGTTCCAAGCGCCCACCGGCTTGTATGCCGACACTGCGGAAGAAGCGAAGGCGGCGGTCAACCGTTACGCCGATCTTGGCTATGTGCAGATCAAGCTTTACAGCTCGCTGAAGCCTGCGTTCGTGCCCGATATCGTTTCAGTGGCCCACTCGCGGGGGCTGCGCGTCAGCGGGCACATTCCCAACGGCATCACGGCCTCGCAATTTGTGATCGATGGCGCCGATGAAATCCAGCACATCAACTTCATCTTTCTGAATTTCTTCGCGCCCCTGGTCAAAGACACGCGAACTCCGGAGCGATTCACCGCGGTGGGGGCCAATGCCGCCAAGCTCGACCTGCAATCCAAGCCAGTCAATGATTTCATTCAGCTGCTGTTGAACCATCATACGACCGTGGATGTGACGCTGGCCACGTTTGAAGGAATGTTCACGGGACGACCCGGGTCGGCGTCGCCGGATTTCGTGCCGGTGCTGAAGCGACTGCCGGCGCAGGTGCAACGCGGCGCGTACAGTGGTGGGCTTCCGGTCACTCCGGAAAACGACCAACTTTATAAAGATTCCTATCGCGCCATGCTGGCCATGACCAAGCGCATGTACGATGCCGGCGTCCCACTACTGGCAGGCACCGACGCGATCGCAGGAATCATGCTGCATCGGGAGCTGGAGTTAGAGGTACAGGCCGGAATTCCTCCTGCGAAGTCGCTACAGATCGCGACCTACAACGCGGCCCGGCTGCTGAAACAGGAGAAGGAGCTCGGCTCCATCGCAGAAGGCAAGCGCGCCGACTTCCTCCTGGTAGAAGGAAATCCGGTGGAGCACATCAGCGACATCCGCCGCTGCCGGCTGGTGATGAAAGGCGGGACGCTCTATAACAGCGGCGAGTTGTACGCGGCGGTTGGCATTCAACCGGCGGAATAAAAAGACGTGTTTAAACTGATGGCTGAAAGCTGACAGCTGACAGCGCCTTTCTCACACCTGCTGCCGCGCTTCGCCCAGAGCCACGCTCACATCCAGCTTCTTCTTATTGCGGTAGATGGTCACCTTGACGGTGTCTCCAGCGCGGTGGTTGTTCATCATCTGCGATAGATCCTGTTCGTCCTGCACTTTTTGATCGTCAATGGCGATGATGAGGTCGCCACCAAGCATGATGGGAATATTGCCCAAGTAGGCGCGGTCTGTACCGGCGCGCAGCCCCGCCTGATCCGCGGAACCACCGGGCGTGACCTGCACGATGAGCAATCCGTAGTCAACGGGCAAGCCAATTTCATCCGCCAGCTCGGGGCTGATGGGAATCGTGCGCACACCCAGCGCCGGCCGCCGTACGCGGCCAAGGGTCATCAGATCGTTCAGCACGGCCTTCGCGGTGTTGATGGGAATGGCAAATCCGATGCCGGCGCTCTGGTTCGCATTCGAGAGAATCATCGTATTGATGCCGATGACTTCTCCGTGCCAGTTCATCAGCGGACCGCCGGAATTTCCGGGGTTGATGGCAGCGTCAGTCTGAATCGCTTCGTCGATCATCGCTCCATTGGGCTCGCGCACCGGACGAATCGAGCTCACGATACCGCGCGTCATGGTTCCCGCCAATCCAAACGGATTGCCGATGGCATACACCTTTTGCCCGACCTGCAAGTTACGGGAATCGCCCAGGACCGCCGGAACCAGATCCGGAGCCTTGATCTGAATGACGGCGAGATCGTGCGGAGGGTCCGTTCCAATCACAGTCGCTTTGTACTTCTTGCGATTGTGCATGGTGACTTCGACCTGACGCGCCTCGGCAATCACGTGGTAGTTGGTCAGGATGTGGCCCTCTTTATCAATCACGAATCCCGATCCCTGCCCTTCCTGCGGAACCAGGCCGTAAAAAAAGTCCATGGTCATGGTGCGGGAGGTGACGTTGACGACCGACGGAATATTCTTTCGGTAGACGGAAATATTGTTCTGCTCTTCGTCATCCAGCGACGGATTCGGCGCCGCCTCGGTGATCTCCACTTGCGCGGGATGACTCAGCCAGGTCGCGGGATGCGCTCCCCCTGCCTGCGAGTTCGAGCGCCAGGTTGTGAAGTAGAAGAATGCGCCAGCGAGGGCGAGCGCAAAGATCAAAGGCCGCATGACTTTCATAATTCAGACCGTCCGAAGCTATGTACGCTGTTGGGAAGCAAAAAGATCCCTGTACTGATTCTAAACAATGGCCTGCCGGTAAGCACATGGACCGCCACTACTCCCGGAGCTAATTTGTGGCATTTAGGTTTCGCCGTCCCATCTCTTTGAGGGGGCGGTTTTCGTCGGCGAAGGTCCATGAACGGTCCCTGCCGCCGGGCGCGGCATGCACAGATCCTTCGCGATGCTCAGGATGACAAGGCTTCGGCTCGCAGTTTTTGCCAGACTTCACCGACTTGCTCGCGGGTCTTTTCGAGAGAGTGGGAGTTGTCAATCACGTAGTCGGCGGCTTTGATCTTTTCTTCATCTGGCAGTTGCGCGGCCATGCGGCGTTCGACTTCTTTGCGGGCGGCTTCGAGATCAATCTTCTGGCGAAGGGCGAAGCGGGAGGCTCGCTGCTCCGCGTTGCAGGTTACGACGACCAAGCGGTCGAAGCGCTTGTGCAGGCCGGCTTCGAGTATGAGCGCTGCTTCGACGATGGCGACGGCATGAGGATCCTGACGGCCCATCTCCTGCATCCATGCATCCTGGTTGCGGATGACCACGGGATGCACGATGCGGTTGAGTTCTTCGATGCGCGAGGCGCGCTTGCCCGTAATTTTCGTCTTTCTTTTCTCTGTGTCCTCTGTGCCCTCTGTGGTGAAGTCAGTCGCCGGAGCGAATGCGATCTCAGCGAGTTTGGATCGGTTGACGCTGCCGTCGGGATTGAGGATCTCGCGGCCGAAGTGGCGGACGACTTCGTTGTAAACCGCTTCCCCAGGCTGCATGAGCGAGTGCGCAATGCGGTCCGCCTGCACCAGGCGCGCACCCAGCGCCACGAACATGTCGCCGACGACGGATTTGCCCGCGGCGATGCCTCCCGTGAGGCCAACTTTTAGCATGAGTCTCCTGAAAAAGCATTCACCACGGAGACACGGAAGCACGGAGAAAACCGACAATCAAACAGAAAGGTTTCTCCGTGACTCTGTGACTCCGTGGTGGATTCTAAACCCGTGACAGTTCTGGCACGCGGCTTCCTCGCCGCATCTTCGCCGCCTTGACCGTGTTGAACATTAACATCGCAATCGTCAGCGGACCGACGCCTCCGGGCACAGGTGTGAGTGCTCCGGCAATCTCCGCGACTTCGGGATGAACATCGCCGATCAGCGTCGATCCCCTCTTGCGGAAGCCTTCTTCCCTTTTCGCGTTGCCGGCGAAAAAGCGCTGGAACTCCGCGGCGTCGGTGACGGTGTTCATACCGACATCAATCACGGTGGCACCGGGCTTTACGAAATCTCGCGTAATCATCCCTGCACGTCCGATGGCCGCCACGAGAATGTCGGCACGTCTGCAGACGCCGGGAAGATCCTGCGTCTTGGAGTGGCACACGGTAACGGTGGCGTTGGCATTGAGCAGGAGCATGGCCGCGGGCTTGCCCACGATGTCGCTGCGTCCCACGACGACGGCCTCCTGGCCGGCAATGGGAATATTGCTGCGCTTCAGAATCTCGATCACGCCGGCAGGAGTGCAAGGCACCAGTCCGGGCCGCTGTGTCGAAAGAAATCCCACATTCACGGGATGGAAGCCGTCGACGTCTTTGGCGGGGTCAACCGCCATCAATACTTTTTTCGAGTCGACCTGGGCCGGAAGAGGCAACTGCACCAGGATGCCGTCGATCTCATCGCGACGGTTGAGATCTGCGATCAGCGCCAGCAACTCGGCAGTCGTCGCCGACTCGGGCGGCGTGAGTTTCTCACTGTGCAGGCCAACTTCCTCGCAGGCTTTGACCTTGCCGCGCACATAGATTTCAGAAGCGGGGTTATGGCCGACGAGCACTACGGCGAGGCCGGGACGCACTCCCGCCGCCGCCATGGTCTTCACCTCCGCAGCCACTTCGCTGCGAATTTCCTGGGCAATCCGGGTTCCGTCGAGAATCGTTGCTGGCATTCGCTCTCCGAGGAAATTCTATCGTAACTGGAAGGGGCAGCACTCACCACAGGGGACACAGAGAACACAGGGGCACCCCAACCAACAAAAAACAAATTGGCTCTTGTTCCTCTACCCTGTGTTCTCCGTGTCCCCTGTGGTGAAAGCTCTTGTGATTCCGATCACATGCCGCTCCAGCCCCGTGTCGTACAATGCACACGTCATGATTGCCAAAGACTTACTGGAAATTCTGGTGTGCCCGGCCTGCAAGCAGGCGCTCGCGTACCGTCAAAACCCGGAGAGTTTGAAGTGTACGCAATGCCACCGGGTTTATGCGGTCAAGGACGACATCCCCATCATGCTGGTCGATGAGGCCGTGGTCGAGCCCTAGATTTTCGGGAGACCGGCTTTCCAGGAAAGGAAAGTCCACGTGGCTGCTCAATACTTTTACTGCACTCAATGTCATAAGAAACATCCCACACACCACAAACTCTTCGACACGCTGTACGATTTTTCCAGAACTCAGCCAGAACACTGCCCGGCTTGCGGAGGCGCGCGCGAATTGCACGTGAATCTCGACTTTCAGCTGGGCGCAGGCGACGGAGACTTCAAGGTGGTCTCCGCGAACCTTCCCGAGAAATTAGAATCCTGGCTGGGTGAAGAGGAAGAAGAGGTCACGTTTTATCCATTCCTGGTCATCCTCGAAGGTGGGGCCAAAGGCAAACAGTTTTGCTGGATGCCCTACTGGCACGTCGTCGGGAAGGAAGCCCGGTACGGCCAGCACGCCGTCTGTCTCGATCACGCACAGTTCGACAGCCTGATCGAGCAGGTGAAGGATAACGAACTGGAGCCAGCCTCAGCCAGCGTGTGACTGGGAAAAAATAAAGGTGTCGAAACCGCCCTCCGTGCGGGCGAGATTCTTCGCCCGTTAACATGACATTCACATTCCCGTAATACTATCTGCGGATGCCACAGGAGCCTCTGCAGATCGAAGACGTCACCGGCGCACCGGCAGGCCAGCGAGTGCTGCGTCTGAGCGGTCCCATCCTTCTCTCCAACTTCTTTCAGTTTCAGGCGTTGGTGCGGGCCAGCACTGCGCGCACCCTCATCCTCGACCTGACGCAGGTTCCCTACATTGATTCGGCCGGCATCGGTGCGCTTGTGGGAGCGTACGTGAGTCATCAAAAGGACAACCGCCGCCTGGCGCTGGTTGGCGTCACACAGCGGGTTCGCGACACCATGAAAGTGGCGCACGTCGAGCAGTTCTTTCCGTTTTACGATACCGTCACTGCGGCGCAAGCCTGACGTCCGATTCCCAACGCTAACGAAGCCGCCATGGCGAGCGCTCGGGCCAGTGACTCATGGCCTCCGCGGCCCACCCCGTGGACTTGTCCTTATGACAGGAGGTACATGGGTCGGGAATCTTATATTTGTCGTTCATTGCCGGTGAAATGAAGCGGAAAGTGTGGGCATGCACAAACGCGCCCGGAACGCCCTCGCTCTCGATGGCTGGCATGTGGCAGGCTACGCACTCGCTTCCGGCGCTCCCAGCCTTGTGGTGCGTATGCTCCTCCAGAGTGTCAGTGCGCGGACCATTCGGACCCCCGGCCGCGTGACAATCCAGGCAAATCTGCTTCGCCGGCTTTCGCAGCTGTGCGTAATTTTCGGTGCCATGCACATCGTGGCACGAAGCGCACGTAATGCCGTGCCGGTACATCACGCTCTGCACAAAGTCGTTGCCTTGCATCCGGTTCTTGTGCGCCGTGCAGTCGGGAAAGAAATAGAAAGTGGTTTCACCCAGCTTGCAGTCTTCCAGCTTCCAGAAGTCCTGAAGTCTCAGGCCAACGTTGTAGCCGACGGGCCAATCGTAATATTTTCCATCGATCGGGTTCGTCAAAGGCTGTCCCTGGGAATGGCACTGGACGCAGGTATCACTGGCCGCCACGCCGTCCATCTCCGCCGGATTCAGAATGTCGCCGCGCGTGGGATGCGCCACATGCTCGCTGCCTGGCCCATGGCAGCGCTCACAGCCGACGTTCCACTCAGCGACCTGCTTGGTCTTGGTGTTGTAGTCGACGGAATGGCAACCGTCGCATAGAGGACCCGTGGGGCGCTGCATGTTGTCCGGCGGATAGATGCTCGCCCACCAATCCCCGCCCTGTGCCGGAACCATGTAAGGTCGCCAACTCTTGTTGCCGACGACCCACTGCACGGGCAACGGATAATAGTCATCGCCGACCTTGGTGAAATAGCGCTGCTTCCACAGGCTGCCGTAGACGAAAGCAACCTGCTCCACACCGAACTTGGCAACGTTGTTGGTCGCGAGGTTGGGGATGATGGCTTCCGGGTGAGCGCGGGGATCGCGCACCACATTGGCCATAGGCGTCTTCTTCCAGCGAGCATAGATCTCCGCATGACATTTTTCGCAGGCCTGGGAGCCGACGTAATGTGCCGAACCAGCCGTCGCGGCCTGCAGCGATAGTTCCTTCCGGTTCAATGGTCGCAGGCTTCGAATGAATAGTACGAGCTTCCAACTGTCAGCAGACGACCCTTTATGCGACTCTCCCCAGGCCGGCATTCCGGTCAACTGCACTCCGTTTTCGATGATGTAGTGGATATCGCCGTCGGTCAAATTCTGGGTCGGATCTGCGCGCAAGTCTGGCACCCGGGGATAGAGATTCGCTCCCATGGGCGTCTTGCCGCTGCCATCGATTCCGTGACAGCCAGCACACTGCGCCAAATAGGCCTCGCGACCTTGATTCGTGTTGCTGGCCGTCGCCGCGACTGGGTTTTGCTGATTCCGCTCGCGCATCGGGATGGCCAGATTTCGCATTGCTCGAGCCACCACGACTTCCCACTTGCCGGGAACGGTCGTTGCACGGAAGCCGCGCCCCATCAGCACGACCCCGCCCAGGATCGCCGCCGCCAGCACGACTAGCAGAACAAAGAAAAGTGCCTTCAAAACTCTCATGGACATTCGCTTTCCAATGACGTCGAGGGCGTCCCTGCTGTGCAATCCAACACTGTACGAGACTACGGGAAGATGCCGCCCATTTTAATCCTGAGCTGCGCCGGATCTCTGCATCGCGCTGCCGAGGCTTCGGCAGATCTTTTTCTAGCGTCGGCGAAACGGGCGGCGATGACCTATCACTATTAAAGAGGAAAGAGGATGGAAGACTTAAATCCGTAACAGCGATCGTCATCCACCCTTACGTCAGAGTCACACGACGCAGGATCGTCAGGAAATGACACATTGTGTCAGGGTTGAGATTACCTTTTGAGTACAAAGGGAACCTCGGTACGGTCCAGCCGCTCTCGGCGTGGCCCACAACTTTCTACATACACAGGGGTTATCTCTGATACAGGGATTCTGGGCCCGAAATAGGAAAAGCACGGTAATTTCGGCAGCCTGATTGCATGCAACTTCCACAGCTGCCGATGAGTCTAATACGGCATAGAGGTAGCAGGTCGGAGTCGGAGGTGATGACGGCCATGACGAACGAACGAGTGATGAACGATAAAGACAGGTTCACGATGACCGAATTGGCAGCTCTCAGGAACGATTTGCTCCAGGGGGGCATGATCGACTCCTACGAGGCAGCGGAGCTGCTCCAGGTATTTCTCATGGGCCGCGGCTATGGGGTTTCGCCCAAAGCGGCCCTCGATGCGGCAGGCCGCGTCGAAATGGCCGGATGTGCCCTTCCCGTGCTGATGCACGAGCTGGAAAATCTGGCGATGGTGATGTAAGAGTTTCGCGCCGCGGGCCGGTGAACCCGTGGTGCAAGGTGAGACTTGGAGAGTTTCTGACTGCGCGGAAAAACGCGGTGGCTTGGAAGTCCCGAGGCTCACCCACGGTTTGACATTCTGGGCCGGCGGTCAAAACATGACCGAGCGGACCAGTTCCACAAGTAGACAGCCGGGCAAACCAGCCCGGCTTTGTGGTTTTCAGGGGCTTTTCTCACTCATGCCCACAGAACAATCTTGCCTTGTTTTTCGAATGGCGCTGCCGACCTGCCCCAAAAGCAGTGCATGATTCATGCGATTTCACCAGTCAGAATTAAATCGTTTCTGATCTGTCTTTCTGACACTTTTGACCCTATAATCAATCCCCATTCTGGGAACAAATGAATTAACGCGCGACTAATATTCTAAGCGTTAAGCAACCAAGGTCCGTGCATTGGGTTCGAATCTGGAGGTCGGGAGGCTTCTTGGCAACTTCGGCAATCCGGGTTCTGGTGGTTGACGATTTTGCCCCGTTTCGCGAATTCGTCTGTTCAACGCTGGCGGGAACCTCAGAATTCTGCGTCGTCGGCGAGGCAGCCGACGGCCTGGAGGCAGTCCAGAAAGCCGAAGAACTACGACCGGACTTAATTTTGTTGGACGTTGGGATGCCGCAGTTGAACGGGATCGAAGCGGCTCGAAGAATCCGCAAGCTCGCCCCCGCCTCCAAGATCATCTTCGTGAGTCAGGAATCGTCGGTTGATGTTGTCCAACTGGCGTTCAGTTTGGGCGCGATGGGCTATGTCGTGAAGGCATACGCTGGGACCGAATTATTGGCTGCGGTCCAGTCAGTACTCCAGGGAAGACACTTCGTCAGCGCCAGGTTGGCGGGACACGTTTTCACTTATCCCGAGGATCCACCGGGTCCGGTGTCTCTCCACCAGAACCCTCGCAGCCACGAAGTGCGATTTTACTCGGACCATACCGCTTTGCTGAATGGGCTCGCGCAGTTTATTAAGACCGAGCTGTTCGAGGGAAATGCGGTCATTGTGCTTGCGACAAAGGCACACCAGAACCTCCTCATTCAAGGATTGCAGGCCGCCGACCCGAACTTTGGCTCCGCTCTGCAACAGGGCCGCTATCTTCCCATGGATGTGGATGAGACCCTCGCGACCTTTATGGTCGATGGCGTGCTCGATGTAGCACGATTCCGAAAAGAATCTGAAAAGCTCGTTGATACAGCGGCTCGAGCGGCAATTGGGAAACATCCCCGGGTTGCAGCCTGTGGGGAATGTGCATCTGAGCTGTGGTGCCGAGGAAATCCAGATGCCGCAATTGCAGTCGAACACTTGTGGGACCAGATCGCCAGAGAGCGCAACGTGAAGATTTGCTGCGGGTACGTCTTGAGTGACCTTCAGCGAGAACGGGAACTCCGCATCTACGAGAGAATCTGCGCCGAACATTCCGCCGTTTTTTCTTGTTGAAATCGATTTTGTCCGGCTTGCGCCCTTGAACTCCCTCTCATCCCAGACACAGCTATCGCGACTTGAGTTTCGGTTATCCGGCCACCTGCATGGCATCGCTGGCCCGTCGAATCGGAACGCGTGCGTGGATCGTCGTCCCACCCTGCGGTCTTGATTCGATGGAAAGCATCCCATTTACTAACTTCAGCCGTTCTTCCATGCTGACCAGGCCAAGCCCTCGGCCCTGCTTTGCAGCCTTTGTATCGAAGCCTGCACCTGAATCCCGGACGGTAAGATGAACCTCGCCCGCGATCTCTCGCAATCGAACCTCGAAATGCCCTACCCCGCTGTGCTTCACTGAGTTGTGGAGCGATTCCTGCAAGACTCGGAATAGGCAGAGGGCTGCGTCCGGCGACAGATCAACCGGAACATCCTGCACCTCGAAGTCTATTTCCACTCTTTGTTGATCGCCGAATTCCTTGCAGAAAGCTTTCACGGCCGTCGTGATACCGAGATATTCCAATTTTGCCAGGTGCAGTTCGTGCGACAAAGACTGGATATCTTTGGATATCTCCGCAGACTCCTTTTTCAAATTGCCAAGACGATGGATCAATTCTGTCGGCAGATCGGAATAGTCCTCTTGGACTTGACCCAGGTGGATGGTCAGCATAGCAAGACGTTGATTAATGTCATCGTGCAACTCTCTGGCGATGCGCGCACGCTCCTGCTCTTGTGCCTCAAACAAGCGACGGGTCACGCCGCTGAGAGCGTTTTCGGCCAGTTTTTGCTCGGTAATGTCCAGCACGGTGCCAACCAGGCGCACCACCTGCCCTTGATCGTTTGTGATGGGTTCCCCCTGCGTGTGAGCAAATCGCAGCGACCCATCCGGCCGTATGACGCGGTGAACGCAATCAAAGGGACGAAGACTCTTCAGGCTGGCCTCCATCGACCGTTGGACATGAGGCCAATCCTCAGGATGAATACCGCCCAGGAATATTGCCCAGCTCGGTTCGACGGAACGAGGCTCGAATCCCCATAGCCGATAGAGTTCGTCCGACCAGCTAAGTTTGTGATCGGTGCAGGTCTCAACCCAGCTACCCAGATGCGCACGTGCCTGAGCGTCGGCCAGATTTCTCTCGCTTTCGTGCAGCGTCTCTTCCGCGCGCTTGCGCTCGGTGATGTCCGCAACGATCCCGATCACCTTCAGTATCTTGCCTTGCTCGTCGAAAGAAGCGCGTGCGCTCTTCTCCAACCAGATGGCCGATCCGTCTGGACGAACCATGCGATACGTAACATGGGTGTTGGGATTTTCTGGAGTCATCAGGTCATTCGACGATACCGCCCGCGCCTGCTCATCCGGATGTATTCTCGCCAATGCTTGCCGCCGAGTGAGGGGCCCGGCCGGATCGCTAAAGCCCAAAACTGTCCGGTGTTCCTCGGACCGCGAGACCGCGTCCGTCGCGACGTCCCATTCGAAGGCGTACATCTTTCCCGCCTGGATCGCGAGGCGAAATCGTTGTTCGCTTTCTCGGAGCGCCTGTTCGGCGCACACACGCTCCTCTTCCGCCCGGCGCCGCTCGGTGATATCCCGCTGAATTCCCCAAGTCCTTACCAGCATGCCGTTCTCAACAATCCCAATCATGCTGTTCTGAAAGACCCTGGGATTTCCTTCCGGATCCACCTCGTGCGATTCTCGATCCACGACCCGGTAGCCCGCCCGGATGTACTCGCGGGTCAATTCGATGTTGACGGGGTCGGACGCATCCAACGTTTGCGTGAGCCTCATCCCCGAAAAATCGGACGGGGTCATGCCATACATCCGGGCCAAACCTTCATTGCACTCGCCCATGTAAGACTCGTGCAGAATGCGGTGAACCTGCTCGTCCTCGGGAAGATGCACGGGAATGGGCCGATCGAGTTCCTGGCAGAAAATCCCTTCGGAACTTTGCGAAACAAAAAGACGGTATTTCGATTCACTTCGCCGAAGGGCCTCTTCCCCTTCCATGCGCTCGGTGATGTCCGCAACCATTCCCACCACTCGCAGTAGCTTTCCCTGTTCGTCGAAATGGGCGCGCCCGGTCCTCTCCATCCAGATCAGCTTGCCGTCGGGACGCACCATGCGATGGCTGACCTTCAAGTTGGGACTTTCCGGCCGAAGAGCGGCATCGGCAGCCTGAAGCTTTTCCCGGTCGTCCGGGTGAACCTTGGCCAAAACCTCGCGGCCACTCGTGACATTCGATACTGGTTCTGTGCCAAGGATTTCAGCGCACTCGCCCGATTTCACAAGTACGTCGGTGGCGGCATCCCATTCGTAAGCAAACATTTTTCCGGCGCTAGCCGCCCGACGAAAGCGCTGTTCGCTTTCACGCAGCGCCTCTTCGGTCCGCTTCCTTGCGCTAATGTCCTCGAGAAAGGCGAAGACCAGCGGCGGATCCCCCTCGGCGCCCTTCAAAATGGAGACGTTCAGTTGCCCCCAGATCCGTGTGCCATCTTTCCTGATGTATCGCTTCTCGACGGAATACTGGCTGACTTCTCCGGCACGGAGTCGTTGAAACAAGGCCCAGTCGTCCTGGGCATCTTCAGGATTTGAAAACTGCGAACAACTCATGCCGCAGAGCTCGTTCGCCTCATATCCCAGCATGGCGCAGAGGGCGGGGTTGGCAAGCAAAAGATTTCCCTCGAGATCCTCCACAGCAATCCCCAGGGACGCTTGCTCAAAAAGATAGTGAAAAAGCGGATTTGCCTGTGCCGGCAACACTTGCGTGGACATGACACCCCCCACGGTTTCAAACGGTTAGCGGACACCCTAGCACTTTTGGGCGCAAAAGTGAATTTTCAAGGTAGTTTCGTTCCCCTCTGCGTACTTTGAGAGATTCTAGGACGTTACCCGGTCCGGGGGGAAGCAGGTACAAGGAAGGCAGGAGATCGCAATATTGCCAGCATCAATAAACCATTCTGAGTCAACCACTTAGGCCACTTTCAATGCAATTTTGTACATACACTGTTGTCATCAAAATGTTCCCATAGGAACACTTTGCACAATTTTCACCTTCAGGATCTCTGATTACTCGTAGCGCAGGCTTTCGACCGGATCGAGTTGCGATGCGCGAGTGGCAGGAACAGTGCCAAAGATAATTCCCACAATCGACGACACCACGATGGCAATGATCGCCGACAGCCCTGAGATGGGCATGCGGTAGTCAGTGAGGAAGCGAATCGAGTATGGGATAGCGAGCCCGGCCACAATGCCGGCAACACCTCCGCACAGCGAGATCAGAATGGCTTCTGCCAGAAATTGAAAGCGGATGGCGCGGTTGGTCGCACCGATGGCCTTGCGAATTCCGATCTCACGAATGCGCGATGTGACTGTTGCCAGCATGATGTTCATGATGCCGATGCCGCTCACCAGCAACGTAACGAAGGCCACGAGCATGAGAATCAAAGTCAATGCGTCGGCAATCTTTCCTGCAACTGTGAGCAGTTGATTCAGGTTCTGCACGCTGTATACAGATTCGGCGCGATGACGCGACTGCAACACGCGCTTGATGGCAGCCGTCGCGGGAATGACGTCTTGCGCAGTCGCAACGGAAAAATAAATCTGATACACCGCAGAGGTGGGTGTGAAGAAGCGGCTGACCGTGTAAGGGATCAGCATCGTGTCTTCCTGAATTTCAGACTGTCCGAAGGTGTCGACGCTTTCTTTGAAGACGCCGACGATGGTGAATGGAAGGCCCCCGCTGAGCTTGATGATGTGACCTACGGCGACCTGGCTCGACCCATACAGTTTCTGCGCCAGCTTCTCGGTGATGACCGCGACCTTGTTGCGTCCCAAGGAGTCTTCGGAATCGAAGAAGCGTCCGGCGAGCACTTTCAGATTGCGCACCTTCTTGTAATCCGGATCGGCGCCGAGGACAAGGATGTCGCTCTGCTTGTCGCCGCCGAGGCTGATGCGATCTCCCAAGGCGACCGTAGGCGACGCGGCCACGACGCTGGAGACTTGCTCGCGAACTGCCATTACGTCATCGACTGTCATGGGATCAGGCGTGGAATCGATACGCTGTGCGCCTCCCTGATAGTCGGCATAGATCATGTTGGTGCCGATCGATTGCAACTGGCGCAGGATGTACTGCTTTCCGGTGAGGCCGATTGTGGCAACGAGAATGACTGACGCGGTGCCCACCGCCATGGCCAGCGCAGTCAGCGTGAATTGCAATTTATTGCTGCAGAATGCATCGTAGGCAAAATTCAAGATTTCGCTGAGGCCAATCGTGAAGCGTCGCGGTGACGTGACCGAGGTAGAGATCGCACTCGCCATTGGTGATTAGATGTTAAACCCCACTCGAAAGAGGCTGCAATGCATCAGGATTTTTCGAGCGTCCCGCCACAGCCACGGCCGCGAGCACCACGATAAGCGGATCGACAGGACGAAAGTAGTAGGTCTCGGGATGAGAGATGTAATAGGTGAGAGGAAAGAATAACAGCACGATGGCAAAACGCACGCCCAGCGCCGGATCGCGCTGAAAGACGCGACTGAGTCCCCACAGACCAAGAAGAGTCATGGTGGTGTTTACGAAGATGTTAGGCGGGTCGAGAGGCTCGTCTTTCAGGTAGGCGGAATCGAAGCTCCAGTAGCCAGTCCACATATAAATGATGCGGCGCATGGTCATCCATGCGAACCATGCGGGATGACTGCGGATGTAATCCTTCGCCTGATGAAGTTTGTGATCCATGTAAGCGATCTCGCCATCGCGCTCGTACTCGGAGAGTTCCGCGTCGCTGTGGTTGGGATGCAGGGTGCGATTGACCCAGTGCTGCGAGTATCCATTGTTGCCGATGTAGAGTTCGAGGCCGAAGCCGCTGCGCACCGGGATGAAGCGGTGAAACAGTTCATAGTTGCGAATGAGCCAGGGCGATAAAACTGCGATGCCTGCGAGTGCGACAGCAACGGTCTGTGCTTTCCAGGGGCGTGACAAGCGGAGGCGACGATAGAGTGTATAGATTCCGAGCAAAGGAAGGACTGCCAGCACGACAGGTTCGGTGAGCGCAGCGATGCCGCAGAGTGCGCCGAACAACAGCCAGTCGCGAATGCGCGACGAATTTTCCAGGCGCCATGCGAAGAGGAAGAGGCAAGCGAGTTCGAGCGTGACCAGGCAGGTAGACCACGCCCAGTCAGCACCGTAGTAAATACCGTAGGGAGAGAAGGCCCATCCCCATCCCGCCCACTTGGCCACGCGTTCCCCAAAGGCTTGCCGCGCGAGAAGAAAAACTGGAATGCACGTCAGCGCAGAAAACAGGCTGTTCAAAGAGAGAGCCGCGAGGACTGAGGTTCGCGTCTCGATGCCAAAGACTTTGAAAATTCCTGCGAGCAAGTAGGAGTACACGGGCGGCAAGAGTGCGGATGATCCAGTTTCAGCGAAGGGGCTGCCAAAGCCGTGGCCGGATGCGATGGAGCGCGCGATCAATCCGAACGCCCAGTGATTGAGGACGAAGGGGTCCATCCATTCGTGGTAGGTGAAGGGAATGACGGCGAGGCGAACGGCGAGGGCGACGAGCACCATCAGGACGTAGGGTTGAACGCGCTTGGGGGATGCTGGCGGCATGAGTTGTGGCGGCGGCTGCGTGGGCGAGACGCCCGCGCTACAGCCGGCGGGACGCCGGCGCTACGTCGCGGCGGTATTTTCTGTTGCGATCTTAGTATAGACGGCAGACTTGGAGGTGATCGTTCCTATAAGGGCACGCCATTGTTTGCTGATCATTGCCTACCAGATGCGGATCGGGGCTTGGAACGATGACCCAGGTTACGCGGAAATCTTTTTTGAGGCGGGCGAAATCGGCTGGCTGAAAATTTTGCCAGTTGCTCTGGGCGTTGACTTCGTTGAGCCAGCGGGGGGCGAGGCGAGGAACGCGCGCAGCCATGCCGCCATCTTTGTCATAGTCGGCGAGCACGCTGCGCTCGGCGAGAGCGCGGAAGCCGTGGTAGTCCTCACCGGGGAGCTTGGTGTAGTGGGGATCGATTGCGAACAGGCTGTCGACGGGAGTGTTTTGACGGATCCATGCGAAGGCTTGCAGCCATGGATTTTGAGGCGCGAGGCCTGGGAGTTCCAGGCGCGGGGATGCCGGGTACAGGCGGCTTTGAGCGTAATACATGCCTGCGCTAAGGGGGATAAATAATAATAGCCAGCGGTAAATCTTGCTATCAATAATATAGCTACCGATCAATCCGCCGGCGATCAGGAAGAAGAGGAGATACAGGAGGTGGAGATAGCGCATGGGCTCGATGGGGCGGAGGCGTTCCAGGCTGGGAGGGAGCATGACGAGGAGGCCGACTAAGGTCTGGAATATTCCATAGAAGAGAAGAGTTGAAACCATCGCAGGGAAAGCGGGGCGGTCAGTTCCCTTTCGCCGCAGGTAGTAGTTCAGCGCAAACAGTAGGAGCAATGGGGCGATTACGCCAAGCCATTCGTACCATTCCCAGCGCGTTGGGTAGTAAAAACTGCGGGTGGCAGCGGCCTGGCGCCAGGCGTCTGAAGCGGGTTCAAAGAGCCACCCAAGGGGCATGAGCAGAGCCATAGTCGCGGGGATGGGTCGGGACAGGGGTACGCGGGGGGTGCGCAGGTTCCAGAGGAGGAAGGCGCAAAAAGAAATGCCGAAACTCGCCATGATGGCGTGAATGGCGAAGGCAACCGCTAACAGAACGCCGGCGGTCCAAAGGCGACGGTCGAGGACGGCGACGATGGCCGCAAGGATTGCGGCGGTTGCGAGGGTACGAGGGTGCAGGTATTGGTCGGCGAGGTTGATGGCGATTCCCGGCAGGGGCAGAGTGAGCAAGGCAGCAACGGTAGCGACGGAGGCCCACTGCGCTTGTGGCTGAGAGAAGCAACGGCGGCTGATTTGCCAGCAGCCGTGGAGCACGAAAAAGATGGCTGCCAACTGCCAGAGCAAGACAGTCCAATCCAACGGGAGGTGAGTGAGGCGGACGGAGTAGGCGATGAGTTTGTCGAAGATGGTGGCCTGGAATTGGAGGCGGAAAAATTCGGAATCGTGGGAGAAGAGAGCGGGGTTCAAATTGCGTTTGATCGCGGCCAGATAAAAGGCGTCGTCCTCGAGGCCGGGGTGATATCCCATGATGAGGAAGGCGAAGACGGTGAGCGAAGCGAGGAGCAGGAAGTTTGTGATGGTGCGCGATGGGGCGGGCGGCGAGATTTGTGGAGGCCCTGACATTTCAGGAGGCTAGCGGAGAGTGTAGCAAGGGAGGAGCACCGCGTGTTTGGGCGAAAGATCCGTATGCACCAGTTTCCGGGGCGCGGTCGGATCTTTTCTGTCGCCCCTCCGGGGCTTGTTCTTGCTCTTCCGACACTACCCACGGCTTGCGCCGTGGGCTGCATTCTTACGCCGCTTCGCGGCTGGAGCCGGGAAACAAACGAGCGGAACGCACACCGATAGACGAACGTACTATCTGCAAATCTAGTTCTCTGGGTCAGGCCGCGGGGCCGGCGGTTTGGGAGCGGGCGGTGTAGTAGGCTTCGTCGCCGGATTCGAGTTTGCGGCCGTTGTCGCTGAAGCGGGGAGCGTGCAGCAGGCCAGCTTTCTGCAGGGCAAACTGGAGAGTTGTGGCGAGCACGCCGAAACCGTATTTCACGCTGCGGCGGAAATTGATGGAAGAGGCCTCTTCGAAATATTTTGTGGGGCAGGAAACTTCTCCGATGCGAAAGCCGAAGTGTACGCATTGGGCGAGCATCTGGTTATCGAAGACGAAGTCATCGGAATTTTCCAGAAGGGGCAATTCGGTTAGTACCTTGCGGCTGAAGGCGCGGTATCCGGTGTGATATTCGGAGAGCTTCACGCCCAGAAACAGATTTTCGAAGGCGGTGAGCAAGCGGTTGGCGATGTACTTGTAGATGGGCATGCCGCCGAGGAGGGCGCGGCCTCCGATGATGCGCGAACCCAGCACCACGTCATAAACGTCGTAGGCGACCATGCTGGCCATGGCGGTGATGAGCCGCGGCGTGTACTGGTAGTCGGGATGAAGCATGACCACGACATCGGCGCCAGCGGCCAGGGCTTCGCGGTAGCAGGTTTGCTGGTTGCGTCCATAGCCGTAGTTGCGGTTGTGCTGAAAGACGAAGAGGCCGAGCCGGCGGCCGAGATCGACGGTCTGGTCGGAACTGTGATCGTCGACCAGGATGCGGATGTCGACCAGGCTCGGCAGTTCATCGACGGTGACCTGCAGAGTCTTCTCCGCGTTATAGGCGGGCATGACGACCGCAATGCGCTTGCCGTTGATCATTTGCCGAAGAAAAGAAGAGAACTAAGGGTAGTTTACCCGAATTCGCCGCGGAGCAGGCACGACGCGTGACGATCGCTGTGACAACTGCTTGACCGTCGATGTGGCAGATGGGTGCATGGGCCCCGCGACACGCACCCGGAAGACCGACCTGGTGAAACTGCGCCCATGTTTCCCCGAATCTCTAGGGCGTGGTAGTGCGCCCACCGGCCCGAGGGGGTTCTGAGGTGAAGTCGAGGGGTGGCGCGACGGTTTAGGTGCGGCCTAGCCGAGTCCGGCCCTTTCGTTTGCCGGTGCCTCAATAGCCTCACCATGCCACGTTTCCACACCCCCGCTTATCGAACTGGACAGGCGCAGTTAACGCATCCAGCTCTCGGAGAAAGGTTCACGCTTTCGCCCACGGAAAGCTAGCGGTCCGCGCTGTAAGGCGAACCAAGCCAAACTTCTGATGCAGGGCCTGCTGGGGAAAACGCGTATTACCCCCGGCCCGCTCTTTGTGTTTGACACACAGCCACTGGCGAAGCCGCCGACAGGTATGTTGCTCTACCGCTCGGTAGGCTGGGCTGACCGGCCCCAGACAGAAGTAGTTGGCCCAACCATTGATCTTCCGGTTGAGTGCATCTACCAGCGTTGCCGCATCCTGCTGGGTTTGACTCCGTCGGGTCATCTCGCTGATCGCCTTACACAGACGCTGCACCCGCTTCTTCGATGGAGTGGTGCCCCAATAGGCCCGCCCCGTCTTTGGCGAGTAGCATCGACCAAACGTATACCCGAGAAAATCGAACTTCTCTTCTGGCAAGCGACAGACCCGCGTCTTAGTTTCGTTCACCGTCAACTTCAGCCTCGACATCATGCTCCGCATCGTGACCAGTGCCTCATCGGCCCGAGCACGACAACAGATCACAAGATCATCGGCATAGTTAATGATGTACGCTTTCAGACGCTTCTCGTGCCCGAGTTGCTTCCACCCGAGCACGAATCGACGCATGTATAAATTGCTGAGCAGCGGGCTGATCGGAGCCCCTTGCGGAGTACCCCGACCGTCGTCCCGGTTTCGCGTACTCCGATGTTTGTTTCCGTGCTCGTCGGTTTCTTCCACCGGAGCTTCCAGCCACATCTTGATCAGATGCAGCATGGCTCCGTCCACTACCCGACGAGCCACCGACTTAAGCAGCTCGGAATGCGGAATACTATCGAAGTAACTGCTGAGGTCTGCGTCAACAATTTCTTGATGGCCAGCGTAGATCAGCTTGTCGACACGTTTGACGGCGTCCAACGCGCTGCGGTCTCGCCGATAGGCGTACTGTTCCGGCTGCAGATCGGCCTCGAAGATGGGTTCGAGCACCAAAACTGCCGCCATTTCCGCTGTCCTGTCCCGGATAGCGGGCACTCCTAACGGCCGCTGCTTTCCGCCCGGCTTCGGTATATAAACCCGCCGCACGGGCAGTGGTTGATAAGTTCGACTCTTCAGCTCTTGTGCCAGTTCGTCCAACCATCGCTCGACTCCATACGCCTCGATGTCCTCGAACCTCTGACCATCCACTCCGGCTGCTCCACCATTGGATTTGCAGCAGTCATAGGCGTAGGTCAGAACATCCTTCCGGTACACCTTGTCGTACACAGCATAGAAACGAAAGTTGGGCGATTCCTTCGCTTTCGCGTGCAACGCTGTCTGCAGCTTCTGAACACTTGCGGGGGTTACTGGACTCATCGTCAATCCCTCAGTCTTCGCCGCTTCTTGCGTTTCCTCTCAACTGAAGCCCCTTCCCTCCACTGGCATTACCCAGCTTCATCAGTACTGCGGGCCTCTCCGTCACCCCATACGGCCCGGCCTGGCTCTCGCGAGTTGCCGGTTGATCCCAACTTGCGATCACCGCTGGGGCTTCCCGTGTTGCGCCTGATCCACTATGTCTGCATGCCGTCGCCACTACCCCGGCAGGATCGATGGAACTGATTCGCTCAGTACTGCTCCATCGACTTCGGCCTTCCCCACATAACAGTTGGGTCAGCTCCTGCATTATCAGTTTCGTGGCCTGCTCGGCGTTCACTCACGTTACGACCTACAGACTCGCCAAGTCGCCTTATGCGACCCTCTACACCGGAGGCTCCGGCGGCTTTGTTGCCTCCACCGCCGCTCCGATTGTTACCGGGTGGAGCGATCCAGTTCCCGGGCGGGTTTGTCTCCCGCTGTGGACCAGCGCCTTTTCACGGCGCACTGCTATGGCTTGATCATTTGACGGTTTACCTGGGGTAGAATGCTCGTCTCCTCGACTCGGTATCAGCGCGAATTGCGGTCGTGCTGAATCAACCACAAACGGGAGAGAGAGGCAAAGCGGAAAGGATGATTGGCATGGAATCAGAGATCAAGATCGGCCAGCAATTCGAGTTCGCGAGACATGCAGATACGGGGTTTAGGCAGAAAGCGGTCGTAACCCGAGTTTTATCCAATCGGGAAGAAGGAATCGGCCCGGAGGCGGACTATTACATCGCCGCTTGGATTGAAGCGAGCACGCTCTCGGAACAGCCAAAGGCGCTGGTCTTCGTGCTTGCAAACGACGAAAACGTTTATTTAGATGGCGAGCGGGTTGACATCATCGTGGACCTTGCCGCGTAGCTGCTGCGGGTAGTGCGCCGAAGCGCGTAATTCAGGCGGGAATTGGCGAACCTGTTGCGAATGACATGATCTCAAACTGTCGATGAATCTCTAATGCACCCACAATGCCTGGAACAGGGTTCTGAGTGGGATGGCCTCTTAATGTCATCTCACTTTCAGCCTAAGACGATGGTTCGGCGGCCCTCCTGTGACTTTTCGGTGCACTGATATCGACGGTTTTCGGGATTTGGTTCCGAGGTAGTCGTCGTTTGGGCTAGAAATTCTCGAGTAGCCATGCATTGCTATCGAAGCTTCGGCGGCACAAAGCGAGCGATCGGCCGTCCGGCGAAGGCGTTGGACATGCCGAGGACTCAGTGTATCCGCCGGCCAACAGTATCTGGGTCCTCCCATTCAACTCCAAGCGCGCGAGGTAGAAGTCCGTACGTGAGGCCGAGAGGTAGAGAGCATTCCCGTCGCTTGCCCACCGCAATTCCCACAGTGCCCAACCGGTTGGTAGCTTAAGATCGACCTGCGTCCCATTCGCAAGATCCAGGATGCGAACGAATCCGGGTAGCTGATCCTTACTCTTCATGGCCACGCGCGAACCGTCTGGCGAAAGCTTCCAGCTGAGATCGTCAGGCATCTCCAATCTGGTTCTGGCCAATTCTTTTCCTTGACCCTGAACCGGATCGAGAGCGTAGAAGATCAACTCCCCCAGCGACCACCGGCTCAGTGCGCACGTGCCCGCTCGCATCGGGCAATCTGCGAACGTCGTGGCATCGGCTGGAAACTTCACTAACTTCTCGACCGCTCCCCCAGCCAATGGGTAACGCATGAGCCAAGTGTCGATGGCGGCAGAGTCACCGTCGTGCGGGATCGACCAATAGAGAAGCCATTTCTGATCGGACGTCGGTACAGCATCCGCCTGTTCGTCCGGTCCCGGAAACAAGGCCTCGGCGGTTTGCTGTCCCAATCGTTGCTTGAGAATCTGGCGCCGTCCCATGCGGTCAGAAGAAAAGAAAATGGCTTCGCTGTCGCTTGTCCACGCAAGAGGCTCGTCCAAGCTATCACTGTGTGCGACGACCTTTGGTGTATCGAGTCGTCCCGCCTGCACATGAGCTAAGTAAATATTGAGCCAGCTGTGAAACAGAGTGAATACCAGTCTGCCGCCGTCGCGGCTGACACTGGGCGAAAAAAATGCATGCCCATCCCAATGCCTGATTTGCGTAGGTTTTCCTGTCGGCTGCCCACTCGTGGCGCCCACCGTCAGACTCCAAAAACTGTGACCGGCGCCGATAGCATCGTCCTTGTTAAAAATCAATCTTCCATCGGACACCCACAGAACGGTGGGTGCATTGCTGAGTTGGCGGTCGGAGAACACCGTTGTGGGTAAGCCTCCGATCTTGGGTACGGTCTCAATTACGTTTAAACCATATCCACTCAAGGAAACTTTCACGTAGGCGATTCGCTGCCCGGTGGGTGACCAGGCGACAGCCCCATACAGGTAGTCGTCGCTCTTCACAAGCCTGACCGGGCTTTCGCCCCCCGGCCCCATCGTCCATAGTTCGTGGCCGTGGCCGGCAATGACAACAAAGGACGAATCCACTGGAGACACTGAAACGAATCGGACACCGTCCCGCAGTTTGCGCGCCGATCCACCCAATATCGACACCGACCAAAGTGTCGAAGGAGCGGATAGCGAATCATAGTCGGCCGCTTCCATTTGCGTTTCCAACCATAGTCTTTCGCCGTCGGGAAACCAGCCGACTTGCCAGGTATTGGTGCGCACTCCATCGGGCAAAGCCAAGTCATGCACCTCTCCCGTATCAATCGTCAGTAGATGCACTCCTTGGTGATCTGTGTAGGCAACGTATTTCCCGTCCGGCGATATGGCACTCCCCAGAGTGGGGTTCTCAGAAGGATTGTGCGTTAACTGCCGCTCGTTAAGCGGAAGTGGCGTGCCAGGCCGCTGGTTGATCCCGCGCCACCCGAGCCATCCTGCAACCACTAAGGCCATGACCGCTCCCGCGCATAAGACAATCAACCGATATCGTTTCGCAGAAGACACAGCCGCGGTTGCTGGCGGAGAGGATATTTGTGCCGACTCGGTATCACGCTTCAGCCGCTTCAAGTCGGCGCGGATCTCCGCTGCGTTCTGATACCGAAGATCACGATCTTTCTCGAGTGCCTTGTTAACAATTCGCCCTAGTTCCACCGGAGCATCGGGGTTCAGTCGGACAATCGGGATCGGAATCCGGTTCAAAATCGATTCCAGAATCACCCCACTCGAGTCGCCTCGAAATGGAAGCACTCCCGTGGCTGCCTCGTACAGTACGGTTCCAAACGAGAAAAGGTCGGTGCGGGCATCGAGTTCCTTGGCCCGGACTTGTTCCGGCGACATGTAAGCAATCGTGCCGAGTGCCTGACCGGGACTCGTCAGGTGCTCTTCGAGCGTCACCGTCGACCCGGCGATTTCAGTAAGAGCAGCACCTACCTTCGCCAATCCAAAATCCAGCACCTTAGCGTGTCCTCGTTTGGTGACGAAGATGTTCGCTGGCTTGATGTCGCGGTGAACAATCCCCGCAGCATGAGCGACGTCGAGAGCATCGCTAATCTCGATGGCGAGTGAGAGAATCTCTTCCAACTCGATAGGCCTTCCGGCGATCCGGTACTTCAAAGTCATCCCATCCAGATATTCCATTGCGATGAATGACCGCGCCTCGTGCTTTCCAATCTCGTATATCGTGCAGATGTTGGGATGGTTCAAGGCGGATGCCGCACGTGCCTCGCGCCGGAACCGCTCCAGTGCTTGCGGATCTTGTGCTACGTCGTCCGGCAAAAACTTGAGCGCGACAAATCGTCCAAGCTCGATGTCCTCGGCTTTGTAGACCACTCCCATTCCGCCACCGCCGAGTTTTTCGACGATGCGGTAATGCGAAATGGTCTGGCCAATCATTAGACTGGAATGTTAGGGGTAGAGGTATTGCAAGTCAATGAACGAAGCGGCGTCGGAACCCGCACGTCAGTTGGCGAAAAATCGCGGTTACACTGACCGGCCCTAGTCGTGGGCTCGGCGATCCAGGCGACATCAAAATAAGAAATCAAGTCCAACAAATTCGGTCTTGCGGTGGCAGGTAGTCGAGGTGACCGTTACCCGCAGCCTCGGAAGTACTTCCAAGACCTGCGGTGACAGCTACTACCCGTGATTCGGACCACTTACTGAGTGGTCGCTGAGTTTAGCCATGCCTTCTCAGTTTATGAACTGGCTCTGCGGGGTTTGGTAACACTTTGCATCGGCTAAATCCCCTCGATTCAGGAGCACCTCTCGGCACGGCTGAAGCCATGCCCTTCCCAAGACCCATACGCAATATATGTCGTACCCCTCAGGGGCTGAAGCCCGTCATTCGAGAAGCGGCTTGCGGGACGGCTGAAGCCGTACCCTTCCCAAAAATCATTTTGCTTCATCCACGACTATTTGCTTCAGCGAACGAACTTCAGAGAACGAATCCTTACTTCATGTTGTCGAGGATGGAGCCGACGATTCCTCCGACGACGCCGCTTTGCACATTCTCTCTGCGCACTTCGTGGGGCATGTATTCCGCCAGGGCGTGGGCTAGGCGTGCGATGGGCAGGGTCTGGAGCCAGATGCGGCCGGGGCCGGTTAGAGCGGCGAGGAAGATTCCGTCGCCGCCGAAGATCATGTTCCTGATGCCGGGAACGGTGGTGATCTGGAAGGAGACACTGGATTGAAAGGCGCCGACGTGGCCGGGATGGACGCGCAGAGTTTCGCCGGGCTGCAGATCGCGGACGACGAGTTCTCCGGAAAGTTCGAGCCAGGCGGTGCCTTGTCCGCTGGCCTTTTGCAGGAGGAAGCCGTCGCCGCCGAAAATTCCTGCGCCTAACGATTGCTGAAAAGCGACACCGATTTGAACCTGCGGAGTGGCGCAGAGGAAGCCGTGGCGGTGAATCATGTATTCGTGGCCGGGGGAGATTTCGACGGGGACAATGTGTCCGGGAAGTTTGGTGGCGAAGGCGAGTTCGCCGGGGCCACCGAGGGCACGGTATTCCGTCATAAAGATGGAGCCACCGCCGGCCACGCGCTTGAGCACGCCGAAGAGCCCGCCGCCACCGCCGAACTGGGTGTGCGTGGTCATCTGAATGTAGCTGCTCATCCAGGAGAGTTCTCCGGCCTCGGAGATGATGGAGTCGTTGGGCTCAAGGGCGAGTTCCAGGACGGGCATGGTGGTGCCGGTGATGCGGCTCTGCATTGGCGGATCTCCTTCTTTAATAAGGTAGGCTCGACTCTACGCGCGAGTGGGTTTCGGACTCGCGGAAAAGCCAGAGTATACATCGGACGCGGCGGAAACCGGGATGACGCGCGGGATTCCGCGTCCGATGCCCGCTTACTTCAGTAATCTCAAACCCAGTTCATTCTCTGATCTTCCGTAATCTTGGCGGTTGGACCCCCGGATGAAAAAATTGGTCAATTGGGAGCACCCGATCGGCGTAGACCAGCGGTGTGCGAATTACTGCTGGAAGCGAACCGTGGGAGCGTTTCCCAAGACCTAACTTGCAGTGAACGACCTCCTTCCCCCGAAAGAGATTATGACGTCGAGCAAACATCGCGGATTTTCGTTGCTGGAAATGCTGATCGTGATTTCCATCAGTCTCATCCTGGCAGGAGTCACCAGCATGGTCTGGGGACCGGTGATGAACCAGCAACATGTGACCAGCGCGTATAACGCGACGCTGACCACGTTGCGGCGGGCGCGGGATCAGGCATCTGCGGACATGCGGGTGTACGTGGTGTCGTTTGCAACTCCGGGGACGATCACGGTCACCCAAAACACGACCGCGGGTCCGCTGCTGGTCCAGACCGTGCTGCCGCCCGATGTGACCTTTCACGTGGAACCGGGGATCCCGACATCGCCCACCGTGGCGCCGACGACTCCAGATGGAATGGGAAGCGGGGGATTTGCGATCGACTTCGACCAAGGCGTGGGGCCCGGGGGAGTGACCACGATCTATTTCTATCCCGACGGGACCGCGCAGGATATCAACGGAAATGTGAACAACGGCGTGGTGTACCTGGGGCGTCCGGGCGATTTGTACAGCTCGCGAGCCATCACATTGTGGGGAAGCACCGGCCGACTCCGAGGATTCCGCCTGTACAACAACAGCGGGACCAAGACGTGGAGGCAACAATAAATGAACAGCCAATTTGCATTCCGGCGAGCATCCGGGCAGAAGGGTTTTTCACTGATTGAGTGCGTGATCTCGATGGCGGTGTTGACCATCGGGGCGCTTGGGTTGCTCGGAGTGTTCGGGGTGGCGGTGAAGGCGACGGCGGCTTCGCAGGGAGACCTGATCGCACGGCAATTGGCGTCGGAGACGATCGAAGGCATTTACACGGCGCGGAATACGTCAGAGATCTCGTGGGCACAGATCCAGAATGTGTCGAATGGCGGTATCTTCATCGACGGATTCACCTCAGTGAAGTGCGCCGGGCCGGATGGAATTCTTGATACGGCCGACGATGTGGCTTGCTTAACGTCATCGGGGGCGACTTGCCCGAACGGCGGAGTGAGATGCCTGAGCGAACCGGGAGCTGACGGCATCATGGGCACGTCCGATGATGTGATTCAGTCGCTAAGCAACTTCAAGCGGCAAGTCCAGATCCAACCGCTGCTGGACGTCAATGGCAATCCGATCCAGACGTTGAACCAGGTCACGGTCACGATTCAGTACACGAGTCCGAACTCGAGCGTGCCGAAGACCTACGTGAATAGCGAATACGTCTCGACATATCACTAAAAAGAGGAACCATGCAGCGCACACTGGGTACAACTCGGGGCTTCACATTAGTCGAGATGATGGTGTCGATGGGGATTGGGTTGGTGTTGCTGGCCGCGGCGCTGTCGATGTTCAAGCAGGCGGTCCACGCGACCTGGGTGACGTCGCAGAAGGCCGAAATGCAGCAGGACTTTCGTGCAGCGGGCAACCTGATGATTCGCGACATCAGCATGGCGGGATCGGGCAGCCTGGGCCAGATGGGTCTGGCAAGCAACAGCATCGGCCTGCCCTTCGGAACCGGCACCCTGCCGGTGTATCCGTGCAGTGCAACGACCTGCAACTACATTAACGGCGCGGCAGTGACTTACCCGACGGTGACGGGAGCGCCCTATCTGTATTCGATTACGCCCGGCTACAACCTGGGAATTACGGTCAACGCGACGGAAGGTGCGACGGACATTATTACGGTTGCATACGCGGATGCGAATCTCGCGCTGAATTGCTACAAGCTTACGGTGAATTCCGCGACGCAGGTTTTGTTCCAGCTTCCGATCGTTCTGCCCTCGACGTGCATTCTGCCGACGGGCGTGGCGGCACCGCAGGCACTGAATGCCGCAGTGGTTGGGCTGCAAGCAGGGGATTACATTCTTTTCGGCCAGTCGGCCGCGGGTGTCGTGAGCACGATCTCGACCACGGCTGTGACCAACGGAGCGCTGTATAGCGCTGCCTACCTGGTGAACTTCACCCTGGGAGACCCCGGCCACATTAATCAGCCCACGGCGACCAATGGCAGCTTGAAACAGCTTCCCGTCGGCGCCAGCACACTTTCGGCAGTGCGGCTGTTGCTAATTACATATTATCTCGACATTTCACCGAGCGACGGTACGACGCCGCGCTTGATGCGCGTGCAGAGCGGCAAAACTCCGATGCCGGTTGCAGAGAACGTTTCGTACCTGAAGTTCAGTTATGACGTGGACAACAACGGCGTGGTCATGGCCGGTCAAAAGACGCTTCCGGCCGGTGTGACGCCGAACATGATCAATAAGGTCAATATCGAACATATGACCATTCGCAGTCAGATGTCGGGCGTCAAGGGATACCAAGGGCTGGACCTTCAGACGTCGGTTAGCGCCCGCAATCTGACGATGGGGCAGGAATATCCAATTTCAGGATCTGCGTACTAAATCAGCTCGGCGCTGGTCTATACGCGGATCGCGCCGGGAAGATGTGCAGTCGATGAGGAGACAGACAATGGATAACGCGAAGTTCGGTTCACGAGGATTCACACTGATCGCCTCCCTCTTGTTGTTGTTGTTGATGTCGGGGTTCGCGCTCGGCCTGTTGATGATGGTGAACACCGAGCAACGTGTCGGTGGCTTCGACTTGAACAACAGCTATGCCTTTCATGCCAGCGAGGGCGCCATTGAGAAGATGACGTCGGATCTGGCGGGGACGTTCAAGAACGTGCAGTCTCCAACCGCAAACCAGATATGCGCGCTCAGCGCGAACTATCCGACTTGGGATCCGACGGTGACCTATCCGGTCTATAACGTGTCTCCGGTTTCGGGTTGCGCAGCGCCGTTGACCACAGTTTGGGGACCGATTCAATCGGGGCCAGACGCAGGTCTCTATGCCCAGATCATTCCGGTGACGATGAACGCGACGGCGCAACGCGGCGGCGGCGAAACCGTCAGCATGACGCGGACTGCCGAAGTGGCGCTGATTCCGGTGTTCCAGTTTGGTGTGTTCTCAGACTCCGATCTGTTCTTTGGCCGCAGCCCGGATCTTGGCTTCGCAGGGCGCGTGCATACCAACGGCGACCTGTATCTAGGCGTGGCCGATAGCTCGAACCTGGTATTCGGTGACAAGATCAGCGCTTTCGGAAACGTCATTCGGCAGCAGATGGACAATGGCGTGGTCTCCGCGGGCAATAACAATGGCGGGTCGGTCATGATTCCGACTCAAGCTGCGGGTTGCGCTACCCAGATGACGAATGTCTCGAGTGCCAACCCAAGTGCCACGTGTGTGGATATTGCGACGACGGCACTGGGAGCTAACAACGGCAGCGTAACCGGGGGTCACGGCTCGGCGCAGAATACGGCGAGTTGGAAGACCGTTTCTCTCGGCACTTATCAGGGATACCTCATCGATGGCAACGGTCTCCCGAGCGGAGCCAATGGTTCGAACGGAACGGGCGCCAGCGATTTGACTTTGCCCTTTGTGAGCGGAACGACGAACGCGGTGCAGGTGATTCGACGGCCACCCACGGGTGAAATTGTCACATCGATTCTGGGACAGAACCGGGAAGCCAACCTGGCCCAGATTCGTATCCTGTTGAGCGACTCAGAGGCCGGGCTGCACCTGGCCGACTGGAATGGAAACCCGGCCCAGGACATTCAACTGGTGAGCATGCTGCCGAACGCGCTGAAGGCACTGCCGCAGGGCAATGCAGGTGCCGGAACGCAGCCACTGGCCGGAATCGTGGTCAATGGCAAAACATACTACTTTGGTGAGAGCTACTGCGCTGGAACGGCCGTTGTAGCTGCGTATTCCGCGACTCGCATTTGCCCGACCACCAATGGTGGCGATTCCAATTTTGTTATCCCGCTCACTTATGGGCCACTCTCCAACGGTCCCGGCGGCGCGGCACTGGTGCCAACGGCATTCCCGGCCGCAGCGAGCTTTACCACCGCGAATAACAGCACCAATGGCTTGGAGTGGCCCATCAATAATGGGTGGCTTCTGGTCGAAGTGAAGTGGGCCGCCGACGGCTTGTGGCACGGCGTGACGAGTGAATGGCTCGGTCTTGGCTTCGCGCGCGGACTGCAGGTTCCTACTTCGCCGGGAACACCCTACCGGGCGCCGGCATCGAACTCATTGGCAGCATACGGCAGCAACTTCCTGCAGGATCATGCCAACGCGATTTTGTACTTCCAGCAGACCGCCGATCGCAACGGAAACAACACGATTACAGGACCGGGCGCGGGCACTGATGATCCTATTACCGCCAGCTACTTTGGGGCGGGATCGCAGTACAACTGGTATCCCATCAATCTTTATGATGCGCGCGAAGGCGAGAACAACGACGTTTCCGCAACCTTCGCGGCTGGTACGGGAACTCCGAACGGCATCATGAACTCGGTGGAACTCGACGTGGGCAACTTGCGGAACTGGCTGCGCGGCACGACGGGCGCCACGGGCACCAACGTCGACTTTGCCACCCAGAACGGATACGTTCTTTATTTCTCCGATCGCCGGGGAATGCAGTTCGCCACGGCCGCACAGGGCGCAAATTACAAGACCCAGTGGGGAGAGTTTGGATACGAGGACACCGTTAACTACGCCAACGCGGGCGCTGGTTTCAAGCCGGACGGCCGACTGGATGCGGTGAATTACAACGGAGTTTCGGCGGAAGACGTGAACGGCAATCTAGTTCTGGACTCTTATGGCGTGAAGTATGTGGGAGATGCATTCGGCCCGACGACTGCGACCGATACTGATGTCACGGTGCCGCCGTCGCCATACGCAGTCGGCCACCGGATCTCGACCTTCACCATTGGCCGCGCCAACGCGGTAACAGGCGCGCGCCACGCACTGAAACTGGTCGACGGCTCGCTGGGGAACGTGCCCACGATGCCGCCGGGCAACGCGACCAACAATTGCGCGTTGAGCGCTGCAAATCCAACGGGCTGCGGCGGGTTCACCGTAGCTTCCGAAAACCCGGTCTATATCCAGGGCAACTACAACTCGAACTGTCCTGCGGCCGGCACAACCTGCACCCCGAATAACACGAACTATGATCCTACCTGGACCAGTGCGGCAGCGGCCGAACCGGTTCACGCGGCAGCTTCGGTGATTGCGGACGCAGTAACGCTGCTGTCAACCAACTGGCAGGACGCGGGTTGCAAGCCTTCGGGCGGCCTGTGCACGGCGACTTTGAATACCACCGCGGGCAGTTTGGTCAACCCGATTAACCCCGGTGGGCAGGCAGTCCCGGCAGTCACGCCGAACCGTATCGCGGTTACAACGTACTACCGCCTAGCCATTGCGGCAGGCAAGAACATTGCCTTTAACAACACCGCGCAGAATCCGGAGTTTTCGTACGGAATGGACGGCGGAGTGCACAACTTCCTGCGCTTCCTCGAGGATTGGAACGGGATTACAGCTCTGCAGAACCTGTATTACAAGGGATCGATCGTGAGCCTGTACTGGAGCTACTACGCGACCGGTCCGTTCAAGTGCTGCAACCTGGTCTACAATCCGCCGAACCGGCAATACACGTTTGACAGCCTGTTCGCCCAACCTCAGAACCTGCCGCCCGGAACGCCGATGTTCCGGAACGTGGATAACCTGACGTATCGGCAAAACCAGATCGCGCGCACGAACTAACCTTCGAGCGCTTCACCTTAAGAGGCCCCGGTCTTCCGACCGGGGCTTTTTTTCTCAGCGGAAGTGTTAAGGGTAGATCAGGATTTCTATTGGGAGTTCCCGCTAGGGCAACGCTGGAGGATGGGAAGCATCGAATACCACCTGATCATGCCACCAGAGCTGTTCAAAGAAAGCCCGGGCAACTTCGAGATTTGCCGGGGCGGAGGATGATTGAGTTGTCTTAACGATCTCGTCCAGAGAGCGGACTCCGTCAATCGCATCGAACAGGGTTTTTTGTGCTACCCCGATGGGAAAGAATAGATCTCTGTAGGTATGCGTCTGGTTAATCAAAACGGCAGCGGATCCGGCAGGCAGCCTCTCCTGTACACAGATGGTGTCAGACATTCGAATGGGCACGTAGGCGAGGCAGGCATCGCCGGAAAAACTAAGCTTCTGCGCAGCATTGGGGCCATCGCTACGGTAAGCAGTCACGCTATGGCGAAGCATCGTTCCGCGAAACAGTTCGACGGCGGCGAACTGTTCCGGTAAGGGAAGACGAGCAATCCGGTTGACAGGAGGAATTCGTGCGATGACTCCGCAGTGAACCGAGTAGGGCGCCTGCCGGAGCCAGCGGCCGAAGGCCAGTCCTGCCTTCTCCAGGAAGTCAAACAATTGGGGGACTGAGTAGGCACGATCCTGGGGATGGAGGAGTGCATCGGCGAGGGCTGCTTCATTTCGAAAGTCTGGAGCCTGCGACAGCAGGCTCTGCAGGGCATGCCCAGGGGGCAGGGACTCAAGCGCAGCGATAAGCTCCCGAATATCGGTGTCGTTGGCATGAAGGCCGATGCGGCGGCAAAACTCCTGCAACATGTAGACGCCGGCGCGTCCGTAGGGCGCATAGACCATAAGTTGCATTGCGCCATCCGGTTTGAGCACGGTGCGCAGTGCGCTGAGACCGGCGTCGGGGTCGGGGAGATGATGGAGGACGCCGGTGCACACGATCTGATCGAAGGTCATCCCCAGATCGGTTGCCTGCTCGATCGGAAGCTGGCGGACTTCAAGATTCTTCAAATTGTATTTTTTTTTCAGTTGCTCGGTGCGGCGCACACTGGTGGCGCTGCAATCGATGGCGAAGATCTGAGCTGCGGGCCAGCGCAGGGCATGCTTGGCGGCCTGCGAAGTTCCACAGCCGGCGACGAGGATAGACTGATCTTCTTTATAGGCGCGGTCGGGCCAGAACAGATGAAAGTCAGCGCGGCGTCTTTGGGGATCCTGCCATTGCCGCTGATATTTTTCCAGATTTTCAATGGGCGGAGGATAGGGATAGTGGTCGTAGAAGTTACGGACCTCGTCGGCGAGATCGAGTGATGGCGCGAGTTGTTCGACTTGCTGGCTCATCAAGATTTTGTTGACCTTCCGTTACTTTTGCGTGGGAGCCTGCGGTTTCGGAATCTTTGACGTCCACGAACCGCCGAACACAATCGCCCGTCCCCGCGGACGAGGCTTGGCCGGGTACTGATCGTAGTACTTAAAGAAGAGAACGAAATCTTTTGCTCGAAGAATGTAATTGGCCTGCAAACCAATTCCGTGAACCGAGTCGGAGGGAACCACGCTCGGCCACGACGAAGTCGTCGATCCTTGGATGGACGGCATATCTTTTCTTCTCTTAATTTGTTGCTCCTTATTAGCAGGGGGAGTGATCCGGGGCTACTGTCAGAACTGCCGGTCAGTCTTGAGCAACCAGATGCTCCTCTATTGACACTCATATCTAGTTGTTGTATTCCTTGGCAAAACCGCAGGGGTGCGGACCGGCGGCTCAGCTTTCACCCGAGTGACACAAATGGAGGAAGCAAGCGAATGGAAGTTCCAGGAATGTCAGATTTGTTGAAGAGTATAAAAACACTTCAGGACCATGCCCGAGCCTGCCAGTCGGGGGACGATTTGCGGATGGTGGTGCTAACACGCGAAGAGGAGGAAGTCATAGAGTCCTTCCGCCGCTTTAGGGCCCATGAAGATGAATAGCGACGCCGCGTCAGCTTCGGATGTGAAACGTGGCATCGATCCTCGCGCCGTCGGATACTCGTTGCGAGCATAGCGCCCCAGGGAAACTTGGACGAGGCATCCGGGGGGACGAGAGCAAAATAGTCCACCTCGGGTGCGCGAGCAAGTATCAGAAGTTAGAGGCTCGCACAAAAAGGGAGGTCTTTCGACCTCCCTTCGTGCAAGTGCATCACTACTTACCAGTTGCAGCGCCATGCTGTGACAGCTGCGCCATCACCGCATCCAGATTGAACGCTGCGGGCTTCTGCCGCGGCGGGAACTTGACGAAGTTGGCAATTTCCCCCGCCACTACCGCCTGCATCAAGTACATCTGGGGCACGTGATCGACCATCCAGTCCAAGTAGGTATTCGAGTTTATCTCCGCCAGCTCGAACGGGTCGCGTCGAAGGTTGACAATGTACGGCAATCGAAGCTTGGTGAAAGGTTCAGCCCAGAGCCGCATGGTGTGGGCGCGTTGCACCGCCAAATTGAACTTATAGTCGCCCACTCGAATCGCGACCGCCTCCCCGTCGTCGCTCATGTACATGATCGCATTTCTCGGGCTCTCCTTGGCTGCGCCGGTGATGTAGGGGACCTGGTTGTAGCCGTCGAGATGGACGTGGAAAGGCTTACCGTCCACCGTAGTGCCGGCTTCAAGTTGTTTGGCGACATCCGGATTGCCTGCGATTGCGAGCAGGGTGGGGAACATATCGATGTGAGAGACAATGCCGTTCAGTACCGTGCCCGCCTTGATCTTGCCCGGCCAGCGCATGAAACACGGAACACGCCAGCCGCCTTCCCAGTTGGTGTCCTTCTGGGCGCGGAACGGCGTGGTGGCGCCATCCGGCCAAGTATCGTTCTCCGGGCCGTTGTCGGTGGAATACATGACGATGGTGTTGTCGGTTATGCCCAGTTGATCGAGCTTGTCGAGGATCTGACCGATTTGCTCATCGTGAACGACCATGCGATCGCTGTACGGATCTTGCCCGCTCTTGCCGAGGTTCTTAGCAGCGACGTGGGTTCTGAAGTGCATAGCCGTCGCGTTATACCAGCAGAAGAAGGGTTTGTTGGCTTTGGCCTGCTTCTCAATAAAGCCGAGAGCTCCTGCGGTGATCTCCTCATCGATAGTTTCCATGCGCTTCTTAGTCAGCGGGCCGGTATCCTCAATCGTCTGTTTGCCCACTCGGCCCCAGCGCGCATCTGTCGTTGGGTCGTCCTTGTCGCTCGCAAACGTATGCATCACGCCTCTGGGTCCAAAGGCTGCCTTGAATTTAGGATCCTTGGGATAGTCGGGCAGTTCTGGTTCTTCTTCCGCGTTCAAGTGATAGAGATTGCCGAAGAATTCGTCGAATCCGTGCACGGTCGGCAGGTATTCATTCCGGTCGCCGAGATGGTTTTTGCCGAACTGACCAGTAGCGTAGCCGAGCGGCTTCAGCAGTTCAGCGATGGTCGGGTCTTCCTTCTGCAAACCAACCGTCGCGCCGGGCATGCCGACCTTGGTGAGACCGGTGCGGATTGGGTTCTGGCCGGTGATGAAGCAGGCGCGCCCGGCGGTACAGCTCTGCTGGGAGTAGTAGTCGGTGAAGTTGACGCCTTCGTTGGCGATACGGTCAATGTTGGGGGTGCGATAGCCCATCATGCCGCGGCTGTGGTAACTGAGATTCCACATGCCGATATCATCGCCCCAAAGGATCAGGATATTGGGTTGCTTTGTAGCCATGGTTTGTTCCTTCCTTTACGTGATTTGAATTAATGTTGCCGGCTTGCGCCGGAGAAAAAACACATCGGGAGCTCCTAGACAGCAGCAGAGTTATTCAGCGGCTCCCGGCGTGTCGCCGGGCGATGCTCGGCGTGGGAGTTCGGCGTGCAACGGGACAACTTTTGCATCGTGCAACCCCACGGTCGGGCTGAGTCTGGTAAAGGGCGATTGCGGCGCGGGATCGCCGTGACAGAAACGAAACTTCTTGCCACTGCCGCAGGGGCAGGGCACGTAGGGCCCTCTCTTTTTGTCTTCGGCAGCGATCATATCCATGACGTCGGAGCAGGGACGATTCCGCTGCACCAGTTGGCCCATCATCTTCATAACGGGTTGAGTGTGAGTGAAGAACAACTCGAGTCCCGCGCACAGGTAGTTGTGACCGGGGTCTCCGTCGCGCGAAAGAGAGAAGCGATCCTTGGGACAGCCCCCATTACAGAGAGGCCGGACCGGACAGCTCTGGCACTGGGGAGTAAGCGTGTCGCGCTTGTCATCGCCGAATTTGCGTTGCTCGGGGGATGCTACGAGTTGTACGAGATGGGTGTCGTGAATGTTGCCCAGCTTATAACGCGGCTCGACGAAATGATCGCAGGAGTAGACGTCGCCGTTGTATTCCAGCGCGGGACCGTATCCGCAAGTAGGGGCATGGATGCATAGCAGGTGACGGCCGAAGTAGGCTTCGAGCGTGACGTCGAACATCTGGACAAAGATTGTGCCCACATCATGACGCAACCATTCTTCGAAAATATCCACGAGGAACTGGCCATATTGCTTGCCGTCAACGGAGCGCTTGGTGACGAGGTTGCCATCCTGGGTATAGAACAAGCGCTTGCGACCAGGCTGATCACTCCAACCCTGGTTGGCGATATCGATGGTTTCGGCGCTGGCGCGCTCGACGATGGGGATGAACTGAATCCAGGTTGCTTTCATTTCATCGCGAAAGAAGCGATAGACCGCGCGGCCGTGGTGTTCGTTGGCGGCGTTGACGGTGCACAAGATGTTGAAGTCCACTTCGTGCTTGCGCAGGTATCGCCAGCCCTGCATGACCTTGTCGAAGGTGCCTCGTTTGCCGCGGTCGAGGCGGTAGGTGTCGTGGATTTCGCGGGGGCCATCGACGCTGAGACCCACCAGAAAGTTGTATTCCTTGAAGAAGGCGCACCATTCGTCATCGAGCAGGATGCCATTGGTCTGAAAAGTGTGTTGCACGATCTGGTCAGGACGGCGGTATTTCTCCACGAGTTCGATAGAGCGGCGGAAGAACTCGACCTTCATGAGGGTCGGCTCGCCGCCCTGCCAAGCCACAGTGACGTTCGAAGCGCGGTGCGATTCCAGCAACTGGCGGATGTAGGCCTCGAGCGTGGCCTCGGACATCCGATTCTTTTCGTTGGGGTAAAGTGCTTCCTTGGAGAGGAAGAAGCAGTAGGTGCAATCGATATTGCAAGTGGATCCGCTCGGTTTCGCGAGGAGGTGAAAGGCCGGGGGAGATTGAGCGGGCCAAGCTTGATCAGTGCTTAACGTCATGGTTGCAGCGTCTCCGGGAGTTCGAACCTGTGTAATGACCGTCGTGAGTGTCTTGCTCGATTCACATTAGGCCCAAGGCGTGGATCGGGTAACTGTCAAAAAGTACAGGGCTGGGCTTCGAGGGGTAGGAATTTGGCGCAAAAACAGGTCGGGACGCAATCGCACAGATTGACGCAGGAAAGCGAAGGTGCAGCGAAAACCGAACTCTCTAGGCTAATGGTATATATATGCCGCCACTAGAGCGCTAGCGGTGACGACCGCCACGAGCCAGGAGGCCACAATCGCGATGAAAGCAACATAGGCGAGGCCTGTTCCGAATTCTTCTCTTCGGCGCATTTCAGCTGCACGGGCAAGATCGTGACACTCAAGGAGCACGTCGGGAGGAGTCATCCTTCGGACCGCTTTCGCGGCCAAGAATAGAACCAGGAAGTCGTCCAGGAATCCGATCAGCGGGATAAAGCTTGGGATCAGTTGAACGGGACTGAGCAAGTAACCGGCGGCGCAAGCCGCGATACACCGGGTATACCAGCGAGTGCGCGGGTGTTTAAACACGAAATAGAAGAATAGGGCTTCCTCGTGAAGCTTTCGGGCCTGTTGCTTCCAGTTCATCATAAGGTTGGGGCCGTAATGCGTCTCGAGGCTTCACCACTCAGCCCTTTAGCTAAACAGGTGAAGCAGGTCGTATCAATGTTGCGTTCCCTGGAACTTAGGGTACGACCCGGTTCGCGTCGCTACAACTAGCAGATTTGACAGGGATGCCTAGACAAAACCAGTATGCATCGTCACTCCTGGCAGTCAGTGCGGTGTCAAGCTGGCATCGAGGCTCATCAAGTTCTGCGGGCGCACCTGGATCAGGCCTCCAATTGGGCTATCGATATCGGCAATCAGAAAGAAAGAGATTGACACAGCGAGCGGCACGATCAGCAGCAGAAGTGGATGACTACGGCGCGCGCCATAACCGATGAGCAGATTGCAGGCGAAGGCAATCAGCGCCATCAGATTCCACGCCTGAACGGGGATACGATACCACCAGGCAGCCTGAGTGTAGCCCTGGGAATTCAAAACGTCGTTCATGCCGGAGGCGACGAGGGCCATGGGGGTGGTGGGTTGGGCGGCAACTCGATCGCGGACGCCGGACCAGAGATCGTTCTGAAGTGCGGTAGTACGGGCGTCGATCTCCCGGCGCTGTTGCGAATCTCGGGTAGTGTAGAAGAGCATGCGCTGCTTGAGATATGCCCTGAGCATGTCTTGGAGTCTGGCAGCATCGGGAGCAGGCAACAGTTCTACACGCAGGAACTCAGTCCCAATCGCGTTGGCTTCGGCCTCTTCGTAGTTCTTGCGTTGGTCGTAGCGGTTGACGGCCATCGAGAATGTAAATCCGATGAGAAGACCGAGAAGGGTCAAGATGGCGGCTTGAACAGTTCCGAAATCGTCGCGCGTGTCCGGGTCCAACGGGTGAGCATGATTCCGAAAATAAGCACCGAGGAGAGCTGCACCCCAGAACAAGAGGAAAGAAACGACGAGGACTATGCGCGGGTAATTCAAAAGAGTACTCATATCAAGCAGTGGAATCGGTGTTGACCACGATACTAGCCCAACCCACTAGAACGGACCATGGCGCAGCCAAACACCGTAGAACGCGATGAATCCAATGGCGATGACTGCAATCGACACAACGAAGGATACAGAACGGAAATGACTTTCGGACGAGCCAATCTTCTTCAGGAAAGCCCAGTGCTGCCAAGTTGCGGCGATGAGTGCCAAAGTACCGAGAGCAATCAGGCTCATTCCGAGGTTGCGAGGCGCTTGCGGGCGCCGGATGTTCCCGGCGGCAATTTCTTCGGGGAGATACTGAAAAAATTTGTAGATGCTGAAACCGAAACCAATCATCGACAAAGCGGTTCGGATCCATGCCATCAAGGTTCTCTCGGCAGCGATGAGTGTGCGCTGGAGGGCGAGATCAGTTCTTTCTTCAGCGAGAATCGTACCTCTATCTTTCGACGGTGTTTCAACCGTGCTCATGAGACTTTCCTCACAGGCGTCTTCTCTGGAAGTGTGACCTTTTCCGGGGCAGCGGATGGCGTCATCCTCGATCGAGCGAACCGCGTGACCAGACCACGCACGATGAGGTAGGGCACGATCGCCAAGATGAAAGCGACGATGATCACCTCCCCTGGATAGACGAAATGCATGACGATGAGCTGATAAACGATATCCAGGACCACAGCGAGAATAAAAATTCTGCCCACGCTCTTCCATCCGTCTTTGAGCATGTCCTCACGTTGTCCGGGATCAGAGAGGAGGGCCCAGAAATATGGCCGCTTGCCCGCCTTGGCGTCGGCCAGACCGGAGCGAATCGCGAAAAACGCTGCCATGCATGGCTGGAGCACCAACCGGAACTTCATCGGACCGCTGACCCGGGCGAGCAGTTGAGTACCTACGCGAGACCACATGTCATCCATGAAATTTCCCTCCCCTTGTGAGAATCCAGCACGGCCGGCTAACGACCAACCGTGAATTGCGGTTCAAGAAGCTTTGGCGCGGGTGCGACTGGCGGCAGCCGAGGGGACGACCTCGTTCTCCGGGCCCTCAGCGGGTGCATCGAGCGGCACGATCGATGGCCAGTGTTCCCGTACGGCAAATACGCGGAAGGTGAAAGCAACCAGCACTGCGATTAGCGTGACGGGAAAGAAGTGTGGGTCCGACTTCGTTAGGATCGCGAGCAGCGTATAGACCGAACTCGCCAGCACAGCCGACATAACGAGTTGTTGCGACGGGCGCACGACCTCGGGCGTCACCCCGGAAAAAAGATCAATGAGCACCCCGCCCGCGGTAGTGGCGATCAGACCGATGACGATCGCGCTCCAAGGCCCCAGGTTGTGATCGAGTGCCTTGTGCGCTCCCAGGATGGCAAACCAGGGCAGGGTGAAGGACTTGACGTAGGCGAGGAACCGCGTGCGGAAAGCCTCCTCCTTTGAATCTGCCCACTGATAAATCGCCAACCCGAGCAAACCCATGAGAATGCACACGAGAAGATAGTATGGGTCCTTGATTGGCGAGGGGATTTCACCGAGCAGTACATCGCGCGTCACGCCGCCCCCGATACCACCGAAGAAGGCCATGATCAAGAGTCCGGCGGCAGTGTAGCCGCGGTTGTGGGACGGTTGGCGCGCGACTAGTATCCCGTAGAGGGCATTGATGCCCGCAGAGAACATATCGACGTGCGGAAAGCTTGGCAAATTCATTTCAAATACCTCTTCTGAGCGGCTTGCCGCTATTCGCAATGCGCTGCGGCAGAAAACATCTTCATAAAGGGTCGACGTTGGCCCCATTCACTTTGATCGCCTCGGGAGCTGCAGAGCGAGCCGGGACCGACATGGCCCATCGATCTGGTTGACCTTGGACCGCGAGCGCCGATGTTTGCCATGGCCAATGACCCTCAAGTTCAACCACTAACGACCAACTCAGGAAGGTTCGGACAACCACCAAGGCTCCGAGGATTTCCATTCCCTTCGCGGTCAAGTCGAGCAAAACGGTGCGGATCACATCGGCGGCAACCAGGAGTTCGAGAGCCAGCAAGAGTGAGCGGCCCAGCAGTTCCTTGTATACGGAATACGCATGGGCTACTTGCTTGCTCAAATGCGCGACGTATCGCAGGGAGCCAAAAATGATTGACACGACGATAATGACGACTGCGAGTCCCTGAATCCCTTGCGATGACAATTCGACCCACTCGCGCATGTCAGGCATCGTCCACTCAAGTGGAGGGTAGGAGACACGACCGGTTGTCACAACTGTCACATTTGACAGGGCCGGGTAGGTATTGGCCGATCCGGGGTCCGAGCGCATCCGGGTGTGAACAGACCCCCCTGCTAAAAAGCTTCACCAACGCCCATGCTCCAAGTCCAGCTGTTCTTGCCGCGAACGAAGTCAGTGCGAAGGTTCACGTGATATTTGTTGCTAAGTCCGAATCTCGGTCCGCCGCCGAAAGCCGGCAAGAATTGGTTGCTGCGAAGGATTTGAGTCGCGCCGGGAAATACTTCGCCGATGCCGGCGAATCCGGCCGCGCCGAATCTCCAGGGCAAAGAGAGGCGATACTCCAGCTGAGTGGCGAACATATGGTGATCGATATATCGGCCCGCGGTGTAGCCCCGTAGTTCAGCGGCTGTTCCGTAGATACAGGCCGCATAGAAGGGAGGGTCGCCACCGGTGTCACAGACATAAAGATCGTAGGCCAACACCTGAGACTTGCCGAGACTCAGAAACTTGTCGTAGTCGAATTTGTACCGCTGAAACGAGTATTTGCTGCCCAGAGCTTGCGCGAAGAAATCGGCGGTGAAATCCACCTTGCTTCCCGTAAGAGGATAGAAGTGATTGGAGCGGGTATCGCGGACCACGCGCAGTCCCAGGGACCTCAGCGCAGTGTGGATGCCCACGTCGGGCGGAAGAGGAGGAGTAGGCCCACTGCTCGGCCGCACGGAGAGGAACGATCCGGCATCCAAGAATCGAGGACCGATGAAAAATCTTCCGACCACACGTCGCACCAACTCCACAAAAAAAGCATGGCCGTCTTGTTTCAGAGGTAATTGGAGCCCTGCGTTGCCCGCATCAATCCCCACGCCGTAAAGGCTATAGTTCAAATTACCGTTCACATAACCGGAGTGATTTCGTAAGTATCTTGCTTCAAGAACAATTGAGCACCCAAGCCCCATGCGCGTGTTCCATTGTTCGTGATCAGACCAAAGCCGCCAACGGTCGACGGGGGAGAGACGCTGTCGCTCTTGATGAGAGGAAAGATATAAGCGGCGACCGGGATAATCCCCGACCCGATCGCCGGGCTCACAACCGGCAGAGGTGCCAGGATGGGTGATCCACGATGTCCCTTCTTCTCTTTTTTCTCGTCAGGGCCAGAGTCCTGAGCTTGCTGGGGCGAGATTGTTGCGGTGGGTTGTGTGGCAATCGTTGGAGGGTGATCCTGCGAAGAGTTCTGTTCCCTCGCTTGCGGGGGAGAGATGGTCGCAGAGTCCTGAGCGCGCAACGACTTTGGCTGGCAAACAAACCACGATGCGGCTAGCCCAAAGCACACTGTGGCAAGAAAGCAATTCGTTCGAAAGGCGTGACTCTTCAGGTTGCGGAATGTACTGCCCGGAACTCTCACCGTGGTTCTTCGATCTTTTGATTTCTTCAAATCCGCGGGGGGACGGATCGTAACTCACGAGCGGAGAATCCTTGCAGTCTCGCTGCGGCGACCGGTCGAAAGTCAGAACACACGCGGTAAGAACGCGCCGCTTTTTCGCAGCGTCATCTCCACTTGGTGCCGACCAGCGCTAGAAAGAGCACGGCAATCAATGTGGTTCCCACAATTGCCACGAACTTGACGAGAGCGAGTGAAAGTCCGGTTTCGAAGAGTGACATAGATCGACTCGTACGGACTGAAGCTTCAGTATCAAGATTCATCATGGCCCGCTTACGATGCGCGCGAAACTGTAACTATTGCCAGTGCCCGGCCCAGACACTCGATAGAAATCGGACTTTGATTGCCAGCGTGCGCCTGTTACATCTGACAGTTTTCTGTCTGTCGGTATGAACCTACGATCTGATCGTCGAAATGGGGGACGTTTGAATGTTGATTACCGGAGAAACCGATCGTTCGACATCCAAAACGAATCCGAGAGTAACGCTCTGGCACTGTGAGAATTGTGGTTCCTTTGTCTCCATTCAGTCCGAACGGGTGCTAGAGGAAACGTATTGTCCGGTCTGCGTGACGGTAATGCTCGAATTTTGTGCAGCGTTCGATAAGGGTTCCGGAAAGCTCGTCATCGACGCCTGATCGGGACCAATTTCTACACGCGCCAGAAGCCACTTCAGAAACCAACCCTTGAAATCATGGCCCGCCCTAGCTCGTCCCCCTGTTCAAATTTTGGTGAACGAAGGAACAGGGATCGAGCCTTGCCGTTCTGCAAGAAAGGTTGCAGCCGAAGAGATTCAAACGCATTGCTATTGAATCAGAGGAATTGCGGCGGTCAACTGCAGGTTGACGATCATGCTGAGCCGGTTGTCGACCTGATAGAACTTTGCGGCACGCTTCGCACCAAGGGCTTTCATGAACTTCGGCCAGTAGTCCTCTCGCAGGTTCAAGGTTTTGTCGTCGATGTTGATCATGCGCTGGACCATGTCCTTAGCCTTGTTGTCATCCAGGGTGTCATAGCTCGCAGCATAATCCTTGACGAGCGCCACGCGCTCATCGCCGATCTTCTGCTGATCGCGAGCATAGTCCCGATAAATAGGCCAGAACGCAGTGGACTCGGCGTCAGTCAATTGCATGGTCGCAGTAATGATCTCGTTCTTGCCGGCTTGGACGTCGGAGCGCAACAACTGAATGTCTGAATCACTCAGGGGCTTCGCAGAGACGGCGGCAGTCTGGGCGGGAAGGAACGTGCTCAACAGAACTAACGAGGCGCAGATCGACAAGAACATTCGCATAACTTTCTCCTGTAATTTTCAATTTTCAAATGAACTTTTTTCATTTCGAAGATCGTATTAGTCAGCATTACTGGACCGAGTAGTCGCGAGCATCCATCCAGGCAGAAAAGGCCTGTTGAACGTCCCAAGACCTGCCTGAAATTCAGGCGACAAGCCGAAGATTTGTGAAATAAGCTGCGCCTAACACCATCATCTTCCGTGGTTGAGGTGTGGGGTGCTACTGGTAAAAATACCAGTCGGCGACGGCACGAACTCTCTGGTCTGCGAGGAGAGGACGACGCGGGGCTAGAGATCTGCGGGCCCAAGGATGGACGACTATGTCGAAAAAAGACAGGAGTTGCCCGCTCGGTTAAGCAGACAACTCCTTGGCCCCGTTTGATCGGAGTGCTCGGACAGAGCCGAGCATCCACCGGTTAGCTCTTGCGGGCCGTGCGCAATCCAAGGGAGGTTGCCAGGGACAGAAGACCCAGCAATCCAACCAGGGGTAGTTCGCTTCCAGTTTTGGGCAACGCCGGGGCCTGTTCCTGCGCGACCTGAACCGGAACCGCGACTTCTTCAACAATTAGGATCGGAACATCCGCCGGCGGTGGAGGGGGTGGCGGCGGCATTTCGCCCGTCACTTTGGCCCTCTGTGCAACCACGGTCGTGGGTGTTTCCACAACCTTTGTCGCATTCACATTCATCCCCTTCTTTAGGCCCCAAGCGTCGACCATCTGGCCATCGACGTTGAATTTCTGACCATTCGGAATCTTGAACTCCTGATTCTTTCCGTCTTCCATGGTCAGGATGACCGTGCTGGGGGGATTCACAAACCACACCTTACCGGTCACGCTCTTCACGGTCGTAACCGTTTGTGGAGTCGTTGTGGTGGTGATGGTCTTCTGGACTTTCATGCCTACTTTCAGGTCGTGAACGCCAAGCTGTTGTCCGTCGACCGTGACCCTGGCGCTTTCAGGAATATTGTCAAAATGGCGAAGCGAGCCATCCGCCATCTTGACGACGACGCTGTTGCCGGAAACGAACACGATCTCACCGCTCTTCACTTCGGTGGTAACCGTGGCCTTACCGGAGGATGTACTGGTTTTTGTTTGCACCTGCGCGCTCAAGGTCAAGGTAAAAGCTAAGCAGAGAGCTGTTACCAAGAGAATCAGCGATGCACGTGTCCAAATAGTCTTTGAGTTCATTGGTTTTCTCCTTGAAGCTGTTTTGTCGAAGTCACGTCCTTACAGATTTTTGAGTGCAAATATTCAAACTTCATTTTTGAACGGCCGTCGCGTCAGGCCCGAGTTCCGGGCGGGCGCGAGCATGGATGGTTGCGGGAGGGGCGTTCACGATGGACGCCTGTACGATGTAACGCTGCGGAGCGCTACCGATGAAATAGAAGGGGTAGCAGGTAATCAGCGTCAGGGAGGAACGTGACCTGGGCCGCAAAACCGATACGTCGCTGGGATCGACGATGGTGATGTTGTCGATAACATAGGTATCGGTTGTTTGCAGCGTGACGAGTTCAATCTTGTCACCGACAGCAACGTCTTTCAGCCCGCGGAAGAATCCATCGCGATGCCCGGCGATCGCCACATTTCCGTCGTCCCCAGGATTCGCAGTCCCGGCGACGTGGCCGACTCCGCGGTTCAAGACGAGATCGTCGGTTCCCTCGAGAACAGGTACCTCGACGTCGATCTTCGGGATGCGCAAAATGCCCATTGCAGGGGAAAACTGTGCCGCCAAACTCTCCTGGTATTGCTTGACGCGTTTCTCGGACCACAAACTGAAGTCAGGAACGGTCGTGGTCAAGGCCACACCGCGAGGACCTGCGACCGGCACTCGAGCCTTAGCCTTGAAGGTTTGCAGGTCCGCTTTTGACAAGACCGCCCGATGGACACGAGCCGCGACATAGATCACGAGCAGCAAAACACCCGCAACCAGCAGTAGACGCTCGACTTGGCGTAGCCAACGCATGCCGGAACCCGACCTCCCGATGGGTTTGGAGAGCGGCAGGCGACAAGGCACCGCACGCTCCTGAAATGATCTACGGCGGAAACAGTACAAGGCGGGAGGGAATGGGGTAACTGTCAATACTTACAGGTGGCCGTTAGATCGCAGGTTTACGGGTTGCGGAGCAGGACGCTACCGGACCGGGTTATTCCCAAGTTCGGTAGGCACGCATTGTCCATCGAAGGGCTACGGTCAGTTTCACCAGACACACTAGAAGAGCCCCGCACTTGCGTATCCAGTTCATCGAGTTCAGTGCCCGTTGCGAAGAAGGACGACGTTCTCTTGAGGAAAGTCGTTAGGCCGAAGACGAAAAAGTCATCCAGGCTCGTACATTAAATTCGAGGAAACGAAAAGCTTGTCGGCAAGCACCGCTTTGATGGCTCGGAGAAGATCGAGGTTCAGACGAGACTTCACGACATACGCCAGGCCGCCTGCACCGATGGCGGCATTTACATAGTCTTGATCCTCGTGCACGGTTAGAAAAATGATCTTGGCAGAACATCCTGAATCTCTCAAGTGGCGAGCGACGTCGATCCCGCTATCTTCACCCAGCGAAATGTCGAGGATCATGAGATCAGGCTTCAGCCGGAGATATTCACGGACGGCCGAGGCCCCATCGATCACCGCGCCGACGACCCTGTAGGATTTCTCCTTTGCGAGCATCTTGCGGACATGATCGAGAATGGCTGAATTGTCATCCGCGAGGAGTATGGTCAGGTCGGGCACGACCTCCCTTTCAAGAACCTGGGGATGAGACTGCAACCCGCTAATCAGTGAGGGGCGGTCGCGGCGCTTGGGCCCAGGGACCAACATGCGAAACGATACTATTTGCGTTCGCTGGGCTCGCCTACTGTCAATTCTGACGATTCGGCTTTGAATTTAATCGGGACAGTTCCTTCCACGAGCGTGCCGAGAGAGGGCTTGGACCAGATCGAGAGTTCTCCGCCGACAGATCTCAGACGCTCTTGCATACTGACCAATCCTAGACCAGCGTGGTTAGGGGCCCGCTCGGATGCAAACCCAACTCCATCATCGGAAACGCGCAATCGGACCAGGTCCGAATCGCAAGATACTTCCACTTTCACATGATGGGCATGGCTGTGTTTCGCCACGTTGTGGAGAGATTCCTGTACCGTGCGGAACAAGTTTAGTGAAGTAGTTTCGTCGAGGTCGGACGGAAGCCGGTTCACGATGCACTCGACTTCAATCTTGTGTTGCTTGGAAAATTCAAGGCACAGCTCACGAACTGCCGCCCCCAGTCCAAGATAGTGCAGTTTGGAGGGATGCAGGTGATGCGACATGCGCTGGATATCAGTTGCAATTTCACCGGTGAGCTGTCCGAGGACGCGGAGCGGCTCTCTTAGTTGATCGTCTTGATCGGCGGCCGCCTGCTCAACTTCCTGCAGTCCGTTCGCCAGCAGAGCCAGCCTCTGATTAATGTCGTCGTGCAGTTCGCGCGCAATTCGAGCCCGCTCCTCTTCACCGGCCTTGATAAGGCGGCCACCGAATTCGATGACCGTCGCCCGGGCCTGTTTCATGTCGGTGATATCCATGCAGCAACCGACAAAGCCGGCGTAGGATCCGTCGCTGTTAAATCTGGGGACACCTACGTCCTGAACCCAGCGATATTCGCCGTCATGGCGCCGCAGACGGTACTCCATGCTGAATTTCTCGCGGCGATCAAAGTACTGTGTGTAGGTATCCAGGCACTCTTGCAGATCGTCGGAGTGGACACATTCCAACCAGCCGTTGCCCAGTTCCTGCTCAAGGCGCCGCCCGGTGAACTCCAGCCAGGGCTGATTGAAATAATTGCACAGCTTGTCCGTACCAGACATCCAGATCAGGGCCGGAGTGGTATTGGCGATTAAGCGGAAGCGCGCCTCGCTCTCCAGCACAGCCCGCTCAGCCTGCTTACGGTCCGTGATATTCGCAACCACTCCGAGAATGCAGGTCTCGCCGTCTAAGTCGATCAGCTCCGCCGACACCAGACCGATCAGAACCTGGTCGGTCTTGGTGCGGAATTCACATTCGACGTTGCGGATGAAGCCATCGGCCATCAACCGCTCCTTCAGTTCGAACCTTGAGCTGAGGTCTAACCACAGGCCCAGATCGAGGTCACTCTTTCCCAGGACATCTGCCCGAGAAAATTCAGTCATTTGCTCAAATGTCTCGTTCACCTCGATATATCGGTTCGTCGTAGCGTTCATCAGCACGAGTGCCATCGGACTTCGTTGGAAAGCTTTGGCGAACTTCTCCTCGGACTTCTTAAGCTCGTTCTCCACGCGCTTTCGCTCGGTGATTTCCCGCGCAATCTTGGAGGAGCCGATAATCTTGCCAGACGAGTCTCGCAACGGAGATAAGGTCAATGAGACATTGATCCGCTTCCCCGCTTTGGTGACGCGAACGGTTTCGTAGTGCTCGACTTTCTGACCGAGACCCGCGTTGTGGAGAATGGTGTCTTCCTCGTCTCGAAGTTCAGGAGGAATGATCAAAGTTATGCGTTGACCAACAGCCTCTGACTCGGTGTAGCCGAAGGTCCGCTCGGCGCCTCGGTTCCAACTTTGAATGATCCCGTTCAGGTCTTTGGAAATGATCGCATCGTCAGACGATTCAACAATCGCAGCCAGCCGGCTGCGGGCTTCGTCCGCTTGCTTGCGCTCAGTAATGTCCTGGGTCGTGCCGTGGAGGTGCGTAACGTGACCGTTGACGTCTTTTGTGACTGCACCGCGAGTCGTGACCCACCGTTTGTTGCCATCTGGCCGAACCAGTTCCAGGTCGAGATCCTGAACCAAACCAGTCTCCGCGTCGCCTTGCATCGCGGCGCTCAGTCTTTCCCAGCTCTCGGGAGAAAATAGCCGAGCAAACTCCTCGAGGGACGGTGGTGGAGAGTTGGGATCCAGTCCGTGAATGCGATACAACTCCGTTGACCAAGAGAATACTTTCTTTGTGGGATTCCACAGCCAGTTGCCCACCCGCGCCAAATGCTGAGCCTCGGCGAGTTCGTCCTCTTTTTGACGGAGCGCGCCTTGCGCTCGCTTGCGGTGGACGATATTGCGAAGCAGCAGTCCGATGAGTAGCGTCTCGAACAATATCAGAGCAATCAGGCCGAGGATTCGCCAGCGATACAACTCCCACGGCGAATACTCCCAATTCAGCAGAACTGTCTGTGGAGGCAACTGCGACTCTGAAATGCCCCAACGATGCAATTCGCGCCAGTCGACCATATAACGCTGGAACTCACCGGTGGTGACGAGGATATTCTCGGCCTTTTCGCCTTTTAGAACGCGCGCCCCTTGGCGCCCGAGGACCCGCCCCGCGTCAGTCAAATCGGCGACGTTGCCGCCGACCGCTCCCTTACCGACAACGGAGGCAAACGTTCCGTAAATCGGCCGACCAGCAGTTTTGGAAATCGCCGGCAAAATGCGGGAAGGGATGAATTGCTCACCGCTCGAATCCGTCGCAAAGTCGAGAAACACAATCACGGTGCCGGGCTGTGCACTCGCCAATCGAGGCCCAAGTTCTGCCAGACTCAGGTCCGTCAAGTATTCAAATTTTAGATTCGATTCATAGCCGCGAAACTGCTCGCGAGCGAGGTTCAGCTGGAGTTTCTCGCCGTCCGAACCGCCCGAAACGACGATGACACGAGAGGTTCCCGGGTTTTGCCGCAGGGCCAATTGCAGAGTTGGCAAATAGTTAGACTTGCGGATTATGCCCGTCCGATTGGTTTTTGTCTTAAGCCATCTGGATTCTTCTTTGGGATTGACGATAAAAAACAAAAGGGTCGCGTCTGGAAACAACTTCGATTGAGTCTGCTCGGCGAAGGTCAGGGTGTCTTCACCGATCGCGATGACTAACTGAAACGTGGCTCCCCGGTATTTGTCGGCGAGATAAAAAGCGGTTGCTTTCTTGTGAGGTGCATCCGACAGAGAGGAAGAGAAGTCGAGGTAGTCAAAGCTGAAACGCACCGGCTTGTCGGAACCTATAAGAATCTGGGTCTCGGCCTGCTCGATCATGGCCGCAACGTCGGGCATATCAGGGTCAAGCGAGGAAAGAAACAGTACCTCGATCTGCTGGGGCACGGAACGCGGGGCTGTGTGGGAATGGCGAGCAGCAAGGGCTGCGACGCTGGGCCGAAAGATGACAAGAATAAGGACACAAATCAGCGTCCACTGGAATAACTTTCTTCCTTTACCAGAAGATCGCTGATAGAAACCCGGGTGCGTGTTAATACACCTTTCGATTCGATGAACAGGTCAAATATTATTAATCCTCGGTGACACCGCTGCGATGTGATTTTGGTCACACTCGATCGTTTTCTGCCTGTTACCGATAAGTAGGAACAGCTAAGATACGCCCGGGCCTTATCTCCCAACTACTAGCAGTGTTGACAGTACCGGAGACGCTCGACGCAGTCCGAATCGTACTCCGGGAAGGGCGAGTCAGCTAGTCGAATCAGCAAGGGCTGTGCCCACACCGGCAGAACAATTAGAGTACGCCATCCTGGTCCATTTTTGTGACGAGAAGATTGACCAAGCCGTTGATGGCCTTATGCACGTTAGAGGGATTAAAGGTGTCCGTCGTGCCAGTCCAAATGAGTTGTCCGTCGGGCGCAGTCGTAACATAGACGTTCGTTTCAACCCGCACCTTCTTCTCTTTATCTAAATAGCCCGGGGAATAGACCATCGGATAGAGTGTGCCGTAGTAACCGTAGAAAGTGTTGTAGTAGGGATACGGCATGAAGTAAGGCGTGCCGGGAACGTAGGTGACGGTTTCGTCGACTTTGACGAGGCGCGAGACAAAGACGGCTTCGATTTGGTTCGCCCGGATCTGTTCCCTCAGATAGTTAAGATCGAGTTTGGAGCCCGGCGGACGAAGCAAAATTGTATTGCCCGCCACCGCCTCCAATCCTTTGCTGGTGAGTTCGGCCGCTAATGCGTCTTCAAAGTCTGCGCGAACCTCCATCTTATTGCTGAAGCCCATGGCGAGAACCCGATGAAATTTTTTGGCGGGCGCATAGCTGGGATTGCGCCAGCTGGTGATCAGCTTACTGGACTTGCCGACCACCAGAGAGGCGGCCGCTAACAAGGTGGCGACGATCAGTATTTTGTGACTCACTCGTGACTTTATGGTCATTTGTTTTTGTCGTGGACTTGAATCGCCATTTCTTCGGTTCAGTCGACTTTGTGACTCTCAAACTCCGCGAGCAGTGCCGCTGTTGAGTTCACGCCGAGTAGCTTAGAACATGCGATCGTTTTCGATGTCCTGATGGTGTGGCACTCGACGCTTTCGTGAGCAACCGAGGTCAGCCGCAGCCGCCACTCACGACTTCGGCGGGAAGCTCTTGAGCAGCTTCGCGACCGCCTGGTTAACGCGGTTTTGATTCGTCTGCGCATTCTTGCTCGGGTTCAGGGTCTTGGTTGCCTGACCTCGCCAAATAAGCTGCTTCGTCGACGGATCATAGAAGTCCACGCCTAGCGTGCCAATCTGAATCGTGCTGCTGGTGGCGCTGGCCATGCCACCGCCAAATCGCCAGCCACCGCCCGTCCCGTAAGCATTCCACTGTTGTTGCTGCTGAATAGAGGTCTGAATGCCAACGTACATATCGGCAGTGTCAGCCTCGGTCTTGGTCATCCCTTTGGAGGTCAGCTGGCTGTCGATCGCATCCTTGATCTGCTGAACTACGATGGGGTCCGCTTGTTCGGTGTTATCGATGCTGACCCATTTGTAGGTGTGATATTTCGAAAAGTCGGTGCCTGGCATGTAATTTGTCTTGATGTCCTGGGCTGCCGCAACTCCACATGCCAACAGGACAAGTCCCATTGCGCAAGTGACTCCAACAAGGCCACTCTTCAATCTGCAAATCATTATGATCCTCCTTGAAAAACAACGTGGAAATTCATCGCGGGCTGTCCCGTCAGAAATCGGGCAACGTCTCTTGCGATTAATTGAAGCAATCGCAACAAGCGTAGTCGTGCTCTGAAGAAGGCTCAACTGTGAGTTCTACCAGTCCCGTGCATTCGATTTCGAGGCACTGCGGCGGCCGTAGGTCATGACAGTTTCTTTCGCGACTCGGCTTCACTAGCGTCACGATTGGGTTGCTCCATCGGCATCTCAGGAGGACAAGATGACAAGTTGTAGGCGCTGCGTTTTGGGTTGTCTCATCGTGGTTGGGATTACGATGACCGACTTTGCCCAGAAAACAAAGATCGGATATGACGCTAGAGGCTTCTCACGTGAGGACGGATTGTCTATCATTCCCCGACCACGGTCCAAGTTTCATCGGGATCGAACGCATCCATTGCGGTAGCTATTTGTGTTGTGGTCTTGCCCAGGTCCTTCTGCAGCAGAACGCCGTCCTGGTTGATCATGAAGGTCATCACGCCTGAGTTGCCGTATTCAGCGGGATAGGCAACGAACGCGAAGCCATTCACCATTTTCCCGTCAACTACATAGTCCTTCGCGCCGTCGGGCGTGTGACTTCCCTGCTTCTTAAGCATACGGAAGTTGTAGCCATGGAAAGCCGCGCGCGTGTTTTTGACGCTATAACCTTCGTCGGTTGCGAATGCTACCAGCGGGCCGAGCGGGCTCTTGGGCTGGCCTTCTGGAGAATCCCAGTACAAGCCATTTTGCTTGCCTGCATCACTGATGAACTTGAGCGCATATTGTTTCGCGCTGCCACCGTCGCGCGATTCGGAGTAATACTCGGCCTGGGCATCCGCCATGGCGAGGCACACGTCGATGATTGCGAGTTCATTGCGGCCAACACGCCGTGCCAGAATCTCATCTTTCCCGGCAGCTGTGTCGAAGAACCATTGTCCCTTGTCATTCTTTTTCAGCGGGATGGGAAAGGAAAAGTTGTCGGCGCCGACCAAGAGGATTTGGGCGCCATCGGGCATCTTGCGCCAGCGGTGCATCTGCTCATAAGCGGAAACAAATGCGTCGGTCACAGCCTTGTCTTGGACAGCATCGCCGGAGTAGATGAGTTCCTTCGACTTCGGCCCAAAGATGACGAGCACCGCGCTTTGATCTCCTGCTTTAGCCGCTTGGAGCAGCGCATTGCCTGCATCCTCTGCGGACGCAAAAGTTTTCGTCGACGATTCGGACTTGTTGCACGCAGTAAGGGCGATGATTAGAGACAGAAGCAGCATCTGACTGGCGGCCGCGACTCTGTTGGTTTGGACCGACATGACTATCCTCCGAAAACATCGACTGTCTTGCACTTGGCCAGTCAGGCACACTACCCGGCTGCATTTGCACTCGCGCGCACAGGCTTACCTGCGAAAACCGCCGCCACCGCTGCGTCCGCCCCAACCTCCGCCACCGCCGCCGCTGGACCAACCACGAGAACTCGCCGATTTGGAATCCCAGCCTCCGCCGCTTGCTCCGCCAAAGGCAGATGATCCACTACTCTTTTCCTGTCCACCCCAACCCTTCGCGGATGCGCTTTGGCCGGAATAACTTGAACCAGACTTCGGGGTATTGTTCGAATTCCCGGTCCAACCACTCCCCGTGTTCTTGTAGGTGTTGCCGTTCGCACTCGCGTACTTGTCACCGTTTGCGGTCTGACCCACAGCGGCGCTATTGCCATTCTTGCCCGATGCGCCATACGCCGAGGCCCCGTTGGATGTTTGCACGGATCCTGTAGTTCCTTGCGAGGTCGTTTGATGCTGGCTGTACGCTGTGGTGCCGTTCTTTGAAGCTGTGGAACTTCCCCAGCTTCCGTTGGCGTTGGAGCCTTGCACTGTGGAGGCAGAGGCCCCGGTCCTTGGGTTGTACGCCTGGGCCGCGCCTGCGCTGCCGTATGCATTCGAGGTTGAAGCGCCACGCGCATACGTCCCCGTGGATGGGTTGTACGCCTGACCGGCGCTTGCAGTGCCGTATCCGTTTGAAACCGTAGCGCCACGCGCATAGGTCCCAGTGGCCGAGTTATATCCGGCGCCATAGTGCGCGACGCCGCCTGATCCGTAGTAGCCGCCGTGCCAAGCAGCGTTACCGTAGTACGCGCCACCGTGATACACGACGGTCGTACTGTGCCAGCCGCAGTTCCAACTGCTATATCCCCAGCCGCAACATCCGCTGCTCATCATCGCTCCCACTGCGATGCCGACTCCGAAGGCGAGCACCGCGGTCGACGGGGGTGGGGCGACATAGACGTAGCTGGGATAGACGACCGGATAGCCGTAAACAACTGCAGGGTTATAGGTGGGAACATAGACCACCTGGGGGTTTGCTGATTGAATCACGATCGTCTGTGGAGATTGCTCGACCACCGTGATCTGCGAACCCGACTTCAGATTGCCGGCAGCCTTGGCCTTGGCACGCAAGAACTGAATGGCAGACATGACGTCCGCGGCCTGCGTGTGATACGCCTCGCCTAGTGCAGAGGTCCAACTCAGGTTCTTCGTCATGTTATCGAGGACGGTGGGAAATTGGGTAAGAGCCTTCACGCTGGGGTCCCACGCTTGCGCATCAACTGCCTTCATCAGATTCGTTCCGGTGAGAGAGGCATTCTGCTTAAGCCAGTTGTCCGCAGCGGAAACCTGGTCGGGAAAGGTCGAGGCTCCGAGAATTTGAGCCACCAACGCATCCGGGTACAAGGCGATCGGCCCGGTCAGTTGCTGCAACTCCTCGGCCGTCAGAGGTACTCCCTGTCCCGAATACCCGGTCGGTGGCGCTTGCTGGGCTTCGACTTCCTTTGGTGCCGCACTTGCGACCAGCAGCACGGATAAGAATGCGGATAGGAACCGTTTTGCAAACTCCTTGATCATGGTCTGTTCTCCCTAATTCACGCCAGGCGTTCCTTTCCAGTCGAGAACGTCCACGAGTTTCCAAGGATTTTCCCGGAGGTCATATTGCAGCTGGCCTTGCTTGTCGATGATTAGTTGAGTCGCGGGATATACCGATCCCGTGCTCTTGTTCTTGTCGGTATCGTTTAATTCAAACTCACCTGCCGTGAGGTTGAACGACTGAGACTGCGTGTCAAAGAACGCTTCGCCGAAGCGGATCTGGCGGTTGGTTACGAACACAATCTTGCGTCCGGTCGGAGTGGGGACCATGCGGATATAGCTGACGTCGTAGCCGATGGTTCCGGTGATCGAGCAGTGGCCCACCGCTCTCATCTTGGAAAGCGCGTTGACTAGTCCCTGATTTTGCCCCTTAGTGAAGGCCTCGATCAGGATCTGTCGGTCCTCTGGCGTTGAGTATTCGTAGATGTCCAAGGTTACGCCGATCACAGCTCCCATTTGTGTGCCAGTACCCATGGCGCTTGCTTCAATGGTTTCTGACTTGGGGCCACGAGAAAGCGCGAAAGTGCTTATCAGCACTAGAAAGGAAAGGAGGGTCAGGCTGACGAGGGAAGTTTTGTGGGTTCGAAAAATTTCGATATAGCGCATTTTTTTGTCCTTTCATTGCAGACAAGGGAGACTCCGGACCATGTTCGAAAATCAAATCGGCCTGTATTTGGACGGAGGAGCGAGCGATGCATCGCATTGCTAAACACCGAATGTTTGCCTCACCGGCCGATGCCTCAGCTCAAATCCACTCGCTTTCCATAAAACTTTGTTTGGCAATATGTTGGGGGAGTGGGACCCTCTTGACTACTGTCAGTTCTGCCAGATCGAACTTCCGTCGTTCGTCGAAGGTCTGGCAGGAGAAATCTTCAAAATGTCCAGCCCAGACCAGAAGTAGAACCATAATCAGTCTTAGGCAGGTTTTGAGGGGGGCGGCTGTCGACATCGAGGAAGTAGCCAAAATTCCAGTACAGATCTTTCGCAATCCGTAATTTCACAGACGTGTTCAGGTTGAAACGCACCCGCCCTGGGTCTGTAATGCTGGGATAAACGCTGGCGTTGGCCAGGATGTTAGTGGTCTTGAAGCGAAAGAAATTCAGCTGAGTCCCTAAAACAGCCTCGGCGCTGTCGCCCGTCTGACCGGTCGTGGCTTCCGAGGAATACTGCTCCCGATTCCATACAACTCCGCCGAATCCGGTAACGAAGCTATTGTTCGTATTGCTGAAAACATGTCCTACAGATCCCCCCAAGGTGGTCCGCAGGTTCAGTTGCTGCTCATTGCTCTGGAGGAACTCCGCCATTCCCATGTAGAAGTTTTGCGCGTTTCGCAACTGCCGCGTGGTACTCAGTTTCACGTCGTTGCGAAGATTGGAGACATCGCCGCCACCGCTGAAACTGGACTGATAGTCCGCCGTTGCGCCCCATTTAGCGCGCTGGAAAAGCGCATTCGCCTGGAAGTTGTACTGCGTGCGGCTCTGCTGTTTCGCGAAATTAAAGCCCGCGTTCATCCCTCCGTGTAGGTTCTGCCAGAAATTCGTGTCGGTCCGGCCTATCTCGACAATCTGCTTCGTTGACATGACCTCACTGGATGAAATTCCGTTCACCTGAACGGTTGGCTCGCTAGTTGCCTGGGTTGTTTCGCTCCCGGCCACCGGTTGCAGGGTGCCCGTAAAACGCGTTCCGCTTTTATCGGCTACGACAAAACTCTGAGGGCTCTCGACGCGCGTAATCTTGGACCAATCCATGGCTACCGTTCCGTCCGCGTAGTCGAGTTTCACGTAGAGATATCCCTTCTCCAGTTTGATGATCTCGCAGGTGATGCGGTCCCCGTTGTTGAACTGGATGACGTCCTTCTTGGCTCGTGCTGAGCAGATCCCGGAAAAAATCAGAAGGACCAAGCAAAATCCGCAGATACATTGGCGGAGCAAAATTTGATGAAAAAGAACGATGCGATGCATTTTTCCACCTATCAAAATTCGTTCTGTAATGGGTCGAGACGTACCCGTGCACGCTGCGCATTCCAGATGCCATCGCGCGCGCTCTCAAGGTAAGGGACGAGGCCGGGAGCGGCACCTGTCAGAATTGCCGGTTTCGAGAGGTGAGGTCCGACGTTAGAGTCAATCGTTGTCTTACTACAATGAGAAAGTATCTTCGAGAAAAGTCCTGGCTTGCGCTAGCCGTCCTCTGCGTTTCCGTTGGCGTTTCACTGCAGGCGCAATCGGTGCAATTTCTGCCCGAGGTCGATCCCTACCTGACGGTGAACCCGATGTTCCGTGTTTACTTCCAGGCAAAAGACGATCGCGAGGGTGGAGATCCTACGCAAGCGACGTTGGGACCAAGTGCTCAGTTTTATCTCAAACCGCTGGTCAAGCTGAAGAAAATCACTGCTTTCGATCTGGATAATTCCAAGCACCGACCAATGGTGCTCGAAATTGGTTACCGGTACATCACCGCCCCGGACACGGCTGCGAAGAACCGTCTTGTGACAGCTGTGACGTTCCATTTCCCCATGAAGTATTCACTTCTGATGACCGACAGAAATCGCGCGGACCTAGACTGGAAGGCTGGAACTTTCTATTGGCGCTACCGAAACAAGCTGACAGTCGAAAGAACCTTTGCGATTCATTCCTATCATTTGATTCCGTACGTCGCCGCCGAGCCGTTCTACGAGAGCCAGTACGAAAAATGGAGCACTACCTCTCTCTATGCGGGGTGCCTGCTTCCAGTGGGAAAGCATGTGCAGTTCAATCCCTACTATGAGCACGACAACAATACGGGGAAGCATCCGAACCAGCAGGTGAACTCGATCGGTCTGGAAGTCAATCTCTATTTTTCAGTTGCGAAAGATTGAAACTTCGACGAGCGAGGAGGCGAGTTACTTGGCATCGCCGTTGCCATCTAAGCACTGGCGCGGGTGGGAGGAAATAATTCGGTTCGTTCGGGAACGCGCGGCTCCAGATCGAGATATTTGATCAGCACGACTTCGTTACCCTGCTCGTTGTAGACGAGTTCATCCACCAAGCGCTGCGCAACGAGTACCCCGAAGCCACCCGGTCGCATCCCGTGGATATCGCGATATTCGAGGTGGCGCACCGGATCGTCCGTCGGATTGGCAACCGCGGCATGAGGAATTTCGTCGAGCGTGAAGCCTTCCCCCGGATCTGAAATGCGGCAGGTCACCATATGACGAGCACGCAAGTACGAGATTTCGACGTCATGGTTGGGGTCAAACGCTCCGCCGTGTTCAATCGCGTTGAGGAGCATTTCACGAAATGCCATGCTGACCGCGCCTCTTTCCGGATCCGGCAACTCGGCCATCTCGTCAAGAAACTGGAGCACTCGATCAGCGGTCTGAAGATCACAGCGGGCGCGAATGCGGATCCACTCGGGGGTGGCCGAGACCACTTCGATCCCATCATCCCAGCTTGGCCCATCAATGGCGTGCTGAATCATGACGGCTAACGCACCCGGCAAAAACGGCTCGCAGAAATAACTGAACGCGTGTTCGCGGATCGAGTCAATTACGTCCCTCGGGGTACTTTGCCTGGTCAAAATGATAAGCCTGGTATGAGGACGAATGCGGCGAAGCTTCCGGAGGAGTTCGACATCCTCCCGGGCCGAAGTTTTCTCACTGGTCAGGATCAAATCGAAACCCTTCACGTGTGCCATTGCCAGGGCGGTATTGTTGTCTTTGGCATGTTGGATGGCCCACACGCCCGGTTCAAGGACGGATCTCACTTGTTCCTCGATCTGCGGGTCGGTGCCAACCACCAACGCAATGCGAACTGGGACGGGACGCAATTGAGCACTTGAAAGGGCATTCATGAGAGTCACCGAGATTTCGTTAGCTGAGACGATGCAACGCCCAGTCGTCGCGAGCGAGAGGTTCCGCGCCGACTCGGCAGAAACTAGATTAGGTGTTCAGCATAGATCGCCAAACTAGCAAAAGTTACAGTCTGAAGGGTAGCGAGGGCCAGTGTAGTGTGGGCCGTGTCCGAAGACATTGACGGAGGCCCAATCCGATCCCGTCCCATTACATAGTGGCGTTCTCGTAACTTAGGTGACGTCCCGCTTCTCGACGTCGTGCCAGCCTTTGTTAGTCCTATTCGTTGCCAGTGGCTTAGGTGTGCCTAGGCTAAGAAGTGCGGAATTGACGCAAATATCGATAGGAATGCGGAAATTTTTCCACAGTGTGCCGGAAAAACATATGAAATGTGATCGAAATCACAAATCTCGATTGAATTTCCCTGCTAAGGTGGATGGACAACGTTAGAGATGCGGCTCCCCTAGACTATTTCGGGACTCGGGCCTTGGGCCAAGTATTGCGAAGTAGAGCCGATTCACCGACCGGACCGGATCCTGAAAGTCTGCAGCAATTGGCGCATGCCGAAAGTGGGGCTGCTCAGCCGATTTCCGGCCGGGAGATCGAAGGGCCGTGTGCTCCGTCATTGCAAGCGTGATGCTAATCTGATACTAAGGAGGGGGTAAAATGATCAACCGTTCGCGCGTTTTGATTGCGGATGACCACAATCTGGTAGCCGAACTCTGCAGACGGCTGCTCGAGAAGGATTTTGAGGTGGTCGGAGCCGTTGCCGATGGTCGCGCCCTGGTGCGCGCTGCCGGCGAGACAAAACCGGACGTGATTGTGCTCGATATTGCAATGCCGGTGTTGAATGGTTTGGACGCTGGGCGCCAGATAAAGAAAATGTTGCCTGGCGTCAAGCTGGTCTACCTGACCATGAACCCTGACGCGGACGTAGCGGCGGAAGCCCTAGCCCGCGGAGCATCAGGGTATCTGCTTAAAACGTGTGCAGCTGCCGAGATGGTATTTGCGGTTCGCGAGGTCTTGCGCGGCAAGATATATGTATCCAAGGCTCTGTCTCGGGACGCGATCGACAGCTTGCGCTGGCAGCACAAAGAGCTTGTGAGCGAAGAGGAACGACTTACCGATCGCCAACGGGAAGTGCTGCAATTGCTAGCCGAAGGCAAGGTCATGAAAGAAGTCGGTGGCATCCTACACATGACAACCCGGACGGTGGCATATCACAAATATCGGATCATGGAAGTGCTGGGCGTCAAAAGTAATGCCGAACTGGTCAAGTACGCAGTCAGAAACCACATGGTGGCCGCGTAGACTTGCCGATTCGCCTGTCGGCGTGGCAGTCTTGTCATGGTTGGCGATGCGGACATGCGCCACCAATGGAAAAATTGAGAGTATCCTTTCCCGGCCTTTGACTCACAAATTCAGTTGTATACAACGGCTGCCTGATGTGTTTTTGTCGGATGAGCTGAGGAACCCTGGCGCCGAGAACAAGACTTCGTCTGGCTTTGGATGCAATCATTCTAAGTCGTAATGGAGGATCAACAGTGAAAGAGAAGCGCGTTCAGTGGTTCTTACTGCTATTAACCCTAGGCGCAATCATGATGTTGGGCGCCTGCAAGAAGAAAGTAACACCGCCGCCACCGCCGCCACCACCACCACCAGCTCCGACTGCAAACATTTCGGTCAATCCGAACAGCATTCAACAAGGACAGTCAGCGAGTCTAACCTGGCAGACTACCAATGCTACCGATGTTTCCATCGACGGACTGGGAGCAGTTCAGCCCAACGGATCGCAAGTCGTTTCGCCTTCGGACTCCACTAATTACAGCTTGGTCGCAAAGGGAGCAGGCGGAACCCAGAATGCCACCACGCGTCTCACTGTGACTGCACCGCCCCCACCGCCTCCGCCGCCCCCGGCCGGACCTAGCGATGAAGAATTGTTCGCGCAGAACGTCAAGGACGTCTATTTCGATTACGACAAGTCCGACATTCGTGCCGATCAGAGCGCAACTTTGCAAGCAGACATGCTCTTCCTCAATCAGCATCCCAACATTAACTTCACGATTGAGGGACATTGCGACGAGCGAGGGTCCATCGAATACAACGTGGCCTTGGGTGAAAAACGAGCCGGTGCCGTTAAGAATGCACTGACCACGGCAGCAATCAATGCCAGCCGCGCCAATGTGATCAGCTACGGCAAGGAAAAGCCGTTCTGCACCGAAAGCAACGAAACTTGCTGGCAGCAGAATCGCCGCGCTCATTTCGTTTATCAGAAATAGACGTTCACAACCTGAAAGCCTTCCCGGGGAACGGTCCGCCTTTGGCCGTTCCCCCATTCTTTGCTTCCGGACACAAAACCGGCTCTCCTAAAAGTCGAGAGCCGGCTCCGGCATTAAGATTGGCTTCGGTAAAGTTATTTGAAGCGAATATCGAAGCCTGTAACCAGGCCGCTCATGTGCACTCGATAGAGAAATCCGCCATTGGAGTAGTCCACATACAGATAGCGATAGCCGAGGAACGCGGCATACCGCTTCTTGAATTCCTTTCCAGCTCCAGCATAAATCTGGTAGGTCAGTTGTGAACCGACTCCGAAGCCGCCGGCGTCTCCCTTCAAATTGAGGAACAGGCCCTTATTGAGGTTGAGGCGGAAGCGGGCGCCCAGCACAGGATCAACCCAGTTTTGCGTTTGACCGGCCGTGACCTCGGTCCCGTTATTTGGCGGGAACAGGTTAAGACTGTTGTTCAGCTTCCAGAAGCGCCCTCCGGCAAACACATCGATGAAACCTCGATCGCTGTCTATCACGCGCGCGTAAGCCTCGGGATCCACAATCAGTTCCTTCACATTCGCCTTAAAGCCAATGTATGTGGGGATTGGACCGACCGGTGTCGTCATCTGGTCAGAAGACAGGCTCATGAAAATCAAATCGGTAAACAGACCGACCCGCTTCCGGCGAACATCCAGCGCTGTCATCACACCGATATTCAGTTGCTTGAAGACGTTGGAGAAGCTGACGTTGACCGGAGCCACTGTTCCTGCTGCTCCCACGTCTCCGTCGAGGCCGCTGAACCACAGATAGAGCGGAATCCAGTCCACGTGCCAATCACTCGGAGAAGGATTGGGGTTCTTGACCTTTTTTGCTGGGGATTCGCCAAACGAATATTCGATTCCAACCGTCGGCCCCCGATGGGCCAGTTTTACGGCAATCTGGTCGCTGGTCCCGTGAATACTCAGGCGGCTTCCCATTTCATAGCCGGCACGAACATTCAAATGTTGCGTCAGACCTACACCAACATCGGCACGAGCCGTCATAAAGTTTCCGTAGCCAAAGAACGGCATGCCCCGGAACGAACCTCCAACAGAAAGTCGGTTGGAGTCGTGGAGAGGATACCAGCGGAAGACTGGGCCAACGTCTGGCACGGGAGCCCAGAACGTCTTCGAACCCGATACAGATCCACCCGTTCCATTCACATTTCCCGCGAGCGATAGCTTGGCTGTCGTTTTGATGAAATTGAGATCAACTTCCACGCCCAGGAACCCATGATCGCGCCGAATGATGTCGTACTGGTAACCGGGGGCAACGTTGATGGCATCTAACTCGGCCTTGACCTGCGCGCCAACATCGAACGTCTGGCCCTGAAAATCAATCTCGCGGTTCGCTGTTACCGTTTTGGAGTTGTAGTTGGGAGTGCCGATCAGCAGAAAGTGGTGTTTGTGAGCAAAATGCCAGTCGAGTTTCCCGGTAAATGTGGAATAACTGCCGAAACCAAAATCCTTATTGACGTCGAAATAATTATTGCTTTTGTTCACACCAAAATAGCCGGAGGGGTGGGAATACCACCAGTCCCCATCCACTCGCCACTTGTAGTTGTCGAGATCGTTCGTATCCTGGGCTCGAGCGATGTTCAGCACAGCGAAACAGAGGAAGAAGGCGACAAGAAGGTTTCTTGAGCGATTCGAAAATGGCATCTTGGTTGAACTCCGCACGCGTGGTATCAACTACAGGAAACTAACAGTCGCTCACTAGTGGGGATACTGATAGAACTTACAGGTACGAAAATGTCTGCAGAGACACGTATGCCGCTTCGTTGGAGGTCCGCGAAGCGGCATACTTTGAAACCTTCGACTTGTTCCTCTGGACAGCTTGACTACATTCCTCCTGCGACTCCCTTATTCACGATTACCTTGACATCCACGCGACGATTTTCCGCCCGGCCCTGTGCGGACTCGTTGGGAGCGGCAGGATCGGATTCACCCATTGCCCCAGGCGCCACGATATGGCGGACGGGGATATGACAGTTTTGCAGCAGGTAGGCGACAACCGCCTGGGCTCGATCCATGCTCAAGGCCTGATTCATGGCTGCGTTGCCTGACGAATCGGCGTACCCTTTTACTTCAATGATGTAACCGGCGAGACTGGTGGCACCTTTGGCCAGCAGTGTCAGAGCAGCTTGATCACTGTCTGAAATCTTGGCGCTTCCACTGGCGAAGTAGACGGTTGCTTTGGCCTTGGTGTCATACTCCGACAACTCGGCAAAGCGCCTGTGGGCGTCTTGAATCTCCTGTTGGTTGGCAGCAATTGCCGCCTGATTTCCTGAAATCTGTTGCTGGTTGGAGGCGACTCCCTGTTTGTTAGCCTCAACCCCTGTTTTGTTCGCGGCAATATTCTGTGTGTTGACTTCCTGCTGGTTTGCGGTTGGAGTCAAGCCAGCTTGAATGGTTTCGGCAAGCTGCAGGTCGTCTTTATTGAACGTGATGCTTTTTGCTTCTACTCGACTTTCGCTCCCAGTACCTTCGACGGATATTTTGAGACCCGGGATGAGAGCTGTCATCGACTGCTCCGAATGCCGGACCTTTAGCAGGCCTTTCGGTTGGCGAACCTTAGTGTCATCGGTTAGCACCACAACGACGTCGCCCGATCCCTGAGACGATTTGAGCGTGAGGCTGTCTCCATCTCGTCCAATTATCAGCCCTTGTACTTTAACCTTTTTGGCGTTGGATTCGCCGAATGCCAATCCGGCCCACAGGATGCACAGCAGTGCTGTGCTCGCTACCATCCACCTACGATTTTGATCCATTTTGAGTATCCTTTCGGGAATTGACCTTTATGAAACTTGTGCGAGATCTGTTTCGCTCGACTGGGACATGCTGAGGTGACGAACTGATCTTAGGAAACCTCACAGAGAGTGCATACTGGCAAAAATGACAGCGCGTGTAGCAGTGTTTCACGTTGCGATAATGCGATGGGTCTTGCAGCGCGGGCGTAGACGCAGTGCCGCGAGAAAATTTGACTTCGCCATGCCGACCATCTTCGTATTCGATCGGCCGCAGCGAATGGCCGAGGACAGGGCCGTTTGCTGACGTCGCGAAAGTGGCTTGCATAGCCCATCCGTGCGATGGGACACGGCTTTCTGGGTATTGACAAATACGCGCTAACGAAGAAGATGGAGATCAGAGCAAGTTCCGGCCTGGTAGCCGAAGCTGCAATCCCTGGAGTTGGAAGCGGGAGAGGATGCCATCAATTCGAGTGCTAGTGGTCGAAGATTTTGAGCCCTTTCGGCGTTTTCTTTGTACAACCTTGAACAAAAGATCCGACTTGCAAATTGTCGAGCAAGTGTCCGATGGTCAGGAGGCGGTGCACAAAGCGGAAGAACTGAAACCAGACTTAATTCTGCTTGATATCGGGCTGCCGACGCTGAATGGAATCGCGGCCGCTCGAGAGATTCGCAAGCGTGTTCCTGAATCCAAAATAATATTCGTCACTCAGGAATCGTCCCCCGATGTGATGAAGGAAGCCCTAGAGACCGGGGCGCTCGGCTATGTCGTAAAGACAACAGCCAATGGCAACCTGCTAGCCGCTGTGGACGCAGTGCTTGAAGGCAAGCAGTTTGTGAGCGCTGCCCGTCCGTCAAGTTCGCTCTGAGGTTTTTGCTGGTTCGCCAGACTGCGCAGGCTACCCAACGGCGCCGTCTAGGCCCGTGGAAACAATCCAAATCCAGTCCAGGCTTAGCAAAACCATCGTGATCGCGACGGGACGACTGCGGCTCTCGGTCCTACGATTTTGAAACGCTGGCTCAGGGCGGTGAGCAGAAGCACAGTGGCTAGAAATAGGTATCGTTATCATCGAGTCTGGCCTCAAGAGAAATAGCTCCAGCAGCCCCTACGATGAGTGGCCATACCGTAACGCTTTTTGGCGTATCGATATCGACATGACCTTCTATTTTACGATATGTTTGCATTTGTTATAATATGCATGCATATAGTAAAGAGGCGTCATGGCTGTTTCGAAGGCAGAACTCGTAGCCCGAATGGTCAAGAAGGCTGGGGTATTCCGGCCGCGCGAACTGGATCGGGTAGCTATCCCTCGGGAATATCTCCGCCAGGCGAAAGACCGCGGGCTCGTGCGGCAAGTGGGAAGAGGACTTTATGTGGCTGACGGTGGCCGGGTGACCGAGCACCATACGCTCGTGGAGGCCGCGAAACGCGTACCGCATGGTGTCATCTGCCTGCTGTCTGCGCTGCGCTTCCATGGGCTCACTACGCAATCGCCGCGCGAGGTTTGGATAGCGATTGCCCACAATGCTCGTCGCCCCCGCGCGGGTTATCCGGCGATGCGTGTTGTGCATTTTTCCGGAAAGGCCCTTTCCTATGGCATTGACGAAAAGAAACTCGAAGGAGTTGCCGTGCGAGTCTTTGGTCCTGCAAAAACTGTCGCCGATTGTTTCAAGTACCGCAACAAGATAGGGCTGGACGTCGCTCTGGAAGCGCTGCGCGATTGCTACCGAGAGCGGAAAGCCACGATGGATGAAATCTTCATGGCCGCGAAAGTCTGCCGGGTGGCGCGGGTGATACAACCATATCTTGAATCGCTCACGTGAAGAAGCCTGTTGCAAATCTGTCGGCTTCCGTCCGGCAACGGCTGTTGAATCTGGCGACGGAACGCAACGAAGATTTTGGACTGCTCCTAACCCGTTATGGATTGGAACGATTTCTCTATCGCCTGAGCATTTCTCCCCATCGAAACGGATTTGTTCTCAAAGGTGCTCTGCTGCTGCAACTCTGGACCGCAGAGATATATCGTCCAACCCGCGACCTCGATCTGCTCGGACGGGTTCCGCCCGATATCAACTTCCGGAAAGTCTTCTCCGAGGTGTGCTCGCAAAATGTGGAAGACGATGGCCTGACGTTTCTACCAGACACGATTCGTGTGGAAAGAATCCGTCATGAGCAAGCCTACGAAGGAGTTCGGGTGCGGGTGGAAGCCCGGCTTGGGCATGTGCGTATTCCTCTTCAGATTGACATCGGTCTCGGCGACACGATTGTTCCCGCATCAGAGGAATTGGAATACTCCACGCTCCTTGAATTTCCTGCACCCAAATTGCACGCCTATTCCAAGGAGAGTGTGATTGCGGAAAAGTTCGAAGCCATGGTCAAACTCGGTGTCGCGAATAGCCGCATGAAGGACTTCTACGATCTCTGGGTACTGGCACAAAGGTTCGAATTCGACAGTAGCACGCTCGCCGCCGCCATTCAGTCGACTTTCAAGACGCGGCGCACGGCTCTGCAGAGATCCTCGCCGCTAGCACTGCGGACTGAGTTCTATGAACTTCCAACGAAGCAGACGCAATGGCGAGCGTTCCTGCAGAAGAGCAAGCTTAAGGCAGATTCTTCGCTCAAAGAAATTATCGAAGTCATCCGAGAGTTCTTAATGCCAGTTGTGGACGGCGTTTTGAATGGGAACGAAGAAAACCAAGTCTGGCAGCCGGGCGGTCCGTGGGGAAAGAACCGGAAAACCTAATTCTTTCCTGCCGAGAAAGCGTGTAATAGATGATCAGGTCCGGATTGCTCTGACGCTTGAATAAGCTCAATCATTTCATTGGGATATGACTACGACTGTGAATGATAAAACAAAAAGTCCGCTGCGTCTGCCCAGAAGCTAGTCGTATGCAGGGAGCTGGGCTTGCTAGCCGCGTATTCACTGAGTTTTTGTGCTGGTGCCGGGAGGGGGAGTCGAACCCCCAAGACCCGAAGGTCGGCGGATTTTGAGTCCGCTGCGTATCTCTGTATAGTTATGATAATAAATAGTTTGTATTGTACAAGACGTGAAAGTGTGTAAGCAAATGTGTCGGTTTTTGAAGGTTTCCCACCGGTCATGTCGCAATGAAGAAGCCGCTGAGGCATCCGTGGCGGAGGTGCGACGCCTGCGTGCCGAAAATGGTCAGCTGCGCGGCCTTTTGATCGAGCACGGTATACGAATTCCGGAGCCTCGCCCCATCAGCCGAAGTCCTCAGATCATAAGCACAGCGCCAGACGTTCGCAGATCCGCAGTGGGTACAGCGCAACAGCGGATAGAGCTGTTTCGCAGTCTCTTCCGTGGACGTGACGATGTGTATGCCATTCGCTGGGAGAGCGCCGACGGGCGATCCGGATACATGCCGAGGGCAGATCGCGATTGGAAATCGTATCTGCGGGCCAAAGACAAGGACCGCAAGAAGGTTGATCGCCAGACTAGAAAGTTCAGGCCACTAACGCAAGACGTTGTACGAGGCCATCTTGTCGGAGATCATACGGTCGGAATCTATCCGCTTTTGCCGGACGAGACTTGCTGGCTCCTGGCGGTTGATTTCGATAAGAAGACCTGGCAGAAGGACGCCGCTGCGTTCCTTGTGGCTTGTCGTGAGATGAATGTGCCAGCGGGTTTGGAACGTTCTCGTTCAGGGAACGGCGGCCATGTTTGGATATTCTTCAATCGAGCGATTCCCGCGACCATTGCGCGAAAACTAGGATGCGCAATTCTCACTCGAACCATGGAGTTCCGGCACCAACTGGGTCTGGAGTCCTACGACCGATTCTTTCCTAATCAGGACACGATGCCTAAGGGAGGTCTTGGCAACCTGATCGCTCTACCTCTGCAAAAGATTCCGCGCGCGGAAGGAAACAGTGTCTTTGTTGATTCAGAATTCCATCCGTACCCAGACCAGTGGGCATTTCTGGGGAGCGTGGAAAGAATGTCAGCGGACGCTGTCGAGGCAGTCGTGCGGGAGGCTCAAAAACGAGGAGATCTCATCGGTGTCGGGATCAGCATTATGGACGACGCCGAGCAAGATCCCTGGGCGCTGCCGCCGTCACAAAAGAGAATAGACCGCCCAATACCAGGACCGTTTCCACTCGCGGTTCAAATCGTTCGCGCAAACCTTCTGTATATTGAGAAGAGTGGGCTGCCTTCGGCGATGCTGAACCGTCTGCTTCGTTTGGCCGCATTTCAGAATCCTGAATTTTACAAGGCCCAAGCAATGCGGCTTCCCACATTCAACAAGCCGCGAGTAATTGCGTGCGGCGAGGACCTCGCCAACCACATTGCTTTGCCGCGTGGGTGTCTGGCCGAGGTAATCGAACTGTTTGAAGCGCATCGCATCAAGCCAGACATCCGTGACGAGCGGTGCGCGGGACATGCAATTGACGTGGAGTTCTGCGGCCAATTGCGCCCGTCGCAGGAGGACGCTGTTTCCATGATTGCTGAACACGACGAGGGGATCCTCTGCGCTCCTACTGCTTTTGGCAAGACCGCAGTGGCCGCATGGCTGATCGCGGCGCGAAGGGTGAATACTCTCGTACTGGTTCACCGCCAACAATTGTTAGATCAGTGGCACGCGAGATTGGCGATGTTCCTCAATCTTACGGACAAATCAATCGGCCAGATTGGAGGCGGGAAAAGCGAACGCAGTGGCACCCTGGATATCGCCATCATCCAAAGCACCCACGGCAGAGAGGGAGTCAAAGACTTCGTCGCCGAGTACGGGCAAGTCATTGTTGATGAGTGCCACCATCTGTCGGCATTCACTTTTGAGCAGGTGATGAAGCAAGTAAAGGCGAGGTACGTCCTCGGCCTGACGGCAACGCCTGAGCGCAAAGATGGACACCACCCGATCATCTACATGCAGTGCGGTCCGATACGACATAAGCTCAGCGCACGTTCGATGACCGCAGTCACTCCGTTCGAACATGAAGTGGTTCCTCGGTTGACTGAGTTTTGCATGCCGGCCGAGCGGATCGATACAACGATTCAGGAGGTGTACGCTGCACTTGCAGATGACCGTGCTCGCAATGAAATGATCCTTGACGATCTGCTGCGCGCAGTCGGTGACCGGCGCTCACCGCTGCTTCTCACCGGCAGGACCAATCACTTGAAGTACTTTGAGACGGCGCTCTCTGGCAAAGTGAGTAACGTGTTTGTGCTAAAAGGCGGCATGGGCAAGAAACAGCGCCGCACGATTGCGGAGGCGATTGCGGCTGTTCCGGAGAGCGAGTCAAGAGTCATCCTGGCAACTGGCAGTTACATTGGCGAGGGCTTTGATGATGCTCGTCTAGACACCTTGTTCTTGGCGATGCCAATTTCCTGGAAGGGAACGTTGCAACAGTATGTTGGGCGTCTCCATCGGCTTCACGACGCTAAGCGTGTCGTTCGCGTCTACGACTATGTCGATTCTCAGGTGCTGATGCTGGCGCGAATGTACGCCCGGCGACTAAATGGCTACGGTGCCATCGGCTATCGAATTGGCGCTGCAGTCGCCGAAATGAGCCCTAATACTGTCCATCGTTACATTCCGGATCAGACGAGTCTATAATCCGAAATAGACGAAACATCAATCCGAATTAGACGGAGCCTCCGCCCGGCATGGACGTTACCGATCACGCGCTATTTCCTCGCTTTTCCGCCGAACTGGTGGCCACCGCGCTCAAGGACACGCCGGTCGTCATGGTTACGGGGCCGCGCCAGTGCGGCAAGACCACGCTGGTACGCGATTTGGTCGCGGGCAATCGCGAATTCATCACCATGGACGACGACACGGTGCTGGCCGCGGCACGCAGCGATCCAACTGGGTTAGTGCGCGCGCTTGATCGAACGACCATTGACGAAGTACAGCGAGTGCCCGACCTTCTCCGGGTTATCAAGAAGTCAGTCGATGATGATCGCCGGCCCGGCCGGTTTCTGTTGACGGGCTCAGCCAATATCCTGACTCTGCCTCAAGTCTCGGAGAGTCTGGCCGGCCGCATGGAGATCGTGAGCCTTCTGCCCCTCTCGCGGGCTGAAATCCGAGGCAAGAAGCCGGGGTTCCTCAAAGCAGCGTTCGATAGCAAGCTTGGCAAACCTGCGGAGCTAATGATCGGCAAAGACCTAGTACACGCCGTGCTTGACTGGCGGCTACCCCGAAATGCTGCGGCGTGAAGATCCGAAACGACGCCAGACATGGGCACGGGATTACGTAAGAGCCATCGTGCAGCGGGATGTGCGCGAGGTTGCCGACGTGGAAAAACTCGACCAAATGCCGCGCCTGCTACAGGTTCTTGCCCACCATTCTGGCCAGACTCACCAATTTCACGCAGATAGGCGGCCAAGTTGGGTTTGACGACAAGACCACCAGGAAATACGTCGCCATCCTGGAGCAGTTGTTTCTCGTTCGTCGGGTGGAACCGTGGTTTCGGAACCAGTTGAAGCGTTTGGTAAAGACGCCCAAGCTGCATTTCCTTGACTCCGGCCTGCTCGGCGCACTCTTAGGAGCTAGTGTCGGAGCGGGTCGCGAAAGACCGGACAATCTTCGGACCACTGCTGGAAACGTTTGTTTTCTCTGAGGTGTTGAAACAGGCGTCTTGGTTTGGTGAGAGCTGCGCTTTATACCACTACCGGGACAAAGATCAGGACGAGGTTGACCTTGTGATTGAAGCGGGAAGTGGCGCATTGGTCGGTATCGAAGTCAAAGCGAGCGCTACCGTGAATGCTGGCGACTTCAAGGGACTCCGAAAGTTGGCGGAGGCCTGCGGCGACAACTTCAAGCTGGGAGTCGTTCTCTACGATGGCGGAAGACCGGTCCCCTTCGGCGACCGTCTAGTTGCTGCGCCAATGTCTTGCTTGTGGGCGTGACTCGAATTTTCGCGGTCTTCGGAGCGCAGTGGATGAAGGTGTAAGCGTCCGGTTGTGACCGTCTAGACAAGTGGGCGAGTTCCTTCCTTGACGTCATTCGCATCCCAGGAGAGCGCGCGCCCGGAAGGCGCTCGATTCGAGAATGCAGAGAGTTCCGGTAGAGTCCAGCAGTATCGCCAGCATCGGCTACGCTCCCCAGGAACGCGTGCTGGAACTGGAGTTTCGTCAATCGGGCGAGGTCTATCAATACTTTGACGTGCCCGCCGAGGAATACACCGCATTCCTCGCCGCCGACTCCAAAGGCACCTACGTGAATCAGCAGCTCAAACCTCGGGGATATCGCTACCAGCAGCTCCCGTCCTCATCGAAATGTGTAACTGATGTGTAAGCCTCGCCTACTTTAGTCCGTGTCGATAAACCTATGGATTTCAACGTGATAGATTTTCATTCCTGACGATAGATGACGCGAAATCCGCTGCGTCTGCGGTCAGAGTTGGCTCTCATGCGGTGAGCTGGCACCAGCTAGCCGTTTACTTTGTAAGGGATTCTTGGGGCTGGTGCCGGGAGGGGGAGTCGAACCCCCAAGACCCGAAGGTCGGCGGATTTTGAGTCCGCTGCGTCTGCCAGTTCCGCCATCCCGGCGTAAGGGAAGGTTTTTCTATTGTACGGCAGCAGTTGGGAATTTTGAATATCGATCAGGCCGGCTGGGGATTGCGGGCGGGAACCGCGATCAGGGGCAATTCTACGCGAAAGGTAGCCCCCTCCTCGGGTTTGCTTTCGACGGTAATCGAACCGCGATGTCGCGTAACAATCCATTTTGCAATCGCCAAGCCGAGACCAACACCGCCCTGCGCGCGGCTTCGTGCTTTATCGACGCGATAGAAGCGCTCGAAGATCTTACTGTGTTCCTCCGCGCTGATTCCAACTCCTGAATCCTGCACTATGATGACTGCACTCTCGCTCTTCAGGTGTAGTGTCAGGTGTATCCAGCCGGGCGCTGGTGTGTACTTGAAAGCGTTGTCGAGCAGAATGTCGACCAACCTCCGCAGCAATGTCTCATCGCCCATGACTAAACAATCCGAAGAATCAAGGCTGGAGGAAAACTCCAAGTTGCGCACGACGGCAACCTGCTGCCAGTTGTTTACGACGCCGCCCAATGTTCGCCGCAAATCGGTTGGCTGCAGTTGCAAGATCTCGCGGCCGGAGTCAGTTCGGGCTAAAGCGAGCATCTGTTCAATCAGGACGGTAGTGCGTTCCGCCTCGAGCAAGATGTGGCGGAGGGACTCCTTGTATTCGGCTTCTCCCCGGGATCGGCGCAACGCCAATTCGGCCTCCGTGCGGATAAGAGACACCGGCGTGCGCAATTCGTGAGAGGCATCTGCGGTAAATTGAGTGACCCGCAGAAAAGCCACTTCGATCCGGTCCAGCATTTCGTTCAGCGTGTCGGAGAGTCGCTGCAGTTCATCGCCAGTTTCCAGTTTCTGCAATCGGCGATTGAGACTCGTGCCGCCGATCTCACGTGCGCTCTGCACCAAGGTGTCGACGGGAGACAAGGCCCTGCGGCTTAACCAGAATCCGCCGCCCGCAGCCACAAGAAGCAGCAGGGGAGCAAACATCAACAAATATGAACGGAACAAGTGGAGAGTCTCCACGGCGTCGTCGGCGGGCGTGCCCATTTCCACGGTGTAAACGCGGCCGTTGACCTCCAATTTCTGAAACAGAAAACGGAAGTGGTGACCCGCGATCTTGCGGCTTCGCTCAATTTGGCGGTCGACCTGATCGGGTGACAAAAGCGCAGCCGGATGCGATTTCAGAAATTCCGAACGATAGATCAGCAGGTTACTGTCCGCGTAGATCTGAAGGTAATCACCAGCATGTTCAACGGCATAGGTTTGACCGATCTCATGCTGAAGTTCCCCAAAGGGACGGTCTTTCGGTTGAGACTGTAGAAACTTGGTGAGGTCGTCGACCTGCGCTTCCAGTCCATCATCGACCAGGTCAAAGAGGCTCTCACGGAGGATCAACCACATACCCGCGCCGAAGATCACTTGAGCGAGCGCAAAGATCGCCAGGTACCAGAGCGTGAGGCGCATTCCGATCGATAATCGTTTCATCTGCGCTCATCCGGACGGATCATGTAGCCGACCCCGCGCACGGTATGGATTAACTTCGATCTTCCAGGGGGATCAATTTTGTTGCGCAACAGGTGCATGAAAGCGTCGAGGGTATTTTCTTCGATGTCGCGATCGAAGCCCCACACCGATTCGATCAGCGAATCACGCGACACCACTTTTCCCGCACGGTACATGAGGCGTTCCAGCAGGTTGTACTCCGTGCGGGTCAGCGAAACTCTTTCTTCTCCGCGCAAGACTTCCCTGCTGGCTGGGTCAAGAACCAAGTCAGCCACTCGTAAGTTGGTGTCCCGCACCGCCAAAGCACGACGCTTTACTGCTCGGAGACGGGCCACGAGCTCATCAAAGGAGAATGGCTTGGTCATGTAATCGTCGGCGCCACCATCAAGACCGCGTACGATGTCGGGCACGGAGTCGCGGGCTGTGAGCATCAGGATAGGCGTCGAGATCTTTGCCGCTCGCAAGCGCTTGGCCACGTCATATCCGGTGAGCTTAGGCATCATTACATCAAGGATGATGACGTCAAACTCATAGGATCGCGCCAGGTTGAAGCCTTCTGCGCCGTCCGCCGCGCAAATCGCTGTGTGACCCTCTTCGGTCAACCCTTTGCACAGAAGGTCAGCCATCCTTGCTTCGTCTTCCACAATCAGAAGCTTCATAGAGATCCGACGTGCTTCCCCAAGACTCTCCCAGCCAAGCTGTCCCAGCTAACCTCGATAGCCGAAGTGTAGAACGGAAGCTGGCCGCACGGTCAGATTATTGAACAAACCTGAAAGGATTTTAATGTCTTCGGCATCGCACATTCCCGACTTGTTTCGTGGATCTTCCGGGGGGGCCTAGAGTACAACGGTCGAGAATCTCCTGGAGTTGTAGTCGCGCGTAACATCCAATCGGGCGTGGGACAATGGATCTGGAATCGGAACGGAGCCTATGTTTTTGAGACGGCGAGCATTCACGCAAGTATTCGCAATATTGTCCGCACTGCTGCTGACCCCAACCGGTTGCACGAAAAAGCACACTTTACTGATCGCACCTGGCGAATTGAAGTTGGAAGTGAAAGCGCCCTTCCGCTTCGTTGCTTATGGAGACGCACGCTTTCATGATCCCAGGGATTTTGAAGCGGCGAATCCCCCGGTCCGAGCGGCTCTGGTTCGTGCCGTTGCCGGAGCGAATCCGGCCTTCATTTGTTTTACTGGCGACCTTGTCTACAACGGTTACGACGAAAACGACTGGAAGGTGTGGGACAGCGAGACCAGCGTTTGGCGAGACAAGAAGATTCCCGTATATCCGGCAATCGGCAACCATGAATTGCATGGAGATCCGGCGGTTTCGCTAGGCAAGTACTTTCAGCGCTTTCCCGATCTAAAGAAGAGCCGGTATTACTCGGTGCGCACGGCAAACGCGTTGATCCTGACGCTAGACAGTTCGCTGGAGGAGAACAGCGGATCACAAGGGCTATGGCTGGCTGACAAGCTTGACCACGTTCCATCCGACATCAACTTTGTATTTGTAATGCTTCACCACCCGCCATATACCAGTTCTTCTGACGCGGATCCGCTTCGGGGAGGGCACGCGGCACGCACTCCTGAGCAGCAATTGGCAAAGATGCTGGAGCAACGACAAGCGCAAGCTCCCTTCCGCATCATCGTAGTTTCCGGCCATGTGCACAACTACGAGCGCCACGAGCACGGCGGCGTCATGTATTTCGTTTCGGGAGGAGGCGGGGCGCACGCGTATCCGATTGCACGAGGGCCGAACGATCCTTTTCAAAGCAATACGGTGAACTATCACTACTTGCTGGTCGAAGTGGATTCTCAGCAGGTCAGTGTAACCATGAATCGCCTGGACCTGACCAGCGGTAAGGAAGTTTGGACAAAGCCCGACGCGGTGAGCATTACGGTCCCGAATGTCGCCAAGCAGGCTGAAAGCCGCTAAGTCTTGGGATTCGTGCAAGCACTCTGACAGGTATTTGCAATCCACGAAACCCCGAGCGCATGCAGGATCAAACGGTCGCGGAGGTTGAGCGTTTCAGGCTCCGCAACAGCACCGTAAGCATACTGGACCAAGGCATCGCGGGTTATACACCAGCGCTCGTGACGCACGATTCCACCACAGTGTTCGCACGCGGACTGAGCGTTGTACTGATTGCTGTGATGCCAACTGGCTGCGGGATTGGCGAACATTTTGGGACCTCCAGTCTCGACCTCGAACAAATTCCCCGTAGCCATCCGAACAGCTCGGCGGAACTTCATCTGACGGGAGCTTATTGTGAATGCAAGAGAACCCCTATTTTGCGAGTCACTTAAGTGTGTGATTAGAATCACATACAGCCGCGTCGAGCCTTTCCGGCGGATTCATGACCGCAAGGTTTGGGCAATTTCGGCCCCATCGTTTATCCTCAAGGGTTGTCTGACGCTCGGTGGAAGGCCCGTCGATCCCGTCCTGGAATTCAATAAAAGCAGCAACGAAAAAACCAAGAGCCAAAGCTAAGAGCCATTTATGAAAACCGGCATTATCGGCCTGCCCCAGGTAGGCAAGACTTCGCTGTTCCGAATCCTGACCAAGGCACACCTTTCCGCCCAAGCTCATGCCAATCCGCGCGAGGCCCACATCGGCGTCGCCAAGGTTCCCGATGACCGCCTCGATCGCTTGGCGGCACTCTACAATCCGAAGAAGCTCACGCACACTTCGGTCGAGTACGTAGACGTCGGTGCCATTGGACAGGATGCGCTGAAAGAGACTGCCTACATCGGGCATCTGCGCCAAGTAGATGCGTTGGCCCATGTAGTGCGCGTATTTGAAGATCCTGCAGTTCCACTGGTGGCGGAGATTGACCCTCTGCGCGACATCAAGAACGTCGAGTTCGATCTGATGGTCAGTGATTTGGGTCAGATTGAGAAGCGCCTGGAGCGCCTGGAGAAAGACCTGAAGAAAATGAAGACTCCTGAACTCGAGAAGGAGTTTGAGCTGCTGAAGCGAGCCAACGCGCATCTGGGATCGGAGAAACCGCTGCGCGAAATGGAAATGACGCCTGAAGACAAGAAGCGTCTGCGCGGATTCATGTTCCTAAGCGAGAAGCCGATTTTTTATGTACTCAACATCGGCGAGTCAACCGAACTTGGCAAGGAACTCGACGAAGCCGTCAGCAAATACAAGCTCACCGAGATTGCGGCGCGTCCGAACGCGGCAGCGACAGCAATTTGCGGCAAGGTCGAGGCCGAACTTGCCGAAATGAGCGACGCTGATGCGGCGGAATTTCTGTCGAGCTATGGACTGAAGGAGAGCGGGCTGGTTCGCTTGATCCGAACGACCTACAAACTGTTGGGGCTGATTTCATTTTTTACCGCTGGTGAGGACGAGTGCCGAGCCTGGCAGATTCCGGCCAACACGCGCGCCCAGGAAGGCGCGGGCGCCATTCACTCGGATCTAGAAAAACATTTCATTCGCGCCGAAACCATTCGCTGGGACCAACTTCTCGAAGCGGGTTCGGAGGCCAATGCTCGCGCCAAGGGCACGCTGCGACTGGAAGGCAAGGACTACATTGTGCAGGATGGGGACGTGATGCACATTCGGCACTCAGGCTAACGCCGTCTACCACAGAGTCACAGAATCACGGAGAAATCCAATCACGTGCTTTCTTTGGACGTACTCAGTGGAAGTCGCTCTGTAAGATCCTTACATGAAGCTGATATGATCCGCGCTATCTTCCATGAATCCCATCATCACCAGTCTGGTCTTAGGCCTAACCGCGGCGGCGGCCAACGCATTCGGTGGCGCCATTATTGTGCAGCGGAATTGGGAGCGGCGCTATCTGCGCTATTTCGTCGCGCTCGGCGCGGGCTTTATGCTGGCGACCGCTTTGGTAGAAATGGTTCCGGAAAGCATTGAACTGCGCGGAAAGCCGGCTGCCTTTCTGGTTTTGCTAGGCTACCTGATTATTCATTTTTTTGAACATACCGTAACTCCACACTTCCACTTCGGCGAAGAAACGCATCACGACGAGTTTGTTGACTCTCACAAGCAGTACTCCGTGCTGCTCGGTCTGATCATCCATACGTTTTTTGACGGGATCGCCATCGCTTCGGGGTTTCTGGTATCGAACTGGCTGGGTTGGCTGATTTTTCTGGCGATTTTTCTGCACAAGATTCCGGAGGGCTTCACCGTCAGTTCTGTAATGCTGGCCGGGGGACGCAGCCGGGGCACGGCATGGGGAGCATCCGTAGTGATCGGCGCATCAACTCTTGCTGGCGTCCTGACGATGGCGTTGTTCCGGCATCATGTGGGCGCCGGGCTGCCGCTGGCGGCAGGCGTCACGATCTACGTCGCCGCTTCGGACCTCATTCCCGAGGTCAACAAAGAGCCTGCGATGAAGATGGCTTTTCTCGTTTTTGTCGGCGCGGGCGTCTTCTTGCTACTCGATCATCTATTCCGGGTGCACTAGCGCACAAAACAAAGCCCCCTTGTGTTGCCGGGGGCTCTGGGTTCGCAGGGAACCTTCTATTTCACCGTGACACTCACCGGTGCGGACGGAATTCCATTCGCCACAACTTCAAGCGTGCTGGCACCGGACTCCATGGTGGCCGGAACATCGAAGGTGGTTGAGACGGTCGCCGAACCTGTCGCCACTCCCATGGTGCTGTGGTCATGCGTTCGGGCGTAAAAAACGTGCCCGGTAGCATTGTTCGTGATCCGAACCAACGGATAGTTCGTCGCAGTCTCGTACTCATCGCCAAAGGCTGCCGCCTGTGACAGTCCGTTGAACTGAGTGCCGAAGATTTTGTAGGTCGACCCTCGAGTGACACTCGACAGCACCGACGTGATGGATGGCGCCCATGAGGCTTCATAAGTTCCAGTTGGGTTGTAGACTTCTGAACCTCCAACCAGAACCTGTCCCGTGGGAAGCATCATCAAGCTACCGGGCGTTGGCAGCGTTGGATTCAAGTTCGCGCCATCCCATTCGTAGGACGTCACGAATCCCTCGACCAAAACATTCCCGTTCGGCAGCAGCGCGGCGAACGAATCGCCGGCGTTATCGCCGTTCGGAAAGTCAGGTCCCACGCTCCAAGACTTCGTTTTCAGGTCGAAGATCGCCGTGTGCCCAGCGCCACTTCCGCTGCTGGTATACGATCCCGTCGCGAACACAGTACCGTCAGGTCGCAAAATTGCAGGGCCGATTTCTCCGGGCGGGTAATAACAAAGCGTGCCTCCGGGGCCGTAGGGAATACAGCCGAAGGGCGAAGGCGAATGCAGGTCTACGATCGTGCTGCCGGCGCTGGCCCAGGCCTTCCTGGAAGAGACAAACCGCTCGGAGTTGGGAGCGTGCTTCACATCCATGGTGAGAATCGAACCATCCGGCAACAGCGTCCAACCCTCTTCTGCGTTGAAATCGCTCTTACCCGTTCCGGGCAGCACAGTCCACGTCAACGTCTTCGGATTCAGAACGGCCATGCTCTTGGCGAGTTTGTTCCCAACCATGTAGTTGCCGTTGGGCAGCACGACAGATGGAGAATCTCCGATGTAAGGCCAACTCGCAGGGGCAGGAAGATTTGTCCACGTATTTGCCTTGGGGTCATAAATAGCCCCGAGATTCGTGAGCGAGAAATTGTTATTCAGGTATTCGCCGCCAGTAATCACCAGACGCCCGTCGGCGAGCACGGCCGAAGCGAACGCATCCGGGACATATCCGGCAGGCAAATTCGCCACCCTGCTCCAGGTTCCGTTCACATAACTCCCCGTGATGTCGGGAGTGAGTTTGTACCAGTCGGATTCGCCATTACCTTGGCACAGGACTGAGCCGTCCGTCATTTGAAAGCAGATTCCAGCCCCGTCGGGCGACTGGTGGGCGAGGCGCTGAATGGTTTGCGCAACTGAAAGGCCGGAAACAATGAGCCACAGGAAAACGCTGGCAAAGACAAATTTCTTGGGCACTAGGGCACTCCTATCGTTTGAACTGAAAAGCGGCACGGCAAAGTTCGAGTCGCAAGGATACATCAGTTCCTGCGAGAAGATGAGAGGTTCCCGCAGGTTCACCGGCGCTTACAAATCGGAGTTCGTTACCGGAGTGTGAATCGAGGCAGTCCGCTAGTCGACCGTATGTTTCGCGGTATACCCATCACGGGCTACGACATCGATTTTCACGTCCTTGCCCTTTTGATCTTTCACTTTTAGAGGAGCCCCATCAGGCCCGACGATCTCAACCTTCAGCTTGCGGTAGGTGCCATCCAGTTTTGAGTTCGTAGGGGCGTAGGAAATCGTGTACTGGTTGCGAATGTCGTTGGAGATGTCGCCAAACAGTTCAGGAAGCTCACCTTCAAACCGCGGGAAGTAGGCGCGGCCACCCGTCATGGCGGCGAAGGTTCTCATCTCGTTGTCACCCTGCAGATAGTCCATATGTCCGACGGGAATGCCCATGCCGTGGGTGTAGCCGCAGGGATGAGTTTCGCAATACTCCCGCACGATGAATCCGACGCTAATCGGGAAGATGGTCACATCCTTTGTGTCCTTAATCTTCTTCATGATTTTGTCGAGCGTGAGTTTGCTGAATGTATCGACGCCGGTCGTGACCAGGATGACGTACTTCTTTCCTTCCACGCGATCGAGACGATCGAGCGTGTCATATAAGGCGTCAAACAGATTCGTCTCGGAGAACCCCGGAATGCGTAACTGGTTCAGCGCGCCGTACACGGCTTTCTTGTCTTGCGTGAAATCCACAAGAATGTGCGGCTGCATGTCGTAATAGGTGACGGCAACCCAGTCGTCTTTCTTAAGTGTGTTCGCAAAGGCATAGGAAGCCTGAAGAGCCTGAATCATGAAAACATAGTTCGTCGAGGCAAACTCCACCAGCAGCACCGCCGTGATCGGAGCCTGCGACACATTGAAGTGCTTTACCTCCTGCGGCACGCCATCTTCGAGAACTCGGAAATTGCCCTGCTTCAGGCCCGGAATAAATTGCCCGGCCTTGGTGGTGACAAGTACGTCGACGTTGACCAGCGGTACGTTGACTTTGAGTGAATAGTCAGGAAGGTCATCGATCTTCTTTGGCGTAACGGGCGGAGGCGGCGGAGGAGCCTCTTCCGCCTTCTTCTTCGGAATTGCATACGGGCCGATGTTGTCGGTCGGACCACCGGCTTCTGCAGGAACCTCCTGCTTGGGCTTGCCATTGTCCGGCGCTTGCGACGTGGACGGCTGACTCGACTGATCCTGCGCGGCCATCGAACTAGAGCCACTTAGGAGGGCCAGGCATATCGATCCCACCAGGAATCTTCCACTGAAACGGCCGTTGTTTCCCTTTAAAGTCTTATCTTTGCAACGATTAAACATGGTGAACCCCGAAAAGTCCCTGTGCTAGTATAGACGCAAGGATTCGCAATTGGGATGTTTTGCCCGGTCCCAGATCTTTCCCCTCCAGGCAACGAGTCGCAGTTGGTCTGAGTCCAATCGGTATTGGGGCCTGTTGGCGGGTTCCCTCTCGGGGCTTTACATGAGAAAAGTTGTTTTTGCGCCGCTAGTCCTCGCTCTATCCCTATCTGCAATTGTCCTGTCCGCACAGACCTCGCAGCCGACCATTCCCGTCGAGCAGATTCATGCTGGAATGCGGGGCTACGCCCTAACCGTTTTCGAAGGTGTTAAACCGGAATCCATGGGAGTAGAAGTTCTGGGCGTTCTGCATAACGTAAACGGGCCCAAGGGCAACATCATCCTGATTCGGCTGCACGGAGAGAAGGCAGAATATACGGGCGTGGTGGCGGGCATGAGCGGCAGCCCGGTGTATCTGGATGGCAAGCTTGCCGGCGCGCTCGCGTTCCGCATCGGCGAGTTCTCCAAGGAACCGATCGCGGGAGTTACCCCGATCGCCGACATGCTCGAGATCAACGCGCTCGACAAGTCACCGGCCGAAGAGGCTGCAGCGACGAAGCCGGGTGTGACGAATGCGGCAGGAAAGACCGCGTCTCCCGGTGACGCCATCGTGCTCTCGAGTTCCACGCAGGATTTTTTGAGCTACCTGAAGCCGATCGAAACGCCTCTGGTGTTCAACGGATTTTCGGAAGATACGGTGCGCCGTTTTGCCGGGCAATTCGCGTCCGCCGGGGTGATTCCGGTCATGGGTGCAGGTTCTGTCAGTGGAGAGAAACAGCCGGAGCCGCTCGAAGCCGGCTCGGCGGTGAGCGCGATTCTGGTGCGCGGCGATATGGACATCGCGGCCACCTGCACGGTCACTTACATCGATCCGCAGCGCTTGCTGGCTTGCGGACATCCCCTGTTGCAGTTCGGCTCGGTCGATCTACCCATGAACAAGGCGCAGGTGCTGGCCACTCTGCCTTCGCCGCTGAACGCATTCAAGATCGTCAATACGACTGAGGAAGCCGGAGTCTTCGTACAGGACCGCCACACCGGCATCATGGGCGTGTTCAACAAGCAGCCGGACATGATTCCGGTGACGCTGACGATCCACGGCGGTAGCGGCACGAAAGATTTCCACTACGAAGTACTGAACAATGCACGCCTGAGTCCCGTGGCCATCATGGCGACGGTATTTAACGCATTGCACGGGGTGAACGAGTACGGCGAAGAGATTACCTACCGCTTGAATGGCAGCATCAATGTGAAAGGCTTTCCAGAGGTAGGGCTGAAGAACATGTTCGTCCCCGCCGAAAACGGACAGCCCGCGGCCATGGCAGCCGCACTCTCTCTGGGCGAGCGCTTCGGACGCATCTACGATAATCCGTATAACGCACCGGCGGTGAAGAGCGTAAAGCTCGATTTCGACCTGGTTCGAGAGCGTCGCTGGGCGCGCCTGGAAAGCGCCCGCACCGATGTCAGCGAGGTCCGGCCTGGCGATCAGGTGATTGTGGAAACGGTTCTTGCTCCGTATCGCGGTGAGCGGGTGGTGCGTCAGATTCCAGTAAAGATTCCCACCTCGGCCAGCAAGGGAACGCTGCGCATTTTGGTCAGTGACGGCGACACCCTCGATCGCGTCGGCCGTACGAATCCGGCCTTTGGTCGCAAGCTGGACTTGGCCTCAACGATTGCGCTGCTGAACAAAGAGCACGCCAACAATCGCCTTTACGTTTCGTTGCTGGAAGCCGATCCGGAAGCCCGCGTCGCCGACAAAGTCATGCCCACACTGCCCATCTCAGTGATGAACGTGATGGAGGGCATGCGCGGCAACCAGGAGATGATTGTCAGCGGCGAATCGAACGTCGATGAAACCGCGACTCCGCCGCTGGACTACGTGGTGAGTGGCGCGCAGTTGCTGACGGTTACGGTGAAGTAAATCCCGGTCCTGCAGGATGGAACTGTTGTTGCCCCACTTCTCGCATCTCTACGCAAAGTGGGGCTTTAGAATCCTTGCGATCTATTCTTCCTCGTCCTCTCCCATCTGCATCGTCAGATAGCGTTCGTAGCCGACTTCTTTGATCAGGTGCATTTGGGCTTCGAGGAAGTCCACGTGGCCCTCTTCGTCTTTGAGCAGGGTCACAAAGAGATCGCGCGATCCGTTGTCGCCTTCTTTCGTGGCGATCGCGATGGAGTCGTTGTACTGCTTCACCGCGCCAAGCTCCAACGCAAGGTCGCTTTCGAGCATCGCTTTTACTGAACCCCCAACCGTCAACTCCAGGGGTTGCATCGACGGGCTGCCATCCAGAAACAGAATCCTCTCAATCAGCACTTCGGCGTGCTTCATCTCGCCGATGGATTGTTTCTTGATGAAATCGGAGAGCTTGCTGTATCCCCAGTTCTCGCACATTTCCGCATGCAAGAAATACTGATTGATCGCAGTCAGCTCTTCCCTCAGTGCCTTGTTCAGTTCAGCAATAACTTTGGGATTGCCTTTCATAGCGCCCCGAGTATCGCAAACCAAGTGCCGGAGAGCAACGAGAAATGCGCTTGAATGGAAATGGCGTGTGTACGAATAGGAATAGTTGTGGCGTTACCGGACTTCGAACGATTCCGAGATCCTGTCTAGCGGAATGTCGATCTACCCCAGAGCGGCGTCCAGGGTCTTCAGCAGATCGGCTCGCGTAAATGGCTTTTCCAGAAGCCGTATGCCAGCGTCGAGTCCCTGGTTCGCAACCAGTTCTCCGGTGTAACCCGACATGTAAACGATCTTCGTCTCCTTGTGCGACTCGGTCATACGCAGCACGAGTTCGGGCCCATTCATCCCTTTCATGACGACATCGGTCAGAATCAGATCGATCTTTCCTTCCTGCGAGCTGATCACATCCAAGGCAGCTGTCCCATCTTCTGCTTCCAGCACGCGGTAACCGTGCGCTTCAAGCATCTTCCGCGTCAAGCGACGCATCACCACATCATCTTCGGCCAGCAGGATGGTCACGCCGTCTCGTCTGGGGGGAAGTTCCTCCGCATGAGCCTCGGGTGACGTGCCGACCTTGTGTTCTGCACTCGGAAGATAAATCTTAAAGGTGGTTCCACGTCCTGATTCGCTATAGACCCAGACATGTCCCCCGTTCTGCTTAACGATGCCGTAGACCGTTGCCAAACCTAGGCCGCTTCCCTTCCCAATTTCTTTGGTGGTGAAAAACGGCTCGAAGATGCGGGATCTTGTCGCCTCGTCCATGCCGATTCCGTTGTCGCTGACGGCCAGCATCACGTAGCGTCCCACGATGATCGCCGGATGCTCGCGGGCGAACGACTCATCGAAATCGAATACCGCCGTTTCGATGATCAGTTTTCCGCCGTGAGGCATGGCGTCCCGTGAATTTACTGCCAGATTGATGACGATCTGATCCAACTGGCTCGGATCAGCCTCAATTATGGCGGATGAGGAGCGTGGTAACAGGACAACCTCCACATCATCCCCCATGAGAGGATGCACCAGTTTGCTGATGTCTTTGAGCTTCTCATTCAAGTCCAGGAGCTGGGTTTGTACGGGCTGCCTGCGGCTGAATGCCAGCAGTTGGCGCGTTAAGGATGCGCCGCGCTTCGCAGCTTCGCGAATGTTGTCGAGATACTCCAGGCCCTCGCCTTCGACGCGACTGCGCAGTAACTCCGAACACGCCGTGACAATGCCCAACAAGTTATTGAAGTCGTGGGCCACTCCGCCGGCAAGTCGACCGACCGCCTCCATCTTTTGCGATTGCCGTAACTGGTCCTCGATCTTCTTTTGCGCACTGATGTTGCGCGCGATCGTGGATGCGCCAACAACGTTGCCTTCCGTATCGTAGATGGGCGAAACTGAGATGGACATATGCAGAATTCGCTTGTCTTTGGTGACGCGTAGCGACTCAAAGTACTCCACCCGCTCGCCGTTGCGGATCTTCTGCAGAATGGTCGGAATTTCGTCCGTGCGCTCCTTGGGAGCCAGCACTGTGATCGACCGGCCAATCATCTCCTGGGCCGTGTAGCCGTAGATGTGCTCCGCGCCCTTGTTCCAGTGTGTGATGATGCCGTCGAGGTTCTTGCCGATGATTGCGTCCTGCGAGGAATCCACGATTAACGCGAGACGGTTTTGAGAATCTCTCAGTTCACGGCTCTTTCTGCGGTCAAGCTCCTCGTTGACGCGGCGCAGTTCTTCCTCAATCCGCTTGCGATCGCTGATGTCGCGAATGACGCTCAAAACCATCGTTCCATCATCCGTCGTCACGGGACTGAGGCTGATCTCCACCGCGAACTCCGACCCGTCGCGACGTCTTCCATAGAGATCGAGTCCCGATCCCATGCGTCGAATCTTGGGTTGTTGGTGGAAATGCTCACGATGGAGATGATGCTGCGGCCGCTGTCGGTCCGGGACCAGAATTTCGATCTTCTGTCCGATCAACTCGTCGCGCGTGTAACCGAAGAGAGACTCCGTCTGAGAATTCACCTGAATCATGACGCCCTGCTGGTTCACTGCCACTACGGCGTCAGGAATTGCTTCCAAAATGCTGAGTGATAACAGGGATTCGGCCACCGTACGGGCCGGCGACAATCCTTTGTTTTCGTTGGGAACAGCCGGTTCACTCATGCTTGCGTTATCCCATCCGAGGAGGTCTGCCTACTATACGTGAATCATGGGAAGTGCGCTGCGAAGCGAGTCTAATTTACAAAGTCAAGGTCCAGTCGCAACTAGACATAGGTAGTAGATGATGCTTCTCGAAGGTCAGTGTTCGTTGCGGGTCGGGACCTTTATCTCCACGAGAGTATGGTGCCGTTCAAATGCCGGAACCCATGCGTGTACACGATAGCGACGATCATCTGAGCGCCGTTGTATCCCACGTGCACCAGGAAACTGGCGGCCACCGAACCGGTCACGGCGCGTACGACCCCACACACCACACCCACAAGAACAATGACCAACGCGGCTCCCCACGCCCAGCCATACTGCGGCAAATGAATCAAGCCAAACGGCAGCGCCGTCAACACGATCGCCCAAGCGGCTCCCATGCGCCGCGCCAGCACTGGATACATAAAACCGCGGAAGAATATCTCCTCCATCAATGGGCCCAGGCTCACGGCGATAATCGACAGTAGATACGCATCGCGCGGGCGGTCAAACAAGTGCTCGAACGGTGTGTCTTTCGGCATGGGCAACAAACTCTGCAGCAGGCCGAGTGTGAACATCATTGTCGCGCCGAGTCCCAGGAGTTTCCACTCCGAACTAGGCCATTTCCACCGGATCGCTTCCCAAAATGGGACATGGTACTTGCCCTCGACCAGCATGACCATAAATGCGGCGACCACGGCGTAAATCAGAAACTGCGAGAGCAGCAACAAAATCGGCTTTTGCGCCACTTCCGTCAGGTTCGCGTGCGGATACACAAACCATGCGGCTCCAAAAATCACGACCAGTTGCAGCACCAACATGGCAAGCACGGTCAAACCGGCAATCAACAAGACGTCCCAGCCGCTCCAGACGGGATCTCTGACTGGGGGCGCTAGCGCTTGTGGGGCGACGATCACTGCCCCATCGGGACCGATCATGAAGGGGTCAGGCGTGATCTCCGCCGCCTCGTCGCTCACGGGCGGCCGTGGATCAAACTGCGGATTGTCGGAAAATGGCAAAATATCTCTCTCTTGAAGCCCTCAGTGTTTCGCTAGAACCAGTCTACGGAATACACGGAGAAAATGCGGTAAGGTCCGGGTTCAGCATTGTTGAATGCCCCATTGTCAAGGTTCACCTTGGCCTCTTCGAATGTGGAGAACAAACAGTGGGCATTCGTAGGAAGCTCTACCGCGAGGCTGCTGCATGACAATCCGGAGCATTCGGGCGAGTTTCCGGCGGTGAAATTTACTACGTCGAAACCTTCCAGTTGCTTAGTGGAGGACAGAACTATGTTCGTAGGGAACGACGGCTCTGGCGACCATGGGCCCCAGCTTTCACCGTCAAACTCCATTTCGAATTCTTCGTAGTAGAAGAGTGACGTTCCCTCAAGTTTGATCGAGTTCTCCGCGGCGACCCTCTTTATGATTTCTGGCGAGTCAAAGAACCAATAGCCATTATGCTTCCAGTACTGAATGTAGTCGGTGAAGTCCTCGCAATTGCAGTTGCTAACAGAATAGATGTCAGTGACATGAGGAGCTCGAAACCGATCAGGTTTCGTGTAAACACGCTTTGCCATGTATCCAACAGGAATCATAGGCGACTGAGAATCTTCAACCTACAGCAGGCGATCTAGAAGGGATACCCGACTTCGCAAAGTATCCCGCCAGCGCCTGCCCTGTATACGACTTCTTTACCTTTGCAACCTGCTCGGGTGTGCCCTGCGCTACGATGCGACCGCCCTCTTCCCCGCCCTCGGGGCCGAGATCAATGATCCAGTCCGCGTTCCGGATCACATCCAGATTGTGTTCGATGATGATGATCGAATTTCCCAAGTCGGTGAGGCGGTGCAGCACATCGAGCAACTTCTTCACGTCATCGAAGTGCAGCCCGGTCGTCGGCTCATCGAGCAGATACAAGGGTCTTGCCCGGTCTGCCGCTTGCTCAGTTCGCGCGCTAACTTAATGCGCTGCGCCTCGCCGCCGGAGAGTGTCACCGCCGACTGCCCCAAGTGAATGTATCCCAAGCCAACGTCGACGAGCGTTTGCAGCTTCTGCTTTACCTGCGGAATGTTTTCCAGAATGGGCAGCGCGTCAGATACTGGCATCTCCAACAAGTCTGCGATGGAGTACCCGTTAAACTTGACCGCCAGCGTTTCGTGGTTATAACGCCGCCCGCCGCAAACTTCGCATAGCACGTAGACATCGGGAAGAAAGTTCATCTCGATGCGCCGCTGACCTTCGCCCTGGCAGGCCTCGCAGCGTCCACCGGAAACGTTAAAGGAGAACCGTCCCGCTTTGTAGCCGCGTTCGCGCGCCTCCGGCAGCATGGCGTAAAAGTCGCGGATCTGCGTGAACACTCCGGTATAGGTTGCGGGATTCGATCGCGGCGTCCGTCCAATCGGGGACTGGTCAATGCGGATGACCTTATCAATATTCTCAGCGCCCGAAATCGCCTTGTGATCCCCCGACTTCTCGCGCGACCGGTACAGTTGCCGCGCCAAGGCGCGATAAAGAATATCATTGACCAGCGTCGACTTGCCCGAGCCGGAGACGCCCGTCACCACGATCATCACTCCTAGCGGAAACGTCACGTCGAGATTCTTGAGATTGTTTTCTTTCGCACCCAGAATCGTTAGTGCTGCGCCGTTGGCATGCCGGCGTTCGGGCCGCATCTCAATCGAAGTACGACCGGAGATATACGCCCCAGTCAGCGAATCGGGATCGCGCATGATCTCTTCCGGCGTTCCATGCGCGACCAGATTGCCGCCATGGCGCCCCGCTCCGGGCCCCAGATCGACAACATAGTCGGCTCGCCGGATCGTCTCTTCATCGTGTTCGACCACCAGCACAGTGTTGCCGAGATCACGCAAGTTCTCGAGCGCAGACAGCAGTCGCCCATTGTCGCGATGGTGCAATCCAATGGATGGTTCGTCCAGCACATACAAAACGCCGCGCAGCTTCGACCCAATCTGCGTCGCCAGCCGAATACGCTGCCCCTCGCCGCCCGACAAAGTCGCCGCAGAGCGGTCGAGCGAGATATACCCAAGCCCAACGGCATTCAGGAATTGCAGCCGCTCCACGACTTCATGCATGACGCGTCCGGCAATCGTCGCCTCGCGCCCCGCCAACTTGATCCCCTGCGCTACCGTTAAAGATCGGGCGACCGGCATCGCGGTGAAGTCGGCAATCGACATCCCATTCACTTTGACGGCGAGACTCTCCGGCCGCAGGCGCTTCCCGTGGCACGCCGGGCACTCCGTCGCTGACATGTGATCCATCAACCAGTCGCGATAGCCCTCCGAGGTTGACTCCTCCAGATTCTGTTTCAGATATCCGAAGATGCCATGGAAGCCGGTTCTTCCTCCGCGCCCCGGCTCGCCGTTGAGGAGAAAGTCCTGCGTCTTCTCGGGAAGCTTTTCAAATGGCGTGCTGAGATTGATGCCATACGCCGCCGCGGAAAGCTGCAGCATGTGAATCAGATTTTGCGACGCCGATCCTGGCCCGAGCCCGCCTTCAAGCAACGGCTTCGACCAATCGCTAATCACCTTCGCCGGATCGAAATCGTACTTGCTTCCCAGTCCGTGACACTCCGGGCAGGCCCCATACAAGCTGTTAAATGAAAACGACCGCGGCTCCAGCTGCGGCACGTTGATCCCGCAATCTGGACAAGCCAACTTTTCCGAATACAACTGCTCGTCGCCGCCAACCACCGCCACCTGCACCAGCCCGCCCGCCAGCTTCATGGCCAGCCCAACCGACATTTCCAAACGATGTTCGATCCCTGGCTTCACCAGCAACCGATCGATCACAACTTCAATCGTGTGGTTCTTGCGCTTATCGAGATTGATCACGCTTTCGTCGTCGAGGCTGACCAGTTCCCCGTCGATTCGCGCCCGCGTGTAGCCATGCTTGATGAGTGTCTCCATCTCTTTCTTGAATTCGCCCTTGCGTCCGCGGACGATGGGCGCCATCACCATCACCCGATCTTCCGGGCTCAGCGCCATCACTCGCTGGACGATCTGGTCGGCGGACTGACGGCTGATGGCACGCCCACACTTCGGACAATGCGGCACTCCGATGGAAGCGAACAACAGGCGAAGATAATCGTAGATCTCAGTGATCGTCCCAACGGTGGATCGAGGGCTGCGGCTGGTGGTCTTCTGCTCGATGGATATAGACGGGCTAAGTCCATCAATTGCATCGACATCCGGACGTTCCATCTGGTCCAGAAACTGCCGCGCGTAGGCCGACAGGGTCTCGACGTAGCGCCGCTGTCCCTCGGCATAAATGGTGTCGAAGGCCAGGGACGACTTGCCCGAACCGCTGAGCCCGGTTACTACGGTAAGGGTGTTCCGCGGAATCTCAACGTCGATGTTCTTGAGATTGTGCTGCCGGGCCCCGCGGACAGAAATCTTGGTAATCGCCATCATTCGCCGGGGTGCATACCCCTTCCGTAATGTCGACAGGTAACCAGAATTGTTGGAAAGTGGAATTGCACAGCTCTACTCCGTATCTTAGTCGTCAACAGCGCGGAGCGTCAACGCAGGTTAGATTGAAGATTCGCGCTCAGGCAAGTAAGTAAGGATGGGAGACGCGCTGCCACAGACTCTGGGAATTTCTAAGGTTGGTCGATCGTGATTTCGCTATTCATGCCCGTCCTGCTCTTCGTCACCGTAATCGCATCCGTGAGCTTGGGAGTTTTCGCTGCCTATGCGGCAGTCATATGCATCCTGAATGCATTTGGCCGCTCGTCGAAGCAGGAGGCGGCCCGTCCGCGCCTGGTTCTGGTTCCCACGCAGAACCACGCCAGCGGCGACTAACGCCTGACCGCAGAGCTCTCGCTGAGCCGTTTACTCTTCTGCCTTGAGCGCAGCCAGTTCTTCTTCCCGCATCTTCAGTGCTCGTTCGCGCACATCCTCTGGGAGCCGGATCGCCTTCCTGACGATCGCGTCGATGTGAACACCAACGACGACTGTTGTCGCCGCGACTTCTCCGCTCGCGTCATCGATCATCTTGTGCAACATGTGGATGGACTTGTCCTTCACTTCCAAGAGAGCAGACTGAATCGTAATGGCGTCGCCGGCGTAGAGTTCGCGCTTGTACTGGATGTGCTGCTCCACCGCCGCCATGCCGGTTCCACCCCGCGCAAAGCGAGAAGGAGTCAGACCCAACATGGAGAGCAGTTGCCAGCAAGCTTCATCGAACTTGCCCGCGTACCACATGACGTTCATATGTTTCATGTGATCGCAATGCCATGGGTAAACAACTCCGCGGTACGTCATTATCCACTCCGACATGTTGGTCCTTTTCTCTACGTCTGCAGGCGAAACATCCGCCAAAGCTCAGCAACTTGAGAATCCCTGCCGGTTGGCATCTGAATCATTTCACGGTTGCAGTCGCCTTCAGCTACGCCTTCATTCGAAACAGAGGCCTGCAGTTGCACAAATTGTTTTTGTGCCTTCAATACCTCTTCCGGATCAAATCCCCATACTGCTTTAAAACTCATAACCGATCTCCATGAAAAACTTGTCAACTTCTTGTTAAGAAATCGGCGATTTTCTGCCGACACTGTATTGTCATGAACGCCCCGAAGGGGCGGATGAAGGCACACTCTCAATTCGTGCCTCCCTCCGCATCCTCTAAGGCCAGTGACGACTATGGGTTGCAGCTGACAGGAACCGTATTCTTGTTTGGATCGGTACAAAGCGGTCCCAGGTTGGTGGCGGCATTCGGAACTGAGATGAACGCCACAGGACCGGCATTGTGCTCGCCGTTGAACGGTGTCGGCTTGGTCACGTCGAAGGTGCAGCCGTCCGTGTTGGCATCGTTGGGGTCGTTAAACCAGAATCCCAGGTGAAAGGTATTGATTGGGTTGGGATTACTCTGGTCCGGATCAAAACCAAAAATCTGATCGAGCAATATGGTCCGGATGGTGGCCGTAAACGAACCTTGATAATTTGCCTCCAGATCCGACTGATACCAAGCCATGCCGAAGTTCGTGAAGGCCGGGTCCACGGTGGCGTCGGAAAGCAGGTTGCTGCGCTCCACGGTGAACATATCGAACGCCAAGCCTGGCTTGAAGTTCTGACCAGAAATCGTCAATGTATCGTTCAACTTTCCTCTGGTCACAGTCACCTTCGCCGAGGGCGTCGCTCCGCCCTGAACACCGAGACAACTTAGGAACTTCGGGTTCGGGTGCAGAACAAAAGTCCTGACGTTAACTTTAGGAGCCAGAACATCGACTCCTGCATCCTGTGCGGCCACGGGTTGAGAAAGAACCGCCAAGCCAGCGCCTACAACGGCCGTCAGGACAGCGATCTTCAAAGACAATGCTTTTGGTGCAACAGAACAGCTCATTCCAGTGTTTCTCCTTCGTTTTTACAATTTTGTAATTTGGGCCTGAATTGCGCGTCCCGGACTGTCGGGATTGATGGCAGTCGGGGCGACGCTTCCCCTAGAACGCTTGCCGTGTCCAGCCAATTACACTTACAATCTCGCCAGACTTCAGCAGGCGGGCGCCGACCCGCAGCCAAGCCGACCTTACGTGAAACACTCCACAGCGTCCTAAGAGTGCTATTAAGATTTCGCAGGAGTTTCGCAAAATTCTTCCAAAGCCGTCATGCCCATGGAAACGCAGGTCTTATATGAGTTCGGCGAGTTTCGCTTAAATCCTGCGGAGCATTCCCTGCTGTGCGACGGCAAGCCCGTACCCCTCACTCCAAAGTCATTTGAAATTCTTGTGACCCTCATTGAGCGCCAAGGACGGCTGGTCACCAAAGACGAGTTGATGAAAAAGATCTGGCCTGACAGTTTTGTAGAAGAGGCCAACCTGAGCGTGAATGTGTCAGCCCTACGTAAGGCGCTGGGCGACACACCCGAGCATCAGCAATTTATTGAGACTGTGCCCAAACTCGGATATCGGTTCATCGCTCGGGTGACGCCGATACGGAATTGGAGTCCTGGCGAAATAGCTTCCGCCTCGAGCGGTCCGGAGGAGCAAGACAAATCGGAAACCGGTGAGCCAAAACAATCGCCTGTCGTTTTACCCGGGGCAGGACTTTCACACACCAAACAGATTCGCGTGGGCCTTTTCGCGGTGGTTGTTGTGGCCATCGCGCTGGCGGGGCTCGGCTACTGGCGATCTCGAAAAGAGGTGCCGACAACAAAAGTCGTTTCCCAGCCGCGTCGACTTGCCATCCTTCCCTTCCAAAATATTAGGAAAGATTCCGGCAGCGACTTCCTCGGCTATTCCCTTGCGGATGCCGTCATTACCCGGCTGGGATTCGTTCGGGCCTTGAGAGTTCGACCGTCTTATGCCATCGAGAAATACCGGGATCAAGTCGTCGAGATTCCGAAACTCGCTGCCGACCTGGATGTTGATACTCTGCTGATCGGCAACTTCATTCGGGATGGCGACGATCTCAGAATCACTTGCCAGCTGATTGACGTTAAGACACGCAACATTCTCTGGAAGGGCGCCTTTGATCTTCGCTACCAGAAGCTGTTGACCGTTCAAGACCAGGTTGCAGAGCAGATCATCCATGGACTGGAGTTAAATCTCTCCTCTTCCGAAGCGGCGCAACTCAAACTGGACGAACCGGGCAACCCGCTCGCTTATGAATACTATTTGCGTGGCGTCGATCTTTATTCGAGAAGCGATTTTCCGCTGGCGATCCGCATGCTGGAGAAATCTTCTGAACTCGACCCTACTTTCGCTTTGACGTGGGCATACCTGGGACGTTCCTACAACGCCAGCGGCTCTTTTCAACTCGAGGGCCGGAACTACTATCGCAAGGCACAAGCTGCTTTCGATCGGGCGCTCGCTTTGCAGCCGGCTCAAATTGAAACACGCATCTACCTGGCGAACTTTCTCACGGATACGGGCAGAGTAGAGCAGGCGGTACCTTTGCTGAGAGAGTCCTTGAAAACCAATCCACATCACGCGGAACTTCATTGGGAGTTGGGATACGCATACCGCTTCGCCGGCATGTTGCAGGAATCGGTTGCCGAATGTGAGCAAGCGAGACAACTCGACCCGGCCGTCAAGATCAATAGCTCAGCGCTGAATGCTTATCTTTACCTCGGAAAATATGACGATTTTCTCCAGAGCCTGCCGAAAATTGGGGAACTGCCCTTCCATCTCTTTTATCGCGGCTTCGCCGAGTACTATCAAAAACACTTCGAGCAAGCGGCAGCGGATTTCGATCACGCCTTCGAACAGAATCCAGCGTTATTGCAGGTGCAAGTAGGCAAGGCGCTTAGCGATGCTATCGGACATCAACAAGCGAAGGGTCTAGAGATCCTGCGTGCAGCAGAGAAGAGGATTCAGGCGCGGGGAGTTGGGGACTCTGAAGCGATCTACAAGTTTGCCCAAGCGTACGCCGTCCTCGGCGATAAGCCTTCGGCTCTTCGCATGCTTAAGCACAGCATTGACAATGGATTTTTTCCGTATCCTTACTTCACGATCGATCCATTGCTCGATAGCCTGCGTAGCGAGCCGGAGTTTGGCGCGCTTTTGCAAAGTGCTCGCCAGCGCCACGATGCCTTCGTGAAAGTATTCTTCTAATCGACAGATGCCTTCTTCATTCGCGCCCAGGCGACGAAAAACATCGCTCAGCAATTACTTTCAAGCCTAGAAATAGATCTTTGCGCCCAGTTGGATGACGCGAAAGCCTCCCGGCCCGGTTCCGTACGTATCCGAGTACGTTCCCCAATTGTCATTTTTAGTGATGGTCAACGGATCGGTTGGGCTCGCGTAAGCCCAAGGTCCCGTCACATTTGCCCCAAAATTCCTGTCCTGGAAGTTCGGATGGTTGAAGACGTTGAACGCCTCTAGCCGGAGTTGGATATAGCGTGACTCCCTACCCAAGGGAATATTCTTGAACAACGACATGTCCCAAGTCTGCATGCCTCCGTTGCGCAGTATGTCGCGTGATCCACGCCCCGGAGGGCCAATGGTTGGCAGCATCGGATTCCCGTGCGCATCCAGCGTGTAGTAGAACGGTAGCGCACCGTACTGGTCCGAGCCGGTGACGCTGCCCGGCGGGAACGAAAACGCGTTGTTCAAATCAACTGGCGTCCCGGTCATAAATTGTGTGATCCCGCTCAACTCATAGTTGTCGGTAATGTAAGAAAGCCACTTCGGTCCGCCGAAATGCTTGGTGATATTCGGCAGATCATAGACATAGTTCGCCGCGAATACGTGCGTGCGATCCCACCCCGCCGTCCGATAATCGAGTAAGGCGTTAAACGTATCCTGCGTATCCTGATCAGAATCGGCGGTGGTCAGCGACTTCGACCAGGTATAGACCAACCCGAAGGTTAACCCTTTGCTGAAGCGGCGCTGCAACGACGCCTGCAATGCGTTGTAGTTCGACGTGCCGTTGAATTCCAGGTACGGGATCTGTCCGTAGCCCTTGTAAGGCACCAGAACCGTAGACGTGAAATTGTGGTATCCGAAAGTGCAGAATCCGTTGAAGTTGTATCCAGCTGCGGCATACTCCGGTTGCAGGCCCGGTTGAATATCAGGCACAACTCCGCCAGGAAAGACCGGGACACCATTGTTGTCCGTGCAATTCGGATCCTGATTGGCCTTCTGGAACGCCGCGCCATAAGGTATGGCGTTGATGTCACGCGACGTGACAAGGTGACGAGACAACGAGCCCACGTACGCCAGATCCAGCGTGGTACCCGATGCGATCTCCTGTTGTACGCCCAGACTGAAACTGTAAACCGTAGGCACTTTGCCATCCCGGGCGGCGCCCAGAACATTGCCCAACACGCCATTTCCGAACGATGACTGCAGCGTAGGCAGGTCGGCTATGTTGCCTGAACCCACATTTGCAGTCTGAACGATGGCGGGATTGTTGAACACGGTATTGAAAATCAAATTGCCTTGGGTTCGATCATGAGTCATGCCGAACCCACCGCGCAGAATCGATCGGTGCGTACCAAGGAGATCGTATGCAAAGCCAAAGCGCGGCTCTGCCATAATGCCTCGGCTATCCCATCCTCCCTTCGGGATCTGGTTCTGATTGGCGAACCTCATGCCGTTCAGAGGATCTCCACCATCCGCGGCAATAATGTTGCCGCTGTTCTGGTCTATGGTTACCGCGTTCGCCGGGTTGTAAGAGTAGGGATCGAACAGAGCAACTTGGTTGCTCGCATCGTACTGTGGCGGAATCCACGCAAAGCGCATTCCATAATCCAACGTCAAACGAGGAAGAATCTTCCACGTGTCCTGGACGTAGAACTCGACCTGGTTATAGCGGAACTTGCCTAGCGGCCGCGCGGTCGACTGATCAAATCCGTCAAACTCTCCCAACAGAGCGCTGGCCAGCGGGTCGCCGCACGTTGTATTCGCAGGGCAGGGCGACGGGGCCGTCGGTCCCGTGCCAAACGTAAATTGCCCATTGATGTTTCCCCAGGCTGGCTGGTCCTTCCGGCTACGCTGGTAGAAAATGCCGGCCTTCAGCGTATGCCTTTGCTTTACCCACGTCAGGTTGTCATTCACATTGATCGTGGTGTTCGCCTGTTTCCACGGAGTCCCACCCAAATAGCTTCCGGCAAAATTGGTGTTTGTTAGCCCATTAAAACTCATGTCCGGAATCGATTGGTCGGGAGTCAACGGATAGAGAAGCTGCAGGTCAATCCCGTTCGCTGCACGCGAGACATTGCCATTCACGCTTTCGGCTTCGGAAAGGCTATGGCTGGGCCCGACGGAAAACTCGTTCAAAATAGTCGGTGTGATCGTGCTCACCAGGTTCACCGAAAGATTCCAACCGGGATGATTCTGCGTGCAGCCGCCTTCAAAGTTGATAGCCGACGAACAGGCAAAGATGCCGAACGGCCCGGGAAAGTTTTCGAAGGGAGCCTGATCCTTTTCGTAATTGTGAATGTAGCGCCCGTAAAGACGGTTCGCACGATTAAGTTGGAAATCGATCCGAAGAATGTCTTCGCGACGAGGAGCATCTGCCGAGAATGCGTTTGAATAGTTGTAGTCCTGGTTCGGCCCGAATCCGCTCACGTTGGGCAAGGGGAAGAGATTGAGAATTTTCTGTACCTGGGCAAACGCCGCCGCTTGCGCTGCCGGAAGTTGTGTCGGATCGATCTTGTTATTCGTGATTCCTGGGCCGGAAAGAAGGATGGGGGTTCCGTCTCCGTTGATGGACTGCGAGAAGTCTCCATTTCGCTCGAGGGCGGTTGGAGTGTAAAACTGCGTCGTGCCGCCGCTCGGAACTAGTTGCTGGTAAAACTCCTGGCTCCAAAAGAAAAACAGCTTGTTCTTCAGTATCGGACCGCCCAACTGATAGCCCGCATAGTTGTAACGGTACAAGGGAGGACTATTGTGAGGCGGCGTTGCGATCGGGTCAGCTGGGTTTAGCTGATTCTCCTTATTGAACCATTCGTTGGCATTCAATCCCTCATGACGATGAAAGTAACGACCGTCGCCGTGCCACTCGTTGCTACCGCTCTTGGTGACAAGTGCAATCTGTCCACCGGCTGCTTTGCCGAACTCGGCCTGATAGTTAGAGGTGAGCACTTTCACTTCCTCGATCGCGTCGGTATTGATGGTGACGTGGGTACCCCCGTTGTTCCCAGTGTCCACGTTCGAAGCACCGTCAATCGTCATTTCGTGCTCGTTCGCGCGCGTGCCATTAATATTGAAGGAGTCCAGTCCGCCCGTCCCTGAGGCATGGCCGTCAAAGACCCCGGTCACGCCGGGAATCAACTTCATGTAGTCCAGGACGTTGCGCCCGTTGATAGCGACATCGTTCAGCTGTTTGCTGGTGATCGAGTCGGAACGCTCGCCCGAATCGGCCTGAAGTTGTACCTGACCGCTATCCGCCGTGACCGTAACTTCATTGGCGGTGGCCCCAACGTTGAGCACAAGATTACCGGTGTCCAGTTTCCCAGCGGCGCTGAGCACGAAACCGTTAGTTTCGAGTTTCTTGAAGCCTGGAGCGTCCACAGTCACGTTGTAAGTACCCGGAAGGAGGTTGGGGGCGACAAATTCTCCCGTATCAGTGGTGGTCAGCTGTCGGGTCAATCCATTGCTGGGATTCGAAACGGTGACCGTCGCACCTTTGACCATCGCCCCCGTTGAATCTTGCACGCGACCGGTGATGGTGCCGGAAGTGATCTGCGCCGATAAGGGCAAGCCGCACAGACCCATAGTAAGGGCGGCTAGGATAATGCGGAGAGTGCTTAGACGATGCATTCCGGACCTGCGCGAGGACATACGTTCTCCTTCTTGGGGTCAGACCGCGACTGTTGAGGGCCGCCTGTCCCGGCAAAATACTTCACCTGGAGCACTTGAGGGTTCGCTCACTGATTGACGACTGAGAGCGCCTTGTTGAATACAAGAGCGCTATGCATAGATGCAAAATTAGGCAGGCGCGACCAGCGTCGTCAAGAAAAATCTGAGCCCCAGGAGGTGCAGGGGCGATGACCCTGACACCACACAACCCCTGACATTTGTTGGTGGGGATATTTCAGGCCAATCGAGCGGGGTCCGGTGTCTTTTGACCCTAGTCAGCCGGTCCGACGACCTTCATCTTGCTCTCTACGTGGGTATGTTGAAAGCCTGAGTTCTGGAGCGAGACGGTGACTTCCCGGTTGATGAAGAAGAGAACGTGAAGTCGAAACTCCGTCCCGAACGTTTCCGGGAACCAGACTCCGTCTTCTTGCCGCTTGTATACGACGTTGAAGCCGATCCCGGGCAAGTCCGTCCCTAAGAATGTCCTGACGCCGAAGGGGATCCGCCGCGACAACTTCGTAAACACACGCAGCGGCTGAAACTCGGCAGCGTCAATATAAGCCTCGCCCGCCCATGTAATCTCGTCCTTATCCTTGGGCCGGAAAGCAATGTGATAAACGTTCCGCCCTTGTTCTATCTCCTGCCCCAGCAACTTGAACTCATAGTCCTTCTGTTCGACCGAAGTCAGGGGGAACAGATCTTTCGCCAGCCCGTCTTTGGTCTTCTCATTCGACAGATCCTCGCGAAAGTCATGGATCAAACTGCCGTCAAGGCTGTCGGCCTCCGGAACCGGCTCTCCTTGGAACGTTTCGTACTTACCTTTGGTCCAATAGCGACCCGTTAGCAGCTTGAGATCCTTCTGCGTTCCATCTGGCGTCGGGACCACGTCGTAATCGGCGGTTTCTTCACGCAGCACTCTACCCTTTGGTTTGTGCGTCAGGATGTGGGTATGCTGCCGGTAGACGTATTGCTTGCGCAGTTCTTCGCTGCGGTCCTGATTCAAAGCGACGCGCGCCATGATAGCATCGGCGGTCAAGGCCACCTGCGACGCCTCGTAGGCCTCTACTGGCTCCAGCGGAGCTGTTTGTGAAAACGCAATCGAAGATGCCAGTAGAATCCCGAAAACCCGCAACATGAGCATGGGCGCACCTCTCCCCTTGTCGACATTACGCATGCTGCGGTGGGAAAGTTCCTTCAGGTGTGGGCAAACAACCTGATGGATCTTTGTGAAGGACGGCGGGGACTCAACGCATCCGAGGAAATGTGCGAGGCGGGCTCAGTAAATGATCTTCAGGGAAAACTGAATCTGCCGTGAGGTTCCGGCGGTCTTGCTAATGACACCAAATCCGCTGCCACGCAAGATATTCGAGGGGAGACCGAAATTCACGATATTAAAGATGTTGAAAAATTCCGCACGGAATTCCAGCGTCCCCAGTTCGGCCCCGCCGCGATGTCCGAAGGGCGTGTCTTTGATCAGGGCAATATCGAAATCGTGATAGCCCGGCCCCCTGAAGGTATTGCGGCCCAGCGTGCCAAACCGTCCCTGATTCGGCCCGGTCCCGCCGGGAACGTTGATTGGAATGCTAAAGAACGACGGATTATCGGCGCCTAGTCCGAAGTAGTCGTCGCGCACCGGCCGGCTCGTCGAGAAATGTGGCGTACCGATTTGATCCGGCCGATCGGTACCGCCGGCGCCGGCGCCAGTCTGCTGAATTCCTGAATACACGCTAAAAGGTGATCCCGTCGTCAGCGTCGTAATATTCAGGAATTGCCAGCCTCGGGTCAGCGTTTTCCCCAGCGGCTTCAGAAAGCCGAGACGATCCAGCGGCAACAACTGAATCACGCTGGCAGAAAACACATGCGTCACGTCAAACGTGGACGGCCCCTTCTCCGCCGAGGGATTCCACGGATCCTGCGGCGCCGTCTGCAAAATTGTTCCAGATGACCCGAATAGCCCGCCCAGCACGGAACTGGTGTCATCCAGCGACTTTCCGTACGTGTAGCTCGCCTGCAGGCCCAGCCCGGCCCGCGCTGAATTCTTGGTAACGCTGGTCTGCAACGCGTGATAGGAGGAGTGCGATCCACTGCTGATCAGGACTTCCTGGCCGTAACCTCCGGTGGCTTGCCCGGCCGAGTTGAACTCCGTAAAGGGCGCGTGCGCGGGATCCGCCCCGTTGTAACTGTTGGGATTGTAGACCCTCGCCAGATGAATTCCCGTGGTCGCCACGTACGAAACATTCACCTTTACATCGTGGAACTCTTGATCCACTCCCGCTGTCCAACTACCGATGTACCCGTTGCCAAAATTCCTGGCGATCCCGGCAATCGTGAGCAACTGCACCTGATTTCCGGGCGTAAGCGCAGTCAGATCCTTCTGGAATCGCGTCATATCCATCTCGGTGTTCGCCGGAACATCCGCGCTGTTCCCCGTTGCGAAAATAGGTTGCCCCTGGACGTTGTAGGCGGTCGGTAGATTCACCGGTACGAACGTGTTTTGAAAGGGAACCGACACACCAGGCAGGGCCGTAATATACGGCGCGAATACAAAAGGAATTCCAGCCGTCAGAAAATTGTCTTGCCACAGATTGGGAAGCAGGGTCGTAATTGCTCCTCCAGCGTGCAGCACAGTATGCGGGCGAAGGGCGTAATCAATTCCTAACCGCGGTCCCCAGCCGTTCCAGTCCTGGTTATACGGCGGCTGCGGATTGATCAGCATCACCTGCGTGGCCTTGGGATTGCCGTACGAAGTTGGTTTGCCGTCCGCTCCGAGAAACACGGGAAGAGACGTCCGCTTGGTCGCTTCGTGAATGCGGCTGTTCACTTCGTAGCGCAACCCGTAGTTGAGGGTGAGTTTGGCCGATGCTTTCCACGCGTCCAAAAAATAAAAGTTGTAGGCCTCGCGCCGCACGCCTGCTTCGTCAAACTTGTCGCCCACCGGAGTGATGCTCGCCGGCACCGTGATGCTGTAGGAAAAAGGTGTCCCAGTCAGCAGTCCGGTCAACGAGTCGGGCAGTGGATCGCCCGGCTGAATGTCGTGATTGCCGCTTGCCGACTTGATGAGATAAGGCGAGTATGCCGCGCCTCCGCCGAACTCGTACGCCCCATTCGGATTCGTACCAAAAATTGTGGAGTCGCGATTCACTCGTATTTCCACACCCCACTTGAACGCATGCGTTCCATGCACCCAGGCCATGTCCTCTTTGAACTGATAAAGATTGCTGTAAGATCCGAAAATCGAACCGGCAGGGGCGTTGAAGCTCTGAAACAACCCGTCTCCGAAATTGATTCCCGGCTGCGTATGGTTGGTGGTCGGAAAGAACGGCGTGCTGCGGATATAGCTCAGCGAAGTATCGGAAATGAAATGCGAGGTCACCGCCCGCGAGTACTTCACCCCAAGGTTGCGCTGATGATCAAAAAACTGGACCCCGAAACTCGGATTGATCGCGGTCTGATCGGGATTGGTTAACGGTCCTGTCACTTGGTTCAGGCTGAACCGCACCAGCAGTGAAGCTTTGTTTGAAATCACTTGGTCCACGCGCACAGAAAACTGATCGGTACGCGTGACGATCTTCGACGATGTCGCATAGGTCCGATCCCCAAACGCCCCGGACGGTTGGTTCGGTAACGGATACCCATTGAGTATGGGAAGAACCGCCGGATTCACCGGAACCGTCAGCGTGTCGCCCGGGAACGTCAGGGTATCGATTCCCTGCCGCTCGTCCGCGGTCGGTACCGGGATCACCTGTGTAGTCCCGAGCACCTGGCGAAATCCTTGATACTCGCCAAAGTAAAAGGTCCGGCCTCGCCCGTCATAAAGGTGCGGAATTACTACTGGGCCGCCATTGGTAAATCCGAACTCGTTGCGCTGGAATGGAGGGATACGGTGCTTGCCCGTCGGATCTTTGTAATCAAAATAGTTGCGCGCATCGAACGAGGCATTGCGGATAAACTCAAAAACACTCCCGTGCACCTGGTTCACGCCCGATTTCGTCACTACATTCGTAAAGCTCGCAGACCCGTGTCCTATGTCCGCTGACATCACACCAGAATTATTTTGCACTTCCTGAATGGCGTCCACATTGAAGTTGGAAAATGTCGCTCCACCCATTTCCGGGTCGGTGGTGTCGAATCCATCCATGGCAAAGACGGTCGTCACACCGCGCTGCCCATTCACCGCGAACTGCTGCGTAAAATTGGCCGCGCCGTTGGCGTCGGTCATGGTGCCGGCGGCCAGTAGCAAGAGCTTGCTGAAGTCGCGGGCATTGAGGGGAAGGCTCGAAACCTCCGCGCTGGAAAGATGTTCGCCCCCGCTGGCCTGTTGGGAAATCTCTCCGCCGGAAGTTGTGACTCGAAGTTCCTGTCCGGTCGACGCCATCTGCAATGACATGGTCATCGCGACGCCGTCCTTGGCAACGAGTGGCCCGGAAGCTTTCCATTCTTTGTCGGCGCTTTTCACCGAAAGCTGATAGCTGCCAGCGGCGACATCGGTAAAGGTAAACTGGCCATTTGCGGTTGTGGTTGCCCGATAATCGCGACCTCCCGAAATCGAGTGCAATACGACCACGGCCTGGCCCGCAGGCTTGCCTGATCCGTCGCTCAGCACCCCATTCCAAGATGTTCCCGAAGCTGCAGCACCCAGCGAGACCGTAAGCACGATCAGAGCGGACCCAATAGAAAATCGATTTAGCAGGCGGAATAACATGGACTGGGAATTATACGACGCGACGGTTGTGCAGGCTGCATGAAAGAATGCGCCGGAAGTTCAATAGGCTGTCTCCGGTTCTCGAATGGGAATCTCACCCCTGGGCCGGGAAGGCCATCCGAGGGCAATGGCCCACGTGGTAGCATTTCCAAGAGAGCAGTTCCCGCGCGGTCGTGACGCCAATGCGTTCCAGATCCATCTCGCTCAGCCAAACCTGCTCTCTCCTTATCGTTCTGCTGTCATCTATATTCTCGGCGGCGGCCGAGCCTCCGTGGCTGGAAGTCCATTCCACCCACTTCACCGTCATCACCGACGCTGGCGAAAAGAAGGGCCGCGAAGTGGCTCTTCGTTTTGAGCAGATGCGCGCCGTTTTCGCCCTACTCCTTACGAAGGAACGCCTGAACCAGTCTGTCCCACTCACCATTCTGGCCTTCAAGAACGACAAATCCTACTACCAACTTGCGCCACTGCATCAGGGTCAACCCACTACGTCCCCGGGATTCTTCCTTCCCGGGGAAGATCAGAACTTCATCGTGTTGAACCTGTTCGAGCCAGAACCGTGGCGTGCCGTCGCTCACGACTTCGCGACCATGCTGCTCACCTACAACTATCCTCCCGCCCAAGGATGGTTCGACGAAGGGCTCGCGGAATATTTCAGCTCGATTCGAGTCGACAATAAGCAGGTCGAACTCGGTGGCGACCCCGAGTTGCGCCCCTCCGTCAACGAGGATCTGCTGGGAAACCAGCGCGATGCCCACCCGCCCAAATCACTTTCCGAATTGCTGCGCGCTGAGGTCTGGCTGCCACTTCCCGACCTGTTGACCATGAAACACGACCCCTCGACCCGTAATCAGGGCTCGCATCACACGCTCTATTACGCTGAATCGTGGATCGTGATGCACTATCTGCTCCACGAAAGGAAACTCCCTGAAACCGGCGCATACTTCGACCTCGTCCTGAACAAGCATGTACCCGTGGAAGACGCCATTCAACAGGCGTACGGCATGAGTTCGGCGCAAATGGAAAAGGCGGTGAAAGACTATTTTCACTCTCAGGCCGCGCTGTTCGCCGCCGTTGACAGTGCCCGTCAAACGAGTCCCGCTTCAGCAAACACCGCCGGCGCTGGCGAGACCTACCGCTTCCCAGTTCCTGTCGGTCCGGATGATGCGGTCATCACCGCCAAGCCGATCCCCGAACCCGAGGCCCTCGCCCTTTCCGCCGATGTTGCCGTCCGCATCCCCGAACGGCGAGATGCCGGCTTGCAGCAGTTGCGTGCATTGGCAACTTCGCCCACTGCCGCCGATAAGAAGTTCGAAGCAAAAAATCAGGAGAGACGTCCTACAGAAGACCCAGACCAACTGCCCACGAATGCAATGGGCAGTCCTCTCGCTCACCGCATCCTGGCATGGGACCACATCCAGCACGGTGAGTTCGAAGAGGCTACGACCGATATTGCGGATGCAACCGCGCTCAATCCCAAAGACATGTGGCTGCGCTATTATCTGGCAATTCTCAAGTATCGCGTGGCCCAGTCCAAGCACACCGACATGCAAGGCTTGCCCAATATGATGCTCGACCTGCGGGCAGTATTGGACTGGTATCCGGAACTCGCGGGAGCCTACGACTTGCTGGGCGTTGCCCGCAGTGAGGGCGGCAGTTCGCTGGCTGCCATGCAAGCCGAGCGCACCGCCATGAATCTGAGCCCGCGTAATGAACTCTACACCTACCACCTTGCTCAGATTTACGTAGCCAGCAAGAAGTGGGAGGCATCGCAGGCCCTGCTCGAACGGCTCAAGGGCAGCAGCAATCCGCAGATCGCAACCATGGCTGCCGAGTTGCTGGATCGGTCGGCTACGGAACGCAAGTACGGCATTCCCTTGGGGACAGGCGCGGCGACACAACCCAAACTCGCTCCGCAGAAGTCTCCGTTCGATGTACTTGAAGAGGATGCCGCCAAGCGTGAAGCTGCCGAGAAGGCGACTCCATCGACCGCCTCGGACGGCAAACGTCCCACGAAATTCGTCCGAGGACGCCTGCTTACCGTAGATTGCTCGAACGCACCTTCTGCGGTGCTAACCGTCTCGGCCGCCGGGGACACGCTCAAACTTCACGCCCCGGATTACAAATCTCTTGTCCTGATCGGCGCTGACGACTTTTCCTGCGACTGGCGCGACCGCCAGGTTACGGTGAACTACAACCCGGTCGGAGCCAAAGACGGCGAACTGGTCTCACTCGAAGTGCGCTGAAGTCCGCCCGGCTAAGCCCAGCCGAGGGTACCATCTGCAATCCCTACAGAAAAGACCTTAAGGCTTTTTCGCGCGTGAGATGTTAAAACTCGGCGCTGGGTTCGCTCCGGTATGCCACTACCGGAGATTGGAGACCGCTCAATGCGCGCCAAGGAAAAAGTGAACGTGCTGATGGTGGACGATCAGCCTGCCAAACTGCTCACTTACGAAGCCATACTAGCACCGTTGAAAGAAAACCTGATCCGCGCCAACTCGGGCGCCGAGGCCCTCGAACTGCTTCTGAAGAATGATGTCGCCGTCGTCCTGACGGATGTAAGCATGCCTGGGATGGACGGGTTTGAGTTGGCCGACACCATTCGCCAGCATCCCCGATTCCAGCAGATGGCTATCATCTTTATCTCAGCGGTGTGCGTATCTGACCTCGACCGCCTCAAGGGCTATCAAACCGGAGCCGTCGACTATATCTCCGTACCCATCATCCCCGAAGTGCTGCGCGCGAAGGTATCCGTCTTTTGCGAATTGCATCGCCGCGAGCAACAATTGGAAGCGCTGAACCGCGAACTGCGTGTTCTTTCCAACAGCCTCATTGCCGCGCAGGATAACGAACGCCGCCGCATCGCCCGTGCCATGCACGATGGCCTGGGCCAGGAACTCGCCGCCGCAAAAATGGTTTTGGACGGGATTCTCACCGACGACGGCACCGAGCCGCGCAAGAAGCAACTGGCCACCGCTGACGCGAGTGCCATGATTGAACGTGCGATCGTTCAGGTGCGCAGCATTTCCCATCTTTTACATCCCCCACTGCTGGATGAGGTTGGCCTAGCCTCTGCCATCAGTTGGTTCCTTGAAGGGTTCAGCAAGCGCTGCGGGATCACGACGTCTCTCGAGATCGAACCACTTGAATTTCCCAGGATGCACATTGATGTGGAAACCGCGGTCTTTCGCATCGTCCAGGAAGCCTTGAATAATGTCTACCGGCATTCCGGCGCGCGGGACTGCTGGGTAACGCTGAAATATGACCGCCGCCTGTTCGTTACGGTGCGCGACAATGGCAAAGGGATCAACGCTGCTGTGGTTGCTTGCCGACCCGACAGTATCGGCGTCGGCATCGGGGGCATGCGCCAGCGCGTTAAGGAATTTGGTGGCGTACTGACACTCGAAAACTGCAGTCCTGGAACTCGGATCGCGGCTAGCATTCCCTCCGCGAGTTTTACATGTCAAGAAGGCGACACAGCTCACGTTCTGGGCCAGAACCTGCGCGGGACCGCGCAGGCCGGACCGCTCAGTTCCACTTCGACTCCGCTCACCGTGCCAAGTCCCGCTTCTGCGGGAACCTCAAAGCCGGTATCAGTACCAACTCCCAACTCGAACGACGTGCCGAAGAGTAGCAGTGGAGCGCGGATCATGGCGTGACCAAGCAGGCTGACGATCAATTACCGAGAAAGGGACGACAGGCTTCGGGTCCGATCCCATTTACTGAGAGACTGGTCCCTTTACGTGCGAAGCCGGCACACGCCGGACAACGATTTCCAGACTCGTTGCGGCGTCTTCAATGTCAGCCCTCACTTCTGCTGGCGCGGTCACCACTTCATACACGCCATTCGTAATGAACTCTTCGGGTGCGACGCTCAGCGCAAACGGCCCATGCCTTGACAAGCGCACCAGGAAGCGCCCGGCACTGTCGCTGTACACCACTTCCTTCCCGATATGGAGAGCCGCTCCCTCCACAGGATTGCCCTCATTGTCTTTCACGACTCCTTGCACCACATACTTAGAAGCACCCCAATAAAAAACCCTCCCGCTCGGACCGGGAGGGTTCTCAAATAGTTCGCAGCCTATGCGCGGACGACGTTGGCCGCCTGAAAGCCTTTGGGGCCCTTCAGCAGATCAAACTCCACGGTCTCACCCTCGTTGAGCGTGCGGTAACCATTCTCCTGTATCGCGGAGAAGTGCACGAATACGTCTTCACCCGTGGAGCGCTGGATAAATCCATATCCCTTCGCCCCGTTGAACCACTTCACTGTACCTTTCTCTCTCACGGCTACTACTCCTTTCACCATCGCGAAGTATTGGTTCCCCGGCTCTCCCGATCGTAGCTTCGTTCGATTGAAGCCCCCCTCAAAGAAGCCGGTGGAACCTTCGGTTGCGTCGATGGTGTGTAGACGAAGTGCCCCAAAAAGGAAAAAACTCCTCAGTCCTCCGCCGCGGTGTCAATTCCGCTGCGCGTGAACTTTCGGAGCCCGAATATTTGGCGCGTTTCAAACACACCCAAACGTCAACCGCTACTGGTCTCACCACCGGACCAATCCCCGGTTATGAGCACCCGATAATACGGCCTATTAAAACGATTCGCAAGAAAAATTAGCAGGAACTCACACTATGACCACCGGTCATTTCGTCCGTTTCGCGGATAACTTTAACGAGGATAAAGAAATAGCCCGGTAACCTCCGTTCGGAACTTCCGCTTGCCGAACCGAGCCTGGGCACAGCACTCTGGTACGATGAATCGTCTCCATGGCCGACACTCCCACGCCGACCCTCGCCAAGTCTGACATAGTACGTCAGCGTACCGAACCTCCCGCCCGTCGCCGCTCTCCGAGTCTTGTCCTCTCCACCTTCCAATACCTGATGCGCACCGAGGTTCACACTTTCGCCTTCTCGGTCGCCGCCAACTCCATCCTTTCGTTCTTCCCCTTCGTTGTGCTGCTGATGACATTGATTCGCAGGGTCTTTCATTCGCGAGTCATGTATGACGTGGTGTTGGAACTGTTGCGCGACTACCTGCCTGCGGGTCAGGATTTCGTCATCCGCAACCTCAACTCCATGGTCAACTCACGCCAGCGTGTGCAGTTCGTCTCGCTGATCATTCTGCTGGTCACCTCTTCGGGAGTGTTTCTGCCGCTTGAAGTCGCGCTGAACCGCATCTGGCGCTTCGAACGGAACCGTTCTTACCTCGGCAATCAACTGATCTCTCTCGGCCTCGCCTTTGCATGCGGCGTGCTCGCGCTGCTCTCGATCGCGCTGACTGCAGGGCCAGTCGCCTTCATGGAGTTCTTGCTCCGCGGATATGGCACGGGGTTCGTGCGCGTGGTAGGGTTCCTGATGATGAAGCTGTTCGCCATTGCGGCGAGTATTGCTATCTTCTTCCTGATTTATTGGCTGTTGCCCAATGGCAAGGTTCCGGCGCGCGCAGTGTTGCCGGCGGCCATCATTATGGGACTGCTGTCGGAAGCTCTGAAATACGCGTATATCCTCGCGCTTCCCTGGCTCAACTTTCAGGAGGTCTACGGACCGTTCTCACTCTCGGTGAGCATGATGTTCTGGGCGTTCCTATCAGGCCTGTTGCTGTTGGCCGGCGCCAACCTTTCAGCCGAAGACTATCGACCACGTAGTCTCTCGAATCTCTAGCGTGGAACGGGAACGCTGGAGAAATCGATGCCGCGCTTGCGGTTGATGCGGCAGATCACGTTCTCCAACGCCTTCGGCAGCAAGTTCATTCCGCGGCTGGGCATCACCAGGTTCTTCTCCAGATACTCTTCCGCGCCTGCGTCCAGCAGTTTCTGCCGGTTCTTCTCTGACAGGCTGCTCAACACCACGACCGGGATCGTGGCGGTAGAACCGTCACTCTTCAGGCTTCGCAACACTTCAGGGCCGCTGACCTTGGGCAGAATCATATCGAGCAAGATCAAGTCGGGACGTTGTTCGCGTGCCATCTGCAGCGCGGTCTCTCCATCTTCCGCACAGATCACTTCATATCCCGCTTGCTGCAAGACAGTCTCGTTTTCCCTTCGAATCGGTTTGCTGTCCTCCACTAAGAGAATCTTCACGTTGCTCTCCCTCTTCGCTTCCCTATACATCGGCGGCGCACGCAGGGAGCTTTAGAGGCCAACCACCCTAACCAAAAGGCCGTCTGCAAATGCAGACGGCCCCGGTGATCGATGTGATCTTGTTGAAGCGCCTACTTTTTCTCCTCTCCGATAGAGACCAACTCCACTTCAAAAATAAGGGTCTCTCCCGGACCGATGTCGTTGCCGGCGCCGCGGTCACCATAGGCCATATCGGCGGGAATAAACAGCTGCCACTTTGATCCTACGGGCATCAATTGCAGCGCTTCCGTCCAGCCCTTGATGACTCCACTGACCGGGAACGAAACAGGCTTGCCGGTCTTATAGGAGCTGTCGAATTCCTTGCCGTTAAGGAGAGTGCCGCGATAGTTGCAGGTTACGGTGTCGTTCGTCGTGGGCTTTGGTCCCTTGCCTTCCGTTAGGATCTTGTATTGCATGCCGCTGGGGAGGGTGACGACTCCTTCCTTATTCTTATTCGCGGCCAGGAACGCTTCTCCCTCTTTGCGGGCGGCGGCTCCGGCTTCGTGCGCCTTGGCTTCCATGTTCCCGCGAACCTCGGTCTGCAATTGCATGAGCGCGGCCTTCTCTTCATCTTCGGTGATCAGCGTTTTATTGCCGGCCAGGGCATCTCTCAATCCGCGCGCGGTCAGAGCAGAGTCGACCGAGGCCCCGACCCCTTGCCGCTTCAGATCGCTACCGATCTTCATGCCGAGGGCGTAGCTGGCTTTTTCTTTCTGGGTCTTCAGGGTCAAGGGAGTGGCGGTTTTCGACGTCACGGGAGCCTTCTTGGTTGCCGAAGTGGTTGGCTTCTTGGCTGGAGCGGACTGCGTGGGTTGAGCCGTTGCGGCTGGAGTGTTTTGCGCCAGGGTATTGCCCAGCAGCATCATCCCGGCGGCCAATAGTTGAAACACAATGGTGATCGGTTTTTGCATATCTTGTTATTGTCCCATTGAGTACTGAGATGGGCAAACTGAGGCGTACAAGTTGCTATCAGTGACCACCCTGCAGGTCGTGGTGACGTGTGTATCGAAATCCTGGGGTTGAGTTCCTCTTCTCCGGTAGGCGAGGAATCCAAAGGATTAGCTGATCGAATTGGTGAACGGGCATAAAAGGAGCGAAGGGGAGTTTCCTTCGCCCCCGAATCAGAACTTCTCTAATCCTTTACGGACTTATCGGTAATCTCAAGGCCTTTGTCGATGATGGCAAATGCCTCCCGCAACTGCTGCTCGTTAATACATAGCGGAGGGTTCGTATAGAACGAGTTCCAACGCACAATCGTATACAGCCCCTGTTCGCGGAAGAAGCGCCCAAGCGCTGCCATCTCGTCGGAAGTGCCGTTGAAGGGAGCCATCGGCTGCCGCGTCTTGCGGCTGCGCACGAGTTCAACAATCCCAAATAGACCGATCGACCGCACGGCGCCGACCGAGGGATGCTTCGCCTGCAACTCCGCTCCAAGTTGTTTCATGATTGCGCCCATCTTCTTCGCGTTATCGATAAGATGATCCTCTTCGTACACGCGAATCGTAGCCAGCGCCGCGGCGCAGCCCATGGGATGCGAGTTGTAAGTCAGCCCACCGTAGAAGACTTTGTCCTGGAAGTGCTGCGCAATGTGGTGCCGCATTCCCACCGCACCTAGCGGAAGATAGCTGGCCGTCAACCCTTTGGCCATGCAGATCAGATCAGGCACAACCTTCCAGTGATCAATCGCAAACCACTCTCCCGTGCGCCCAAAGCCAGCCATGACCTCGTCCGCGATCATCAGAATGCCGTACTTGTCGCAGAGCTTGCGTACGCCCTGCATGTAGCCCTCCGGAGGAATGAGAATGCCGTTGGTTCCGACCACCGTCTCGAGAATGAATGCCGCGATCGTCTGCGGACCCTCAAGCTGCATGGTCTCTTCGATCATCGCCAGCGACGTCTCCGCCGACTCCCATCCGCGCTCGATGCCGTGATAGGGATCGAGCACGCGCACCACGCCCGGAATTCCAGGCTCTGCGGCCCATCGACGCGGATCGCCGGTCAGCGAAATCGCTCCCGCAGTCGCGCCGTGATAAGAGCGGTAACGCGCCATGATCTTGTGTCGCCCAGTAAAGAAGCGCGCCAGTTTGATTGCGTTCTCGTTCGCCTCGGCGCCGCCATTGGTGAAGAAGAATGTATCGATGTCGCCGGGAGTAATCTCGGCAAGCTTCGCACCCAGCCGCGCACGCGGCTCAGTCGCCATGAACGGATTGGCATAGGCAAGAGTCTGCGCCTGTTCATGGATCGCGGCGATGACGCGTTCGTCGCCGTGTCCGATGTTCACCGACATCAACTGGCTGTTGAAGTCGATGAATCGCTTCCCTTCCGGCGTCCAGAAGTAAATGCCCTTGGCCTTCGCCACGGGAATAGGATCGACCTTCGATTGCGCCGACCACTCAAACAGTGTGTGTTTCTTGGTGAGATCAACGATTTCCTTGCCAGTCATCTTCTCGATAGAATCAGTCACAGTAGTAGTCATAGAGTCCCTCAATATGAAAACGAATTCGCCACAGAGTCACTGAGACACGGAGGAAACAGGGCGTGATTCTTACGGCACCAACACGATGAGCCATCTTGTCCTTGCATTTCTCCGTGACTCTGTGTCTCCGTGGTAATGGTTAGAACTTGCGGCTGTGCTCTTTGGCCCAGCGTTCGACCACAACCTTCTTGTCGGTGTAGAACTCGATGGCATCGCGCCCTTGGCCATGCAGGTCGCCGAAGAAACTGTTCTTCCATCCGCTGAACGGGAAGTACGCCATGGGCGCGGCGACTCCTATGTTGATGCCGATGTTGCCCGCAGGCGCTTCGTAGCGGAAGCGCCGCGCGGCTGATCCGCTCGACGTAAACAGCGATGCCTGATTGCCATACGCACTACGCTCGAGGAATGCCAGAGCTTCGTCCATGTTGTCGGCATGCACGAGACTGAGCACAGGACCAAAGATCTCGGTGTCGGCAAGATCGCTGTTCTTCGGAACATCGTCCAGGATTGTGGGCTTCACGAAGTTGCCGGATTCGTATTTCGGGATCTTCGAGTTGCGCCCGTCGAGCAGAACTTTCGCGCCCTGCTTCTCGCCGACCCCGATCAACGATTCCACGCGCTCTTTACTCTGCGCGGTGATGACCGGTCCCATCTGCACGCCATCTTCAAGCCCGTTGCCAACCCGAAGTTTCGAGGCAGCGTCGGCAATCGAATCGCGGAACGTCTTCTGCGCTTCGCCGATCGTAACCGCGACGGAGACGGCGAGACACCGCTGTCCCGCACAGCCAAACGCGCTATCGCTGATGATCTGCGTCGCCATCGGCATATCCGCATCGGGAAGAACAACAACGTGGTTCTTCGCGCCCCCCTGGCACTGGCACCGCTTCCCTTGCTCGCCCGAACGCGCGTAGATGTACCGCGCCACCGGCGTCGATCCGACAAAGCTGATCGCTCGCACCTTCGGATGGTCGATGAGCGCATCGACGACCGCCTTGCCTCCATTCACCAGATTGACGACGCCCTTCGGCAGGCCAGTCTTCGCCAGCAGTTCATAGATGTATCGCATAGTAAGCGGCACGCGTTCGCTCGGTTTGAGAATGAACGTGTTCCCCGTAGCAATGGCATAAGGTAGATACCAGAACGCGATCATCCCGGGAAAGTTGAAGGGCACGATGGCAGCAGTCACGCCGATGGGTTGCCGGATCATCATCTCGTCGATGCCGCGGGCAACATCTTCCAGGTTGTAACCCTGCATCATCATCGGGATGCCGCAAGCCACTTCGACATTCTCGATGGCGCGGCGCATCTCGGCCTTCGCTTCGGTAAAGGTCTTGCCATTTTCGATGGTGATGGTGCGGGCAATGTCATCGATGTGCTCTTCGAGCAGCATCTTCAGCTTGAACAGCGGCTGAATGCGATCTTCCGGCGGAGTGCGTCGCCACTCTGGAAATGCGGCCGCCGCGGCCTCTACAACCGTACCCACTTCGGCCGCATCGGCCATGGGAACGCTGGCCAGGAGCTCGCCCGTGGCGGGATTGACTACGTCGCGCCATTCCGAACTGCGCGAGTCGGTCCACTGGCCGTTGATGTAGTTCGTCAGCTTGGTGGCGGGAGGTGCGGCTACGGTCATGATGACGCCTCTGCTATCGCGAAGAATGTGCTACTGGGAATTCATGGTCATCAATGGCGCTCTGAGAATTCCCTGCTGCTGCAAGATAAATGATACCGCTTATAGAGATCCTTCGACTGCGGTTGGCCTTCCTCTCACAGGATGCAGCCTTCTAAACTAATTGCGCGACTGCGCCTTTCTTGTCGCACACCGCAGCCAGCGCGGCCTCAAGCACAGATAAGCCCTCGTCGATCTGCGCATCGGTAGCAACCAGCGGGACCAGAACACGAATCACGTTGGAATATGTCCCAGCCGTGATCGTGATCAATCCGTGTTCATAACAATATTGCGTGATCTTCTTGGTTTCGTCAGTAGCTGGAATCTTTGATTCCTGAGACTGCACCAGTTCGATCGCTTGCATGCCGCCCAGGCCCCGCACGTCGCCAACGATGGGCCATCGGCGTTGCCACTCGCGAGCCCGGTGTTGGAAGCGCTCGCCCAGTTGGTTAGCACGTTCCAGCAAGTTCTCTCGCTCGAACAAATCAAGCACTGCCAAGGCTGCGGCGCAGGAAAGCGGATTGCCCGCAAACGTTCCACCGAGACCGCCGGGGCCTGGAGCATCCATAATTTCCGCGCGTCCGGTGACCGCGGCGAGCGGCAGTCCGCCACCGAGCGATTTTGCTGTCACGATAAGATCCGGTTCGATACCGTAGCGTTCGCTCGCAAAGAGCGCTCCAGTGCGCCCGAAGCCGGACTGGACTTCGTCGGCAATAAAGAGAATGCCGTGTTTGTGACAAAGGTCAATCAGCACCTTGAAGTAGTCGGGAGGAGGCGCAACGAATCCGCCTTCTCCCAGAACCGGTTCGGCGATCACGGCCGCGACTTCCTCGTTGGCTACCACACGCTTGAACGTGTCTTCGAGATGGCGTGCGCAGTAAAGATCGCATGACGGATACTTCAAGTTGTAGGAGCAGCGATAGCAGTAAGCGAACGGAACGCGATAGACCTCGCTGGGAAACGGCGCGAACCCTGCCTTGTACGGATGCGTCTTGCTAGTGAGAGCAAGCGTCATCATGGTGCGGCCGTGGAACGCATCTTCGAACGCGATGATACCGGGGCGCTTCGTGTACGCGCGCGCAATCTTGACTGCATTTTCGACGGCCTCGGCGCCAGTGTTCACGAAAATGGTCTTCTTCTCGAACTTTCCCGGAGTAACTTCGTTCATGCGCTCGGCGAGGCGGACATAGTTCTCATAGGGCGTGACCTGCACGCAGGTGTGCAGGAAGCGGTCCAGTTGGTCCTTCACGGCCTTTAGAACAGGTTCCTGGCGATGGCCGACGTTAAGGCAGCCGATGCCGCCTGCGAAATCGAGGTAGCGGTTGCCATCGACATCTTCAAGCCAGGCGTCTTCCGCTTTAGCAACGTAGATCGGCGTGCCGTGCGAAAGGCCGCGGGGCACGGCTTTCACGCGGCGTTCGGAGAGCGCCTTGGACTTGGGGCCGGGAATGGGTGTGCGAAGTTGAATTGTCGACATCTTCGGATCCTAGTGGCCAATGGTCAGTGACCAGAGTCCAGTTTAAGAATTTGATTCTGGCCACCGATCACGAACCACTGGCCACTGCTCATTAGTACCAGCCGATCGGTGCTTCGTTCAGATTGATGTGGACCTGCTTGGTTTCGAGGTATTCTTCGATACCCCAAGGGCCGAGTTCGCGGCCGAAGCCGGATTGCTTGTAGCCTCCCCACGGCGCTTCGACGTACGTGGGCTGCATGTGGTTGACCCAGACGATGCCAGCGCGCAGCGCTTTCACGGCACGCATGGCTTTGAAAATATCGCGAGTCCAGACCGCTGCCGCTAACCCATAGGGAGAATCGTTGGCGATCTTCAGCGCATCCTTTTCGTCCTCGAACGGAATCACGGCGGCGACGGGGCCGAAGATTTCCTCGCGAGCGATGCGGTCGCTGTTTTTCACGTCGTAGAAGATTGTCGGCTGCACGTAGTATCCCTTGGCGAACTTTTCAGGGCGTCCGCCACCCGAGGCTACCTTGGCTTCTTTCTTGCCAATCTCGAGATAGGAGTTCACGCGGTCGTATTGTTCTTTGCTGACCAGCGCGCCCATCTTGGTTTCGCGATCGAGTGGCGGACCGAGTTTGATCTTCTTGGCCTTCTCCGCCATGGCGTCGACGAAGTTCTTGTAGATAGATTTCTGCACCAGAATGCGGCTGCCGGCCGAGCAAACTTCGCCCTGATTGATGAAGACACCAAAGAGTGCGCCGTCGATGGCAGCTTCGAAATCGGCGTCGGCGAAAAAGATATTGGGAGATTTGCCACCGAGTTCGAGGGTAACGCGCTTCACCGTGTCGGCGGCCTGCTTCACGATAATCTTGCCGACGGCAGCACTGCCGGTGAAAGCAATTTTATTGACGTCGGGATGCTGAACCAGCGGAGCCCCGCAGGATTCCCCGAAGCCCGTGACGATGTTGACCACGCCCGGCGGAAGACCGCAGTCCGCGAAGTGTTTAGCGAATTCGAGGGCTGTAAGGGGCGTCTGCTCGGCCGGCTTGAGCACACAAGTACAACCGGCTGCTAGAGCGGGCGCGAGCTTCCATGCCGCCATTAGCAGGGGATAGTTCCACGGAATGATCTGTCCGGCAACGCCGACGGGCTCTTTCAGCGTGAGCGACATCGCATTGTCGGGAACCGGATTGACGTACCCGACCACCTTGGTAGCAAGTCCGCCGTAATATTCGAAGCACGTAGCCACGTCAGTAATGTCGTACTCGGCTTCGACAATGGGCTTGCCGGTGTTGCGGCACTCGAGTTCGGCGAGCGCAGGCAGGTTCTGGCGGATCTTGTCGGCGAGACGGAACAGGACGCGTCCTCGCTCTTGCGCCGTGGTGGATGCCCAGGGCCCGTCTTCGAAAGCGGATTTGGCAGCGGCGACGGCACGGTTCACGTCGTCGGAGGCGGCGTCGGGTACCTGCGCGATGACCTCTTCCGTCGAAGGATCGTAAACCGGGAAGGTCTTCGCGGACTTGCTGGAAACCCATTCGCCGTTGATGAACATCTGATAAGTCTTTACGTCGGTCTGCACTCCGCTGGGCATCGTGGCCTCCTGCAGGGGCTAAAGCCCCGATCTTTTATGCGCCTCAAACGGCGCGGCTAAAGCCGCGCCCTGATACGAATCTCTTCCCTAACCTCGCGAGCGAGCGGCGCTCGCAGCACAGCCGACGGCGGCTGTCCCCACATGGATCAAAATCAAAAAACATTCAACGGCGAACTTCGCTTGCCGGTAACGGTGATGCGATCGCCGCAAGCGGAATTCGCTTTAACGCTTTGCGGCGGCCGTAGACGAAGAAAAAGAATGCGGCCAGACCGATGAAGAACAAAGTACCGCCGAACATCCACAACTCGTACTGCCACAGCGAAGTGATCTGCTGGGCAGGGAAAAATACCATTGCGATGCCGAGGATCGTCGTTAGAAATCCACTGGTCCCGGCGAGAAATAGAGTGACGCGACCGTACTGGCCTTTCGGCGCCGATTCCGTCACCGCAAACTTCACTAACGCGCCGAACATATACACGAATGGGACCAGTTGCAGCACCACAGCGAGCGACAACAGCTTCTGAAACGTTTCCTGCACTCCGGCGCCAGCGAAGTTCAAAATCACCAGAACCGCGGAAACAATTCCCTGCACGATGAGCGCAGCGTACGGCGTTGCGTAGCGCGGGTGGATATTGCCCAACCACGACGGCATGTAGGAATCGAGGCCGGCGACGAACGGTATGCGCGAGCACCCGCCGATCCAGGCCGAACCGATGCCAGCGATGGCTAAGCTAAGCATGAGAGCAAACGGAATACTGATCCAACTGACGCCGACCCGATCAGCCATCCCGGTCACTGCCTGTACGACTCCTTGCAGAACATTCACGTTCTTGCCCACCGCGATCAGTAATGTCATCGTCGCGGCGATGTAGAGCGTGCCGGATAGCAGCCCTCCCCATGCAACAGCGCCAGGAAGAGTGCGGCGCGGGTCCTGAATCTCATCGCCCATCACAGACGCGAGTTCCAGACCAACCAGGCCGAAACAGATCACACCGAATGAATTCAAAACGAAGCGCGGGTTGGCAGGAACCTTGAAATCCGCGGCGGTTATGCCCGAGCCAAAGCGCGACCAGATCACAACACCCAGGCCGACCAGAACGGCGGCCGCGATGAAAGTCCCAACGGCCCCGATGTTATTGATCCACTTCCCTACCCCGAGGCCGAGGATGTTGAGCAGGGTGAGTAACGAAAGCAGTGAAAGCGAAACGCACGCGGCGAACAGTTTGTTATCGGGCAGACCCTGGTGGCCAGGACCAAGCGCATAGACCGACACACCAACGAAATACAGCATGACCGTCGGCACGTAGAGCATGTTGTTGGTCCAGTAGCACCAGCCGGAGAGGAATCCGTGGAAGTCGCCGAAGACTTCTTTGGCCCAGAGGTAGACGCCGCCTTCACCGGGATAACGGTGCGCGAGTTCGATGACGGCGATGCCTTGAGGCCAGAAGAAGAGGAGAAGAGAGATGATCCAAAGCCAGATCGTGACGCCGCCGTTCGCTGCGATGGACGGAACTACATTCAAATTGAAGACAGCGACTACGAACAGCAGGACGAGATCGCGGCGGCCTAGGGCGCGGATCAGGTGCGGCTGGTCGGGTTGGGCGGCGGTGGACAAAATTCTCGATAAGGATGCGAACCAAACGCGCGATTATTGCGTCGCAAAGACCGCGACGCCTCGCCCGGTTCGCTCAGGTCCTTCGGCGCCAAAAGCAGGCGCCTCAGGATGACAACCATCAGTTGTGCAAGCAGGGGCGGACGAATTGCGTTCGCCCCTACGTGAACTCAGTGCGCCACTGCTACTGGGGCGGCGCGTTCTTGCTGCGCTTTCGCCAGCGAGGCTGCGATGTCGTTGAACGCTGCCAGGTGTTTGTCGATGTCGGCCTCGGTGTGCTGGACCGAAATCGTCCATTGCTCATCCCACCAGTAGGGCTGAGCCATCACGCCGCGATTGACCATGCCGAACCAGTAGTGACGCCACAGGTCGATGTCGATCGCCTCCCAGTCGCGGTAGTTACGAATTTCTTTGGGATAGAGCATGAGCGCACCGTTGGCTCCGGCCTGCGCGATGTAGGCTTGCAGACCAACTTTCGCGATGGTCGCGCGATAGCCATCCGTCAACTTCTTGCCGAGCTTGTCGACTTTGGCGTAGTTCTCGCGAGTGAGAACTTCACGGAACGTTGCGAGGCCCGCCGCCATCGAGACCGGATTCGTGTTGTAGGTGCCGCCGTGGAAGACCTTATGTTGCGAGATCAGGTCCATCACCGACGTGCTCGTGCCGAATGCAGCCAGGGGCAAGCCTCCGCCAATCGATTTGGCGAGACAGATCATGTCAGGGTGAACGCCGAAGTATTCACTCGCGCCGCCCCATCCGAGCTTGGCACCGGTCTTCACTTCGTCGAAGATCAGCAGCGCGCCGTGTTTATCGCAGATCTCGCGCAGGCCCTTCAGGAAACCAGGCTGCGGAATGCAGAGACCAACATTCATGAGAATCGGCTCGAGGATGATCGCGGCGATTTCACCGGGATTTTCCTTGAACCGACGCTCGACGGTGGCGAGATCGTTAAAGGTGGCAATGAGCACATTCGCGATGGCAGACTTCGGCACACCGAGGCCGCCGGTAACTGAGGTTGGAGCATGGATGTCTCCGTAATCGGGAGCATGTGGCTTGACGCTGACTAGAGCGCTGTCGTGCAGTCCGTGGTAGGCGCCCTCGAACTTGACGATCTTGTCACGCCCGGTCGCGGCGCGGGCCAACCGAATCGCATGCATGGTCACTTCGGTGCCGCTGTTACCGAAGCGGCACATCTCTACAGGAAAGCGGGTGCAGATTTCCTCGGCGAGTTCCCACTCCATGTCATGCGGCATGCCGAACATGGTGCCGGTCGTGAGGCGCTTCTCGACGGCCTTCATGACCGCGGGATGGCAGTGTCCGGCCATGAGCGCGCCGAAGGTCAGGTTGTGATCGATGTATTCATTGCCATCGAGATCGCGGAATTTGCTGCCGCTGGCCTCCTTTACGAAAATCGGCCAGGGATCGTAAGCGCGATAGTTGCTGGCGACTCCGAGAGGAATACGCTTGAGATTCTTTTTGTGCGCTTCGGCGGACTTGGGCGTTCGCCGCTCGAAGGTGGCGAGTTCTTTCTGCAGATCGGGATACATCGAATTGCTCCGGGAAAACTCAGGCCGGCTGCTTCATTGGGCAAGCGGGCCATTAGATTGCCCGGGCGGTAGAAGCCGCCCGGGTTTTGTAGGACTAGAAGTAGAACTTCAAAGCAAATTGCAACAGGCGCGGATCGCGAGCTTGCAGCACCTGACCGAACGTTGAGTTGGAAAAATTGCCGTCCGGGTTAACGAACTCTGTTTTGTTAAACAGGTTGAACACGTCAGCACGGAACTGGAAATACTTCCTCTCCGATAGTGTAATCCTCTTCGACACAGTGATGTCCCACTGGTTCTCACCTGGACCGCAGCACACCGAGCGAGGGGTCGTGGCGAAAGTTCCGAGAGTGGGATCGGTAAACTTCGACTGATCCGCGTTCAGGTAATAGTGACCGGAGACAGGCCCGTAATTGTAGGTGTTGAACGTCTGGGTCTGCTTGGGATCCACGATCTGCAAGGGCCCGTTCAATTGCGGCGCGGCCGCTCCCAGGAAGAAGAGACTACTGATCAACTCACTATCATCCTGTGTCTGGAGGCGGATTGGGAAGCCGCTCTGGAATTGAATAATTCCAGAGACCTGCCAATCGTTTAGAACCTTGCCCGCAAAGCCATTGTACTTGCGCACTGGGATATCCCAAACGTAGTTGATCACGAAACGCTGGGCGGAGTTGAACAGTGAAAGTGCGCGGCTCGCGCGGTAGTTGAACGGATTCACGGTCTCTTCGAAGCTGGATGCCCAGTCGAGCGATTTACTGAAGGTGTATGCCGCCTGGAACTGCAGACCGTGCGAAAAGCGCTTCTCCAAGCTCGCCTGGAACGAGTTGTACGCAGACGCTGCGATCGTATCCTCGGCAAAAATATTGCTGAACACTGGAATACCGTCCAGCGGACAACCCACACCCGTCAACGCATTGCAATTGGGAGAGGAGTAGGGTCGGAGACCTACCAGGTTAAGGGTTTGTCCCGCAGCCTGCACAGTCGCTCCAGTGGGCAGATGGAATCCGTTTGGCAGCAGGCTGCCATTGCTGGAGGGGAGAGTGACGGTGAACTGGTTATCTTCAGCAAAAGGACCACAAGTTCCCTGCAACCCGTAAGAAAACACGCTGTTGGGGTTGTTATTGGCGAGGGTGGCGATATCCAAGCAAGTTTGCGGATTCGCCGCGTTGATGTCATGCGACGCCAGCAAGCGGTGACCTTGCGACCCCACATAGCCGACTTGAAGCACGAGGTCCCTGGCCAATTCTCTTTGAATTGTGAAGTTGTACTGAGCGGTGTATTGCGTCCGCATCTTCGGCTGGAAGTCACCGTAGAGCAACATCGGGCGGAAGCTTGCCCAGTCCGTAGGCGTCCCCGGCTTAGGACTTAGGATGCCGGTGAATGGATTCGGAGTGACGTACCCACCAGCCTGGGGCACAAATGGCGTATTAAGAAAGGTGGAGGCCACATACGTGCTGCCGCCAAAGGGGGGCTCTGCGCCGAACTGTTCGAGGACGAGCTGCTCCATCGGGTTGTAAAACATTCCCCACCCGGCGCGAATGCTGGTCTTGCCGGAACTTCCCGGGCTCCAGGCGATTCCAACGCGGGGAGCGAAGGCCTTGTAATAGGTCTGTGTCATCCCGGCGGGCACGCCCTGGTCGCCGGGAACCACGAGACCCGTGGGCATCACGCCGGCATCGGCGCAGGTGCTGACTCCAAAACTCGCCTGCTCGTCCGGCGTCAGAACGCAGGGATACTGAGTCGTGTCCTGACCCGGGCGGAACGTTTGCACATGGTGAAGAACATCTGTCAGAGGAGTGTCCAGTTCCCATCGCAGACCGTAATTCAGCGTTATTGACGGTCTCAGCTTCCAGCTGTCTTGCGCAAACAGATAGACGCCTGTGTTGCGCACGTTTTCTCGCTGTGCGGATCCTTGTGTGTAGCTATCGGCCAGGCCAAGCAGGTAGCCGGCATAGTTATCGTTGTACTGGACCGAGTTGGAGGTTGAACCGTCGAACGTTGCCTGGCCGCTCACGTTGTAATAAAGAGTCTGGTCGAAACGGGCGCGGCGAACGTCGGCGCCAAACTTAAATTGGTGATTTCCCTTGACCCAAGTCAGACTGTCCGCCCACATGAACGAGTTTCCGACCTGTGGCAATTCACCCTCCCAGCCGTTTCCGATGGCAAATCCACCAGAGACGTTAATGAAGGGAACCCCTGTGTGACTGGGAGGCAAGCCTGTGGTAATGCCGGCCTTGGTCGGATCAATGCCAGTCGACGCAATGAGCGAGTTTATGGCAGAAGAGTCGGACGTTCCGTTGAAACAGACCGCCTGAGCTGCTGCCGAGGAGCACGAATCCTGTACTGCCCCGGTCACCTGCGGGTGCTGGAAGGTTAACTGGCCTTCTCGCATATAAGTAAAACGGAATTCATTGACCAGGGAGTTGCTGATGGTCCAGGTATGGCTTGGATTGAATTGCTGGTAGCGGGACCCGACATTTGCTCCGAAGCCCGGAACATTGGCTCCCGAGGCCTGGAAGTTATAGAACGGCTGAAAGTTTGTATCGTTCGTGAAGTAGTAGTAGAAACTGAAACTCTGGCGTGCGTTGATGTGATGATCGAATCGGAACGTGAACTGGTTTTGAGTATCGGCGGCGGACGGGACCGCCTGATAGGTGCCATCGGGGCGGTTCGCGGAAGGAACGAAGCGCAGCATGTCGATCGCGACCGGGTCCATGCACGGGGTGGGAATCGTGGCATTGCCGCCCACGGTCGGGAATATCTGATTCCAGGCGACGCCGGAAGCTGGCGCCTGACCACCAAGACTAGTGATGGCAGCGGTGCAGCCCGGCCTGCCATTCAGAGCATCGGCGACGAACTGATCACTGATGCCGTTGACCGTCTGGCCATCGGCCCAGAAATCCGGAAAGCCGCCGGCGAACACACTCCCCGCACCACTCGGAAGTTCCCCGGAGCCAGGAACCGCCACAATCTCGCCCGAAACACCTTGGCGCAATCGGCGTCCCTCGTAAGAAACGAAAAAGAAGGTTCGGTCTTTTTTGATTGGTCCACCGAACGTTCCGCCAAACTGATTCTGGTTAAACTGCGGCTTAACCGTATTGAAGTAACCCTGTGCGTTCAGAACCTTATTACGGAAGTATTCGTAAACATTGCCGTGCCACTGGTTGGTGCCGGACTTGGTAACCACGTTGACCACTGCACCGGAGTTGCGGCCATACTCGGCATCGAAGGTGTTGCTGATCACGCGGAATTCTTCAATGGCATCCGGTGTAGGCTGAATGGTCGGAAGGTTGACGAATTGATCGTTTGCGTCGCCGCCGTTGACGCTGAAATTGTTGGCCCGATCACGGCCACCATTGACGGACACGGAGCCCGCGCTGTCGCTACCATAAAACGTTCCCCCGCTTGATCCCAATTGCGATTGCACTCCCGGCTGCAACTGCAAGAACTGGTAGCTGTCGCGGGCGTTGAGGGGCAACTCGTTCACTGAGCGATTGTTGACGACCGCCCCAAGCTGCGTACTGCTGGTATCGACCAGGGGAGCCTCGGCAGTGACGTCGACTACTTCCTGGTTCTGGCCCAGTTGCATGGTCATGTTCAAAGTGATGACCTGGTTCACGTCGAGCGCTATGCTGCGGCGAACCGCCTTCTTAAACCCCGAAAGGTCGAAGCTGAGAGAGTAAGTGCCGACAGGAATGTTAGGGAATACGAAATCCCCGCTGTCGTTGCTCTGCACATCTTGACCGACGCTCGTGGCCTCATTCGTGGCCGTGACTTTCACTCCAGACAAAACCGCGCCTGTGGGGTCGGAGATGCGACCGAGAATTCTCCCACCCGTGCCCTGAGCTGCGAGCAGCAATGGGAAGAAGAGGCAGAAAACAAGGACCAGACACGAAGTCTTCAGGTACGCCATAGACGGTCTTTGACTCGACGAGCGGGATCGCAGTGACGGCATGGAGCCTCCAGAATCTTCGGGAGAGTTTTGTTGTTTTTGTTGAAAAGCGACTGCTTGTATCCAGTGACAACCTTGCTATAATCCCGCAAGGTTAGAGAAGGGGTACCGGGGCTGTCAAGGAGAAAAAAACGGGTTCCTCCCATAGAAATTTCTTATCGGGATTTCTGATCTCCTTCTGTTATGGATGCCAATCAGCATGGCTGAACCTTACTTGAAGATCGGAGACGTAGCCCGCAAGGTGGGCGTTTCGCCATCGGTGATTCGCTCGTGGGAGAGCCTTGGGCTGGCGCGTCCACGGCGCACTGAAAGCAAGTATCGTCTTTACACGGCAGACGATGTGAAGCTGTTGAAGCGAGCGCGCTTTTTGCGCAAGGTGCGCGGCTTGAATGCAGCCGCGATCGTGCAACTGCTGAAGCGTGAAGGTAAGGTTCGCCCTTCAGCAGACGGAAATGCCGGCGCGATCGGAGCGCACCTGAGGCAATTGCGGGCTCGACGCCGACTTTCTCTGGCACAGGTGGCGGATGCGGTGGGAATTTCCGTTGGATTTCTCAGCGCGCTGGAACGCTCTCAAATGAGCGGGTCTGTGGGAACGCTGCGTAAGCTCGCACGCTTCTACAAAACAAACATTTTGGATTTTTTCGATGCCTCGGAAGCCAGCAAGCGCCGGGTGCGTCCATCGGAGCGAAAGGTACTGGAAGCGGGCGCGGGTGTGCGCATGGAGCTGTTGGCCTGGGGCAACACCGTAATGGAGCCGCACCTATTTCGCATCGCGCCCGATGCAGGCAGCGGAGATCCTTACACGCACGAAGGTGAAGAATTCATTTACGTACTGCGCGGAGATCTTGAAATTACGGTGGAAGGCGAAGCATACCGGCTGAAACCCGGGGACAGCTTCTATTTTGAAAGTGCGACGCCGCACCGCTGGAAGAATCCCGGGCGCAAAGAAACATTGGTGCTGTGGATTAATACTCCACCCACGTTCTAGAAGGAAAGAGAAAAGAGGAAGGATGACGGGTCGACGCATTCTGCGTTTATTGCCAGTGCTGGCCGCGACACTGCTGTTGAGTGTCTGTTCGAAGACGCCAACGCTCAACCTTCTCGTATGGGAAGGCTATGCCGATCCCTCGTTCATCAAAGCCTTCGAAGAACAGAATCATTGCAAGGTCACGGCATCGTACATGGGATCGAGTGATGAACTGATGGCCAAGCTGCGTGGCGGCAGTGCCGGAAATTACGATGTGATTTCGCCGTCAAGCGACGTGGCCACCTCCATCACGACCTCGGGACTGGCGGCGCCCCTCGATCTCGCAAAAATTCCGAGCTACAGCCAACTTTCTCCGCAGCTTACTTCCCTTCCTCTGGTGCGCGCGAACGGACAAGTGTATGGCGTGCCATTCATGTGGGGACCGGACCCCATTATTTACGACACGACCGCGTTCGCGCAGCCTCCAGATTCGTGGAGCGTGATGTGGGATCCGAAATATAAGGGAAAGGTTTCTGTGTGGGACGATTTGTCGACCGTGTACATGGCGGCGCAGGTGCTGGGCTACGACAAGCCTGATCCCTCGCAGCTCTACAACTTGACTGATCCGCAACTGGAGGCGGTGAAGAAGAAACTGCTGGAGCTGAAGCCGAACATCCGCAAGATGTGGGCCACCGGCGGAGAACTAACCAACTTGTTTCAGAGCCATGAAGTCGTAATCGCGATGGGCTGGCCGCTCAACACTGCAGACCTGAAGAAAGCGAACTTTCCCGTCGGCGAAACCATCCCGAAAGAAAATACGACCGGCTGGATCGACCACCTGATGATCACGGCCGCCAGCCAGAATAAGGAACTCGCGCAGAAGTTTCTGGAGTACATGGTTGAGGCAAAGACGCAAAAACTGGTGACTGACAAGACGAACTATGTTCCCGCGAACCCGCAGGCGGCGCAGTTCATGACGCCCGACGAAGTCAAGATCCGGCATCTTGATGATGTAGATAACTATCAGAAGCGGATTTATTTTTGGCAGGATGTCCCGCGGCGCGCGAAGTATACCGAGGTTTGGAACGACGTGAAGGCAGCGCAGTAGCAACGTCGCTGTTCATGGAAGCACGCAAGACTGTCAACAAAACTCCATGGCATCCCCCATCACTCCCGCCACCGCGCCGATCGCACCGGCTTCCCTAAAAACAGCCCTGCTCAGCATCCGCAATGTTGCCAAAGCGTTCGGCGGCCACGAGGTGTTGCGCAATGTCTCGCTGGAGATCGCAGAAGGTGAATTTCTAACCATCCTCGGAGAAAGTGGATCCGGCAAGACGACTCTGCTGCGAATCATTGCCGGATTCGAGAACGCGAGTTCCGGCGAACTGTGGATGGGCGGCGAGCGGTTCGATCATCAGCCTCCGTACCGCCGGCGCGTGAACACAGTGTTCCAATCCTATGCTTTGTTTCCTCATCTCACGGTTGAACAAAACGTAGCGTATGGACTGCGCGTGGCGAAACGGCCAGAGGAAGAGATTCGCCAGCGCGTGGCCGAGGCTCTGGACAAGGTGAAGATGACGGCCCACGCCAAAAAGAAGCCGTCAAAGATCAGCGGCGGCCAGCAGCAGCGAGTTGCGCTGGCACGGGCGCTGGTGAACCGCCCACGACTGTTATTGCTGGATGAGCCGTTATCGGCGCTGGACGCGAACCTGCGGCGCCAGATGCAAGTGGAACTGAAATCCTTGCAGCGCGAGGTTGGGATTGCCTTCGTGTTCGTGACTCATGATCAGGAAGAGGCGATGGTGATGTCGGATCGCATCGCTCTGCTGCGCTCGGGAGAATTGGAACAGGTGGCGACCCCGCGTGAAATTTACAGCCATCCGGCGACTGCGTACGTCGCGCAGTTCATCGGGCACACGAATCTGCTGAAGGGCGACGTGCGAGGCGGTGAGGTGCGTTGTGGCCCTCTGGCTTGGCGCACCTCGCTACCAGATGGTGCCGTGGTTTTGTCATTGCGTCCCGAAAATATTCGACTGGCTGGATCGGGAGCCGCTAGCAATGGCGTAGTGCGCGTTCGAGGTCGAGTGCTGCATCAGGCATTTCACGGGGCAACGGAATTGATTCGCGTGGAATGTTCCGACGGCCTGGTGCTGGTCGTGCGCACGGCAAGCGGAACTGGAATGCACAGCGAAGTGGAACTCGAGTTTTCTGCAAGCGATGCGGTGGTGGTGCGGGAGTCGCCTGAAAGGAACTGATGTTCTCCCGCACTTACAAGACGATTGTGACCGCACCCCCGCTGCTCTGGGTGGGCGTGTTCCTGCTCGTGCCCTATGCACTAATGTTCTGCTACAGCTTCTGGTCGGTCTCTTCGAATCAGGCGATCGTGCATGCATGGAATCTGGAGAACTACAAAGAACTGCTGCAGAAGACCGTCTATTGGCAAACCCTGCTGCGTTCCATGTGGATCGCGGCGCGCGTGATGATGTTCTCCTTGCTGCTGGGATATCCGCTGGCATATTTTCTTTCGTTCTACGCAGGCAAACGAAAGGATCTCCTGTATCAGATGGTGATTATCCCGCTCTGGGTCAGCTATCTGGTGCGGGCGTATGCGTGGAAGACAATCCTCGGCTCTGACGGGGTGCTCAACACGCTGCTGCAATATGTGCATCTGAGCTCAGCATCCGCTGGACTTTCTGCTGTACAGCCCATTCGCCGTGGTGCTCACGCTTACGCATATCTATACGCCGTTTACTTTCTTGCCGATTTACGCTGCGCTGGAGCACGTTCCACGCAACCTGGTTGAGGCGTCGCATGATCTGGGCGCGACGCCTGCGCAGACGTTCTGGAAGGTGATCTTTCCACTGTCGATTCCCGGGGTTGTCGCTGGAGCGACCTTTGCTTTCGTCTTGAGCCTCGGCGACTTTCTCGCGCCTTTGCTGCTGGGTGGGCCGAGCGGCATCATGATTTCGAATATCGTCGTCAGCTTATTCGGTGCGGCTTACAACTGGCCCCTGGGCGCCGCGATCTCGCTGGGCATGCTGGTGATTGTGGTGAGCCTGCTGTTTCTTTCAGAGCGACTGGAAAAGAAATGGAGTTTCTCGTGAGTGGCGCGAACAATCATCCTCGCTCGCGGTGGCTGCTGGCGCATGCGTTCTTGGTGTTTTCATTTCTTTATCTGCCGATTGCTGTCCTCGTTCTTTATTCGTTTAACGGTCAAGGCGTGGGAGGGTTTCCGCCGCATCATCTCACGCTCGATTGGTATCGCATGTTGTTCGCGGATGGCGCGATCTGGGATTCGGTTCTCAACAGCCTGCAGGTTGCGTTCGCGGCGATGGGGATCTCACTGGCGTTTGGAATCCCGGCAGCGCTCGCCCTCGACCGGGCGCAATTTCCAGGCAAGGCTTTGTTTCGGCGGTTGGTACTGTTGCCGCTAATCCTGCCAGGCATTATCACTGGCCTCTCGCTCCTTATGCTCTTCAACGTGATGGGTGCGAACCTCAGTCTGCTGACCATTGTGATTGGGCACGGGACAGCTTTGATTTCCGTCGCGACCACCGAAGTCTTTGCCGGGTTGCAGAAACTCGATCGGGCGCAGGAAGAAGCGTCGCTCGATCTGGGGGCGAATTACTGGCAGACGTTCTGGCGGGTGACGGTGCCAAATCTGAAGCTGCCGATCATCGGCGCGGCCTTGCTGATTTTCACGCTTTCGATGGACGAGATTGCGGTCAGCTTCTTCCTCATTGGCCGCGACAACACGCTCCCGCTCGAAATCTGGGGACGGCTGCGGCGCGGCATCACTCCTGAGATCAATGCAGTGTCGACCATTATCTTTGTATTTTCGCTGGTGACGATTGTGGTTTGGTACCGGCTGCGCGTGCGCGCCGAAGGGAGCGCAGAGGTCGGCGCTGAGCTGATCGAAAGCGCAGCGCCGGTGAAGAACTAGCGTTGTGAACTGGCGAGCTTCGCTCGACCGGACAGCCGAGGGCGGCTGTCCCCACAAAAAGCAGTATCCATGGTCGTTTCATCCCCCTCATAGTAAAGTGGTAGTACACCATATTTTGGGAAGGAACCTTTTTGAGTTCAGGTATTCGCAACATCGCAATTATTGCCCACGTCGACCACGGAAAGACGACGCTGGTTGACGCCATGCTGCAGCAGAGCGGCACGTTTCGCTCCAACGAACATCACGTCGAACGAGTCATGGACTCGAACGAACTGGAGCGGGAACGCGGCATCACGATTCTGGCCAAGAACACCGCGATCTTCTACCACGACGTAAAGATCAACATCGTCGACACACCGGGCCACAGCGACTTCGGCGGGGAGGTGGAGCGAGCGCTCAAGATGGTCGACGGCGTCATGCTGCTGGTGGATGCCAGCGAAGGTCCCCTGCCCCAAACGCGCTATGTATTGAGCAAGGCGCTGGAGGCGCACCTGCCTCCGATCGTGGTCATCAACAAGATCGATCGCTCGGACGCACGGCCTCAGGAAGTGCTAAACGAAATTTACGACCTGTTTATCGATCTGGATGCGAAGGAAGAACAAATCGATTTCCCTGTGCTCTACACCAATGCCAAGACTGGCACGGCCACCACGGACATCAAGGGCGGCGGCACCGACTTGCGCCCGCTGTTCGATGCGATCATCAAGACGATTCCTCATCCCAAAGGGGATGTTTCGGGTCCTCTGCAGATTCTTGTGGCGAATCTCGATTACAGCGACTACCTGGGGCGACTGGCGATCGCGCGCGTCTTCAACGGGAAGATGTTTACCGGCGAAGAAGTTGCCATTGCCAAGCTTGATGGAACGTTGCACAAGACCAAGATCACGAAGTTGTTCTCCTTCTCGGGATTGAAAAGAACGGACATCACTGAAACAGAGTTGGGCGACATCATCGCGGTCGCAGGTGTTGAAGGAATCACGATCGGCGAGACCATTACCGAGGTCGAGAACCCTGCTCCGCTGCCGCACATCGCGATCGATGAACCTACGATTGCCATGTTGTTCACAGTGAACACTTCCCCGTTCGCGGGAAAAGATGGCACCTACGTTACGTCACGCAATCTGCGAGAGCGCCTGGAAAAGGAACTCCTCACCAACGTTTCATTGCGGGTTGAAGATACCGGCACGACAGATTCGTTCAAAGTGCTGGGGCGCGGCGAACTGCAGCTCTCTATCCTGATTGAAATGATGCGGCGCGAGGGTTACGAGCTCATGGTGGGTAAGCCGGAGATTGTGACCAAGCGCATCGACGGCAAGCTGATGGAACCGGTGGAACATCTGACGGTCGACGTGCCCGAAGACTTCGTCGGCGTCGTGATGGAGCAACTTGGATCGCGCAAGGGCGAAGTCACGAACATGCACAATCACGGCTACGGGCGCGTACGGATCGAATTCCGCGTCCCAAGTCGCGGGTTGATCGGCCTCCGCAGTCAATTGCTCACCGACACGCGCGGAACCATCGTGATGAATGCGCTGTTCGATGGTTACACCGAATGGCAGGGTGAGATTCCGCACCGGCTCACCGGCGCGCTCATCGCCGACCGCGCTGGAGTTTCAACCGCATATGCCTTGTGGGGATTGCAGGAGCGCGGTGAGCTCTTCGTGGGGCCCGGAATTGATCTGTACGAAGGCATGATCATCGGCGAGAACGCCAAGGATACCGATCTCGACGTCAACGCCGTGCGCGAGAAGAAGCTGACGAACATGCGCGCGTCGACAGCCGACGAAGCCATTCGACTCGTGCCCTTCCGTCCGTTGAACCTGGAACAAGCCATTGAGTTCATCGCCGACGACGAGTTCGTCGAAATCACGCCGAAGTCACTTCGGCTTCGCAAGAAAACTTTGCAGTCGAACAAGCGCAAGAAAAGTTCGTACGCAACTGTTGAAGAGTCGTGAAACCTCGGCACAAGCCCGAAAAGGAAAAGAGTGTAAAGAGCAAGGCTTCGCTGCGCATGTTCCTCGTTCCCTGCAGCTGTGGAACAACATTTGCTGTGGCGGAGAATTACGACCACCAAGGCACCGCGTGGGGACGCTATCTCATCTGTCCGGGTTGCGGGAAACGACACGATCCGAAGAACCGCCTGCTGCAAATGGGATTTCATTCAGAGGGCTATTGGAAGGTGGACGAGTGCTAACTCGTCGGGGCGCAAGACGCATTCTCACTTTGAGATCGAATTGACAAGTGAGCTTTAAGAAACCTGCTATACTCCTCCCCGCATTTGACTGTTCGCCAGCTCCGGTTTCGATTTTCAGGAACGGCCCTCCCGACCTGCCAAGTCCGCCGAATTGCTCGCACTTCCGACAGCTCAATGCAGAGGCAGACGCGTGAAGAATATTTTCGTGGGGAACCTGAGCTTCAACACCAACGAAGACGAACTCCGTCAGCTGTTTGAACCGTTCGGGCAAGTGGATCGCGTGAGCATCATGACCGATCGAGACACGGGGCGCTCCCGCGGTTTCGGATTCGTCGAGATGACCAGCAATGAAGATGGTGAGAAGGCCATTACGGCTCTCAACGGATCGTCGGTCGGGGGTCGCACGATCAACGTCAATGAAGCGCGCCCCAAGACAGAACGCAGTGGCGGCGGTGGTGGTGGTGGCGGGCGAGATCGCGGAGATCGCGGCGGCCGGGGCGGCGGCGGCGGCGGACGGCGCGATCGTTACTAGTAACAAATTCCACATCAAATTTGACCGTGTCGTGTCCGCTGAGCTTCGGCGCTGCAGACGCGATGGCTTGCTGCAACTGCGGGCAGCTTGAGACTTAGCACGCCCAGTTTGTCCCAGAGCCATAACTACTATTTGGCGGTCGTATTCCTCCGTGCAGTCCGACGAAGGTTGTGATTGAAGCTGTTTCCTTTCCCCGTGTAAACTGTAATTACCAAGCGCCCGTAGCTCAGCTGGATAGAGCGGTTGCCTCCGGAGCAACAGGCCGGGAGTTCGAATCTCTCCGGGCGCACCAGTTTCCCCCATTCCACCGTCAAAGCCGCTTGGGTTTCGCACCGTCGGAAAGCAAAGTAGCCGTTTTCTAATCAGAGGAAAGCAAGGGACTGAGAACACCATGACCAAAGGTCTGCAATGGAAGATAGCGACGCTCGTTTTGATTGTAGCGGGGCTGGCAGCTTTTCCAAGAGTTTGTACTGCCTCCGACGACGCCGCTGCGGGCGACGCGCCGAAAGCCGCGGCTGACTCTGGTTTGTACATTAAGGTGCAACTCGCCCATCCTGTCAAAATGTCACGATTGAAACCTGGTGACGTCGTAGAGGGCAGTCTGTCGCGAGATGTCTATTCCTCCGATCACAAGATGTTTTCCTCGGGCAGCCCGGTTCGGCTCACGGTGGATCATTTGGAGAAGAGGAAGCGCGCTCGCAACGACCACTGGCCTTGGGTCGTGAATGCGTTCACTCCTCGTCATGAGAGCTATCCGATCTTCAAGAGCGCCACGATCATTCAGGCCTCCGACGAGCGTTCTCTGAATGTTTCGGTCATCTCGGTGAGCCGCATGCACGAAATCCATCCCAAAGCGAAGAAGGGCAAGTCGCCCCAGCAAGGCGGCGCGGAAACCGGTTCGGTCGAAGCACCTAAGTCCGACGCAAAAAAGATGCAAACACCCATGATGGTGCTCGAAGCTGTCGGAGTTGACAACACAGCACAGGCGGCGAACAGCAAAGACGAGTTGGCTTCGACGCCAAACTCTGACCATCCGGAAACTCTTCCGGCGGGAACGCGATGCAAGATTCTGCTGTTGGGCAATGTGAGCGCGTCGAAGAGCAATCCCGGCGATCCGGTACAGGCGAGATTGCTCGAGCCGGTGCTTCTGAATTCCAAAGTTGTACTGCCTGCGGGCACATTGTTTGAAGGCAAGGTCATCAAGAAGACTCCACCACGCATGCTGAGCCGGGCCGGATCTTTGTATCTGGGCTTCACCGACATCACGCTGCCGGAGGGAAACCGTCTCCCAATCGTCGCCTCGATCGCGGGGGCGGAGCTGAACGAGAGATCGCACACGAGGATTGATGCCGAGGGCGGACTGCGCGGAGAGAAGCCCGGCAAAGCATGGATGGCGATCAATCTGGGCGTGACTGCCGGATTTGCGAAGGTCGCTGACGACGGAATCCAACTGGTGATTGAAGCCATCGTATCGACGGCAACGGATGTGTCGACGGCGGGGACGGGCCGCATCGTCGCGGGTTGCGTCTCGGCAATCTACCTGGCGACGCGTCATGGGCGGGACGTCATCATTCCGCGGTTCACGGAAATGGATATATCACTGGATCGATCGCTGTCGTTGAACGCAGTTGAAAAAACGGATCCGTCCGGCGTAGCCGCAGGGGGCAAATAGCGGCTGGCAGCAACGTTCATCTGATTATTCAAGGGCAAGCGAGACGAATGAATTACGACGCGATTCTGGTTGTCTCCTTCGGCGGGCCCGAGTGCCCGGAGGATGTGATTCCTTTCCTGGAAAACGTTCTGCGCGGAAGGAATGTTCCGCGGGAGCGTATGCTGGCGGTCGCCGAGCACTATTACCATTTTGGCGGCAAGAGTCCGATCAACCAGCAGACCCGTGAATTGATTGCCGCACTCGAGAGCGAATTGGCACAGCATGGACCGAAGGTCCCTGTCTACTGGGGCAATCGCAATTGGCATCCCATGCTGGCCGAGACTCTGCAACAAATGAAGCGGGACGGCATTCGCCGAGCGCTCGCCTTCGTCACCTCCGCATACAGTTCCTACTCGGGATGCCGGCAATACCGCGAAGACATTGCGCGCGCGCAGGATGAAGTTGGTTCGGGTGCACCAGAGGTCGACAAGCTGCGCGCGTTCTTCAACCATCCGGGATTCATTGAGGCCACGGAGGAGCGGTTGCGTGATGCGCTGCGACGAGCTTCCTGCCGCGGCGCGGCAGAATACTCAGATTGTCTATGTGGCGCACAGCATTCCGATTTCGATGGCGAACTCGTGTGACTATGTGCTGCAGCTGCAGGAAGTGAGGAAGCTGGTGTCGTCGCGGCTGGGCATCACGAACGATGCGCTGGTGTATCAAAGCCGCAGCGGCGCACCGGGACAGCCCTGGCTGGAGCCGGACATTCTGGACTATCTGCGCGAGGTGAAGGCGCGCGGTCTGGCGAGTTCGGTGGTGCTCGCGCCGGTCAGCTTTATTTCCGATCATATGGAAGTGCTGTATGACCTGGACATCGAAGCCAGGCAGCTTTGCGATTCGCTGCCACTGCCGATGGCGCGAGCCAAGACGGTCGGCGTGCATCCGAAGTTCATTGGGATGATTCGGGAGCTGATCGTTGAGCGGACCAACCCGGGAGTCGAGAGGAGAGCGCTTGGATCTCTCGGTGCCAGACAGGATGTTTGCGAGGAGAATTGCTGTCCGGCGCCGCAGCGTCCGGGGCGTCCAGAGACGGCGGCGGCAAGGCCTGGCAGGGGCGCATAGCCGGGGACATATCCGCTGTGCGGCGGTCGATTCCACGTCAGTAAAGTGATTTCGGTGCATTTCGTCGCCTGGTAGGCCCCCCCCCACATTTTTTTGCGTTCCGTCTAAAATATTCATTCTGAACGACTTGCTGGGTGGGTATCGGGACATATCCGGGCAAAATCTTGAGCCGCAAGGACTTACAGGTAAAATATTGCGGAATAAGGACTTAGCTCCCAGACTGAGGGCTCGGACGGGTGGAGTTTCGGTATATCCTCTTACAATTTTTCCCCTGCTTCCCGCTAAAGTATTCATTCCCAAAGACTTGCTATGTGCAGATCGGCAGATTGACCGGCAAAATCTTGAGTCGCAACGACTTACGGGTAAAATATTGCGGAATAAAGACTTAGCGTCTGCCTGAAGGTCGGTTTGGGTGTCGATCTCGGCCGATGTTATGGGAGTGTTCTCTAAAATATTCATTCTTAAAGGATTGCCTGGAAGGTACCTGTGCGCATCCCCGCAAAATATTGAATCCAAAGGCTTTATTTGTAAAATATTGCAAAATAAGGAGTTAGGCGCGGGGGAGAGTTGGAGCCGGATTCCACGGGTAAAACACAGGTTGGGGGAATCCGCGCGCATAGGAATAGCGTGCGCTTTCTGAAATCCTCAGTAAAGGTTGTACGTCACAAGGATGGGATTTATTTTTTGGGGGCTTGTGGAAAACGACGAACTGGCGAACTCCGGTCGTCTGGTGGGTTTGTGATTCCCATCTTGGAAAACTAATTGGGGTACGTCCCGTCTGTCCCCGGGTTTCTTCCCGGTTTCTTCCCGGGTTTCTTTTTCTGGAGACATTTGGGATGATGTGACGCGGGGGCGTGAAACTCTCCAATCCTGACTCCAGGTGTAGATTTCCTTCTTAGCGTATTTGCTTCCCAACAATCCTTCGAACCTCAGACGCTCTCCCTGCGGACTGACAGTTTTGCCAGTTGCCTAGGTGTGTGCCGACGACTTGACTGATTGAACGAGATCCTCAGAGTAGCCAGTCACGACGTTTGGGCCCCTTTTTACCGGCCCAAGGAGCAAGTTATGAGCGATGCTCAAAAGATCACCAGCGAGCCTGGTTCGCCCAGCGCCACCACCACTATCAGCGGAAAACAACTTCCAACGCCCGATCCGAAGTTTGGCGGCGTAATCGGGAAAACGGCTTCGCAGTCGAAAGCCTGGTGGCCGCCGCGCGTCGTGCCGCCGAAGGGCGCACCCAACGTGTTGCTCATCATGACCGACGATAGCGGGTTCGGCGCGCCGGGAACGTTCGGCGGCGTCGTCCCCACCCCAGCGCTGGATCGCATCGCGAAGAACGGGTTGCGTTACACGAATTTCCATTCCACGGCTCTCTGCTCGCCCTCACGCGCGGCCTTGATCACCGGGCGCAACCACCACGTGGCCGGCTTCGGGGTGGTTGGCGAAATCGCGACGGGATTCCCCGGCTACGACTCGATCATCAGGAAAGAAAACGGAACCATCGGCGCCATCCTGAAGGACAACGGTTACGCGACTTCATGGTTCGGCAAGGATCACAATACGCCCTTCTATCAGTCGACCCAGGCCGGGCCCTTCGACCAGTGGCCCTGCGGCATGGGCTTCGAGTACTTCTATGGCTTCGTCGGCGGCGATGCTAGCCAGTGGCAGCCGAACCTGTACCGCAATACCACGCCCATCTACCCCTTTGAGGACAAACCGGGCTGGAATCTGACCACGGCCATGGCCGACGACGCGATTCAATACATGAAGGACATCAAGGACATCGCCCCCGAAAAGCCGTTCCTTGTCTATTACGTACCGGGCGGCACGCACTCGCCGCATCATCCGACGCCGGAATGGATCGAGAAGATCAGCGCCATGCATCTTTTCGACGAGGGCTGGAACAAACTGCGAGAAACCATCTTCGCCAATCAGAAGCGTCTGGGCATCATGCCTGAGAACGCGGAACTGACGGCGTGGCCGAAGGATCTGCCAGAGTGGGATTCTCTCAGCTGGGAGGAGAAGAAGCTGTTTATCAAGCAGGCCGACGTCTTCGGAGCCTACCTTGCATATACCGACCATGAGATCGGCCGCGTCATACAAGCCATCGAAGACATGGGCGAACTGAACAACACGCTGATCATCTACGTCGCGGGAGACAACGGCGCGAGCTCCGAAGGAATGCTCAACGGTACGCCGAACGAGTTCACCACTTTCAATGGCGTTGAAGTGCCCGTGAAGGCTCAGATGCTCTGGTACGAGTTCTGGGGATCGGAGCGGACATTCCCCCACTATGCGGCCGGTTGGTCGTGGGCGATGGACACGCCGTTCAAGTGGACGAAGCAGGTGGCGTCACACTTCGGCGGTACGGCTCAAGGCATGTGCATGTCGTGGCCCGGCCACATCAACGACGAGGGCGGCATCCGCCGGCAATTTCACCACCTCATTGACATCGTTCCGACCATCCTCGAAGCGGCCAAGCTCCCGCAACCAGATACGCTCAACGGCGTTCAGCAGCGCGCGATGGACGGCGTGAGCATGTCTTACACATGGGAGAAGGCGAATGCCAAAGTGCCATCCCATCGCACTACGCAATACTTCGAGATGCTCGGCAACCGTGCCATCTACCACGACGGTTGGGTCGCCGCGACGACCCCAGCCACGATCCCGTGGAAGTTGAGCACGGCCGCGGCGCCCGACGTGATCACCGGGTACAACTGGGAACTCTACAACGTGGACAAGGATCCCACCGAGTCCAACGACCTGGCTACGAAAATGCCGGAGAAACTTGAGCAGCTGAAGGCGATCTTCTACGCCGAGGCAGAGAAGCATGACGTGCTGCCGCTCGACAACACGACTCTGACGCGCTGGAACTCACCGAAGCCGAACCTCACGGGGGACCGAAGCGTCTTCACTTACTCGGGAGGTCTGAGCAGCATCCCCAACAGTGGTGCTCCGCACATCCTGAACAGGTCGTACACCATTACCGCCGATGTCGAGATTCCTGCAGATGGCGCGCACGGCATGATCGTCACCGACGGTGGGCGCTTCGGCGGCTACGGCCTGTTCCTGAGCAAGGGTGTAATGGGAGTTCGTGGGGGCAAGCCGGTGTTTCTCTATAACCTGCTCGACCTCAAGCGCACGATCTGGGAGGGGCCCGAGCTGGATCCGGGTAAGCACACTATCGTCTTCGACTTTAAGCCCGATGGTCCGGGCTTGGGCAAGGGAGGGACAGGCGTGCTCTCCGTGGACGGCAAGGAAGTGGACAGGAAATCCATGGAACACTCCACCCCGATCACGTTCCCGGAGGACGAGAACTTCGACATCGGCCAAGACACGCGCACTGGCGTGGCGATGCTGGAGTATCGCTACGAGTGTCCGTTCAAGTTCACCGGCAAGATCAACAAAGTCACATTCGCGCTCGGACCGGAACAATTGACGGAAGAAGAACACAAACATCTTCCTGAGACTGCCCACGCGGTCGCCTGCGCGAAGGATTAGCCAGACAAAGAAATGGTTGAATGTGGCCGCAGTGGCGACGCGGCCACGGCGTACCATTCCTGACAGTCTCACCGTTGGTCGGCAATTTCTGCGCACGCTCAACGGCACTTAGGAACCTCCGACGATCGGGGAGGTGCCTTGAGAAAGATCCTAATGCTCGCGGCGGTAAGCGAAGGGCTGACGGGCCTGATCCTGTTTGTATATCCCCCGATCGTGATCCGTGTATTGTTCGGCACCGAAATCGCCGGAGCGGGTGTCTTAATGAGCCGGATCGCGGGCATCAGTCAGATCGCCTTGGGACTGGCTTGTTGGCCGGACCGCAACCTGCTCCGAGCGTTCATTGGGATGCTGACCTACAGCTTGCTCTCAATCCTGTATCTAGTTTACGTAGGGGGCAACATCGGGGCGGGCTCCCGCCAAGAACGCGGGAAGGGTGGGGCAACCGCGTCAGGAGTTTTGACTCGGGACTGCCCCATTCAAGCCAAAGGACGGCTTGAATGGGCCACCCACTGGCGTGCAAATCAGTCGCAAATCCCCGCCACTTCAGCAATGCCGAGACCCTCGGCACTACGGGGTGACTGTGAAAGTTGTGGAGCTGGCTGCGGTGCCTCCTGGAGTCGTGACTTGGATCTTGCCGGTCTTGGCGCCGGTCGGAACCGTGGCTGTGATTTGAGTGCTAGAGTTCACCGAGAACGTGGTCGCTTTGACGCCTCCGAAGGTAACGTTCTTAGCGCCGGTGAAGCTAGTGCCGGTGATCTGCACGGCTGTACCCACCGCACCGCTGGTCGGGCTGAAGCTCAGGATGGTCGGCGCGACTCGGAAGGTTTTGTTGCTGGTAAGGGTCCCTCCGGGCGTGGATACGGTGACCGGGCCTGTAGTGGCAGCGGCAGGAACCACTGCGGTCAGATAGGTGTCAGAAACCACAGTGAAGGTCGCTGAGGCTCCATGGAACGAAACCTTGCTTGTCCCGGTAAGACCCTTCCCGAGGATTTCGATGGTTTGCCCCACTTTGCCCTTAAAGAGCGGACCCACGAAACTGACGAATGGGCGAAGGTTCATACCCAGGCTGTAGAGGACGCCGCCTAGGGCAGAGCCGCCTCCGTAGGTGTCCCCGTAGAGAGTGCCGTTGGTGTTCTGGAACAGGGCGGCTTGTGGATTCTGGCCCGGATACAAACCAGCGGTATTTGTAAGGTTAAACAGGACGGTGAAGGAGCCCGTAGAGGTGACCTGGAAAATCACTCCGGAGGAGTAGTTGCTCCCACTGGCGCCATAGAACTTGCCATCCGTCGCCTGTACCAAGCCAGCGATCGGAAACAGACCCATCGCGTCGGTCTCACTGAAATTGTGGATCACGGTGAGAGCTCCGGCCGGAGTCATTCTGTAAATGACGCCAACACCGTCTGGTCCACCTTTCTCGGTTGTGCCGTAGAAATTTCCATCGTTGGCCTGAATGATCATTCCTTTCGGGCTTTGCCCAAAGTCGGTAAAGGTGTGCAGCACCGTAAGCTTTCCCTGAGGTGTGATCTTGAAGACGGCGCCGTATCCGCCGGTGGCGCCTAGCGTTGTGCCGTAGAAATTGCCGTCGGTTCCTAATGTGATCGCCTGGGGATACGAAAGGCCGCTGGTGCCGGGGAAGGTATAGACGACGGTCAGCGTGCCGGAGGGGGTGATTTTGTACACGGTACCGAAGACCTCGCAGCCACCATCGCTGGCCGTGCCGTAGAAGTTTCCGTCGAAGCCCTGGACCAGTGGAGCGTAGACATTACTGCCTTCGGAGCAGCCGTTAAAGCTGTGCAGCGTGGTGATTTTTCCGCTGGGTGTGATCTTGAATACGCTTCCAGCGCCCGCAGAGCCACCCGCGAAAGTCGTGCCGTAAAAGTTGCCGTCGGTGCCCAGCGTCAGCCCACTGTAAGGATAAGCACCGGAGTTGAGAGCGTTGGTGATATCGAAGCTCCACAAGGAAGTCATCGTCCCGGAGGGAGAAAGTCGAAAGACGGCACCCTCAAGACTAGCTCCTCCATCAGTCGTAGTACTGTACAAATTGCCATCGCGGCCCTGTGCGAAAAGGCTAACCCAGGCGGGGTTCGTGGGGTCTCCTGAGTTGCTTCCGAGGTTGTACAGGTCGGTATAGGTTTGGGCATGGACGGCCGTGGCGCTCGAGGTCACGATGATGATGAGGACGGCGAGAACTTGTAGCCTCGAAGGAGTGGTGTTCTTCATAATGGATTCTCCAAAGTGGATCGAAGGTGGGGAGTGCGGACTGCTCCGTGCCTGGGGGTGCACGGCTTTGCCTTGAGTATCTGGCCGTCTTTCTGGCGTCCCAAGATAGCACAGGACAGGCATCGGTGCCGGAAAGTTGGTGGATTGTTTTTCTTTCCGTTCCGGAAAAACCGGGTGCGCGTCTTCCCCTCTTTCGCGATCGTTTCCGGTGGCGGGCTATTGAGAGGATGCGGGGACTTTGGGGTGCTCGTAATCGGTGGCTTTGGGGCGGCCTTCTACCAGGTGCATGGTGTCGAGAATGGTTTGAATGACCGGCTCGTTTCCGACAGCGGTGTTGAGCATGACGTGGTACAGGGAACGGGTGGGCCAGTCGGCATTGAAGTAGTGCTTCACGTAGGCGATGCGTTCGCGATCGACGGAATCGACCAGTTCGTCAGCTTCGGGCCGGCTGTGGCCTTCGGCCATGGTGCGGCGGATTTTCTCGGCGCGCGGAGCGTAGAGGAAGACATGGAATGCGTCCGGGTGCTCGCGCAATAGATATGGAGCGCCGCGGCCGACCACGACTGCGTTTCCTTCGCGCGCAATCTTGTCCATGATCTCTTGCATCATCGACATCATGCGGTCGGTATCGAATACCTGACTGCCGAGGGCGGCAGAGTTGCGCTCGTAACTGCCGCGCCAAAAGGATTTCGCGAGGCGGTGCAGGCGGCTGTCCATGCGTTCTTCGCAGCGCATGACTGCCGAGCACTCCACGTTGGCGAGGCGGGCAATTTCTTCGGCGATGAGATGGTCCCAGAGTTTCCAGCCGAGGTGGTCGGCGAGTTGAGAGGCAATCGCGGCGGCGCCGCAGCCGTACTCCCGCTCGATGGTGACGAGACGAAACATGGCCTTGTTTAGTGTACCGCCATTCCTCCGCCGGGCCTGGATTTTTTGATCAGGAAGACCATGGGAACCATGGCCAAAATGGCCACTCCCGAGGAACCAGAAGCAATCGATATACGCGAGCATGGTGGCCTGCCGCTGAGCCGTGCCTTGGATAAGGGCATAGGCCTGTTGAGTTGCGTCGGCGGCGCTGGCTCCGTGGGCGATCATGGCGCGCGACGCTCCCTGAATCGCGGACTGCAGCGCGGCACTGCCTGCAGTTAGATGACTGGCAAAGTCGTTCAGGTGGGTCTGGGTTCGACGATCGAGCAAGGTGGTGACAACAGAGATGCCAACGCTGCCGCCAATGTTGCGAGCGAGGTTCATCAGACCCGAAGCGGCATTGTTTTTATCTCGCGGGAGGAATGCATACGCGGCGGTGTTGATGGGAACGAAGAGGAATGCCATGCCGGCAGCCTGAATCATGCGTGCGGTGGCGACCGAACGGAAATCAGCCTGAAGGTCGAAGCCGGTCATGTGAAAGAGCGAGAAGGACAATATGATCAGGCCAACAAGAGCAGCCATCGCGGCGTGTATCGCGAGAGCAGGAAGCCGACCAAGGGCAGCAACAGAATGATGGTGAAGCCTCCGGGCATGAGCGCCAAACCTGCTTGTTGCGCGGTATAGCCGAGCAGCGTTTGCGAGAAGAGCGGGATTAACAGAGTGCTGCCAAGCAGGGCGAATCCCAGCATGAACATCAGCAGGTTCGAGACGCCAAAGGTGCGGTCGCGGAAGAGGTGGAGATCGATGATGGGATCTTTGTGTCTCCACTCCCAGATGACTACGAAGATCAGGGCGGCTGCGCAAATGATGGAAAGCGTGATGATGAAGTTCGATTCAAACCAGTCTTCGCGCTGACCTTTGTCGAGAACAATTTGCAGAGCGCCGAGGCCGAGTGCCACAAATCCCAAGCCCACATAGTCGATGTGAGTTTCGCTCAGTTTGCGGCGCTTGAAGTAGGGTGGATCCTGAATGAGCCGCGAGGTGAGGAGGATCGACAGAATGCCGACGGGGATGTTGATAAAGAAGATCCAGCGCCAGGTGAAGTTGTCGGTGATCCAACCGCCGAGGGTGGGACCGATCGCGGGAGCGGTGACGACGGCCATTCCATAGACCGCGAATGCCATGCCTCGTTTCGCGGGAGGAAAGGTGTCCGCGAGAATGGCTTGCTCGCTGGGCTGTAAGCCTCCGCCGCCGGCGCCCTGCAGGATGCGGCAGATGATGAGCGTCGCGAGGTTGGGAGCGAGTCCGCACAGAAATGAACTTACGGTGAACAGGGCAACGCAGCCCATGTAGAAGTTCTTGCGTCCGATGATGGACGATAGCCAGCCGCTTAAGGGAAGAACGATGGCGTTGGAGACGAGATAGGAAGTCAGCACCCAGGTGCTTTCGTCCTGGCCGGCGGAGAGGCTTCCGGCGATGTGGGGCAGGGCGACGTTGGCGATGGAGGTGTCGAGCACTTCCATGAACGTAGCCAGGGTGACCGCCAGAGCGATGATCCACGGATTGACCGCGGGACGCCAGGCTTCGGCTTGATCGATGGTTGCGGTTGCCGCACCCATTAGCGAATCCAGGCCTTGGGAGTGACTGACATGCCGGGACGCAACTGGTGATCCTTGTTGGCATTGGGATCGAGAACGATCTTGACCGGAATGCGCTGGACGACCTTAACGTAGTTTCCGGTGGCGTTTTCCGGAGGCAGCAAGCTGAAACGGGCGCCACTCGCGCCAGCAACGCTGTCGACCTTGCCGTTATAGGATCTGCCATTGGCGTCGACGTCGATGGTGACGCGTTGGCCAACCTTCATATCGCGCAGTTGAGTCTCTTTGAAGTTCGCGGTGATCCAGATGTCGTCGAGATTGATGATCTTCATCAACTCCTGACCTGGGGCAACGTTCTGGCCAACTTCGACGGTGCGATTACTCACGATGCCATTCACGGGAGCAACCACTTTCGTGTACTGCAGGTTCAGCGTGGCTTGATCGAGATCGGCCTTCTTGCGCTGCGCTTCGGCGAGAGCGGAGGTGGCCTTGGCGCGGGTGATTTGCATTTGCTTGGGTGCGGTGTTGGCATTGCTCCAGTTGGCCTGGGCCTGGACAAGCTTGCCCTGAGCCTGGGTTACTTGCTGCTGGGCGGCGTCGGCACTAGCGCGGGCGGCGGCAACCCCGGCGGCGCTTGCCCGGGCTGCGGCCGTGGCCTGGTCATACTGCTGCTGGGAAATTTCCTGCTTGTCGACTAACTGTTTGTAGCGGCCGAGATCGTTCTGCGCTTTGACGTCGTTGGCTTCCGCTTGCTGCAATTCGGCCTTGGCGGCTTCGAATTGTTGCCGGGCAACCTGGATGCCTGCGCGGGCACTGTTCACATCGGCGGCGGTCGCTGACACCTGGCTCGTCGTGCTGACGGAAGTGATCGGAACATTGACGCCCGCGGCAACGGCGGCGGCCTGGGCATCTTCAAAATCCGCCTTGGCCCGCTCGTAAGCGACTTGATAGTCGGCTGGATCGATTTCTACGAGCACCGTTCCCGCCTGCACGTACTGGTTATCTTGAATGTTCAGCTTGGTGACATGTCCTGAGACGCGGGCGCTGACGGAATTGACGTGGCCGTCGACCTGAGCGTCGTCGGTGGATTCATAGCTGGAAAAATAGCGGTAGGCGAAAAAACCGGCAACCACAAGCACAATGATGGCGATGGCGACCGCGATTCGAAAACCCGAACTCTGGGTGCGAGAAGGGCGCCTGCGCAAATCTTCTTCCGTCGCAGGGAGCGGCTTGGTGGTGTTCGGCGGACGCTCGGGTGCAGCTTTATCTACGGTAGCAGGAGGAGTTTGTGTGGTTTGCTCCATACGCTTATTGATTGCCTTTCAAATATCGCTTCACGCCGTCTTCCGCGTTGCCAATGGCGTGCGCTAGTTCAACCTTAGAGAGATTGTGAAAATATAGACTCTGAATATAACTCTCATGGGCGCTGGCAACACTTTCTTGCGCCTGTACGACCTCGAGATTGTCGGCGACTCCGGCGGTGAAGCGGTCTTGCGATTGCGCCAGTGCCTGTTCTGCGAGTTCCACTGAACTGCGCGCGACTTCGACTTGCTCGGCGGCGGCATTCAGATCCAGCAGAGCGGTGCGCACCTCGTAGTCAATGCGACCGCGGAGGTCCCCGAGTTGGGCGCGCGCTTGTTTCAGTTGGGCGTCGGCTTCGAGCACATCGCCGTGAACCCGATTGCCGGCGAAGATCGGGATGGTGATTCCGCCATTCACCTGCCACGTGCCGTTCGATTGGCTGGGATTGACTCCGATGGCGCCGAAGTTCGCGTTCACATCGAGCGAGGGGTAGCGTCCGGCCTCGGCCGCCTTGCGCGACAACTCTGCCGCTCGCACCTGGGCCGAGCGAGGCCTGATAGTCAGCGCGTGAAGCATAAGCCCGCTGCAAATAGGTCTCAAGCGTGAGGGCCGTCAACGCCTGAAAAGGCGCCTTCTCGGTCAGAACAAATTCCTGCCCGGGTGGCAGGCCAATGATCCGCGCGACGGTCAATCTTTCCTTGGCAAGTTCGTTGCGCGCAACGATGAGTTGCTGCTGGCGGGTTTGAAGTTCGACCTGCGAACGCAAGGCGTCGATTGCCGGAGTGAGTCCGGCTTTCAGTTGGTCCGCGGCTTTCTCATAAAGCGCCTGTGCGCTCTTGACCTGAGCCTCGGTTGTCTCGACCCGGGCACTGGAAGCGATCGCCTGCAAATACGCGTTGCCCACCGCCAGCACCACCATCTCGCGCGCATCCTTGTAACTAAACTGCGACGCCTTTAAATTTTCGGACGCAGCCCGCTCCCTCTCAAGATTCTTAAAGTTAAAAACCGACTGAGTGAGACCGGCGCGTGCATCGAAATAGTTGAAAGCGGGGACCAGCCGGGGCAGGCTGGTATTGGTGTTGCCCGGCGCAGCCAGCAAGGGAAACAATTTATTGAAGCCGAGGGCTGCCAGACTCTGGGTCTGCACATCTTCCTGCAGGCGGGCACCGACGTTGGGCAACAGTTCGCTCAACTGTCTCCAACGCTCGCCACGCGCTATTTGAGATTGGTCACTCGCCAGCAACAGGCCGAGGTTATTGCGTAAACCGCGATCAATGGCGTCGCTGAAATCGATCTGGAGGACCTCAGCGGTCACTCTTCCTTCGGGAGAGCTTCCCAGGAACGGATTTTGAGGGCCTGGGAGGGTAACGCTGGGAACAGAGGATGTTCCGCCGGTAGCCTGAGCCAGCAAGCTCGGAGCCACGAGCAAAACAAGAATAAGACTGAAAAATGCCGTGCGGAAAGCTATCAATGAGCAGCGCATTCTTTGATCGTTGGAGCGCTCGGTATTCCTGGAGGGAACCGGAACGTCCTTCCTCATCTCTAGCATAACTCGTCCGGTTTGATTCGTTTGCAGGCCGTAGAGATGCAAACGATTGTGGAACAGACCGAATCGCCTTCGAGGTGGCGGGATCAGGAGCACAGTAGTCGGATCTACCGGGGAACCCGGCGGTCGAATCCGCACCCGAGTTCAATGTTCTTCGGTGCTTTGCCGCCAACCGCATTGCCCAGTAAGGTAACTGCAAAAGGGGAAGAACCAAATGGGGAAAAGCCTTGTATTCATCGCAGCTGCGGTGCTGGCGATGACAAGTAGCACCATGAGGGCACAAAGTGCGCCCAATTCGAGCGACTCCGAGCGAAAGATCGTTTGGCGCGTTCCACCGAAATATCCGGAGCTGGCAAAGAAGATGAACGTTCACGGAACGGTCCGAATCGAAGCCGTTGTACGACCGAACGGTTCAGTTAAGTCCACGCGAGTACTGGGAGGAAATCCGGTGCTGGTCGATGCAGCGGTCGACGCCGTAGAAAAATGGCGGTTTGCGGCCGCACAAGGGGATACGACGCAAGTGGTCCAGATCGTGTTCGAGACTATGCAGTAATGTGCGCGAGCACTGCGCGAGGAGATGTATCTGCCGATTGTCTGCCAATCTTTTACAGAGCAATCGTATTGACCTGGATTTCCCATGACTCGCCCCATCGACGATGTGACCAAGGTCATCTTGAATAGTGGTGACTCCAGGTTCAAGCTAGTGGTTCAAGCTAACGACAAGCGCAAATTTCAGAACGGAAGATCTGCCATCGCATGAGTGCTGCAACAGGAACTGACTGGACTCGAATCCTATCTGACCCGGACCTGGTCCGGCACGTGGGAAAATTATTGCAGGCATATCGCGAGGCCCCGGCTGAGAAGCGGGAAGAGACGCTGCTGGCCGCAATGCGCGAGATCAAAGCGGGCGGATTGACATCGGGGAAATCGGCGTCCGCCTCAAAACCGGCGCCGGGCCCAGTTCCGACTCCAACACCGACTCCTGCTTCCGCGACGCCTCCGTTCGAACCCGATTTGTTCAGTCCGAACTGGGGTAGCGATCGGCGGCGCCATCCACGCATCAAGTGTTTCGTAGCGGTTGAGCTTCGTGTCGACGAAGTGCCGGCCCCAATCTGGGGCAATCTTTCCAACACCAGCGCCAGCGGATGTTTGATCGAAACGGCGCATCCGGTGAAGGCGGGGTCGAAGGTGGAGATCGGCCTTTGGGTGCCCAATGGAAAGATTTGGGTCAAGGGCTTTGCGCTAACCGGGGTGGTAGCCCGCACAGGAACGGCCAACGGCGTTCGCGTGCGTTTCGAAGGAATGGTACCTGCCGAGCGCGACAGCCTGCGTCAATTTCTAAAATTCGTACAGGAAACTACCCGTACGTCGAAAACCGAGAACGGCTACTTCCAGTTTTTGAAATAGAGTAGTCCTTCCATCCCTGCCAGTTTTTCACCGGGCTGCAATCCACACCATCCTGGAAATTGATACACTTTCTGCGTATTGAACCCTTTCTGTAATCGGAAACTCTAATCAGGTAAAGGCAGTCGCATCGACAAAAATTCCGGGCCGGAGGAGCAGAGTCGCATGGTAGCCAGTGAACAGATGGTAGTGACGGGACAACAACTGGAGACGCTCTGCATCAATACGATCCGTACTCTGGCCATCGATGCGGTGCAGCAGGCGAACTCGGGCCATCCGGGAGCTCCGATGGGATTGGCGCCCGTCACTTATTGCCTGTGGCAGCAGTTCCTGCGCTACGATCCCGCCGACCCAACGTGGTTGAATCGCGACCGATTCGTGTTATCGAACGGGCACGCTTCCATGTTGCTCTATGCCATGTTGAACCTGGCCGAGGTACGACGAGTCGATCATCAGGGCAAGGTCTTGAAAGAGCTTGCGGTTCCGATGGAGGAGATTAAGCGCTTCCGGCAATTGGGAAGCCTGACACCGGGGCATCCGGAGTCGCATATCACCTCTGGAGTGGAGACAACGACCGGGCCATTGGGGCAGGGCGTGGGCAACAGTATCGGCATGGCGATCGCCAGCAAGTGGGAAGCGGCGAATTTTAACCGGCCGGGCTTTGAGATCTTCGACTTTAATGTCTACGCGATGTGTTCAGATGGCGACCTGATGGAAGGCATTGGAGGTGAAGCTGCTTCCCTTGCCGGACATTTGAAGCTGTCGAATCTCTGCTGGATCTACGATCACAATTCGATCACTCTGGATGGCCCAGCCAACTGGTCTTTTAGTGAAGATGTGGCGACACGGTTTGTGGGCTATGAATGGAATGTGACGCGCGTGGCCGATGCCAACGATTTAGAAATGCTGGCACGAGCCTTTGAGACTTTCCAGAAAACCACCGACCGTCCGACCTTGATCATGGTGGACAGCCACATCGGATACGGCTCACCGCACAAACAGGATACGAACGCGGCCCACGGAGAACCTCTGGGCGAAGAAGAAGTTCGACTGGTCAAGAAATTTTATGGCTGGCCGGAAGACGCCAAGTTTCTGGTGCCCGAGGGTGTGCGCGAACATTTCCGCGAAGGAATTGGAAAGCGCGGACACGATCTGAGAGCACAGTGGTCCGAGCGCTTCGCCGCGTACTCGCAGAAGTTTCCGGAGTTGGCAGAGCGTCTAAGCCAGATGCAGCACCACGAATTACCGGCGGGCTGGGATAAGAATCTTCCGACTTTTCCTGCGGATGCGAAAGGCGTTGCGACTCGGGAAAGTTCCGGTAAGGTGCTGAACGTGTTGGCGCAGAATATTCCGTGGCTGATTGGCGGATCGGCGGATCTGGCAACTTCCAACAAGACGACGCTGAAATTCGAGGGCGCGGGAGATTTTCAGGCAGCGACTCCGGCGGGACGCAACCTGCATTTCGGCGTGCGGGAGCACGTGATGGGCGCGAGCGTCAACGGCCTAAACGTGTCAGGAATTCGCGCATTTGGCGCGACCTTCTTTAACTTTAGCGATTACATGCGGGCCAGCATCCGGTTGGCGGCACTCATGGAGTGTCCGTCAATTTTCATTTTTACGCATGACTCGATTGGGGTGGGCGAAGACGGACCGACGCACCAGCCGATTGAGCAACTGGCGTCGCTGCGCGCCATGCCGAATCTGATTGTGCTTCGCCCCTGCGACGGGAACGAAGTGGTGGAGGCGTGGAAGATCATCGCGCACCTGCAGAGTTCTCCGGCGGCGCTGGTATTGACGCGTCAAAATCTGCCCACGCTCGATCGCACGAAGTATGCGTCCGCATCGGGCACGGCCAAGGGCGCATATGTGCTCGCCGATGCTCAAGGCGGCAAACCCGACGTGATCCTGCTGGCCACCGGCAGCGAAGTTTCGCTCTGCGTCGAGGCGTACGAGAAGTTGAAGGCCGAGGGTGTGAAGGCACGCGTGGTCAGCATGCCTTCCTGGGAAATTTTTGAAAAACAGGATGCGGCTTACAAGGAGAGCGTTCTGCCGTCGGATGTGACGGCGCGGGTTTCGGTGGAAATGGCAGCCACTTTTGGATGGGCGCGTTACACCGGCCTCAAAGGACGGAACGTCGGCATGCATCGCTTTGGGGCCTCGGCGCCTTTAAAAGATCTGCTGAAGTATTTCGGATTTACCGTGGAGACCGTGGTGGCTGAGGCACACGCGGCGATCTCGGGCAAGTAATCGCGGGCTGGGGATATACATCGCAAGGATGAAAAAGCAGTGGAACAGATCCGCAACAGTTCCGTTGCTCCAGTCATCAAAAGATTAATGGAGGCCAACATGCAGCCAACTGGAGTTCTCGAAAACTCGAAAGCCACCCAAGAATCCGCTAAAAGAATTGCTCAACTATGGTCAGTCGATGTGGCTTGATTACATCCGGCGCGATCTATTCACGACAGGCAAATTGACGCAATTGATTACCGAAGACGGCCTGCGGGGAATGACGTCGAATCCTTCGATCTTCGAAAAGGCCATCGGTGAAAGCTCGCTATATGACGACATGCTGGCGTCGTTGGCCAAGCGGAAAGATCTCGACACCACTGCCAAGTTTGAGCAGATTGCCATTCGCGACATTCAGGACGCCGCCGACGTGCTGCGCCCGGTCTATGAGGAAACGAATTTTCGCGACGGATACGTCAGCCTGGAAGTTTCGCCTTATCTAGCCCGCAAAACGCAAGAGACGATCGACGAAGCGCGGCGGCTGTGGAAGGCCGTGGATCGTGAGAACGTGATGATCAAAGTGCCGGGGACCGCCGAGGGATTACCGGCGATCCGGCAGTTGATCGGTGAAGGCATCAACATCAACATCACACTATTATTCGCGCAGGAAGTGTACGAGAAGGTTGCCGAGGCTTATATCGGCGGACTGGAAGACTTGGCCTCGCGCGGCGGGAATCTGAAAAAGATGGCAAGCGTAGCCAGTTTCTTTATCAGCCGCATTGACACCCTGATCGACTCGCAACTGGGCGACAAACTCAAGACGACCAACGATGCCAATCAGCAGGCGTTACTGAAGGGGTTGCTGGGCAAGGTGGCGATTGCGAACGGGAAGCTCACGTACCAACGCTATCAAAAGATATTCAGCGGATCTCGCTGGCAGGCCTTGGCAGCCAAGGGAGCGCAGACACAGCGGGTGCTTTGGGCTAGTACGAGCACAAAGAATCCCGCCTATCGCGACGTTATCTATGTAGAGGAATTGGTTGGACCTGACACGGTGAACACGATGCCACCCGCGACCATCGATGCCTTTCGCGACCACGGTGTGGTGCGAAACAGTTTGACCGAAGATGTGCCGGGAGCCGCGAAGGTGATGGATGATCTGGGACGTGTGGGCATTTCGATCAAGGCCGTGACGGACAAACTCACCGATGACGGCGTCAAGTTGTTCGCCGACGCGTTTGACAAACTGCTAGCTGCGGTCGCGAAGAATACGCAGCCAAAAGGATAGCCGTGAGCCGACTGAAGACTTCCCTGCCGGAAACGCTTGCCACGACGGTAAAGGCGACGATCGCGGACTGGCAATCGCGCGGAAACATGGAGCGTTTGTGGCAACGCGACCCGTCGCTCTGGACCGGGAGCGACGAGGCGAAGTGGCTGGGTTGGCTCGACATTGTTGACGAACAGATTGCGCAGCACGATCAGCTGACGAAGGTCGCGAAAGAAGTCCAGAGCCGTGGCTTCGAGCATGTGCTATTGCTGGGGATGGGCGGCTCCAGCCTTTGTCCGGAAGTCCTGCACATGACCTTCGGCAGGACTCCGCTATTTCCCACTCTGCACGTGCTCGATTCCACCGATCCGGCGCAGGTGAAAGCGTTCGAGCACCAGATCGACATCCCCAAGACGCTCTTTATTGTTTCGAGCAAGTCGGGCAGCACGCTCGAACCGAACATCTTCAAACAATATTTCTTTGAGCGGACCAAGCAGGCGGTCGGAGCCACAAAAGCCGGCAGCCAGTTCATTGCGATCACCGATCCTGGATCGAAGATGCAGCAGGTGGCGGAGTCAGATCATTTCCTGCATATCTTCTTCGGACGTCCTTCTATCGGAGGGCGTTATTCGGCTCTCTCGAACTTCGGCATGGTTCCTGCTGCTGTGATGGGGCTCGACAGCAGGAAGTTTCTATCACGAGCGGCGGAAATGGTGCGCGCTTGCGGACCAAGCGCGGCGGTGGAAGAGAATCCGGCAGCGGTTCTGGGAATCATTCTCGGAGTCGCCGCAAATGCGGGCCGCGACAAAGTCACGATTATCACATCTCCTGGAATTTCGGATCTGGGGGCGTGGCTGGAGCAACTGCTCGCGGAATCGACCGGGAAAGTCGGCAAGGGCATTATCCCGGTTGACCGCGAAACCCTGACCACGCCTGAGGTTTACGGCAGCGATCGCGTGTTCGTTTATGTTCGGCTGGAATCAGGCCCGAATGCGGATCAAGAAGCGAAGGTTGCGGCGATCGAGAAAGCGGGTCATCCGGTGGTGCGCATCACGATGGCCGACACCTACGATTTGGGCGCGGAATTTTTCCGCTGGGAGATTGCGACGGCGGTCGCGGGTTCGATTATCGGGATCAACGCTTTCAACCAGCCCGACGTCGAAGCGAGCAAGATTGCTACGCGGAATCTGACTTCTGAGTATGAGAAAACTGGTTCGTTGCCCGCGGAGAAACCGATCCTTGAGGATGCGGGCGTCAAACTGTTCACCGACGAAAAGAATGCGGCCGAACTGGCGAAAGGCGCAGGGAGTGACCGAACGCTCGCGGGATATCTGAAGGCGCATCTGGCACGCATCAAGGCGGGCGATTACTTTGCCGTGCTGGGCTACATTCAGATGAACGCCGAGCATGAGCAGAACTTGCAGGTGATGCGTCATCTGGTGCGTGACAGCAAACGCGTGGCGACCTGTCTGGGTTTCGGGCCGCGATTCCTGCATTCGACGGGGCAGGCTTACAAGGGCGGACCAAACTCCGGCGTATTTCTGCAAGTGACCTGTGACGATTCCGTGGAATTGCCGGTACCGGGGCAGAAATATACTTTCGGAATTGTGAAGGCTGCGCAGGCGCGCGGAGATTTTCAGGTGTTGGCAGAACGTGGGAGACGCGCGTTGCGGGTGCATTTGGGCAGCAATCTGAAGGCGGGGCTGGCTACACTGGAGGCCGCTGTTCGGAAAGCGCTGTAGAGTTCGGCGATTCCTACTGCGAGGGCGAGAAGCCCTCGCGACAGCCGGCGGGACGCCGGCGCTACTCAGGACCGGCATTACTCAGGAGCAAAGACAATGCAATTGGGAATGGTGGGGTTGGGGCGCATGGGCGCGAACATGACTCGACGCCTCATGCGCGACGGACATCAGCTTGTCGTTTCCGATCTGAGCGCGGATGCTGTGAAGCAATTGGCGAGCGAAGGTGCGGGCGGCTCATCTTCCCTCGAAGACCTGATTGCCAAGCTAACTCCTCCGCGAGCCGTATGGATCATGGTGCCGGCGGGCGGTCCGACCGAGGCCACCGTTCAGAAACTCGCACAGAAGATGCAGGCCGGCGATGCGATTATCGACGGCGGCAATTCTTATTTCAAAGACGACGTGCGCCGGGCCAACGAACTGAAGAGCAAGGGCATTCACTACATCGACGTAGGTACGAGCGGTGGGGTTTGGGGACTCGAGCGCGGCTACTGCATGATGATCGGCGGCCCGGACGAGGCGGTGCAGAGACTCGATCCGATTTTCAAAACGCTGGCGCCGGGCAAGGGCGACATTCCGCGCACGCCGGGGCGGGAGAAACTTGGCGGAACAGCGGAAGACGGCTATATCCACTGTGGACCGTCGGGGTCGGGACACTTCGTGAAGATGGTGCACAACGGCATTGAGTACGGAATCATGCAGGCCTATGCGGAAGGCTTCGACATCTTCAAGAACGCGACCAGCAAAGATTTGCCGGAAGGCATGCGCTACGACCTGAACCTGCCGGACATTGCGGAAGTATGGCGGCGAGGAAGCGTAGTCAGTTCCTGGCTCCTCGATCTGACGGCGATGGCCCTTACGGAAAACCCGACGCTCTCCGAATATGAAGGATACGTACAGGATTCGGGGGAAGGTAGGTGGACGATCCAGGCGGCGCTTGAAGAAGCGGTGCCGGCGGATGTGTTGACCGCAGCATTGTATGTACGGTTCCGTTCGCGGCAGCAACATACGTTCGCGGAGAAGATGCTCTCTGCCATGCGGCAAAAATTTGGCGGACATGTGGAAGCAGGCGCCAGCAAACCCAAGAAGTCCGCGTAAACGGCGATTTTTTTTTACATCTCCAGAGGACCTACTGATGGCTGAATTAGCGGAAAAACCGACGGCAACTCCTCCGCGCATCGGCAAGCTCGGCGATCCCTGCGTCATGGTGATCTTCGGCGCTGCCGGTGACTTGACCGGGCGCATGCTGATTCCCGCGCTCTACAACCTGGCGCGGGCGGGACTGCTTTCGCGAGAGTTTGCGGTCGTCGGCGTCGCGCGCACGACATATTCCAATGATGAATTCCGCAAGAAAGTTTATGACGACGTCAAAGCCTACTGCGGGGAATGCGTCGACAATGATCTCTGGGAATGGTTCTCCCGCCGCTTTTACTATTTTGCCGGAGACTTCACCGATGACAAACTGTACCCGGAGTTGAAGGATTTCCTGGGCACAGTCGATCAAGAGCACTCGACCCATCAGAATTTTTTCTATTATCTGGCAACGGCGCCCAGCTTTTTTGGTCCCATTGTCCAAAAGCTCTCGGCAGCAGGATTAATGGAGCAGAACAACGGCCACTGGCGGCGGGTAGTCATTGAGAAGCCTTTCGGACACGATCTGGAGTCGGCCAAGGCGCTGAACCAGCAACTGCTGAAAGAGGCCGAGGAAACACAGATCTACCGCATCGATCACTATCTTGGCAAAGAGACGGTGCAGAACATAATGGCGTTCCGTTTTGCCAACGGAATTTTTGAGCCGGTCTGGAACCGGCGCTACATTGACCACGTACAAATCTCCGTTGCCGAGACGGTAGGCGTTGAGGGGCGCGGCAGTTACTTCGACCATGCTGGATCGCTGCGTGACATGGTGCCCAACCACATCATGCAACTGATCAGCCTGACCGCGATGGAACCGCCGATTTCTTTCGACGCCAATGCGGTGCGCGATGAGCAGGCCAAGATTCTCCACGCCATCCAGCCCATGAGCGACGAAGAAGTACTGAGCCGCAGCGTCCGTGGGCAATACGGCGACGGCACCGAAGACGGCAAGCGAGTGGCAGCGTATCGGACAGAGCCCGACGTTCCTCCGGATTCGCGGACCGAGACCTTCGTCGCCATGAAACTGCTGATCGACAACTGGCGCTGGGCGGACGTTCCTTTTTATCTACGCACGGGCAAGCGGATGCCGGTGAGGAACACTCATATCGTGATACAGTTTCGACGGGCTCCTTTCGTGCTCTTCCGCGACACTCCCGTCGAACATCTCATGCCGAACCAGCTGGTGTTGCATATTCAGCCTGAGGAAGGAATTTCTTTGCAATTCGCAGCCAAAGTCCCTGGGCCAGTCATGCGACTGGGAACCGTCGACATGAATTTTGAATATCAGGAGTATTTCGGTAAGCAGCCAAGCACGGGCTACGAGCGCCTCCTGCATGATTGCATGATCGGCGATCAGACCTTGTTTCAACGCGCGGACATGGTGGAAGCAGGATGGTCGGTGGTCAATCCGGTGCTCGATTTGTGGAAGGCGCTGCCACCACGGAATTTTCCCAACTATGCGTCTGGCACGTGGGGTCCGAAAGAAGCCGATGAATTGCTGGAACGAGACGGCCGGCGCTGGAGGAACTTCGAGAAATGATCCTGGCCGGAGATATTGGTGGCACCAATGCTCGGCTGGCTTATTTTCAACCCCAGAACGGGCACTTGCGGCTCGTTACGGAGCGCATTTTCCCAAGCCGCGAACATAGTGAACTTGGCGAGATTGTCACCCGCTTTCTGGATGACTCAGGTACACAACCGGAGGCGGCATGTTTCGGAATCGCCGGTCCGGTCCGCAACGGTCGCGTGGAGACTTCAAACCTGCCTTGGGTGGTCGAGCAGTCGCGGCTAGCGAAACAGATTCATCTTCCTTCCACTCTACTGATCAATGACCTTGAGGCCAGCGCCTGGGGCATCGGCGCTCTCGTTGATGAAGACCTCGTGTCGTTGAATCGTGTAACTGGGCCAGCGGTGGGCAATCAAGCAGTGATCGCACCGGGAACAGGACTGGGAGAGGCGGGCTTGTTCTGGGATGGCAGCCACCACCACGTTTTCGCTTGTGAAGGCGGGCACGCGGATTTTGGACCCCAGGGAGATTTGCAGATCGAACTCGTGCGTTACCTGCAAGCGCGCTTTGGACACGTGAGCTATGAGCGTATTCTCTCGGGGCCGGGTCTGGTGAATGTTTACGAATTCCTCCGCCAGAGCGGTTGCGGGAAGGAATCCGCCGAGTTTGCGGACGCACTTCACAAAGGAGATGCAGCCGCAATCATTTCAAAAGCAGCGATTGAGAGAACGCAGCCTCTCGCAGAAAAAGCGCTGGACCTGTGGGTTGCGGTCTATGGCGCTGAAGCGGGAAACCTGGCGCTGAAAGTAATGGCGACCGGAGGACTGTTTCTGGCCGGCGGCATCTCACCCAAAGTTCTTGCCAAACTGAAGGAGCCATTGTTCATGCAGGCTTTCGCGGCAAAGGGGCGCTTACGGCCGCTGCTGGAGGAAATTCCGGTGCAAGTCGTCACGAACGAAAAAGCAGGTTTGCTGGGCGCGGCGCGCTGCGCGGCAATACGGGGCAAAGGCTAGAACGGAAGAATCAGCGTGAGTTCTAACGTCGAAATTCGAATCCTGACCACACCACAGGAATTGTTCGAAGTAGCGGCAGAAGAGGTGGTGCGTGCTGCCACCGAAGCGGTGGCGCAACGGGGCCGCTTCACGATTGCGCTCTCCGGCGGATCGACTCCCAAGAATCTCTTCAACCTGCTAGCCACCAATGCACGCACAGTCTTCCCGTGGGATCGCACTTATTTTTTCTGGAGCGATGAACGGCACGTCCCTCCCACTGACCCTGAAAGCAACTACCGGATGGCGGAAGAAATCATGCTCTCGAAGATACCCGTCAATGCGGGAAATGTGTTCCGAATTGCGGCGGAGAATCCCGATGCGGCAGCCGTTGCGGAAGCCTACGAGCAGACGCTCTGCAAGTTCTTCCAGCTGCAGCCGGGACAGGTTCCAGTCTTCGATCTCATACTTCTCGGCATGGGCCCGGATGGGCATACGGCTTCGCTCTTTCCCAACACTGCTGGGTTACAGGAGAAAACGCGTCTGGTGATTGCGAACTGGGTTGACAAGCTAAAAGCGAACCGGCTCACCATGACTTTACCGGTTTTGAATTCGGCACGGACGGTGGCTTTTTTGGCCAGCGGTACGGATAAAGCCCAAGTGCTGCGGACCGTGTTAGAGGAAGATGCGCCGCCCGAACAGTATCCGGCGAAGTTGGTGCGCCCGAGCAATGGAAGACTCTTGTGGTTTGTGGATCGGGCCGCAGCCAGCCAACTGACGAACACCAAGTGAAGCTGCAAGAGTCATTCTTCGACTGACTGATCTTCGACTGACTGATCTTTGACCTGACTGATCTTGGACTGACGAATCGGACGAACCGCGTTCGAAGAGTGTTATCCCCGCCAGTCGCCGATCTCCTTCAAACCCTTGCCGCGCGCATGCTCAAACAGGCGCACGCGATGGCGGGAATGTTCAAACTCGTGGATATCGGCCCAGACCTCAGCCTGCCAGCCTTTTTCATGGGCGGCAGACTCGCCACAGGTGGCGCAACGAGTGTGCAATGTAATGGGGACTGACTCGACTCCCACCGGAGGGGCCCCCGGCAGTTCCACGAAGATGCAGCGGACTTCCTGAATCTCTTCGTCCTCTCCCAGAAGATGTTCGTAGCGCAGCAAATATCCGAAACCGAGTTTCTTGGCCTCAGCCTCAGCCTCCGGCCGGGTGTGAAAAGGACCGTACTCCGCCCGCAATTGTTCGGTGGAGTCGCATGCCATCCAGAAGATCTCTTTGTACGCCATCGCGGTTTCGCCCTTGGGTTGCGAAGCCGGCTCGTGGCTGCTGTTGAGCCCGCTTGTGTTCGAACCACTTCCTTAGGGCAATTCGTGTGCCGTTGGGGCGACCTTCGTAATCAATTGTCGGACAAGGAGTTATAGTCTTCTCGGCCTGAACAGCAAACCATAATCGTGAAACGTTTTGCAGAGTTTAGGCTTGCACTCCACAGCTTACATGAATGGCAGAAGCCGGCGCGGCTTCTGCCTGGGGTATAAATGCGCAATGAGTACGACAAAAGAAATCGAGGCGCGCCGGACTTGTGCTGCTTGGCCGCGACAGAGCCACTAATCGGCCCCAACGGCTTGAGAGTAGGAAACGGGATGTTCGGACTCCGAAGGCCAATCCTTCCCGCCGTGGCCGGCAACGTACATCGCCAGTTCCAACCGACTCCAAACCCCAATTTTGTCGAATGCGCTACGCAAGTGATTCTTGATGACTTGCTCGCTGGTTCCCACAATCTTGCCGATTTCGCGATTGGTGAGGCCTTGCCAAACCAAAATTGCGATCTGGATCTCTTTCGGGGTGAGGCGTTCGCGTGGGGTCATGATTGCGCCCCTTCCTTGGTGAACATGGCGATGGCAAGCTTTACCCGTTTGCGGCCCTCGCGGATTCCCGCTCGCAAGAACAGGGTGCGCAGATGTTGCTTGACGGTGCGTGGGCTGATGTTGAGTTGGCCTGCAATCTCTTTATTGCTGCAGCCCTGCACGAGCAGGTTCAGGACTTGCTGGTCGCGCGGCGTTACCTTGAATTGCCCCTGGTCGATCATTGTTACCCTCCATTGTGCTGGTGGATCAGATTCGCTTGTTCCCTAGCACGACTTTCGCCAATTCTTCGCAGCGCAGCAAATAAGAACGTAAGTACTTTGGGGCGTAGCACTTTTAACGACAAGCCTTTAGTTTCATGTGGCTTTCAGGAAGCACGTGGTAGGCTAGCGAGTTCCAAATTGGTCCTAGACGCGACCTATGAGAAACGCTTGCGACTCAAGTTTTCATTCACCGCCCTTCGTTCCGCCCCTTCGTCACGGCATCCAAGGGTCGGGCTTCGCTTCGACTCAGTGCCTAGCGAATCCCTTTGGGCTCTGGCACTTTGATCAAAACGGACGACCGATCTTGATTTCGAGGTAACGGCGTGAAAATACATTCGATCGACGGGGTTGTCGTGAAGAAAACGTCATTCCAAATTGGTTCGGGACCGGCCGCTTGGATTCTCATTTTGGTCCTGCTCGCAATGGCGGGAGTGACTTTTGCACAGGTCACATCGTCGCTACAGACTCAGGGTGACAACGGCACTTCTACATCAGGGGCGCCCCTCACCATCACATTGCAGGACGCGCTGCAGCGGGCTCGCTTGAACGATCCGGAGTATCGGTCTGCGATTACGGATCTCGGGCTGGCTCGCGAGGATAGAGTTCAGGCGCGCGCCGGGTTGCTGCCCAGTGTGGACTACAACAATTCGTTCATCTACACCCAGGGAACAGGGGCGCTGCCGGCAAATTGCGCGACGAGTACGGCGGGATGTCCGACATCAAGGTTTATTGCGAACAACGGAGTCCACGAGTACATCAGCCAGGGGCAAGTTCATGAAGCCTTGTCGCTCACCAACGTTGCGGACTACCGGCGCTCGTCCGCGGCGCTGGCGCAAGCCAGAGCCAAAGCCGAAATTGCCACCCGCGGATTGGTGGTTACGGTGACTCAGGCTTATTACGGGTTGGTTGTTGCCCAGCGAAAATATTCAACCTCGCAACGCGCTGCCGCTGAGGCTGCGCACTTCCTCGACATCAGCCAGAAGTTGGAGAACGGAGGTGAGGTCGCGCATGCCGACGTCATCAAGGCGCGGATTCAGGCGCAGCAGCAGCAGCGCGACCTGCAGGAGGCTCAACTCGCTATGGCGCGCAGTCGCCTCGACTTGGCGGTATTGCTTTTTCCCGATTTTAATCAGGACTTCGCAGTCGTTGATGACCTGCAAACACCCGAGCCGCTTCCCTCTTTCGCCGAAGTCGAAGCGTCGGGCAAGAAAAATAATCCGGATCTGCGCGCAGCTCTGGCGGCCTTTGAAGCCGCGAATCACGAGGTCACAGCTGCATGGGGAGGGCTGCTGCCGGCTTTGAATGTCGATTATTTCTACGGCATCGATTCGAATCAATTCGCCATCCACACGGATGGGTTCCGCAATCTCGGTTATGCCGCGGTGGCCACTCTTCAGATTCCGATTTTCAGTTGGGGCTCCGATCGCAGCAAACTGAAACAAGCAGAACTGCGTCGCGATCAGGCGCACGTTGCCTTGACCTTCGCACAGCGGCAGCTCCTCAGCCACCTGCGCCAGTTCTATCAGGAGGCCGAAACGGCTCGATTGGAAATGGAATCGCTGGCCAGTTCGGCGGAATTAGCGGCCGATAGTATGCGGCTCACTACTTTGCGCTACCAGGCAGGCGAATCGACAGTATTGGAAGTAGTCGATGCGCAGAACACGCTGACTCTCGCCCGCAACGCTTACGATGATGGACAGGCGCGCTTCCGACTCGCGGTGGCAAACTTACAGACTCTGACAGGAACCTTCTAGCCGAATGAACTGCCTCCAAGCCGCAACGAATCCACAGAGTCATCGCGAGTTCAATCGCTTGCGTTCCTTCAAGCTCGCACTCGCCTGTCTTGCATGCGCCGCCGGTACGCTCATGACGGCGGGTTGCTCGTCTGACAAGGGAGACACCGAGCCTGTCGTCACGGTGCAGGTCGCTCGCGTGGAAAAGACTACGATCCAGCGCACCATCAACGCGCAAGCCATCTTGTTTCCACGCCAACAAGCTGCGATTGTGCCCAAGATCAGCGCTCCGGTGCAGAAGTTCCTGGTAAAACGCGGCAGTGCGGTGCACGAGGGAGAACTTCTCGCCGTCCTGGAGAATCGCGATCTGAGCGCTGCCGCGCAGGACACGAAGGGTTCCTACGATCAGGCGCAGGCCGCTTACGAAACCACCACCAAGACAGGTTTGCCGGAAGAGATCCAGAAAGCGGAGGCCGATGCGCAACAGGCGCAGCAGGCGCTGGATGCGCAGGAAAAAGTATTTCAGAGCCGCCAGCAGCTCTTCGATCAGGGTGCGCTGCCACGCAAGGAACTCGACCAATCACGGGTCGATGTAACAACGGCGCGCAATCAGTATGCGATCAGCAAGAAGCATCTGGACGCACTGAGGGCGATCGGTGAGCAGCAGGCGCTGAAGTCCGCAGCCGGGCAACTGGAATCGGCCAAGGGCAAGTATCTGGGAGCGCAGGCGCAACTCGGGTACTCAGAGATTCGCAGCCCGATCAATGGCGTCATTACCGACCGGCCACTCTATCCGGGCGAAATGGCGGCGGCAGGCACTCCCCTGCTGACGGTAATGGATATCTCGTCGGTGATCGCCAAGGCTCATATCCCGCAAAGTGATGCGGCTGCCCTGAAAGTTGGAGACAAGGGTTCGATGACTGTGCCCGGGATCGAAGAGCCAATCGAAGGCAAAGTGACGGTCGTAAGTCCTGCACTCGATCCGAATAGCACCACGGTTGAAGTCTGGGTGGAGGCGAAAAATCCAAAGCTTGTTTTAAAGCCGGGAACAAGCGTGCAACTCTCGCTGACGGCACAGACCGTGAAAGATGCGCTGGTCGTGCCTGCAAACTCGGTTATCACCACCCCCGATGGCACGACAGCGGTAATGCTGGCAGGATCTGACGGACGCGCCCATCAGAAAGCCGTCAAGCTGGGAATTCGCAACGGCGACGATGTGCAGATTCTTGACGGCGTGACTGCCAGCGACAAGGTAGTGGCGACCGGCGCTTACGGATTGCCGGACAAGACCAAGATCAAAGTGGAAGCTGCTGACGCTCCTGCGCAAGGTTCTTCTGAGGCATCGAAGGCCCCGAAGGACGGATCCAAAGCTCCCAGTGACGGATCCGATGAAAAATAGCCACTGTGGAGCATCTGCGTGAACTCACCCACGACCGATCTTACGAGCAAGCAACGCTCGACGGGCCAGTCTCCCAATGGCCAGTCTCCCAATGAAGATCATTGGATTGCCCGGCACTCTCGGCCGGTAATCTTTCTCATACTGACCCTGGGTTTGCTCGGCGCGTATCTGGCATTCACCATTCCGGTATCGGTGTTTCCCTCGACTGATTTTCCTCGCGTGCTGATCGGGGTGGATAACGGCGTCATGCCGATCGATCAGATGACGGTTACCGTGACTCGCCCGATTGAAGAGGCGGTCAACAGCGTTCCCGGTCTGCTCACGGTGCGCTCCACGACGAGCCGTGGATCTGCGGAGGTCGACCTCTACTTCCGCTGGGACGTGGACATGTTCCAGACGCTGCAATACGTGAACGCCGCAATTTCACGAGTGCAGCCGGAGCTTCCCGCCACCGCGAAAATCGAGGCCCACCGGTTGACGTTCGCGGCTTTCCCGATCATGGGCTACAGCCTGACCTCTGACAGCATGCCTCAAACCAAGCTGTGGGAGATGGCGACCTATGAAATGAAGCCGCGCTTGAATCGGCTGGAAGGCGTCTCTACCGTGATCGTGCAGGGCGGACAGGAACCCGAGTTTCACATCACGCCCGATCCCGCCAAGTTGCTGACCGCAGGCGTAACTGTGTCGGACATTCTGGACGCGGTGCGGCGCACTAATCTGATCGACTCTCCGGGATTGCTCGAGCGCAATCATCAGCTTTATCTCGGCCTGGTCAACGGCCAGGTAAAGACGCCGGAAGATATCGCGAATGCTGTGATCAAAAATACTCCGGCGGGAATCCCGGTCCGCATCGGCGATGTTTCGACCGTGGCCCCAGGAGTAAAGCCTGTTTACACGGTTGTCACGGCAAACGGCAAGCCGGCGGTCTTGATCAACATCAATCGTCAACCCGACGGGAACACGGTGCAGGTCGCGCAAGAGGTTCATGACGAAATCGAACGCCTGCGCAAAACGTTGCCGCCCGGCGTTCAAATCCAGCCTTTCTACGATCAGTCGATCATTGTGGGCGAGTCCATCAAGAGCGTGCGCGACGCCATCCTGCTGGGGCTGATCCTCGCATCGATCATTCTGGTGGTCTTCCTTCGCGACTGGGGAACCTCGCTCGTCGCCGGACTTGTAATTCCTGTGACCGTAATGGTCACGTTCATTGCCTTGAAGGTGATGGGGGAGACGTTCAACCTGATGACCCTGGGCGGTCTGGCCGCGGCGGTCGGTCTGGTCATCGATGATGCGATTGTGGTGGTTGAGAACATCGTTCTGCATCGCGATGCCGGGCAAGGACGCCTCGAAGCCATCCGCAGTGCGTTGAAAGAAATCACCATCCCACTGATTGGATCAACGATCACCCCGGTCGTCGTTTTCATTCCGCTGATCGTGATCACCGGCGTTACCGGAGTCTTCTTCCGCGCGCTCGCGGTGACCATGACGGTGTCACTGCTGACCTCGCTGGGTCTGGCAGTCACGTGGACTCCGACTCTGAGCCAGTACTTCATCAAGCGACGGGATGACAACAGCGAAGCGCGGTCTGGTGAATCGGAGATGGCGTCTTCTCCTTCAGACTTCCGCGACGAAAACGACGACGCCATGAAGTTGCTTGCTGCCGAAGAGAAACATCTCAGCGGCTTCTTCCTCCGCGTGGTGAACTTTCACGAACGCTGGTTGCGTCGCGCTCTCGAACGTCCCCGATTGCTCGTCATCTTCAGCGTTGTGCTGATCGTTGCTTCGTATTTGTGTTACACATTCTCCGGTTCCGACCTGCTGCCCGAGATGGACGAGGGCGGATTTGTCATCGACTACATCATGCCGGCGGGCAGTTCTCTGGCAGAAACGAATCGCGTTGTCGGTCACGTGGAAGAGATGCTGCGCGAAGTCCCTGAGGTGGAGAGCACATCGAGGCGTACCGGCCTGCAACTCGGCTTGGCGGCGGTTACGGAAGCCAATACCGGCGACATCCTGGTGAAGTTGAAAGCGAAGCGCAAGCGGGACATTGAAGACATTATTTCCGACGTACGCGCCGACATTAAACAACAAGAGCCCGCGCTTGACATCGAGTTTGTCCAGGTCCTGCAGGACATGATTGGCGACCTGACTTCTGCTCCGGAACCGATTCAGATCAAGCTCTTCTCCCAGAACCCCAAGCAACTCGAGGAGTGGGCACCGAAAGTGGCCGACGGAATCGCCAAGGTCAAAGGTGTGGTCGACATCCTGAATGGAATCGATAACACGATCAGCGGACCGGCGGTTACCTTTCAGGTGGATCCGAGCGTGGCGGCCCGAGCCGGATTCACCGCCGAAGAAGTCGCTCTGGATGCATCGGCAATTCTTGAAGGTGAACCAGCGCCTACGCCGGTCGTCGCGAACGATCGCGCCTATACCCTACGGGTGCGCTTCCCGGCGGCAAACCGGGCGTCACTCGAAGCCATGCGCGACACACTGCTAGTCAGCAGCAGCGGCCACACGGCCACCCTGGGCGCGCTGTCGTCGGTGGTGGAGAATCCGGGACAGACAGAAGTTCGCCGCGAAAACTTGCAGCGGGATGTCGCGGTTACGGCTCGCCTGGAAGGCCGAAGTTTGGGCAGCGGCATGGCCGACGTGCAAAAAGTCGTTGCCGGCTTGCACATTCCTTCCAGCATTCGCGTGGAGTACGGCGGAACCTACCAAGAGCAACAACGTTCGTTTCACGACCTGGTGATCGTTCTGATCCTGGCGATCCTGCTGCTGTTCATCGTGCTGCTGTTTGAGTTCGGAGCATTCGCCGCACCTATTGCGATTCTCTCGTCGGCTCTGCTCTCGACTTCGGGCGTGTTCATTGCTCTGTTGGTTACGCGGACTACCTTCAACATTTCGTCGTTCATGGGAATGATCATGGTCATCGGCATCGTGGCCAAGAACGGCATCCTGCTGCTCGACGCCGATCAGAAGATGCGGACCTTGGGCCTGTCTTCCGAAAAGGCGATGCTCCAAGCGGCACGCCGGCGCTTGCGTCCGATCGTGATGACCGCGCTGGCGACGGTCGCGGGGATGCTGCCTCTCGCTTTCGCAATCGGCGCGGGTTCGCAGATGCTGCAACCCCTGGCGATCGCGGTCATTGGCGGCGTTCTAATTTCCATGGTGCTCTCGCTGATCATCACGCCCGCTGTTCATTTCTACCTCAGCGGCAAGGATGACAGCCTTGAGGGGGAATCCGCGGCGGCTTCTGAATAAGTGAAAAATCAAGAGATCGCCGTGCAAAGTTCTGCAGAATACGGTGGTTACTAACGGGTGGTTACTATCCGCGAACGCGGCTGTTCTCAATCCATAAGAACCCTCGCAAGACGGAACGACTGGCGGTAAACTAATGGCAGACTTGGCCCTGCGCGCGAGGAGACCCAAGGTATTCGATCCCCCTGAGCTTCATCCCCTGTAGAGCTAACGTTAGACGTCTGTGTTGGCGTGACACATGCACTAGAATTAAAGCATTCCGGCGAATGGCCGGGCTGCAATGGGGCGGTTTCCAGCGGTGGAAAAAGAAATCGTGTCCGAAGATAAACCCAAGCCAGTTCTCGACGAGGAAACGCTCGATAAGTTGCTGGAAGCGGCCTACGTCCTGCAAGAGCACAACCGCGAACTGCAAGAGATGGAAGTGGGACTCTCGCTCAAGAGAGATCAGCTTGAGGCCGAGGATCGATCGGCCACAGTCTCGCGTCCGAGCGTGCCGTCACAAACCCCAGGCACCGAGCCGACAACCGATTACACCCTAACCCTCGCAAAAATTGTTGAGCTGCAGCGCCAGATTCAGTTGCGTCAACTGGAATTGGGCAACGCAATGTCATTGGTGACCGAGCGTCTAACCGAGATTGCGAGTGCAAGTGGTGCGGCGGTCGGCATTCTGGAGGGCAAGAAACTTCGCTACCGTGCGGCAACCGGACTGCTGACGCTTCCCCCCGGCACAGTCGTTCCGCTGGAAAAAGCGCTCTGCGTCGCTTGTATCCGGACGGGACAGGTTTTTCGCTGTGAAGACGTGAATCCGGAATTTCTTCTCGATGCGGAAGAATGCCACCGCCGGGGCATCCAATCCCTGATTGCGGTTCCAATTTTTCACGACGGCACGGTGGTTGGGGCCTTGGAAGTCTATTACCCCACTGCGCATGCCTTCACCGATCAGGATGTGCATACTTGTCAACTGATGGCGGGATTGGTGACGGAAGCGCTGGCGCGGGACGAAGAAGTCACATTGAAGAAATCGCACGCGACTGAGCGTGCGGCCATGCTGGAAGCCCTGGAAAAATTGAAACCCAACCTCGCGGCTCTCATGGAGAAGACGGCAGCAAAAGACTCCCTCGGCAGAGGCGGCGCAACTTCGCCGGTGGCATCGTCTTCGGCCGATACCTGCCGAAAGTGCGGCCATAATCTTGTCGCGGGAGAGCAGTTCTGCGGAAATTGTGGGACCCCGCGGAGCAGCGACTACGAAGCGCCCAACCTGCAGAGCAAAGTGGCCTCATTGTGGCACATGCAGGAGGCAAGGAAACAGGACAATGCCGCTGAAACGGGCGACAGAAAATCTCCTGCGGACGAGACAGTCCCTGCCATGGATCTCGCGGACTTGGAGAAGTCTTTTGCCGATTCCCTCGAAGAGCAGATGCCTGAGCTGTTTGAGTCGGCTGAGATGCACGGTGAGAGTACCGAAGAATCCAGCGAATCCGACAAGGCTCCCATTCGTGCGGAGTTTGAAGACTCCGTTCTGCTGGACCTCGAAGCGCCTGTCGAAACAAAACTGGAACAAGCGGAAGAAGAAAACGAAACGCAAACATCGACTGCTCTCGTAAAATCGGACCGCGGCACGGCATGGAGTTCGGCTGCGAGCGCTCGCGACTTTCTCGAGCAACTGGCTCCCGCGCAACGCGCCGGTACACTGTCTCGTTTTTGGAGTTCCCGTCGCGGCGACATTTACCTGGCAGTCGCGGTGCTTCTCGTCGCCGCCGTCCTGCGCTGGGGAATCCTGTCGGAGCGATCTGTGAAGGCGACGGGGGGAAACCCGAACGCAGTGGCGGGCCATCGCAAGTCCTCACCGGACGCTGATCTGTCGATGTTTGATCGAATGCTGATCCGCATGGGCCTCGCCGAAGCGCCCCCGGTGCCGGAATACAAAGGCAATCCGGACGTTCAGGTTTGGGTTGATCTCCACACGGCGCTCTACTACTGCCCGGGCGCTGATCTGTACGGGAAAACGCCCAAGGGCCAGTTTACGTCTCAAAGAAACGCCCAAATGGACCAGTTCGAACCCGCCTCCCGGAAAACCTGCGATTAAGTCACATTCGCCTCTTCCTGGCCCCTTCTACATGGTTTAATTTGACAACCTCGCGCCAGCGGAGTGCAATCATACCTATCGGTTTCATCTTGATCTGGTCAATTTTCCATAAGCCGGAGAACCTATTTGCCCAATCAAACCGAACATTCCACCGAACATTCTGAAGAGCCTGGAACATTGCCTGCCCCGGAACTGAATCCCTTGCTGAATCCAGTCTTAGGGCAAAACATGGGTCGCTGGGCCGAGGTCTACTTTACCAATCCCCCCGAGAAGCGTGAGCAGGCGGTGCTGGAACTATTGCGTGAACTGGAAGCGAAGGAACCTGCTCAGGACGATCAATCCGGCGCCCCGCCTTCATGGCCACAGGAAAGCCTGGCAAGGCCCGTAACCACACCTATGCAGCCTGAGAACATTCAGCCAATGCCGACAAAGGTTCGTTGTCGCACGTGCGGCCGAGAACTGCCCGCATCCCAGAAATATTGCGGCATGTGCGGCGCCCGACAAGCGGTAGCGGAGACCATCGCGCCGTTAGAAGTTGCCAGCTTTCAGCCGGTTGTTGAGGACCGGCAGACGCAGCCTGCGCCGCAGGATTGGCGGGAATCACAGCCCAGCTCTGCCGCACGCGATTCATACGAGCCGAGGTTGCCTCGCAACGAATTTTCACTGTTTCAAACAGCGGATACAGCTGACTATCACGATGACGGGGATGACGAGATCTTCAGTTATGCCGCTCCATCTCGTTCGTATCGCGTCTATATTGGGATCGTTCTGGCGATCGTGATTCTGGCACTCGGCTACATGGCATGGCGTAGTGCGCAAGTGACGTCTCAAACGGCGCATGTCGAGTCCCAAGCTCCGCCACCGGTCGCTACACAGGCCGCCCCGGCGATGCCAGAAGCGGCGCCAAGTACACCACAACCTGAGGCGGCCGATCGAAAGGCGACTGCAGACAAAGAACCAGGCCCTGCTGCGCCTGCGGTCGATAGAAGCTCGGCCCCGAAACCTCAAAGCGCAGAAAAGACATCTCCCGTAGAAAAACCAAATGCCTCTTCCGATGCCGAGAAGTGGACGCAACTCAACACCCAAGCGGGAAACGGGAGTCAAGAGCTTGCCATGGCTCTGAGGTATTTGAATGGCGTAGAAGGTGAAACGGTCAACAAGGCGGAAGCAGCGAAATGGCTATGGAAAGCGATGGCCAAACACAATGGCGCTGCAACTCTCTTACTTGCGGATCTGTACCTTAAAGGGGAGGGAGTTTCGAAGAACTGCGATCAGGCGCGCGTCTTGCTCGACTCAGCGGCACGAGCAGGAATGAAACAGGCTGGCGAAAGGCTCCGGTACCTTCAGGCGTTTGGTTGCGAATAATTCAAGCAAATAGTATTTTCGCTTCGCGGACGCCGCTCAAACTTTCCGGGCGGCGTCCACGACAGCAAAGATCTACTGGGTTGCGAGCATTACAGGGCTCCGCCGTGACTCGTACCATAGGGCGAGTTCGACTCGATTCCAAAGCCCAAGCTTGTCGTAAATGACCCGCAGATAGTTCTTCACGACGTGTTCGGTAGTCCCGATGGCCTCCGCGACTTCGCGGTTTTTCAGGCCTTCGGCAACAAGTTGGATGACTCGGTGTTCACGTTCACTTGGGACACGGGTCCCATAGCGTCCATTTGCAGACATGCTTGCCTCCGGTACAACAGGGTCGCGAGTTTGACTCGCTTGATACCGCCAGTAATTCCGAAACGAAGAAATAAACGGTTGAAATGGGCTTTCACGGTGCGACGCGCCATTTTTAGTTGAGTGGCAATCTCGGCGTTATCACAACCCTGTAAAAGCAGTTCCACGATCTGCTGTTCGCGAGGACCCAGCCGAACAGTCTGCTCCATCATTTCCATCCCTCCCCTTTTTTCTTTTACTTTTTGCATCGCCTTCGCCACAAGGGGCGTGGGGCAGTGGTCTTTCTATTTCCCATAGCATCCACAATGCCACTTTGAGACATTTCTTGTCTGTGATGATCGAACAGTAATTTCCACAGGCACTTGCAGGCGCCCGGGAACCGATCTGGGAAAGTGCAAAACTCCTTCCAAAAACGGTTTGCCGCACTTTGGAGGGTCATTTTCGTGATCGAAGTGCGTAAAGAGACGCTCAATGGATGGTCGCTCCGGCGTAAGCCAAATAGAAAGCGGCATTTCCCGTTCAGGGACCCCTCGCAGGAAATCGAAACCACGCGATGAGACGACCGTGAATAAGGTGGCAAAAAATCGGAGCATCGGGTAAACGCCTTAGTCGAAACTTCACAACCCGAGCGAGTCCTCCGGCACAAATTACACGCTGTCCTTGAGGACTGCTAAGTCAGAATTGGCGCGCCCGGCGATGAAATAACCTTTTTCTAAGGGAAATTTTTGGTAGAGGCGGTACTCAAACCAGACCGCGGGTCAATCTTTTTTCCTTTACACTGTCATAGTTTTTGCAGGGCGACTGACTCGATGAATATCTCCGATACGACGTTTCAACTGGAGACGCGGATCGCGCTTCCCGAAGATGAGGTCCAACTCTGGCAGATTGACCTCGCCTCGGTAGCCCCCGCGGAACGACGATGGGAGCAGATTCTTTCAGCGGACGAACGATCGCGAGCAGCACGTTTTCATTTTGCCCGGGATCGCCAGTTCTTCACTGCGACGCGAGCAATCTTGCGGATGATTCTGGGCAGCTACCTTGATTCGAATCCGTCGGAACTCGTGCTGCAGTATTCCGAGAAAGAAAAACCGTCGCTGCATCCGTCTTCCTCGGCCGATCAACTGGAGTTCAACGTGTCGCACTCGGGATCCGTCGCCATGCTCGCGTTTTCGCGCGGACGCGCAGTCGGCGTCGACGTCGAACAACTACGCGACAATTTCGATCACGAGGCGATCGCGCGACGCTTTTTTTCCGCGGAGGAGCGGGGTCAGCTTGCGGCTCTATCTCCTGCCGAGCGGTATCACGGCTTCTTTCGATGCTGGACCCGGAAGGAAGCCTACATCAAGGCGCAGGGCGCCGGCTTGTCGCTTCCCCTTCACCAATTCGACGTCTCCTTAAAACCCGGCGATCAAAGCGCGCTGCTCGCGACCCGTCCTGACCCTACCGTCGCTGCCGCATGGTCCCTGCGCGACATTCCTGTCTGCGATGGATATGCGGCTGCGCTCTGCGTTCGAGGTCACGCATGGCGTCTGAAATTTTAGGTCAAATCTATTGCAGTACTTCTTGCGCCGCACTTTTTCTAATGACACACCAGTCAATGGCGCTGGCAAATTCTTCCGCTTCCGGAGTCGCTGTAATCTCTCCAATTGGTTCGTGGCTTGAAAGAGCTGGCGATTGATCGTTGTGTGATAGCGCAGGATACGGTCCATTGATATGCGTAGGCATCGCGAAATTGTTCTAGGGTACGACGCCAAATCCTTGCCAAATCCTTCACCACCTACACATCCTGCACAACTTCTTCCGATTGTGGTTGTTGGAGCTCGTGACAGTGTTCGCAAGAAGGCTCAGACGTGAGCACATCGTAGGCATTGCTCAACGTATGGGCATGAGACTGAGTAGCTTTGTCAAATATAAGTCCGCGGCCGGCATTGCCGAGCCGCCGGCTATAAAGACCCAAGTACTTTAGGGCGTGTCCTACTGTTTCGCTGCTGACCTTCAGCGACTCTCCATCTTCAGCGTAAAACCGGTTTGCCGTGGCCGCAATTTCCCGAACAAATGTCCGCTGGTCTTTTTGATGGCAGTGAAAAAGAACTGCTCGCAAGACGAGTCCGTTCACTCCAGTCGCACGATCAACTCGTGACTGCTCATCGCGGTCCTTCAACACTTCCATGATTCCACGTTGCAGCTCTACATCATCGACAATGGCGGCAGCAAGCACGTCTGCCACGATGCTGATCTCCGGTCGGAATCCAGAAACGCGAAAATTCGCAGCTGCAACTTGGTCGTGATTCAATAAGCGATAGGAAAACAGTCGATTTTGAAAAGAGATTATCTCTTCCTTTGCCGGCAAGCCATGACTTGGTATCAAGGCAGTCCCGCCAAGGTTTATGCGTACACTATTGCTCGTGGCGGGAGAATCTTTGAAGCACTCGCCGACGTAGACGCACTTCGGGCAGTAAAGCTGTTGGAACGTGTTGCCGCTAAAAAACAAATACCCAGGTTGGTTCGATGCGTTGAGCAACGCTGACATGTATCGACTCAACTGGGGTTCGCGAATCAAGAGCGTAGGCGTCAATTCATTGATGGGAAGCTTACGGAGGATCGCAGGACTGAGCTCCCCGAGCAGAACGGGCCTACGGCAAACAGCCGCTAGCGTGCGGAGCAGCAAGTCGGCTGTCGATGCCGGCCCGCTGATGATCACGCTGGGAAGGAAAGGAAGGTAGTCTGTGAACCATGTAGCGATCGCCCAGTACGCAAGTAGCGAGCAGTCCTTGCTGGGAAGCATGACATGTTTGTGCAAAAGTGCCGATATGTCATTGAAAAGTTCTCCGGTTGTTCGGAACCCTTGGACACCGGTCGGCAAAATCAAAGATTCGTATAAAGGTTCGTACAAGGACCTGAGGTGCCATGGCAGCTCGAAGCGTGTAGAGAATTGATTGATGATACCGTCTTCAGGGCTAATATACTGAACCGCTTCGATTACGTCATCGCGGCGAATCAAGTCCTCCATGTCGGTAAGACCCGCCGTCTTTGCGGGACTTCCGCCAATCGTTATGCCGAATTGGTCCGGTTGCGGCTCAAATTGTTCTTCCTCCGCACAATCGTCCTCATCAACTGAATCGTCATACGTTTGTCTATGTTTTTCAGCTGCGAGCGCCTGAGCCAATTTCTCAGCTCGCTCTTCTGCATGACGTTGCTCCGAGAACTTGTAGACTAAGTCGCTAGCCTTCGACATGTCGCCACGATCGACAGCTTGCCTCATTGCTGCGTAAGTTATTTCACTAGGTAAAGGCTCCTTTTTCGGGGTGTTCTGCTCCTGCTGATAGGGTGTACCTTCGCCCGTGGTCTGTTGTTCACCATGCGAGGTCGCTTGGTCGTCCGGCTCGTCCTCGATCTCGTCCTCGCTCTGTTCCGCCGTCTCCTCCGGCTGCTCTTCTTTGTCAGGGGAATCAGGCTTCGGTATCCGATAGATCTCGACAAAATTGGCTGGAACAACGCTTTGCGGCGAAAATTTGCGGCTCTCAGAATGAGCTCTGTTAGCTGGGTCACACTGCGCTTCGCTAGCTTCAGGCTTTGTTAAAGAAGGCTCGGTCGACTCTTGCATATTCCACTCGGTGGTAGGAGTCCTTCTGATTAGAAATCAGGATCAGGGATGATCAAGAGTACTGTGTGGAATTCACGTTACGTGGGTAATGAGCACGCCGATACGTCGTGTCGAAATCTCGAGGCAACTCATCGCCCTCCAAGTCGAACTTCTATTGAACCAATTCAGGAGGTCCCGGCGTCGGCCCTGTGGGATCAGCCCACAGCAGATCATCGCCGACCGTGGCTCGAAGAGCTCGTTGCGTCGTGGCATAGTCTCCGATTGAGCCCCATTCGCCGCGCATGAGAAAGAGAAGATTCAGCAATGCAGCCAGCGACAGATGTGCGAACGCACCCTCCGAGGAACCCGGGATCGCCTGCTCCAGGCGTTTGTTGGCCATCTTGAGAATGGACCGGTACACGTGCTGCCTTAGCGCGTCGTCTGTGATCATTTCTCCCTCCGGCAAACCTTCACTCGGAAGCAGAGGACAGAGGTTGTCTTCGTGATAGACGAGCGGAGCCAGGGCTCACTCGAGACAGGAATCATTGTTTGCAGACCTCCTTGTCTGCCGCATCCAGCCTGCGTAGGCTGTCACCACCGTGGGCTCTTCTTCCTAGCCTCGGTTGGAGAGCCAGAGCATGTCTGGCTCGCTCTTGATGCACTTCTAAGAATACTGCCAAGGGGGCGGTCCATCCATCCAATTTCATTCTGTCGGGCGGTTCTCCATTCTTGCATCTTATGGCCGCTCGACGCGCAACGTTGATGAATCCATTAATCGTATCGCCAAAATGATCCCGCCATCGTTTGTCTGATCTCGATTGATCTATCACTGCTCTGTATCGCTTCTCCGCTTCGCAAGAAAGCGTTGCAGATACTTCGACCCCTCCTTTTGGTATGCGGCCGCACCTCCCCTTAGAAGGACTTCGCAAATCTGAGATATGCTTCGTTCCTCGCGCAGCGCAATCTGCTCGAGCTGCTTCCTCAGCTCTGGACTAATTCGCATTCCGAGAAACGCGCTCTTGGCCACCTCCAAACTATAGCCAAAAAAGCGGTCAAGTTGTTACACAACCGTTGACAATTCAGATACCGCATGTTAACGTTTATTATACATTGTTTAACATTATGAGCAACCAAATAAACAAGATTGAAGAGCACGATGAAGTTGCCTTTCATCCATTTCGAAAAAAACTGACTCACCAAGAACGTTCGTCCAGCCGATTTCCGGACGAGCCTGAGGGACTGCTGTCTCTCGATCCCCAACTGGTCTGCTACTCCTGGATCACTGGCATTGCAGAAGTCGCCCAGATTGGTCTTCGTCCGCAAGAGCTTGGTCGAGGTTCAGTACCTGCGCACCACCATCACCGAGGCAACAGCGCCAGGAGTTTGGCCGCCTCGTCGAAGGCACGATCCGTCGAATCGAGTCGGCGGACTTCCCGGCACACAGTGGCATCCGTTTTCCCCAGAACCCTTGCAGCAGCTGTCCGTATGTGGGCCTCTGCCTCTGGCAAGCAGGAAATGATCGACGCCGCCGTGGTGCGGCGTCCAGGAGCCGACAGTCTTGATTGGCTTGACGAGCTTAATTACTGAGTATCCGCCTATGCCCCCGAAGTTCAACCGTCGCCGCGCCGTATTCGTGCTGGGCAAGATCGACGAGATTCCTGGCCTGGGAGCAGCGGAAGGAGACGGAGCGGGACACCAAGTTCGTCGAACTGGGGCGCTATCTCTGCGAGGTGCGGGCGGGACAGTACTGGAGGCTGGAGAGTTTGAAGTGTTTCGACGAGTTTCTTGAGAGGCGATTTCCGGAATCGAGGAGGAAGGCGTACTACCTGATGTCGATCCACGAACACCTGCCACCGCAGGCGAGGAAGGAACTGAAGGAAGTGGGATGGGCGAAGGGGATCGAACTGGTGAAGCTGGCGAGGCGGGACCGGCAGAACTTCGATTGTGCAACCTGGTTGCACAAAGCCCGTCAGATGCCGAAGGAGGACTTCAAGAAGGAGGTTGAGAAGGAACTGACCGGAAAGGAAACGGAACCGTGGGAGATTATCTACTCTGCGACCTGAAAGCTGTCGGAATGATTGTCTGAAGGAGGAAAAGTACTATCAGACCGTGCGTGCCATCGCACGTAGCCTACGAGGTAGGAGCGGGGCGGCAACAAACCGTTCGACGCCCTCGGACAATGTACCCATACCCGCAAGGGTAGCATCGGAACCGTGAGGCGACGGTGCATCTACTAGCACAATGTGGAGAGGGCCTAGGCTTGATAGCAAGGTCAGAATACACGAATGCTCGTAAGCGTCGTCAATTTCAGAGAACCTAAAATGCTGCGCGGTTCTTCTCGCAGTGGGCACGGAACGTAGTAGATGTTCCGTCATGGTCATACCACACTGCCGGCGTAAAGAGCGGACCTAACCTATCGTGTCATTCCAACGGAACAGGATAAATCCGTATCGCTCCCTCAAGGGAAAGCACATCGCAAGATGGGCCGATGGCGGCGCGGACATGAGAGGAAGGAGAAAGCGAATGCCGCTCTGTAATGGAACGGATACCGGTTGCGTCAGTTCCATCGACAACATCACCGGTCGCGAAAACGGGCTGACTTCCTTCAGGTGCTTCACACGAGAGAACTGGGCAAATCGGCATATGAGGCAAAGCAGATGACGACAGCGCAAGCTGTGGGTGCGGTCTCACGCGAGGCGGCAGAATGGTACGCCATTGATTGGCAAGCCATCCACCGTAACGTTCGCCGACTCCAAGTGCGTATCGTGCAGGCGACGAAGGCTAGTAGATGGGGCAAGGTGCGAGCCTTGCAACATCTGCTGACCCACTCGTACAGCGGCAAGGTTCTCGCCGTTCGACGAGTGACGGAAAACAATGGCAAGAAAACCCCTGGGGTGGACCAAGAAATCTGGGACACACCAGAAAAGAAGACACAGGCTGTACATGCACTCAAGCGTAGGGGCTATCAACCTCAGCCTCTTCGACGTGTTTACATCCCGAAATCGGACGGCAAAACGATGCGCCCGCTCGGAATTCCCACTATGAAAGATCGAGCCCAACAGGCATTGCATTTGCTTGCACTCGATCCCGTGGTGGAAACCACTGCTGACAACAACTCCTATGGGTTTCGCCAGCAGCGATCCTGCGCCGATGCGATTGAACAGTGTTTCAAGACACTGTCCAAACCAAATCCGCAGTGGATTCTAGAGGGTGATATCAAGTCCTGTTTCGACCGAATTTCGCATGATTGGCTTCTGGCTCACGTCCCCATGGATCGAGCCCTTCTCCAAAAGTGGCTGAAATCCGGGTATATGGAGAAACACGTCCTTCACGAAACCACGGATGGGACCCCACAAGGCGGAATCATCTCACCAGCGCTTTCCAATTGCGCGTTGGATGGATTGGAGCGGCTCTTGAAGGAAAAGTTCCCGACAAACAAGCCTCTCTCTTCCTTCGGAGGTAAATTTCCCTGTGTCAATCTCATCCGTTATGCGGATGACTTCATCATCACCGGTAGAACCCAAGAACTACTGGAAGGAGAAATCAAGCCCCTCGTCGAGCAGTTTCTGCAAAAACGAGGGTTGGAACTTTCTCCCGTGAAGACGGTCATCACCCACGTGGAGAAAGGTTTTGATTTCCTCGGACAAAACGTGCGCAAGTATCCCAACGGGAAACTGCTCATCAAGCCTTCCAAGAAGAACGTTAAGACTTTCCTGGGCGGCATCCGCAAGACAATCAAAGCCGCGCTGGGCATGTCGGCCGCCGATTTGATCCATGAACTCAACCCCAAAATCAGGGGCTGGGCCAACTATCATCGGCACGTGGTGAGTAAACGCACGTACGTCCGCGTTGATCACGAAATCTTCTCTAGTCTATGGCGATGGGCACGACGAAGACACCCGAACAAGAACACGCGCTGGCGCAAACAGAAGTACTTTGCGCTGCATCGTGGTCATGACTGGTCCTTCTTCGGTGAAACGTGTGATGACGAGGGGCAGCCCAGTCAAGTTTGGCTGCGCCACGCCCGTAGCACACCCATCAAGCGACACGTTAAAGTCAAAGGTGACGCGAACCCCTACGACCCTGCCTATGAAACCTACTTCGAACAACGCGAAGGAGCCCATATGCAGGAAACGTTTCGGGGTACTCGTACCCTTCGTTTTCTCTGGCATGAACAAAGCGGGCTCTGCACTGTGTGCTATACCAAAATCACTCGGATCACGGGTTGGCGCCTTCACCACTGCGTTCCCCGCGTGATGGGCGGTTCGCACAGTACCGAAAACCGCGTTCTACTTCATCCCGAGTGCTATGACAGGGTTCACAATCAGCGCATTTCTGTCTCGAAACCGCGTCTCCCCGAAAGAGGCGTTCGAAGGGCTTGAGCTGTGTGAGGGGAAACTCTCATGCACAGTTCTTAGAGGGCTGGACGGGAGCAATCCCGTCCGGCTACTCGGTTCAAGCTGTACCAGAGCCAGATGCCGGTCATTGAGAAAGCGATCGAGACGGCGGCTCTGATGCTGGGAAGCGACCGATCGCGAGGCTACTGTCTGGAAATGATCTGTGCGGACTTTCTGGCCGGAGCCAACCTGGACAACGGAGATCCGGAGACGCTGCTGTTCTCGATGACGAGATTCTTCAGGTTTCTGCCACGCCAGCAGCAGCAAGCGTTCCTGCAGGACGTCCTTCCAGAAGCGTCATGAACTCGATTCGGCCGAAGCAACGCCGCCTGCGGCTCGATGCCGAAGCTTACCAACAACTATGCCACCAGGTCCTGGAACGGGATGGATGGAGGTGCCAAGCCTGTGGATCAATGCAACACCTTCAGGTCCACCACAAGCAGTTCCGCAGTCACTCCGGCGATGACTCGGAAGAAAACCTGATTACACTCTGCGAGCGATGTCACAATCTAGTCCATGACAAAGGGAATAGTTGTGAGAACTAGGCAAGAACGGAGGACTGATGAACACTTTTCGGCAGGGATCTCCAGTCCGTTGTGAAAGGCAGCTCCGTTCGCGATGGCAGAGACTATCGCCCTCGCCACCAGAGGACCCACCCCGGGATCTGCTGCAGCCGGGAAGCCCGCCATTTGGTTCACGGTTTGGGTCACTGTCGCCGAACTCTTGGCGATGTTCGAGTTCCCGTAATACGTTGCCGTGACCTTGGTTGAGCCCACTGCCAGCGTTGAAATAGTGAACTCTGCTTTACCGCCGCTCAGTTGTGCCTTTCCCAGCACTGTCCTTCCCGCAGCGAAGGTCACGGGCCCGGTTGCCATCACCGTGGGAGAGGTAATGGTCGCCGCGAACGCAACCGCCTGACCGGACGAAGACGGGTTCGGCGATGACGTGAGCTTTGCGGAGGTTGTGGCTTGCGTGATCAATTGGTTCAACACGGAGGACGTGCTGCTCAGATTGTTCGCGTCTCCTACGTACACCGCCTTCAGCGGATACGGATCGGCGTTGAGGTTTAACCTGGTCAAACTGGCGACACCGTTGGCATTGAGCGCGATTGTGCCGATGTTAAAGCCGCAAGTGAAGTTTACTTTTCCTGTTGGCGGGACCGACCCCGAGGTCGTCACCGTTGCAGTCCAAGTAACTTTCTGCCCATACACTGACGGATTCAGGCTCGAGAAGAGTGTCGTCTGGGTCACAGACTTGGTAGTGGAATTACTACCTGCCGTAGCCCCGGTGAAGTACTGGCTGCGAAATTGGCATCCCCAGGATAGCTAGCCGTGATGGTGTAGATGCCCGGAGCCAACGAAGAAGTCGTTAGCGAGGCCATCCCACTGCTGAGCGTGCCTGTCCTAGAACAGCCGAGCCGTTCTTGAACGTGATAGTCTCTCCGTTCGGCGGGGTTCCCGCGGCTGAAGTTACTGTGGCAGTGAACGGCTTGCCCGATGAACGACGGATTGAGCGAGGACACTAGCGTGGTCATTGTCGACGACTTCCGGGGGGCGGAGTTGTTCAGCAGTACCCCTACTGAACCCAGGGTGCCTTCAAAGAAGTCACAGGAAGCGTTACACGGACTGGCTACGAGCACATCGGGAAAGCCATCCCCGTTAACATCTCCAATCGCGACCCAGCCAGACAAATACCCGCCCGAATTGAAGGTCATTACCGGCTGGAAGGTTCCATCCCCATTGCAGCGATAACAAACACTTGTCCCACACACTTCTCAAAAAGCGTGCGAGTCGGCGGGTCATTCGCATCGCTGAGGTTTGGTACCCGGCGGGAAGATCCCGACTATGCCGGGACGTGGGCGGCGCTCACCCCGATGCGCCGCGTGGGCACGCTAGCTGACATTCCTCCTGTTGTGCTTTTTCTGGCCAGCGAGGGAGCGTCGTTCATCAGCGGACAAACCATTGGCATTGACGGCGCGCTCTTCACGCAAGCGTGGCCATACAAAAAGTGAAGTTCCCATCGGTCATCTGAGTACCGCGAGCACATCATCCTGGATTGCTGCCCGGAGTTGGGGAGAGCAGCCTGGTCTTTCCGAACTGGAACTCATAAGTTCATATTCACACTCACAAGTGCCAATCACGATTGACTCCGTGAGCGTCCTGTTCTACCTTTCTGCTCGTTCGATGTAGTCGCGGTTCCAATTTCACTGCAAGCCGTTGCCCCCGGAAAAACCCACTTTTCGAGTCCGGTCCCGGCAACGGAGTCAAACGCAAGATCGCAACTGATGGATGAATCCGTCCGTCGTCGCAGTCTCAGTGTGCGTGACGGAGATGCTCCAACTATCCCAAGTGAAGGAGGCCTCATGCGTCTGTCGAATCAAGCTTATGTAGTCATCTACGCCGTTTGCGCACTCTTTTCTGTCGCATCAACTCGCGCTCAGGATTTCGGTGCTGCAGCAAGCCCTGAGAACACGGTGAACTGTGCCGCGCCTAATTACGGATGTGCCCGTAGCGATCTCATTAAAACCAACAATCTCAATCCTCCCCCGAGCGTCGGCAAGGGAAAGAATGCACTCGTAACTCCCTCCGATTTCAAGCTGCCGGTCGTGCGCGTGACCGATGGCAACACATTCGGAAAGGAAACTCTTACTACCACTCCCAGCGGTTCGAACGGAGACAACGTCTTCAACACGAATGACACTTATCTCCTCGTGGTCGACCCCAACGGCTGGACATATCCGGTTTCGTTTAATCCTTCAACCATGCAGGTTCTTAACGCAACCCCGTGGAATATTGGGACAAACCAGGTACGCTGGAGTGGAAGTTCCTCTTTCAGTCGGGTCAACCCGAACACAATGTGGGCGGTGCCAAAACGCAGTTCTATTGCCGGCGTTGATGGCAATGGGACAACTCTCTTCAACCTGACGCTCTCCGGAACGACCTCAATTTCCGCAACTGGCAAGAAAGTGTTCGATTTTGCGACTTGCCCGGGAATGGCGAACCCCTACGATATCGGGCATGGGATCTGGCGCTCTACTATAACCGTGAGTTCGGGAGACAAGCGTTTTGCCCAGGGATTCTCGAACCAAAAAGGGGGACAAAACACCGGCACCGATGTGGTTGTCTACGACGCTCCTTCAGGCCAGTGTTATCGCTACGATACCAAGAGCGCCAAGCTGTGCACGTCTACTGGATGCGTGCCCATGAGTCTTCCTGATGAGTTCAAAATTCACGGTGTCTACATGTCGCTGGACGGGAAATACGTGCGTATCGCCTTTTCCAAATGCATAAAGGGCGGATGCACACAGGGTACCGGATCAAATCCGTACTTCTGGGAAGTCGGTACAACGAACGTCACTCGCTGTTACAACTCATCGCACACCGCCAATTGCTCTGGACACATGGTGGAAGGCTTTAGCCATATCTACAATTCAACGACGTGGCCACATACGGGCAAGCGCACGTTTACCGATCCCCTATCCTTCTCCGTTGTGAACACGACCCCCGATCTGACGCCCGGAACCGACAACCACTATTCCAACAATGCAGCGGACCCCAATGACAGTTATCCGTTCTGGATGACCAACGTTCAGAACGTTCGAACGAAGTTTGGCGGGGCTGGGTGCAACAAGAGCGGAAATCTGTACCTGGGCTGCACCTTCCCTGGCCCACTGTACGGCGAGGTATTCGGCATTACGCAGGGCGGCAACTACATTCGCGCCGCTCACACGTACAACAGCGGATCATCCACGTATTTCAACTGTTCCAACACAATCGGCGCAGTATCACAGACGGGGAACTTCTTCGTTTGGAGTTCTGATTGGCTGACAACACTGGGCAAGGACGACAAGGGCCACTACCGCTGCGACACATTCGTGGTTCACCTCAGCGCGCAGCAAGGAGCTACACACTAGGCAGTCTGGCTGATGCTTAAAGCTGATGGCGCGACCGTGTCGAACGCTGTCCGGCGGGCGTCACCGGCCAGCAGGACATGAAATGACGAGAACAGGCGATAGCTCTCAGAATCCCTGTTTCGGGCAATGGTGAGTGCTATGGGGATTTATCGCCGTCACCCGGAATCGCCTTCCTTCGAATCATCCGGTGGAGGACCTGCTCCCCAAATGTTCTGTGGTCTTTCTAGTCCCGATTCCACAGAGTCTGGGCCAGTCAGGATCGACGTAGGCCACCTGCGCCAGAGCACGTTTATCCGTCAGGATGACATAAATCTCGATTCTCATTCCGACGCGCAAGGGGACGGTAGTCAGATCAGTGCCCCATGAAGGTTGACGGCGATGGTCTCGCCTTCACACATCAGAGTTTCGGTAAGACCTTTGGCCTCGATCCGCACCTGCACGCGAAGCCGTGTAGGTCTTCGGGATTCACCAGCTCCGTTCTCGTGTGACATTCACGCCACCGCCTTTTCTTCGTTGAAGAAAGAGACCTGGAAACGGCTCGGCCCAAGGCCGACCCTTGTAGCAGCGTGCAGTCTGCACGCCCCCAGCAGGCAGCAATGGATCGAGCCGAGTTGAAGGCTAGATTCTTAGCGGGGTCAACGTCGTTGCTACACAGCAACAATGCTTCAAGTTTTTCTGGGACGCGGCGGATCATGCTTCGGAAAATCTCGGGAAACCTAGCCGCTTCAAACTTAAGCTGGTCTAGGCATCAGGTCTACGAACTGTCGTTGCGATGGCATACTGAGGTGGATTGGCAAGCCTGTTACAGCATTAATGAGATGTCCGCCGCCCAAGTACGAATTTGGCTCGGCAGTTCACATCAGGAGGATCATCACATGAACATCGCATCCATCGGCATCGATCTGGGCAAGACCACCTTTCACCTGGTTGCGCTTTGTGCAGATCAAAACGCAGGAGCAACTCGATTGGCAGGCCATTCACCGTGTGCGCGATCGACTGATGCAGCGTCGCACTGCGCTGATCAACGAGATCCGCGGATTCCTGCTGGAACGCGGCCTCACCTTCGCGGTGCGGCCCATCTACCTGCGCAAGGACCTACCCACAGTGATTGAAGATGCCGAGCAGAACCTGAGCCCGCGCCTGCGCTGGCTGCTGGATCGGTTGTGGCAGGAGTGGAAGCAAACGGAGTATACACATCAAGGCGATCACCGACGAGATCGAGCACATTAGTAACGATGATGCGCGTTGCCGGCGACTGCGCCAAATTCCCGGCTTCGGTCCGCTGGTTTCCACCGCCACCGTGGCCGCCATCGGCAACGGTGCTGCTTTTCGCCGGGGACGTGACTTCGCGGCCTGGGTTGGCGTGGTGCCACGGCAGTACTCCACCGGGGGCAAGCAGAAGCTGTTCGGCATCAGCAAGCGCGGCAACAGTCGTACATCTCCGTCGCATGCTGATCCACGTGCCCGTGCGGTACTGCTTCGCGTTAAGTACGGACACCGGAGGATTCGGGCAGTGGGTGCATCGGCTGGCTCAGCGTGCTCCGCGAAACAAAGTCGTGGTGGCGATCGCGAACAAGCTGGCTCGCATGGCCTGGGCTGTGTTGTCCAGTGGCCAAGAGTATCGACATCAGCCGCTGCAGCCGGCGGCAGGTTGATGGCCGTGGAAAAGACGCTGCGCTTGGAAAGCACAGAACGCTTTCCACTTTCCCACCGCCACGACGACGAAGATTTGAACTAAATTCCACCAAGGTCTGCTGAGGAGAGAAGGAGACGAAAGAACAGTCCACAACGGCGTGCCGGAAAACCTGGACACTCAAATGCGTCCCTGGTGACCGAGGCATTTAAAAGGACCGGCACGCGCGGATCATCATCAAGTGCCCGGAGAGAATTCTCCACTTAAAGGCCGGATACATTTACGCAGACTGTCCCTTCGCCCAACTTCAAACCTCTTGCAGTCCGGCGGCGGACCATACATTGAGTGTAATGATTCCATAAACAATGTCGGCTCCCCGGGCCGAGTAAACTTTGGAGGCGCAAACCAACCAAGGAGCTCGGGAGAAAGGAGCCGAACAATGATCATTATAGGAGTGGACTATCATCCGGGCTTCCAGCAAATCGCATTTGTAGACAGCGAAAGCGGTGAGGTCGGCGAACGTCGTCTGAGCCACCGCGAAGAAGCGGAGCAGTTTTACCGGGAACTGAAGCAGCGAAATCTAGCGGTGCGAGTGGGGATGGAGTCGAAGTGGGCACTCGCGCTGGTTCGAGCGCTTGCTGCACGAGCTGGGGTTTGAGTTGTGGATCGGAGATGCTGCCGAGATTCGCACCAAGCGAGTGCGCAAGCAGAAGACGGATCGCCAGGACGCGCAGCTACTCTGCGGCTGATGATGGAAGACCGCTTTCCGCGGATCTGGGT
>CAVSVS010000009.1:0-73601 GCA_963731405.1 uncultured Acidobacteriaceae bacterium | reverse complement strand
TCTTGCGGCCGCGTCCGGCGTTGTCGACGATGCAAAAATCGAAGCCGCCGAAATCGAAGTGAACCCCTTGGCCGCCATCCGGTTGGCCGCCGGGGAAGCCCGGGAAATCCTCCTCCGCCTGCCGAACCGCCGCCGGCGCGTGCGTAAGCTTCTGCCGTGGCGGGATCGATGTTGTCGGAGTAGAAGCCAACCTGGTCGTAAATCTTGCGCTTCTTGGGATCGCTGAGGACGTCGTTGGCTTCGGAGAGAGCTTTGAACTTCTCTTCCGCAGCCTTGTCGCCCGGGTTGACGTCAGGATGATATTTGCGCGCCAGCTTGCGGAACGCCTTCGGTGTCTCGTCCGCCGAAGCACTCTTCTTTACGCCAAGAATTTCGTAGTAATCCTTCTTGGGGGTGTTTGCCATCTGCGCGCAATCCGAAATTTAGGTCACAGCCGAACCGCACTTAGTTCGGAATCTTCCGCTTGTCTTTATCTTCTTCTACCAGGATCGACCAATTTCTGAACTCGGGCGCGTCCTCGTACACCGGGACTGGGCGCGCGCCGCTTGCGGTCGACACAAAAACTTCCCACTGCCGTTCATTCTCGGCAAGACTTAAGAAATAAGTTTCCCCATTGACTTGAAAATCCACTCGACCCTCCTAAAAAACCAGCCACGGATCACACGGATTGTCACGGATGATCTTTGATCCGTTCCGATCCGCGAGAATCCGTGGCCAATGCTCCTGTCGTTACTTCTTGTCTTCCACGTCCACGTATTCTGCGTCGATCACGCCTTCGTCTTTCTTCTGGCCTTGGCCGTTGCCGCTGTCGCCGCCTGCGGTTGCGCCAGGCGTTGGACCACCCGGTGCGGCTCCCGGAGCCGGCTGAGCAGCCTTGTACATCTGCTCGGCCAGCTTGTGGGAAGCCTGGGTCAGCGTTTCGCGAGCCTTGTCCATGGTCGCCTTGTCATTCGACTCCAAGGCCTTCTTGGCATCGGCAATGGCGTTCTCAACATCTCCGCGTTCCGAGCCGGAGATCTTGTCGCCCTGCTCGCGCAGCATCTTCTCGATGTTGTAGACCATCGAGTCGAGCTGGTTCTTGGCTTCGATCGAATCGCGCTGCGCTTTGTCTTCGGCGGCATGCGCGTCGGCTTCCTTGGCCATGCGTTCGACTTCTTCCTTCGACAATCCGGAAGAGGACGTGATCGTGATCTTCTGGTCCTTCTGCGTGGCCATATCTTTCGCGGTCACGTTGAGGATGCCGTTGGCGTCAATGTCGAACGTCACTTCAATCTGGGGCACGCCACGCGGAGCCGGAGGAATCCCGGTCAGGTGGAACTTGCCCAGAGTCCGATTCTGCGCCGCCATGGGACGTTCGCCCTGCAGCACGTGGACCTCAACCGAAGTCTGGCTATCGGCCGCCGTCGAGAAGGTCTCCGTCTTCTTGGTCGGAATGGTCGTGTTGCGCGGGATCATTGGCGTTGCCACGCCGCCTAGCGTTTCGATGGCCAGCGACAGAGGAGTCACGTCGAGCAGCAACAGGTCTTTCACTTCGCCGCCCAACACACCACCCTGAATCGCAGCGCCAATCGCGACCACTTCATCGGGGTTCACGCCCTTGTGTCCTTCTTTGCCGAACAGTTCTTTTACCAGCGTCTGGATGCGCGGCATGCGCGTCTGTCCGCCGACCAACACGACTTCGTTGATCTTGCTGGCATCGACGCCAGCGTCTTTCAAGCACTGTTTGCACGGACCGACCGAGCGCTGAATGATGTCTTCGACCATGCCCTCGAGCTTGGCCCGCGTCAGCTTCTTCACTAGGTGCTTCGGACCGCCAGCGTCCGCCGTAATGAACGGCAGATTGATTTCTGTCTCCATCGTGGTGGAGAGTTCGATCTTCGCCCGCTCCGCTGCATCACGCAGACGCTGCAGAGCCATTTCGTTGCCCTTGCCACGCAGGTCGAGGCCTTCGTCTTTCTTGAATTCGTCGATGAGCCAGTCGACGATGCGCTGGTCAAGGTTGTCGCCGCCCAGGTGCGTGTCGCCGTTGGTGGCTTTGACTTCAATGACGCCCTCGCCGACCTCCAGCACGGAGATGTCGAACGTTCCGCCGCCAAAGTCGTAGACGGCGATCATCTCGTCTTTTGTCTTGTCGAGGCCATAGGCCAGCGCCGCTGCCGTAGGCTCGTTGATGATGCGCTTCACCTCAAGGCCGGCAATCTGTCCGGCATCTTTGGTCGCCTGGCGCTGCGCGTCGTTGAAATACGCCGGTACGGTGATGACGGCTTCGGTCACTTTCTCGCCAAGGTAGTCTTCCGCAGCCTTCTTCAGCTTCTGCAATATGAGCGCCGAGATCTGCGGAGGCGTGTGCTCCTTGCCCTGCGCCAGAACGGCGACGTGGTCGCCAGACTGCACGACCTTGTAGGGCACCATCTTGATTTCTTCTGTCACTTCGTTGAAGCGGCGCCCCATAAACCGCTTGATCGAATAGACCGTGTTTTCCGGATTGGTGATCGCCTGGCGCTTTGCCACCTGACCCACCAGCCGTTCCCCAGTCTTGGTGAAGCCAACTACGGAGGGGGTCGTGCGCCCTCCTTCTTCATTGGGGATCACTTTAGGCTCGCCGCCCTCCATGACCGCCACGCAGGAATTGGTGGTCCCCAAGTCAATTCCGATGATTTTTCCCATACGATACTCCTCCTAAACTTGATAAGTGCTTTAAAATCAATGTGTCTATGATTGCGCCAAGTACCATGCTAAGACTTGAGTGAATTGCTGTCAAGGTTTTAGATGCCCATAGAATAGAAGAGGATGCGGGGATCTTTTGGTCGGCCGGCGCACGCCGAACGTGCAATGCTCATCACGCCTAGAGAACTTTGATGCTCCAAGCGTCGCCAGAAACAGCGGCCAGCTACTGAGGATGCTGCTAGCGACAGTTACAGAGCACGCAGCCGGGATACGTGCGCCGTCGCAATCACAAATAGGCTCCGCCGATTGACAGACCACAGATATCGCGAACATAATGTCGACGGCTTTTGGGCGCGGCCCTCCGCTGCCGTGCATCCCCGGTTAACCTCTCACAAAACTACAACCGTACGATCAGGAGGACACCCATGCACCCACTTCGATTTCGCTCACCCAAGCTGTATGGTTTACTTTTCGTGCTCGGAGCACTTTCTGGAGCCGCGGCCGGCAAAACACTGTGCGTCAACCCCGCGGGCTCAAACGGCTGTTTCGCAAAGATCCAGGCCGCGGTTGACGCAGCGGCAAACAATGATGTGATCCACGTTGAAGCGGGCACCTACGCGGAAGGAGTGATCGTCGGAAAGCCGCTTTCGCTGATCGGATCCGGCGCCGACCAGACCACGATCGATGCTACGAATCTTCCAAATGGAGTCTTGCTCGACGGCCTGAACAATCCCGGCCTGCACAACGTGACCGTAGCTCGATTCACGGTCAAGAATGCGTTGTATGAGGGAGTATTGCTGCTGAATACTTCGGACGCCACGGTCCGCGACAATCACATTCAGCACAACGACACCATCCCGCACACCTTCGGGTCTGGTCCGGCATGCAAGGGCCAGCCTGCGTATGAAACAGACGAGAGTGGGGATTGTGGCGGTGGACTGCACCTGATTGGCGCGGTGAGCTCGGTCATTTCCGGGAACACCATCGTGGACAATGCGGATGGCATTCTGATCAGCGACGAGACGCGTGAGAGTCGTGACAACCTGATCACGCGCAATATCGTCACTGACAATCCGGAGGAGTGCGGCATTGTTCTGGCCTCGCATCCACCGATGGGCTCGGTTCCGCCGCTTTTCGCTCCCCATTATGGAGTCGACTACAACACGATTGGGGAGAATGTGGTCTCCAGAAACGGAGTGAAAGTTGGAGGCGCGGGCGCCGGCATTTTTTCTGACGGACAGGGACCGGGGCGCGTATCGCGCAACGTGATCATCCACAACGAGCTCACGCAGAATGGTATTCCTGGAGTCGCCCTGCACACGCACGTTGGGCCAGCGTTTGGCGCCCCGGCGGACAACATGTCCGAGAACCAGATCATCGGCAACTTCATCTCCGGCAATGGTCCGGACGCGGACGATACGGCGACACCGGGAACAACGGGAATCAATATCAATAGCGGTGGGGGTGGTTCCCCGGTTCGTGGAACTATCATTTCGCAGAATATTATTCGGAACGAAGATGTTGCCATTGCGGTAAATACCCCGGCGGAAGTCGACATCCATGTCAACGACCTGCTCGGCGGCAAGATCGGGGTCGACAATGTGTGCGCTCTCGACGGGGCGGCATGTACCGGCACCATCGACGCGAATGAGAACTTTTGGGGATGTCATGCTGGCCCGAACACCAATGGCTGCTCGACGACCAGTGGCGCAAATGTTCGCGTCGCTACGTGGCTGGAAGCACCCATTACTCACAAGAAGGATGATGATCGGGACTAGCCAGGTAAATCCCAGTCTTCGACACGGGCGCGTTCTGAACGAGAACGCGCCCGTTTTTTCATTCCCGATTGCGACTCTGGAATGAATCGTCTGGTTCGTTGAGTCGAACCTAACGGGAGATCCGCGTGTCCTTGCGCTGATCGTTGACTTTGTATCCCGCTGGAACTCGGAACAAGTGCGCGTCCGGATCCCCGAGAGTGATCTCGGTGATCCTGAAGGTTTGCTTGCCAAACTCCGGACTGGTGCGGATGGAAAGGAGATTGATCCCCAGCCGGTCCGAATGCCAGTATTCCCGCATATTGGTCACCGGCTGATCGTTGCCCCAGGTTCCGACATTGTAGATACTGCTTTCCCGCGAGCCGACGGTATCGACGCCTGCGATGTTCCGGGCGCCGAGATCCTCCCACACGATATTTCCTTCGCCGTCTGGCATGGGACCGGAGTGGCCTTTGGGAGGATTTGCGGCCGCAAGATTCCGGGCGAAGTCCCAGACCAACAGATCGCAGACGCGTTTCTCGGTGCTGCAGTTGTATAGCGTGCGCTGCTTGGGATCCTCGATCTGAATCCAGTTCATCGTCGACTTGACATTGCCTCCCTTGGGGATGAGGTACCAGCGCTCCTGGTAAAGACGGCCCTGCGCATCTCGGGCAATGCGGCGTTCGTTGACGTATGTCATCGAGGCGCCATCGGCGGTATATTTCGTGGCTTCAGTCGCCAGCGTCGCCGTGAAGGGCACGTTTGGGATCGGCGGAATGACAATACTCTCCAGAACTTCGCGCACGCCGCCATCTTGCGAAGCCGGTCCGGAACGCCGTATTTCTGGGGTTTGGGCCAGGCAGGCCAGGCTGGTTAACCAGAGGATTCCCGCGGTCGAAGTGCGCATGTTCCCTCCCCGCCCCGGTTTTCAGGATGCTACGTCGAAGGTGGAACCGCGTCAAGACGCTGGTTCGCGAAGCACCGAGCGCGGAAGAGCGGAATCAGCGGCTGCAATAAAAAGCGGCGGATGGTCGGAGGTCCATCCACCGCGCTCAGGAGGTACGAGTGATGTTCGCTACAGGGCCACGTTAACTCGCCGCGGAGAGAAAAGAGAGAGTACGAGGGTACTCTTTGCAGTTATTTGCGCCGAGGCGGTTCCCGATTTGAGAGTGTCCTGATTTGGAAGGCCGCTAAGTTCTTCCTCATTACTGGATGATTACTTCTTCGGCAGGGCCAGCACTCGCGCGGAAATCGCGCCATTTTTCAGCGTGCCCCCAATAATTAGCGGGCCAAGGGGCGTGCTCAAAATTCCGCGACCGTCAAATCGGACATCGTACGTGTCTTCTGTAATAGTCTCCCAGCGGCTGCCATGCACTTCGAAGGCAAAGGTGACCGGAGAGATTTCGGCGACTTTGCCGTCTGCACCCAGGCCTTTGAAGTTGTGCGGGTTGGTGGTGCCACCCGAGAACAGAATGCGATGGTCCCGTTCACCCGCTCCGGCGATGATGCCGAAACGCCCCGGACCGGGGTGCGCTGGAAGCTTGCTCCATTCGATCTTGTTGGGATCCTTGTGGTCGATCTTGCCCATCCAACACTCGTCGGAGGCAACGTAAGGTGGGCTATCGGATGTGTTCTTCTTCGCGCCATCGACATAGACAATTGCGTCGTCGGCGAGGGTTCCGGCGTGGCCGTAGACCGGAGTACCGGGAAGCGGAGTCGCCTGGCTCCACACATTTTTTTCCGCGTCGTAGACTTGCACGTTGTTCACGGGACCGTTTTTCGATCGGCCGCCGGCGAGATAAATATAGCGATCATGGTTCACGCCAATCACCGCGCTGTCGACGGGCACAGGAATATCTTCCGCGCGATACCAGCGGTGGTCTTCCGGCACATAGGAGTTGACGTCGCCGACGGTCATTTCAGTTCCCTGCGCGTCGACAACATATCCACCAAACAAAAAAATCTGCCCTCTTGCGGCAATCGCAGAGGCGCCCAACCGTCCGGCCACGCCGGGGACCGGGCGGCCTTCGGTCCATTTTCCAGTGGTGAGGCGCAGGACATAGACCTTGTTGGTGATGTCGTCCCATGTTTTCTTTGTGCCAACTCCCATGAAGGAGTAAACCTCGAGGCCATTTTTAAGCGACGCAACCGCATTGTTGGATACCGCCTCAGGCATGGGAGGAATCTTCGGTTGATCGGCCGCCAGCAGAAACACGGCGAACAGAACCGGGATCAGAAGGAGAGGCAATTTATTCATTGGTGAGATATTACGTCTTCAGCCGTGCGTCGTCCAAGCGTGGGAGTCGGCGGTTCAAGTGAGTCCTGAATCTCCCCGCAGGTCAGTCGGACGGATCGAGCAGGGCAACCGGAATGTTGTGCTATCGTCTTCAGGTATTCATAGGAGCGATCATGCCGGCTACTGACGGGAGACTCCTTGACCTATCCGCCACGGACACGGTCGCTTCCATCGTCACTCAGATCAAAGGTCAACCCAGCCCCTTAGTCATTCTTCTGGGTGAGTATGACGCCTCTCTGGACCCAGCCGTCAAGTCTCTGTTCAGCCGAGCCATCGTTCCGACGGCCATCGGCTCGGGAGTGGTGATCCTTGACAATGGCGTGAACTCCGGTTGCGCGGCAGCGGTCGGGCAAGCGGCTCGCGATCAGGAACTGGCACCGAAGCTGTTTGGCATTGCGCCTCATGGTGCAGATCAGCTCGAGCCGAATCACACGGTCATCGTGCGGCTTTCGCCGGAATGGTCCGACCCGATGAAGGCGTTGGTCCAGATTGCGGGTGAGCTTGCGAAGGATAGTGCTGCCGGAGATCGACCCGTTCTGAGCGTGCTGTTTGGCGGCGGCAATGCGGAGAAGGGCGCGCTCATTCGCTGTGCGCGCCGCAAGTGGCCGGTCCTCATTGTGCAGGGCAGCGGAGGAATGGCCGATGAACTCTTGCAAGCTATGGAACCGGCGGCCGATGGAACCCCTCCTCCCCCGTCTGCCGATCCGGATGTGCGAGAGATCATCGAGACGGCCGACATTTATAAGTTCTCGATCTCTGGGAACGTCGACGACCTCAACCGCATCCTGATGGCCCGAATCGATATGCGGGTCGATACGCTCACCGACAGCTGGAGTCGATACGACGATCTGAATCAGGCAGCGATCAAGAAGCAAGTGCTCTTCCGAAATTTGCAGTGGACGATCCTGGGCTTGGGCCTGCTCTCCACCTTGCTGGCGATCTCGCGATCTGGGAACGCCCTCCCTACCTATATTCTGCAGTTGTTGCCCGCACAATATGTGGCTGACTTTCAAAATTTGGCGCACATTTTGATCGTCCTAACCCCGATTACGATTTCGATCCTGGTTGCCGCAGGCAGCCGATTTCGCGAGGGGAACAAGTGGGTGTTGCTGCGCTCTTCGTCGGAGGCCATTAAGAGCGAGATCTTTCGCTATCGGATGCAGGCAGGCGCTTACAGCAACGATCAGTGTCTGCAGACGTCACGCGAATCGAAGCTGGCTGCAAGATTGAAAGACATCAGTTCAGCGCTGGTGCAGAGTGAAGTCAACCGAACCAACATACCCTCAGTGGCGAAGAACGACCCGACCCGCCTGACGTTCCTCAGTCCCGATGACTACATGCGGGACAGAATCGATGATCAAACAAGATACTTCGTCGCAAAGACCGACAGCTTATACAAACGTCTGAAACGAACGCAGATAGCAATTTATGTTGCCGGTGGGGTAGGCACGGCCTTGGCAGCGTTCCATGGGGATGTTTGGGTCGCATTGACAACAGCGATTGCGGCACTGCTCACGACAAGGCTTGAGACGGACCAGGTCGAGAACTCACTGGTTCAATACAATCAGACGCTCACGGGACTGCGGAATATCGCGTCGTGGTGGAAGGCGCTTTCGCAGTGGGAGAAAGGGCGTCGCAGGAATATCGACTTGCTCGTCGAGCAAACCGAAAAGACTCTTGCGGGCGAACTGTCCGGATGGGTGCAACAAATGCAAACGGCACTCGATAAGCTAACCGAGAAGGAAGAGGCCGAGACAGTCAAGACCAAAGTGTCTGCGGCCAAAGCGTAGAGAACTGCGAAAGTGGGGCCGGAAGGATCGGATCCACGAAAGCAAGTGAATTTGTGGAGAGCGTGATGTTCCATCCTTCCGATACGGCCAGACGCTGCTCCGTTGTCGCCCTGGCGGGCCGGCGTGTCGATGCGCCGGGCGCGAGTGAGATACGCTTTCCTTCCCGGAACGCCTCCCAGGTCGAAGACAAGATCAGGGAGTGCTTGCAGGGGGGAGTGCGCGTGCTGGTTTGTTCCGCGGCATGCGGCTCAGACCTTCTAGCCCTTGGGGTGGCGCGTGAACTGGGCATCCGGCGGCGGGTTGTTCTGCCCTTTTCGCGTGCTATCTTTCGCGAGAAGTCAGTGGTGGACCGTCCCGGTGATTGGGGCGAACGCTACGATAGGGCGCTTGACGAAGTCGAGGAGCAGCACGACTTAGTAATTCTAGGGCCTAGCAAATCTGACGCGGACGCCTTCGCCGCGACCAACGAGGCAATTATTCAGGAGGCGCTCGAGATTGCCCGACAGGCGGGGACGTTCGCGCAAGCACTCGTGGTTTGGAATGGACAGAGCCGGGGATCAACGGACCATACAGCTCAGTTCCTCGATCATGCGCGGAGAAAAGGCATGCCGGTTCTCGAGGTTCAGACGCTGACGAGCTGATCGCCGGCACGAGCAGCAATTTCACGCATGACATACGCAAGCATTTTCAGAATCGTCCGGCCGCAAGTCTCAGGCATGATCCTGCTCGCGGTCTGCTTGACGGTTGGTGGCGATCCGATTCGCGCCGCCGGGCAGGAAAAGGAAACTGCGCCCTGTAGCTCGGAAACCACAACGGCGGCCATGCAACGCTGCGAGAACCTCCGCTACCAGCGAGCGCAGCAAGCCCTCGACTCAGCCTATGCTGGGTTAATGAAGCAACTCGATGAGACCGGGAAGGCGAAGTTGCGGACAGCGCAAGCTGCATGGCTGCGATTCCGCCGGGCTGATTCTGAATTCGCTGCAGATGCCGCCCGAGGAGGAACTTTGGCCCCGCTCATCCAAATTACGGTATTGGCTGACCTGACCGAGGCCAGAACGGTCGAATTGAAAAAGTCTATGCGGCCCTAGATCGTCTATCGTCTTGAGGAAATCACTATGGCTAGCTTCGATTTGTTTCTTCCCATTGTGTTGCGATTCGAAGGCGGATACGTGGATGACCCAACCGATCCCGGCGGGGAAACGAACAAGGGCATCACAATGCAAACTTTTCAGCAGTGTTCTCACGAACTTCTTGGGATTGATCCCACGTCGGAGAATCTTAAAAACCTGACGGATGCCCAAGCCGGTGTCATCTACAAAACACTGTATTGGAACAAGATTCAGGCAGATTCGTTTGCGGCACAGGCTCTCGCGAACATCGTGTGTGATTTCTTTGTCAACGCCGGAACGCATGCGACGAAACTGCTGCAGCATGTACTGAATAATATGGGAGCCAACGTCATTGAGGATGGAACGATAGGCCAGGCTTCAGTGCAAGCGTTAGCAGCGTTCGACAACGTTCAAGTCTATCGGCAGTACAAGCAAGGACGGATCCGCTATTACCAGACGCTGGGTCAGAGGTTCCCCCAGTTTCTGCAAGGGTGGTTGAACCGAGTGAATTCTTTCCCCGATCTTTAGCAGCGCTCAAACCAGGGCTAATCCCCTGCTCAAGGCTTGTGTTCTTCGCGCGCTTCCGCAGAGGCCCCGACGCAGCTTCTACACCTCGGACCTTCCGTACTAACCGTACCCGGCGCGCGGCCGACGAGTTACACTACGCTTTCTTCGCATCCGGCAATCGGACAGGTTGCGCTCGTCGATCCGCGTCGTAAAGAGGCCGACAATGAAGTTGCTCACGAAGTTCAATCTTCTCTTGCTGGTTCTGTTCGGAACTGGCGGGCTGATCATCGCACAAGTTAGTTATACGTTCCTCATCAGGAACGCCCGGCGCGAAGTCCTGCAAGAGGCGCAATTGATGATGGCCAGCGCCACCTCGGTGCGGGACTACACTTCTTCCGACCTGGGTCCTTTACTTCAGCAAAATCCACAACACAAAGTGAAGTTCCTGGCGGAAACAGTTCCGGCATACGGGGCGATCAGTACGTTCAACCGGCTCCGGCAACAATATCCAGACTATGCCTACCACGAAGCCACATTGAATCCGACGAACCCGGCGCATCGTGCGGTCGATTGGGAAGCCGACGTGATTCATTATTTTCGGGATCATCCCGATCGGAAAGAATTTGTTGGGGAGAGGGAGGCGGCAACTGGGCCGACCCTGTACCTAGCGACGCCAATTGCGGCATCGCAGGCGTGCCTGGAATGTCATAGCAATGCGGCAACGGCGCCGCCAGCCATGATCGCCAGCTATGGGTCCAACAACGGTTTCGGCTGGAAGCCGGGCACCATCGTCGCGGCACAAATCGTTTCAGTGCCAATGTCATTGCCTGTACAGAATGCCAAGCAGGCGTTTCGTCTGCTGATCGTTTACCTGGTCATCACGCTCGTTATCACCATCATCGGGCTGGATGCCGGAGTCTACTTCATCGTGATTCGGCCGCTAAAAGTCCTGTCCGATACGGCCGACCGCGCCAGCAAGGGCGAGACGAACCAGGCTGTCTTACCCGTCAAAGGAAGCGATGAGATCGCCACTGTGACTGCGTCGTTCAATCGCATGCAGGTTAGCCTGGCGAAGGCTTTCAAGATGCTTCAGTGAGATGGTCTCTTGACCCTGCGCGCGAGACTATTGATTCTTGAGAACAAAGTTGACGCTGATCTCAGTCTCTACGGCTGTAGGCTTGCCGTTAAGCATATAGGGCTTGTATCGCCATTGCTTGACGGCGTCAATCGCGGCCGGAACTAAGAAGGGATGTCCACTGATCTCTCGAAGAGACTCCACCGTCCCGTCCCTTGAGATTGCCGCGTGCAGTACAACTTCGCCCTGAATGCGCGCTTGTTGAGCCGTCGGGGGATAGACTGGCAAGACTTTGCTGATTAGTAATGCGGTTGATACGCTTGGCGAGATGCGAACGCGCGGTTGATTCGACTCGCTGGAAGCCGCAGGCGTGGTCGCGCCCATGCTTGCCCCGCCCTCCGTCGGGGCTGTGCCACTTACGCCACTCACTGCCGGAGGGCTTGCGCTTGACGCTGCCGGCTTGGATTCAGCGGAGGTGGCAGCCTGGGGCGAAGTCTGCGCGTTCTGAACAGCGTTCGTTCCTTTTCGCCCTGAGAAACGCGGAACAAGAACGACAGCGAGGATCAGGAAGGTGGCGACCGCACCACCGATGAGAAGAAGATATTTCGCTGAGCTCGATTTGCCCGTCTTGATTGCGGACGGAATGTGTTCAGATCGTGGCTGATTTTCTGGAGGCGGAGCCGGCGAAGAGATCGCTGCCTGCTTGCTGGGCAACGCTACCGCGCGCTTGTCATCGGGGAAACGAGCTGATGAGATCAGGTTTTGCCTTCGGAGAAACTTTTCACGCTCCTGCGGCGACTCGATTTCCTCCGACACCTTGAGATATAGATCTTCCGTGGAGCTGCACCCGGAGGCCGCGCGCTTCACCACAATGTCAGCGATCGGGCCAATGTGAAGCGCCAATTCCCGACTCACGCGCTGCATAGTAGCGGGATCGAATCTGCACCGAGCTTCTGGGCTCAGTTTCGGATGTCCCTTGCACTTGCGTGGATGTAGTGCCCGGCCGCGCGGGAAACGCTGATTGATGGGGGCCGCTGCCGGTTCCGACTGGATTGCTATCAACTACCAGGCGACGCAGCGCCTCAACCAGCAACTGGATGTCTGATCGCCACCGGGCATGGGTTAGCTCGATGCAGTTGCGATACGCGAGTTCTCTGATAACCTCCGGTAACTGTTCGGCGCGGGGCATCTCGGCGGCGCGCACTAGAACTGGAATCACGGGGATATCCCGTCGCAAGGCGGACGCTGTCTCGATGCGAACGAAATCCGCGGGATCGTCGAGGCGGCGTGCACCGTTTTCGTCTTTCGCGTTGAGCCACGTCGGGCCCATCACCACCAGGAGCGCTCCGCATTGGGCAACACTCTCTTCAATCGCCTTGCGGAAGTCGCGTCCGGCTTCAATGCCAACCACATCCATGAACACCATGTGTTCGCCGAAGTGCTTGACCAGGTCGTCAAACAAACGACCGGCCTCGCCCTGCGAGTCGCTGCGTCGATAGCTGACAAAGATGGCGCCCACGCTTTAAGCCTTTAAAAAACTAAATGCCACTCGTGCTGCCCTCATTCGGTTGAGCATTGAGCAGCTATTCGACAGAGTGTACTCTCTAAGCAGGCGCCAGAGTCATAGATTGGTCCTTCATCAATCTGAATTTGCCCGACTGGCGGGCAGTACGATTCCGTCTATCCGCAAATACTCCACCATCTATCCGTAATGATTGAAGGCGTGCGCGACTGCAAATAGCGATTACCGGGGCCGTGTCGCGGCCCCGGTGTCATTTGTTGACGATCCAACGGCCGATCAAGGTCAGTCTCTGAAGGCTGGGGTTGGCCTCTGAAGAGTTACAACTACCGTCGTGCCCAGCGGCAAGATTGCGATTTCTGCGGGGGACGGATCAATTCTTGCTGTGAGGGGCGGGAGCCGAGCGGGCAGAAGCCAGGAAAATCTTTGATGGTAGGCCCGAATGGATTCGAACCATCGACCTCTTCCGTGTCAAGGAAGCGCTCTAGACCAGCTGAGCTACGGGCCTACATTACTGAATGACTGCGGTTTCAATTCTACCGGGCGGCAGCCGATTACGGCAACGTTCGGCTCGGCAGTCCTTGGTTGGATCAAGGCTTTGGCTTCGGATGGGAGCCGTGGTTTTCGCGGTATTTGCTCCAGTTCGGGAAGATTTGTTCCATGGAATATGCAACAAAGGCAGGTCGTCGTCGTCGCTTCTCTCGGAGAGTGAACATGATGGCGAGTAAAAATCCCGTAAGAGCTCCGAGGAGGGCTTCGGAAACGGAGAGGCGGTTGAAAGTGCGCAGCCCCTGGCCAGTCAGAATGAATCCGGTATACGCCATCGCTAAAGTCCAGAGAATTACGCGAACCGGGTGCATGGGTGGATCACCTCTCGATGAATAAATATGCCACAACTCAAGCATGTGGAGTGAGGGCTTTTGAGTTTGTTACTAATCGTGGGGACATGGGGCGGAGGTGGCGACGAGTGTCGAAGCGATATTTCAGCAATGTCCTGAGTTATCACTTCTGACAGGTGACTCCGGCTGGGGCGGGGGTTCTACTACTGAAGTTGTGATTGAGGAGGCCAACTATGGCCGCTCGACCGTTACCCCCTCCAGGACCGGAGCCGTCTAGCAAGAAGATACCCCCCACCAAGACCGCCAACGCATCCATAATTCAGCCATTCCTCGCGAAGATTCGATCCATTGCCACTGGGCCGGCCCTCCGAACGCAACTGAATGCACTCATGAAAATGCGGTGGTTGCGAATTGCGGGAATCGTGGTTGCGGTTCTTCTCGTAATACTGATTGCGCTCCCGTTTCTAATCAACGTAAATAGCTTCCGTCCGAAGATCGAGTCGGAGCTGACGAATGCCCTGGGGCGGCCCGTAACGTTGGGAGAGCTCAGCCTTTCGCTCCTAAGCGGCGACGTTGGCGTCGAGAATGTCAGCATCGCCGACGATCCTGCCTTCAGCAAGTCGCCGTTCGTAACGGCGAAGTCGTTGAAGGTGGGCGTCGAGTTGATGCCACTCATCTTCTCGAAGACGTTGAACGTGACGGGGATTGTGCTGGACGAGCCTAAGATCACCTTACTTAAAGCGGCGAACGGAACATGGAATTTCTCAACTCTCGGTGGTCCCAGCGCGAAAACGTCTGCTGAGCCAGCGAAGGAGGGTCCGCCCAAGAATCTTTCCATCGGAAAGGTGGAAATCACTAACGGTGAATTGGCAGTCGGAACAGCCAACTCTGCTGCGAAGCCGCAGGTGTATGAAGACGTGAATGTTGAACTGACTAATCTCTCGTTTACCTCACAGTTTCCCTTCAAGCTGACAGCCAGCCTTCCGGGAGGTGGCACCGCCAACGTTTCGGGCAAGGCCGGACCGATGAATCCGCAGGACTCGGCCAAGACTCCTTTCGACGCGACCCTGAAGGTGAAAGACATGGACATCGCGGCGTCCGGTTTTATCGATCCTGCCAGCGGGATTGGCGGCTCGGCGGATCTTGATGGAACGTTGACGTCTAACGGCAGCCAGGCCAAGGCGGCTGGCACGATTGCCTGCGAAAAGTTAAAGCTCTCGCCGAAGGGTTCTCCAGCTCCCAAGCAGGTGACCATCAAGTACGCGATGAACACAGACCTCGACCGAAACACCGGAACCATCACTCAGGGTGACATCGCAATCGGGAAGTCGCTCGCCCGGCTCACGGGCGGGTTTCAGACCCAGGGTGAAACTCAATCCGTGAACTTAAAGCTCAGCGCCCCAAACATGTCGGTCGATGAACTGCAATCAATGCTCCCAGCTCTCGGTATCGTGCTTCCATCAGGATCGCAGTTGAGAGGTGGAACACTCTCGGCCGACTTGGCAATCAGTGGTCCGCTCGACAAACTAGTGATCGCCGGTCCGGTGCGTTTGTCGAACGCAACCCTGGCGGGTTTCGATATGGGCGCGAAATTAGGAGCTTTATCAGCTCTTAGTGGGAAAGCTGCCTCGAATCCCGACACTACGATTCAGAACGCCAGCTTGAACGCGCAAGTGGCTCCGGACATGACCCGGGCCGACGCCATCAATGTCACAATCCCATCGCTTGGCGTGGTGACCGGGGCAGGCACGATTAGCCCGGGCGGGGCCCTCGACTTCCGCATGCTTGCCGATCTACAGACTCAACGGGGCGAAGCACGGGCGGAGAGGACGGGTCGGGGTGGCGATCGCGGAGGCGTGGCGTTCACGATTCAAGGAACGACAGCCGACCCGAAGTTTGTTCCCGACGTAGGAAGTGTGGCCGGGAATGCTGCCAAGGGAGCCGTTCAGTCGGCTGTCACCGGAAAAACCGCCGGCAAGACGGGCTTAGGTGGCCTTCGGAGGAAGTAGCCGGTGCCCTGCTGATTTGTGGTTAGCGCGGGCGCAATCTACACCTGTGTGGGCGTTTGTCTGTGATGCTACTTCCGAGGCTTCGGTCGGCTGGCGCCTCCCAGCTTGGCAGCCGATCCCGTCCCGGCTGTTCTCGTCTTCGCTTCAGCGGTCGTTTGCGACTGCGTGTGTGGGATCGACGGTGACTCCGCATGTTGTCGGGATTTATCCCCGAACTGTTTTGTAACGTTGTTGCCGTTTGACTCACTATCCACTAGGCACCCGGACTAACCAGAAGCTCGGAGTGCCATCTCGGCTTACCTGGAAAAGCTAATAATTCGTTGATACTTAAGAAACTGAGCTGTCATGCAGAAGCTTGGAGAGGTCTCAGCGGCGCGTCAGAAACCGATGGCGGCGGTAAGGTCCTTTCGTTGAACTACGACCGCGAATTTCCAGCACTCACAGAATCACCGCAAGGAGCGAGCGAATGGCACACACTTTTGATCCCGGGTATTGTGCTTCGGCCTTTCAACAACTTGTCCGCGATTATCCCGACGAAACCGTGTACCCATTCAAGGATTTCCGCGCGGAATGGGGACCGATCTTTCATCGCGGCCGATTGGACGGATCCGCGCGCGTATTAATTTTGGGACAGGATCCAGCCCAACACGAGACCATGGCGCGACGCATTCTGGTGGGCGAGGCCGGACAGCGCATTCAAGGCTTTCTGGCGAAGTTAGGAATGGATCAAAGCTACGTGATGATCAATACGTATCTCTATTCGGTCTACGGTCAGGGCGGGGGCACCAAGCACAAGAATGATCCGGCTATCGCAGCCTACCGGAATCGCTGGATCGATGCGATCTTTGCAGCGAGCGGGATTGAAGCGGTGGTGAACCTCGGGCAGCTCGCCGATAATGCCTTTCAACTGTGGAAGGCTACTCCCAAAGGGATGGCCTCTTCAGTTTTCGCGGTACACATTACGCATCCCACGCAGCCGGAAAGCTCTTCGGGCGGAGACGCCGTCAAACATGCGGCGGCGATCAAAGCCATGTTGCAGAACTGGAATGCCGCGCTACCCACCGTGAAAGCCGCCATCAAGCACCCCGATCGAGCGGTGCCGCTAGCGCTCTACGGCGACGCATTTGTCCCTGGCGATGAGTTAGAAATCCCCGAGCAGGACATGCCGGCTGGACTTCCCGCGTGGATGCGCGGCGCCAAAAACTGGGCGACTCGCACCGGCGCCACCGCCGCCCTCAAGCGTGTCACCATCACGGTCACTATCCCGACGGGATCCCGCCCCGCGTGAAGAGGTCCCTAGTGAGCAAGAAGAAAGTTGTTGCCAAGGCTAAACCGAAGCCTGTCATCGATCCCGCAGAGGGACCGCAGATGGTCCTCCGCGGGCAGATTGTCACCATGGATCGCACCCGCCGCGTCCTCAAGGACGGGCTGCTCTATATCGATAAAGGTGCGATTGTCGCGGTCACGGCAACTGGTGGATCAGTTCCTGCGGGCTTTGAAGGCGTGAAGGTCATCAATACCCAGGGCACGATCTTTCCCGGCCTCATAGAACTGCACAATCACCTGAGTTACGACCTGCTTCGGCTGTGGGATGTCCCTAAAAAATATACGAATCGCGGGCAATGGGCGGGGATTCCGGAATACCGGTCGACGATCAGCGGACCGATGAAAGTTCTGGGCGGGCGGCCCGATCTCCTGGCGTCGTTGGCGCGGTACGTCGAGTGCAAGTGTCTGTTAGGGGGAACTACCACCAGCCAGGGTATCGAGCTTTTCAGCAACGCAGGTGCGCGAAGGTTTTATCGCGGCATTGTACGCAACGTAGAACAGACGAACGATCCAAACTTGCCCGAGGCCGGCACCCGGATTCCCGACGTCGATGCCAACGACGCCCAGTCTTTCCTGGCGCGCATCAGTCAAAAGAAATGTTATCTCCTGCATCTCGCAGAAGGCTTGGACAATACGGCTCGCAAGCACTTTCTGAGCCTGCAGTTCAAGCCCGGTAAGTGGGCGATCGCCCCGTCGCTGGCGGGAATTCATTGTGCCGCGCTGCTCAGGGAAGATTTCGATGTTATGGCGGCCAAAGGCGCGTCGATGGTCTGGTCGCCGCTCAGCAATATGCTACTGTACGGCGGCACCGCTCGCGTGTCCGATGCCCTGCAAGCCGGAGTGCGCATGGGCATTGGTTCCGATTGGTCGCCCTCGGGCAGCAAGAATCTGCTGGGGGAGTTGAAAGTCGCGCATCTTTACAGCCAGAACAACGGGGGCTTGCTGAGTGCTTTGCAAATTCTTGAACTGGCCACGATCAATGCGGCCGCCATCCTCGACTGGCAGAATCATCTGGGTTCGCTGGAAGTGGGCAAGTGCGCCGACTTGATCGTGCTCGACGGCAAGCCGCAGGACCCTTACGGAGCGCTGCTCAATGCCAACGAGCAGTCAATCCACCTGGTCATGATCAATGGAGTGCCACGCTGCGGAACTCCGACTCTCATGAAAAGTATGGGGATCAAAGGAGAGAATCTCTCGGTGGGCGGGAGTGCGCGCATTTTGAATCTGGCACAGGCGACCGAGGATCCGGACGTGTCTCCCATTCCGTTAACACTTGCAAAGACGCGGCTGACCAAAGCGCTGAACTCGCTTCCCAACTTGCCGCCTCCGCCAGTAGCCAAACTAGCGTTACAGGGCCAGCCCCTCACGTGGTTTCTGGCTCTCGACGAACTTACTCCGACAGGTATGGATGTGCGTCCCCACCTCCCATTCGGAGGCCATCCCACCATGGCGGAGGCTAAGGGAAAGGTGGCGGCCAAAGATCCGGTCCTGAAGCCGCTCAAACTTGATCCGATCACCGTAGTGGACGACAGCGATTTTCTGGACGGGATTAAGAAGGAGAAAAATCTTCCCGGCTATATAACGGAAGGGCTGCCGCAACTATACAGCTGACTTGTCGATTGGGAACTCAAACTCGTAGCGATTGCTCGCTCATCGAGGCCGAGGGGAACGGGCTGCAGAGGCACGGCGGAGCAGATCTGGGGCCTTCAATCGCTGGCTGAAACGCTCAAACTGTGGAGTCGCACCTTTCCAGCGGAGATCCTCGATCGTCTCGAAGACCGGCACATCGACGCGTAGAGTGGCAAGCATACGGAATAACAACGCGTCGGCCCACGCGCTGCACAGCGATTCGGAAAGAGCTCGCCCCCTGCGGATAGAGGGAGGCCACTGGCGCCAATCTTTAGGAATGTCTTCCAGGTGAGGATACTGCGACAAGACGCTGGCCGCGGCTTTTTCGCCCCATCCCGCGACGCCGGGGAACCCATCGGCGCTGTCGCCCACGACGGCCAAGTAGTCGGGGATGGATTTCGGGCCGACTCCGAATCTGGCGATGACGCCAGCCTCATCCCGGACCAGATTTTTCCTTCGATCCATTTGCACGATGCGAGTGCCAACAACGCATTGGCCCAGGTCTTTGTCGGGCGTGCAAATGATAACTTGCTTCGCGTGATCGTAGAGAGCCGCCTTGGCCGCTGCAGAGGCGAGAGCGTCATCGGCTTCGAACTCGACCATGGGCCAGACCAGCACGCCCATGGCTTGGAGCGCCTCTTCGACGATTGGGAACTGTGAGAGCAATTCGGGAGGCACGCCTTCGGCGGTCTTGTATCCGGAGTACAAATTGTTGCGAAACGACTCTACGACGTGGTCGGTTGCGACTCCAATGTGCGTGGCGCCCTGTTCGATCATCGACAGCACGGATGCCACCACGCCGCGAACAGCGCCGATCTCTTGTCCCGTTGCGTCTTTTGAAGAAGGCACAGCAAAAAAGTGCCGGAACAATTCGTAGGTTCCGTCGACGAGGTAGACGTTGATGCGATCTTGAGAAAGCGCGGCCACTTATTTAGCGCTGTCCATGGCGGTGAACAGGTTGTTCAGCGATTCCGCGAGAGTTGGATGCGCAAATATTCCGTCGCGCAATGCGGTGTAGGGTAACTTGCCCATCATGGCAATCTCGAGAGTCGACATAATCTCTCCGCCTTCGATTCCGAGAATGGCCGCGCCGAGAATCTGATCGGTTTCCGCGTTGACGATGGCCTTCATGAAACCACGAGTCTCGTCGACTTCCAAAGCGCGCGCCACGCGACTCATCGGCATTTTTGCAATTCGGATGTTGCGTCCTTGGGCGCGAGCCTCTGTCTCAGTGATTCCGACACGACCAAGTTGCGGATCGATAAAGACCGTGTACGGCACCATACGATCTTTGGTCGACGCCGTTTTCTTTTCGATCAAGTTCGAGCGAATGATTCGAAAGTCGTCATAGGAAATATGCGTAAACGCCGGGCCACCCTTGATGTCACCAAGCGCGTAGATGTCGGCGGCGGTCGTCTGCAAGCGATCATTCACATGGATGAAACCGTGCGCGTCGGTACGAATGCCCGCAGCATCCAGGTTGAGAGTATCGGAATTAGGCACGCGGCCAGTCGCAACCAGAAGATGGGAGCCCACGAGCGTCGCCGAACCGTCCGGCGATTGCACATCGAACTGGATGTTCGCGTCCAACTTTCGGACGCGCGTAGCCTTCGCATTCAGCATGATTTCAATTCCATCCTGCCGCAAGATGGAAGTCACTTCTTCCGCGATATCGGGATCTTCACGACCCAGAAGTTGGCCTCCGTTTTGAACAATCGTCACGCGGCTGCCCAGGCGACGAAACAGTTGGCCGAACTCCAGTCCGATGTAGCCGCCACCCAGAACCAGCAAGTGATCTGGAACGGCATCGAGTTCCATGATCGATGCGTTGTCCAGAAAGGGAACGGTGTCCAGTCCATCGAGTTTTGGGCGGGAAGCCCGCGTTCCGGCGTTGATGAAAATGTATTTCGCTGCAAGCGTGCGCACACCACCGTCCTTCATGCGCACCTCGACGGACTTAGGCCCGCTGAATCTCGCCTCGCCAAAAATCAGATCCACGTTTGCAGTCTTCTCGATGCGCGCCTGGCTTCCATTTCGAAAGCTGTCGACAATGTCGCGCTTGCGTTGGCGAATTTTCACCATGTCAATGCCGATGGGTCCGGTGTGAACGCCGTAGTCAGCGCCGCGACGCGCCAGGTATGCAACGCGCCCGCTGGCCACCATGGTCTTGGTTGGAGTGCAGCCTTCGTTCACGCATGTGCCGCCAACGTGCTTTCGTTCGACGAGTGCCGTGCGCATTCCAGCTTCAGCGAGGGCGGTTGAGAGCGGAGTCCCCGCCTGCCCGGAGCCGATGATGATTGAATCGAATTGTTCCGCGTTGGCCATGAGTGTCTCTTAGAAGCGAGAAACCAGGAAGAGTCCCAAGCCGATGGCAACCAGATCTTCGGGAATCGCGACCGCATAGTCCGCAACGCCCAGTGTCCGCACCAGGCCGACGCGAGCTTGATATCCGCCGAAAGCACCGGCTACGCCGCCGACCGCTCCGGCAAGAGCGCCCGACCAAAGCGTCCCGCCTGCGGCAACAGTCACGCAGGCTCCACTGAGTGCGCCCATGACCACCCGGGCAGAAAGTCCAACAGCAGCCGTTCGCGCGGGAGTGTTTGGAAGCTGGTCGGCGACCAATTCAACCACGGCAAGCCCCGTGAAGATGGCGGCGGCCCACATCGTCCCCATGAACGCCAAAGGAGAATTGTGAAGGTCCAGCCAGCCCAAGTGAGCTGCCCACGCCACAACTGCGGGAGCGGTGAGCGATCGGAGGCCGGCCACAAATCCAATGCCAAGCGCTAACAGCACTACGAATCCGGTGTTCATGATTTAACCATCCTCGATGGGGCTCAGGCGTTGCCTGCCAACGGCAGCCGCACTTGAAAACGCGTATCGCCAGGTCTGGAACGAACCTGGATGTTGCCACGATGTTTTCTCACAATGCGTTGCACCGTGTCGAGGCCGAGCCCGGTTCCTTCCCCCACTCCCTTGGTCGTAAAAAACGGTTCGAAAATGCGAGGTTGAACTTCCGGCGCAATTCCCGGACCGTTGTCCCGAATCTCGACCACAACGCAATCATCCTCGCGGAACGTATGAACCCACAACTCACCCTTTCCGCCCATCGAATCGATGGCGTTGTCGATGAGGTTTGTCCACACCTGGTTCAGTTCGCTGCCGAAGGAATTTACGAGAAGGGGAATCTTCTCATAGTCGCGCTTCACTTCTACGCCGTGTTTTAACTTGTGATTCAGAATCGTCAGCGTATTCTCCAGCGTCTTCACGATGTCGACGTTTTGTATCGGTGACTGGTCCATGAAGGTATATTCCTTGATGGCGCCCACCAATTCGGAGATTCGCGAGGTGCTGTGCTCGATTTGATGCAACAGCTCGGAGATTTCGAGGGAAGCGGAAATCCTCACCAACGCCGCTCGCGCCGTTTCTGAACCGAGCGCGGAGAATAGTTGCTCGATGACTTCTGGCTTGAAATTCTTGCGTGCCAGGTCGGCAGCCAGTTGCCACAAATCATTTTGACCGTGACGGCGCAGTGAGGAATCCAGCTGCTCCTCTAGATCGCTGATGGTAAGAGCATCCGGCGGCGGCCCATCCATTTGAACCAGCGACGCCTCCAGCCGTTCAATTTCTGCTTTCTGTGTGGCAGTCAGGTCGCGTCTGCCTAGCTCGTGACTTGCATCGCGAACCTTCTTCAGCAAGTCCCGCAACTGGCTGGTGGCGCGCTTCGCGGCCGACGCCGGATTGTTCAGCTCATGCGCCAGGCCGGCGGAGAGCTTGCCCAAGGCAGCTAGCCGGTCTCGTTGCTGTTCGAGCCGGGTCACTTCCCGGATCCGGTCTGACATGAGGCCGACGAGCCGAGTCGCCAGCACGGGCATTCTCTGCACCAGGTCGGGAAACCGCGAAGCGGGAAATCGCAAGACACGCGCCTCGCTCATTGCCCGTCCGGTCAATCCGTATTGCTTCATCCGCGAAAACGGCAGAGTTCCAGTGATTTCACCCGACTTCACCGCCAGCACGACGCTTTCTCCCGCCAGTTCCCCGCGCCATTGAAATTCGCCCTCGAGCAGCACGAACATTGCTTCCGCCGCTTCGTTTTGCCGCGCGTAAGTATCGCCGGCATTGAGATGGAGTTCCTGCGCAGTGCTGAGAAACCAGTCGATCTGGTCATCGGGCAGTTCTGCAAATGCGGGAACACGACGCAGGAGATCCGCTGTTTCGGCCATTTATACCTTGCTCAGATACTGATGGATGAACTGAACGGCTACCGATCCTTCGCCGACTCCGGAGGCAACTCGCTTCACTGACCCATGGCGCACATCGCCCACGGCAAATATGCCCGGCACATTCGTCTCCAGAAGAAACGGGTCGCGGTCGGGTGACCATCCCTTGGGCCGCTCGCCGCCCTTCATCAGATCGGAACCAGTCAGAATAAATCCGCGCTCGTCGCGTTCAATCGTTCCGGCTAGCCAATCTGTACGGGGCAGTGCACCGATAAAGATAAACATCGAGCTCGCCGGAACGCGTTCCACCTTGCCGGTATCGGAACAGAGGACCGAAATTTCTTCCAGGTGAGTCGCGCCGTGCACTTCGGCCACGCTGGCGTGCGTCCACAACTGAATCTTCGGAGTCTCCTTGATCTGGTCGATCAGATACTGCGACATGGTGCTGGAGAGCGATTCGCCGCGCACCAGAATCACGACGCGTTCCGCGTACTTCGCAAAATTCATCGCCGCCTGTCCGGCAGAATTCGCGCCGCCGACGACGTAGACCATCTCGCCCTGGCACGACAACGCTTCCGTAGAGCCGCCGCCGTAGTAGACGCCCGCACCCTGCAAGTGGTCGATCCCCGGTGCTTCTAACCGCCGCCACTGCACGCCGCTCGCGATCATCAATGCGTGACATGAGATTTCGCTGCCATCGGCCAGTTTGATGATGCGGTACGGACCTTCCGTACGAACTCCGACCGCTTCCTGCGGCGCCAGAATCTCAACACCAAACCGTCGCGCCTGCACGACCGCCCGCCGTGCAAGATCGCCACCGCTCAGGCCGCTGGGGAAGCCCAGGTAATTTTCGATGCGCGAACTCATTCCCGCCTGACCGCCAGGGGCTTCCCGCTCGACCATTACAGTGTGCAAACCCTCTGAAGCACCATAGACTGCGGCCGCGAGACCGGCCGGGCCTCCACCCACAATCGCCAGATCGTAAAAACTGGTCTCGGCGCGAGTTCGAAAGCCCACCTTCTGCGCGACTTCTGCAGGCGCACTATGGAGGAGCCTTGTGCCATCCGAGAACAGAACGACGGGCAGATCCGTTGCGTCAGGGCCCAGCGCTTCGAGAAGCCTCTTCGTTTCAGGATCGTTCGCCGAGGCCTCGACATCGATCCACTGATAGGGGACATGGCTGCGAGCCAGAAAATCCCGAAGCTCATACGATCGGGGGGACCACCGCGTACCCAACACGCGGATCCCTTGAAACGCAGGATGGTACGAAGCCTGCCAGTCCTGCAGCATGTCGTCCACCTGCGGATACAGGTTTTCGGAGGGAGGATCCCATGGCTTCATGAAAAAATAATCGAGACCGGCATGATTGATCGCGTTGATCGCGGCATTCGTGTCGGCATAAGCCGTGAGTAGTGCCCGCTTCGCATCGGGATAAATCTGCCGCGCCGCCTGCAGAAAACCGACGCCATCCATCCGCGGCATGCGCTGATCAGCCAGCAGCAGGGCAACACCATCATTGCGGACCTTCAGGGACTTCAGCAGGTCCAGCGCGCCTTCCGGTGAATCGCTGCTGACCACGCGATAGTCCGCACCGTACTTCGTACGCAGGTCACGCTCGATCGCCTTCAAGACGTCTTGATCGTCGTCGACCGTTAAAAGGACTGGCTTGGGCATGATCGCTCACAACTACGAATAAAACTGAAAATTCCAGAAGTCCGGAAAACTTGAACAAGAAGTTAGATACAGAACCCAAGATTCGGTCGCGCAATTATCGCGCAACTTCCCCGGCCGTGCCTACGCGCTCAGTTCGCCGGCTTCCATTTGATCGACATAACACCATACCCACGATTCCCCGCGCTCGTTGGAGCGAATCAGAGGATGCTGCGTGGCGTGAAAATGCTTAGTCGCGTGTTTATTCTTCGACGAGTCGCAACAGCCCACATTGCCGCAGGTAAGACAGAGCCGCAGGTGAACCCAGGAGTCTCCCGTTTTTACGCATTCTTCGCAGACATGCTTATTCGTCGATTTAACTTTGATCTGGTTGAGGTGAGCGCATTCCTTTGCCATCAGTCTTCTCTCCTGAAAAACTCGTGCCTTCCGGTCAAGTGACCACGGTCATGTAACGAAAGGCCATAATCACAGTCAAGAGCCGCCTCTTTCACTCACAATGTTTTTGGAGGTCATCATTTGTGTTGCGGCTCGATTATTTATCTTGCGTGTTAACCATCGCGTCCACAATTTTAGTGGGGCGGCGGTGCTGGGAAGGTTGGGCATTGGCGGGAGTGAATAGTGTACTCATTTGCGTCATCGGGCTCCGAACAGAACAACTGGGCTTTATCCCCGCCAACGTATTTTGCATGGTGATGAGTGCCATCAACCTGCACGCGTGGCGGAAAACCCGAGCGTCATAGAACTGCCTCTCGATCAACTCACTCGGCGATCAGCAGGTTCTCGGCGAACGGCCATTGCTCATCAATCCACTGTGCCTCGCAGCGGAATCCGGCGTTGCGCGCCGTCTCCACAATCTCTTGGGCCGAGTATTTGTGGCTACTTTCAGTCCAAATGGTCTCTCCCTCGGCAAACTCAACCACCACATCTGATTCTGGAATACTCACCCTTTGACGCCGCTTCGACCGCAAATGCATCTCGACGCTTCGCGCCTCGTAGTTAATCTTGGCCAAGTGGGCAAATTGGCTTAGATCAAAGTCGGCGCCTAGTTCGCGGTTCACGCGGGCCAACAAATTCAAATTGAAAGCAGCCGTCACGCCGAGTTCGTCGTCGTAGGCGCCGAGCAATTGAGCGCTTGATTTTTCCAGGTCGGTTCCAAGCAGCAACGAGTCTCCCGGCAGCAGAATGCTTCGGACTGAGCCCAGAAACTTGGTCCCCGCCTCACGATCGAAGTTGCCAATCGTACTGCCCAGAAACAAGACAAATAATCGCTGCCCAACTTTGCGGTAGGAGGCAACCTCCAGCAGCCCATCTAAATATTCCCGCTCGAAGCCCACGATGCTAATGGAATCGATGTCGCTCAGTTCCCGCTCGCACATGACCAACGCCGAGCGCGAGATTTCGACAGGATAGTACGACGTGCGCTGTCTCCGGCAGAATGCCTCCAGCAGCCAGCGCGTCTTCTTCCCGGTGCCGCTTCCCAATTCCGCCACCGCAACCGGCCCATTCAACCGATCCACAATCTCGTCCGCATGTCGGCGCAGCAAGCGCTCATCGGCACGCGTTAGCCCATACTGCGGCAAATAACTGATGACTTCGAATAGCGCTGACCCGACGTCGTCATACAAATACTTCGAGGGTAGTTCCTTCTGTCCGAACCGGGTCAGTCCGGCACGAACATCGTCCGCAAAATCGTAGGTCGCATTGGTAGGGATCGCATGAACAAGCATCGTCGAACTCCTTCATCGTTGATTCGCGCACCAGATTGACGTGTCAGTGATTGACGCAGCGGAATCCCGCGTAAACGTATTGATAATGTGCCTGGAACCAGTTGCGAAATGTGGGCCGCAGCATGCACGCCGCAGTGCGCGGTGATCCACCCTTCATGACGAAGTGCTTGCCATCGAAAAAATCGGCCGAGTACCCACGATAGAACGGGAAAGGCTCGAAGCCAGGAAACGCCGAGAAAACAGTGGATGTCCACTCCCAGCCATTGCCCACCATGTCGTGTACGTCGAATGCGCTCTGTCCCGCGGGGAAGGCATTTACCGGCGTGGGATTCCAATCGTTAAAATCAAAATTGCCGAGGGTCGCGTCGGGCGCTTCTTCGCCCCACGGATACTGCCTGACCGCTTCATTCCGAGTGCCGTACGCCGCGCGATGCCATTGCTCTTCCGTGGGCAGTGACTTACCCGCCCAACGGGCGTACGCCGACGCCTCTGCGTGGCTCACATAAACCGGCCAGTCCAACGGCAACGGAATCTCTTCGAACATCGTGCGATAAAGCCATCCCTCATTTGACTTGCGCCAGAAGACGGGATGAGAGATTGCGTGCTTCGTTTTCCACTCCCAATCACGGTCGCTCCAATATGAGCGCGTCTCGTACCCAACCGCAGCCATGAACTCCAGGTATTGCCGGTTGGTGACTTCGTATTTATCGATTTCGAATGCCGGCACGTGCGTTGAGTGCGCCTCGTATTCGTTATCCCATCCGAACGTTTCGTCAGCGCGCCGCAGTCCGAGCGTGGCATTCCCGGTGGGGATTTGAATCATTTCTGGCTTTACGGGAGCAGCCTTCGGTGGTACGAGGTGATTTGGTGAGATTTTCCGATCAAGGGGCAACTGATGCAGCATGTAGGCGAGCGTTTCCACATGCATCAAGCGATGCTCAATCGCCACGTTGAGCAAGGTGTCGAGTGGGAACCCGTCGCGCGTCAGGCTCGCCGACTCCAAGCTTCCGTCAGCCAGTTTTTCATCCAGCGCGGCGCGGATACGGCCCACGTAATCTTGCACCACATCAAGGGAGGGCCAGTCGGACGGTTGATCGGAGGGCAATCCCCCGCCCACCGGGTCGATCCCGAAGGCAAATAGCCGATCGAATTCAGGATGAAAACTCTTCAGGCCCAGAACATTCTCATGCAGCAAGTTCCAGTCGAAGGCTTCGAGATGTCCGACGTAAAAAATGATTCGATGGCGCTCGGGAATCGGCCGCTCAAACATTGAATCGGAACGCACGATGCTAAATAGAGCGTCACTCCGGCGGCGAGCGTCCGAGATACGCTCCAGCAGCTGGTGCCGGACTGCAACATCGTTTTGAGCAGTAAGCATTGGGCCTCCAGGTACATCGGATGGATAAGCCTGCAACAGGTTACAGATCGCACACGGGATAAGACCGGCCCTTGCGCAAACTCAATCACCCGAACCCCGCACAGGACTGATCCCCAGACGAAGAGGTTTTCGAGAGTATCACTCCCCGTTAAATCCCCGCAACGGACGCGCTCGCTTCAGCGCTACCCACCCTAAGATAAGGAACGATGCGCCTTCCGCTATTTCACATCGATGCCTTCACCAACCGCCCGTTTACTCGCGACCCTGCTGCGGTCTGCCTGCTTCAAGGCTGCTTAGATGACGCGATACGGCCGAAGGTCGCTGGAGAAAATAATCTTTCCGAGGCAGCATTTTTGCTGCCAATTGGCGTCCCTTACGATCCACGAAGGTGTGCAAAATTCTGCCGCTCATCTTCTGCACGCTCTCGGAACCAGGGCAACGGCGCCCACTGTCAGCCCGCGGCGTCGAACTGTGGTGTGAGATCGCGGAGTGCTATGTGATCCTGAAGGCAATGCGGTGCTGACCCGCCAGGGATTGCTGGAAATTTAAGCCCCGCCTCGGTGAGTCAGCGCGCAAGTCCTTTGCTTTTCAAGAATTCGCGTGCCACGTCGGCCGCATCGCGATGCTGGCCATCCACCGCGTAATTCAATCGCTGCATCTCTTCATCTGAAATCTTGCCCGCTAGAGCGGCAAGGGCCTGCGCGATTTCCGGATGCTGTTGGAGAGTCTGCTCGCGTATGACTGGCACGGCCTCATACGGAGGAAAATAGTGGCGATCGTCTTCCAGCACAAACAAATCCAGAGCCGGGATCAATCCATCGGTAGCGTTGCCTGCCGCCAAATCAATCTGATGATCCTTGAGCGCCCGCGCCAGCAATCCCAAATCCATGATGCGCGGCTGCTCCGCAAAATGTAGGCCGTAGGTTGCGGCGAGCCCGCGGTATCCGTCGGGCCGCTCCATGAACTCGTAACCGAATCCGGCCCGCCACTTGGGAGCATAAGGGACTGCTTGCGACAGCGTCTTAAGATTCAAGCGACGCGCATCCTCGCCCCGAATCTCCATGGCAAACGTGTCGTTGAATCCGAAGGCCGGACCCAGTGTCAGCCCAAAGCGATTTTCATATTCGCTCTTGACCCGCTGATAAACTTCTTGCCGATCGCCGTTCGCATTCTCTTTAAGAATCGCTGTAAGCGCGGTGCCGGTGTACTCGGGATACACATCGATTCGTCCGGCCAGGATTGCCTGTTGGCAAATGTAGCTTCCCGCCAGATAGAAACGTCGCTCCACCTTGGCGTTGGTATGCGCTTCGATCTGCTGCGCAATGATTTCTCCCAGAACAAACGATTCTGTAAAGTTCTTGGAGCCCACCACAATGCGATCGGCGTGAGACGGAGAGCAGGAAGAAAACAACGCGAGTGCGGTGAAGATCGAAAAGCCTGCGAGCGTTCGACGGAGCATCATCGCGGCTGCAGGCGCCTCTCCAGCCACCCCACGCCGAAGTCGGCTAGCAGAGCCAGAATTGCGGCGGGAATAGCTCCGGCCAGAATGACCCGGTTGTCGACCATCGCCAGCCCGCGAAAAATGAATTCTCCCAGTCCTCCAGCACCGATTGCTGCGGCGATGGTCGCCAGCCCTACCGAAATCACCACGGCCACTCGTACGCCCGACAAGATCACGCTCACCGCCAATGGCAATTCCACCTGAAACAAGAGCTGAGATTCCGTAAGTCCCATCCCCCGCCCCGCCTCAACCACCGCCGGATCCACGCCGCGAATTCCCGTGAACGTGTTTCTGATAATCGGGAGCAACGCATAGAGCGTGAGTGCCAGAATCGCGAGCCGGTCTGAGCGCGCCCCCAGCCAGGGCACGGGCAAAAGAAAACCAAAAAGCGCGAGGCTGGGAATTGTCTGAATAATGTTGGCGCTCGCCAAAACCGGCTTGTTGAATCGCGGACGGTGCGCAATCGCGATTCCCAGCGGAATGCCGATCAGCATTGCCAGCAACGTTGAAAAGCCAACCAGGCGGAGATGCTCCAGCGTCAACTCCAGCACCTGGCCCTGGTTGTGCCACATAAATCGAAATACGTTCATGACGTGCCTCGATTGGCGGCCGATTCCAGTCCCTCGCCGAAAGCTCTCACATAGGCAGACGCAAGCGGGTCCGTGGATCGCAAGAACTCCGCCGGCGAGAGAACAGTGACCAGCCGCCCCGATTCCATCAATGCAATCCGCGATCCGAGCCGCAACGCCTCACGCAAATCGTGCGTTACAAATACGACGGTCTTGTGAAGCCTCTCTTGCAGCAGAAGAAATTCGCGTTGCAACTCATCACGCGTCAGCGGATCGAGTGCGCCAAACGGCTCGTCCATGAGCAGGATCTCCGGATCCGCCGCTAAGGCCCTCGCCACACCCACCCTCTGCCGCTGCCCCCCAGACAACTGATGCGGATAACGCCCCGCGATATCTGCGGAGAGTCCCACGGTCTGCAGCAGCTCAAGCACGCGAGCGCGAATGCGTTCCACCGGCCACCCTTCGATCTTCGGCACCAGGCCAATGTTCCTTTCAATCGTGAAATGAGGGAACAATCCCACGTCCTGAATCACATAGCCGATGCTGCGGCGCAAACGAATCACATCGCCCTCTCCCTCGGGCGACGCACCTTTGACGCGCACTTCACCAGAGGTAGGCGTCAGCAGCCGATTCACGAGCTTGAGCGATGTCGTTTTGCCCGAACCGCTGCGGCCCAGGAGAACGAGCGTCTCCCCGCTCTGCACCTGCAGATCAAATCCGGAAAGTATCTGGGTATCCCCGACCCGGTACGACACATCGCGGAATTCAATCACCGGAATGGATGCGTCAGCTTGCATGTTCGCCCAGCATACCGGAGTTTCCCGACAAACGTGGAACGAGAATTGACCGCACTCAGCGATCGGATTTGCAATACACCCTTCTCCCGGCGACAATCTTGGTGTGGAAAAAGACTCCTCAGTCCGCCAGCCCGGCTCAGCGGCTCAGCCCCGCGAGCCTTTTGTGGCTGGCGCCGTTGTGATTGCAACGCTGTGCAATCCGCGCGAAAAGTTTTGGGGGATGATTCTCTCTCTCGCTGCCGAAGGCCTCAGCCTGAGCGGCGCCGAACTCGCCTCGTTTGAGGATCTCGCGGTCATGGTTCGCGACGGCGAGCCTTTCACTCCCGCCGTCGTTTTCTTCCCCATGCACCGCATCGAGCGCGTCGAACTCGACCTGCCCGACGGCAGCCTGCCCTCGCTCTCCCAACGTTTCCTGGCCAAGACCGGGCTGGAGCCTACCGTCGCGCTCACGCCATCCAATGGAAATCAGCCAACCGCTGGCAGTGATCTTCCCAATTCCCCATCGCATGTTTCGAAGGATCGGGCGTGAAGCTCTCACAAATTTTTACTGCCCCGAACCAGCTCACCCTTCTGCGCATGATCTTCGTCCCATTCATCGTGATTCATCTGGTGGATGGACACTACCTCTGGGCGCTGGTCGTCTTCGTGATCGCGGGCTTCAGCGACGGACTCGATGGCCTGCTGGCACGAAGACTCCATCAACAAACCCTGCTCGGGCAATATCTCGACCCGATTGCCGACAAACTTCTGCTGAGCACGATGTTTCTTGTGCTCTCCATCCTGCACAAGATTCCGTGGAAGTACACGGTCGTGGTCTTCAGCCGTGACATTTCCATCCTCGCCGCCAGTACGGTCCTGTTCGCGATCGCCGGATTGCGCAACTTCCGTCCCAGCATTTTTGGCAAAGCCAATACACTTTGTCAGATCAGCGCAGTGTTTTTCGTTCTGCTGTTTCAGATCCGGCCAATCCGCTGGATCTGGATCGCGCGCACGGAATTTCTGCGCGCCACCTTCTTGTTCACCATCATTTCCGCCCTCCATTACGTCATTCTGGTTCAGAAGCGGCTGCGCGAGCACACGCATGCTCTCCCTCCCGCAAGGAATCCGGCGGTTTGAAAGCAGGTTGGCGGCGATTTGACCCACCTTCTCGCCGACCCTAAAATCTTAAGTTCGTTTGCCCTTGTTCGAACTTTCCTATGGCGCTTCGTCTTTTTAATACCCTGTCGTCGCAGATTGAAGAATTCCGCCCTCTACGAGACCGCGAAGTCCGGATGTACGCGTGCGGCCCCACCGTCTACGATTACGGACACATCGGCAATTTCCGCACCTTCGTCGCCGTCGACTTGCTGCGCAGATTTTTCCGGCAGAGTGGATACACCGTGCGCCACGTCATGAACATCACCGACGTCGACGACAAGATTATCCGCAACGCCGCCCGCGACGGCGTCAGCGTGCAGCAGTACACCGCCAGGTACGAGAAAGCTTTCCTCGAAGACGCCGCCATGATCGGCATTGAGGAACCCACGCTGGTACGCGCCACGGAACATATCCCGGAGATGGCGGACTTCGTCGCAACGCTGGTCGAGCGTGGATTCGCCTATCGCACCGACGATGGTTCCTATTACTTTCGCATCGCCAAGTTCCCGCAGTACGGCAAACTCTCGAAGCGAGATTTCAGCGGCATGCAGGATGGCGCCCGGGTCGACGTCGATGAATACGACAAAGACAGCGCCCGCGACTTCGCGCTCTGGAAAGCACCCAAGCCGGGTGAAGCCTCATGGGATACGGCGATTGGGCCGGGGCGCCCGGGTTGGCACCTGGAGTGCTCCGTGATGTCGATGGGGGAGCTCGGAGAGAGCTTCGACCTGCACGCCGGCGGAGAAGACCTCGTCTTTCCGCATCATGAAAACGAGATCGCGCAATCCGAATCCTATACCGGTAAGCCCTTCGCGCATTTCTGGTTTCACGCGCGCTTCCTATTGGTCGAAGGCGAGAAGATGTCGAAGAGCCTGGGGAATTTTTTCACTCTTCGCGATCTGGTATTGAAGGGCCACAGGCCGTCGTCGATTCGCTACCTGCTAGCTTCGGTTCCCTATCGCAATCAGCTCAACTTTACTTTCGACGGACTTAAGCAAGCTGCTGTGTCCGTTGAACGTCTGCGGAATTTCCGGCTGCGCTTGAGTTCAAGCACGTTTCCCGAAGGCTCCACCCCGGAGATGCAATCCCTCGCCTCGCAGACCGTCGAACGCATGACCGCAGCACTCGACGATGACCTCAATACCGCTCAGGCACAAGCCGCGATTTTCGAGATGGTCCGCCAGGCAAACGCAGCTTTCGACACCGGTGGAATCAAGCAAGACGACGTCGCTCCGCTACTCGCCACCTTGTCGAAATTTGACGAAATCTTTGCCGTGCTCGACGACGACGATGGTCCGAAGATGAAGCGGGTCCTCGATTGGGCGATGACTGAGGGCCGAGAAAAGGACATTACGGAGGAGGCGCGCGAAGCGGTTCAGTCAGGACAACTCTCTGACGCGGAGATCGAAACGAAGATTGCCGAGATGAAGGCGGCCCGCACAGCCCGCGACTTCAAAGCCTCTGACGCCCTTCGCGCCGAACTCGCCGACAAAGGTATCCTCGTAGAAATCACCAAAGACGGCATCCGCTGGCGAAGAAAATGATGCTGCCGATGTTAAGCTGGGAGCTGACCGCTGATAGGTGAAAGCTGCTCCTGTGAACTCCCTCGACGAATACCTCCGCGACGCTGAACAGGCCCACGGACATCTCTGCGCCGGTCAAGTCCTCGGCGTTCGCCTCGCCATGCTCGGATTGCAGAAGCTCGGCATCGACGATCCGCGCGGAAAAGACCGGAAGCGTCTCGTCACCTTCGTCGAGATCGACCGCTGCGCCACCGACGCCGTGGGAGTGGTCACCGGATGCCGCCTCGGCAAGCGTGCCCTGAAGTTCCGCGACTGGGGCAAAATGGCCGCCACGTTCGTGGACGTAAACTCAGGCAAGGCTGTTCGCGTGGCGGCAAAGGAGTCTTCGAAGGATCTCGCCCGCCAATTGCATCCAGAGATTGAGAACAAGAACCAGCAGCAGATGCTCGCCTACCGCGAGATGTCGGATGACGATCTATTCGCAACCCAGTGGGTGAAAGTTGAATTGCCTCCGGAAGAGTTCCCCGGATACAAAGGCGACCGCGTGGTGTGTGAAGTCTGCGGTGAAGGAATCAACTTCCGTAGAGAAGTACGTGAAGAAGGAAAAGTGTTATGTTGCGGATGCGCCGGAGACTCCTATTACAAACCTCTTCGTTGAGGACTGTGGCATGCCCAGATCTCCTTCGTGATCCTTCGTGTCCTTCGTGGTAGTGTTTTTTCTGGCACCCGCGAAACTTTCCGCTACTCCGTTGCCTGTTCGTAAGCGTGCGCCACGCGCAGAATGCTCGCCTCGTCAAAGTGCTTCCCGAGAATCTGTAAGCCTATCGGCAAGTTCTCTTTCGTCTCCCCGCACGGCACCGAGATTCCCGGAATCCCCGCCAAATCCGCAGTCACCGTGTAGATATCCGCCAAGTACATCGCCAGCGGATCATTTGATTTTTCGCCCAGCCGGAAGGCTGCTGTCGGACTGGTCGGTGTCACAATCGCATCCACCTTGCGGAAGGCTTCATCGAAATCGCGCGTCAGCAGCGTGCGAACCTTTTGCGCCTTCAAGTAATACGCGTCGTAGTAGCCCGCGCTCAGCGCATACGTACCCAGCATGATCCGCCGTTTCACTTCGGCTCCGAATCCCTCGTCGCGGCTGCGGCGGTACATTTCAGACAGCGTCTTCACGCCGCGCGCTCGGTGACTGTAGCGCACGCCGTCGTAGCGCGCCAGATTCGAAGAGGCCTCCGCGGTGGCGATCAAGTAATACGTCGGAATCGCATACGGCGTGTGCGACAGCGATACCGGCACAATCTCGCAGCCCAATCCCTTCAGCTTGTCGATTGCGGCTTCCACAGCCTGCCGGACTTCGTCGTCCAGTCCCTCGCCAAAATATTCTTTAGCGACCCCGAGCTTCATGCCGCGAACCGGCTTGTCGAGTTCAGCAACGTAATCTGGCACAGGAACGTCGGCGGAAGTTGAATCCATCGGATCGCGTCCGGCAATCGTGCGCAGCACCGTCGCCGCGTCTTTCACGGTTTTCGTCAGCGGCCCAATGTGGTCGAGCGACGACGCAAACGCGATCAAGCCGTAACGCGACACGCGCCCGTAGGTCGGCATCAATCCCACTACACCGCAGAACGATGCTGGCTGGCGAATCGATCCGCCCGTGTCGGAACCCAAGGTTGCGACCGCCATGTCGGCCGCGACTGCCGCCGCAGAACCGCCCGACGATCCTCCCGGCACGCGGCTCAAATCTCGTGGATTCCGCACGGGGCCATAAGCGGAGTTTTCATTCGACGACCCCATGGCAAACTCATCGCAGTTCATCTTGCCCAACACCACGGCACCTGCGGCCTCCAGCCGCGCCACGGCCGTGCAGTCATACGGAGGAATGTAGTTCTCCAGAATCTTCGAACCAGCAGTGCTTCGAACGCCGCGAGTGCTCATCACATCTTTAATACCGACCGGCACTCCCCCCAGCGGTGGCAACGTCTTCCCGTCGGTGACCAGGCGGTCCATTCGATCTGCCTGCTCGAGTGCTCGTTCTTTCGACAACGTCAGGAACGCGCCAATCTGGCCGTCTTCCTGCTGGATGCGGGCATAGTGCGCCTCCGCCAACGCCATGGCTGTGATTTCGCGCTGCTGCACAGCAGAGCGGGCGGCATCGATCGTGAGTGACTTCAAGTCCATGGGTTGTAATCGTGGAACGTGCGTTGGTCCTAACGCTCAATCACTTTGGGAACCCGGAAGAACTCCTCGTCCGCATCGGGCGCATTCGCCAACGCTTCTTCATGGGGCAACGATTTGCGCAGTCCTTCCAGAATGTCTTCCCGGCTTGCGTAGGCAAATCGCGCGCTTCCCTGCTTCGCCGCGTCTACGCCATAGCGGTCGGAAACCTGCGCCATCGCCGGCACGTTCGACGTATCGAGTTCATTGAGGCGGTCAACGTATTGCAGGATGGAATTCAAGTCGCGCAGCATCCCCGCGCGCTCTTCTTCGCTGAGCTCCAGGTTGGCCAGCTCCGCGACGTAAGCGACGTCCTTGTCCGTTACTTTCATGAGATATGGGTGGCTATCGGAAGGATTTCTTACCGGTGCCTTCGATTTGCGCTACCACAAACTCGATCCGCAGGACCGGCTCGGTGGTGTAGCGATTGATCATGGCCAGGTATCGCGGCGCGAGCGCCTGCAACTCAGATTTCCAACGCTGGCCGTTCACTTCAACCCGCAACACTCCATCCGAGAAGGCGAGAGCGCGCGTCCGCTCAGCCACAGCCGAACCACAGACGACTGGCCAAGCCATCAACGGGGCCTCCGCCCGAGGTGCCAGCCGCAACGACTGCGCTACGATCTTTTCCAGACCCGATCCTGCTTGCTGCACGCGTGTTCCTTCACCCTCAGACGATTCTTTCAATCTGGGAGAATCTTTAATTTTAACATTCTCGCTGTACCGGAAATTCGCGCCGCACAAATTCGAGCGCCGCATCCCGCGAAGTCAATCGGCCCTCCAGTTGCGCATCTTCCACCGCGGTAAGAATCTCGCGGAATTTCGGCCCCGGCGAGTGCCCCTCAGCAATCAGATCATCGCCCGTCACCAGCAGTGCGGGACGCATCTTCTCCGCTGGAATCTCTGCCTGTTTTTGCTGGATGAATTCATAGGTCGTCAAAATGCGATGGCTGGCTAGGCAGTCGGCACGATGTAAAGCGAGATGCTCCTCGAACGCGGGCATGCGCAGAAACTTCTTCAGTGTCGATTCCTTCATCCGCGTCGCGTGACCGAAGCGCATGTGGTTGTCCACTAGCGCCAGAATCTGTTCCGTCTGGTCGTTCGAGAAGCGCATCCGCCGACAGATTTCTTCTGCCATCTTCACGCCGACTTCCACGTGACCGTCGAACCGGATGCGATCCGGCGCCACTCGAAATGTCGGAGGCTTGCCCACATCATGCAGCAGCGCTCCCCAGGCCAGCGTCATCGGACACGGACTCGGCAAGTTCTCCAGCAACAGCAGCGTGTGGACGAACACGTCGCCCTCTGGATGGAATTCCGCGGGTTGCTCCACTCCCTTCATCGCCGAAATCTCTGGCAGCACCTGCTTGAGCAAGCCGCTCTCGTCCAAAAGAAGAAACGCGCGCCGGCCATGCCCTTCCGTCAACATTCGGGTCAGTTCATCGCGCACCCGCTCGAGCGACACCACGTCGATTTGCTGAGCCAGTTTCTGCATGGCCACGAACGTGGCCGGATCGATCGTATATTCGAACCGTGCGGCAAAACGCACTGCCCGCAGCATGCGCAACTTGTCTTCCGCGAACCGCCGCTCGGGATCGCCAATCGTGCGGATCATTCCCGCTTCCAGGTCCTTCCGGCCGCCCACAAAATCGAGCACTTCCCCGCTCACCGGATCGAGCAGCATTCCATTGATGGTGAAATCGCGGCGCGCTACATCTTCTTGCGGGTCGCGGCTGAACCGCACTTCGTCCGGATGCCGACCATCCGAATACCCGATATCGCTGCGGAAAGTAGCGACCTCAAGCGCATGCGCTCCGGCACTGCCAGGCGCAGGCACCAGCACTACACCGAATTGCACTCCCACGGCATAAGTCTCAGGAAATATCCGCATGACCTCCTGCGGCGTCGCGTTCGTGGCCACATCGTAGTCTTTCGGTTCGCGCCCCAACAGAAGATCGCGCACGCATCCACCCACCAGATAGGCCTGAAAGCCCCGCTGGCGCAGGGTTTGCACAATTGATGTCGCGAAGTCCTTCAGCGTGCTCTCCGTTTCGCAGGCTTGCCCGCGAACTCAATTCCATCATACCCGCCAGTCGCTCCCAAGAAATCGCTTGACACGATGTCAAGCGTGCTTTACATTCCGAGGTGTCAAGCATGCTTTACATACATGACAGTTGTCACGCCGGCCACGTGACGCTTTGCACTGGCACGCGGAACCGCAAACGACGCACGATTCAAAAGACGGACGGAGACGAGACATGAAATCCAAACGGTTTGCCGCCACCTTCAGAGTCCTCGGCTGGATGGGATTCTATCTGCTGTTATCTGCACCCGCTTTGATCCTCGCCAGTCCCGACACGGACCACAGCTTTGTCATCCGTGGCGCCCGCGTATTCGATGGCCACAAAGTTCTTGAAAACAGCGACGTGCTGGTGGAAGCCGGCAAAATCAAAGCCGTCGGCAAGAATCTGAAAGCTCCTTCCGGCGTGAAGTCTGTCGATGCCGCTGGCGATACTCTCCTCCCCGGCCTGATCGATTCCCACACTCACGCCTTCGGCAATGCTCTCAAGGAAGCCGAAATCTTCGGCGTCACCACCGAACTCGACATGTTCACTGACGTGAAGTTCATGCAGCAAATCAAGACGGAGCAAGCCGAGGGCAAGGATCTCGATCTCGCCGACCTGCGCTCCGCCGGCACTCTGGCAACGGCACCTGGCGGACACGGCACCGAATACGGCATCCCAATCCCGACACTCTCCTCGCCCGCCGAGGCTCAGCCGTGGGTCGACGCTCGTATTGCAGAAGGTTCGGACTACATCAAGATCGTGATCGATGATGCCAGCGCCTATGGCGGCCATCGACCCACCCTCAATCAGGAGACGCTCAAGGCAATCGTCGACGCCGCCCACAAGCGGGGCAAGGTGGCTGTCGTCCACATCGGCACGCAGCAGGACGCCCGTCACGCCATCGAAGCGGGCGCCGACGGCTTGGCGCATCTCTTTGCCGATAGCGCTCCCGCGCCGGATTTCGCGGCGTTCGTCGCTGCCCACCACACTTTCGTGATTCCAACTCTGGATGTCCTTGAAAGCGTGAGCGGCACTCCCAGCGGTGAATCGCTGACTACCGATTCCCGTCTCGATCCGTATCTTACCGTCGAAGACATCAGCAACCTCAAGAAGTCGTTCCCAAAATTCTCCACCGCCCCGAGTGAAAAATATGCGGAACAGACTGTGGCCGAATTGAAAGCCGCCCACGTGCGGATTCTGGCCGGAACGGACGCGCCCAATCCCGGCACCTCGCACGGTGCCAGCATCCACCGCGAACTGGAACTGTTGGTTCGCTCTGGGCTTACTCCGTTAGAGGCGCTGGCCGCAGCCACATCGACACCTGCTGCGGCGTTTCATCTCGACGACCGTGGCCTGATCGCTCCGGGCAAGCGGGCCGATCTTTTGCTGGTCAAGGGCGACCCGACGCACGACATCACCGCAACTCGCGACATCGTTTCCGTCTGGAAGCTAGGCATGGAAGATGACCGGGCAACCTATCGCGCGTCCGTTGAAAAGGCCAACCAGGATGCCGCGAAGGGTGCCCAAGCCGCGACGGATACGGGATCCGGTCTGATCAGCGATTTCGAAGACGGCACTCCCTCCGCCAAGTTCGGCACCGGATGGATGCTCTCGACCGACAGCATCGCAGCCGGCAAATCCACGGGAGAAATAAAAGTAGTCGTCGGCGGCGCCAACGGCGACAAGCACGCCCTCGAGATTTCCGGAGTGATTGACGGCGGCCTTCCCTACGCGTGGGCCGGCGTGATGTGGGCGCCCGGCTCCCAACCGTTTATTCCGGTCAATCTCTCGTCCAGGAGGAGCATTTCGTTCTTCGCCAGGGGCGACGGCCAGACGTACCGCGTTCTTGTCTTCACGGCCAGCGGAGGCCGCATCCCCGCGCAACAGACGTTCACCGCGGGCTCGGGTTGGAAACAGACCAGCATTCCCTTCTCGGCCTTCGGCGGAACCGACGGGCACGACATCTCCGCCATTCTTTTCGTCGGAGGCCCGGGCGCCGGCAAGTTCGACTTTCAGGTCGACGAAATCAAACTCGAGTAGCAACAGTCCGCTGAATCAATTTCGTCGGGCACGGTAAACTGATGGATACCATGCCCGACGCCTACATCCTCGGCATCGAAAGTTCCTGCGACGAAACTGCAGCCGCTGTGGTGCGTTCGGGCGAGCAGCTGATTTCGAACGTCGTAGCTTCGCAGATCGCGACTCACCAGCCCTATGGCGGCGTCGTACCGGAGTTAGCGTCACGGGAGCATCTGCGCGCCATCGTACCGGTCGTGCGCCAGGCGTTGGCCGAAGCCAACCATACTTACAACTCCGTCGACGCTATCGCAGTCACGCAAGGTCCCGGCCTTGCGGGAGCCTTGCTGGTGGGCATCAGCTATGCCAAGGCTCTGGCCTTCGCCCTCGACAAGCCGCTGATCGCCGTTAATCATCTCGAAGGTCACATCCATGCCGTGCTGCTCGAAGAGCGGCAAAAAGGAAACCACGATCTGCAATTTCCGGTGCTGGCCCTCGTCGTTTCCGGCGGACACACCCATCTCTACCTCGCCGCAGAGAAAGACAATTCCTGGACCTACGAAAATATCGGCCATACCCGCGACGATGCCGCCGGGGAAGCCTTCGACAAAGTTGCCAAGCTTCTCGGCCTCGGATATCCCGGCGGCCCCGTGATCGATCGATTGGCTCCCCACGGCGATCCGCGAGCTGTGAAGTTTCCTCCGGCCCAGATCAAGCATCGCGACCGCCGCGGCCGAAATGACGGACGAGTGGTGGACGAGAACGACGACCGTCCCCGCTTTGATTTTTCTTACAGCGGCATCAAAACCGCGATCCTCCGCTATGTTGAGGCACACGATATGCGCGCCGCCGTCGAAGCCCGACGCCAGGCCTTACTGAAAATCGCTAAGCCGAAGCTGGACGATTATCTCGCCAACTGCGACAAGCTCACCCTTGACCTGGTCGCATCCTTCCAGCGCGCAATCGTCGAAGATCTGGTGGGAAAGACTCTCACAGCGGCACGCGCCTACGATGTCGCCACACTCTTCGTCACCGGCGGAGTTGCCGCAAACCAGGAACTACGACAGACGTTCGAGCGTGAAGGAGCGAAGCAAGGCCTCCCCGTCTACTTCCCGTCACGCCCGCTGTCGACCGACAACGCCGCCATGATCGCAGCTGCTGCCTACCCGAAGTTTTTGCTGAAGGATTTTGCTGCGATGGATTTTTCTGCCGAGGCGGGACTGCTCTTGCGTTAGCGACTCGAACCTATCTTCCGGCAGCGTGCCCGCGACTCGCCTTACCCACTACGGCATCCAGAGCTTCGCCCAGTTGCGATTCAATGTCGATATCTTTGAAGATGGTAAAGTTGGCGCGCTTCTGCGACTTTTCGAAACCGCCGGCCCGGCCCGCCACAATAATGATCGGAATCCCCGCCGTCTCCGGATTGTCCTTCAGCGCCGCGATCAATTCACTGCCCGACATCTTCGGCATCCGCATGTCGGTAACAATCAAATCAGGCCTCACGCGACTAAGAACATTCAACGCATCCACTCCATTGCTGGCGGCTTCCACCGCGAAACCGCGTTGCTCCAGAAACTGGCACACGGTGAAGCGAATCAGCATCGAATCGTCGACGACCAGGGCGACTTTGGCCATAAATGAAGAGGGCCGCACGTACACACGTCCCCCCGGTGCGACACTAGCAGAGTTCTCAGAAGGAACAAGGCGAAATCGTGCGCCGCGATTACCTCAGTCATGCGTCCGTCCGAAGCAGTCTTAGATTTCGCTGTCCTGCGTGCTCTCTTCGATATTCATGTCTTTGAATTCGCTGGATTCGAAAATCTCGCCGCATTCTTTGCACTCGACGAATTCCGAATCTTCATCCCGGCTGACAATCTGTACGCGCGGGTGCTTGCAGGGTGGCTTCACATCACGGCTTTGGGAGGGAGAGGTCGACTTTGAAGTCATAAATCCGGAAGGTTTCCGCGAACAGGACCAGAGTGCTGTTTTCGGCGGAATTTCCGGTATTTTAGACCCGCCTAATGTCTTGTCAAGTCCTCAGTAGCTAACTCTGCCGTGAATTTGTGACCGGATCAAGGCCACTTCCAACCTTATTTTCGTCCTTCCATCTGTGAAATTGCGACCAAAAGCATCGCATAAACCTAAGCCGTTCAGTTCGATACACTTACCTCTCACAAACGCATTTCGACCACTCGCTGTGGGTGCTTGCATCGATTCCCCGCACTGACGTAAAATGAATTGCGACGGAAAAGGTCGGAATTATCTCCGACCCTATTGGTCGGGTTTTACACAGGATCGCTATTGCTGAAGCTGACGAAAAAGGCTGACTACGCGTTGATGGCGATGAAGCATCTCGCCGAGCACTCCAACGAGGGCTCCCGCAGCGCGAAGGATGTCGCGGATGCCTACGGCATCCCGCCCGAGGCCTTGGCGAAAATCCTGCAGCGTCTGGCCAAGGCTGGACTTCTGCTGTCGCAGCATGGCACCAACGGCGGCTACACGCTGGCACGCGCGGCCCACACGATTTCGGCCTTTGAGGTAATTCGCGCGATCGATGGTCCGCTGTTTATCACTTCCTGCGTCACGGTTCGCGGGGAATGCGACCAGAGCGATCGCTGCAACATTCGCGAGCCGCTGCGCAAGGTGAACGAGAGTATCGAGGCAGTGTTGAAGCGCATCAAGATTTCGCACATGCGGGAAGAGCCGGAAGAGGCCCAGCCCGTGACGCTGAAGCCCGCCGATTTGGTGACGATCAGCTGAAGCTTAGAAGAGAAGAGATTCATCCAAGGATCAACGAAGAAAGATTAACGAAGTAGGAGAGGCAATCAATGAGCACGGACGTTAAAATCCCCCAGCCCCAGACGCAGCCGCAACACTCCGACGCCAAGGGCGTCAAGCTGCCCATTTACATGGATAACCACGCGACCACCCCGATGGATCCCCGGGTGCTCGAAGAGATGCTGCCCTACTTCATGGAAAAGTTCGGCAACTCCGCCAGTCGCAATCACTCCTTCGGCTGGGCCGCCGAAGAGGGCGTGGAGACCGCTCGCGAGCGCATCGCCAAGCTGATCGGCGCGAACACCAAGGAAGTCATTTTCACCTCGGGAGCGACCGAGAGCGACAACCTCGCCATCAAGGGCGTCGCCGAGATGTATCGCGAGAAGGGCAACCACATCATCACCGCGGTCACCGAGCACAAGGCGGTGCTCGATACCTGCAAGCGTCTGGAGAAGTACGGCTACCGCGTCACCTACATGCCGGTGCAGAAGGACGGCCTGATCGATCTCGACGACCTGAAGCGCGCCATGGACGACAAGACGATCCTGGTCAGCATCATGTACGCGAACAACGAAATCGGCGTGCTGCAGCCGGTGGCCGAAATCGGCAAGCTCTGTCATGAGCGCGGCGTGATCTTCCATACCGACGCGACGCAGGCCATCGGCAAAGTTCCGGTGGATGTGATCAAGCAGAACATCGACCTGGCTTCCATCTCCGGACACAAGATGTACGGTCCCAAAGGAGTCGGCGCCTTGTATGTCCGGCGCAAGAATCCGCGCGTGCAGATTTCCGCCATCATCGACGGCGGCGGCCACGAGCGTGGTATGCGCTCCGGCACGTTGAACGTTCCCGGAATCGTTGGTCTCGGCAAGGCCTGTGCCATCGCGCAAGAAGAGATGGCGCAAGAATCATGCAAGCTCGCCGGTCTACGCAACCGCCTGCGCGATCGCATCATGAACCGTCTGGACGAGGCTTACATCAACGGCTCGACCGAACACCGCCTGCCCGGCAACCTGAACATCAGCTTCGCCTACGTAGAAGGCGAGTCGTTGCTCATGGGCATCAACGACATCGCAGTTTCCAGCGGTTCAGCATGCACCTCTGCGACGCTGGAGCCATCTTATGTATTGAAGGCTCTCGGCACCGGAGACGATCTGGCGCACAGTTCCATCCGCTTCGGCATCGGTCGTTTTAATACCGAAGCCGAGGTTGACTACGTCGCCGATCGCGTCATCGAAACCGTCGAGCGCCTGCGCGAGCTTTCTCCGCTGTACGAAATGGCAAAAGAAGGCATCAATCTGAAAGACGTAAAGTGGGCGGGAGAAGCGCACTAACTCAGCCGCGGAGCGGCGACACAGATTAGCCCAGGACGTAAGTCCTGGGTAGGCCGAGAGAAGGAACAAGTCCCCTTAGGGGACGGCACAAGACCTCAGATCAGGAGAAACGAATGTCATACAGCGACAAGGTCATCGATCACTACAACAACCCGCGCAACGTCGGATCCATGGACAAAAAGAGCTCTGACGTCGGCACCGGCCTGGTGGGCGCGCCCGAATGCGGCGACGTCATGAAGCTGCAGATCAAGGTCAACCCTGAAACCAACGTCATTGAAGACGCCAAGTTCAAGACCTTTGGCTGCGGCTCCGCCATTGCCTCATCCTCGCTCGCCACCGAGTGGGTCAAAGGCAAGACGGTGGACGAAGCTCTCGCCATCAAGAACATGGACATCGTGAAGGAGCTTTCGCTTCCTCCAGTGAAGATCCATTGTTCCGTGCTGGCCGAAGACGCGATCCGCGCCGCCATTGGTGACTGGAAAAAGAAGCAGGAAACCGCGAACCCCGTGGCCGCTGAGGCGAAATAGGGTTCTTAATCATTCGACCGCTCCGGTGTCGCACAAACATACCGGAGCAAGATGTTGGGAAGGGCACGACTTCAGTCGTGCCGTTTCGAGGATGTACCCATACGGCTTTAGCCGCTGAGGGTCGCAAGAATTGATGACAACAGCAACCGAACAAAAACCGCCCGCGCAAGCTCCCGCCAAAGGCATTCTCGTCACCGAGAAAGCCTTGGTAAAGGTGCGCAGCGCCATGGCCAAAGAAGGCATTTCGCCCGAACAAGGCGGCTTGCGTCTGGGCGTGCAAGGCGGCGGATGCTCCGGCCTGAGCTACAACATCCGGTTCGACACGCAACCGCGCGAGCGCGACCGCATCTTCCAGTTCAGCGATGTGCGGGTCTTTGTCGACCCGAAGTCGTTCATCTACCTGCACGGCATGACTCTGGATTATCAGGAAACGCTGATGCAACAAGGATTCGTATTCGTGAATCCCCAGGCATCGAAGTCATGCGGCTGCGGGACTTCATTCTCCGCCTGATGCCCGTGTGGCGCGGGCGCCAACGCCCCGCGAACGGTCGGCGCCACCGGAAAACCTGGACGCGCGAACGGGCGTCAGACCCTGTACCGGCAGTGGTGTGAGGAATGTGAGAAATTAGAACGTGACGACCAAGTCCGCCCTTACCATGATCGGCGCAAAACCTCTGCCAGAGGATACGCACTCCTGCTGGTCCTGCGGATCCATGCGCGCCGCGCATTTCTGTGAGGCCTGCGGTAAGGTGCAGCCTCCGGTTCCGGTCGACTACTTCAGCTTTTTCGGCCTGCCGCCGAAGCTCAACATTGATGTCCCGGCCCTCGAAAAGAATTTCTACGAACTCAGTCGCCGCCTTCATCCCGATCTGAACGCCCGCGCCGGCAGCCGGGAACAAGAGTGGAGTATGGAACAGAGTTCCCTGCTCAACGACGCCTACCGCACGCTGAAAGATCCCATCAAACGCACGCAATATCTGTTGCACCTGGAAGGCATCGTACTCGAAGAACAATCCAAGAGCGCCACCGAGCAAGCCCGCGCCACCGGAGAGATCAAGAAGCAGATTGTTCCCCCGGATTTGCTCGAAGAAGTCTTCGAGTTGAATATGCAACTCGAAGAGCTGCGCCTGAACAAGAAGACAGGTGACGATGATCCTGATCTGATTGCAGAAATCGGAAAACAGAAGCTCTCGCTTGAGGCCAAGCACGCAGACTTACTGCAGGAATTGCAGTCCTACTGGAAAGATTGGGACACCCTGGTCGATAAAAGCCAGGCGACCTCTGACGAGCGAGCGCAAGCCACCAGCAAGATGGTAGATGTGCTAAACCGCCGCAACTACATCCGCAATCTGGTGCGCGATGTGAATGCGGCGCTAGAGGAGTAGCAATTACAGATGGCATCGGATCGCATCGTCGGCATCGACTTGGGCACCACCAATTCCTTGGTGGCCTTCATGCAAGGGGATACCCCTGTCGTAATCCCGGGCGACGATGGCTTGAACCTGCTTCCCTCGGTGGTCGCACTCGACTCCAACAACCAGCCGGTGATCGGAAACGCTGCCCGCGATTCTCTGATCGAAACGCCGGAACGCGCCGTGTATTCCATCAAACGGCTGATGGGACGCGGCGTTGAAGACATTCAGGACGAACTGAAGCTCTTCCCCTTCCGCCTCGCCGAAGACATGCAAGCGGGCGAAGTTCTCCGCATCACGCTGGGCGACAAAACTTTCACTCCGCCGGAAATTTCCGCGCTCATTCTTCGCCAGCTCAAGCGCAGCGCGGAACGCTTCTTCGGTGCCGCGGTCACCAAGGCAGTCATCACCGTTCCTGCCTACTTCAACGACGCCCAGCGCCAGGCCACGAAAGACGCCGGACGCATCGCCGGACTCGAAGTGCTTCGCCTGGTCAACGAGCCCACTGCGGCCTCGCTCGCCTACGGCCTCGACAAGAAGCAGAACGGCATCGTCGCGGTTTACGATCTCGGCGGCGGCACCTTCGACATTTCGATCCTCAAGCTGCACGACGGAATCTTCGAAGTCATCGCCACCAACGGCGACACGCACCTCGGCGGCGACGACATCGACAACCTGCTCATCACCATCGCGCTCGACGATATCCGCGGTGACATGGGTCTCGACCTGCGTCGCAACGCCGAAGCCGTGCAGGCGATTCGCAAAGCCGTCATCGACGCCAAGATTTCCCTTTCGTCCCAGCCTTCAGTCAAGCTCGATATTGAACTTCCCGGCGGCAAGCGCTACCAGCGCGAAATCACCCGCGATCAATACGAGCAACTGATTCAGCCCGTCATCGATCGCACCATCGGCCCTTGCAAGCAGGCGATGAAAGACGCGGCCCTGAAACCCGAACAGATCGACGAAGTGGTGCTTGTCGGCGGCTCCACGCGCATTCCCAAAGTTCGCGCCTTGGTGAAAGAGATGTTCCACCGCGAACCCCACACCGATCTGAATCCCGACGAGGTAGTCGCGCTGGGCGCGGCCGTGCAGGCCAACATCCTCGGCGGCGGCTCTGAAGCCACCGAGAACATGCTCCTGCTCGACGTGACGCCGCTGTCGCTCGGCATCGAAGTCGCCGGTGGAGTCACCGACAAAATCATTCTCCGCAACTCGACCATCCCAGCCTCGGCCACGCAGTTCTACACTACGCAGATCGATGGTCAGGCCAACGTCGCCATCCACGTGTTGCAAGGCGAGCGCGAACTCGCCAAAGACTGCCGCTCGCTGGCGCGCTTCGATCTCAAAGGCATTCCGCCGATGGCGGCCGGCATTCCGCGCGTCGAAGTAAAGTTCCTCATCGACGCCAACGGCATCCTGCACGTTTCCGCTCGCGAGCAACGCAGCGGCAAGGAAGCGGAAATTCAGGTGCAGCCCAGCTACGGCCTGACCGACGAGCAAGTCGAAGGCATGATCCTCGACTCCTTCGACAACGCCGAAGAGGATTTCCGCCGTCGCCAGGTCATTGAAGCCCGCGCCGAAACCGCGACGATCCTGACCGCGCTCGAAAAAGCCAAGAAGAGCCCGGCCTGGGGACAACTCACCACCGACGAGAAAAAGCAGATCGCAAAAATGGAAAAATCGCTGGTCGCGGTAAACAAAGAAGAAGACTATCAAGCGATCCGCAAAGCCATCGACGCCCTCAATCAAGGCACGATGCGCCTCGCCGAATTAATGATGGACACCGCCGTATCCTCGGCGCTGAAAGGCAAGACCATGGACGAGACGGACCTGGGCGAAGCCCCCACCGCCCCGCACCCCATGGCCAAAGCAGAATTTGAGTAGCCCTCTGTGTTCCCCAGTGTCCCCTGTGGTAAAGGTTTTTGAAACCACAGAGGAAACGGAAGAGTGGAAGGAGCAAGTATGTCAGAAGAAAAGACACAAGGATCCGGCACCTTGACCGAAGACGCCCCCGGCGAAAACACCGTGCAGGTCACCTTCCTGCCCGAAGGCAAGACCGTGCAGTTTGAAAACGGCAAACTGCCCTACGAAGATCACGGCAAAGAGCAATCCTTGCTCGACATCGCCCTGAACTTCGGCATCACGCTCGACCACGCCTGCGGCGGCAATTGCGCCTGCACCACCTGCCACATCTGGGTGAAAGAAGGCGCCGAAAATCTCTCGCCCATGGACGACGACGAGGCTGACCGGTTGGACATGGCCGCCGATCTCCAGTTAAACTCGCGTCTCGGCTGCCAGGCGCAGATCACCAAGCCCGGCAAAGTCGTCGTCGAGATTCCCGCGTGGAATCGTAACTACGTCTCTGAGGAGCACTAGGATGGCAAAGAAACTGACTTGGGACGACGCCGCAGACATCGGCATCCTGCTTTCCGAATCGCATCCCGAACTCGATCCGCTCGCGGTCCGCTTCACCGACCTCCACCGCTACGTAACGGAACTGCCCGACTTCGTCGGCGATCCCAAAGCCTCGAACGAAGGCAAACTGGAAGCGATCCAGATGGCCTGGCACGAAGAAGTGCTGGACCGCACGCAGGGATAATCGCTAATCAGATTCCCACTCTCTCGCGGCGTCATCCTGACCGGAGCCGTTTTTCAGGCGAAGGGAAGGATCTCGCGCGTAGAGCATGCCCCATCCTTTCGCGTTTTGTGCGAAAGGGAAGGTTCGGACCTCAAGATTTCAGGTGGTGCCCACCCTTGCAAAGAACGCATGGCTGGGCACCCTCAGCCGTGATGATCGCCGGAAAATCATAGGTGGACCACCCGCCCATGGCGACATTTCTAACGAGCTAAAACACGCAGTTTCTTGCAATCTGTTCACCCGCAGCATTCAGTGCTAACATTCGGCCCCGCATTTCTCCAAGGAGTCGCTCATGCCCAAGCCCCCAATGTTGATTTTGCTTGCTGCATATTTATTTGCGGGAACGATGGCGTTCGGACAGTTTTTGGAAGCCCCGCAGATTCACTTTGGTGGCAAGAATCCGCTTGCGATCGCGGTTGCAGATTTCAATGGAGACGGCAAGCCCGACCTTGCCGTCACTGATGTGGGAAAGAATACGGTTTCGGTGTTGCTCTGTAACGGCAATGGAACCTTCGTGCGTTCTTTTGAAGGAGCTACATCAGAACGACCGTCTGCCGTTGCAGTTGGCGATTTCAATGGTGATGGCAAGCTGGACTTAGTGGTAGCGAATCTCGATTCCAATACTGTGAGCGTGCTGCTGGGCAATGGTGACGGCACGTTTGCTTCGCGTGTGGACTATCCCACGGGACGGGGACCTTCTGCGATTGCGGTGGGCGACTTCAACAGAGACGGCAAACTGGATTTGGTAATAGCGAATTCAGAAGGCAACAGCGTGGGCGTCCTCCTGGGAAACGGCGACGGCAGCTTCGGGTCTCCCGCAGTTTACACGACGAGGATTCCAGGGTTTGTTGTAGTTGGGGACTTCAACCGTGACGGCAAACTGGATGTGGTTGTGACTAATAAGTATTTCTTCGCCTCCATCCTCCTGGGAAAGGGCGACGGCACTTTCCAACAGCCTAGAACATTTCCGGCGGGTTCACTTCCGAGTGCCCTGAAAGTGGCTGACGTGAATGGCGACGGAAAAGACGATCTGATTGAGGTCGCAGATTTTAGTGTCCAGGTAATATTGGGCAATGGGGACGGAACTTTTCAGGCTCCTGCATGGTATGCCACTGGAGCAGCGCCGTTCGGAGTAACGTTGGGCGACTTCAATGGTGATGGCAAACTCGATCTCGCTGTGGCCAACGAAGAGGGAAACACGGTCAGCATTCTGCTTGGCAACGGAGACGGCTCTTTTGTGACGGGCATTCCTGATTACGGCACGGCGAGTTCACCGCGCGAACTAGTGGCAGGAGACTTTAACGGCGACCACAAGCTAGATATTGCTGTCACGAATTTCGGTAGTGCGACGGTGAGTTTGCTATTCGGTAATGGGGATGGTTCTTTCGTCAGTCGAGCTGACTACGTTGCCGGCAACAATGTTTATTCCGGGATACCAGCAGACCTTAACCGTGATGGCAAAGTCGATCTTGTAGTGGCGAATGAACAGGGTGCGTCGGTGAGCGTGTTGCTGGGAAACGGAGACGGAACATTCCAGACTCCATCCGATTACGCCACGGGAATAACCCCAGTATCGGTGGCGGTGGGGGACTTCAATCAGGACGGCAATCCAGATCTTGTGGTGTCGGATATCTACGCCAATACTATGAGCGTATTGCTGGGCAACGGGGATGGCAGTTTCCAAAGTAACGTGGACTATGAAACGGGATCGGAGCCATTCCAAATGGCGGTCGGCGACTTCAATGGCGATCACAAGTCGGACGTAGCGGTAGCCAATTCATATGACAACAGCGTGAGCATCTTCCTCGGCGATGGGAAGGGCTCTTTCCATGCACGTGTGGACTACGAGGTTGGATTGCAGCCGATTGCAATTGCGACGGCTGATTTCAACCGAGATGGCAACTTAGACCTTGTAGTTACAAATTATTCCGGGAATTCGGTGAGCATATTGATTGGAAACGGTGACGGGAGCTTTCAAAAGCATCTCGACTTCAACACGGGAAGTTTTCCTGACTCGGTCGCGGTCGGAGACTTTAATAAAGACGGGAAGTTGGATCTGGCCGTTGCGAATGTTGAAAGCAAGTCCGTCAGCGTGCTCCTGGGGAATGGCGATGGTTCCTTCAGAAAGCGTGTGGACTATGCGGTCTCTGGTGTTGTCCTCGCCGTCGCGTTGGGCGACTTTGATGGGGACGGTGAACTCGATATTGCTGCATCTGCCACGTGCAACGCTCCGGGCTGCACTTCGGGAAGGGTCACCGTCCTCCGGGGAAAGGGCGACGGCACTTTTGTGGCGGGAGTGAGCTTTGTTGTCGGAGATGGGCCCACATTCGTGGCGGTAGGAGATTTCAACGGAGATTCCCGACCAGACTTGGTAACTACCAATATCTATAACACGTCGATGAGCGTGCTGCTCAACGCCACAAAACATTAAAGTGACGAGTTCGAACTAGCGAACCCATCGGTCACTGAAATAGTTAATGGTCGTAGTGTTCCGTGCGAAAGGGTGGGAGGCTCGGACCTCGATCCCATACCCCTTAAGAGCAAGACGTACAGGTCCGAGTGTCCCACCCTTGCAAAGAACGCAAGGATGGGGCAGCCTCAGCCGTGATGATCGCCGGAAAATCATAGGTGGGCGACCCGCCCTAATCGGATTCCCACTCTCTCGCGGCGTCATCCTGACCGGAGCCGTTTTTCAGGCGAAGGGAAGGATCTCGCGCATACGCCGATACCGCTGCTCGCGAGATCTCTCACCCGGCTGAAGTACGCCGAGTTCGAGATGACGCAAATGAGTATTAAGCTCTACTTCCCCGCCTCCGCCAGCTTCTTATAAAACTTCTGCAGTGTGTAAAACGCCATCTTCCGCTGGCCACGATTCGAAATCACTCCCTTGCGATTGTGATAATCCTGCACACCCGGCAGCATGCGCGCCGGAGACCGAAAATCCATCAGCACCCACGGCGTCAGCCCCGCCAGATTCGGCATGCGCTCAATCATCCCCAACTGATGCTTGTACAAGTTGTCCTGATATTCCTCCGTCCAGATTTCATCGGCATCGCCGTGCCGACCGTACGGCGCTCCGCCGCCAAATTCGCTGACAATCAGCGGCTTGCTCCACATGGACTTCCACTGCATCTTGTCGGCGTCCTCCGGATGCCCCCAGTACCAGCCCAGGTATTCATTCAGGCCAAGAACATCCACCACATCGCCGAGCGGATCGCTCAAGGTGCGCACATCAGGCGCGGTCTCATCCACATGATTCATCGCCGAAGTTGTGAGCCGCGTGGAATCAAAGTCCTTCGCATCCTGCACGAGCTTCGTGAGGAACGTCAGCCGATCCGGTTTCACCGGAGTTTCGTTCGCCACCGACCACAAGATGATCGCCGCGCGGTTATGATCGCGCGCAATCTCATCGCGCAACTGTGCCTCCGCATTGGCCAGCGTCGCCGGATTCGACCAGTCAATATCCCAATAAACCGGAATCTCCGACCACACCATCAACCCCATGCGGTCCGCCAGCCGAATCTCATTCTCATTGTGCGGATAATGCGCGAAACGCACGAAGTTGCATCCCAAATCCTTCACCCAACCGAGCAGCGTTTGCGCATCCTCCGGGCTGAAAGCGCGCCCGTCGCGAAACGGAGCCTCCTCATGCATCGAAATCCCGCGCAAGAAAATCGGCCTGCCATTCAACAAAATATTGGCGCCCTGCACTTCGATCGTGCGAAACCCAATCTGATCGTGGACGGTATCGGCGCCGCTCCTGACAACGACGTCGTAGAGTTTAGGATGCGCCGGAGACCACAATTCCAGCTTCGCCGTCAGGTGAAAACTCGCTCGACCCGCTGCATCGGTCGTAACCGTGTCGTGAATGCCAGCCTCCGGAATCTCCACCGCAACTTTTGCCGGCGATTGCGCGCCGTTCAACTGCACCCATCCAGCAATCTCGTTCTGTGAACCGCGCGCCAGTTGCACCGAATAGTCCTGCACAAAGACCGTCGGCACTTCGACCAGCATCACATCACGCGTAATCCCGCCATAGCTCCACCAGTCAAACTTCAAAGCCGGCACCGCATCGGCCCGCCGGATGTTCACCACCTCAACCACCAGAAAGTTCTCACCCTCCCGCAGTGTCGAGGTCACTTCAAAGTTGAACGCTGTAAATCCTCCTTCATGCTCTCCGAGCTTTTCTCCGTTCAGATAAACGGTAGTCAGGTAATTGGCCGCGCCAAAGTAAACAAATACGCGCGTGTCGGCCCGCTTGTGATAACTGAACTCGCGCCGGTACCATACCGGCCCCTCATAGAACATCAACGACTCGCGTTGCGTATTCCAGTCGCCGGGCACATTCAACACAGGCGAAGCATCGAAGCTGTACTCCACGCGCTCGCTCTTGCTCTGTGGCTTTTGATTGAGAAAGAATTTCGCGGACTTGCCATTGTCGAACGGATCCACAATGGCCCGCCACGCCCCATTGAGGCTCACGGTCGTTCGGTTCGGCACGTTCGCAATCAGCGTGGAAGGACTAGCAGGAGCGGGAGCGGCACAGGCGAATGCACTCAACAGAAGCACCAGCAAGCAGCGTCTCATGGGAAACCTCAGACCCGCCCATACTAGTGATCAAGCCAAAGAAAGGTCAATGAATGGAGCAAGTTCCTCTGTGTTCCCCCGTGTCCTCCGTGGTCCAAGCTCTTGAACTGTCGGCCGGCACAGCGCGTAAAAGTTTTACAACCTTGTGACAAAAGTCAGCGCCGCCTAGCCTATCTTCATTTCATGAAGGCCATGAGCAATCATTGACCTTCTCTCTCCAACCCAATTGCGAAGGGCACGGCTCAACGCCGTGCCCCCTTTTTTCCTCAGGTCAAAACGAGCGCTTAGCCGACCGTGACTGGCGCAGGCTCTTCCACATTCGCCTCACGCAAGAACTTCGCCGCCTCTTCCGGCGGCGTGGGATTGATATAGAACCCAGTCCCCCACTCGAATCCCGCCGTCTTGGTCAACTTCGGCATGAACTCAATGTGCCAGTGATAGTGATCGTTCGTCGGATCCTGCGCCGGCGACGTATGGATCACCAGGTTGTATGGAGGATTGTCGAGCACCCGATCTGCCCTGCCCAGCAAGTCCTTCAAGGCGCGAGCCAGGTTCTCGAACATGTGCGACGACGAATTCTCAAACGCCGACTCATGCTGCTTGGGCAGAATCCAGGTCTCAAACGGAAAACGCGGAGCATACGGCGCCAGCGTCAGGAAATTCTCGTTCTCCGCTACGACTCGCGTACCGGTGTCCATCTCCTGCCGGATAATGTCGCAGAACACGCAGCGTTCCTTGTACAGGAAATACTGCTTGGCTCCTTCCAGCTCCTGCACCACGTTAATGGGCAGAATGGGCAGCGCGATCAGTTGCGAGTGCGCGTGCTCCAGAGACGCTCCCGCAGCCTCCCCGTGATTCTTGAAGATCAGGATGTACTTGAACCGACGGTCTTTCTTCAAATCGAGAATGCGGTCGCGAAATGTCCACAGCACATCTTCGATCCGTTTCGGTGGCAGCGTTGCCATGCTGGCTGAATGGTCGGGTGTTTCAATGATGACCTCGTGCGCCCCGATCCCGTTCATGCGGTCGAACATGCCCTCCGCCTGCCGGTTCAGCGTGCCTTCAATGCCCAGCGCCGGAAACTTGTTGGGCACCACGCGAACAGTCCATCCCGGCGTATCGCGTTGCGGAGGCGGCCCTCCATTGGGATTCGGACGGTAGGCCTGAATTTCAGGAGGCGTCTTGGTTTCGTTCCCGTAGCAAAAAGGGCAGAATCCGCCCTTGATCTTCATGTTTTCGCGGACAAAATCGGTTGGGCGCTTGGCCCGGTCCGTCGAAATAATCACCCAGCGGCCGACAATGGGATCTTTTCTTAGTTCAGGCAAGTACTAAATCCTTTCCATACGATTGCGCAAACTTCATATCTTACGCCGACAAGGAAGCATTCCGAAACACTTCGATCTGCGGGCGGGAACTAAGATTGGCATAGTATACGCTTACAATATCGAATCTCCACTGGCACGTTGGTGGAAGCCGCCTCAGGTATTCCCGCATCACCTGCGCCACCTCCCGGCGCTTGTGCCGGTCCACCGCCGCCTCGGCAGTCTTCACATCTCGCGACATGCGCGTCTTAACTTCAATAAAACAAACCACATCCGCGTCCCACCCGATCAAGTCAATCTCTCCCCGGCAGCGCGGCGAGCGAAAATTGCGCGCCACCATCACATAGCCCAGCTTGCGCAGATGAAAGTAAGCGTCTTCTTCTCCGCGCGTTCCGGTGCGCTGGTGCATCGGCCGTGGATCCGGGGGAAGCACTCGCCGCGCCGCCCAATCCAAGCCGTGAATGATCGATCGCGTAACAACTGCAGGAAGCATGACGGATATTTCTCAGACTAAGGGGGGAAGTGGGATCAGGATGTGATTTGGCGCACACCCGACAGCGATTGCCCCTGATTGTTCCCAGACAGGGAAAGAGGAATCGTGCTCTTAAACCACGGAGGCACAGAGTCACGGAGAAGAACAGATCAATCAATGATCTTTCTCCGTGGCTCGGTGCCTCCGTGGTGAGTTCTGGCTATACGACTTACGCGCCTTTGCCAACTGCAGCGATGCACTCTTCCAGCACATCCACGGCAACGTCGGCTTCTTCCTTGGTAACGACCAGCGGCGGACAGATCCGCACCGAGCTCGGCCCACATCCCAGGAACAGCACGCCACGCTCGAACGCCATTTCCACGATGCGGTCGCGTTCCGTATTGCCGTACTCCTTCGTGACTTTGTCTTTCACGATGTCGACGCCAATCATCAGCCCGCGGCCACGCACATCGCCCACCAGTTTCAGCTTCTTCGGCCAGTCGGCCATGCGCTTCAGAATGTGGTTGCCCACACTCGCTGAGTTTTCAAGCAGATGCTCCTTCTCGATCACATCCAGCGTAGCCAGAGCCGCGGCAATCGCCACGGGGTTCCCGCCGAAGGTCGACGCGTGCGATCCCGGAACCCAGTCCATCACGTCGGCCCGAGTCATCGTCACACCCAGAGGCATACCCGAAGCAATGCCCTTCGCCATGCAGACCATGTCAGGCTCAACGCCTGTATGCTCGACGGCAAACCACTTGCCCGTACGGCCGATGCCGCTCTGCACTTCATCCACGACCAGCATGATGCCGTGACGGTCGCAGATGCGTCGCAGTTCCTGCATGAAGATCGTCGGAGCCACCACGTATCCGCCCTCACCCTGCACTGGCTCGACGAAAATCGCCGCCACTTCTTCCGGAGCCAGCGTGGTCTTAAACAGTTTCTCTTCGATGAAGCGAGCGCAGCCCAGCGCAAAGTTGTCAGCGTCTTGCGTGCCGCCCACGCATCCGCGATACACATCGGGATAGCGCACGTGCGTCACGCCCGGCACGAGTGGAGCAAAGCGCCGCCGCTGCTGCGGCTTCGACGCCGTCAGCGACAGCGCGCCCATCGTCCGCCCGTGAAAGGCGCCGAAGAATGCGATCACGTTCTGCCGCTTGGTGTGATAGCGCGCCAGCTTCAACGCGCACTCAACCGCTTCGGCGCCGGAGTTTCCGTAATAAATGCGATGCGGCCCCGGCATCGGCGCAATCTTCGACAATCGCGCCGCCAAGTCCACCATGCTCTCGTAATAAAAATCTGTGCCCGACATGTGGATGAGTTCGCCCGCCTGCTTCTGAATGGCGGCCACCACGTCAGGATGGCAATGTCCGGTCGAGGTCACGGCAATGCCTGCAGAGAAATCAAAAAACTCGTTGCCGTCGACATCGGTTACCACGATGCCGCGCCCGCTCTTGGCTACCATCGGGTACGAACGCGTATAAGACGGCGAAATATATTTCTGGTCGCCCTCGAGCACACGCTTGGCGTTAGGCCCAGGCAGGGCGGTCTTGATCCTGGGACCTGCTGTTGCGGTCATTGTCTTGGTAGTCATGGAATCCTCCGTGTGCAGCCGTCAGTAGTCGACTGCCGGTTGTGAGCAGAATGCAACCTTGGAACACGCGAGTCCCGGTTCGGACACACGCAGGCCAAAGCGAATCAGGCGGAGGGTATAACTAGTCGCTACCGAAGAGGCTGGGACGCAGGCGTGACGGAAGGTTCGCCCGGTAGCGCCGCGGGCACACGAGACAGTGGAGCCAGCACTCGGGCAGATGCGATTGCGAAAGACGCGAATTGGGATTTCTCAGCAGCATCGCAAACCGGCAACATCACTAAGTCATTATATCCGGAAGAGATGCGCCGCGTAACCCCCTTAGGTCATAAGACCTTTGCCGGAATTAGTGCCAGTGTGGGTCAGCCTGGCTCCTAATGGAAAGTCAGGAACCTCATTTGATGGTCCGCAGGCTCATGTGGGGACAACCGCCCCTTCGACAAGCTCAGGGCAGGCCATCGGCTGTCCGTCGAGCGAAGCGCGATGTTTTCCAAGTTAGCCGCATCCCTGTAAGTCATTGAACCTTCGTCTAAGTTGTTGAAAGTTCGTAAAACCGCATTTCCAGCCCGCCACAGGGCACATCTCCCAGCGGATGACCTCTGCCCTGACCCAAGCACCGTTTGTCTCTGCCAGGCCCGTTTCCGGCTCAGGAAAGGCCATCCTGCAAGATGACTGAGGGCGGAATCCAGAAGGTTCGACAGGCAGCTTACGATACGTACTTTAATGTACGTACATTTACACTGTACAAGACTTCGGCACCGTCGCCCAGCACCTGCGTCGCCGCGAAGCTCCACAAAACAAGGCTATTGCGCCATCCGCGACGCCTCGACTGGCGCGTATTCAGCAAAAATGCCCCTCCGCTGCAGAATCGAGCGAAAGGGCATTCCAGCTTGCGTCAACTCCCGGGGGAGAGAACTTGCTACTGCTTGTCGTAAATCGCCGTGTACTTAACCTTCATGCCCTTCGAATCGGTTCCGCTCACGGTGATGCTGCGGGACTTGCCGTCGGCCGACACGACGATCCGGCCACTCAACGTGGTCTTGCCACCCTTTTTGTTGGTCAGATCGGTCGTGTGGTCGTTCACCACTTTGTAGGACCGTGTGTCTGCGCTGGGATCGCCGGTCAGGGGATAATCTTTCCCGTCGAACTTCCCCGTCCATTCGTTGTGCGTGGGCTTTCCCTCGGCGTCGACGCCATCTACCGTGACTTTGATGCTGTCCCCGGCAGCTTCATAGACCACCGTATTGTTCTTCCCTGCCGTCGCGGGGAGTTTTGATTTGGCGTCATTCAGTTTCCACGTACCCATATTTTGATTGGCGGCAAAGCTCACTGCCACTGCAAAAGCGCACACGGCCAGAGTTAGCAGAATGGTTCTTGTTTTCATTTTTCTCCTGATTGAGAAACGGATTTTTCAGCCTGACGTAAAGCGGCAGCCATTCTAGTGGCGCGCGGCCTCTTCGGCAAATCGCTGTCTCCGTTCAATCGTTCGAGTCCTTGGTCAATCTCCTGAGCGCAGGTTTGAATTATTTCCATCCTGCGGTGAAACGAAAAACAACCCTCCAACACCATTAGGCGAGGACAGCTGATGTGCCCCCCACAGTTTCGTCCTGCACCTTTGTCGATCTATAGGGCGAAGACCGCGCCGGGACCTCAAGTTGCGGTCGGGCCGAAACGCTAACTCTCGACGGTTGTTCTCGAGACTTTCAGGAAACTCCGAGTCTTCCGACGTACAAGAACGAGGAGTGGTTCCGCTTGCGTGATCCGCACGCGGTCTTGGAAAGCACCGTCCCAACCCAGGAGAAAATAAATTATGCGACGTTCAAGTGTTGTTTCGATGATGGCCGTCACCCTCTTGCTCACCCTCGGCGCGCTCACACAGGCTGACGCCGCAACCCCCGCAACCGTGACTTATTACGCCTGCGTCAACAATTCAACTGGGGCCATCACCATCGTAGGTTCGACAACCGTTTGTGGCACAGGTTTTCACAAGATTCAATGGAACCAGGTAGGACCGCAGGGTCCGCAGGGGCCTAAGGGAGCAACCGGCGCTACCGGACCGAAGGGAGCAACCGGCGCCACCGGACCCCAGGGACCCAAAGGAGCGACTGGGGCTACCGGCCCACAGGGACCAGTCGGGCCAAAAGGTGCGACTGGCGCCACTGGAGCGACCGGTCCCCAAGGCCCCATCGGACCCATCGGACCTAAGGGTGCGACGGGAGCCACCGGCGCCACCGGACCCCAGGGACCGATCGGACCACAAGGACCTGCGGGAATCGCGGTCGGTTTTGCCTATTCTTCCGGCGGCGTTTCTAACCTGGCCGGATATCCCGGCAGCCTGGTCGCGCAAAGCAACACCATTCAGACCTCGGGAATTTATTACATCAACGCCACTGCGCTTCTGGATGTCGGCCAGGGGGAAGGCGCTTATTGCTACACCACCACGTTGTTCCGCGGCGCAGGTGTGTTCGATAGTCAAGGGGGATCCAGCGTTGGTGTTCCGACCAACTCGGGCGTCTTCCAACAGGCGGCTGCCTCCGACTCCATCTTCGTCGGCGCGGGCGACGCTCTTCAGCTCTGGTGCTATAACTCCACCGGAAACGGCACCAACAACTCCAGCGTATTCAGCTCGTTCAGTACCGCTACCCTGATCGGGAACGCGAGCGCGAAGAAGGCTCCGGCGACCCAGCACCACGAACCCAGTGTTCCAGGTGGTCCGCGGGTCATGAACTAAGCTCGGGAATGTTCCTGTTTCATTTACTCCAACTTTGCCGCCTTTCGCGGGCAAGGTTGGAGTTTTTTTCTTTTTGTAACTGGACTTTGAAATAACTCTACAGATCTCAAAGTCGTTTGCGTCCAACTCCGAGTTCCAACGGCGAACCTGTCGTTCACGACATTCTCCCGACGGGACATGTACTTTCGTAATTAGGAGTCGACCGTATTGCAGCGACGCGCGCTCTTGCGGAGAATCCAAGTAGATGAGGCCAGCCCTCACCAATATTTTCTCAGGAGCAACAAAATGTCATACGAGCCCTCCCTCAAAGCCGTGCATGCATTCCTGGACCCGGAAACCTGCAAAGCGATTTCGCTTCCGCTGGCAGCCCTGATCGCCGGTGCGTTATTGCAAGTCGAGACCACGATTGAACTCGCAAATCGAGTTTGCGATTCGGTCATTCATCGTTCAAGCCAGACGCCGTTGACTCGCGGATAGCCTCAGTGAAAGCTCGGAAGAACAGGCCTGGCGGAGGTTGTAGCTCGTCCTGCTATCGAAAGGATCGAGACGAGTGACTGGCTTGGAGTGAAATCGCGATGTCAGGCGGGGCCTGCTACCATTGCGGCATGTTCAATTTTGGGAAGCCTAAAACCGCTGGCGATTGGGTCGTTCACATCGCCCCTTGCATCGGCACTCACTTGTCGGGGATGGCCGCGCGCATGGCAGAAAAGAACTATGGGCCGACGGCGATCCTCCAAAACGAAAATCCGAAACGCTTCGCCGCTGGATTTTGAATTGGAGTTACGACCGCGAGACTTCCATCATGCAGAAACAGCGCAGCTAAGTACTCCCCGGCTGCGTCTCGCACTGGTGCGTTGCCGTGAGCGTCGCTCGCGCCCCAAGTCTCCGTTCTAAGTAAAAGTGAAAGGGACACGATTGGCTCGCTGTCCTCGGAAACGTGTATTCGACACGCTTGCCAGTGCAGATTTTCTCCTGCACCTGAAAACCAGGTTGCGGCTAACTCACCCTTTTCGCTCACCGCTAGGTATGGGTAGTAAGACAGTGCATCCGTTTCAGCGATCCTCCATGTCTTCCACTGCACTCCGCGATCCGCGGAACGTGCGAGCCACACTCCTCTGATATCAGTCCACAGAAGGTACAGCGCGCCTGACGCATCCCAGGTAAGTGGTTCCACCCAGCGCGGTGTCGCACCCTCGGTGCCCATTGGTGCCCAATCGCGTTGGCCTGGCACATTTCGTTCCTGCCAAGTCGAACCTCCATCTGGGCTAATTACAATGAGATCCACGCCCTCATCGAACTTGTTCCCGGAAGCGGATACCGGCGCGACACGCACCGCAATCTCGCCATTCGGCCCCACGGCCAGATGACTGGATCCGCCCGCGGAGTGAATTCGCTGTTGACTGCTCCACGTCAATCCGCGGTCTCGGCTGACGGAGTGGTATACGCCACTTCCATCATTCCAAATAACATGTGCAGTCCCATCCGGCGCGACCGCGACCCATGGCCGATCATCCAATTTCTTCTTCGACAAAGTCGTCCAATGCCAGGTTTTCCCTACGTCATGACTAACACCCACCGTGATCTGCGTACCCTCGAAGCTTTTCAGGTCGAAAGTCATGGTGGCAAAGTAGATCGTTCCGTCTCGGGCGATCGCCAGATCGACGTCAGAATTCCCGATCGCACCTTCGGCTTCGCTCCCAACGCTGGTTGCGCTCCATGTTTCACCGTGATCAGTACTCTTCCACAATCTCGGCACGGTTTGCGGAGGTGTTCCGTCCGGCGATCCGTAACCCGCAACAAACAGGGTACCGTCGGGATGCTCCACTATCATGGGCTCCCGAGTTGCTCCAGTCTCCGCTGTTCCAATATGGTCTACACGCGTTGGTACGAGTTCGGCGGAAATGCCATCTGCCGCCGCGAAAACGACGGCGATCATGAGAGCGCCTATGCGCCGTACCAACCTACTCCATCCAGTCTCTATCTTTCCATTCATGAAGAACCTATAAACTGTCGGGGGAATGATCCCACTTTAGGGGGTAACTGTCGAGAACAGGCCATTTTGCTCATTGAGGGGTATTGAGTGGAGTCGAGAAGAGGCGCAGTGGCTTTAGCCTCCCGGTGGCAGTGGGTCAGGTTTTCACCTGGCCGCCTCAGTCCGGTTTGACGTTGTTCTGTTTCCTCTTCCCGCTCATCGAACTGGACAGGCACATTTCATGCATCCAGCTCTCGGAGAAAGGTTCACGGTCTTGCCCACGGAAAGCTGACGGTACGTCCATTAAGACGAACCAGCCCAAACTGGTCGTGCAGGAGGTGAGCGGAATACCGCTTAGTACCAGCTCCCTTCTGTTTATGTTTGGCGCACAGCCACTGGCGAAACCTTCTGCAAGTGTGTCGTTCCACTGCGTGATAGGCTTTCCAAACCGGTCCCAGACAAAAGTAATTCGCCCACCCAATCATGATTCGATTGAGTGTCGTAATGACTGTTTCTTGGGCCAGAATGGTCTTGTTCCGTCCGGTCTCTTGGCTGATCGCCTTGCAGATGCGTTGCACCCGTTTCTTCGACGGAGTCGTTCCTAAATAGGCCCGTCCCGTCTTCGGCGAGTAACACCGCCCGAACGTATAGCCTAAGAAGTCGAACTCTTCTTCCGGTAGCTTACAGACCCGCGTCTTCTTCTCGTTCACCGTCAACTTCAGTCTGGTCATCATGTCCCGCATCGTGACTAAAGCATCTGCGGCTTTGTCGCGACAGCAGATCACTAGATCATCGGCATAATTAACGATGTACGCTCTCAGGCGCTTCTCGTGCCCCAATTTCTTCCAGCCAAGCACGCACCGACGCATGTACAGATTACTCAGCAGCGGACTGATCGGAGATCCTTGCGGACTCCCGCGACCTTGGTCCCGATTACGCGTGCTTCGACGCTTGTTTCCACGCTCGTCCGTTTCTTCGACTGGAGCTTCCAGCCACATCTTGATCAGATGGAGCATCGCTCCGTCGACGACCCGGCGAGCTACCGACTTTAGAAGCTCGGAATGCGGAAGAGTATCGAAGTAGGAACTGAGATCTGCGTCTACGATTTCTCCATGGCCAGTGTTGATCAGCTTATGGACGTGTCTTACCGCATCCAGTGCGCTGCGGTCTCGCCGATAGGCGTACTGCTCTGGCGGTAGATCGGCCTCGAAAATTGGCTCGAGAACCAGAACTGCTGCCATTTCCGCTGTCCGATCCCGGATAGCGGGCACTCCTAAAGGCCGCTGTTTCCCGTCCGGCTTTGGTATATAGACGCGCCGCACAGGAAGTGGTTGATAGGTTCGATTCTTCAGCTCTTGCGCCAGTTCGTCCAGCCAGCGCTCTGCTCCGTACGTTTCGATGTCCTCGAACGTCTGATTGTCCACTCCTGCCGCTCCGCCGTTGGCTTTGCAGCACGCGTAGGCGAATGTCAAAACGTCCTGACGATACACCTTGTCGTGCAGAGCATAGAAGCGAAAGCTGGGCGATTCCTTCGCTTTGTCGTGCAACGCCGTCTGCAATTTCTGAACGCTTGCTGGGGTTGTTAGGTTCGACACCAATCCCTCCGCCTTCGTTGCTTCTTGCGTTTCCTTTCAACTGAGGCTCCTTTGCTCGACCGGCATTACCCGGCTTCATCGCTCATACGAGCCTCTCCGTCACCCCAAACGGCCCAGCCTGTCTCTCACGAGTTGCCGGTTGATCCAAACTGCGATCACCGCTGGGGCTTCCCGTGTTGCTACTGGTCAACTTTGCATGTTTGCCGTCGCCATTACCCCGGCAGGTCTGCTGGAACTCGTTCGCTCGTACTGTCCCCTCAGCGGCGGCCATCCCGATTACACGGCGGGCTGGCTCCTGCGTTAATCGTTTCGAGGCCTGCTCAGCGTTCACTGCACGTTACGGCCTACATGCTCGCCAAGTCACCTAAGTGACCCTCTACACCAGAGGCTCCGGCGGCTTCGTTTCCTCCGCCGCCGCTCTGATTGCTTCCGGGTGGAGCGAACCTAGTTCCCGGGCGGGACTTTCACCCGCAGTCGTCCAGCGCCTTTCCACGGCGCACGTGCAATGGGGATGTTACGACAGCTGACGATTCGGCCCTCGGGGGCCGATCATTCACGCCAAGTCTCGAGTCTGAAGAACTTCACGTCCAATCGCAGGCTATTCGTGTCGAAGTGTCTGCATGGGATCGATTTTCGTGGCGTGGCGGGCGGGAACAAAACTAGCGAAAAACGTAACCGCCACGAGAATCAACGAGACCGCCGCCAGAGTCAGAAAGTCGTGAGACTTTACGCCGTACAGGAAGTCGGCCATCAAGGGCGTAGCGGCAAAGGAACCTGCGAGGCCGATCGCAACGCCGATCAGGGAGAGCAGCATCGCCTGCCGCAACACTAATGCGAGCACCTGTCTGGGCTGCGCACCCAAAGCCATTCTCAGCCCGAGTTCATGCCTCCGTTCGCCCACGGCGTACGAAATCACGCCATAAATTCCGATTACGGCGAGAATCAGCGCAATCGCGGCAAACAGCTCGAATAGCTCCGAGATGAATCGCCATGGAGTCGCGGACTTTGAGACTGTCTGCTCGACCGTTGTGATTCCGAAAACCGCGGAGCCGGGCGCCAGCTCAGAAATCGTCCGGCGCACATCTTGCATCAGGGCCTTCGAACTGGAGTGCGTGCGGAAAATGATGCTCTTGTGAATCCGCGTTTCCGTCCAGCCGGAGTGAACGCGAACTGGTACCTGGCGGTAATCGATGTATGCCTCGGGGAATGGATCCATCGTCAACGAAAACTGGTGTACGTTTCCCACCACGCCAACGATCTGTCGCGGTTTTTCCTCTGGGGAATCATCGAAGGTGATTGTGCGGCCAATTGGATCGTCGTTTTGCCAGAACTTTCGTGCCATAGCCTCATTGATCACCACGACCCAGCCACTGCTCTCGGTGTCGTGCTCGGTGACGGCTCGGCCCCGCAGCACAGGGATGCCCATCAGTTGAAAGTAGCTGGAACTGACTGCCTGTCGTAGAACACTGGGCTTCTCCCCGCCCGTCCCCACGCTTTGCCCAACACTCGTGAATCCGGGAGAGGCATACTGTGCCGTCTCCAGAAGGGGAAGCCAATCGACCAACGCCACATCTTCAACCCCCGGTATATTTCGGCCGCGCTCCAGCGCTCGACGACAGAAGTTCCCCACAGGCGGAAGGATGGAACTAAAGCCGGTCGCATCCTCGGTCGAGGAATCCATGTATTTGAGCCCGGTGAGCCGAACTTCCGCAGTGACGAGATGCGATGCATTGAAGCCCGGTGTGGTCCTGAGAATTCGCGTCAGCGTGTTGATCATCAGCCCGGCGCAGACTAGCAACACGAATGCCAGCGCAATTTCAGTGACGACCAGCGCATTTCTCGTTCTATGACTTGAGACGGTTGCGGTGCTGCGCCCTCCTTCTCTCAAAAACTCATTGACGTCACTCTTTACGGCTCGATACGCAGGAACCAGCCCGAAAGCGATACCCGTCAGCAGACAGGTAGCAAAAGCAAACAGCAAGACTCGGCTGTCCACCAAAACGGTTAAGTCGCGCGGAAGCCACTCCGGAGCCCAGACGCTGAAAACCTTCACACCGAGAACCGCAAGAATGAGGCCGCCGGCTCCTCCGATCATCGAGAGCAGAATGCTCTCCGCGAGCATCTGACGCACTATTCTTGTTTTGTTTGCTCCTAAGGCAACGCGTACGCCGATCTCCTTCCGCCGTCCGTCTGCTCGAACCAGCGAAAGATTGGCGACATTTGCGCAGGCAATCAAGAGGACGAGTGCAACGATTCCAAACAGCGCGAAATAAACCTCTCCCCAGTCACCGAACAGCCGAGCCCGGAGTGGCTCGACCCGAATTCCCAGATCTTTGTACGCTTCGGGAAAAGTCTGCACCAGGCGTCGTGTGGTGACTTCCATAGCGGCCTGGGCCTGCTGGATCGAAACGCCGCGTTTCAGCTTGCCGATCGCCGTGAACCACCGCACATCGTCCACGCCGGAACTCAACGGATTCCCCATGCCGCCGAATGTATAAACCTCCGGAGTTCCGGTTCCGAACAGATCAAACCCGGGTTCCAGGACGCCGACGATCGTCCCCGAAAAGGTGTCGACGAAAATCTCTTTGCCCACGATGTTCGGGTCCCCGCCGAAATGGCGCTTCCAGAACTCGTAACTGATCACCAAGCCGAAGGAACCTTTCTGTTCACTGAGGTCATCGGTGGGGATACTGCCCATGAAAGCCTTGACTCCGAGCAGTGGCAGCAAGCGCGCGCTCATGTGTTGCACGCCAACGCGTTCCCCCGACCCCGCACTCGACATGGCTACCATGTCCGCGTGGGATACGAACTCCAGTGTCTCGAAGACCCGGTTATCAACGCGCCAGTGAGCCACGTCCGTGGTTGAAACTGGCAACGAGTATTTTGGCTCCTTGAGATTGACATTCGACACAGCGACCAACCGGTCCTGATCGGGATAGGGAAGTGGACGAAGAAGAATTCCGTTGATAACGCTGAAAACTGCTGTGGTGCCGCCGATTCCAATGGCTAGAGTTAAAACAGAGACCAGGGTGAATCCCGGACTCTTACGTAATCCGCGAACCGCGTACCGCAGATCTTGACCGATTGCCTCAATCCATCGGGCCATAGCGATGCCTCACGAATCGAGCTTGCCCCAAACACGAGAAGTCTACACCCGGACGACTGTTCCGAGACGTCGCGGCACGGCGCAAGTGTCGCAAGCAGGCCATAGCACTCAGAACCCCCTCACTTCAGTCCACGTGCTCGCCTTCGGAAAATCCAGGTTCGGCGGCCGGGAGGATGTCGGTGTCGCGGGCGATCCAGACATAGAGCGTTGGCAGCAGGAAAATGCTCATGACCAGGGCGGCCATCAGGCCTCCGACAATGACGATAGCGAACGGGCGTTGAGAGTCGGAGCCGATGGCGTGCGACATGGCTGCCGGCAGGAGTCCGAGAGTCGCGACCAGCATGGTCATCATGATCGGACGCAAGCGCAAGACGGCGCCTTCGACCGCGGCATCTTCGACAGTGTAGCGGCGAACCCGCAGCTGGTTGATGTATTCCAACATAATGACGCCGGTCTGCACCGACACGCCGAACAGAGCAAGAAATCCGACGCCGGACGACACGCTGAAGTTAGTGCCGGTCAGAAGCAGGGCGAGCATGCCGCCAACGGGCGCGATGGCGATGTTGGCCATGATCAGCATTGCCCACTTGAACGACTTAAACATGGTGTAGAGGATGATGAAGATGATCATGATCGTGATGGGCAGCACAATCAGCAACCGCGCGTTGGCGCGCTTCTGGCTGGCGTATTCGCCTTCCCATTTCAGGTGATAGCCGACGGGCAATCTCACCTGCTCGTTCACTTTCTTGATCGCCTCTTCGACGGTGCTGCCCAGGTCGCGGCCGCGTACGCTGTATTTGATGGCGATATAACGCTCGTTACCTTCGCGATAAACTTCTGAGGCGCCGTCTGCCACCTGGATCTTACAGAGCTGGGCGAGCGAAACTCGTTCTCCCGCGGGCGAAAGCAAACGAATGTTTTCGATGGCTTCCTTGGTATCGCGGTACTGCGGGAGGTAACGCAACACCAGGTCATACCGCGCCTGTTCCTGCAACACCTGCGTTAGCGCGTTCCCGCCTACCGCGGTCTGAATTGCGTCCTGAACGTCGGCGACGTTGATCTGGTAGCGGGCGGCGGCGGCGCGATCGACGGTGACGTTCAAATTGGGTTGGCCGAGGACGCGGAAGACACCAAGATCTTCGACTCCGGGAATTTGGCGCATGATCGCAACAATTTCGTCGGCTTTCGCTTCCAGAACCTTTAAATCCGTCCCGTAGACCTTGGTCGCGAGTTCGCCTTTGACGCCACTGACGGCTTCATCCATGTTGTCTTCGATCGGCTGGGAGAAGCCCCAGAGTGCACCAGGAATCTTGTCGAGTTCGCGCTGCATGGCCGCAATCAGTCGCTCTTTATTCTGATGGAAAACAGGGCGCCATTCTTCCCTGGGTTTCAGATCAACGAAAAATTCGGTATTGAAAAAACCGGTGTTATCAGTTCCGTCATCGGGACGCCCAACCTGACTGGTGCATTGCGGCACTTCCGGAAACGCGCAGAGGAGGATGCGACCCTGATTGGCGACGCGGATGCCTTCATCCGGGCCGGTACTGGGTGCAAGTGTGCCGCGGATCCAGAGAGCGCCTTCGTCGAGATGCGGCAGGAATTCTGAGCCAACGGCGCCGCTGAAGGTAAGATAAGCCGCAACCGCCACGGCGAACGAACAAGCTCCAACCGTGATTAGGCGATGATAAATCGCCCAGCGAAGACCATTGCGATAGCGCCGGCTGACAAGGGTCATTACCGGGTTTTCCCACTCTTTCGCGCCTTTGGCGAATGCGAAACTTGCCAGCACCGGGGCAACGACGATGGAAAAGATCAGCGCCCCCAGCAGCGCAAACACCACGGTCCAAGCCATGGGATGAAAGAGTCTGCCCTCGACGCGCTGCAGCGTGAAAATCGGCACGAATGCGGTAATTGTGATGACGATGGCATAGAAGACCGGACGCTGCACTTCGTGCGAGGCAAAGCTGATGCGCTCGGTATTGGTGTCGGTACCGTCGACGTGGCTGGCGTGGCGCACGATGTTTTCGATCAATACGATGGCGCCTTCCACGATCACCCCAAAGTCCAACGCGCCAAGCGAGAGCAAGTTGGCGGGAATGTGCATGAGGTCAAGACAGGTGGCGGCGAAGAGCAACGCGAACGGAATGGTTAGCGCAACGATGATTGCGCCCCTAAAATTTCCTAGAAACAGAAGCAGAATGAGCAACACCAGTATCATGCCTTCGGTGAGGTTGTGCAGCACCGTGTGCGTGGTGAAGTGAACCAAAGTGCTGCGATCGATAAACGGAACGATCTTCACTCCTGGAGGGAGGATGTGATCGTTCATGTCGTCAATCTTCTCGTGGAGAGCTTTTAGAGCGGGATCGGCGTCGGCGCCTTTACGCAAGAGCACAATCCCTGACACTACGTCGTCGTTATCGATGATCTTGCCATCTTCATGGTGAATGGCGCGGGCGAATTGTCCCAGCCTGATCTTTGGACCTTGCGACACCACCGCGATGTCTTTCACGCGTAGCGGGATGCCATTCTTGGCGATGATGACCGTCTGCTCGATGTCTTGAACATGATCGACTTGTCCAACTTCGCGGACATTGATCTGTTGCAAGCCCTCCTGGATGAAACTTCCACCGGCATTGGCGTTGTTGTTGGTGAGTTGCTGCTCGACTTGGGCAAGATTCAAGCCATAGGCAACGAGTTTGTTGGGATCGATGCGCACCTGATATTCGCGCGTGGGGCCGCCGAAGCTGGCGACGTCGACGATATCGGGAACGGATTTAAGACTTTTTTCGACAACCCAGTCTTCGAGTGACTTCAGTTCCATCACGTCATATTGGGGATTGGAGCTGTGCAGAGTGAAAAAATAAATCTGGCCGACTGGGCTCCAGTCGGTGCCCATCTGGGGAGTCACTCCTGTGGGAAGAGTGGCCTGACTCAGGCGCTCGAGCACGCGCTCGCGGTTCCAGGCGTTGTCGGTTCCATCCTCAAAGATAAGTTTGAGATCGGAAAGGCCAAACAAGGAGAACGAACGCAAATGAACGATGCCGGGAATGCCGTTGGTGGCGGTCTCGAGAGGGATCGTAACTTGCTGCTCGATTTGTTCGGCGGAAATTCCCGGCCATTGCGTGATGATTTCTACATAGTTGTCCGCGACATCAGGATAGGCCTCAATGGGCAGGTTATGAAACGAAATGATGCCCCACACGAACAGCACGAGCGCCAGCCCGAGAACCATCAGGCGATTACCCAGCGCGAAATCGACGACGCGGCGAATCATTTCGTCAGATAGCTGCGCCCCAACTTCTTTAAGCTGCGCACCCGCTGCTCTCCGTGGTGCACAGCATGGAGCTTGTTGCAGTGTAGCAACTCGGCCAGTTTGCGCGCATCGATCCGATCACTCTTGTTGCCATCCTTCAACAAGGCGTTTCTTCGCGGATCGCAGACTACAAGATGGCTGACGTGAGGCTTCAGCAGGTCATGTAACCGTGCGGCAGAAGTTCCTTCTTCAAAGGTTAGCGATAAAGTTCCGCGTAGCCCAGCGATGACCTCTAGAATCGTGGCCGCTTTCGTCCCAAGGATGCATTCCATGATCAGCTTGCCCGAACTGTCCAGGACAGCCAACTGAGATCGTTTGCCTGGTGAACGTCCATGCCAATATACTTTTCCTGGTTCATAACGGCGCTCCTTTCGGTCAGTGGTGATCTCCACCAATCACAACCTACCGCAAAGTGGGCGCCTTTTATATTGCGTGTAACGGCCTTCCATGAAAAAGCCGTTACTCAAGTGCCCAGCGCAAGGTCATGATGACTGCTATCGAGATTTTTCGCCAGATGCGCTGACCATCGCAATTTGTGGAGCCTGGCGACTACTTCGAACAACCTGCGTCGCGGATTTCCTTCCTATTGCGTTTTCGTTCCGAGCGGCGTTTCAAATAAGCGCCCAGATCCGGGGTAAATTCCTTCAGTTGATTCCATCCGATGTTATATGTTTGATTGACGCCCCAGCCCACGAGCAGCCCTTTTACATCCCGATCCTGATCGGGATAGTAAGTGAGTGAGATTCCCGCCTGCCCGAGTTGTCCGAAAACCTGCGACGCGTTGAACACTGGGGCGCCGTTATCCTTGCGAGCGATTAAGACCCGCGACGCGGCGTACCCTACTCGCGATAATGCCGAGCCCTTTCCTTTTCGAAAATACCGAGGATCCTGGTGCAAGAGTTGGGGCAGTACTCCGTAAATCAGAAAACTGCCCGTAAATTGATCGCCTTCCTGCGCCAGGAATCTTTCACCAAACGCCCCCCAGCCCTGTCCATAGTGCGGAATTCCGTCGGCTGCTTGCGAGATTGCGGCTTGAAGCAGGTTCCCGAAGTGAGCACTTTCATCCGCGAATTGATGAAAGCAATCGTGTACTTCTCCTTGGTGGTCAGAGGCCCCTGGTTCCCAGGTTCATCATTCGTCGTCATAAAATTTGGAATGATCCAGAATATCCGTTTGGGTACCTCGTCTTGCGCTTTCTTCACTTGCTTATCTTCACCTGCGTCGGAAGGATACGCTGCAGGTGTGGCAAGTGGGCGCGCCAGGAAAGTCAGAAATCGAAATCGGTGACGCTTCTGGCGCGAAATTCTCACCCGATGGACATTGGCTGGGTTATTCCGATGAAAACAGCGGGGAGATCTATGTCACCTCCTTTCCTGGGCCGGGTGCCCGAATTGCCGTATCTTCCAAGGGCGGGAGTGATCCCCGGTGGCGCGGGGACGGGCAGGAACTCTTCTATGTTGCGGACAACCTGACGATCATCTCAGTTCAGGTGCGCGAGTCGGCGAATGGATTTCGTGTGCTTGCTTCCGAGCCACTGTTTCGGCTGCAGCTTCCTTACAATGTTGGGTTTTACGATGCTACTCGCGATGGTAAGCGATTCTTGGTGAACAGTAGAACCTACAGGGAGCAAACTGCAGCATTGACGATCGTTACGAACTGGCAGGCGCAGATTCAAAGCGAGTCCAGGAATGAACTCCCAAAGAACTGAGCGCGGGCGCCAAAGCCAGGCAAGGTGCATCCCTCCAATTGGTCACATACCTCAACATCCTTCGCCGGAGACAACATCGAAGAGGAAGAAGCTCTGGATGACATGATGTACGCTTTGCAGACCGCATATTTCATCAAGTCGGCGCCGTTTCTAACGCCAATTACTTCCATAATCCGATACTTGTGATAGGCGACCGTCCTCGTAGTCATCTGCAGGATGCTGCCAATCTCCTTCATCACCCTGCCTTCGGCGAGCAACTGCAGCACTTCCTGCTGCCTGGATGTCAGTCGTTTGTCGACGTTGGCCGGTTTCTTCTGTTGCCAGAGTATGCAATCAATCGCGTGCCTAGAAAGCTCTGGAGAGATATGTTTTGCCCCGTAACGCCTCATGCACAGCCAGCACCACTTCCGATGACGCGCATGTCTTCAGCAGGTAGCCTGAGGCTCCGCACGCCAAACGCAGCGGCGACTTCTGGGTCCGGATTCATGGTTAGATAGATCAATTTCACGTTGGGCAGCATCTGTTTGACCTGTCGTCCCGCCTCCAAATCCATTCAGCATGGGCATAGTGATCGCTCACGATCACGTCCGGCCTTGTTTCGGCCGCAACACGTAGCAAACGCGCGTCCATCGCTAACCATACCGATTACGTCAAACTCGGTTTCGAGGAGGCCCTTGCACAATTCTGCGATTAGGGGCTGTGATCATCCGCAATCAGAATTCGTGGGCGGGAGAGCATTATGTACGACCTCCGTGGAATGTTAACCGCCGGCTGGCAGCAGGCTGCAACGGGAATTTGGTTACGGCGATTAAAATCTCTGGGGAGCACCACTGTCTGTGATTTCACACTTCAAAACTGGCTCTCCGACGCCGGCCCGCAGAGGGATGCGTCCGGGCGTGAACGGTGACACCCTGTATCGAGGCTCGGGATGGGCAGGCTACGTAAGTTGGCAGCAGGAACGCAGATCGATATCGCGTGCAAAATATGCGATCATATCGTATATTTTGCATATGTGGATTAAAAGAGCAGTGGAACCTCGCTTGCAACGCTCGGCAAAGACGCGGCCAGTGGTTGTCCTGACCGGCGCCCGACAGACGGGCAAAACGTCCACCTTCCTGCGCCTGTTTCCGAAACATGCATTTGTCTCCCTCGATCTCCCCGCCGAAGCCGAGCAGGCTGAAAAGGAACCGGCCACTTTCCTGCAGCGTCATCCGCCACCGGTCCTTATTGATGAGGTCCAATATGCCCCGGGATTGTTCCGGCACCTCAAGGTGGCCGTCGATGCCCACCGCACTCGCAACGGACAATTCCTGCTTACCGGGTCGCAGAAGTTTACCCTAATGAAGAATGTTTCCGAATCGCTCGCAGGCAGGGCCGACATTGTGGAACTGGAAACCCTTTCCCTCGCCGAGATTCAGGAAGCACTACCGCAAACAGGGATCGAGACTGCCGTCGTGCGCGGGGGCTTCCCAGAGCTCTACGCCAACCCAGACATTGACGCTGTAGCTTTTTACAATTCCTATCTCGCCACGTATCTCGAACGAGATGTGCGCTCGCTAACGAATGTTGGCAGCCTCCGGGACTTCGAGAGATTTCTGCGCGCCTGCGCACTTCGTTCCGCAAACCTGTTGAACAAAGCCGACCTGGCGCGCGATGTCGGGATTGCCCCATCCACAGCGAATCATTGGCTGTCCATGCTGGAAGCATCCGGTCAGATCGTATTGCTTGAGCCGTGGTTCTCGAATCGAACCAAGTCGATCGTCAAGAGCCCCAAGCTCTATCTCGCTGACACTGGTCTGCTTTGTGCTCTGTTGAATATTCGATCCGAGGATGCCCTTCGGCAAGCCCCCGCGGTAGGAGCAGTCTGGGAGACGTTTGTCTTCGCACAGCTTCGCGACCGCGAACGCCGCGCAGGGCGCACAGGCAGCCTCTTCTTCTGGCGTGACCGGACGCGCGAAGTGGACTTTGTGGTGGATGCTGGTGGGCGACTGGATCTGTTTGAAGCGAAGTGGACGGAACTGCCCGATGCCGGCGATACCGTAAATCTCGATTTCGTTCGAAACGTGGTGGGAAAATCACGGGTTGCCGCCGGTGCTATCGTTTGCCGAACGCCGAACAGCTTTCCGCTTCCGAATGGATTTCGCGCGCTAGCTGTCGCCGAACTCAGATGAACTGGCCCTAGGGTATTACAGGAAAATCTGACATTCCCGGGATAGCGGAATGATAAGCCGAGGCCGCTAAGGTCTGTGTCAAGGCCGGGCGAAGCCCGCCGCGCAACGCGGTCGCAGAGCCTTGACACAGACCGGGCCTCGGCTACGCTCTGGCTATCCGAGGCATGTCATCTCGGAATCGCAACACTACAGACCAAGACCCAAACCCTGAGCGATCTCATTTTTCTGCGCTGTCTGTGATTCTATCTTTCGCGCTACTGGCTCTTGCTGAATCGCGTGGGAATGGGACACATCGCGACCGAGTTCTTGCCCGAGTGCCTGCGCGTTATTCGAATAAATCTGTGCGTCACAGCGTCAACGCGAGACAGAGACATAGGCCATGCGGCTGTTGAGTAGCTCCGTAGCACTCAATTCCGTGTCCACATGAATCAGGACACGGTCAGCAGTCTGCCCCTGGCTGGAGTGGCTGGTCATCGCATAACCGTAGTCGAGATGCGGATGTCTTGGCGTATTAAGCTCGACCGCACGACCACCATCCATCTTCAAGCGCATCCGCCCGTCTCCATCGATACTCTCGATGGTCCCCAGCTCGCGGTTCGCAATTCTTAGTTCGTTGGCAGGCGCGCTGAATTGGATGCGGTCGCCCGGTGAAAAACTCCGCATCGCTTCACGGAAGACAGAGACGCCGTGCTGTCTGCGCGGATCGTAAATTCGCTCTGTACCATCTTGCAGCTCGACGGTCAGCCGGTTTCTCGGAGCGTCGATGCTCTTCACCTGTGCGTACGCGCCTTTCCCGATGCCAGTCTCCTTCGATGCGCGCGAATAGCGCAGCACATCGGCCACCTCATCACGCTCGGCCCATGTGTGCAGCCGGGATTCTGTGAGCAGGAAGATTGTGTCGTTTCTGAATTTACAAACGATGGCGGATTCCGATTTCCCCCACGGCCCTCGCTACTACACAAAATCCGGATATTTCGCCTATCTCGACGACAGCAGTATTGATCGCCT
>CAVSVS010000008.1:0-321252 GCA_963731405.1 uncultured Acidobacteriaceae bacterium | reverse complement strand
AGGGGATCGACACAACCAGTATCCCGGGCGATACACTCATCGTTCCGGTGAATCCGGCGATCGAACCGATACTGGATGCTTACCCCTTGCCGAACAATCCAACCGGTCCCTACGGTGCGCGGACGTACGAAACATCCTCCAAGGTTGCGACGGATTACGACCAGTTTTCCGTGCGATTGGACCAAACTCTCTCCAGCAAGTCGCAGCTATTTGGGCGCTTCAGTTATAACCAGATCACCGGTCCGGTTACCAATCCTGATCAAACCGCCATCGACCCGAGCTTCGGCATTCAGTTCTTTGATCACCAGCGCAGCGCCGCCTTGAGTTACGCGAGAGAGATCAATCCTCACCTGACCTTGCAGACCATGCTCGGATATATCCGCAGTACACCAAATTTTCCCGCTGCTAATCACACGCAACCGGGCATCCTCTTTGGTGATGGCCTGTTTGAGGGCTACGGCGCGCCCGCGGGGTCGATCTTTGGCTCCTACGGCAATCTCTACCAGTTCCGCTTCAATATGACGGGCGTGCGGGGAAATCACGCGATGAAATGGGGCGCGGAGATCCGCATAAACCGCGACACCACTGTTTTCGGCACTGCTCCCAACGGCGCTTACTCGTTTGGAGGCGGAACGGCGTATTCGCCGGTTGCGATTCAGTCACTGAGCGGCCAGCACAACATCAACGTTGGGGCTCCACTGCCCGATTCGCTCACCGGCCTGCTCACTGCCACGCCCTACTCTTACAACATCAGCCTTCCGGCCGAATTCACTCCCGTCGGCAGCAAGTTCGACGCGGCGGGAGTCCGTCGCCAGGCCTACAACTTCTACTTTCAAGACGCGTGGAAAGCGACGTCGAAGCTGACGCTTTCCTATGGCCTTCGCTATGAAGTGGACAGTCGCATCGCCGAAGCGACCAAGCGCACCTCGTTGCCCGAGTTTTTTGCCAACGGCGAACGGGCTTCGTATTGGGACCATCAGGCCAACATGATTTTCGTCGTGAACCCGCAACCGCCCTATCAGTTCGACTGGAACGGATGGGGCCCGCGATTGGCGGCGGATTATGCCCTTGCCAGGAACACCGTGGTACATGCCGGGGGAGCCATCACCACCGGCCTCATGAACCTCTGGCAAGAAAACTTTCTAACCGCTTCGGTACCGTATCTGTTTAATCCTTTTATCACCGCGCAGCCGGGCAGCGCAGTCCCGTTCCAGAACAGCGTTGCCGTCATACCCCTGCCGCCGGCTTACGACATCTCCGGGAATCTGATCTTTCCCAACGGGCAGAGCACGGATGCCAAGCCGAATACAGTGATGGATCTCCAGCGCTACCAGGATGCCGTCGCCGCCGAGGTTCCAGGTCATCAGGCACAACTGCCGGCCTTGTCTGCGGTGGCCAACAATTTCCGCAACGGCTACATCGCCAGCTGGACTCTCTCCGTCGAGCACAACTTTCGCGATTTCAATGCAACCGTGGCATACGTGGGTACTGCGGGAATACATCTTCCCTATGTCTTCTATCCCAACAGCTACACCGGCGCCGATCCCGCGTTTGCTCCGTTCACCAAGTTCGACGCTGCCGGAAAGCCCGTCGGAGGCGCCAGTACGATCTACGTAGTTTCCAGCGAATCGCATTCGTCCTACAACGCGTTGCAGGCCAGCCTGAGCAAGAATTCGGCACGTTGGGGCACGGGTCTGCAAGTCAGCTACACCTACTCCAAGTCGCTCGACGATACCAGTTCGGTTCAGGGTGGCCAGATCGCAGGCGCCGGCGTCATCTTGCAGACATCTCCTCAGGATCCGTGGAATCCGGCCGCGGAAAAGGGACTATCGACCTTCGACGAGACACAAGTATTCACCTTTAGTTGGATCCAGGTACTCCCGCTCAATCAAGTGAGTTTTCTTCGTTCCGCTCCGCGTTCCTTGACCTACGGTTGGCAGTTTCTCGACATCACGACCTTCACGACCGGTCCGCCCTTCACCGTTTACTCCGGAGTGCAGCAGACGGGCGCAGGCGCCAGCGGAGCCGATCGCCCTGACTTGGTGGCGATGCCGAAGCTTTCGACCAGCGGCACAGTGGCCGCCGACTACTTCGGACGAGGAGTCGACAACGCGTCGTTTTTTAGCATCCCGATTAATCTTCCAGGCGGAACGGGACCGAGCCAGGGTTATTTCGGAACGCTCGGTCGCAACACCTTTCGCGGGCCCGGTTATCGCAATTTCGATATTGCGCTGATTAAGGACACGCCTTTCGGCACCCGCGGCGGCGCCGAACTCGGCACACTGGAGTTTCGCGCCGAATTCTTCAACGTCTTCAATTTCGTGAACTTCGGTTTGCCGTCGAATGTCCTGCGCGGCAGCGGATTCGGCTACATCAGCAAGACTTCAGGAACATCACGACAGATCCAGTTCTCGTTGAAGGTTCTTTTCTGAGCGCTTTACGAGCGCGATAACGCGGGCGATCGGCCGGATAGCGCACAATTACCTAATGCTTTTGACGATTGCGGGTCTTCACCCTATTCCTTCTTCCCCGCGTTCCTCATCACCCACGCTTCCCACTCGTCTTCCTTGATTCCTTTCGCGGCGACCCGCAGCACTGATGGCCGTCTCTTCCAACTCGCCACGCTTCCACGTGAAGCCGTTCATCTCCAGGTAAGTCACCATCGCCGCCAGCGCCATCCGTTCATTCCCCTCGGCGAACGGACGGTTCATCAGTATCCGCCATCCGTACCCCGCAGCCAGCCGCGCCCGGCTCTTCCATGCGGCGGCGCACCACCAGCTCCGACCGCACAATCGACAACTCCAGCTTCGGCAACTCCACGTCGCGCGAGTGCCAGCTATTACGCAGATCGGGGGATGCGCAATAATTACGAGCTCGAAAAATATAGGCCACGAGGGGATTATTGCGCGAGACGGAGAAGGATTCGAGAGGCGATCGTCTGGAACACCTGCTGCAGTTGGGTGGTGCATTGCGACGATGGGCAATTGGTCGCAAATACCGCCATTCCGACTGGCTGGGTTGGGTCGTAGGTCGAGCTACCCGGGTCGTTGGCAATCTGTTTCAGAAAGGCCTGGTCAACGCTCGAACCTAAGCCGATCGCGTAGACGTACATGCCGGGATTTTCAGTGCGCATCGCGGTTGCAGTTTGCTGGGCGCGATAAACGGCATCGGCGGTAACGTTGGAACGGGTAAACGACTTGCTGCTGCCAGTGATAGCCGAAGTGAACTTGGTTACTCCGGTGCAGTAGTCCGGCTTGCTATCGTACGGAGGATACCCGTGGGAGTCGACGCCTCCCCAGTCCGTTCCATTGCTAGGATCAAAGAAATCAACCGAACTCCCTGAATCATACCCTCCGTAGTTGATAACTTTTGCGGCCGGACATTTGAAAGTATCCTGAATCTCGTTCACGTGACCGTCGGTGAAATAGACAACCACCTTGACCGCGTTCTGCCCAGGCAGGACTGTGACGCTGTCATTCTGCGCCTTGGCGAGAGTCATTCCGCCGGGTCCGAATGTGCCGCCGCTAAATTTCATGGCATTGGCGGCGTTGGTGATTGGCGTCTTGAAGTTGTAGTCGATGGCGACGTCGACGCCGGCACTGGAGGCGTAACTCACCATGGCGACCTCGTCATTCGTGTTGTCGAAATAGTTTACGAAAGTCGTGACTGCAGGTGGCAGTGCCGTCGAACCGCCGTTGCTCGTCATTGAGCCCGAGCGATCCAGTACCAGAGTCATGATCAGCTTTCCACGAGTAGCCTGAGCGCTATTGCTGACGGTCAGGGTCGCTGTACTTGGGCACGAGGCGCATGAAAAATGTTCTGATGTTGGCCGTAGCGTTGACGGTGACCATGGTCTGGCCGTAGGCATCGGTCGTGAAGTTCACCGTCAGCAGCGGGAGCACTCGCATCGAGATCGGATGTGGGATAGTTCGCATTGAATGTATTCTGCGCCAGCGTACTGGCGATCGCATGGCCCTGGGACAGATTCTTCATCGCCTCCAGACACGCTGCATCCACCGCCCGGGACAACCTCGCCCGAGTGACGTAGGCAAAACCCACGTCGATCGACAGGCCAAGGAACATCAACAAGACAGTCAGGGAGATGGCCATCACGATGATGATCTGTCCGCGATCATTCTTTCGACTCCGATTAATCCACGGCGTCTTCCACTCGTCGCACACCCCCGTCAGTAGTAAGCCACGTCGTAAAGTTGCGACGGCAAAAAGGTCTTGGACACGAAATTCCCGACCGGCGTAATTGCCTGAAAGGTGTAAAAGACCTCAGTGACATACACGGTTTGGTTCAGTTGGGGCGCAGCAGCGGCGGGAACCGTGGCGGTACCTCCGATGACGCTTCCCACGCGGCTGAGTGCAGTGATTCCGCCCTGTGCAGCCTGTCCCGTGAGCTTCAAGACACTATTGCTGTTGAAGACCGCCGACACGATCACCCGCCCGCTGGCGTTCAGGTCCAGTGGGGCGGAGGAGGCGGCCACCGCAGCGGCCGTATCCGTCAAGGTGGTTCCTCGGGAGGCCATGCTGGACCCCTGGCCTGACAGGTTGGCGATCACCTGGGTATCGAAAATGGCGCGGCTGAGATCGATCAGGCCAAATACGAGGATGAGCATCAGCGATGCCGACAGCGCCAGTTCGAGAACTGCTTGACCGGAATCGCATGCCCGGCGCGAACCTCGGGTTGAGGGCCCTAACCAGATTTTTGACATTTTGCGTGCCTTATCTCGGAGGTGTAGGCTGGCGGAAACGGCTCATTCTTAAAACTTACGCTCACCGTGAAGGTATAAACGCCGTCGTTAAAGAACTGGGCAATGATCGGAGTCAGCAGGTGTAGGTCGGTGGTCAAAGAGATGGTCACTGTGTCTCCCGGTCCACCGGCGCTGCCGGCGCCTCCGTTGGCGCTGACGATCTGCAGGTTAGAGACGTCCAGACCCATGGCTGACTGCTGTGCAACCTGGATAATCGACTGCACGCGTGAGAGGCTCTGACCCGTATGGTCGGGATCGGGCACGTGGTTTCCCGTGATGGCATACCGGCCGGCCTCGCGTACCGCGTTTTGCAGGGTCATCTCGATGTAGAACAGCCGGGCAAAATCAGCCACGGCAAACAACAGCAACACGAAAATGGGTAGTACGAGGGCAAACTCCACCATCGTCGCACCCGATTCAGTGGGAGTTCTTAATGCGACCGAAGGATGTCCCAATTCCTGCCGAGCAGAACCGCTGCATCTCGCTCTCCATGCCAACTCCCTACAGCAGGGCTGCGAGTTCAATATCGGCACTGAACTTGATGACTTTAATTGCAACGCAGAAGTTTCGCTGATCGCGTGTGCCAGTCCATCAACACACCACGAGCTCGAGGGGCAGAGGTTCGAGTAATGATCGTCCGGCACGCGCGGGGCTTGCGGTGAAGTCTTAACCCATATTTCCGATAGGAATCTGAGCAACGGAGTTTAGGATGCCCTCGGAAGCTTGGGTGGGCGCCGGCCGCTCGCCGGCCACGGCAAGCCCATGCGGGCGCCAAATAGCGGCATCCCAAAGGAAGAATCAACCTATTTGCGAAGTTAGGGTATACGAAATGAACGACTTAAATCGAAGAGCATGGCGCGGACTCGTTCTTCTCCGATTGTGATGGGGCTTTCGCTTTTCGTTTCCGCAGGAACGATGCATTATTGGCGGGCATGGGGCTATCTGGCCGTCTTCTTCGCGGCCTCATTGCTAAACACGCGCTACCTGATGAAAAAAGACCCAGCGCTCCTCCAGCGTCGTTGGAGCGGTGGGCCGACTGCGGAGAAGGAGAAAGCGCAGAGAATCATCGTGCGCTTTGTGTTAATCGGATTCATTGCCCTGCTTGTCGTGCCCGCGCTCGATTACCGCTTCGGATGGTCAGCAGTACCACCCTATGCCGTAATAGTCGGAGACATCTTAGTCGCGGTGGGGTTCTTTATCATTTTCTGCGTGTATCGAGAGAACACCTTCACTTCAGCGACCATCGAAGTCGCGGAAGATCAGAAGGTCATCTCTACCGGGCCGTATGCGTTGGTACGCCACCCGATGTACGCCGGGGTTTTACTTTATCTTTTTGGCACGCCGCTGGCACTCGGCTCCTATTGGGGATTTCTGGCGCTCGCGGCAATGACGCCATTTCTCATCTGGCGACTCTTGGACGAAGAGCAGTTTCTTTCTAAGAACTTGCCGGGATACACAGCGTACCGCGCGGAAGCACGCTGGCGGTTGATACCCAGAGTCTTCTGAATTTGAAGGGCAGGATCATTGCGTCCGAAACGGACTACGGTAAGCTCAACCTCACATCCCTCATGGCTCCGAGTCGATTGCTGGAGCGTATTTCAAAAATCGCGCCACAGGACGGAGCTGGTGCCCTCAGGGGCTAAAGCCCAGGTTTTCTGCGGCAAGGAACGGCACGGCTGAAGCCGTGCCCCTTCAAAGACCTGTTTTTGAAACACGCTCTACGGAAAATTGATGCGCTCCCGTGCGGTGGGCTTCTCTCTGTTGATCCGGGATCAATGAGCCGAATGCAGGAACCCGGCAATGCGCAGAATGCGCAGCCAGAGGCTGAGTTCGCAGCGCCCACGACGCGACTATCTGTGAGATGGTTGCTACTGCAATTCCAGCTAAGACATCAATTACGTAATGCCATCCGGTCGCGACTGTAGAAAGGCAGATTGCCACGCACAGAGCAGTACAGAACGCGCGCAGCTTGCCGATGCGCCATAGCGCTCGAGCTGAGAGAATCGCCAAGATCGTGTGAAACGATGGAAACGCCACGATTCCTTTTATCTCTGGTCCGTTGGGGACCGCGTGCGTCTTGAGAGCCAACAGATAAGATCCGATCGGCGCCTGCATTTTCCCGGGCCTGAAGGCCTCGATAGTCCAGGGACCGATGGCTGGCCAAAGGGCGAACAAGCCGAGAGTGAGCACTATCGAAATGCAAGTGGCCACGAGGAAATGTCGCACATCGCGTGCGTGACCGCACAATGTGGGCAGGAAAAGTGCGGTTATGGCTAGCGGCCATAGAGAAGCGTAAGCGACCTGAGAGACTGTGCACAACCGTGGAAAGTCATGGAGCCAGCGAACCACCATCACCGTCTGGATCATCTGGCTGTCGATTTGAGCTAAAGTCGCATCGACGAGTGGGGCGGGACTACGTGCTGCAATTTGCTCCAGCGGTCCGGTCAGAATCCACACCGCCAGAACCCATACAGCAGTGGAGGAGAGGTCGAGCGATGTCCTGAACCACTTCCGATGCCACTCCCAGCAAATGACAATAAATGGAAGTGCGCCAATGGCAACGATAGCCAGGACGAAGAGCATTGAGATGATGGATTTTGTCACTCCGCAGTAGCAAGCGACCCTCGCCAGAAGCAAGTCGGCCGCGAGCAGCAGCACGACAATGGCACCCATGAATATGTGGAATTTCCGAGATTCATCCTGCCTGTTGGCGGGCATAACTGACCGTTGTATGGAAATCTGTGTCAACGATTTCTTGCCCCGGAAGAGTGCTATCCATTAGGAGCCCCTTTGTCGACGATTGTCGGGTCTAGCTCGTCTTCGCTTCCGGGCTGATACCTGTATCGGCAGGATCGCCTCTCGATATGAGCGACTGTAGGCTGCATATCCCACGACAGGTAGAACAAAACGGGACAATTCAGAGCGCTCCGGGCGTTCCGCGCAGCCACACGGGAGCCACTGCTGCCGAGGCGGGAGCACCCGCCCTGGGTGATCACATGATTGCGCCCCGGGTAATCCGCTCACTGTCCGCTTCAAGTATCCCGTATTTCTGCCGATGGCATGGAATGCGGTCACTCAACCGCAAACTATGGAGGTCGAACTATGTTGGAAACTCTGAAAAACCTGCGGCAGGACGAATCCGGTCAAGACCTGATCGAATACGCGCTGATCGCAGCCTTGCTTGCCCTCGCGGCCGTCGCCGGAATGAAGACGCTGTCAACAAGTATTTCCGCTGCGTTTACCGCCGTCCAAACCTCGTTGAGCGCCGCGACCGGCTAAAAGCACTGCCTTTCTCGGAGCGTCAGAGGACGGCGACTCCTGAGACAAGGGTGTAGGTTGTGCGGTGATGGCAGCCGTCTTCGCCGCACAACCGGTTTCTCGAGGTCCCGCGCTGCAGCTCGCCAGGCCATACACGCCGACGGGCGACGAAGCTCCGCAAGCTGGTATTTCTGGCGATGCGGCCGTCGGAAGAGCGCCGCCAGAATTCGCGACGGACTGCAGAATCGACCACGCGGCCAAAAGGCGAAACGAGTTATACATGTCGGAGTCCAATTTAGCAACGGTCTATCCTCAATCGGCATTCCGCCTGCCGCCACAGGCGCGGCGATGAACCGGCCTCGTGTCGTACAGGACCGGTGAGATGGACCGCCGCCGGCTCACTATCGCGCTCCTGGCCGCCCTGTCGCTGTCGGCCGTAGTGACGTTCTTTCTGAATCGCAAGATCAACCTCAGGATCAGGAACGCGGCGGCGTACGCCGCGAGCCGCGCAGAAATACGTCGCCGCCAGCCGTCCCTTGCAGCCCGGCGAAGTGCTGAAAGCTGACAATCTGACCTGATTGAGTGGCCCGCGAATGCCCTGGACGGGGGATTCACCAAAGTAGAGGAGACCTGCGGGCCGGGCGGTCATCTACCCAATCGCGGCCCGGCAGCCCATCCTACAGGCCTACCTGGCGGTGCGCGGGTTCCGGCATCGGGCTCACGGCCAAGATCCCGGACGGCATGCGGGCCATCTCGGTGCGGTCGGACGAGATCGTGGGTGTGGCCGGCTTTCTGTTTCCCGGGTCGCCATGTCGATGTGCTGGTCACCTTGCGCGGCGATGCGGTTCCCCAGCCGGAAACGCAAATCGTGCTGCAAGACGCTGAGGTGCTCACCGCAGGTCAAAAGATCGAGCCGGAGCCGGGAGGAAAAGCCCGAAACCGTTGGGGTGGTGACCCTCCTGCTGACGCCCGGGGACGCGCAAAAGGTGGCGCTGGCGAGCAACCAGGGCTCGATTCATCTTGTATTGCGTAACGGCGCCGACCACGGCCAGGTCGTTCCCGTTCCCGTCAGCGTTGCTCAGTTGACAGGGGAAGCGCGGGGTCGAGGCACGGCCGCCAACGGGCACGCTCCGGCTCATGCACCGACGAAACCGGCGTATGTCGTCGAGACGATTCTGGGCGACAAGCGGTCGACCAGCGAATTTGAGAATTAACATGCGAAGCGCAAGAGGGTTTGCCGATTCCGTGATCTGGCTTCTGTCGAGCCGATGGTTCTGAGCGTCGCGATCGCGGCCAGACTTCCTTGGCTCCAGTCGCCGCCAGCCCTCCGCCCGCACCCGTGCAGCTCTCCGTCTACGCCGTCCACCGCCTCGAACCCGGCCTTGCAGCAGACGGGTGCTGAAGTCCGAGGGCCGCGGTGGAGCGGATACGACAAATCCGCAACCAGAACGGCGCGAACAACAAGACCGCCCCGGGGCAATGCATGTGATTGTCGGGCCGCTCGCTGGTGATCGACACGCCCGAACGGTTGCGTCGGGTGTACGTGGCGAATCCCGCGGTACTCGATTCGTTGACATCCAGCCCAAACCAGATTGTCCTGACGGCCAAACTTGCCGGCACCAGCAGCGTTGTCCTGTGGGACCAGAGCGGACGTTCTCAGCTCTATACAGTGCTGGCGGACCTGGATGTCTCCGATCTCGAGGAAAGCCTCGCGCAGGCCCTGCCGGGCGATCACGTCGAAGTCAAGGCGGCCCAGGGGCGGGTGTGCCTCTCCGGCGTGGTAGGGAGCGATGCGGAAGCCGAGGAAGCGGTCCGGTTGGCGACAACCTACTCGAAGGACGTGGTGAACTCGTTGGTGGTCGATCCCCGCCACATCCCCCAGGTGGAACTGAAGGTGCGCATCGCCGAGGTCGATCGCACCAAGTTCGACGAATTCGGTATCAACTTTTTCAGTGGCGGGAAGAACGCCGGAGCAGTCACGACCGGCGCTTTCACGCCGCCATCCTTCCCCCAAGTCGGGGCCGGAACCACCCAGACGTTGATTCAGGATGCGCTCAACATTTTCTATTTCAATGCCGACTTGAACCTGGGCGTGACGCTACGCGCATTGCAGGACAAAGGCATACTGCAGGTACTAGCGGAGCCCAACCTGACCACGGTCAGTGGACGGGCGGCGAAGTTTCTGGCGGGCGGAGAATTTCCTTATCCCGTCATTCAGGGTTCCAACGGAGGGTTTACCTCCGTGACCATTCAGTTCCGGCCCTACGGCGTGCAACTGGACTTTACGCCCTACGTCCATCCCGACGGGTCGATCCGGCTGCGGGTCAACCCGGAGGTCAGCGCGCTGGATTACACCAATGCGGTGAAGATTTCGGGATATACCATCCCTGCCATCTCCACGCGCAAGGCGGACACGGAAATCGAGCTGAAAGATGGACAGAGCTTTGCCATCTCCGGGCCTGCTGGACAATCGCATCACCGATTCGCTGAGTAGGATTCCAGGCATCAGCAATATTCCAATCTTGGGGCAACTGTTCCGCTCCAAAAACTTGAACCATTCCGTCACCGAGCTGATCGTCATCGTGACTCCGACCGTCGTCGATCCGCTCAACGCTCCTGCCGTGCAGCCTCCGGCGATGCCGAAGTGGCCAGTACCGTTCCTCTCGCCGCCCGATTTCGACAGCGGACTCACTTCCCCGAACAAGGTAATGGGGCCGAAACCGGCTGCCGATGGGAAGCAGTAGAGGAGGTGGGCATGGGTCTGGAGAATCCGATACGCGAAGGAGACGGACTCTCGCCTCATGACGGTGGGGCTTGACGCGAGCTGCGGCCGACCAAGTTCGCCAGGCGGCTTTACAGGCCAAAGTCGGGATGGTTACGGCCTTCCCGAACTACTCGGAAACGCTGCTCAACGGGCGGCTGGTCAAGTCTGCTCAAGAGACGCCGGTGCCCTGATTTGTCTGATCGATTTCGACAAGAACAAAGACCTGGCAGTGCAAACAGCCAGCGGAATGCAGAGCTTCGCCACCTGCCCCACTACGCTGATCGCCTTGTCCGTCGAGGAGAGCCCGGACTCTAATCCTGCATGCCATGCGAGCGGGGTGCACGGAATATCTCACCAAACCGCTGCGGGTCGAGCGATTGGCGGAGCTGCTGCGAAAGCTGAAGGAACGGCTGGCAGTCGACGGTCCTCGTTCCACTCAGCCCAAGGGACGGATCCTTGGGTTTCTGGGAGTCCGCGGGGGCGCCGGGACAACCACCTGGCAGTACATGTGGCCAGCTTTCTGGCGCGGCGGCAGAGGCAGAGGACCCTGATCGTAGACCAGCATCCTGTCTGGGGCATGTGGCGTTGTGGTTCGGCATGGACGGGCATAGCTACGGCTTTTACGATCTGCTGCAAAACATCTCGCGGCTCGACCAGACGCTCTTGCAAGGTTATGTCGCTCATCATTGCAGCGGTGCCGATGTACTTCCGTCTCCCGGACTTGCTGAGAGAGTCGGTCAGAATCGAGCGAGAGCGTCCTGGAGAGGGCGATCCGCTTCGTGGCCGGCGTCTACGACTTCGTTGTGATCGACTGCCAGACTGGACTGGACGAACCCAACCTGGTCACGGCCGCCGGTTGCGACGAGTTCTACCTGGTGGCGACGCCGGATGTTCCGGCGCTGCGCGACCTGGCCCGCTACATGGACCGGTTACGCGAGCTACAACTGGTGCCTGCGAAATTGAAAGTGGTGATAAACCAGTATGGTTGGAGCCGGCCAGTCTCCATAGCGCAGATTGAAAAAGCAATCGATCATCCGGTCGCGCTCACGTTTCCCAGCGACGCTGCAAGCCTGACACGAGCGCTGGACGCCGGGCAGCCGATCACTCCCGAACAAAAGTCGGAATTTGGCAACCAGATCAAGAAGTGGGCCGCAGAACTCGCGCCCGCAATTGCGGCGCCGGTGGAGACAGAAACACAAATTCGCATTCTGGATCTAGGAGGATGTGCAACCCGAGGAAGGCTACCGGGAACCGAATGGCAGACTCCACCATAACCGCAGCTTCCCGGTAACCCGGCCTGCGCCGGATACCCGCGCGTACAAAGACCTGTCGAGCCACGGGCAGGATCTGAAGTCCGCCGTGCATCGCGAGCTGATCAGCCGGCTGGACCTGGAGAAGCTGATGCACACGCCCGATGGACTGGCGCGGCAACAGTTGCTGGCCGTGATCCACCAACTGCTGGGACAACTGGGACTGCCCCTGAGCGCGATCGAGCGCGATGCGCTGGCGCGCGAGGTGCTGGACGAGGTCTTTGGGCTGGGTCCGCTGGAACCGCTGTCTGCAGGACCCGACCATCAGCGACATTCTGGTGAACACCTTCAACACGGTGTATGTGGAGCGGCATGGCGTGCTGGAAGAGACTGCGGTGGTCTTCAAGGACAACGTCCACCTCATGCACATCGTGGAGAAGATCGTCTCCGCGGTGGGACGAAGAGTGGATGAATCCTCACCCATGGTGGACGCGCGGCTGCCCGACGGCTCGCGCGTCAACGTGATAGTGCCTCCCCTGGCGGTGGATGGGCCCATTTTGTCGATTCGGCGTTTTGGCTCGACTCCGCTGAGCGGGCAGGACCTGGTCCACAAAGGCGCGTTAACTCCCGAGATGCTGGAAGTGCTGCAAAAGGCGGTGCAGGCCCGGCTGAACATCGTGGTGTCGGGCGGCACGGGCGCGGGCAAAACGACATTGCTGAACGTGCTGTCGGGATTCATCTCCGAACGGGAAAGGATCGTGACCATCGAGGATTCGGCTGAGCTGCAGTTGAAGCAGAAACACGTGGTGCGCCTGGAGTGCCGCCCGCCCAACGTCGAGGGCAAGGGCGCGGTGCATCAGCGCGAGCTGGTCATCAACGCGCTGCGCATGCGGCCGGACCGTATCGTGATCGGCGAGGTGCGCGGCGGCGAGGCCCTGGACATGCTGCAGGCCATGAACACCGGACACGACGGCTCGGTCACCACCATTCACGCCAACAACCCGCGGGACGCGCTGGCCCGCATCGAAACCATGGCGCTGATGGCCAACCTGAACCTGCCGGAGAAGGCGCTGCGCAACCAGATCGCGTCCGCCATTCACATCATCGTGCAAGTCTCGCGCATGAGTGACGGCACGCGCCGCGTCACCCACGTGACCGAGGTGACCGGCACCAACGGCGACATCATCAGCCTGCAGGACGTCTTTCTGTTCGAGAAACGCGGTCTGGGACCGGAGGGAAACGTGCTGGGCAGGTTTTATTCCACCGGAATCATTCCCAAGTTTGCCGAGAAGTTGCAAAACGCAGGCATCTCGCTGTCGTCCAGCCTGCTGGACATTTCGCTGGACGTTTAGGAGGGACGTGGTGGCATTGACCGTCTTGGTGTTTGTGGGGCTCGCGGTATTGACTTTCGCCGTGGTGATGCTGCTGACACGCCCGACCGGGGCGGAACGTGCCGTTCAGGTGCGCGTGGCGGCTGTGCAACGGCATGGCCAGTCGCCGGTCGCCGCCGACAGTGGCCCGCAAGGAGTTTCTGAAGAACCGTACCCTGAGTCAATATGTCTGGCTCGACCAGTGTGCTGCAACGAATGAGCGCAGCCCACAAGCTGGCTCTGCTCCTGGCGCAGGCGGAGAGTAGTTGGAACGTGAGTACCGTTCTGATCGTCTCGGCCGGGTTTGGGAGTGATGAGCTTTGCGATTGTGCGGTACTGGATGTCCGACCTGCTGCCTGCGTTGATTGCGGGAGCGGCAGCGACGCTCATCCCGCTGCTGGTGCTGCGGCTCGAAACGAAGTCGCCGCATGAACCGTTTTGATCAGAACCTGCCGGAAGCTCTCGATCTGATGTCGCGTTCGCTGCGTGCTGGCCACTCGGTCAGCGCGGCCATCGAGATTGTCGCAGAAGAGGGGACGGAGCCGCTGCGCTCCGAGTTCGCCCGCGTCCACCAGCAGCAGGTGCTGGGCCTGCCCAATCGCGATGCGCTGCTGGAGCTGGGCCGCCGCGTCCCCTCCACCGACCTGCAAGTGGTGATTACAGCCATGCTGGTGCAGAAGGAGACTGGAGGAAACCTGGTGGAGATCCTGGAAAGGACGGCAGCGGTGTTGCGCGACCGCTTGCGCATCCAGGGAGACGTACGCATTCATACTGCGCAGGGCCGGCTGACCGGGGCCATTCTCTGCCTGCTTCCGGTGGTCATGTACGGACTCATCAATCTGGCCAACCCCGGTTACACCAGGGTCCTCATCGAGGATCCGGTGGGCCGGAAGATGACTTATGTGGGGCTGGGCATGATCACGGTGGGCGCGATGCTCATACGCAAAATCGTCAGGATCAAAGTGTGAAGCCATGAAGCCCATGTATCTCCTCAGCGTCCAGTTGAGCGTGTTCTTCGCCGCCGCGCTGCTCTCGGTGTGGTTCATGACGCGGACGACACCTGCGGCGAAACGGCTGTATGGCATCACCCGCCTGGTTCCGGAGTCGGCGCATCGTTCCGATCAGACTTCACGAGGAATTCGCGAGGCCGCCTTCCGGATCCTGCACAACTTGTTCGGACGGGTGGGCATGACCGTGAATGACAAGTTGCAAACGCGGTTTCGAGCCGCCGGGCTGCGCACGCAAAACAGCATCGACGGATACTTTGCCGTTCGCTTGCTGGGGCCAATCGCAGTACTGGTGCTGTGGACCTTCTTCCGGCAGATCGGTTTCTTCGGGGTGGCCGCTCATGGCTGCCGGCGCCTATGTGGGTCCCGACCTGTGGCTGACGGCCAGAACCAGGCGCCGCAGAGAGCAGGTCCGGCTGGGTCTGCCCGACGCGTTGGACTTGATGGTGGTGTGCGTCGACGCGGGTCTGGGTCTGGACCAGGCCCTGCTGCGGACCGGACAAGAACTGCGAACCAGTCATCCGGTGATTGCCGAGGAGTTCACGCTGATAAACCTGGAGCAACGTGCGGGCAAGCCTCGGATTAATGCCTGGCGCGACATGGCCGATAAAATCGGGCGCCTCTAAGTGAGGCAATTCCATTTCATGTGGTTTGAAACAAGTGGGCTCATTCTGCTGCTTCGCTGAATCGCGTTTGTGTGCGCATCCTGCCGCGGCGCTGCTTCGACGCCGCGGCGAGTCAGGATGCGGGCCGGAAAAACTGTGAGGCAGCTTCTCCCGGCAAGCCTGAATTTTGTTTGTGGAATTGGACCGAAATGGACCGTGAGCGACGTCTAAATCAGAGCAGGCAAAAGAGTTAATTTGGAGGACGCCATCGTTCGCAACGATGAGGTCGCCGGTTCGATCCCGGCCAGCTCCACCAAACTTTCAGTCACACAAGCTTGAGATCGTGAATGGGCGGGGCGCCTCTCACAGGGCTTGTGTTCCACAGCCGCGGTCTGTGTTAGTTGGAACCGTCGCTCCGTTTCAGCGTCGGCCGATCATCGTCGGTCTTGGTGTCCCCTGACGGGTCGGTCTGGTTCGACGTTCGCCGCAAACTGGGCTTGCTGGAATCCTTCTCATCGATCAGTTTGTGTTTGTTCTCGATAGCCGCGAGCCGCGCCTTCACGTCGTCAAATTCGGAAGTCGTCACAACATACTGCGCCTTGGCGGGAAGGATCTTGCGAATCTCGGCCTGCGATTTCTCGATCCGGTCCGGCGTCTGCGGGTGGGTATCGAAAGCCTTGGACAGCGTCCCGGGCTTCTTCTTTTCCATCGCCTGAATCTTTTCAAAGAACGACACGAAACCTGACGGATCGTATCCCGCCCTGTACATGTATTCGATTCCGAGGTAGTCCGCTTCGGATTCGAATGCACGCGAAAAGTGCAGGAAAGTCAACGGAATGGCCAGTCCCAGGCCCTGATAAATGCCGTAGCCGATTGCGCCGCCCATAAAGATTGCGGGCAGCGATGCGAGTTGCATCAGATTGGCCCGGGTCATCTCGCGGCCATAGTGACAAGCCGCCACGTGCGCGATCTCGTGCGCCATAACCCCTGCCATTTCGGCTTCCTCATCCGCGGCCAGGATCAGGCCGGAGTTCACATAGAAGAATCCGCCTGGCAGCGCCATAGCGTTGACCACATCCGAGTCAATCACCTTAATCGTGAACGGAACTTGCGCATCGGAGTTCCGAACCAGATTCTGGCCCACGCGGTTTACGTACTCCGTAATCACAGGGTCTTTGATCAACTTGATCTGAGATTCGATCTGCTGGGCGTACTGGCGGCCGGTCGCTACCTGTCCCTCAATGGTGTACCAATTGCCCACTCCGCGCTGGCAGCCTACGTTCCGGTTCCCGACCGCATCAATATCCGTCTTGCCGCCGTTGTGCTTGATCTGGCTATCATCCTGGCTTGGTAGGGTGGCTGGCGGTTGCTTGGGGGCATTCTGCACGTCGCCCGCTTTGGGCTGACCCTGGTCGGGATCGGTCGTTGGAGTCTGCGTTTGCGTTGGATTCTGGCTTGGATTTTGCGTCTGAGGGAACGCGCAGGGCGCCGCACTGAACGCGGCCAACCCGAGTGCGATTGCCAGCCATCTGAATTTCATAGGGTACTCCTTAGCGATGAGTCTACGTATTCGGGCCTGAACCGGAGGTACTGTGGACGATTGCACGTTGCCTGCGCCGAAATCCAAGAACTTCTGAAGGGGTGAAGAAGCCCACCAGACCGTTCCAGGCGAGTCGATGGGCTTATTCTGCCAGGTCCTCCGCCTCAAATTGGAGAGGGTCTTAGCACGTCTAACTAACTTGGAACTCGCTTTGGCGTGTCAGCAACTGGCAAAAGTTATAGTGACTCGATTAATCACTGGTTCGCCCTTTTTTCGTCCATCGACTCCGTGCGGCAGCCGGAGCAAGTCGAGCTTCCACAGTCCGCGCGTTCCGCAACAGACTCCGCGCCGCAGCGGAAGGCGTTCGCACCGTTTCCAAATCCGATCTGATGGCTCGAAGGTCGCATAGTCCAACGCCGTCGAAAAAAAGCTAGCAGGGGTTCCCGCGAGGTTTGTGGCCGCTTTCAAGCGGCAAGGCGTCCCTTGGGCAATCGACAAGAGGTAGCGCCAGTTTCGGTAAGGTCCGGCACTGGTTCGGAATACGTCCGGGCTCGGCCGTCCAACTCTTGCAGCCGTCTTCGTATTTCTACGCCGCAGGTGAGGCGAGCGGTGCAGTGTTGACAGTCCGAACTGTGTATCTTCAGGATTGACAGAACGCGGCAGATCCGAGGTCTCAAAGTTCACGACCCCCAGCGTGTGTCGCAGATGATTGGTCTGACCGGCCGCGTCAGTCAAGGAAAATCCGCTGCGTAGACCCGAGAATCAAGCCTGGCTGTTGATTTTCTCCTCACATTCCGGCAACCAGCGGAATCTCTGGCATGTTCAATCGCCGGGAGGACCGTAATTTGAGCATTACGAGAGTACCCTAGCAACCGCTTGAGCTTCCGCTACATTCGGGGTAGTGAGCTGAAATCCCGATGGTCACAGACGTCATCGTCGTCGTGCTAACAGCACTCATCGTTGTCCGCTTCTTCATGAAGTACGGGCACTAAGAACTGCGTCCCGCCGACCCTCTTAGTGAAAACCCGTGACGAATCTTCGCGCTCGTTTAACGCGTCGCAATTCAAATATGGTCGAGGGTGACCCGGGTCACAGACGCTCGGGCTTGTACGGGGGCAGACTTTGCTCTGTAGACAGTGGAGCTCTGCCGCAGGTGAACCGTCGGTCCTGTTCTGTCGGCCCACATCATCCAATCAGTCCTCCGGGCAGAGTTCCGTGCGGCTTTTCGAAGGAGTCTTCCATGCGCAGGTTTGTCATTTTCGTTACGGTATTCGTTCTCGGATCCATGCTCAGTTTGCAGGCTTCCACTCTGGCGGGGATCGCCATGCCCGAGACGGTGCAGGTCGGAAGCACGCAACTCGTCCTGAACGGAATGGGAGTGCGAACGAAGTTCATGGTGAAGGTGTATGTCGCGGGGCTCTATCTGCCGCAGAAGTCGTCGGACCCAGGCGCAATTCTCACGGCGGACGCACCGAAGCGGATGGTGATGCACTTCGTGCATGGCGCGAGCAAGAGCCAGATGTCCGACGCCTTCGAGGATTCGTTCAAAGATAATTCGCCGGATGCCGAGAAGACGTTGAAGGCGGAGATCGACAAATTGCTGGGCGCGCTCGAACCGGTGAAGGAAGGCGACGAAATGATCTTCACCTATGTACCGGGCACTGGGACTACCTTCTCGGTGAAGGGGGCCGATAAGGTGACGATCGCCGGTCCGGCGTTTGGACAATTGCTGTTCTCGGTGTGGCTTGGTCCCAAGCCTCCGAACGCGGATCTAAAGAAAGGGATCCTCGGAACAAAGGAGTAAATCTGCTCGCGCTCCGGAGAGCGGTTGAGCGGGGCTGGTTATCGCGGCACCACGTGGACGTCGGGCAGTTCCTGCGTCCGTACGGGCAGCCCGAAGCCGTTCACCAGACTGCGGCGATGTTCGAGAATTTGTTGCATCTCTTCCGGCGTGCCGCGGGCCGGGGGAACGTGGGAGATCGCGTCGTTGAGCATCGCCCAACTGACTTCCGAGGCAATGACACTGTCGCGGGCCTGGGGAAATCCGAGATTCTTTCCAGCGAGGATGGATCGCGCGAAGACGTCGACCATGACGTCGAGTTTCTTGTCGTTGAAGGCGGCGGTTTTACAGAACGTTCGGTGGATGCCGTAGAGTTCGATCGTCGCTTCCGAAAAATCGTGGCGCATACGCGCGACGCCTTTGGTGCCGATTGCGTCGACGTAACAGTTGTGCGGCTTTTCCTTTGCCAGGTGCCCGTAGATAAATCCCTGCGTGATATCGAATACCACTCCATTGGCAAAGGTGCCGTGGGCTTGCACCCACCAGGGATCTTTGTAGTCCCACATGCGCAGGCCCTGGGCGTGCCAGGTTTCGTATTCGCTCTGTGCGTACCAGCGGGCCACGTCGACATAGTGCATGCCGCAATCATGGAATGGCGGACCTTCGGGATCGTGGCCCTCGAGAGGCATGTGTCCGGGCGTCATGTGGGAGATGCGGATCACGGCGAGGTCGCCGATCTCGCCCTCGGCGATGAAGCGCTGAATGTCCTTGTGATACCAGGCATTGCGATTGAAGAGATTGACGGCGACGAGGCGGTCGCTGGCTTCGATCTCGTGGACCAGGTTCCATTCTGTGGTTACGTCGGGGCCAATCGGTTTTTCCGCCAGCACGTGTTTCCGGTTTGCCAGAGCATGGCGAATTTGCTCCGGGCGTGCATCTGCCAAGGTGAACAAACCCACGGCATCGATGGAAGGGTCGCTGAAAATCGGGTCCGGGCTTTCGTAGATGGCGGCGTTGGGTAGTTGTTTCTGGGCTAGGCGGCGCGCCTGGGAGCAGATGTCGTAGACCGCGGCGACCTCCCAAAGATCGTTATCCCGCATTGCGGAAACAAACTCGCGACCCATCCGGCCGTACCCCAGAATTCCTGCCCTCAGCTTTCTTGCCATTAAGCCTCGCTGATCTCGGTCGCTTGCTTGCCGCGTGGGTTTGCAGCGCCAGGCGGCTCTCTCGCGCCTTTCAACCGCTGCTTGATGGTAGGCGAAACAGGGCGCGCAAACTGTGATTGAGGTCACATGGCGGTGTTCGGCGGAACATTCCCCTGAGAATCAGAGTGTGTGCAAAATGAATGCAGATCGTTCTTGGATTGAGGCTTAGCTGCATGAAAGCGGTCGATGGCGTGATATCCTTTTTAGTGAACCTTCTTCGACTGGACCTTCGGCGCTACGTGTGTGAACGGCTGGCGCCTTCCGGGCTCTAGTCACACTGCGCCTCTGTGCTTCCTGAGCAGTTCTTCTTACTGCTTGTCTTCCCTTGAACGAAAAGCTTTCTGAGAGCAGTGCTGTTCGTGCGTCCGCGCGAATTGTGCGATGAGTCTCGAGAGCTGCGAACCGGATTCTTCGAAAGGAATTCCTTATGAAACTACTGGTGATTGGTGCAGGCATGATGGGCTCGGCAGCGGCGTTTGATATGGCGCGGAACGCGCAGGTGGATTCGGTGACGCTGGCCGACAGCGACGCGAAGCGGGCACGCGAGGTGGCGGCGCGGGTCAATCGCATTACCGGCGCGAAGAAAGTTCGAGCCGTCGCGTTGGATGCAAGCAACGAAAAAGCGGCTGCGAAGGTGATGCGCGGTCATGATGCCGCGCTGTCGGCGGTGCCTTATTTTTTGAACCTTGGATTGGCGCGTGCGGCCCTGGAGGCGCGGTGCCACTTCGCCGATCTGGGTGGCAACAATACCGTGGTGCGGCAGGAGTTAGCGCTCTCAAAGAAGGCGGAGAGCCGGGGCGTGGCGTTGGCGCCGGATTGCGGGCTGTCGCCGGGAATGGCGTCGATTCTGGGCGGGGAACTAGTGCGCCGATTGGGAGGACGGGCCGATGCGCTGCGATTGTACGTAGGCGGATTGCCGGAGCGGCCGACGCCGCCATTTCATTATCAACTCGTCTTTTCCGTGGAGGGACTGATTAACGAGTACGTAGAGCCGGCACGCATTCTGCGGAAAGGCAAGCTGACGACGATCGATCCGCTGACCGAACCGGAGGAGTTTCACCTGGATGGTTTCGCGCCCCTGGTGGCCTTTCACACTTCGGGCGGCACGTCGACGTTGCCCGAGACGTTTGAAGGCCGAGTGGGAGAGTGCTTCGAGAAAACGTTGCGATATCCGGGCCACTACGATCTGCTGTGCGAGTTGAAGGAGCTGGGATTGTTCTCGAGCGAGAAGATGAAATTCGGAAAAGCGGAGATTGCGCCGCGGGCGATGATGTCGCAGATCTTTGCAGGGAAGTTCGCCTCGAAAGGGCCGGACGTTTGCCTGATGAGGTTGGAGGCACACGAGTCGGTGAATGGCGCGGGAGTGCGCGGATTGCTGGGCGGGCGGCTTAAGGGGCGCGTCGCATCGTTCACCATGGTCGATCACTACGATCCCAAGACCGATATGAGCGCGATGATGCGGACGACAGCGTTTCCGGCGTCGATCGTGGTGCAGATGCTGGCTTCAGGAGCGATCAGCAAGCGAGGCGGAGTGTTGCAGGAGCGTGATGTTCCGGCGGATCTTTTCCTGGCGGAAGTGGAAAAGCGCGGGATCAAGATCGAATACGCGATGGAGTAAGTCGACTGAACGGCACTGAGGACGGTTGCAGCACTGATAAAAAAGCCGCACAGCTGTGGGCCGTGCGGCAAGCGTGAGACGCGGTCACAGGAGAACACTTGGAAGAGCGAATCAGGCTCTTGCGAACTTGTGCCGAATAGCGCCGGCGAGAGCGAGCAGGCCCGTGCCCAGCATGGAGAGGGTTCCGGGCTCAGGTACCGCCGTGTAGCCGATGAACTCCTGCGGCCCGAATCCAGGCTTGGCGCAGTTCGGCGTGTAGAGCAGCAGCCCGCTATAGGCGCTGTTGGGCGCGCTGGCGGCAAGCGCGAGATAGATCGCGTCGGTGGCGCCGCCTCCGTAATTTTTGAACAGCTGATCAGTCTGAGCATTGGCCGAGAAGAGTCCCCATACGGCCCATTGCGCCTGCAGAGTCGTCAACGTGCCTGCCAACATGCTCTTGTAGATGAGTCCGGCGGCTTTGTAGTCGAGCGTCATCGTCGGGCCGAACATGCTTCCGGCAATGCCTTGCAGAAACGGAGAGACGGTGGCCGTCCAGCTCTCGCCCTTGTGAATCGTGTTGTCGAAGCTGTCGCACATGAGAGGCATCATGTTGCTGCCATGGTTCACGGTGAAGTAGTACGCGCCTTGACTTTGAAACTGGTAGGTCAGAGTTACGGACTTCGCAAACGCGGCATTGCTCAGGGTCAGCGCCAGAAGCGCTACGAACAGAACCAGAGAAGAACGATTGCAACGCATGAATAATCTCCCGGCTGACTTGTAATCGCTGTCTCCCTAGAGCTGCGACAGCGGCCTTTCACTTCTTCTACCGGGGGACATCTGCTGAAACCTAAGGGGGTAGGTCAGCTTCTGGGTAGCACCGTTTAGGGGACGGCGAACGGTGCGGGACAACTTACTCCCGTAACCAAGGGCATGGTACCAGCGATAGGTTTTCGGACGGAATGGCTCGTTGGTGGCGTTACCAAAGTTACTGGGCTGGTGCATACTGCAGTGTGAAACCCACAAGGCTAAAGGCGCATGCGGAGGCTGTTTTTCCCGCATTGGGCCTGAATTGTTCGTGTATTTGCAAGATGCTTACCCATGTCCAACATATTTTGTGCAAAGGGCTGCACCGTCTGTTAGCATGTTCGCAAATTAAACTCATATCCCCAGCGTTTTGTGGGAGTTAAGCGCCCGGAGATGGGCACTCGACCTGCACGTACGGAGAGCAGCGGGGTGTTCTACGGTCTAGTGCTCACAGGCCGGTCGCTAAAGGTAGGTAGAAGTTGGAGCATCAAGGGGAAACAGGGAAATTTGAGAGGGTTATTCGGCGCCGTCCGACGCGCCGGCATCGCCGCAATCGTAAGATTCGCCGTATTTTATTGGCTGTTTTCTGTATCGGGCTGGTCATCGGGTTCGCTGCGGTCGCACTGCAAAGCTTGAGCCCATCGCTATTCCGCAAGTCTGCTTCGCTGGGTCCCACTCGCCAGTCCGTCGAGGCGAGCCGCGACATGCTGATGCGGACCCAGCAGGAAACGCTACGGCAAATGGAGAACCGTCCTGTTTATCCGTACTCGGTGGTGTCGGGCGGGGTGAGGGACGTGGCCGAGTTGAAGTGGGCGGCGGAGCACGATCCCGTTGTAAAGCGGCACTACTGGGGCTTTGATTATGAGCACGCGCGCATGGTGCGCCTGGTGCTGGCCCGTACGGCTTATGTCTCGTATCGCATCGGAAGCAAGGTCTATTGGACTCGCCACCGGGTGACGCTGAAGAAGGGCGAGACGCTGATTACGGATGGAAAGATTACGGCGCGCTCGCGCTGTGGGAATCGGGTGGAAGAAGTTCCGCAACAGGCTACATCTTCGGCGGAGCCGCCAGTCGCAAAATTTGAAGAGCCCGTTATGCCTGCGACCGGAACCGCGGTTGCGGGACCTCCACTGCCGTTTGAATCTGCTTTGTTGAACCGTCCTGCGCCGGGATTGGGGCCGGCTCTGCCATTGAGCACAGCTGATCCAATCGGCTATGGCGCGTGGACGCCGATTGCTCCGCCGCCGCTTCCGAGCGTTTGTGGCGTGGAGAAAAAGAAAAACGGCAGCGCCCCTCCGCCTAAGAATGGGAAGGGAAATCCCTGTGAGAACGGTGGCGTGGTGCCCGAGCCCAGCACTTGGCTGCTGATGGCGGCCGGCCTGGCGGGAATCGCGTGGAAGACTCGCGACAAATTTGTTCGAGCTTAGTTTGTCGCCGTTCGATCTGCGATTGACGGCATCATCTCTACTTCACCTCTTGCACTGAATCACTTGATTTCGGTAGCCTTCTGCCTTCGCTTCTAAGGGAGGGCTCGAGTGCGTTCTGCTAGTGTGCGCTGGTTCGTTTGCTTGAATCTGCTGAGTGCTTTGGTTTTCCTGCTTGGGCCGGGACTGCAGGCGCAGTCCATCCGGTTGCACGTCGATCTCACCGACGCTCCCCGAAATATCTATCACGCGCATTTGCAAATTCCTGCTCATGTGGGAGAGATGGCACTCGTGTTTCCGAAATGGATTCCGGGGAATCATCGTCCTAGCGGGCCCATTGGCGGGCTCACCGGGATCCGCATGGAGGCTGGAGGGAAGACGGTTCCGTGGCGGCGGGATGACATTGAGATGTATGAATTCCATGTCAACGTGCCGGCGGGCGTGGAGATGCTTGACGTTTCTCTGGATGCGATCACGACGCAGGATAGCGCGGGCGGCGGAGGGCCGGCGGCGTCGAGCAATCTGCTTGATTTGAATTGGAATGCAGTGGTGCTGTATCCCAAGGGGCAGAAGTCAAATGATGTGAGCGTGGTGCCGTCGATCACGCTGCCGGAAGGCTGGAAGTTTGGTACGGCATTGCCGGGGCCGCGCAGCAATGGAGACGAGGTGGAATTTGCCCCGGTCTCGCTGACGACGCTGATCGATTCGCCATTGATTGCGGGAGTGAATTACCGGAAGGTCGAACTCACCAAAGACGCACCGGTGCATGTGATGGACCTGGTTGCGGACGCGGAGCCGGACTTAGCCATAAGCGCGAAGGATCTTGCGGCCTACCAGAAATTGGTTGCGGAGACGGGGGCGCTGTTTGGCGCGCGCCATTATCGCCAGTATTACTTTCTGCTCACGTTGAGTGATCAGGTGGGCGGACATGGACTTGAGCACCACGAATCGAATGACAGTGTGGCGGCCGAGCGGACGTTGCTCGATCCGGACCTGCATATGCTTTATGCGGGCCTGGTGCCGCACGAATTTGTGCACTCGTGGAATGGTAAGTATCGGCGCCCGGCGGGATTAGCGACGCCCAACTATCAAGAGCCGATGGTCGGCGACTTGCTATGGGTGTACGAAGGACTCACCGAATATCTCGGCAATATGTTGGCGGAGCGCAGCGGGCTGTGGACGGACGAACAGTATCGGGAAACTTTGGCGGCAACCGCGGCGGCGCTGGATCATCGCGCGGGAAGGAAATGGAGACCTCTGGAGGATACGGCGCGTTCAGTGCAAACCCTGCGCATGATGGGCGGACAGTGGCAGAACTGGCGCCGCGGGCTCGATTACTATCCTGAGGGCGAACTGATCTGGCTGGAGGTGGATGCGACGATCCGGCAGCAGACTCATGGCGAGCGTTCGCTGAACGATTTTTGCAAGCGCTTCCATGGCGGCGAGAGCGGGCCGCCGAAGGTGGTGCCTTACACGTTTGAGGATGTGGTGCGCACCCTGAACGAGGTTGCGCCGTACGATTGGGCGGCCCTGCTGCGCGAGCGGGTCGGGGCCACGAGCACGCATGCTCCGCTGGGAGGGATCGAGCGTGGCGGGTGGAAGCTGGTATATAGCGACAAGCCGAATGCGTCTACACAGGCTCTGGAGAAGCTGGCGAAGTTTGCCGACTTTTCATACTCGCTGGGGTTTACGGTGAATGATGACGGCAAACTCGACGACGTCATTGTGGGATCGCCTGCATACCAGGCGGGGCTGGGTGCGGGGATGAAACTGGTCGCGGTGAACGATCGAAAGTTCTCGCCATCGGTGCTGCGGACGGCGCTGAAAGAGGCACAGGGAAACGATCGGCCGATTGAGTTGCTCATCGAGAACGCGCAGTTCTTCAAGACTTATCCGGTTGTGTATCACAATGGCGACAAGAATCCGCATCTGGAGCGGGTGGCAGGCGAGTCCGACATTTTGGGGAACATTCTGAAGCCTTTGACGCATTAGATGGAACCTGTAGTTCTAATACCTACGTAAGTCCTGTGCACGTTTGTGGCTGCTACAATCGCGCTAGAACTATCCAAAAGACCGCCCGGGCGCAGGCATTCATGCACAGGTTTTGGCGAATTATTATGAGTCGGCTACTGCTGGCCGGCCTCTGCGCGCCTGTGCCCCTGCAAGCGCTGCCGGCACAGACCTCGGTACGCAGTGTGAAGGTGCTGGGCAGTAAAGATGCGGTTGAGATTGAAGTGGAAGCCAGCGACCGCATCGTGCCGCAGACGCAAGTTCTGACCGGCCCCGATCGCCTGGTAATTGATTTTCCCAACTCCGTTCCCGGCAACCAACTGCGCAGCCAATCCGTCGATCGCGGAGAAGTGAAGAACTTACGCATCGGCCTGTTTCAATCGAAGCCGCCGGTGACGCGGCTGGTGCTGGATTTGAAAACGGCGCAGTCGTACCAGGTGTTTCCGTCGGGGCGAACCGTGATTATTAAGGTGATGGGCGGCGGCCTGAGCGCAAGCGGGCGCATCGACGATTCTGCTTCGCCGGCGGTGACGCGTCCGAGCCTGGTGACGGCGAATTACACAACCCACTCGGAGCCGGTGATGGTGGAGGCGGCGCAACCCGTGCTCGACGTCACCTATCGCAATGGGCTGTTGGGGATCAGGGCCAACAAGGCAACGCTCTCGGAAGTGTTGTTCGCGGTGCAGCAGCGCACTGGGTCGGAGATTTCGATTGCGTCCGGGGCGGAGCAGGAAAAAGTTGTGGCGGAGATAGCGCCCGGGCCTGCGCCTGAAGTTCTGGCGCGGCTGCTGAATGGCTCCCGGTTTAATTTTTTGATTGTGAGTGCGGTGGATGATCCCCAGAAGTTGGATCGGGTGATCCTCAGCATGCGGCCTGAAGGCGGATTTGCGAACTCACCGCTTCCGCAAGTGCAGAGCAACGATGCTGATGACGATGGATCGGCGGGCGCCAGTTCGCCGGTGGGGAACGCAGGTGCTGCTCCCGCGCAGGTTCCTCCACAGGCGGGTGCCGCCGAACAGAACGCTCCAGACCAGTAGGACAACCGTTTCGCAATCGCGTGAGGTGAAGAAGGCAGGCGGTGGTGCGTCTATGGGGGAGTGACGAGGCGGACCGGCACGGGGGACGTGCCTGGGATTGGCGCATTGGTCGCATTGTTGCCACAGCCCGCGACGTTGAGGACCGTCACATTGAGGCTTCCGTCGGTATTCACATCGTTGATAAAGACCTGCAGGAAGCCAACGATCGTCACCGCGGTTGTGCCTGAGACGTTGACGGTGACGCTGTCGTCATAAATCGGCAAAGACACGATCGAGTTGCTGCTGCTGACGAAGTCGCCTCTTAGAGCGGCATTGGGATTGGCAGTCCCAGCGGTGATTTTGTAGGGGTAGACGGTGTGGTCCAACGTGTCTTGTCCGACAAGTGGGGCTGTCGTCGCATCGTTGGTCAATAGACATGCTATTGCACTGGCGGTGTCGCCGGCCGGAGGCGGTCCTCCTGGATTTTCGGCGAGATCAATGAGGTTTGGTGTAGCGGTGAGCGAACTCAGTACCCCGCATTGATAGGCGGTGGTCTGGTCGCAACCTCCCACAGCTGGTGAATACAACGCATTTCCCCCACCCCCGGACGCAGCGCAGGCTGGCACAGCAACAGCGGATGCGGGAGCTTGGCCTGGAAGGTACTCGAGATTAGGTGGGCCAAGGTTTGCGTTGAAGCTTCCGCCGGGGACGTTTGCCTGCGGCTGGCCTTGAAGTGGACAGGGTATTCCCGAGCCGCAATCTGCCAGTAAAGTAAAGGTTTCGCCGATAACTCCCGTCGGATTTGCGGGCAAAATACCGGGATTCACAATCGAACCATTTCCTAGGTTGATGAATTTGGGACACGTGACCCCTGCGCAGGCTGTGTCAATGGGATTCTGATTGGGCACCATCCACGGCTTCACACAGCTGGGCTGGACCGGTGTGACTGTGCCGGATGCGAAGTCGGACGCGGAAGGGTTGAATGCCTCCGCGGTGGCGGTGGCGCTGACGGTGTTTCCAGTATTTCCCCAGATGCGCGAGAAGAAAGTGGGCAAGCCTGCGCGTACGACCTGCACCGTGATCATCGGGTTGATACCGAAGGGCCCTCCAACCAACGGGGTACAGTCGTTAAGCACCGACACACCACCGGCAGAGTAAGTCACGTGGACGCTGGTGGCGGCACTCCCTCCGACGGCATTTTGATTTGCGACCGCCGTGGCAGCTTGAGTGGCGGCGCTTATCAACCCGCCACAAATGCGCTGCCACGAAGTACTGGAATTACCGGGATCGCTGCTCAAACTTGAAATCGAAATCACGCGAGCGGCAGCGAGGGCAGCAGCATCGGCGGAGCGTTGCGCCTCCTCCTTGACCAGATACAAGCCGATTACGTCGATGGAAAGAGCCGCCATGGCGATGATGGCAACCATGGCCACTGCGACGAGCACCATGGTGACGCCGCGCTCACGCCGAGCGCGGAGCGCGTTGCGAAGTTTCGGGATTGCGGGCGCTTTCATCTGCTTTTCAGTTCTCGTTCATTGCCACAGCGGTTGCGGTGATCATGTTAGGAAGCGTAGAGGTCGCTCCGATTAGGCTGGCTACTCGTCCGAACTTCCAGGAATAGGCATACTGAATGCTGACGCAGGTGGAGACCAGGGCAGTTAAGCTTCCGGGATCCGTCGGGGTTTTGCAATCCTGAGTTAGGGGAGATGTACCGCTCGCGGGGAAAAAGTAGCCTCGGTTGATGATGATGGTGAGCCCTCCGGGGGGGCACGCGGGACCGGTTCCTTGGTACTTCCACGCCAGCGTTAATGGTGGTCCGAGAGGACCGACTAAGGCGACAGCGCAGTCGCTCAGGTTGTTGGCTAGTAGGTAGTTGTCGATGTCTTGAAATGCATCCACGACCGACATCGGAAGTGCGGACTGCAAATCGCTAGAGGGTTCAGCGGCCGCAGTGCGGGCGGCATCGCGCGCCACGTTCGTGAGTTTCTGTTTCAGGGTGAAGGCGTTGCTGAAATCGAAGATGCCAACCACAAAAAGCACCAGCAAGGGAAGGGAAACGGCAAACTCTACGAGCTGCGCGGCATGATCGTCGCGCCAGCCGGATCTGATTCGTCCGGTGAGACAGGCCAAGACATGGGGCACGCGAATCATCGAGGCTCCAAGCGCGCGCGGGCCGAAGCCGAAATCCAGATTTGTTGTTTGTTCAGAGACGTAAATGGCAGCCAGAACTGGAAAGGGTATTGAAACGAGACGGAGGTGCCGCAGAGCCCCGTCGTCGTCAGTTGGACAGGGGCTTGGATGCACATCTTCGCACTCGCGGCGACGTCACAGGCGGATGTACTCGTGCTGCAGGAGGTAAACGCAGGGGTAGGTACTGGCACGCGTGTGAGGTTGGGATCCAGCTTTGACGCGACCAGCGCCGCTTGTACCGCAGTTGCTGCATTGATGTCAGATTGAGCAATCGTGTTGGCCCCGACGCAGGTGGCGCAGATCGGGGCGGAGCCCGCGCGGGCGCCTTCCTGTGCTGCGCGGGTGATTGCTCCGTAGATGCTGAAGGCTTGCCCGAACCAGAAGATTCCCAGCAGCATCATGAACATTAAGGGCAGGACGGCGGCGGCTTCGGCAATCTCGGCGCCGCGCGTTTCGGCGGCTAGCCGGCGAGCGTTGGATTGCAGAGAATGCAGCATCCTAAGCCACCATCCTGAGTTTCCAGAAAATTCCATAGAGCATTACGGTGAGGGCTAAGGCCACGCCGTAAGGGACCTTCAGAGAATCTGGATTGTCGAGCGAGACTCGGGATCCGGGCAATCGAAAAGTCACGAGCGACACCAGAATGTGACCGATGTTTCGCAAGGTCTGAAGCACGCGTCCTCTGTAAATTATTAGAGCGACCGCCATCACTCCGGCCACAAAAACTGAGGCCAGGAGCAGATCGATCAACATGGCCGGGCCGGTAAACGCTCCCAACGCACCGGCCAGCTTCCAGTCTCCTGCGCCCAAGGCGCGCAGCAGGACGAAGGGAAGAAGCAATCCCAAGCCGAGGGCCGCGCCTAGCAGAGATGCCTTCAACCCGCTCCAGCCGCCGAGGATCGTGTTCGCGGCCATGCCGATCGCCAATCCCGGGACCGTCAGCCAGTTCGGGATACGGCGGCTGCGCAAATCGGTCCACCCAGCGGCCATGGCGAGAAGCACCGCACCTGCCAGAATGAGCGGCCTCAAGCGAGCCTCAAACCGGGACAGCTCACGAGTCGAGCCACGCTGCTCCCATGATATTGAAAATGCTCCATCTTGTGACGGTTCTGAAAGCGCCGGCAGAAGGGGGCCGTCGGCTCAGCCACCTCGCCGTTCCCCTGCGAAAGCGGCCTCTGGACCGAATTTTCACATGCGAACAAGGCGAAGTCAATGAAAGGTGCTGACTGCAAGAACATGAACCACGAAGGACACGAAGTATCACGAAGGAAATCGATTGCTCCGGTCGGATTGATATCAAAGGAAAAGGCCCGGAACATGTCCGGGCCTTTGTCGAAGTAATTCCGTTATTGGCGGTTGAACGCGGGAGCGGCGTTGTGCTCGGCAACGATCTTTTTGGCGTTGTCGGCCAAGGCTTTTGCTTGCGGCAACAGCTCAAGTCCCTTGATGATCTGCGGGTCAGACTCGGCGCGGACCTTCATGCCTTCGTCCTGGCCGAAGGCATCGACGAAGATCTCCGACTTGATGTTGGAACGGATCCAATCATTGTTGTCGATCAGGTCAGCCTGCGTATAGCCGATGCTGGCTTCATCTAGCGACTTGCGGAACTCCTGCATGGTGGCGTCGTCAACTTCGAAAGTCTTTGCGGGATGATGGTTCACCACATAGCGCTTGGCGAAGTTGAAGAACGCGTAGTGTTGCAGCAGTGTGTCCTGGAAGTGATTGCTCTTGACGGGAGGGACGTTGACGTCGGGGGTGATGCCGCCGCCGCCGTAAACGGTGCGTCCACTGTCGGTGAGCTTCACCTCGCGGTTAGCCGTGTTGGAAGTCTCGGCGCTATCGCGGTTGTAGTAATAGTCGTAGAGAGAAATGTTGGAGTAGTCGCGCTGGATGAGGCGTCCGCTCGGCGTGTAGTAGTGCGCCGTGGTCAGCGCCAAGCCGGTGTTTTCCGATAGCGGATACACCGTCTGCACCAGACCTTTGCCGAAGGTGACTTCACCGGCGATCAGGCCGCGATCGTGGTCTTGAATGGCGCCGGAAACAATTTCCGCCGCTGACGCGGTGAGCCGATTGACCAGCACAACCACGGGATAATCCTTGCCGCCGTTACCGTGCTGAGCGACGTAACGTTTTTCCGCCGAAGCGCGGCCGTGATGAGAGACGATGAGCTGTCCCTTCTTGAGGAATTTGTCGGCAACGCCGACGCCTTCACTGAGTAATCCGCCGGGATTGCCGCGGAGGTCGAGGATCAATCCTTTGAGATCGCCGAAGGAGTCGAGGGCCTCGGAAACTTCGTGCTCGGTGGTTTCGTTGAAGCCGTTGACGTGCATGTAGCCGATGCCGGGCTTGATGAGGAAATGGACGTCGACGCTGTAGCGCGGAATCTCGTCGCGGACGAGGGTGAATTCCATCGGCTTCTCAACGCCGTCGCGCGCGATGCTGATGTGAACCGTGGTGCCCTTAGGTCCTTTTAACAGGTCGGCAACATCGCCGGTGCTCATGTTCTCGGTCGACTTGCCGTCAACGGCGATGATGACGTCGCCGGGATGGATGCCGGCTTTGTAAGCGGGGGTCCCGGTGAAGGGATAGATAACGATGACTTTGTTGTTACGCGGGCCTACGGTCATGCCGACGCCGTAGTACTTGCCGCGCTGGTCTTCGCGCATGAGCGCGTAGGACTTGGGATCAAAGAAATTGGAGTGCGGATCGAGCGCGTGCAGCATGCCCGGGATGGCGCCGTTATAGATGGCCTTGTCGGCGTTCACGGGTTCGGCGTAATTGTCCTCGACGAGGGCGTAGACGTCGGTGAATTGCTTAAGGCTATCCTTGACCTCGGAGTCACCGGTGATGGACGACTGCTGGCCGGAACGTTGGGCAAACAGGATGCCCAGAAATCCGCAAGCAAGGAGAAAAAAAACTACCAGAAAGAGCGATCGGCGTGAACTACGGGCCATCTAGATTTCCTTCGTTGAGGGCGTACTTCCACCCCAGCTACCGCGCTGATATCAGGCAGTATATCACTACCTTAGACTGCCCCGGGACGGGATTGTCACCATGGTAACGGGTGCCGAAAATCAGAGCTAAGTATCTGATGCGGCGGGAGGTGAATTAGGTTCCTATGGCCGTGCAACGTTGCGTCGAAACCATACTCGGAAGGCCGGGCACGCTTTTCAGTTCTCCGTCTGCGCAAGCGAAGACTGGTAATACGGCTTGCATCGGCCCGGCGCCCGAGCCTCAAGGATTGCTTGAAGGGTGGGCGGCATGTGCTTCGGCACCTCGAAGACCACGATTTGTTGAACTGCGCTGGCCGTGTCTCGGTAGGTGATGCGGAAGAAGTGGCTGTGCCGACGCATCTTCATGAGTCCAACCGCAATCGCGGGCAGAACGCCCAGATGACGCGTTACGTCCTTGGTGTACTCGTACGACTCGATGGAGACGTACGGGACGGACACTTTGGTTCCGGCTTGCTCGAAGGTTAGAGAGGTTTCGGATGTGGTATCGAGGCGGCCAACTACCCCAGGGGTTACGCCGGGCACAGTCCCTCCCACGTAGCGGACATGGGCGTCGTCGAGTGCGGCGGCGGAGAATGACAGAAGCAAAACAACTATGAGCTGCAAGAATATCTTCATGCTGCTCTCCTATGGAATTGCTAAGGCGAGCGTAACGAAATTGACCGCTGCTGATCGGGAGGTTTAGGGCACTTTTGCAAGTGCCACATGACAGTTGAACACCGCCGCTTTTGGACAGTTGGTGGTGCAATCGCCTCTTTAAGACGATTCGATCGGGTTTTGCACAAATTCCTGGTATCGCTGTAACTCGGCGATCGACGGCTCCGACAGCAGCGGGAAGGGAATCGCACGACAGCCGTCGGGAAGTTCTGCCGCCGTAAGCAGGTCGCATACGACGGCGGCTGTCTGCTTCATTCCGCGCTTCCAGTTGGGCTCGCGAGCATCGCGAAAGACAAGGCTGTCGGGATGAAATCCAGCGGCATTCAGAACCGCACGCGCCACTTTCAGAAATTCGGGCCAGCGCGAGGCCACGCCGACAAGCGCTCCTGAAGGAGCAGGGAGGTATCCGGCAAGCGAAGTTGGAACGGAACGAACCTGCAGGGTAATCAAGTCCGAGCCGGGCGGCAGCGCTTGGCGAGCGGCCGCCTCACGGTTCGGCAGTACTACCGGAATTCCGCCCACTGGCATCCGCGGGCAGTCCTGGGGCGCGCACGACTCTACGACAAAAGTGACGGCGCGAGCGATTTCAGCTGCGAGGATCCGACGCAACTCCTCGTCGGGCTCGATCAGCAGAAAGTGATCGGGAGGCTGAACTTCGAGCCACTGACGGAGCCGTGCACGCAGCACCGGAAGAGTGACGCCGAGCTTTCGCGCCGAGCGAAAGAGGCGGGCGATCATTTGATCGAGCGCCAAGGCCGGTGTCGGCGATATCTCTGGCTTGCTGGCACGAATGTAAACGCCGCTGCCGCGGCGGAACTCAACCCAGCGATCGCGCTGGAGCTGGCGATATCCCGCGCTGATTGTGTTGGGGTGGAGATGAAAGCGCCGGGCCAGATCGCGAGTGCTGGGCAGACGCTGGCCCGGTTGGAGGTCGTCGCTCAAGATGCCAAGGACGACCTGCGTGACCAACTGTTCGCGGATGGAGACTTCACTGCCGCGGGCAAACCAGAATTGCATGGCGGAAATATCATAAGCGTTGGCTGCCCGGCGAGAAAGATGTCAAGGCCAAGTCTCGCAATCATTGCCGCTTTTCCGGCTGGGGCAGTATGATGAAGCGCATGAATCTTTCTGAGACGATCTTCCTGTTCTTTTTGGCGCTCATCATCTTTGGGCCCAAGAAACTGCCGGAGATCGCGCGTCAGATCGGCAAGTACATGAACGAATTCCGGCGCGCTTCCAACGAATTCAAAGCGCAGATTGAACAAGAGATCGCGCACTTGGAAGTGGAAAAGCCGAGCGTCCTTCCGCCGAGCCCAGCGCCGGAAGGCACTGCCAGTCGTACGTTGAACTCTGCGCCCAGTGAGGTCGGGGCAGTTCCGAGTTCCACTTCCGATGTTCCCGCAACGCTGGCAGCCTCCGAGGAGGATGAGCCTCTATTTGCCAGCAAGAACGGTTCGGGCGCAACGGACGCGATTCCGGCTACCGAGGCAGCTGCCCATCCTGAAGATGTAACATCCCCCACCAGTTCGCAGGAGTCGCATGCCTGAATTCGGAGCCGCGGCCAGCAGCGGCGATAGCGAAAAAGAGCCCATGCCCACCATGGGATTCCTCGACCACCTCGAGGAACTCCGCAAGCGCCTCGTCTACTCAATCATAGCGGTGGGAGTGGGATTTGGCATCTGCTGGTGGAGAGTGGAGCGGATCTACGAAGTCATGCAGCGTCCGATCATGGACGCACTCAAAACCAATGGGATGTCGGAGAAGCTGGTCTATTTGAATCCGACCGAACCCTTCAACCTTTACTTGAAGATTGCCGCGCTGGCGGGTTTGTTCCTGACGTCTCCGTTTGTGCTCTACCAGGTTTGGATGTTTATCTCGCCGGGACTTTACCGCAATGAGAAACGCTATGTCGTGCCCTTCATGGTGTCGACGATCACGCTGTTCTCAGCGGGGGGCTACTTCGGGTACAAGATCGCTTACCCTCGGGCGCTGGAGTTCCTGATTCATTTCGGACGGCAATTCCAGCCGATGATCACGATTGGCGAATACACTTCGCTGTTTCTGAGCATCGTATTGGGCATGGGGCTGATTTTTGAGTTGCCGATCCTGGTGTTTTTTCTTTCGCTGATGGGGATCGTGAGCCCGGGCTTCATGTGGAAGAATTTTCGCTATTCGATCTTGGTGATTTTCATTGTGGCCGCGATCGTTACGCCGACGCCGGACGTAGTGAACATGTGCATCTTCGCGGCGCCCATGATCGCCTTGTACGCGATCAGCATCGGAGTGGCATGGCTGGTGCATCCCAAACAGCGCCGGGCGAGGAAAGAAAAGCAGGCGCAGGCATGAGCCGCCGGAGACTACAAGCAGGAACAAGAACATACTTTTGGATCTTGCTGGTGGGTCTCTTACTAGTCGGCTTGGCCTGCAATCCGAGCAAGGATGCTGCGCAGGAGAAGGACAAGAGCCAGAGTGCTCCCGCGATCAGCACAGCGGACACTGCGTTGCCGACACTCTCATTCCCTCCGGAGAGCGGTCCGCCGCCCACATTCGATGCCAACCGCGCGATGCAGTATGTGAAGGAAATCGTCGCGTTTGGCCCCCGGCCGATCGGCAGCGCCAATCATAAGAAGGTTGAGGACTACATCACTTCGCACCTGAAGGGCGATACCGTCGAGGACGACGCATTCACCGCGGATACCCCCGAAGGCAAGTTCCCGGTGCACAACATCATCGCAAAATATCCGGGAACAAAAGATGGGATTGTCATTATCGCGAGCCATTACGACACGAACTACCCGCTGCGGAATACTTCCTTCATCGGGGCGAACGACGGCGCCGCGACGAGCGCTCTTTTGTTGGAATTTGCCAACCAACTTAGAGGCAAGAAGCGCGACGGCTACAGCGTGTGGCTGTTGTGGAGCGACGCCGAAGAGGCTGTGAAAACATGGTCGGAGACTGACAGTGTCTACGGCACGCGTCATCTCGCGCAGAAGTGGCAGCAGGACGGAACCGCCAAGCAGATCAAGGCGTTTCTGCTGGCCGATATGATCGGCGATGCGGACCTGGATATTGATCGCGACACGAACTCGACTCCGTGGGTACAGAGTGTGGTTTACGAAGCCGCTACGCGCCTGGGCTACCAGTCGCATTTTTTTGCACGCAACAACACCATTTCTGACGATCACTTGCCCTTTATGAAGATTGGTGTTCCGTGCGCCGACATCATCGACATTAATTACGGTTATAACGGCGTGTTCCACCATACGGTGCAGGACACGGTCGACAAGCTGAGCACCAAGAGTCTGGAAATCAGTGGGATGGTAATTCTGGAAACCGTGCGCATTCTCGACAAGATGGAACCGCTGCCCCCGAAGTAACTTGTACGCGCAAGTCAGCACGTTTTGCGCTTTTCCAGAAATTCATTTCTAATGCACCCCATATGAGAACTGCGAAGACCCTGTTCTTTGCCCTTTTTCTTAGCTTCCCATGTTTAGCCGCTAACCCTCCCGCCGATTCGAACGAAGCGAATGTTGTGATCCGGGCAGCATTGCAGCCATCACCCATCGAGGACAATTTGCGGCGTTTAACGGACGAAGTGGGCGGCCGTGTTCCGGGTACGCCCGCGATGCAGCACGCGGTGGCATGGGGACAGCAAGCTTTTACCGCCGCCGGAGCCGACAGCGTTCACACCGAAGGGTTCACGATCCAGGCGTCATGGGCGGAAGGCGCAACCGAGATGACAGCGACGACGGCCTACCAGGTGGATGCGACGAAAGTAGGAGGAGGGACGGTGCTTTCGTCATTTCGTGTGCGGGCCGTTTCGGTTGCGTGGGCGCCCGCGCTGGCTGCGGTGAAACACGCGCCGATCGTGGATGTCGGCGAAGGGAAGGAAGCTGACTTCAAAAAGGCGGGCGACGTTACGGGAAAGATTGTTCTTGTACACACGGTTGTCCTGAAGACGTGGGATGATCTCTTCGCCGAATACATGAATGCTCCGCCGGTGATCGATCTCGCGGTGAAGGGGAAGGCAAAGGCAGTTGCTTTCATGGCGACGCGCGAACACGACATTCTCTACCGGCACACGAACTCGGGTGCGGGAGAAATCGATCGGCTGCCCATGGTGCTCGTAGCGCGCGAGGATGGCGAGCGAATCGCGCGCTTGCTGGCCGCGGGGAATCTGGTGTGGGGAGATCTCTCCATTCCGAATCAAATCGGTGGGCCGATCAAGACCGCTAACGTGATCGCTGAAATCAGAGGCAGCGAAAAGCCAGACGAGTTTGTAATCCTGGGAGCGCACCTCGATTCGTGGGAACTGGGTACGGGCGCGCTGGATAACGGTTGCAATGCCGCATTGGTCGTAGACGCACTCCGCGCGATTAAGGCGTCAGGAGTGAAACCGCGGCGCACGATCCGCTTTATTCTTTTCTCGGGCGAGGAGCAGGGACTCCTGGGTTCGCGGGCGTACGCGTTCAATCATCGCGCGGAGCTTGATAAAGCTGCCGGAGTCGTAATCTACGACTCGGGTACGGGGAAGACGACTGGTTTTTCGGTAGGCGGGCGGAAAGACATTCTCGATCAGGGCAAAGAGTTAATTGCTCCGCTCGCGCAATTTGACGTCAGGGAATTAAAGACCGACATGGAGTGGGGCACCGACCACTTCGACTTCATGCTAGAGGGCGTGCCCACGTTTGTCGCCGACCAGCAGGAAGCGAACTATCTAGAAAATTATCACGCCATTTCCGACACCTACGACAAGGTTGACTTCGCTCAATTGAAAAAGCATGTGGCTGAAGCGGCCGCGCTCAGCGTTGAGTTGGCAGATCTTCCTGGCAAGATTGGCCCACGCTTGACCCACGATCAGATTGAGCAGACCATGCGCGATACCAAGAGCGTAGAACTGCTCAAGGCCTTTGGCATTTGGGACGATTGGGCCAGCGGACAGCGCGGAAGACAGAAGTAGGTAAGGTTTCGCCCAGGAATTCTCATTGCTCTATTTTTGGATTCTCTTCAACGTTTTCGCACTGGTCATGCTGGTGCTGGACCTGCGCGTCTTTCACCGGCCCGGGCACGTCGTCAGCTTTCGCGAATCCCTGGGGTGGACTGCGATGTACGTGGCGCTGGCAGCCGCGTTCGCAGTCCTTTTGTTTTTCTGGCAAGGCGAACAGATTGCGCTGGAATTCGTCACCGGCTACGTGCTGGAACTCTCGCTCAGCGTCGACAATCTATTTGTCTTTCTGCTGGTTTTTAACTTCTTCGCCGTGCCCGACCAGCAGCAGCATCGAGTGCTGTTCTGGGGCGTGGTCGGGGCGCTGGTCATGCGCGGCATTTTTATCCTTACCGGAGTGGGGCTCATCTCCCGATTCCACTGGGTGCTCTACCTCTTCGGAGGCCTTTTGATCTACAGCGGCATTCGATTTCTATTCATGGGCGATCACCAAATCGACCCTGCCGCCAATCCGGTTGTCAAGGCCCTGCGCCGGTGGATTCCTGTCACCCACGAATATCAGGACGGAAAATTCTTCATCCGCAACCCAAAAGATAATCTGCGACTGTACGCCACGCCACTGCTGGCAGTGCTGGTGGTTATTGAAACGACCGACATTCTTTTCGCGGTGGATTCCATTCCCGCCATTCTGGCAGTGACGCTGAATGCGTTCGTGGTTTATACGTCGAACGTATTTGCGATCCTGGGGCTGCGCTCCATGTTTTTTGCAATCGCCCGGCTCATGAAGGCGTTTCGCTTCCTGCACTATGGACTGGCGGTAGTGCTCATATTGGTGGGAGTGAAGATGATGGCAGCAGATTATTACCGGGTTCCGGTTGGGATAACGCTAGCCGTGGTGGCAGGGGTATTGCTGATTTCGATTGCGGCTTCAGTTGCGTTTCCGGGAAAGAACGCGGAATAAACGGACGAAGTTTTAAGACGCTTCCTAAAGGAAGACGACCTTTTCGCCTCGGACCACCGAATGCTTCAGGAACTTCTTGTCGTCGTGATCGGGATAGTCCATTCGGTAGTGGGCGCCTCGGCTCTCTTCGCGGGCCAGAGCGGAACGTGCTACGAGCAGGCTCGCCAGATGCAGATTCGCAGCCTCGCAGGCTCGTCGCGTTTTGGGATGCGCTAGCTTCGGAGTCATCTCTTCTAAAGTTTTGATCGCCTGCTGCATTCCCATGCGGGTACGAACGATGCCGACATCGGTTTCCATGACGGCTTGTATCTTCGCGATCAAGTCTTCCACTCCGGCGTCCACGGGCCCGTTCGAGTATGCAGCCTTTGGTTCTGCGGTCTTACGCAAAACTACCTTCGCGCCTTCGCGCATCGCTTTGCCAGCGCGGGCGCCATAAACAATGCCTTCGAGAAGCGAGTTGCTGGGCAGCCGGTTGGCTCCATGCGCGCCCGTCGCTGCGGCCTCGCCCGCGGCGTAGAGTCCCTCAACAGTCGTCTTGCCATCGAGATTGGTGCGAACCCCACCTACGCAGAAATGAGCAGCCGGACGCACCGGGATCATGTCTTCGGTGATATCGATGTTGTGTTGCATGCAGGCGGCATAAGTGCGCGGAAAACGCTTCTCAACCTTCTTAGCATTGAGATGAGTCAGATCCAGATAGACGAAAGGATCCTTGGCTCGGCTGACTTCCATCTCATGCAGGATGGCGCGGGCCACAACATCGCGCGGCGCCTGTTCTCCCATGGGATGGTACTTTCCCATGAACTGGTTCATCTCGAAGTTTCGCAGGTGTGCGCCTTCGGTGCGTAACGCTTCCGACAGCAAGAATCGCGGCACCTTCTTCATGTACAGGGCCGTCGGATGGAACTGAACGAACTCCATGTCGCTGAGTTCCGCACCGGCCCGGATGGCCATCGCTACGCCGTCTGCCGTAGCCACACCGGGATTGGTCGTGTTGCGATAAAGCTGGCCCATCCCTCCGGTGGCGAGTAATACGGCGGAGCAAGCAGCTTCCTGGGGAACTCCCTTCTCGTCGAAAAACGCGACTCCGGTGATTCGTCCTGCATCGCTCAACAGATTGGTTGAAAAGGTAAATTGAGCAATCGAAATGTGCTTGAGTGACTTTGCCTTGGCGTGAAGAACTCGGAGTATTTCTCGTTCTGTCGAGTCCCCCTCCGTGTGGAGACTGCGATGTCGGCTGTGGGGGCTTTCCAGTCCGAAGATCAGTTTGGTGCCGTTGTGGGCACCCCATGTGATCAATTCCTCAATGCGCTCCGGACCTTCTTCCAGTAGCGCTTTTACGGCGGGGAGATTGCACAGACCATCCCCCGCGCTCAAAGTATCCTGCAAGTGCAGGATGACTTCATCTTCGTCGCTCAAAGCGGTGACTGGCGGAGGAGATGGCGGGGAGTCGGCGACCTCATTCTTTTCCAGCACGAGAACTCGCCCAGCGGGGGCCAATTCGATGGCTGCGCGCAGGCCGGCAACGCCAGCTCCCAGGACTACGAAGTCGGTCTCGGGCGGAAGACCCTTCATAAACGGGCAATGGTACCACTTCGCGGGCAAAGCAGCGCTGCGAGCGCATAGGCTATTATTGAACCGCATGCCGCAAGTAACAATCCACGTGCCGCCGCGGCCGTATCAGGCCTTGATTGAGAACGGCCTGCTCAAGCGAGCCGGGTCCGTTCTAAGCGAACTGCTGCCGCAGTCCAGCCGCATTTTTGTGGTGACGGTTCCACCAGTGCGCAAGAGCTGGGGGGCGAAGTTGGTTGCTTCTCTCAAGGCCAGTGGATTTGCGCCGCAAGTTCTGGCGATGCCCGACGGCGAGCCTACGAAGTGCCTGGCTACCGTCGAGGCGATGGCTGAAAAACTGGCGCGCCTGGGTGCGGATCGGAAGGCAGTGATCGTCGCTCTTGGTGGCGGCATTGTAGGCGATATGGGTGGATTGCTGGCCTCACTCTACATGCGCGGGATCGAGCTGGTCCAGATTCCGACGACGGTTTTGGCACAGGTCGATGCCTCCATTGGCGGCAAAACGGGAGTGAATCTGGTCGCGGGGAAAAACCTGCTGGGAACTTTCTACCATCCCCGGGTCGTGCTGATTGATCCTGCAGTGCTGAAGACGCTTCCCGACCGCGAGTTCCGCGCCGGACTTTACGAAGCTCTGAAGTGCGGAATTATCGGGAACATTGAGCTGTTTCTGCGCTTCGAACAAAATCGCGCGAGCATTTTGAAGCGGGATCCGATGGAGCTGGAGTGGCTCATCGCGCAATCAGTCAAGCTGAAGGCCGAAGTAGTTTCCGCCGACGAGCGCGAAGGCGGCCTGCGCCGCGTCCTTAACCTGGGTCACACGATTGGCCACGCCCTGGAGGCCGAAACTGGCTACCGGCGCCTGTTGCACGGGGAAGCGGTTGCCTGGGGCATGATCGCCGCCACCAATATTGCGCTCAGTGTGGGTCGAACCGACAGTGTCACCGCGGGCCGCATTGCCGATGCCGTGTTGAGTCTGGGACGCTTGCCAGAAGTGAATGTTAGCTCACGAAAAATTCTGGCGCGGATGCAAACGGACAAGAAAACGCAAAATGGAGTGGTGCACTTCATCCTGCCGCGAGAGATCGGCAAGGTTGAGGTGGCGAGCGATGTACCCGCGAGCGCCGTGATCGATGCCGTGGAAGAGTTGCGGCGCTTGTCGCGTGGCGGCTGGGTCTGGGGAAAATAGTTCGCTCTGACGGGGAAGAAAGTATGGCAGAGACAGCTCAGCAATATATTCAGCGAATCCTGGGGCATGTGGAAGGGCTCGACGCCATTAAGGTGCAGCGAGGAACCGCGCCGCGGTTGAAGAAGGCGATTCACGGCCTGACGCCAAAGCAGTTGAAGTGGAAGCCGGAGCCGGGGAAATGGTCGATCGCGGAGATCGTCGCGCACCTGGCTGACGTTGAGATTGTGGCTAGTTGGCGGATGCGGTCGGTGTTGGGTTCGAATGGAATGGCGATTCAGCCTTTTGATCAGGATGCGTGGGCTTCGGTTTTTGAATATGGCAAGCGCGATCCGAAACAATCGCTGGAAGTGTTTCGCGTGTTGCGCGAAAACAATCTCGCCATGCTGAAGGCGATTCCACCAGAGAGGTGGGACAACTACGGGATGCACGCCGAACGTGGCAAAGAGACCATCGCTCATCTTTCCCGAATGTTTGCCGGGCACGATACGAATCACGTGTTACAGGTAGAAGGCATCGCGTCGCAATTGAAGAGCGCGAGAAAAAAGAAGAAGCGCAAATAACTCAAGGACAGGAAATGCCGGGAAGCCACAGATCGGCGATAGTCGGCGCTGCACCGGAAGGTGCCCGCGACACGCGTGCTGCAGCACGTGCTGTGCGGGAGATGTTTACCTCGATTGCGCCGCGCTATGACCTGTTGAACCACGTGTTGTCGTTCAATATCGACCGCATGTGGTGGCGGCGGTGTGCTCGCACCTTTCGGAGAATTCTGGCCCATCCAGAAGCGCGTGTCCTCGATTTGTGCTGCGGCACTGGCGACATGACGTTCGCATTGCGCCGGCAAGCTGGGAAGTCTTCCGCGCAGATTCTAGGCGCGGACTTCTCCCATGCCATGTTGCAGCGCGCCACGGCGAAGACGGCGGCTTCAAAAAATGGGTCGAGGCCGGCGTGGATCGAAGCAGATGCTCTCAATCTGCCTTTTCCCGACGCGCACTTCGATCTTGTGACTGCCGCATTCGGCTTTCGCAACCTGGCTGACTATAATGCGGGCCTTCGCGAAATCGCACGTGTGCTGCGTCCCGGCGGGGAGTGCGGCATCCTCGATTTCGGGGAGCCACAAGGAACCATGGGAACGCTGTACCGCATTTACTTCAAGCAGGTGCTGCCGCGCGTCGGGACGATGATTTCCGGAGTCCGCGGCCCTTATGCATATTTGCCTGCTTCGGTCGAACGATTCCCGGATCCAGAGGAAATGTCCTACAGAATGAGACGTGCGGGCTTTACGCGGGTCACGTGGACGCCCTATACGTTCGGAATTGCCGGGTTATATCGCGGAAGGAAATAACCAGCCGGCATCTTTGCGCTTCGGCTACATCTGAAAGTCCAATGCGCAGGCTTATTCGGCGTGGCCGAACTGTCTATTGTGCACTCTGCAGCAATTTGCTCAGCGCCTCAATGTCTTCCGCGCCCACGTCACCGATCACAAAATAACGAAGTCCGTTTTGCGTCCAGTTCTGAACGGTGAACGATTGCGCGTGAACCGGGCCTGAGGGCAGACTCGCAGTTTCCTCTCCGCGATCTTGAAAGATGAAAACCGAAACTTCGTGCTTGCGCACCTGGTAGATGAGATGTGCGCCGGGCGTTTGTGCAAGATAGGTGACACGTCCACCGAGCAGCGTAAACGGCGATCCTTGTAGCTCTGGCAGATTGAAGGTGAAAGGAATCTTCCCCTGAAACCACGGCTTCACCGTATGTCGATCGGTGGAGACCATGTCGACCTGTGCGGAGCTGGCGAGGGCGGCGACGTGGAGCTCTGCGAGCTCGCTATACACGCGCTGTCGACGATCATTTTCGTGACGCGCGTAAAAACCTACGGCGACTGAGAGGATCAAGAGCGACAGGGCTGGTACGGCGAGTATCTTCCACAGCCATCCTGCTTCACGGCGAGGTTTGGCGGAGATCGTTTTCTGAATTCGATTCCGTAGTTCAGCGCTCGCGGTGTAGCGCTTGCCCGCGGCCTGGACAGAACGCTTCACCTGAACTCGTTCCAGGACGTCGTTGGCGCAGGCTGCACACTCGCGTAAATGCCGCCCCAGAGCGCCCGCTTGCGCGGGATCAAGTTCGCCGTCGACGTAAGCGTCGATGTCCCCCCGCCATTGCTCACATGCCATGCCGGCCTCCGTCACTGCTTTTCCGCGGCAAATCGCGCAAGCGTTTCCGAGCCCGAGACAGGCGAGACATTACCGTGAGATCGGGATGACCAGCGTCTCCGAAATTTCCTGGTACGACATCTCCTCGACCTCGCATAGAAGCAAGATCCCGCGGAAGGGCACGGGCAACTCCGCCAGCGCTTGCTGCACGATATCCCTGTCCGCTTGTTCGATGAGCATGCTTTCCGGGGTGCTGGTTTCCGCAGGCAGCACGATGTCATCGTTTTCTCCATCAAGAGGGACGATTGTTTTGAGCCCGGTTCGCGAACTCAGAAACGAGTTTCGCAGGATGCGATACATCCACGCCCCTAAATTTGTCCCCGCCTGAAACGAAGAGAACCCGCGCAGAGCTTTGATGAAGGTCTCCTGCACCAGGTCCTCCGCCTCCGCGGTGTCGTGCGTGAGCCAGCGCGCGAAGTTATAGAGCTGGTCGAATAAGGGCATTGCCAGTTCTTCAAATGTCGCGGCCGGCAAGGGTCGGTCAGGCACCTCCATAGCATAAACTGCCGGACGCGACGATTTATTCCCGCGCTCGACAGAAAATACTTAAAGTGCGTGCTGGGCAGGTTTTGCAACGATTTGGGTCAGCGGGGCAGACGATCGCAACCACTAGCTCGAACTAGATGTCGTGAAACTGTCGGCGAAGGCGTCGGCGATGGTGTAGCGGATCACGTGATCGTACTCTGGGCCCAGGAACCGACGCAGACGGTCGGTATTCATGATGTACTCGCCGGTCATGTAGGGAACAGCTTCGGGTGGAATGGCTGAAATCTTCTGCTTCCAAAGAAACTTCAACACTTGCCGCATTGCCCATTTGCCGGGGACGCGAACCAATTTTGCATGCGCCATCTCGACGCAACGACCGAAGGTCAAGGGTTCGCCCTTGCCCGCCACGTTCAGAATGGTCAGCCGTTGTGGCTCCGGCTCGCGCTGCAGGATATGCCGGATCAGGCGGGCCATGTCATCCACGTGGATGAACTGAATCTTGTTGTCGAGATATTGTTGGCCGCGAGGGAACATGCAGGGCAGGCGCTTGCCTTCTTTGCGCATTTTCTCGGCGCGTGAGCTTTTGCCGTTGGGCGTCCCGCGGAAGGCGCCCATCAGGTAATTTTCGACGCTTGCTCCTGCGAAAATGTGGGGGCGCAAGATGTACGCACTGCACCCTCGCAGCGCGTGCGAGCGAGTTTGCACCACTTCATCCGACTGCTTCTTATGTATGGCGTAAGGAAGAGTGTGTGCCGCCAACAAGGAGTCTTCCGTCGCAGGGGCAGGCAGGTTTGGTCCGTACGCCGAGACGCTGCTGGGAAAAATGAACTGCTTGACTCCGTCGTCGGTCGTGCGGTTCGCCTCGGTAACGGCTTCCATAACGCGCGCCGTGCCGGACACATTGATTTGCCACATGCGCTCGATGTCGAGCACGCCAGAACGCACCGGATCGATCACGAAGGCGAGGTGAACGACCGCGTAGGCGTGAGTATCGCGTAGCAATTCGTAAAGCACCCGGGTCGATGATTCCTGGCCCAAGTCCAGAGTCTCAAACTGCAACTCGGAGTCGGTACGGGGTGGACTGACGTCCACCCCAATCACCGAATAGCTTCCCAGCAGCGGCAGAAGCCTGGTGCCAAGATTGCCCGACACTCCGGTTACAACGACGACAGGTTTGGCCATCAGTTCGGTTTTGCCGCCGGCGGTTCGGCTGGTGGAGCGGTTTGCGGCTGCGCTCCCGGAGCGCCCGGTTGCATCTGGCGCGGACGCGGCAGTCGTCCGGGCGGTGGGGCGCCTACTCCGCCGGGGCCAAAGTAGGCCTCATTGGTTTCCACCTTGAAGGAGCCGCTTACCTTGTCCATCATTTCGCGGGTTCGGTCGTTTTGCAATTTACCGTGGATTTCGTTCTTGGCTTGGTCGAGCGTCAGGTGATCGACGCTGATCAACTTGTACACGTAATGGCCGCCCGAATCGCTGATCACTTGTGAAACGTCACCGGGCTTTAACTCGAAGACAGCGACATGGCCGGGGGGCAGACCGGTCCGGCGCACATTCGGCAGATTGACCGTCGGAGACTCGATTTTCATCCCGGCGGCGTCAAATGCTTCTTTCTGGAGTTTGGCGAAATCCTCGCCGGCGGCCGCTCGCGCCCGCAAAGTTTCAGCGAGCTTAGTCATGGCCTGTTCGCTTTCATCTGCCTTGGCTTTTTCTTCTGCTTCTTTGGCTTTCTTGGCTTCGTCGCTCAGTTTCTCGTCTTTCTCTTCTTCTTCAGCGGCCTCGCCGGCGGCCTGCTTGGTTCGCGGTATGAACAGGCGATCGAGATTGAATTGTTCGAAGGTTTGAGTATTAGCGTTGTAATACTTCTCGACGTCCTCCGGGGGAACCTTCGCCGCTTCTTCCTGAATTTTGCGCTGCAGTTCAGTCGTCAGGATCTGCATTTTCGCGAACTTGACCGTTTGTTCGAATTGCGGAGTCTTGTCCATGCCTTCTTTTTTGGCCTCGTTGGACATGCCAATGAAGCGCGGCAAGACGCCGGCGAGTTGCTTTTTTACCTGGGGCGTAACGTTGGGAGCTACGGCACTGGCTAGCTGCTCAAACTCAGCCTTAGTGATGATTGTTTTGCAATCGCCATCCGTCGTTTTTGCTGCGGGAGCCTTGGCGGATGTGGCAGGCTTGGCCGCTGTTGATTTGGCGACGGCGGCCTTGGCGGGCGTGGGACACACGCCGATCACCGTGATTACCGCGGCGTCAGGCGGAACAGCAGCAGATGTATCCGCTGGCGCCGGCTGGGCAGCGGGAGGGGTGCCCGGGGCGGCTTGTCCCCAAGCCAGCGCTCCCAGCAAAACACACATCAGCCAACTCTTACCCATAAGTCATTTCCTCCAGGATTGGTCCATCAGAAAGTTGAAAATGCCAAGCATTAAATCGTAGCACAAGATAGGCCCGTTTTTGGCGTCGTCGCTCGGCAGACGACGGGCGCAAAATGTGTTTCATGTACTGCTCGGAGGGTTACGGTGATTTGCTTGGCTCTTTCTGCTCGGAGCAGCGATAATTCGTGCATGTCGGGAAGTTCGGCGATTTCGTCGGCGAATTTGATGCGTTCCGAAAAGCGGGCGGCGGCGGGAAATTCCGTGCTCGCGGCGGTGGTCATTACCGGCCTGAAAATTGTCGTCGGCGTCAGTACGGGCAGCCTGGGAATTCTCTCGGAGGCGGCGCACTCCGGTCTTGATTTAATTGCGTCGCTGCTCACATTCTTTTCGGTCGGAGTTTCCGATAAACCGGCAGATGCTGACCATCAATACGGGCATGGCAAGGTCGAGAACTTTTCGGCCTTCGTCGAAACCGGCTTGCTGCTGTTGACCTGTGCCTGGATCATCTACGAGGCGGTGTTGCGCCTTTTCTTTCGCCGCATCGATATCGAGCCTTCGATCGCCGCATTCGCTGTGATGCTGTTTTCGATGTGCCTGGACTGGTGGCGTTCACGGGTACTCGCCCGCATCGCCACAAAGTATGACAGCCAGGCCCTGGAGGCGGACGCGCTTCACTTCTCAACCGACATCTGGTCCGCCGGAGTCGTCGTGCTGGGCCTGGGATTGGTTCTGCTCGGTCGGACACTTCACGTCGATTGGCTCCGCGATTCCGATCCGATTGCCGCACTGTTTGTGGCGGGTGTTGTGGTCTCCGTCAGCTGGCGTTTAGCGCGCCGTACGATTGATGCACTGCTCGACGCTGCGCCTCCGGGAGTGCGATCGCAGATTTACGATGCGGTGCTGCGGGTGGAAGGCGTTCTCGAAGTGGATCGGATTCGAATCCGCCGGGCCGGCAATCGCTTTTTCGCTGATCTTGCGGTAGGCCTCGCCCGCACTGTGACGTTTCAGCGCTCGGGCCAACTGGCCGCTTCCGTCACCGATGCGGTACATAAGGTGCTTCCTGACGCCGATGTAACCGTCCAGCCTCTTCCTCGAGCGCAACATTCGGAGAATATCTTTGACCGGATCCGCGCCGTGGCCACGCATAAGAACCTCAACGTGCATGACATCAGCGTGCAGGACTTGGATGGACGCCTGCACGTGGAACAGCATGTGGAACTGGACGAGCGGATGTCTCTCAAGGAAGCGCATGATGAGGTCACGGAACTTGAGGCGGATATGCGTCGTGACGTGCCAGAAATTTCCGACATTCTCACTCACATCGAGAGCGAACCGGCCACAATCGAAAAGCCGGAAGAAGTCGTCAGCGATGCTGAGCTCGAGCATCGACTGAAAGCCGTGGCCTCGCAGTTTCCCGAGGTGCTCGATGTGCACGACTTCGTGATTAAGCGCGTCCGGGGACGGATGTATATCTCGTGTCATTGCACGTTGTCCGACCATCTCTCTCTGGCCCGCGTGCATGACATTCAGACGGAGTTGGAGATTCGCTTCAAACAGGATGCGCCGGAGTTATTTCGCGTCCTGATTCATCCCGAACCCAGCACAGACAACCGGAGGTAGCCGGCACGATGATCACAGCTAAGGCAATCTGGGCCGACGGCGAGCGCTATATCGGCGACGCCTCTTCCCGCCATGCGCTCGTGATGGACACGGGGTCAGAAAAAACGGCGAGCAGCCCGATGGAACTGGTCCTGATTGCGCTCTGCGGATGCACCGCGTCAGATGTTGTCGGTATCCTCCGCAAGAAGCGCGAGCCTTTTACCAGACTCGAGGTGACGGCGAGTGGAGAGCGGGCGACGGGCTATCCGGCTGTTTACACCGAAATCAGCGTCGTCTATCGCATTGCAGGCAAAGTCTCTCGCAAAGCGGTGGAAGACGCCGTCAGGCTCTCGAAAGAAAAATATTGTTCCGTGTCGGCGATGCTGGAGAAAACGGCGAAGATTACATCGAAAATCGAAATCGATGAGTAACATTGGCTCCCGGAACGCAACAGCAGAGAAAGGCGAAAATCAAGATGTCCATCCGCGTACTGCTTTTCTCCCAACCCGGTTGCCTGTCCTGCGAACTCACAAAGATGATTCTGCAAGCCAAGGAGATTGTCTTCGAGGAACGAGACATCAGCATTGACCTCGACGCGCGCCGCGAAATGACCGAACAGCTCGACAGCACCGAAACCCCAACCATCGTGATCTTTTCCGGAGAAACGACGGAAGTGGTTGTCGGTTTCGATCCTGTTCGCCTTGACCAGTTACTCGACCCGGCTCCATCATCGGATTCGGTGACCGAACCCTGAACTCTCCTCAAACCATCCAAAAGACGGCTCATCCGCTGCGTGGATACCTCTTCATCGGGACAGCCGCGTTTCTGTGGGGAGTCTCCGCCGTGCTGGGCCGAGCCGTATTTACGGGGAGACTGCCTTTGCACGGTGAGGCCTTGCATCCCATCGACCCGGTCATACTGTCGCAGTCGCGCACTTCATTTTCTCTGCTGGTGTTGCTTTTGATTCTTGTAGGCCGGCGCGGTTGGCAACGCATCAAGCTGCCTACAGCTGATCTCATCCAATGCCTCGTGCTAGGCATGCTTGGCGTGGCTGCGTCGAACTACTTTTATTACGTTGCCATTCAGAAGACGAGTGTAGCGATTGCCATCATCGTTCAATATATGGCTCCCGTATGGGTTCTGTTTTACGTCGTCGCTCGAGGGCAGCAAAAACTCTCGCTGCAGAAAATTGCTGCCGTGGCGGTCGCCGTCACGGGCATCGCGCTAACAATCAACATTCTCGGCGGAGGCGGTTCATCGCTTCTTCGTCTCAACTCTTACGGTTTTTTGGCCGCGCTGCTGGCGTCATTTTCGTTCGCCTTCTACAACGTTGGCGGACATCGCATTCTCGCCCGCTACGACCGCTGGCGCGTCCTGATTTGGACATTGATGGCGGCCTCGGCGTTCTGGTTGTTTGTGAATCCTCCGTGGAAGGTATTGGCGGCGCAATATTCACCAGCGCAGTGGGGATTCCTGTTTGTGTTCTCCATGATCTCGGTGCTGGGACCGTTTTCGCTCTACTTTCTTGGACTGCAGCACCTTGAGCCCACACGCGCCATCATCGCGAGTTGCCTGGAGCCCGTCTTCTCGATCTTACTGGCGGCGGCATTATTAGGAGAGGGCTTGCGGCCAATTCAGACCCTGGGAATTGTACTTGTGTTGTGCGCGATCGTGATCGTGCAACTCCCGCGTCGCGGCGTATCGGAAGAGTGCGTTGTGGTGGAACCCATGGAGTAAGGTTCTATCGCAGAAGATGAAAAGAGCGACTCCACGGCAGCAAGTTCGGCAGAAAATCAGTGGCGGCATGAGCGATCACCACCACGGCGAAGTTCCTGGTTCGCATCCATAGAACTCCCAGGAACAAGCCGGCCAGGGAGGTCAGGACGATCGAATATCCGATGGCGAAGGCCAGCGTGGGATGTTCGCCGAGAGCTTCGAACGAACCACCCGGTCGCAGGTAGAAGCCGGGTGCGTGTACTAGCCCGAACAACAGAGCCGCTGCGACGATGCCACCCCATGTCGATCGCAGAGTCTCGGCGAGCCGCTCCTGCAGCAGCACGCGAAAGAAAAATTCTTCTACGACTCCCACTTCGAGCATGAGCCAGACAAAGCTGAGCGGAGTTGCCACAACGAGTACCCACGCCGGCGGGTGTGCTGCCCGAATGTCATGCAGGCCGCGTCCGAGAACAGATTGCATGAGAAGAGCAGCGAGAGAGATCCACAAGGCTGGACGAAGATTCCTCCACGTCAGTGAAATCGGCATCAGTTCAGAAATCCGGTAACGTCCTAACACTGAAATCGTCGCTGCCGGAACAATCACAAAGAGCAAAAGCTTGACGCTCAATAGTGCAAGAGAATGCAGCGGCTCAGGGCTGATGCGAGCTACGGCAGCGAATCCAGAGGTGAGCACCCACGCGATCACCGCAAGATATGCCACCAGAAAGAGGCTCTCGATACGTGGCTGATGAACAGAATAGGGGGGTGCCGGCACGCCGCGCGTAACCAACCAAGCGAGCGCTGGGAAGATGAAGCCGAGGATGACCAGGGCAATCAGCGCCTCACTGACCTCGAAGGCCTCGTAGGTCCGCAGCAAGACGAGTGCGGACGCCCACAGCGCCAAGTAGCCGCCCACGTAGATGAAGGGTTGACTCTTATTTTCTGTTTTCACCATGAGCGTCCTCGTCAGGGGTTATTCCAACGTTTTTCCTTTTGTTTCGGGCAACTGCGTGGTCATCAAAGCGGCGAGCACGTATCCTGCCGCGCACAAATAAAACGCCCAGCTCAACCCTTTCGTCTGTCCTACTCGACCAACGATCAGCGGGGCAACGGAACTCAAAGTGCGTGCTCCGTTGTAGGTGAAGCCGAGGGCTCGCGCCCGGACAGCGGTCGGGAAGATCTCACTGCCCATGATTCCCGAGCCGGAAAAAATCCCCGTCCCGAAGAAAGCCACCAACGTTCCAATCACGAGTAGCACGAACTGGGATCGTGCCGCAGCATAGATCGGAATCAATGCAGCCGCTGCCAGCGAGTAAAGGAGGAAAGCTTTACGCCGTCCCAGGTGATCGGCGACCCATCCGAAACTGGCGTAGCCAGGGAACATTCCACAAAGATTCAGCACCACTAAGAGTGTGGTCATGCCGATGACCCCAAAGCCGCGTCCGCCCTGATCTACGGGCAGGGACAAGTACGGTGGAAGCCATGTGAACAGACCCCACCAGGCAAACATTCCGAAGAAATTGAACAGCAAGAGAGCGAAGGTATGTTTGAGGTAAGGCGGCTGGAAGATCACAGCAAACTTCGTAGATGAGTAACTGGTTACGCCTCTGCCGGCAGCCTCGCTGACCTGCGGTTTCTGTTCACGCTCGCGCCACAAGTCGGACTCGGGTACGCTACGCTGAATCCACAGGGTGATAACGGCCGGCAAGATGCCGACGAAGAATACCGCCCGCCATCCGAAGTAACGCGCAACCGGCCCCGCGACCAGTGCGGCCGCGGCGAATCCAAGAGCCCAGGAACTCTGCACGATGGAGATTGCCTTAGCTCTAAATTCCGTTGGCCAACTCTCGGCGACGAGGGTCGCGCCGGTGTTCCACTCGCCGCCCATTCCCAGGCCGAGAAAAAATCGGGCGATCGCCAGCATGGCGATGCTGGTCGCCAAGCCCGACGCGAAAGAGCAAATCGAGTACGTCAGAATGCTCGCCATCAGGGCGTGCTTACGGCCAATGCGATCTGCCAGAAATCCGAAGAGCACGCCGCCGATGCCCGAGGCGAGAAGAGTCAGCGTCCCCAGTGATCCGGCAATGGTTTTGCTCATGCCCAGATCGCGCATGAGCAGTGCCAACACCAGGGAATACAACATTGCATCGAAGGCGTCGAGGGCCCATCCCATAGCCGCGGCCAGCAGCGTTCTCCGCTGCCCGGGCGTTGCCTGCCGGATTAGCTGTACGGGACCAATGGCCATGCGCGAGTGAAGATGGTCTGGCGGATTGTAACGGCTAAAGCCGAATTCTCAAATTGTGCTTGCGGAGCCTCACGGACGAAGAAGATTTCGATGCAGACGCGCAACTCCTGCGGAGGCGAGGAGTGGGACGGAATCACCGCGAGGCGGTCGCTCGTCGCAGCAAGTGAAAATATCTTCGCGCCTTCTTCACATCACGCGCAATCTGCTCCCGCAGGGCGTCGACGGAGGGGAACTTGATCTCATCGCGCAGGCGCTCCAGGAAACAGATCTCGACTTCCGTCTCCGGCAGCAATTCAATGGGATGGAAATTCAGCAGGTGTGTCTCAATGGCAAACGATTCAGCACCGAACGTTGGACGAGTGCCGACGTTGGTGACCGAATCAAAACGTTCCGTTCCTACGCGAGTCCCGGTCACGTAGACGCCATCCTTGGGCACCAGCTCTTCGTAACGCGCCAGGTTGATGGTCGGGACAGTGTACTTCGAGCCGTAGCCGCGTCCGCGCCCGGGCGTTCCGAGAATGCAGAACGGGCGCGCCAGCAGATGCCGCGCCCGGCTCACGCGACCGGCAGTGAGCAGTTTGCGAATCTGGCTGCTCGATACCGTTTCGCCGCGCAGCGTCATCTCCGGATACACCTTGACCTCGAAGCCCATCTCACGCCCGAATTCAGCCAGCAGGTTCATATCCCCGGCGGCCTTGTGGCCAAAACGGAAGTTGAATCCTTCGTGAACTTCGCGGGCATGCAATTGTTTTTTCAGGATGCGCTCGGCAAACTGACGTGGAGTCATCAGCGAGAGATCGCGGCCGAAGGGAAGCAGCAACACGGCGTCGACTCCGGTACTCTCCAGCCAGCGCAGTTTTTCAGGCGTGGGGGTGAGAAGCTTCAATCCCGCTTCAGGCCGAAGGATGCGCGTGGGATGCGGCTCGAAGGTTACTGCCACAGCCGTTGCCCCGGTCGCGCGGGCCCTCGACACGATTTCCCCGAGCACATGAGCATGCGCCCGATGTACGCCATCGAAATTACCGACGCTCACCAACGTCGGCCCGAGGGCAGCGGGAACGTCTTCGAGTTTGTGGAAGACTTGCATGGAATCGAAAAACGGCATGACACCGCAAGCTTCAGCCGTGGTTAGATCTCAAACTCCAATTTCATGCCATCATGCGACAAACGCACGTGGCGTGGCAGCGATGCATTTGTCGCCTCGTGCGCCAGGTCGTGACAAATGTGCGTAAAGAACGCTCGCTTCGGTTTCAGTCTCTCCACGATTGCCAGGGAATTCTTTACTGTTGAATGCGTCGGGTGCGGTTTATGCCGCAGAGCGTCCAGGAACAAAATATCCAAGCCCTCAAGTTGATGGAGTGACGATTCTGGGATCTCGCTGTGGTCGGTGAGATAGGCTCCCGATCCAAAGCGGTAGCCGTAGATCTGGGTTTCTCCGTGAATCAGGATGACCGGTTCAAACTGGACGCCCAGGACATCCACGGGACCATCAATCGGGCGCAATTCGAGCAGAGGCAATCCGCCGAACTTGTAGTCGGCATCGAAAATGTAGCTGAACATTTTGCGCAGAAACGCCGCCGCGTCGGGCCGTGCGTAGAGTGGCAACTTTTCCGGCTTGTGCCGGTAGCTCAAAGGACGCAGGTCATCGATGCCGAGAATGTGGTCGGCGTGCGTATGGGTGTAAAGCACGGCATCAACCCGCGTGATGTTTTCGCGGACTGCCTGCGTGTAAAAGTCAGGAGTGGTGTCGATGAGCACGACCTTGCCGTCGTACTCGAGCATGATGGAAGGGCGGGTGCGCCGGTCGCGCGGGTCGGTCGAATGACAGACTGCGCAGTCGCACCCCAGCGTCGGCACACCCATCGAAGTTCCACTGCCCAACACGGTCAACGTTGCTTTCATCGTCCGCTGGTTCCGGTGGCAGGTCCCGCTTGCGGAGGCCGTGCGAGTGCGTTGGTCACCTCGACATAGGCCATGCGCAATTCGTACAGGCTGTTCTGCAGGAAATTCTCTTCCGTGGCGCTGAGATTGCCCTTGGTTTTTGTGGCGATCAAGCTCAGAGTGTCGATGGTCTGGCGTGCTCCGATGATGTCCACTTGCGGTTGACCGCCCTGCTGCTGCATGAGGCCCAGTTGCATCATCGCGGTCATATAGAGCGAGGCAAGAAATCGTTCAAACGTAATTTCAAAGTCTTTGGCGGAATGTCCACTCAACTCAACCTGGGTGTCCAAGTCCTTGGCGGATTGGCGGTAGGCGGCGGCTTGTGCTTCCTGTTCAGCATTGGTCGGGGGCGCAGGCATCTCGCGATCCGACGCCACACCGGGGTCGGCGGCCACCGGTTCCGGTTCCTTTGGCGTGGGAGAAGGCTCTGGAGTTGCCGTTGCCGCAGCCTTTGGCGTTTCGACTTCTTCGGGTATCTCGGTGCGCAACTCGCCATCCGAAGTGAACAGCCGACGATCAGTTACCTTGAAACCAGATTGTTCATGTTTCTTCTCAGCCATAGACTCTTTCCTCAATTAAGCAGCGCGAAAGTTTCTCCGCGCTCCTGGTAATCTCTATCGTGACCTTGCGGTCAAAGCTTTGTCGTTAAGCCGGACGCCGCTCCAAAGAACCTTCAATCCGCGCTAGCGCAGCATCTGTGATCGGCAACTGTACGACAGTCGCTTTCGCCTGGCCAATCATCACCTCGCGTCCGGGAACACCGACCTCGCGCCGGATGTAGCCCAGCGCCATCGTCTTATGCAGTTCCGGGAGCTGCAGGTACGCGGAACTGGTGACCTCACCGACGTCTTTTTCTCCCGCAACCACCTTGGCGCCGGCAGCAATCGCGCCTGCTCCCTCTGCGAGAAATCCCGTGAATTTTCGGTGCACAGCCCCGCGCGAACGAATGCGTTCCACAATCTCCTGTCCAACGTAACATCCCTTGTTGAAATTCAGGGCCCGTGCCTGTTCGGTTTCCTGCGGCAGGTCGCGTTCGCGGATATCCACTCCATAACGCGGAATGCCTGAAACAATGCGATGCATCTCCAGCGCGTTCGAACCCGCCGGTGCGGCGCCGACAGAAATCAGAGCGTCCCAGAGTTGCCTGACATTCGCGGGCGCGGTCCAGATCTCGTATGCCGCGTGACCAACATCTTCGCCGCGTACCACGCTGCACTCCGTACCTTGCCACATTACGGATTGGACCTGCAAAGGCGGCATTTCGCCGACCGCGAACCCGGCCGACGCCAACATCCCGGTCGATTTGGGGCCTGCAACGCCCAGGGCCGTCAATTGTTCGCTGAAGTTCGCGACTTCAACATCGTCCATGATGATGTAGTGGTCAAACGTCGCCAGAATTTTTTCCGCCTGCCCGAGGTCGGTGTCAATCGTAATTGACTCTCCGCGGTTGTAGGAATACAGATCGCCCAGGATGTGCCCCTGCGGATTCAACAAAAATGCGTACACGCCCTGACCAACGGCGAGGTCGCGGACGTTGTTGGTGACCATTCCGTTCAACCAACGCACACGATCGCCGCCGGTGAGCGAAATCTTGGCGCGAAATCCGAGGTCATAGACGCCGCAACTCGTGCGTAATGCTATGAACTCGGCGTGCGGATCGCCGAAATGCGACGCCGTGGCTGCGCCGCGATACTCGTCGACGCCCGTTGCGCCCAACCCTTCGCCGCTCGCCTGCAATGCCGTATTCCCCATACTGGTAGTTCGATTATAGCGATTGTGTTAACTTTCCTGCCGTGGACTCGAAAAAGGAAACACAGGCGGCAAGGAAAAAGCGTATCGCCATTATCCCGGGTGACGGGATCGGTCAAGAAGTCATCCCACAGGCGGTCAAGGTAATTCAAGCCTCCGGCGCTCAAGTGGCGTTGACCCATTTCGATTGGGGTGCAGATCGCTATTTGCGCGATCAAGTCACGGTGCCACCGGACGGGTTCGTCACGTTGGGCCGCGACTTCGACGCCATCCTGGTCGGAGCGTTCGGCGATCCGCGCGTGAAGACTAACATCCATGCCAAGGAAATTCTGCTGGGCATGCGCTTCAAGATGGACCTGTACGCGAACGTGCGGCCGGTGCGCCTGCTCGATGCCGCGCTGTGTCCACTGAAAGGAGTCGAGCCCAAAGATATAGATTTCGTGGTCCTTCGCGAAAACACCGAAGGGGTCTACACCGATGCCGGTGGGCGTTTTCAAACAGGGAACTCCAGACGAAATTGCAACGCAGGAAGATATCAATACCCGCAAGGGCGTAGAGCGAATTATCCGATATGCATTTCAGTATTGCGAAGGTCAAACCAAACTCGACGGGTCCCCGCGCAATAAAGTCCTAATGTGCGACAAGTCAAATGCCATGACCCATGCGGGAGGCTTGTGGCAGCGCGTGTTTAAAGAAGTCAGCGGCGAGTATCCGGAAATCACCGCGCAGCATATGTACGTCGATGCCCTGTGCATGCAGATGGTGCGCGATCCGCGCCAGTTCGACGTTATCGTCACCAACAATATGTTCGGCGACATCATCACCGACCTCGCCGCGGGCTTGCAGGGAGGCCTTGGAATGGCTGCCAGCGGGAACATTCACCCCGGTAGAACATCGATGTTCGAGCCGGTGCACGGCTCGGCGCCCCCGATCGCCGGCAAGAACATGGCGAACCCCTTCGGCGCAATTCTGACAGCGGCCATGATGCTGACTCATCTGGGGATGACGAAGGAGGCTCAGAAGATCGAAGCCGCGGTGCTCGAAGCCGTCCTCCAGAAAAAGACCACGCAGGACATTGGCGGCACGTTGGGAACAAAGGAAGCAGGGGAGTGGGTGGCGAGGGAAGTCACTCTCTCGTAACCGCACTTACTGAGAACCCAGCGACCGGTATGCGCTATGACCGTCGTCCCACTAGCAGCGCCAGTTCCCGCCACTTCCAAGCACAATCCACATCCTGGAATCCGATCTCGCGCAACCATCCAAGCTGCGTTTCGACATCTAATAACTTGTTGGACGGATCCTCAGTTTCAACCGTAAATCCGATCCGCTCCAGAAATTCCTCATGCAATCGCTGGCTGGGCGAGGCCACGTGCTCCAGGTTGCAGAACACGCCGCCCGAATTCAGCAACTCGTAGATCTCCGTGTAAAGTGTTCTCTTGCGCTCGTGTATTACGTGATGAATGGCGAAGCTGGAGATGATCGCATCAAACTTCCCGAGCGCGGGCAGAGCCTCATCGAAATTGTGGGCCACCACGTTGACCGAGGAATCCCCGGCAAAGCGTGTTCGCACAACTTCCAGCATCGCTGGTGAGAAATCGACCGCCACGGCTTCGGTGTCAGGGTGTTCGCGCCGGACCAACGCCAGCAAGCGACCATCCCCCGTACCGAGGTCGAGAATGCGCCGCGTGCTCCGTGGGATGAACTCCAGCAGGGCCGATTCCCCCTCGCCACGATGAGAAATCGAGTCGGCGCGCTCCAGGTAGTCGCGGGCGTGTTCGTTTGAAGTCCAGAGATTGACAGGCTTAGTTGCGGTCATGAGGGAAAAGTATACGGAAACGTATAAACTGAATCTCAATGAATAAGGCTCAAACGCGTTTCTCTGCGATTCTCCGGCTGTTTTTGGCGGTTGTGCTGTTTGCCGTTACCTCGGCCCGGCTCGCCGTCGCGCAAGAAGCGGACAAGAGCACTCCTTCGGCTCCATCGTCGACCGCGCAGGAACCCAAGCCTCTTCCGCCACCACAGGAACCGTCTAAGGAAAACGACGAAGTCAAAATCACGCCTCGGCAAGCCGAGGAATTGTTCCACTCCGTCGACCAGATCCTCGACTTCGATAGCAAGCAGACGGGACTTCCCATCAAGCGCGAGGTGAAGCGCAAGTTGACGAGCCGTGATGAGGTGGTGGCGTTTCTCACCAAGCACCTGAACGACGAAGACACCAAGCGCCTTCGCCGCTCAGAACTGGTGCTGAAGAAGTTCGGGCTGCTGCCGCGTGACTTCAACCTTGAAACTTTCCTGGTGGCCCTGCTGCGCGAAGAAGTAGCCGGATACTACGATCCCAAGACCAAAACCGTGAATCTGCTGGACTGGATCCCTCTCGAAGAGCAGGAACCGGTCATGGCCCACGAGTTGACGCACGCGCTCCAGGACCAGGCGGTTGGGTTGCAGAAGTGGATGAAGAAGGGCGAGAAGGATCTCGCCGAAATCAGGAAGGATCCCACTCCCGCCGACATTGAAAACGACGAGATGGACAACACTCGCGAAGCCGTCATCGAGGGCCAGGCGCAGGCCATGATGTTTCAATACGCGATTGCGCCTACGGGGCATTCCATTACGACGTCGCCCGCGATGGTCGACGCTATGCAAGAAGAGACGTTGACGGGAACATCCAGCACCAAGGTATTCAACTCCGCGCCCATTTTCCTGAAGGAATCGCTGACATTCCCCTACAGCTACGGCATGGACTTCGTGGTTAAGCTGATGCAGAAAGGTGGCAAGGAAAAAGCGTTTGCCGCCGTGCTGCAAAATCCTCCGCACACTACACGCCAGATCATGGAGCCGGAGACGTACATCACCGGCGAAAAGATTGATCCGATGCCCGTGCCCGACTTCAAGCGCGACTTCAAGGACTACCAGAAGTTCGACATCGGCGCGATGGGAGAATTTGATGTCGCCGTCCTGATCGAACAATATTCTGGAAAGCCACTGTCGAAGCGCATGTATCCAGAGTGGCGCGGAGGATACTACTACGCGGCCAAGCCGAAGCCGGATTCGAAAACAGATTCGGCCGCGGTGACACCTTTGGGATTGCTATATGTCTCGCGCTGGTCGAGTGCCGACAATGCCGCAGAGTTCGCCGCGATCTATGCGCAGTCGTTGAAGCAACGCTACAAAAAGGCTGACGAGGTCGCGGGGAAAGCGCCAAATCCGCCAACTTCCGGTCCTGACCAACTGAAAGGCCGACACGCCTGGACTACGGAAGAAGGTTCCGTCGTCATCGAAGCTCAGGGCGACACGGTGCTGGTGAGCGAGAGCCTGGATGCGGCCACGACCGCAACTTTAGAAAAAGAGGTATTCTCAACGCCGGCAGTTCCGAGGTGAGCTTCACGCCTCTTATTTTTTCTTGCGCTCTTTTTCATCCGGCAGTTCTGCGAGGAAGTGCTGCACCGTCGCCGCTACGTTGAATTGCTTGCCCGCTCGCTCAATCGTTAATCGGCGATCCTGTCCCGGCGTTCCTCCGAGCATCGCCCACACTTGCCCCATCGTGGAGCCCGCTACGGGAATGCCATCAACCGCAGCCAGATGGTCGCCCACCTGCACGCCCTCTGTTCCTTGGATCACCGATGGCTTTCCCTCGAACTCGGCGACGCCCAGGATCGTAAACCGGCCGTCATCTTCCGGACGCAGAGTGAGGCCAATGACGTCAAAATCAGGGAAGTTGAACATGCGTCCGAACTCGAAGTAGACAATCGAGTGCGCATAATCAAGGCCTACCCGGTAATTCACCAAAGCATTCGATCCGATCAGCCCAGCAGTTGGGATGCCCGCGCGCTTGGCAAAAAACTCCAGGCGGTCTTTCGGGAAATCGACAACGGGGACGTTGGCGAGGAAGAGCGGCCCGTACTGCACGCGGTCCACGCGCATCACCTTCCACTTGGGTTCATCCTCTAAACCCCACATGTTCGCCGAGCCCACGGCTCCGGTCATGTGCGGCCAATCTGGATGGGCGGAAGTGAGCTTGTCGAACAGGTCCTCCGACAGAAAACTAATGCACGACCCAATGTCGAGCGCAAGATTGTATTTCTTGTTTTCAAGTTGGCTGGGAACCTGGATCAGCCCATTCTCCGCATTGATCTGCACCTTCCCGCTTGGTCCGCGGAAATGAATCGTGCCCGGCGCGCCGATCGAGAACTTGTGACCGGGAAAATCGATCAGCACGTCGTAATGCCGCAGAAGGCTCGAAGGCAGGTTGACCTCCGCATTCATGCCCGGGGCCAGCACTGAGGCCGCAGTCACAGGCCTCAGTGGAATCTTCGCTTCTTTGATGCCCACGAGAGAAATCTTCATTCCCCCGACCGTCAATGCCTGTGGCGCGGGCGAAGAGCATTCATGGTCATTGCAGGAAACCGCGAGACCGAGCAGCGTCGCAAGGCGGCGCGATAACTCAAGGTCTGGATTACCATTATCCACCCATGCTCGAACGCGCTCGGTTGAACCGTTGGGCAACGTGAGTTCAGCAATGATCACAACCCGGTTGTGATCAATCGCTGCCGGAACCGTTACGGAATCGGGTTCGGCCGGGCGCTTGCCAGGCTCTTGTGCCTGAACGAATCCACACGATAGCAACAAGCAGAAGACAGCAACGCAGAACCTCATAGCTCAAATTGTAGCGCTCTCAGATCTGCCGATCGTGCGAGGGGAGCGTGCTTCGCGTCCTGTATAATCACGGGTTTGACTTGCGCTCGCGCACAGATTCTGGAGGATGATTGGGACAGGCGGAAATCGGAATAATTGGCGGCAGCGGCCTCTACGCAATGCCGGGGCTGACGAAGACAAAGGAAGTGCGAGTGAAGACCCCGTTTGGAGCGCCTTCTGACGCTTATGTCTGCGGAATGCTCGAGGGCCGTAAGGTCGCATTCCTGGCGCGCCACGGGCGAGGCCATCGCATCCTGCCGAGTGAACTGAACTTCCGCGCCAACATTCACGGTTTCAAGCAGCTTGGTGTCGAGCGCATTGTTTCCATTTCCGCGGTGGGATCGCTGAAAGAAGAGCATAAGCCGCTGGATTTCGTGATCCCCGATCAATTCTTCGATCGCACCCGGCATCGGGTCGATACGTTCTTCGGAGGTGGCGTCGTAGCGCATATCGCCTTTGCGGAACCTGTCTGCGGAGAACTCGCTGGGGTCGTTGAGTCTGCATGCAAGAAGGTCGGCGTTGTGGGTAAGCATGGCGGAACCTACCTTTGCATGGAAGGTCCGCAGTTTTCTACCAAGGCGGAATCGAACGTGTATCGCGGCCTGGGCATGGACGTCATCGGCATGACCAACCTCCAGGAAGCGAAGCTGGCGCGCGAAGCCGAGCTTTGCTACGTCACGGTCGCTATGGTGACTGACTACGATTGTTGGCATCCACACCATGACTCGGTGACCGTCGATCAGATCGTTGCTGTTCTCCTGAAGAACGCAGAAAATGCCACCAGGGTAGTCCGCGCCACCGTAGGCGCGATGCCCCGCGATCGTTCCTGCAAGTGCGCCTCGGCGCTGGCCCACGCAATCCTGACCGATCCCAAAAAGATTCCCGTCTCCACCAAGAAAAAGCTGAAATTGATCTTGGGTAAATACGTGAAGTAAAGAAGCTGGAAATTTCTGGCCACTGACCACTGATCACGGGCCACTACCTTGGAGTCACTGATAAAGATGAGCATTCTCGTAGTCGGCTCGGTTGCATTCGATGACGTCACTTCGCCCTCGGGCAGCGTCAACAACATTCTCGGTGGCGCTGCTACCTACTTTTCTCTGGCCGCCAGCTATTTCACTAAGGTTCGCGTCGTGGCTGTAGTCGGCGAGGATTTCGGCGCCGAGCAGGAGCAGGTTTTTCAACAGCATGCAATTGATATTCGTGGCCTCGAGCGCGCCAAAGGTAAGACATTCCGGTGGGGCGGCTCCTATACCGACAACCTCAACGAAGCGAAAACAAACTACACGGATCTGAATGTCTTCGAGACGTTTCAGCCACGGATTCCCAAGGAGTACGCGGACACCGAGTTCCTCTTTCTGGCAAATATTCAGCCCACGCTGCAAGCCAACGTGCGGCGCGCCATGAATGGTGTGCGTCTGACCGGCTGCGACACCATGAATTACTGGATCAAGGGAGCGCTGAAAGAGCTCACCGAAACGCTGAAGCTCGTGAACGTGCTTCTGATCAATGATACGGAAGCCAAGATGCTTGCCGGCGAAACCAACCTGCCGCGCGCGGCCAATAAGGTGCTGTCCATGGGACCGCAGGCACTCGTGATCAAGCACGGGGAATACGGAGCAACGATTTTCTTTCGGGAAGGTGCGTTTGGAATTGGTCATCATCCGTTTCGTGCTCCGGCGTTGCCGATCGAAGAGGTTAAGGATCCTACCGGTGCGGGCGATTCGTTCGCCGGTGGGTTCATGGGATACCTTGCCTCACAACAGGAATTGAATCGCGAAGTCCTGAAGCGCGCATTGTTCTACGGCGGGGTGATGGGATCGTTCGCAGTCGAGCGTTTCGGGACTGAGAGTCTGCAGTCGCTTACTCGAGAAGAAATTGATGCTCGTTTTCAGATCTTCCGTGAATTGACTCACCTCGAATAGCCCGCGCAGGCCTTCGGGGACATCCGTTTTGTGCCCAAGCAAATAAATCACGCGCCCCCTGCTTCCAACTGGGACTCTGAGGTCAGGCTTCTTGCGTGGCTAGCGACTTGTGTTTCGGTGTTTTCTTTCTTGTTCTACTTCCAGCGTGGTGATGTATTGCTCTACGGCGACGCGGTGGCGCACATCAACATTGCGCGCCGTGTCTTCGATTCGAAGACTCCCGGCCTTTTGCAGTTGGGTACGGTGTGGCTTCCTCTACCACACCTGTTGATGATTCCGTTCATTGCTTCGAAGGAGATGTGGCAGCGCGGCGTGGGGGGATCGATTCCTTCGATGGTTGCCTATGTATTTGGTGTGATTGGAATCTTCCGGTTGGTTCGCGGTGTTTTGTCGCGAGGAGTTCAACCCGGTGGTCGCGCGCGCGTTGCTGCCTGGACAGCGGCCATCGTATACGGGGCGAATCCGAATCTCATCTACATGCAAACCACCGCGATGGGCGAAGCGCTCTATCTCGCTCTCTTCATCTGGGTGGTGATCTATTTCGAGGAGTTCGTACGGGGAGATGCGAAGGCTCTTACGAAATGCGGCTTGTGTCTTGGCGCGGCTTGCCTGACGCGCTATGACGGATGGTTCCTGGCAGTAGCCGTGGCTTTGGTTGTCGTGTTGCTCCAGCTGCTTCCAAGGAAAACGGGGGTGCAACATTCCTCAACCTTCAAGTTTTCGCGAGGTTCGTTAGCGAAGTTCTTGTTGCTTGTGGCTGCGGCTCCCGGCCTTTGGCTTGCGTACAACGGAATTGTCTATCGCAATCCTCTGGAATTTGCGAATGGTCCTTACTCAGCGATGGCAATCGAACGGCGAACCCAAAACGCGGGCAATACGGGGCATCCGGGCAGCGGCAACGTTCTCCTGGCTGGAATGTATTTTCTGAAGTCGGCCGAGGCCAATATGGCTGAGAGCGAATGGTTGCAGCGAACCTGGGTGCTGCTCGCGATCGCAGGCGCTGTGGCGGTGAGTCTGAGGTCCCATCAATCAAAAAGGCTCGGGTTTCTGCCTGCGGGGTCATGGATTATTCTTCTGTTACTGATCCCGGTTCCGTTCTACACACTGTCCGTAGCTTACGGCGGAGTTCCAATCTTCATTCCTCAATGGTGGCCGTTTTCGCACTACAACGTTCGTTACGGATTGCAGTTGCTGCCGGCGTTCGCGGCATGTCTTGGTGTTTTGGCATATATGGGATTGCAGTCGGAGAAGTGGAAGCCGCGGCTGCGTTTCGCGGTAGTACTCGTGCTAGTCGCGTTCGTGCTTGCGAGTTATGCCTTGATCTGGCGAAACACGCCTATCTCCCTGAACGAAGCCCAGATCAACATGCGAACGCGCAACCAGCTTGAGGCGCAACTTGCCATCTGGTTACAAAAGCTGCCGCCCGAGTCGACTCTTTTGATGTATCTGGGCGATCATGTCGGGGCATTGCAGCAAGCTGGTATTCCTCTCAAACGAACGATCAACGAGGGCAATCATCGGACGTGGAAGCAACCCGTCGATCCCGATGGTTTGTGGGAACGAGCGCTGGCCGATCCATCCCGATATGCCGACTACGTCGTTGCCTTCGAAGGGGACAATGTGTGGCAGTCAATGCAGGGCCGTCATCTTCCGGAACTGGTCGAGATCCACGTGACAGGCCAGGCTCGGGCCGCCGTCTATCGCGCCCGGTAATCACGCAGGTAACGTTGGCGCCGACGAATCCAATGATAAAATCCGGCCATCGGAAGTCTGCTTCGGGCAGGCCTTCGTCCTCATGACCTGGAAGCATTTCTTCGACATTTTGCGCGGGGAGATGGCGAGCGGAGCCGTCGGCAGCTCGATCACACGATTGATCGTGGCGGCGATTCTCGGCGGCCTCATCGGCCTGGAACGCGAGTTCAAGCATCGTGCAGCAGGCTTGCGTACCAATATGTTTATTTGTTTCGGCGCGGCGATGTTCACCTTGCTTTCGGAGAGGCTGGCGGGCGTTCCTTCCGACGCAGCGCGAATTGCAGCGCAAATCATACCTGGCATTGGTTTCATCGGTGCGGGTTCGATCCTGCACACGCGCGGCCTGACAACCGGATTGACAACAGCGGCCACCCTTTTCGTAGTTGCTTCGGTGGGAATGGCCGCGGGCGGAGGCCTTTATCTGACGGCCATCTTTGCCACCGGTCTCGTCCTGATTGCGCTCTTTTCTCTTGGGCACCTGGAAGAAACTTTTAACCTCAAAGTGCTGTTAAGTAGTTACGAGGTGACGGGCGCCAATCTGGAAGAGATCAGCAACGAGGTCAATCGCATCCTGGAAACGCAGCACCGCATGATGCAAAACGTGCTGACTGGAAGTAGCGGCCAGCACCTTCGCGTGCAGTTTGACGTTGCGGGTTGCAACCGTGATCAGAAGCTACTATTCCAACTCATGAAGGCATCGTCGATTCTGAGCGGCGTGACCTCGCTTGGACGGGTGGATCCCGAGTGAATTCGGACGCTCGAACCATTCCATTCGTGAAAGCCAGCGCCTGCGGCAACGATTTCCTGTTAATCGATGGCGCCTTGGCTCCCCAAGATATCGCCGCCTTTACCAGTCGAATTTGTGATCGCCACAATGGTGTTGGCGCCGACGGCGTCGAGTGGATGCTTCCCCATTTCACCGCCGATGTAGAGATTCGGCTCATCAATGCCGACGGATCCTCCGCTGAGATCTCAGGCAATGGCACCCGCTGTGTCGCCGCCTATATATGCGTCCAGCAGGGTAAAGAAAAGATTTCGATTCTGACTGGGGCCGGAATGAAAATCTGTACCCTCACTTCGCGCACCGCTTCAGCGTACGAGTTTGAAATCGAAATGGGAGAAGCCATCGTCGAAAATGAACTTGCCTTGCAGACGGCAGGCGTCGAACTCCGCGGCATTCCGGTGTCGATGGGTAATCCGCACTTCGTGACCTTTGTCTCCGCGTTCGCACCCGATTGGCAACTGCGTGCGGCCGAAATCCAGCGCAGCGCCCACTTTCCGCAAGGTGTGAATGTAGAATTTGTTGCCATCGACGGCAAGCATGACGTGCGAGCATGCTTCTTCGAGCGCGGTGTTGGCGAAACCCAATCTTCGGGCACAGGATCGTGCGCGTCCGCAGTCGCCGCTCTAGCCACTGGCCACGTGGCTTCGCCGGTCCGAGTGCATGCGCCGGGAGGAACTCAAACCGTTCGCAAGAATGGCAATCAAGTCTTCCTGCGAGGCCCTGCGCAATTGGTGTGCCGAGGAGAGTTTTTTGTGAGTTGATTTTCGCAGTACCCAACAGCGCTCCACCCATGTCCTCGACGAATCATCAACCCGTGAAGCCGCGCGCCCTTCGTCCCGGCGATACCGTGGGCATCGTTGCGCCTGCGAGCAATCTCAAGCGCAGTGACTTGGAGGCGGGCTGCGACGCGCTCCGCCGCGCTGGGTACGTTCCTTTCTATTTCGACTCAATTCTTGAGCAGGATCTCTACTTCGCCGGTTCGGTCAAGCGGCGTGCGGGCGAGTTAGAAGAAATGTTCATGCGCGATGAGGTGCGCGCCATCCTCTGCGCGCGTGGCGGCTACGGCGCGAACTATCTGCTTGAGGAACTTGATCTCAAAAACATCGGCGCGCATCCCAAACTCTTCATCGGTTACAGCGATATCACTACGCTCTTGACCTATTTTCATGATGCCCAGGGCCTGGTCACCATTCATGGCCCGATGGCAGCGAAAGACTGGGCTCACGAAGATGGAGTTGACGTGGCTTCATGGAAAGCGGCCGTTTCCGGCACCACCGCTTGGGACGTGCCCGTGAACCCCGACGTCAGAGCCTTGGTCGACGGCGAAGCCGAAGCCATTCTTTATGGGGGATGCCTTTCGATCCTGGTGGCGTCGCTGGGCACGCCTTACGAGATCAAGACCAAGGGGACCATTCTGTTTCTCGAAGATCTGGCCACTAAGCCGTATCAGATCGACCGCATGCTGATGCAACTGGCGTTAGGCGGTCATCTCGATCACGTACGGGGCATCATCTTCGGAGAAATGCTTGATTGCCTACAGGCGGCCAATCAGGGGTACACGCTGCAAGAAGTAATCACTAGGATTGTCGGCGACCTGGGAGTGCCCGTTGCCTTCGGAGTGAAGTCGGGACACGTTTCATCGAGAAACATCACGTTGCCGTTCGGCGTGCGTTCGAGGCTCACAGTGCGCAATGAGCAAGTAACATTCAGGATTTTGGAATCAGCGATCACCCCATGATCTTTAGTCGAGAAACATTGATTTGAGTAGCAAGATGAATCACAAAAAACATATTCACCTGATCGGCATCTGCGGCACAGCGATGGCCTCTCTGGCAGGAATGCTGAAGCAGCGAGCCTTCCACGTGACCGGATCCGACGCCGCAGCCTATCCTCCGATGTCCGATTTCTTGCGCGAGTTGGGAATCCTCGTCGCGCAACCGTTCGACGCCAAGAACCTCGAGCCGCGGCCGGACCTCGTTGTGGTCGGTAATGCGATGTCACGGGGTAACGTGGAACTGGAATACGTCCTCGATCAGCGCATTCCGTTTTGTTCTCTCCCGCAACTGTTGCACGACGAATTCCTCGTGAACAAAGAAGTGCTGGTCGTTGCTGGAACCCACGGTAAGACCACGACAACATCGATGCTGGCGTGGATCTTCTACTCTGCTGGATTGCAACCATCGTTCCTGATTGGCGGCATCGCCGAAAACTTTGGCTCGAGCTTTCATCTCGGCGAAGGCAAGCACTTCATCCTCGAAGGCGACGAGTACGACACTGCCTTCTTCGACAAGGGCCCGAAGTTTCTGCACTACTTTCCCGACTCGGTGATTCTCACCTCGGTCGAGTTTGATCATGCCGACATCTACAAAGACCTGGATGCTGTCGAAACGGCATTCAAACGTCTGGTGAATCTCATCCCGCGCCGGGGACGCATCGTGGCCTTCGACGGCGTTACCGGCGATGCGGCCGAGAGCCCCAGTCTGGAGCGCTGTTTGGCCAAGGCGTTCTGCCCCGTGGACCGCTACGGCGCCGGACCTGGTGCGATCTGGAAAGTGACGAACCTCCGTCTCGAACCTGCACGGACTTGTTGGACGGTTCTGCATGATGGAAAGCCGTGGGCTGACCTCGAGTTCCCGCTTGCCGGGGAATACAACGTGTGGAATGCGACGGCAGCAGCGGCGCTGGCTGCTTCGTGCGGCGTCTCAAAAGAATCAATCTCTGCCGCCCTGAAAACTTTCAAGAGCGTCAAGCGCCGACTGGAAGTCAAGGCGCAAGTCAACGGCATCACCATCATCGACGACTTCGCGCATCATCCCACCGCCATTGCCGGAACGTTGAAAGCCCTTCGGGCGCGCTACCCGAAGGCGCGACTCTGGGCTATTCTGGAGCCGCGTTCCAACACGCTGCGTCGCCGCGTCTTGCAAACCGATTTGGCCCGCAGCCTGGCGCAAGCCGACGAAGTCATCGTCGCTGGAGTCTTTCGCTCTGAAGCAGTTCCAGAAAACGAGCGCCTGGAATTGCCCGCACTCGCCGGTGAAATCCAACGAAACGGACGTCAGGCAAGGCTTCTCGCGGATGCAGATGCCATCGTGCAGACCATCGCGCCTGAAATGCGCAGCGGTGACGTCGTGGCCATTCTCTCCAATGGCGGCTTCGGCGGAATTTATGAAAAATTGCCGGCGCGCCTGCGCGATCTGGCAGGGAAGCGATGATGCTGTGCCGGGTCGGTCGTCGATCCTTCTGCATCTATCTTTGTGCCGCAATTCTCGCGGTATCTTCCGCGTCGATTGCTCAGTCGGCCGGGGCGATCGGATATACCATTTCTCTCTCTTCTCCCGAACAGCATCTGGTCGAAGTACAAATCGTTCTGCCTGCGGGCGGTGCTGAGCGCGAACTTCAACTTCCCGTATGGAACGCTCTGTACCAGATCCGCGATTTCGCGCAGTACATCAATTGGATTCGCGCTAAAGATCGTTCCGGCCATGCGCTGCGGATCCATGCGCTCGATAAGAGCCGCTGGCAGATTCAAGGAGCCGATGCCGGCGCCATCGTGGAGTATCAGATCTACGTCGATTCGCCTGGACCTTTTGGAGCACAATTAAACTCGCATCACGCCTTTCTGAATCTTGCGCAACTCCTGATGTATCCCGTGGACGCTCGGTCTACGCCTCTGCACGTCCACCTTAGCCACATTCCGGCCGGATGGCGCGTTGCCACGCCCCTGCCGTCTTCCTCGAGCGAAGAGTTGGATGCCCCCAACTATGATCGCTTGGTCGATTCCCCCGTTGAGATCGGAAATTTCCAGGAATCCAGCTTCGACGAGGCGGGCGGCCACTTCCGCGTTGTCGTCGACGCCGATCCCGCGGATTACGACATGACCAAGATCATCGCCGCTCTGCACAAGATTATTTCTGCGGCTACCACTTGGATGAACGACCGTCCGTTCGACACTTACACTTTCCTGTATCACTTCCCACGAGGTCCCGGCGGGGGCGGCATGGAACATGCGTTCTCTACTGCGATCGAACTGAATGCGGAGACGATCAAGCAATCGTTGGATCCCTTGACCAGCGTTACAGCGCACGAATTCTTCCACCTGTGGAATGTCAAACGCATTCGCCCCAAGACGCTCGAACCCGTCGACTACACCAAGGAGAATTACACGCGCGCATTGTGGTTCAGCGAGGGCGTTACCAGCACGGCCGAAGGTATCATTCGATTACGCGCCGGATTGATCGACGAGAAGCAATATCTGGAGCGACTGGGGGAACAGATCACGGAGTTTGAGCGCCGGCCTGCTCATCTCACCCAGTCAGCCGAGGACTCGAGCCTTGACGCCTGGCTTGAGGGCAACGGATATTACCGCCGTCCTGATCGCAGTGTTTCCTACTACAACATTGGTGAACTCCTGGGTGTGATGCTCGATCTTGCTGTGCGCGACCAGAGTCACGGGCAAACGTCTCTGCGGGAAGTCATGCAGTGGATGAACCAGAACTACGCCAAGAAGGGTCGTTACTTTGACGATTCCCAAGGAGTGCGCGAGGCGGCTGAGGCTGTCAGCCATGCCGATCTAGCGGTGTTCTTCGCAAAGTACGTGGCTGGGACGGAGGAAATACCCTGGAATGATTTCTTTCGCTCCGTTGGGTTGCGCGTCGAGACCACGATGAACACCTTGCCCGATGCAGGTTTTGCCGCATCCCGCAACTTCGATGGACCTATGTCTGTTGTAGCCGTGACTCCCGGCGGCGAGGCCGAGCACGCGGGACTGCACGTCGGCGATACGATTGTTGAGTTGCAGGGCAAGCCGGCGGGGCAGGAATCGCGGCAGGAGTTGGCACGGATGAATCCTGGCGATGCGCTTACCGTAAAGATCCGACCGCGCCGTGGGGCCGAGCGCGAACTCAAGTGGACGATCGGAAGCCGTCAGGAAGTTTCCTACGATGTGAAGAGTCTCGATCAGGTCACCGAGCAGCAACGCGCGCGTCGTGCTGCCTGGCTGAAAGGTGAAGCTCAAGGGGCCTCCTCAGCAACGGGGGATAATGGGAAATGATCCGCACCATCCTCATGTTGATATTCTGGACGTTGGCAGCGCCGGTGGCCGCACTGATCGGCTTTCCAGCCAGCTACATCATGGGCGATGTTTGGGTTCTCTATCGTCTTTTTATGTGGGGCGCGTGGGCTGGCGTATGGATTACCGGGGTGCGCGTTCAAACTGTCGGGCTCGACCGATTCGACCACTCCCGCAGTTATATTTTCATGACGAATCACATATCGAATCTTGATCCCCCGATTCAAATCCCACTGATTCCCAAGCGCACTTCGGTCATGGTGAAGAAAGAACTTTTCAAGTTCCCGATTCTCGGCCGGGCTATGCGGATGGGATCTCTCGTTCCGGTCGACCGTGGCAATCGCGATGCCGGTATTGAAGCGGTGCGCGCGGCGAGAGCTGTGGTCGAGCAGGGCCTTAATATGACAATCTACGTGGAGGGCAAGCGATCGTTCGACGGTAAGCTCTTGCCTTTCAAAAAGGGTCCGTTCTACCTTGCGGTTGAGTGCGACGTTCCAGTGGTTCCCGTGACGATCGTCGGGACGCACTACACCATGCCCAAGGCGAGGTTCGCGATTAAGCCAGGTTTGGTGACGGTGATTTTCCATCCGCCCATTGAACCGAAAGATTTCGGTGATCGTGATTCGCTGATGGAAAAAGTCCGCGCCGCCATCGACAGTGGCTTGCCGGAAGAGTGCCGGCAGTTCACGCCTGCAACTGTTCCCGTCGAAAAAGAGCGAGGCGGCACAGCCTTCGCCTAGCTCTTCTCTGTGATCCCTGTGTCCTACGTGGTGAGGCCTTTGCCTAGCTTTTCTCTGTGATCTCTGTGTCCTCTGTGGTGAGGACCTGGTTTTTCTTACTCCGCACCGCCCGAGCAATCTCGGGCAGTCGCGGCAGGATGGCGGAATACTTAAGCCACAGCTTGTGATCGACTGCGGGCGCTCCGCTCACCAGCGCGCCGGCATCAATGTCGTGAGCCACGCCGCTTTGCGGTGTCACGATCGCATTGTCGCCGACTTTGCAGTGGCCAACGACTCCGACTTGGCCGGTAAGGATGACGCGGTTTCCGATTTCGGTGGATCCGGCGAGCCCGACCTGCGAGCACAGTAAGGCATCTTCACCGACTGTCGATCCGTGACCGACTTGCACCAGGTTGTCCACCTTAACCCCGCGCTTAATATGGGTCTCGCCCACGCTGGCACGGTCGATACACGAGTTGGCTTGCACTTCCACATCGTCTTCGATCACGACCGGTGCGGGTTGCGGAATCTTGTGCCAGCGTCCCTCAGAAGTTTTCGCGAAGCCGAACCCATCCGCTCCAATCACGACGCCGTTCTGCAGGAGGACATTGTTGCCAATCCGGCAATTTTCGCGCACCACCGCGTGGGCATGGGCGAAAAAATCGTTGCCGATCTTTACGCCACGATAAATCACGGCGTGCGCCAACAGCACAGAATTGCTCCCGATCTCGACATCCTCTGCGATGACAACGTATGGCCCAATGTGAGCATTCGTGCCGATTTTTGCGCTGGCAGCAACCACCGCGGTCGCGTGGATCCCCGGCGCGTAACGCACAGGTTTATGAAAAAGCTCGAGCGCGCGCGCAAACGTTAAGTAAGGATCCTTTGCCCGCAACATAGCGGTAGGGATAGCAGGGAAGTCTTCCCCGACAATGACGGCCGACGCCTTGGTAGTCCGCGCCGACGGCGAGTATTTGGGATTCGACACAAACGTGAGTTCCCCGGGCCCAGCGTGTTCAATCCCGTTGAGGCCGATGATTTCGGTGTCGGGGGAGCCGTTTTCGAGGCGTGCATCCAGAGCAGAAGCAATGGCAGAAAGTTTCATGGCAATGAAATGAGTACGAATGAATCGTACACCACGCGCGCGCTCAGAGACCGACGGGACACAGCGGTTCGCCACATACTCGCTGTGAAGGAGTCGGCGACATGAGTCAGAGTCGAGGTTTTATTGCACAACCAGGGTGAAGCTGGACGTGCTTGCGATCGAACCGCTGGTGGCAGTTACGACTACAGTGGAAACACCAGTCGGTGTGCCGGCATCTGGCGGCGGATTGTGGCTTGCACTGCTTCCTCCCCCTCCGCAACCTGGCACGACAATCACCAGCACCAAGATAAGCGGCAAGAACAACCCGCGAGAACTCTTCCGCTTTCCCACCAGGACAAAGGAAAAGAGCAAGCCCATTCCCGCGAGCCACTGTGCCGGCCAATAGCGTCGCTGTTGAGGATGCAACATTGCTGTGGCCGCTTTGGTTGTTACAGTGATGGAGACAGTCGTTGTACTGGCTGTGCCAGCAGCAGAGATACTTGCGGGCGAAAAGGTGCACGTGGCTTCCGACGGAAGACCTGAGCAAGCCAGGCTGATGTTACCACTGAACCCGCTGGAGTTGGAGACGCTTACGGAAGTGGATCCCGTACCACCCGGAGCCGAAATCAATACGGTCTGCCCCGATGCAATCGCAGCGAAGAATCCCGGCGTGATCGTGAACGATTGAGACTGCGCCGACGAACTCGCATTGAAGCTGGCATCCCCGCCATAGCTGGCTGAGATAATGTGCGTGCCGGTGTCGAAATTAAAGACTCCGTTGGGAGTAGCGGTATTTCCTTGGCCATTCAAGGAGAAAGTTCCGCCGCCCGGGATTGCCCCGAAACTGTCGGTGAAAGTCACCGTACCGGTCGCAAAACCCTGTTGGGATTGGCCAACAACATCGGCGCGCAAGTACACGAAACTTCCGAAAGGTCCGCCCGTGAAGGCGATGCCATTTCCATATTGATCCGGGGTCAAAACCGACACGGTGGTCGTGCTCACTTCCGGGGTAACCGTGACGGATACCGCGGAAGACTGACTCGGGGCATAGGTTTCATCCCCCGAATAGTTCGCGGTCACCGAATACGGTCCTCCGCCTGGAAGTTGCGCGGTTGACGACGTGACGGCGCCTTGCGCAAGTTTGTAATTCCCCACGAGCATCAGACCCGAAGCTCCCTGCTGACTGAGGCCTGCGGGGGCCTCCAGCGACACATCGCCAGTCGGGATGCCCGTGCCGCTGTTGGGCACGACCGTAACGTTGAAGCTCACCGGCGTCCCGTGCGAGATGCTCGTCGTCGAATCCATTAAGAATGTGGTGGTCGTCGGATTGAACGTGACGCTATTCCAGTTCGACACCAGGTTCGCGACGTTGATTGACCCGAGTCCCGTGGCCAAGTCGTAGCCCGCGCCGGACTGATATTCCGTTCCCGATTCGCCCGGAACCATGTTATTGCCAACGGTTACATCATTGAAAATACAAGTTGCAGCGGGAGGAGCGGTTGTACTGGACGCGTCGCACTGGGAAGGATACGAGGACTGGGTTGCCGCCAGCCGGTAGAGAACGTAGTTGGGTGCTCCGACGCGCGGACTCCCTGTAACAGATACATTCTGGCTGTCCACATACGCCATGATTCCCGCGAATGCAGGTGCGGATGCGGAAGTACCGCTCGCGAAGTAGATGTAAATGTTGTTTTGGCTGTCCGGGACACAGGAGCCTTCCAGACAGAGCAGATAGGGATCGTGAGAGGCGGCGGTGAGTGAGATGTCGGGAAGATCGCGCACTCCGTCGGCAGGAATGGAGGGAAGGCCAGACTGCCAGGTTGGCTTCGGCACACCGCCCGTCGTGCCAACTCCAGAGGCGATGTTTCCGGCGCTGATTCCACCGCTGCCTGCCCATAATCCGTTGCTCAGACTGCTTTCATTCCACACGTTCTCCGGAATGTAGGAAAGGGCGCTCTCGGAAATCGGAGCCGTGGTCGACCAGTATTTGCTGTCTTGCCCGTTTTCATTGAACATCGTGCCTCCAACAGCGACATTGAATGCGGTGGAGGCGAGATAGTTGACGGAGACCGGATAAGAGGCGGGCGCGACGTTCGGGTTATCACAGCCTGAGGCTCCGTTGTCACCGGTCGAGACGATGTAGGTAATTCCTTGCGCCGCGGCTTGTTCCGCCATCGCACTGGCGAAAGCGAGCTCCGAGTCAGAGGCGTAGAGTTCACAAGCGCTAAAACTCTCTGTCATGATTCCGGCGAAATTGTTTTCGACGATGTAGGTCTCCGACAAGTCGACACCATCGGTCGTGTCGGTGCTGGCGGAGACAACAAGGTTGACGGTCGCATACGGGGCCATTGCTGCCGCCCAACTCGCATCCAACGTGGCTTCGCCTTCCTCGCCTCCGCCCAGATCGCCGGGATCCGGGCCGTTGAGCGTAATCAAGAAAGACGCTCCGCCAAAAAGCCCCAGGAAGTTGCTGACGTCTTCCCCGCCGTTGTACAGATTGCTGCGCCCGACAACAGCGATGGATGCGTAGTAGGCCGAGTTCAGAGAATTCAAGTTGTAGATCACCGCGTAGTCCTGCGGGGAAAGTGCATGAATATCCCCCGTGCTCTCGGGGAAGGTGACCTGCGGCTTTTTGCCCGGAAGCACCTTGGCCGCGACCGGCTGTCCCAAGGAGTGGAGAGTGGGGTTCTTGATGAAATTGTGCAGCGTCAGGACACCGGTGACTGCGGGAGTCAGTGCCGTCGGAATCATGGGGTCGCTGGCGTTGGCCCAGTGCTGCTCACCGTTGACGAGGTATTTGTGCATCGTGGTGTGGAAGGTTTCCTGGACTTGTCCTGCGGTGCCAGAGAATTCCAATACTGTTCGGCCCTTGGTGGTGCCGACTTGGAATCCGTGGGATTGCAGCCATGAGGTGATCGTCTGCAGGTCGCTCTCGGAGGGGCCGAACTGCTCGCCGTATTGCTGCGGCGTGAGCCACTTGTGATAGTTCGGGGAAGCTTTATCCTGCTGGTCGTCGAGTAACTTACGCAGCTGATGTTCCTGGTCGAGACTACGCTTCAGCACTAAAAGCATGCGCTGCATGGGCAGGCTTGCTTCCGCCGTACCGAGATCGAATTCCGGACGAGCCAGTGGATGTGTGTTTCCTCGCAAGCGTGTGAGGCGCGTTTCGTCGATGGTCTGGGTGATCAGCGGGCGCACGCTTGTGACTGCTTGCGATGCAGCATCCTGCGCTCGCATGGATGTGACGAGCATGAGAGCCGTAATGATGGTTAGGAGGACCGTGAAACGAAGGGCGCGACAAGAACCTGAAACATACGACGCTGGGATCGCTCGCATGGCAGAGACACCTGTGTTCGAGATAGACGACGTCCACTCGAGATGATCGGAAGGGAGGAAGGAAGGAAGGGATCCGCTCGTCTCTCTGGCAGGCGCAGGGCCTGTGTGGACTTCACACCCTACATCAACTCTTCTCCGATTTCAACGCATTTCAAGCGACTTGACTTGAGCGAGCAGAGCTCATCGGACGGAACGTCAGCATGACATTGCTGAATGTTGCACTAATGGGAGTTTACAAGTCTCTGCTTGATGGCCATACTGACGCCACATCAACCAATTTGGGGGCTTCTATGAAAAGCACGATCGCGGGAGTGTGGGTGACGCTCGTCTTGGCTATGGCTGCACTGGCGTCAGCGCAAACTTATACCATCACCGACATCGGCGTGTTGAAGGGTGATAACGAAAGCAGCGGCTTTTGGATTAACAATCTCGGAGAAGTTGTGGGTTGCTCGGATACGCAGACCTCGGAAGGCTATCCGTGCACTGGCGTGGTTGCGGGGCAGCATGCGTTCTCCTGGACGAAGAGCGGCGGGATCAAAGATCTCGGTACGCTTTCCGGAGCGACGGTGAGCGGCGCAATCGGGCTGAACGATGCGGGCACGATCGTGGGCTATTCCAACGTGAAGGGTAAGCCCGCGACCAATTTCGTCGCGGTGCAGTGGTCATCGACGGGAGCGATCACGAGTTTGGGAACGCTTTCGGGAGGCTCTTCCAGCGCAGCCTTCGAAATCAATTCCTCAGGAGTGATCGCAGGCGATTCGTTCCTGAGCAGCGGGCTCGTGAATGCCACGAGCTGGACGAACAAGAACATCAAGAATCTGGGAGCGCTTCCGAAGGCAATCTTTACGGCGGGGCTCGACATCAACGACAGCGGGCAGATTGTGGGTGAATCGGTGTTTAACTACGGTCCGCCTTTCAAGTCGCACGGCTTTCTGTGGAATGGTTCCTGGATGAAAGATCTGGGAACGCTTTCGGGCGGCGTGACGAGCATCGCGAACTCCATCAACAACACTGGAGTAATCGTGGGGCAGTCGGATGGAAGCAACACGCAAGGGCATTGGCATGCGGTGCTGTGGAACACGTCGCAGAAGATTCAGGATCTGGGAGTGCTGGTTGGAGGGAATTACAGCATCGCATTTGGGGTCAACGATTCGAGCGTGGTGGTTGGGTACGGAAATCTGTTTAACAATGCTCCGCATGCGATGAGATGGACTTCGAGCGGAGGGATGCAGGATCTGAACTCGCTGATTCCCGCGGGTTCGGGTTGGGTGTTGATCAACGCGAACTCGATCAACAACATTGGTCAGATCACCGGGTACGGGACGAAGAACGGACACAACCATGCGTTTATGTTGACGCCAGTCAACTGATTCGATTCCTGTTTTGGGATGGGGGGTTACTACTTGGTTATATGGGGTGCCCCCCTCCCCCCTCGATCTATTGGAATCATGGAGTTAGGGGAAAATCTCGCAGAAATCTGTGGGGCTCAGTCAGTTAGGGGCAAAATCTTGAGCCCGAAGGAGTTAGGGGGCTTTCCGGTTGTCAAGGAGGCGGGTGGCCCGGGTCTTGACCTTCGCGTGCACCAACAGACAGCGGGTGCCCCGTTCCTTCGCGTCCTGTGTGCGAAGGGGCGGGACTGGACCGCTTACGGCGGCGAAGCTACGCCACTTGATCCCGAAACGAAATCTCGGTCCATCCAACGTTCACCTGCACGGCCCCGACTTCCTCCAACAGATAAAACCGATAGCTGCTCCACCGCCATTGCTCGGGTGACTGCACGAGCCCCCGCTTAGCGGGATTCCGATGCATGTACCTCAACTTCTCCACCCGCTTCTTGGTCGTCCATACGTTAAAGTCGTAGAATCGCGCCTGCCAGAACGACCTGCGCAACCATTCCTCCCCGAACAGGTGGCGCTGCCGCGCGTCTCTCCGCCTTTTCTTCGGCAACAGAGCCTGAGCCGTGCGCTGCTTCAATACTTGCATCACGGTCGACGGATTCCCAATCTCAGGCTCACTCACCAACAGATGAACATGTTCCGGCATGACAACATATCCGACGACCACAAAGCGGTAGCGAACGCGCGTTTGTTCAAGAATCGAAAGAAACCGGTCCCGCGCCCGCGCGGAGTTCAGCAAAGGCAATCGCCGATAACACGAGGCAGTGATAAAGTGCAGGTGATGAGCGCCGTACGTACGATGCAGGCCGCTGGGCATGACAAGCCCATGCTACAAGCAGCATCGTACCCGCCCTTGCAAAGATCGCAAGAGCGGGGCACCCGCAGTTCCGGAACGGGAAAGAAAAAAGAACGTAGGAAGGACGGGCCACCCGCCTTTCCGGTTGTCAAGGAGCTAAAGTTTAGCTTTTGGGATCAGCTTCGGGAGGAGCAGGCGGAGCGCCCGCACGCTCGCCCTGACTCCGAAAAAAAGAAATCTGTTTTGTACCTTTGCTTTTGGACGTTGGGGTTGGGGTTGCTCTTGCGGTTGCTTTTGACTTCCTCGATCCAGACGCGGCGGATCGCCGCCCTATGAATCCGGCGAGCTGGCGCGGCTGGCCCGGGTGCATCGGTCATGGGATTCGAAAGCTGATGTTGCACGGGCGCTGCCAGCGTCCTTGGCTGGCGGCGCACGTGCTCCGCGATGCTGCCTGGGCGAGGTCCGCTGCGGGATGTGAGGAGATTGGAGGGTGAACCCTTCCGTGACCTGTCTCCTCCGCGTTTCTACTTTTCTTGGCCCGCAGGTGGGAGTGGGTTCCAGTGCCAGAGTTCCTCTGGTTGAATTGCATCGTGCTCCCCTACGTACATCCGGCGGACTGCGATCAACGCGTTCAGTTGATGCACAATAGGAGAGTTCCATGACTTGAAGACGTCGTGAACTTTCTGCAAAATCGCCGCATCGAGTGAGAGGGCGAGCTTCCAGTACTGCTTCTGAAGTTCGTAGCGGGTGAGGTTTGGTTCAGTCTTGTTGTCGTAACTGTTTAGCACGAAAAGTGACAAGACATCCGCGACCTCAGCGGCCTGCTGCTTTCTTCTTTCCTCCCAGGCTATCTGTTGCTTAAAAAGCTCAAGTGCCTCTTTGTACTCAGCGCCGATGCTCTCTTGGAGACGAGTGGAAATCCATCCCTTCAAGAGAAAAACTAGTACCGCCGTCAACGCTATCGTCGTCAGGCCCGATGTGAGCAGTACGTCTGTCAAGGACATGCTTTCCCTCCAGTTTGTTTTTTCACTTTTCCGGAGCCAGTTTGTTCCGCCCGGAGAGCCGTGTCCGTGATCGTGCTCACGTCGGGGTCTTGAGCGGTAGGGCGGCGGCTAGTTCACCTTTTGCTGCTGTCTGACGTATTCATTCCAGCATTCCACGTGGAGCTCGCGGCCGCTCCCGAGTTTGATCGAAGGGCGCTGTTCCGACGTGATGGGGAGTTTGCAAACGATGCAGATCGTTGGTTGAGTCCCTTCCCGCACGGAAGGAATCCTGTCCGCTGTTTAGGACTTCGCGGTTTTGGACACCTTAACACTGAAGCGAGCGTGGTGGAAACTTTTGTCCTGGACCCGCTCTCCCTCGTGTGCGTGCGATCGGCACGATGAGTGTAATAGAGATGTTGCAACAGTTGCCGAACCAGAAGCGTTCTCCTCGGGGGGATCCCCCCAAGGCTCCTAGCTCCAGACTCGCCTGCTTTTAGGCTCAGGCTCAGTGCGGAACAAATTGAAAATCGCGAATGATTGCCGACTGATTCCTTGAAGGCGTCCCCTTGAAGCACCAGAGATTGATGCCTACTGGGGCGGCCTTTTGCGGAATGTTGGTCGTGTTCGAAGAATAGGTTTCGGTCTTGATGACGTCGGCAACAGATCCCATTGGATGAACGCCATTCATTAGCGTGAACACGACGCGATCGGATCTCCACTCCATCCTTGCCGTAGTAAGGTTTCCGCCGCTGACTTGGAAGTTGTCTTCCCAGCTGGAAACGCCATTCGGCTTGCGGTTTCCCGTGGATGGATAAACTGTAAAGTCGGCATCACAGCCGTGACAAGTTTTGTTCCACTGGGAAAATTCAATATCAATTTCGTTCTCTGCGTCAGCGCCAATGTGGTGAGTGGGTCCATAGGTGAAGAGTCCGAGCACCGTCGTCTGATCCATGTTGTAGACGTCGCCCTGGATAACCCACTGGTACGTCCCAAATCCCATATCGTCGGTCGTAAACAACTCCGCGGCAGTCCATTGTCCCTCGCGCTTGGCGATCTGGAGATGCAGATATCCGTCCGGGTCGAAATCGACATTAGCCGGATTCCCCGGAGCGACGCCTGCCATGCCACCGCTGGTGACTTTCCAGGTATGTCCAGCCCATCTGATCGTCTGGGCCTGGACGCACTGAAACGCAGTGAGCAGAATGCTGCACATCGTCATTCGAATGAATAGTGTGTTCGCCATCATTCTTTGGTTCTTTCATTTCGCGCGTGCGGGCAATTTCGACAGCCACAGGCGATAGCGCTCAGTGACTCCAATGAGTGTAACGGGGATCTTTCAACAACTATCCGAGTTTCACTGTTCAGGATTGACCATTTTTCTTCTGCGGATTGTGGCATCGTCTCCAATGGGAAGGCCCGAGAACCGCCTCCCAATTGGATTTGATCCCTGAACAATCTTAAGATTAAGGTCTTCAAGACGCGGCTTTTGCTCATCGTTGCGTTCCTAGCCCTCGTTGGCTTAGCACTGAGTCTCCACCAATTGATGCGATAGCCCCAAGAGTCCGACTCCCAGCTCAGGGCACATACCCGCCTCGCTCGAACTCCCTTTTAGGGATCAATGAGTCATAAGGGGATTTAACGACAGCGACGCCTGAACTGCGGCTGGTGAGCTGACGCTATAATGGTCTCTCCGGGCCGAGACCGAGAGGCTGACTAGGCGTGGACATCCACAAGAATGCCCGACTCACTCCCGTTCTGCGAGAGGAGTTAGCTCAAAAGGTTCTCTACGACGCCATGATGTTGAGCACAGCAGCAGTCGCGTTCAACGTCAGCACCAAAACAGCCGCCAAATGGGTCCGCCGCTTTCAGCAGGAAGGCCGAGCTGGCCTGCTTGACCGCAGTTCACGACCGCACTGCAGCCCTCGCCGTCTGTCTCCGGAGTGGACCGACGATGAATGCAAGAATCTTCTGTTCTCGATGCTCCACCGACCGCCGAGGGAATTTGGAATAAACCGCACTTCCTGGAGATTGGTCGATCTTCATCGAATGCTCCGAGAGCAAGGGCAGGCTCTGTCCGGGGCCAGAATCAAACGCGTGATCAAGAGTGCCGGATTCAAATGGCGCAAAGCCAAGATAGTGCTCACCAGCACGGACCCCGATTACACGAAGAAGGTCGAGGCAGTCAAAAAAACATTGGCGACGCTAAGGAATGACGAAGCGTTCTTCTCCATTGACGAATTTGGTCCGTTTGCGATTAAGAAAAGAGGCGGCCGCAAGAGAGTTGGACCTGGGGAGTACTATGTCATCCCGCAATGGCAGCGATCGAAGGGTTGGCTGATTCTCACGGCCGCACTGGAACTATCGAGCAACCGAGTCGTTCATTTCTATTCTCGTAAGAAGAACACAGACGAAATGATCAGAATGGCAGTTCTGCTGCGCTCCGAGTACCGCAGCTATAAGCGAATTTACCTCTCCTGGGATGCAGCTTCATGGCATATTTCAAAGAAACTGAAAGCACATCTCGAAGAACTGAATGGTGACCGGGGAGATGCATTTCCTGTCGTGGAAACTGCACCCCTACCCGCCGGATCGCAGTTCCTGAATGTCATTGAGTCTGTATTCAGCGGCATGGCAAGAGCAATCATACACAACAGCGATTATCCGTCTGTAGAAGCAGCGGCTAACGCTATCGATCTATATTTTCAGAAACGAAACGAGCATTTCGCCAGTCGACCGAGTCGCGCAGGGCGTAAAATCTGGAGCCTGGAACGTGCGTCGTGCGAGTTCTCTGACAGCAATAATTGCAAGGATCCGTCGTATCGCTGATTTTCTGATCTCGACGGAAAACGTCGGACGGCCGAGGAATGTCGTCAACTGCTGTAATCACCATTACACTCAAAACCCCCTCTGAGGCGTGAAAAAGCCCACCGAAACCGTTCCCAAGTGCTTCGATGGGCTTATTCGGCCAGGGCCTCACCCAATGAGAGAGAAAGTTGGACGAAGGTCTTAGCATGTCTAACTTGGGCCGGCTCTGGCCTGTCAGCAACTGCCAAAAGTTATAGTCCGTTTCGCCCTTTTTTCGTCCATGTCTCGCTGAGTGGCACTCGGGGAAGGCCGCTTGAATCTGCCGCCTGGTCTGTGGGCGGCCTTTTCTTTTGCATCCGCCATTGGTCCGGCTCGAAAACTTTTGGCCGTTTAAAATTAACCATGAGCAAACTACCATGTGTCGGGCAGTGCCACGGAGGACGCTGCAGAGAGCTAGAAGATCTTCTAAGGAACTCACTAGCAACACTGACAGTTCAAACTATTACGGATAGTTGATAACATCCTCCTTCAAACACGCAAGCGAATGCGAGGGAGTAGGACACCCTCTCTCCTCCAGGCGCTAGAAGGGCCTCGATAACGCAGACTCGGGGCCTTTTCCTATTCACCATCCCACCAAAAGGTGCAGGCCCGTATCGACAGCACCAATAGTGCAAAGCCACCATCGCCCTGCTAGCATTTTCGGCGGAGTTGGACTATGCGAACTTCAAGCTGTCAGATCGAATTTGTAGACGGCGCGAAAGCCACCATTCGCTGCGGCAAGCCGGTCGTTGCAGAATGTGCGGAGTGCGGAACCTCGATTTGCTCTAGTTGCAGGTCGGAGTGTTGCGGCGATTCATTCTGCGATTACTGCTATGCCTACCCTGTAGGGCATTCCGGCTTGCACTTGCGACATCGCCCGCGTGCAACGCGAAGTGAGAACGCCGCGTAATTCGCAGGTAGTCGCCCGAGGGCCGGGTCTTGGAACCGGGCACCACACTCGGGGCATAGCCGCGACAGGCAAAATAGCAAAGGGCCCCGAATCGCGAGTTCGAGACCCTAGCACGTAAGGAAGGCTGTACCCGCTTCAGTTCAGTGCCAAGAGAAATTTCAACTATCTTCGGTAGTTTGTCAATTAGGAGGTGTCACTATCAGTTCTGCCAGTTCCCATAGGCTGCAATAGGGAAGCTCTGAGCAACCAGTCGCCTGTGAGTGCACGTCCGGTGGCAGAGCGCACCATGCTGCAGATTTGTCTGAATTCCCTGCGATCTTGCTGAAACCCGCCATGCACACGGATTTAGAGACACTTCCGCCTACGCGACCGCCAGCCGTTTCCGGTGCAGATACAAGTTCACCAGGGCGAAGCAGGTGCACAGCCGCTCGTGGTTCTTCTTTAATCCCCGATATCTGACCTTCTCGAAGCCGAAGATGCGCTTCAAGATCCGAAACGGATGTTCCACTTTCGCTCGCACTCGCGCCTTCACTCGATTCTTCGCTTTTTGTAACTCGTCCACAAAGTTCTTGTACTTCACTCGGCGGCTGGTCATATCTTGCGCACGCGGCGCTGCCTGCCGGATCGCTTCGCCCTGCCCCTGATACGCGCCATCGCCCCACACCTTGCATTCGTCCCCGTGCAGCAGGTCCGGCAGCATGTGCTTGTCGGCTACCGAAGCCGCCGACGTACACACCGAATGCACGTGGCCCTGCTTGGAGTCCACCCCGACGTGCGCCTTCAGCCCGAAGTACCACTGCTTGCCCTTGCGCGTCTGATGCATCTCCGGATCGCGCTCCCCGCTGCGGTTCTTCGTCGACGACGGCGCATGCAGAATGGTCGCGTCCACAATCGTGCCCCGGCTAATGCGGATGCCCCGGCTTTCCAGATATTCATTCATCGTCTGCAGCATGGCTCCGCCCAGGTCGTGTTTCTCCAGCAGATGGCGGAACTGTAAGATTGTGCTTTCGTCCGGCGCCGGCGCTCGCCCCAGGTCCACCCCCGCAAACCGCCGCAGCACGGGCGATTCGTACAGCGCCTCTTCCGCGCCCGGGTCGCTCAGGTTGAACCACTGCTGCAAAAAATACACCCGCAACATGATCGACAACCCCACCGGCGGCCGCCCGTTCTCCCCCTTCGGATAATGCGCCTGGACCAAGGCTTGTAACTCCGCCCATGGCACGATCTGCTCCATCTCGTCGAGAAACTGCTCCCGCTTTGACTTCCGCCCGTACTTCTCGAAGCTTGCTTGCGCCGCCAGAGTCTGTTGTCGCACTCGTGTTTTCCCTCCGACTTACACACTACCCGCGCAGCTTGTGGATCGGCGAGTATTTCAGAGGTTCCTTAGTGTGTTGACCTAAGTCCGGCTGGAAAACGGAAGCTGCCTCCACTTTCGGTGGCGCAGACCTTTTTACTATTGGCCCACCTACGCCACATTTTTCAGCCCGCGTGAGTTCAAGCGGCGCACCCTGGGACGTGCCGCTTACTGGTGGCGGAGACGCTCCAGCCCGAAGCCCTCCGCCACCTTCCTCGGTCCACTGCCAGGACTTACTCCGCCACGATCCAGCACGGGCCTCGAAATTTTATGCGGGTGCTAGAGCCTGCAGCAGCGCTATCTGCACGGTCCAGCCTCTCGGACGAAGGAGCTCCATCATGGCCTTCTACAACAGAACCCACGAGGAACATTGGCTGCGCGATAAGCTTGAGGATGGCAGACTTGTCATTCTCGAAGATAACTCCATATGGGAGGTTCATCCATCAGATCGGGAGATCACGAAGCGCTGGCTGCGAATTTCGACGATCACCGTGAAGGACACTGAGAAAGGAAGCCATCCGTATGTTCTGTCGAACCGTACCGAGGGAGAGGATGCACGGGCCAATTATCTCCGCGACGCTGTCCGGAAGAACATCACGGGCGAAGTGGCTTAATCCAGAGCCACCGAACCAAGGTCAATGAGTGTAATTGATTCCATGACAATGTCGGCTCCGATACCCGGAGTAGAGTTGGTGGTGGCAAAACCAACCAACCGGCTCGGGAGAAAGGAGCCGAACGATGATTATTATAGGAGTAGATTTCCATCCCGAGTTTCAACAAATAGCTTTGCTCAACACTACGACCGGAGAGGTCGAGGAAAAACGGCTGGCACATCCCGATGAGGCGGAGAAGTATTACCGTGGTCTCGCGAGTGGGGGCGAAACAGTGCGCATCGGCATGGAGGCCAGTGGGCACGGACGCTGGTTCGAACGTCTCGTCGTCGAGTTGCAGTTTGAGTTATGGATCGGCGACGCGGCCGAGATCCGCGCGAAGCGGGGGCGGAAGCAGAAGACGGATCGCCAGGATGCGCAGCATATTCTGAAGCTGATGCTGAAGGATGACTTTCCGAAGATCTGGGTGCCGAACTGGGAAAACCGGGATCTGCGGCAACTGCTGTGGCATCGGCATCGCATGGTGCAGGCGCGCACGCGAGTCATGAATCAACTGCAAGCGGTGGCGTTGAACGAAGGTTTGCACTGCAAGAAGAAGTTGTGGCGCGAGCGCGGACGGCAGCAGTTGGAATCGTTCGCGCTGGCTCCATGGGCGAGCCGGCGACGACGCGATCTGCTGGACTTGCTGGACCGCCTGAATCCATCGATTGCGGAGCTGACGCAGGCCATCGAACGCGAAGTGGAGAACTACCCTGCGGCGCAGCGGCTGAGAACGCATCCTGGAGTGGGCGTGTTAACCTCGCTGGCGTTTGTGCTCATACTCGGCGACGCGGAGCGCTTTCGCTGCGGCAAACAGGTGGCGAGTTATCTGGGACTGGTGCCGCTGGAAGACTCCAGCGGGAATCGCCGGCGCCTGGGACACATCACCAAGCAGGGCAGTTCGATCGTGCGCTTTCTGCTGGTGGAGGCGGCGCAGGTGACGGTGCGCAGTCTGCCGGAGTGGCGCAGCAAATATTTTCATCTGGTGCTGCGGCGCGGACGGAAGATTGCGAAAGTCGCCATGGCTCGCCGATTGGCTGTGCAACTGTTCTGGATGATGCGCAAGGAATGGAATTACGAGCAGTTGAAGAAGTTCGGTTCGCACGCGGGACAGCCCGGAAATCGCCATGGTGTGCAGTCGAACACCGAGTAATTGATTGGGCGTCCCGCTCCTCACGAAGAGGAGTTCGAAGTAGTAATCATGATCGCAGTAAGTGACCGAAGAGATGCATGGGTCGGACCGAGAGTCTGAACCTGAAAAACGATTACGAGCGAGCCTGTGGTTGGTACGGCCATTTCAACAAGAGCGAAATGGCGCTCTTCTCCGAGTGCACGGATAGGTATGCTCAAAATATGCTTGACACCGCCGACATTGTCAGAGAGGCGATTTTGCAACAGTTGGCGAGGGGGAGGTCTTTCGCCCCCCTCTCGACAGGCTTTAACTTACGTGGTGATCAAAACGCCGCGCTCTGCAACCTGCGCTTTGCTGGCGTCCCGAAACGCGGCCTGCTTGCCACCTTCTAATGCCCGCTTGGCATCCAGAAGGCCGTAGAGCTGGATCATCTTGGCCACGAGCCCAGTCCAACCCGTCTGGTGACTTGCGCCCAACCCGGCACCGTTGTCGCCGTGGAAGTACTCGTAAAAGAGGATATGGTCGCGCCAGTAGGGATCGCTCTGGAACTTCTCGGTACCGCCATAGACGGGGCGCCGGCCATGCTCGTCGCGCAAGAAGATCCGGGTGAGCCGGTCGGCGATCTCCTTGCTCACCTCAAAGAGATTCATCAGCTTGCCGGAACCGGTGGGGCATTCGATTTTGAAGTTGTCGCCGTAGTACAGATAGAAGTTCAGCAGCGCCCGGAGGATGAGCGCGTTCACAGGCATCCAGATCGGTCCGCGCCAATTGGAATTGCCGCCGAACATCCCGGTATTCGACTCGGCCGGCAGGTAGTCCACTCGGTACTCCTGGCCACCTACGTTGAACACATAAGGGTGCTGCTCGTGGAACTTGGAGAGCGAGCGGATGCCGTAGGGGCTCAGGAACTCATTCTCGTCGAGCATCTTCGTGAGGATCCTGCGGAGCCGCTCCGGGTTGACCAGAGCAAAGACCCCCCGTTCCGCCACGCCAAAATGACCCGGTCCCGTGGGGTGGATGGTCTCCCACAGTTCAGGTATCCGGCGCAGGCGTTCCTCTATCGCAGCCATCGCGCTCGGAACGCTCTCCCGCTGCCACTTTTCTATGACTGAGGTGGCGCACAAGGGCAGGAGCCCTACCATGGAGCGAACCTTCAGCCGCGTGGCGCTGCCATCGGGGAGCCGCAAAAGATCGTAGTAAAAACCGTCCTCTTCATCCCACATGCCATCCTGACCGGCCCGGTTCATGCCCCTGGCGATGTAGTAGAAGTGATCGGCGAACTTTGGGAGCATAGCCTCGTAGGTGGGATCGTGGGCGGTGAGTTCGAACGCGAGTTCCATCATGTTCTGGCTGAAGAGGGCCATCCAGGCCGTGCCGTCCGCCTGCTCCAGATGGCCGCCGGTGGGAAGCGGAGCGCTCCGGTCGAAGATGCCGATGTTGTCGAGACCGAGGAAGCCGCCCTCAAAAACATTCTTACCGAAGCGGTCTTTGCGGTTCACCCACCAGGTGAAGTTCAGCAGCAGCTTGTTGAATGCCAACTTGAGGAACTCGACATCCGTCTCGCCGCGCAGGGCCTGCTCAGTGTGATGCAGGAAAAGAGTGGCGAAGGCGTGGACTGGAGGGTTCACGTCGCTGAAGTTCCACTCGTAGGCGGGCATCTGGCCGTTGGGGTGCAGGTAGGAGGCGCGGAGCATCAACTGCATCTGGTCTTTGGCGAAGTCGGGGTCCACGATCGAGAGCGGGAGCGTGTGGAAAGCCAGGTCCCAGGCTGCATACCAGGGGTACTCCCACTTGTCGGGCATGGAGATGATGTCCTCGTTCAGCATGTGGTACCAGTCTGAGTTCCGGGAATTTCGATAGCCGGTATGGAGCGGGTTGGAGTGGTGCTCGTCCAGCCAGTTGTCTCCGTCGAAGAAAAAGAACTGCTTGCTCCAGAGCATGCCGGCAATAGCCTGGCGCATCACCTTGGCCGCGTCTTCACTCACCGATGGCGGCGTGACCGACGTGTAAAACTCATCGGCCTCACGAAGCCGGTCAGCGAAGATCTCATCAAATTGCTTTCCGAAAGGTTTGCTTTTCTGGTCCGAAGAACTGTTGGAAAGGCGCAGGCGAATCACTCTGCTCTGACCGGCGCCGATATTGACCCGGTAGTGCGCCGCGACCTTGGTGCCCTTCTTGTCAGGGTTCACCGCGCCCTGGTTGCCCTGCACCACGCAGTCGTTGATGCCGTCTTTGACGTGAGGACTCTCGTTCTTTTGGCCGAAAAGCCGTTCATGGTTGGTCTCGTTTTCGGTAAAGAGCAGCGGTACTTCGCCTTCGCAGGAGAAAATGACGCCACCCAATAGAGGATGCTCTGCCGCAACGGCAGTAGTGCCCACAGTGGCCTTGATCTGTTCGAGGTTCGGTTTCTTCGAGGCCCTATTCGATTCGGCAATCCACGATGACCAATCGTTTCGGAACCATAGTGTCGGCAACAGATGCAGTTCTGCCGCCTCCGGCCCGCGGTTGGCCGCGGTGATTCGCACCAGGATATCTTCCGGGCCCTCCTTGGCATATTCCACGAAGACGTCAAAGTAACGGTCGTTCTTGAAGACGCCGGTGTCGAGGAGCTCATACTCCATGTCGTTCTTGGAACGACGTCGGTTCGTCTGTACCAGGTCGGCGTAAGGAAACGCCGCCTGCGGGTACTTGTAGAGATACTTCATGTACGAATGCGTAGGCGTGCTGTCGAGGTAGAAGTAATACTCTTTCACATCCTCGCCGTGGTTGCCCTCGCTGTTGGTGAGGCCGAAGAGCCGCTCCTTCAAAATAGCGTCCTTCCCGTTCCACAGGGCCAGCGCGAAGCAGAGGTGCTGTTTGTCATCGGAAATTCCGGCGATGCCGTCTTCGCCCCAGCGGTAGGCGCGCGAGCGGGCTTGATCGTGGGTGAAGAAATTCCAGGCGTCACCGCCTTCGCTATAGTCCTCGCGCACCGTTCCCCACTGTCGCTCACTGAGGTACGGGCCCCATTTCTTCCAGCTAGAAGTACCCTTTTTTGCTTCCTGCAAGCGGATCTGTTCTTGTGTCATGCCGGGCTCCTTAGTCCTCGATGGGAATCCACACTCTCTCTCCTTCAGCGTAATGCGCCCGTTACGGTCCGGGTAACTGTCAATAGATACAGGTCGAAGGCACTCCTAGGGAGCACGAAGAAAAGGGGCCCAGCCGCGATGTCACTGTGCGAGAGGCGGGTTGTTCCCGACCATCTGGTTCGATAACTGTTGAGAACAGGCCATTGCAGTGCGCCGGGATAAACCGGCATGAAGCAGAGGATGAAAGAGCCTTACGGGAAAGGAGTAGCGATCCGCTCGGCCTCGAGTCTTGCGCGGGGTATCGCGAGGTACTCAGCGAAGCGTAGACAGAGGATAGGCGGGGTGGGTATTCAGCTCCGTAAACTGTCAATCCGGACGCCGACGCCCTTGTAATGTGCGGAAGGCAACATGAGCAGGCGCGATAGCGCGAGCACCCGCTCAGTCCGGCGTAGTCGAAGACCCCAGACACGCCTAGAAACTTCATGCACGAGAACCGGGAGACCTCGGAGGCACCTACGGCTCAACCAGGCCGCAGGTCGGCGGGCGAAGGCAGAGCCACAAGGCCAGCATGTACGTCTCCGAGGAGTCACACAGCGGCATACTACCGATGAACCATACGAACAAAGACGGAACATCGTCGGCGGAGAGTGGGGAGGGAAGGCCGCTGATCAAGGAGAACGCCCGTCAACCTAACACGTACTCGACTCAGAGCGGGGAAGGCGTGTCACAGGGGTTGGCGGACGTGCGGAAGGCAGCAAGGGACAATAAGGAGATGAAGTTCACCGCCTTGCTCCACCATCTGACCGTCGATCTGCTGCGGGAAAGCTTTTACTCACTGAAGAGGAAGGCTGCACCGGGAGTAGATGGGGTTACCTGGCAGGAGTATGAAGACGGGCTAGAGGATCGGCTGACCGATCTTCATGGCCGAGTTCATCGCGGAGCCTATCGAGCGACGCCATCGAGAAGAGTGTACATAGAGAAAGCAGATGGACGGCAACGTCCACTTGCGGTTCCGGCTATCGAAGACAAACTTGTCCAACAGGCCGTGGTGACCATCCTCAACCAGATTTACGAGGAAGACTTTCTCGGCTTTTCGTATGGGTTTCGCCCGGGGCGCAGCCAGCACCAAGCGCTGGACGCGCTGTCGTATGTGCTCCTGAAGAAGAAGGTGAACTATATTCTGGACGCCGATATTCGAGGATTTTTCGACAACCTCGACAAAGATTGGCTGGTCCAGTTCGTGGAGCATCGCGTCGCCGACCCCCGCATCCTACGGCTGATCCAGAAATGGCTCAACGCTGGGGTGATGGAGGAAGGCGAATGGTCGAACACGAAGACAGGTAGTCCGCAAGGTTCGGTGATTTCACCGCTTCTCGCGAATATCTACCTGCACTACGCTTTCGATCTCTGGGTGAACGTGTGGCGCAAGAAATGGGCACACGGCGAGGTGGCGGTCATCCGCTATGCGGATGATGTCATCTTGGGATTCCAACACCAGACGGACGCAGATCGTTTCTTGGAAAACTTAAAGGAACGACTGGGGATGTTTGGATTGGAACTACACCCAGATAAGACGCGCCGGATTGAGTTCGGGCGGTTTGCCGAACAAAACCGGGAACGAAGAGGGGAAGGTAAGCCCGAGACGTTCGACTTCCTAGGCTTCAAGCACATCAGCGGGAAGAATAGGTTAGGGCGATTTACGGTGAGGCGCAAGACGATTCGCAAACGCATGCGGGCAAAGCTGCGGGAGATTAAGCAGCAACTCCGTGAGCGTATGCACGATCCCGTGCGTCAAACCGGCCAATGGCTCAAGTCGATTGTGCAGGGACACTTCAACTACTATGCGGTACCGGGAAACATCGGCAGTCTCAGCGTATTCCGGGATCGGTTAACTGGGCATTGGTGGCAGACCCTTCGCCGCCGAAGTCAGAAACGCCGGCTCTCCTGGATACGTATGCTCGCTCTGGCTGACCGATGGCTCCCTAGACCGCGAGTACTCCATCCTTATCCCGCGGATCGCTTCGCCGCCACTCATCCGCGATAAGAACCGGATGCGCTAACGAGCGCCCGTCCGGGTCCGCGCGGGGGGTACCGCGTAAGCGGTATCCCTACCGCGATCTCAGAATCCCAGGTCGGGCGTGGTGTCCTCGGGGTCGGTGCAATCGATGGTGAGATCGATCCACTGGAGGCGGGTGGCGAGGGCCATGAGGGCTTCATTGGTGGGCGTGGTGTAGCGGTGGCGCATTTCCTCGAGGGCGCGGGTGATGGTGCGGTGCTTCAGGCCGAGGTGTCCAGCGGCTTGCTTGTGGGTGTGGCCTTCGGCGAGGAGCGTGAGAATTTCGCGATCGCGCTCGGTGGGATTGCGCGGCGCCTGAAAGACGAGTAGGCGGGCGGGCTTCATGAATTCGGAGTGTAGCGCGGTTGCCGGTTGTTCGCGTGCGATCAAAATCGCGCTTGCTGCGCTCGCTGGACGGGCGAAGGCGCCCGTCCCCACACGGGTCAATCCGGTAGATTGATTCCGCCATTTGCCGCACACGGCGGGTTTTGATATGGTCCCGACAATGGATTCGACCGATATTCCGAACGAAGCCGCGCCTAGCGCTCCCCTGGTTGCTTGCCCGCATTGCGCTGCTCAAATGCCAGAGACGGCGGGATTCTGTCCAGGATGCGGGCGCTCCATGGAGGTCGAGCAGCCAGCCCGCGGCAAGGTTGGTCCGCTGACTGAAAACATTGCAGGAACGCTTGCCTACTTCACCTTCATTCCCGCAATTGTTTTCCTGGTGCTGGATCCGTACAACAAGAACCGCTTTGTACGGTTTCATTCTCTGCAATGTCTGTTTTTGTGCGGCGCTTCGATCCTAGCCGCGGTCGCGCTCAAACTGGCCAGCGTCGTGCTATTCATCATTCCGGTGCTGGGACCGTTGTTAATGGTGCTGGTCTCTATCGTGGTCGCGCTTGCCGCCGCCGTGATCTGGCTGGTCCTGGTCGTGAAGGCCTTTCAGGGATTCATGTTCAAACTGCCGGTGCTCGGTGAATTTGCCGTCCACTATGCCATGATTCCCTAGGCTTTTCAGGCCGCCTGCGGAAAATTGTTCGTTGATTTTCGGGAAACTTTTTGGTACCTTGCCGCAGCGTTGCTTGGCGGCGGCCCGTTGCATTCTGTGGACCGCATCCTCTCCAAGCAAACGAGGAGACACCTCCATGGCCTTTTGCAATATGTGCGGCACTCAGATCGCAGACGGTACCTCCACTTGTGCAGCGTGTGCGGGCAGAGCGGCAACCGTTCCTGCCACGCCGGTCGCTTCGGCTGGCGGAATGGCCGACAACGTTGCGGGCATGCTCGCCTACGTTACCATCATCCCGGCCATCATTTTCCTGGTGATGGAACCCTACAACAAGAATAAGTTCATCCGCTTCCACGCTTTTCAATCCATCTTCTTCGCGGTAGCGTGGACAGCACTATGGATTGCGCTCAGCATCTTCGCGCACATTCCCCTTCTTGGCTGGCTAAGCATTCTTATGTGGCCCCTGATTGGACTCGCGGGTCTAATCATCTGGGTCATCCTGTTGCTCAAGGCGAATCAGGGGCAGATGTTTAAACTTCCCATGATTGGCGACATGGCGGAGAAGCAAGCCAACGCGATGTAGTTTTTTCGTCCGTTCAATGAAGTCATCCTGACCGGGGTCGTTTTTCAGGCGAAGGGAAGACCTTGCCTCGAGCGCAGGCGAAGGGATCTCGGGCAGCCGCTTACCTGGCTCTTCGATGACACCAATCGGTTGCTCAATCTGCTCCCGCGCTTGACTTTCTTCCTGTAAGCTGTCAATCCTATTAGCTTTTACCCGCATCGCAATCCCGCGCCATGCGCGCGGTGTTTCGCCGGCGGGAAATCTGCTGGGCGATCGGGGAATTCATTTGCGAGTACGGGTCTTCTATCACGACAAATGCTTTGACGGAGCTTCCTCCGCCGCGTTGTTCTCTCGTTTTTATCGTGAGCGCATTCGCGAGGACGCCGAATTCATCTTCACCGGCCTGGTCCATCGTGCGGGCGCGCTTTTCGACGAGAAGGAGTTCGACGGCGACGAGAATGCTATCGTCGACTTCAAGTACTCCAGTTCGCCCAAGATTACCTGGTGGTTCGATCATCACGAGAGCGCCTTCCTCTCGCCCGCCGACGCCGAGCACTTTGAGCAAGACCAGAGCAACCGTAAGTTCTACGATCCTGATTTCAAATCCTGCACTAGTTTCATCGCCATGATTGCGCAGCAGCGCTTCGGTTTTGATCCGTCTTCTGTCGCCGACCTGGTGCACTGGACCGACATCATCGACGGCGCCCTCTACCCCGACGCAAAGACCGCGGTCGAAATGGAAGCTCCGGCTATGAAGCTGACCATGGTCATCGAGTCGGCCCCCGATCATGGCTTCGTTCCCAACTTAATTCCGCTGCTAGCCACGAAGTCTCTAGCAGATATTCTGAAAGAGCCCTTCGTTGCTCCCCTTCTGCCGCCTTTGCTCAAGCGCCACGAACTCTCCATCGGAATTCTTGAGCAGCGCACCGAGTGCAAAGACGGCACGATCTTCTTCGACGTCACTGATCACGATCTTGAGGGCTACAACAAGTTCATTCCCTACTATCTGCATCCTGAATCGGTTTACAGCGTGGGCCTCAGCAAAAGCAGTTTTCGTGTGAAGGTTTCGGTGGGGTCGAACCCTTGGGCCCCGCAGGAGCCCGAAGTGAATCTGGCTCGCATTTGCGAGCGTTACGGCGGCGGAGGTCACGCCCGTGTCGGCGCCATCTCCTTCAATGTGGACCAGCACGCCGCGGCGATCAAAGCCTCGCAGGAAATAGTTGAAGAACTCCGCGCCGCCATCCGCCAAAAGAAGGCATAAAAAGTAGCGCCGGCATCTTGCCGGGTGTCGTGGCGGCGTCTTGCCGCCACAACCCCTCTACTGCGCCGGCGCCCCGCTCGCCAAACAGGTTGCCGCAATTCCATCCGCCGATGAACGAATCACCGCCGTCTGGTCGGTGCAAAATGACTTCCGTCCGAAGCTATTGCCACTGGGTGCAGCGCTAAGCTGAAAACTGCTCGACGGCGAACCTCCGCAACCGGCAAGGGAAAACACATATCCATACCGCTTCCCACTCGCCAGCCCGCTATTGATCAGCATCGCCTGGTGTTCGTTGGGCTCTCCGCCGCCAAATCCATCAAGATTGGAAAGCGTGCACGTATAACCAACATTCGGATAAGTAGCGGCATACGTGACCTCGGCAGTCAGAATGGAACGCATCGCCGCAATTACCTGCGCATCGCTGCCGGCCGGCTGTGCCGATATCTCGGGGTGTGCGGCATACGCGGTTGGTCCGGCATGCGGCGTCATTTTCTCGGTAATCGCTTTCAAAAAATCAGGATCGGTCAAAGGCAGATGGATCGTCACCGAAATCTCATTCAGTTTCCAGACTTTCTCCTCTTGCTTCATCGAGAATGTCATCTGAGGCATGAACGGCGTGCGTTCGACCTGCCCGTTCTTGTAAACCTGAAACGACAACTCAATCTCGTCATGGTCGGCTCGCAGCGCGTCATTCTCCACCGTGACCTCGAACTTATCTCCGGTTTTCGGATCCTGCCCCGATAGCAGTACCGAGCCGGTCTCAAATGTCTGCACCGTCTTCCCTTGCGTTTGAAGTTGCGTCGCCATACTCGAGTACATCTGTAACGAGGTCAGCGCTCCCGATTTCTCCAGAGCCGCCAGCGTGACAGCCGGCAAATGCTTCACCAAGGTCCCCGGGGTTTTGCTGAAAAACATTTCCAGCAGCGCCTGCCTTGCCGTCTGCGGTGCGGAAGCAGTTTCCCCGCACAAACCGCACGCCGAGACCAGCGCAAGGCTCAGACACACGACGACTCTTCTCATAGCTCATTCTCCTGCGTCATCGTGACATCCTCCCGTCGAGCCCTCTAGTTACGGAGGTAAGGATCAGTCTCGGCAAACCGATCGGGCAGGGAAGTCCAGCATGCGCTTTCCTCACCGTGATACTCTGCCTTGAGTCACTGTCAGCAGCATGCGCCAATCCGCCGCCAAGCCAGATCCCCATCGCAGCCAACGCCGAGTCCTCCAGGCCGTTGCCATGTTCGAATTCTTCAAAGGGATATTCGTCGTTTTAATGGGGTTCTGTGCGCTGGCACTCGTGCACAAAGATGTCTGGCTCTACGCGGAGAGTCTGCTGGCTCTCTTCCACATCAGTACTGACCGCAGGTCCGCTCAATTGTTCCTGGACTTCGCCGACAATGTAACCGACGCGCGTCTCTGGGCGGCGGCCCGCATCGCCTTCGCCTATTCTGCTCTTCGCTTCACCGAAGCCTACGGACTCTGGCACAGCCGAACGTGGGCCGAGTGGGTGGCCCTGGTATCCGGCGCACTTCTGCTGCCGCTGGAGATCCGCGAACTCATGCGCGGATTGAGCGTGTTGCGCGCCGTGCTGCTGGTCGGAAATCTCGCCGTCGTTCTCTACATGCTCTATGTCATTCGCGCCAACCGCCGCGAACGGCAGAATGCCGCTGCGATACACACGGCAAAATGAACGTCCGCCGGGTTCACTATGGCTGCTGGGCTGCTTGCGAAATACCGGTCCGGACTCTCCTGGATCACCTCATTGCGCGGAACAATGTGACCGGCGTCAAAAAGAGGGCAGCCCGCTTGTCTCTGGGAAGAGTGCCAACGACCGAAACAGCGGAGCTTGTCAGGAATTCGGAGGAGCGACAAAATCGGATTTCTCGTTCATTGTCGAAATCGACATCCTGGCAAAACCCTTGCCAGAAGCGGGATGTGAGCCCAAATGCTCTGGCAATTGTGCCATCTTCGGTTCATAATGAACGTGATTTAAGGGCAGTTTCTGGAGGCCTTTATGCGTCTGGCTACTTTGTCCTGCCTGCTGCTCGCTCTCGCCGCAGTCAGCCCCGCGCAGGAAACGAACTTTTCCGTCGGTCCGCAGTACTTGATGATCTCGGGTTCGCCACTTCTCGCCCAGCCCATCGCTACGCCGTCCCTCTCGTTGGGCGCCCCGCTTCCTGGAATTCCGAGTATTCCGCAGATCGGGCCGGTTGTCGAAAATGAAGCTTACGTCGCCAATCCAGAACTTCGACACCAGGCCGATCTGTTTCCGATCTACTACGGTTATCCCATGGCGAGCGTGGTGGAGATTTCATCGGCCGAGCCGCCGCGAGAACTCCCCGCCAGCATTACCGACGTGGGAGTGACGGGGATGACCAACCTGCAATCCTTGCGCATGCGCGGTTATGGAGCGCCCTTAGGCGACACGGCCGCTTTCTGGAAAACTCATAAGCCCCGCGCCCCGCGCGTTTACACCAACGACGACCTCCAACGTCTGCGCCCCAACTAAGCGCAAGGTAGTCAACAGTGCGGTCCGGCGGAGGCAGGACGTCGGAGAGCGGCGTTCCCAGTCTCAGGCAGCTTTGCTCTGTGATCTCGGCCGATTCTCGTCTATGTTCTCTCTGGTGACAGATTTAGTGGATGAGTGATGTCACCACTTGACTAGTCATCTGACTAGTCATAAAATAAATGGAAGAGGTCGCGAATGAACTCGTGGCAATTGCAAGATGCGAAGGCCCGGTTTAGTGAATTTCTGGATGCCGCTCTCAAGAAAGGCCCCCAGGTAGTCACCCGCCGGGGAGTGGAAGCGGCCGTGCTTGTTCCAATCCAAGAATGGCGCCGACTGCAGAGCGAAAGCCGCCCCGACATCAAGGAGTTGCTTCTAGGTCCAGGTCCACGATTTGCCGACAACGTCCCTAAACGAGGCGCATGGAAACGCCGTGCACCTATTAGCTTTCGTGAATCCGGATCCCAGTGAATCGATATCTGCTTGACACTAACGTAATTTCTGAACTCCGCAAAGCTAGCCCCCATGGCGCGGTCGTAGCATGGATCAAAACTCTCCGTTCTGAGCAGATTTTCTTGTCAGCGGTCACGATGGGCGAACTTCAGGCTGGCGTAGAAGCTACACGGAAAAACGACGCCGCCAAGGCTATTGAGATTGAGAATTGGTTGACGTTGATAGAGACCTCGTTTACGGCATTGCCCATGGACTCGGTCTGCTTTCGGGAATGGGCCCGGCTCCTGTCCGGAAAATCAACGCACTTGATGGAAGATGCGATGATTGCCGCGACCGCACGGGTTCATGGTCTGCACGTAGCCACACGCAACGAGCGCGACTTCCGACACTTGCAGGTGACCGTGTTCAACCCATTTCAGTTCGCGCGCTGACTTGTCCTCAAAATTCAAGGAGCAGATCGTCGTCAAGGCGGAGGCGGTACGCACGACCCGTCGCGAAAGGCTCGTAACTTTTTTCTTATTAAGATTGTGACCTGTAACTCTCACGGGCTCAAGATTTTGCAGATCATTTCTGCGAAACCCGAGCCAGTCAAGGCATTCCAAGGGGGTGGGGGAGGGGGTACCCCGACTTTGCCGCCTTTTCCCAAAATGAAACCTATTCGAAACCTCAATTTCTTGGCGCAAGGCGAAGTATTTTTTCGCGACTTTTCCACAATCTCACTCAAGAGAATTTCAGCGTTCCATCCCCGACTGGCTTGCGCATGGTAGCCTGAGTCCATCTCACGTCCGCACAGGGAGTTCATGCCAGACGCCAATCCTTCTCATCTCGATCTGCAAGCCACAGCAAAGGAAATCATGATGCGTTACGGCTTCGAGCCGGATTTTCCCCCACAGGTTCCGCAACAGCTGGCCGAGTTGAAAGCCCATCCGCCGCAGATCGCTGCCATCGGCGACATTCGCGACCTGCGCAATCTTCTCTGGTCGTCCATCGACAATGACACGTCGCGAGACCTCGACCAGATCGAAGTTGCCGACCGTGTCTCGAATGGTGACGTGAAGATCATGATCGGCATAGCGGACGTGGATGCGTTTGTTCCCAAGTCATCCCCGATCGATCAGCACGCTGCAAAGGAAACCACCACGGTTTATGCGGGAGTTCGCAATTTCCCCATGCTTCCCGAAGAACTTTCCACCGGCAAATCGTCGCTGCTCGAAAACCAGGATTGCCTCAGCGTCGTAACCGAGTTCGTCGTCGATTCCAGCGGAGCAGTCAAATCGTCTAGCGTCTATCGCGCGCTGGTTCGCAACAAGGCGCAACTGCAATACAACTCCGTCGGAGCGTGGCTGGAAGGGAAATCGTCTGCACCGCCGAAGGTCGCTGCCGCTGCGGACTTGCAAGCCCAATTGAAATTGCAGGACGAGGTTGCGCAGAAGCTGAAAGCGCAACGCTTCCAGAACGGCGCGCTCAACCTGCAGACGGACGAAGTCCATCCCCTCATCCTCAATGACAAGGTTGTGGGAGTGGTGAAGCAGCAGAAGAATCACGCTACGGAGTTGATCGAAGACTTCATGGTCGCGGCCAACGGCGTTGTGGCGAGACTTCTGGAGAAAGTGTCTTCGCTGCGCCGCATCGTGCGGACACCCGAGCGCTGGGATCGCATCGTGCAGTTGGCCGCAACCAAGAGTGAAAAGCTTCCGGCGCAACCCGATTCTAAAGCGCTGAATGATTTCCTGATCCGACGAAAGGCAGCCGATCCCGATCACTTTGCGGATCTGTCATTGGCCGTCATCAAGCTGATCGGTCCGGGAGAGTATGTGTTGGAACGTGCCGGTGAACCCGCTCCTGGACACTTCGGACTTGCAGTCCAGGACTACACCCACTCCACCGCGCCCAACCGTCGCTTCGCCGATGTCGTCACTCAGCGCATCGTCAAGGCGCTGCTGGCCGGCCAGAACAATCCTTACTCTGACGCTGAACTGACCACCATCGCCACCAACTGCACTCAGAAGGAGGACGCTGCAAAGAAGGTCGAACGCCAAATGTCGAAGCGTCTGGCCGCTGTCGCCATGCAAAACCACATTGGCGAAACCTTTGACTCCATTGTCACTGGCGTGACCGATCATGGAACCTTCGTTCGCGTTGCCCAGCCCCTCGTCGAGGGCATGCTTGCCCAAGGCCAGCAAGGACTCGACGTGGGAGACAGGCTTCGCGTGAAACTCATTCGCGCAGAGGTGCAGACGGGATACATCGACTTCGCCCGCGCATAGCGCTTTCTCGGCCTCTGCAGAGGCATCAAGCATGCTAATAGCGGTCCAGGAAGGCGCACGCTAGTCTTATCGGAGCGGTTGGTTTGGGTCGGCTGCGGAGACTCGTGTTGTTCGAATGGCGAAAACTCGTTTGCCTTCCCTTGATGGCAATTCTGCCGGTGTCCCTGCTTGCCCAGGACAGTGCAACGGCCATGTTGCGCAGCAACGGCGCAGGCGTGATGGTGAATCGAAACGCAGCGCCCGCCTCCACTGCTGTGTTCTTCGAGGATCTCATCGAAACCCAGAAGAATGCCGCTGCCCGCATTGAAGCGAACGGATCGACCGCCGACATCAATTCGGAAACCATGATCCAGTTTGAAGGCGACACGTTAGTGCTCGATCATGGCAGCCTCTCGGTCAACACTTCTCGTGGATTGAAGGTGCGCGTCGGTTGCGTGATCGTCACACCGGCGAACAATGCCGAGTGGACTCACTATGACGTAGTCGATCGCGACGGGAAGGTGACTGTATCGGCTCTGAAGAAAGACGTGAACATCAATTCCCGGTCGAGCAATCCGAAGCAGTCCAAACAGGGGTCGAATTCCAGCGTGACAGTAAGTGAAGGACAACAGAAATCGCGCGAAGAGAATTGTGGCGCTGCGTACCCGCATAGTGCCGCTGCAACTCCGGGCGCAGGCGCGATCATGAACTCACCATGGGTGATCGGCGGAGCCGCGGTCGCGGTTGGCGTAATCGCGTGCTTCGGTCTTTGCCACAGCGACGATCCGATCAGCCCAACAACCCCCTAGCTAGGTCGCGGTCTTTTTACTCCCTCGGGAATCGAATTGCAGGGTGACTACTCCGTCACCACTGCTTTCACCAGGTTTCGCGGATGGTCTACGTCATATCCTTTGTTGACCGCGATGTGATAGGCGAAGAGCTGCAGCGGGATGACTTCGACAATCGGAAGCAGAAGTTCGGGCGCTGCGGGGACGTAAAAGACATGCTCCGCGATGTCTGCGATTTCCTTGTCGCCTTCGGTCGCGACCGTCACTAATGGTCCGCGACGCGATCGCACTTCCTTCATCACCTCGAGCGTTCGCCGGTAACGCAGAACCGAATCCGGATCGCGATGATCGCATGTCGCCAGCACCACAACCGGGAGTTTCTCGTCTACCAGCGCGTTCGGGCCGTGCTTGAGTTCTCCTGCGGGATATCCTTCGGCATGCGCATAGGAGATCTCTTTGAGCTTGAGGGCGCCTTCGCGAGCGATGGCGTAATGCACGCCGCGTCCGAGATAGAGGAATTTTTCAGCCTTGAAGTGCACATTGCCGAAGTCGTCGGCGAGCGCGTCCCACGTGGCGAGATTCTTCTCAATTGCTTCAGGCAACCGCATCAACCGTTGCAAATAGGAGCGCGTGACTTCCGACGTCATGCGGCCGCGTTTGCGGGCCAGGAATAGAGCCATCAGGTAAAGGATGGTCAATTGCGTGGTGAAACTCTTAGTCGCGGGAATCGAGAGTTCCGGGCCAGCTCCCGAGATCAGAGCCGCTCCGGCTTCGCGCACGATGGTCGTGTCGGGAACGTTCGAGATTGCTATGGTCTTGACTCCGCGCGTCAGGGCTTCGCGTTGGGCAGCGATCGTGTCGGCAGTTTCGCCCGACTGTGTAATCACCATCACGATGGGATCGACGGCCGCGTGCGTTGAGCGGTAGCAGTATTCACTGGCATATTCGACGTCGACCGCTACGCCGGAGAGATCTTCGATCATGATCTCGCCCCCGAGACCCGCATGGCGACTCGATCCGCTGGCGGCAATGATCAGCTTCTCAAAGGTGAGTAGCGCGCTTTCAATGGCGTCCAGTTCGCCAGGGAAGATGATGTCGTTCTTCAAATGCTTGGCGACGGTCTTGGCGATAGCCGTGGGCTGCTCGTAGATCTCCCGCCGCATGGCGTGGGAATGCTTCTGGTTAGTCGTACTCTTCTTTGTTTTCGTAGGAGTCATCGGCAGGGCTGAGAGTAAATCATTCCGTGTGCCCTGGGCAAACCGCACAAGGGTGAGGTCCACAGTATGCCAGGGCTTTTTCTGCACTCGCCAACGCACTGCGGGCGAGGCGCCCGCAGGACAGCCGCCGAGACGGCGGCTCTACTTTGCGGTTGCGCCTTCGAAGTGGGCTTCGATCTCCTCCAGAGTTTTACCTTTTGTTTCCGGCAAAAACCAGATGGCTGTGACGAAATAGATCACAGTGCAGGCGGCGAAACCGAAGAACATGGTCGAGTACCCGTACTTGCCGACTGTTGGCAGGAAGACCGCGGCGATAGCTGTGGACACCGCCTGGTTGAGTAAGAGCGCGATGCTCATTCCGTTGGAGCGGATGCGCGTGGGCATCAACTCGGAAAGGGCGAGCCACACGCATACTCCCGGGCCTATGGCGAAGAATGCCATGAAGATGAAAAGGGTAATGGCTACGAGCCAGCCATTGCGTGCTGTCGGGACCGGCGTGATAAGGGCGTTCTCAATTCTGAGGGGCGCCGTGCGCGAAGCGTCCAGGTCGCCGAGAGGATTAGAGAAGAAGGCCACCACTTTGTTGGCCGGTACGCAACTGTCTCGCGTGACTTCGATTGGCTTGGCGGCCGGGTCATCGGATCGAACGACCTGGCTAGCCGCGCGAAAGTCTCCGTAGGAGTAAATCACGACCATTGAAGTTGGGCGATCGTTCGTTTGGTTGGCGCCCGTTGAGGCCAACAGTTTGCTGGCGGTCGGTTCGTTGTAGAGCAGTTCGAGCTTCTGGTCCGGCGAGACCATGGACTGCACAGAGTCCTTGGTATCTACACGCAGGTGTTCGGTACCGAGGAAGAGAACCCCGGTGCAGATCAGCGAAACAATAATTCCGGCCGTGCCGATTCCTAATAGGAACTTGCGACCCTTTCGATCCACAAGCACTACACCACCGAAGGTGACGGCAAAATTGATGATGGTAAATACAACGTATCCCCAGTGAGCCGCGATGTCCGAGAGCCCGCTCTGCAGGAGGATGTTTGTGTTGTACGCAATGATGGAGTTGATGCCGGTTGCCTGATTGCAGGCAAGAATAATGCAGGCCAGCACAAACGGGATAACGTACTTGCGTTTCAGTAGTGACTCGCGAGCCTTTGCTGCACCCGATGCGCTCCCTTTTTCAGCGTCCAAAACTTCCTGCATTTCTTTGAGCTCGAGATCGGCCTGGGAGGTCGTACGAGAGCGGAGAAGCGCAGTGTAGGCCGCGTCTTTCTTTCCCCGACGCAGCAGCCATCGCGGCGATTCGGCGACCATGAAACTGCCAATGACGAACAGGATTCCGGGAGGCAGGGAGACCCAGAAAATGCCGCGCCACGCAGTGTCCTTGTAAGTGAACAGCCTGGCTGCATCACCAAGTTGCGCGACCTGGTCGACGCGCCAACTGAAATAGGCTCCGACGAGTGCGGCGGTCACGATCCCCGCGGTGAGCAACCACTGGAAGATACCGGTGCCTTTGCCGCGATTCGATGCGGTCAAGCACTCCGCTAAGTAAAGAGGGACGACAACGCCGATCAAGCCCGCGCTCACACCCTGCAGTAAACGGCCAAAGACCAGCGGGCCGTACCCGTGCGCCAGGGCGATCATAGGGATACTGATGACGAACATGACACCGCTCAAGGCCATCAGCGACCTGCGGCCCATCCAGTCGGCAAGCAATCCGGCAAACAACGTGGAGATCACGCTTCCGAGCAGCACAGCGGCTACGACAATCGAGAGCTGGCCCGCATTGAGACCCGACGTTGCCTCGAGGTACGGCAGGGCGCCGGCAATGATGCCTACATCGACACCGTAAAGCAATCCGCCGAGGCCAGCTACGATCAGGAGGAAGCGGTTATAAAAGATTTTCTTGTCGTCGAGGATTGCGGTGGTGCCGGCTGCGATGTCAGCTGTCATAGAGTGTTTAGTGAGACCTTACGACTGAATATGTTTTGCTTTTCGCTCAAGATCGTCGGACGGGCTGCGGTTCTAAAACGCACCCTGCATTGTAGCCCAGGGAGAAGCGGCGGCTAGCAATATTGGTAAAATCGAAAAACCTTAAACCACAGAGTTCACAGAGGAAGCGGCTTGTAACCCTCCTAACGATCAGCCGCTTTTTGGGCTTCGAAGGTTTTCGCTTTCTCTGCCTCAAGGCTGTCACTAACCTGTGGTTGACAGTCAGCTACAATACCCAAGCCGCGCGGGATTTGGCTTCCGGCCTGCAAAACTTCCGATGAGATACGGGTTCATCATCGACAATCGCAAGTGCATTGGCTGCCATGCCTGCACTGTCGCCTGCAAAACTGAAAACCATGTTCCACTTACAGTGAACCGCACCTGGGTAAAGTATGTGGAGAAGGGAACGTTTCCCAATACGCGGCGTGTGTTTCAGGTGACCCGTTGCAATCACTGTGAGAATCCACCGTGCGTAACGATTTGCCCTGTGACCGCGATGTATCAGCGGAAAGACGGCATCGTCGATTTCAGCTCAGAGCGCTGCATCGGTTGCAAGGCCTGCATGCAGGCTTGCCCGTACGACTCCATTTATATCGATCCCGATGAAGGTACCGCCGCCAAGTGTCACTTCTGTGCGCATCGCACCGAGGTGGGACTGGAGCCATCCTGTGTGGTGGTGTGCCCGGAGCACGCGATTATTGCCGGCGATCTGGACGCGAGCGATGGAGAGATTGCACAGTTGTTGGCGCGAGAGACGGTGCGGGTACGCAAGCCGGAGCAGGGAACGCGGCCCAAGCTCTACTACATCGATGGAGATGAGAGCGCGATTGTGCCGACGGCGGCGCGCCATGAGTCGATTTACATGTGGTCACAGCGCAACGAGAATATTCACGGCGGAGGCGCGCTGTATCCGCCGGACAGCCCGTTGCTGCAGAAAGATGCGCTGGCTGCCTATGACGTTTCGCATGCGCGTCCCTGGGGCTGGCAGGTTCCGGCATATTGCTGGACCAAGGCGATTGGCTCTGGGGCGCTGGCGATTCCGGCGATCGCTATGTTGCTCGGACGTTTGGGCGCGGATCGCCTTCGCGACATGGTGCTCTCAAGCATTGCGTTACTGTTCACGGCTTTAACCACTGTGCTGCTGGTTTGGGATCTGGAACACAAGGCACGTTTTCTACGGGTTGTTTTCACGCCGCAGAGTAAGTCGTGGCTGGCGCGGGGAGCGTTCATTCTGATCGGCTACAGCGGGCTCGCTGGTTTGTTCTGGGTCGCTTCCGTGTTCGGGCTGTCGACGGTTGCCTCTTTCTTATTATGGCCCACGGTCCTAGCGGGGTTTCTGGCTGCGATATACACCGCTTTTCTTTTTGGACAATGCGAGGGGCGCGATTTGTGGCAGACGCCTTTGTTGCCGGTGCATTTAATTGTGCAGGCGTTGATGTGCGGGGCGGCTGTGCTGCCCTTGCTGCCGCCCGCAGCTGGAGGGTCGCCGCAACTTCTGGGGATTGCGAAAGAGGCGCTCAGCTTTTCCCTCATTCTGCATTTGCTGATTGTCGCGGCTGAGTTCATGATGCCACACTCCACGGACAATGCCGCTTATGCGGCACGATTGATTACCCATGGTCCGTTCAAGAACTGGTTCTGGGGCGGAAGCGTTGTGCTGGGAGGAATTTTGCCGCTCTTCCTCCTGTGGCTCGCGCCTTTTGATTTCTACAGCACCGCGATTGCGGGAATGTTGGCGCTGGTAGGACTGCTGATTTATGAATGGTGCTTTGTTATGGCGGGGCAGAGTGTGCCGAATAGTTAGAACGCAAAGGCAAAGAGCTGAACTTCACTCAGCGGACAGCCGGGGAGGCTCCCCCACATTGTCTTTTGCGAAAAGATTTGGAGATTGAATGAATAACGAGTTCAAACGTGACGGGAGCCATTTGGCCTACTGCCCTCCGGTGGAGAGGTGGGAGGACTGGGTTGAGCTCGATCCTGAGGCGTGGCCGCGGCGGGTCGAGAAACATTATTCGCTGGTTCCAACGATTTGTTTCAACTGCGAATCGGCGTGCGGCCTGCTGGCTTATGTCGACAAGGAAAGCGGGCAAGTTGCGAAGTTTGAGGGCAACCCAATGCATCCCGCGAGCCGCGGGCGGTTGTGCGCCAAGGGGCCGGCGACGATCAATCAGATTCACGATCCGGATCGAGTGCTGTATCCAATGAAGCGCAGTGGAGAACGCGGAGCAGGGAAGTGGACGCGGACATCATGGGATGAAGTGCTGGAGACATTCGGCACGCGCATTCGTAAGGCGATCCAGGAAGGGCGCGGCGAGGAAGTGATGTATCACGTGGGGCGTCCGGGGCACGACTTCATTATGGAGCGGACGCTGCAGGCCTGGGGAATCGACGGGCATAACTCGCATACGAATGTCTGTTCGTCGTCCGCGCGTCTTGGCTATCTGCTGTGGCACTACGCGGACCGTCCTTCGCCAGATCATGCCAATGCGAGATTTATTCTGTTGCTCTCGGCCCATCTGGAGTCGGGACATTATTTCAATCCCCACGCGCAGCGCATCATCGACGGCAAGATGGCAGGGGCGAAGCTGGCGGTGATGGATCCGCGGCTCTCGAATACGGCGAGCATGGCGGATTACTGGATGCCGACTTATCCCGGAACGGAAGCGGCGGTGCTGCTGGCAATGGCGAAAGTGATTCTGGATGAGAACCGCTTTGATGCCAAGTTCGTGAAGAACTGGACGAATTGGGAAGAACTCGAGGTGGATGGCTTCCGAGCCAAGGGGCAGAGTTTCGAAGCGCTGATCGACGCTTTGAAGAAACATTACGCACGATTTACCCCGCAGTTTGCGGAGAGGGAAAGCGGCGTCAAAGCGGATGTGATCGTCAAGACCGCGCGTGAGATCGCGACGGCGGGCACCCGGTTTGCGTCGCATCTGTGGCGGGGCAGCGCGTCGGGGAATCTGGGTGGATGGCAGCCGGCGCGAGCGCTGATGCTGCTGCACGTGCTGACCGGTTCGGTGGGAACGGAGGGTGGACACAATCTGAATGCGTGGAACAAGTTCGTTCCGAAGACTTTCAAGGTTCCTCCGCCGCAGAAGCGCTGGAACGAATTGCTCTATCCACAGGAGTGGCCGCTCTGTACTCACGAGATGTCGTTTCTGCTGCCGCATTTTCTAAAGGAAGGGCGCGGGCGTATTGAGGCATACTTCACGCGCGTGTTCAATCCGGTGTGGACATATCCCGACGGCTTTTCGTGGATTGAGATGTTGCGCGATGAGGAGAAAGTTGGGCTGCATGCGGCATTGACGCCGACCTGGAGCGAGACTGCGTGGTTTGCCGACTACGTGTTGCCCATGGGTTTCAGCTCCGAGCGGCACGACTTGATGAGCCAGGAGTCGTATGCTGGAAAGTGGATTGGATTTCGGCAGCCGGTGAATCGTGTGCTGCGCGAGCGGGCGGGCGAGAAGTTTGAGTATACGTACCAGGCAAATCCAGGGGAAGTGTGGGAAGAGGATGAATTCTGGATCAACTTGTCGTGGGCGATCGATCCAGATGGGGCGATGGGGATCCGGCAATACTTCGAATCGCCGTATCGAGCTGGGCAGAAGCTCACCGTCGACGAATATTATGGCTGGATCTTCGAGAACTCTGTGCCGGGCCTACCCGAGGCCGCGAAGAAAGAGGGACTCACGCCGCTGCAATACATGCGCAAGTACGGGGCGTTCGAAATTACGCGCGACGTTTACAAGCAGAATGAGAAGCCGGTTGCGCTCGCGGATCTTGCGGGTTCGAAGGTGGAAGCAAACGGTGTCGTCACTCGCGAGGGGAAACCGGTCGGGGTGATGGTGGAAGACAAGCCAGTGGTGGGCTACAACACGCCGTCGCGCAAACTGGAAATGTTCTCGAAGACGATGGCGGACTGGAAGTGGCCGGAGTTCGCGCTGCCGGAATACTATCGCAGCCACATTCACCGCTCGGCGCAAGGAGCCTCGATCGGCCAACCGGGCGAGGACTTCGATGCGAAATACACTCCCGTGGTCGAGTGGCCGAAGGATGCTCGCGGAGATGTTTGTACTCTGCTACCGATCTTTCGGCTGCCTAATCTGATTCACACGCGATCGGGCAATGCCAAGTTCCTGTACGAGATTTCGCACAAGAATCCGCTGTGGGTGAACCCGGTAGACGCGAAAAAGCTTGGCGGGGTGCGAACGGGTGACCTGATGAAGGTTCACACTGAGATCGGATACTTTGTGCTGCACGCGTGGGTTACGGAGGGGCTGACGCCAGGCGTAGTAGCGTGTTCTCATCATCTCGGGCGTTGGCGCATTAATAAGGACGAACAAGTGGAGCGCATGTCGAGCGCATGGGTAGATCTGAAGGAAGTGGGCAAGGGACAGTGGAAGATGCGGCAACTGGAGAGTGTCTCGCCGTACGAGAGCGTTGATAGGGATACAAAGCGCGTGTGGTGGAGCGATGCCGGGGTACATCAGGATATTACGTTTCCGGTGCATCCGGACCCGGTGAGCGGGATGCATTGCTGGCATCAGATGGTGAGGGTAGAGAAGGCCGGGGCGGACGATCGCTACGGGGACATTTTTGTGGATACAAATCTATCCTACGCGGTTTATCAAAGGTGGAAAGCGTTGGCGCGGCCGGCGCCGGGGCCGGGTGGATTGCGGCGGCCGTTATGGATTCCGCGGGTTGTGCGGCCGGAGGAAGCAGCGTACTACATCAAGAAGTAATTAGTGTCCGACTCGTGATTGTGGCGACGAGAGGCCTCTTGGGCAAGCTCAGGGCAGGCTACCACGACGCCGCCGGGACGGCAGCGTTACTTTCCCTTCTCTGACGGCAGGGTGAACGAAAAGACGGAGCCGCTACCCAGTTGGCTGATGACGCCAATGGTTCCGCCGTGGGCTTCTACGATTACTTTTGCGATGGCCAGGCCCATACCCGTACCCGGCGCGCTGTAGCGCTGGTGCTGTCCGCGATAGAACTTCTCGAAGATCAGCGACTGCTCGAAAGAATCGATCCCGGGGCCGCGGTCAGCAACGCTGGTCACCAAATAGTCGCCCTTTAGCTCGCTGGTTACTTTAATTGGAACTCCCGGGTCTGAATATTTTCCGGCATTTTCCAACAGGTGCATCAGGACTTCGCGAATCCGCTGCACGTCCATGCGTGCGTGGGGCAGGTTGGGTGGCAATGTGATTTCCAGCGGGTGATTCTCAAGAGAAGCTTTGGCGTCTGTGCGGGCGAGTTCGAGCGCTTCGCCGATAGGATAGGGCTGCAGATCGAGCTTGAACATCCCGGAATCGAGTTGCGCCATCTCAGCTGCCTCGCCCACCAATCGATTGAGGCGGTCGGTCTCTTCGTCGATTACAGTTAGCAAGTCTTGGCGACCTTGGTCGTCTAGAGTAGCGCCGGACAACAGCGTCGTTACACTGGCCTTGATGGATGTCAAGGGAGTGCGAAACTCGTGCGTGACGGAGTCAAGCAAGGCCGTGCGCAGGCGTTCGTGTTCCTGTTCGGCGCGGTTCTTGCTGAGCGCTTCTAGCGCGCGGACCCGCTCAATGGCCAGGCCGGCTAGACTTCCAAGAGCGTCGAGAGTTTCGCGAGACAGTTCGTCTCCGGTGACGCCCAGTGCGCCAACCGTGCGCATTCCCAGACGCAATGGAACGTAGGAGACTCCTTGCTGGGTGATCGGTTCTCCACGCAAGAGCGTGGAGCGCAGAACGCTTTCTTCGAAGGGAGCATCGAGCGAGGAGCGGTAGACCGTAGGATGGTCGGCGGCCATGACGACCACGCTGCTCACCGAGAACGTTTCCTGCACGTATTTTGGCAGGGCATTCAGCAACTCCAAAACGTTGTCCGACGCCAATAGACGCTGGCTGAGACCGAAGAGGCGTTCGACTTCGCGGCGGCGCTGCTTTGCGCCTTCGGCTTCACGGCGTGCCTGCTCGGCAAGATTGCTGGCCACCAGCGCGGTCACCAGGAACGCGAACAACGCGACCCAGTTTTGCGGATCGGCAATCGTGAAAGTTCCGTACGGAGGCAGGAAGAAGAAATTGAACGCAGCTGTGGCCAGAACAGCCATGACCACCGCGTAACGTAGTCCCCAGTAGGCTGAGGTGAGCAGCACCGTGACCAGGAACATCAATGCCACGGTGGTATGGTTGAGGTGCAGCCTGAAGTCGATGGCCGTGATCGCTGCAATGGCCATGACCACGGCTACATAGCGGGTTACCTGCGTTTGCATCCCGGTTTTCACATCCGCATTGTACGATGGAGGTGACAATTCCCAGGTTGCGAAAGACAATAGCCCGATGACCAAAACGCCCGAGGAGTGGCTGAACGAAGTTTCGCCGGAAAAGCCGCGTGGAATCTTCAAGCTGTTTCTCGGCTACGCGCCCGGCGTTGGCAAAACCTACAACATGCTCAGCGAAGCGATCCGCCGCGCCAGTCGCGGAGAAGACGTGGTCGTAGGCGTCGTGGAAAGCCATGGCCGCAAAGCCACCGCGGAACTCGCGGGCAAACTTGACCGCGTTCCGCCGCGCAAGCTGGAGTACAAGGGCACTACTTTTGAAGAAATGGACGTGGATGCGATCCTCGCGCGGAAACCTGCGGTCGTTGTGGTCGACGAACTGGCGCACACGAATATTGAAGGCAGCAAACATGCCAAGCGTTATGAGGACGTTATGGAATTGCTGGAGGCGAAGATCGATGTGCTCTCGACCATGAACGTGCAGCACGTGGAGAGCGTCGGCCCCACAGTGCAGCAGATCACGGGCGTGCAGGTCAGAGAAACGGTTCCCGACTGGGTGATGCAGCGGGTCGATGAAATCGTGCTCGCCGATCTGACGCCCCAAGCGTTGCAGAAGCGGATGGAGCGCGGGGATGTCTACCCTGTCGACCGGGCCCAGAGGGCGCTCTCGCACTTCTTTCGGCCAGGAAATTTGATCGCACTGCGCGAGTTGGCGCTGCGCCAGGTCACGGGAGTCGTCGACCGCAGTCTCGATGCATTTCTGGAGAAGGATGATACGCGGCCGGCTCACACGGTTCGCGAGCGCATCGGCGTTTGTGTGAGCTCGAATCCGGCAGCGCAATATTTGATCGCCCGAGGTTCACGGATGGCGCAAGCCATGGGCGGAGAATTCTACGTCTTCTATATCGATGTCGGGCGGGATACACGTCCGGAGGACCAAAAGACTCTGGCAGAAAATATTCGTTTTGCCGAGAATCTCGGCGCTCGAGTGGTGCGCGGCGCGGGCGGAAGTATTGCCGATGGCTTGGCCCAACTGGTGAAGGAGAATCACATCACTCAGGTAATCTTCGGCCGCTCCGCGCGCACCGGGTGGCAGCGGTATCTTTACCTATCCGCGATTCAGCGCTTCCTGCGCGATTCGCCGTCGGTAGACGTGCACATCGTAACCCAGGAGGCGCGCTGATGGTCGAGCACCCGCACATTCTCGTGGTGGACGATGAATCCCAAATCACTCGGGTTCTGCGCACTAGTCTTTCCGCGCAGGGGTACGACATTCGTATCGCCAATACCGGCGAGATGGCGCTGGAGATCATGAAGGACTGGACACCCAACCTGATCATCACCGATCTGTCGATGCCTTCCGTCGATGGCATCGAGCTTTGCCGCAGGGTGCGCGCTGTGTCGCAAGTGCCCATCGTCGTGCTTTCAGTGCGCGACAAGGAGCAGCAGAAGGTGGAGGCGCTCGACGCCGGAGCCGACGATTATGTGACCAAGCCGTTTGGCATGAATGAACTGCTGGCGCGGGTGCGGGCGAATCTTCGTCGGGTTCCGACCGAAAGCGAGCCGAACGATGGAGTAATCGAGGTTGGCGATTTCCGCATCGACACAGCTGCGCATAAAGTGACCGTACGCCGGAACGAAGTGCGCCTCACTCCAAAGGAGTTCGACCTGCTGGTTTTCCTTGCGCGGCGTCCGGGTAAAGTTGTGAATCATCGCACCCTGCTTGGGGCGATCTGGGGAGGTCAAAGCACCGAGCAGGTGGAATATCTTCGCGTCTTCGTGGGCCAGTTGCGCAAGAAGCTGGAACCGGATGCGTCATCACCGCGTTACATCGTGACCGAACCCTGGGTTGGATACCGCTTCGAACCAGGGGAATAATCACCAACTCCGCATCATCTAATCACCTGCCTGTCATCTTACGAACATTCTACGAACCCCTTATTCAATCTTTACGCCCGCTGTCATCAAATCTGTTGAAGGCGGAAAGGGCGAATGTGATCCTCCCGCCCGCCTAAGGGACACATGCTGCGACTGCAAGTGGGATGGCTCATCAAGCTGCGAAAGCAAGCTGCAACCACAGTTCAACCAAAATCCAATCTGGCGCGGCAGCAGTTTCCTGAACCACAGAAAGGGTAGGACCTATGTCGACGATTCAGGATGTTACTCCGGAAGAACTGGCAAAACTCATCTATCACTATCGGGAAGCCCTGGCGCATGACGGCAACAGTCATGGAATCAAGGGAGAAACGTCTTCTTGGGAGCGGGCTCCTCAAGATGAACGCAAGTTGATGGTGGCAGCTGCACGCTTGACACTCCTCGAATTGGCGACGATCCCAGTCTCCAAGCCCGGCCGTAAGTACTACGCGATGCCGGGCGAGGCAGAGTGGGGCTGCTGAACTGCTGCCCGGTGCGTTCGGCTGTGGCCAAGCAGGTGCGATCCTTTACGAATTCTTTATGAACTCTTGATCCCGCTCTTACGTGTGGAGAGAAAGAATCATGTTTGCAAAGATCTCAAGCTCAGCAGCGCGAGCGACATTATGAAAATTGCGGTCGTCGTGCCATGCATTTTAGCGGTGCCTTTCTTCCTGCGAGTTCTGGTAGCTCTGGTGCAGGAGAAGCGAAGCTGGCATCGGCCTGCAGTCCTGGCTTATGGTGCGGGTCTCAGTCGCTCAACAGGGCGAGGCAAAGTCCTGGAAATGAAAGCTGGCGGCCAGGGGCAGGAGCGATCTATGGGCACCGGCAAGCGCATAGCGCTTTGATCTGACCGCGAGAGCATTACGAGGTTGTCGAGGAGAGTACCGATGCAAGACGTTCTTTGGATCGCAGTCACGATTGCATTTTTTGCGGCTTCAGTTGCGTATGTTCGTTTTTGCGATCGCATGAAGTAAGGGGGCTTATGGACACACAGTCACTCATCATGCTCATCATCAGCGCGGCAGTAACCGTATACCTGTTCTATGCCCTGTTGCGGCCGGAGAAGTTCTGATGACGATTAACGGCTGGCTTCAAATCGTCGTCTTCCTAGCGCTAGTTCTCGCGGTTACCAAGCCGCTCGGCGTATTCATGACTCGAGTATTCGCGGGAGAGCGCACCATTCTTGATCCTGTGCTGCGGCCCATCGAACGCTTGCTCTATCGTTTAACGGGCGTCGACGAGAAGCATGAAATGCGCTGGACCGAGTACGCGACCACCATGCTCGTATTCAGCGCGGTCTCGATGCTGGTGCTCTATCTGCTCGAGCGTGTGCAGGGCATGATGCCGTTCAATCCGCAGCATCTCGGGGCAGTGACGCCCGAGCATCTGGCGTTCAATACCGCAGCATCGTTTACCACCAATACGAACTGGCAGGCCTATTCCGGCGAGACGACCATGAGCTACTTCACACAAATGGCCGGCCTCGCGTTCCACAACTTTGCCTCGGCGGCGACCGGCATCGTTCTAGCGATCGCGTTTATTCGTGGAATCGCCCGCCGGCAGATGAATACTCTCGGGAATTTCTGGGTCGACTTCGTGCGCTGCTGCCTCTGGGTGTTGTTGCCCTTTTGCGTGATCGGGGCGCTGTTCCTGGTTTCGCAGGGAGTAGTGCAAAACTTGAAGCCTTACGACACCGTGAAGCTGGTCGAGCCGCAAGAGGCGCAACATGTGGGGGCCGACGGAAAACCGGTTGTGGACGCTACTGGAAAACCTGTGATGGACACGGTTGCGACGCAGACGATCGCGCAAGGGCCGGTGGCTTCACAAGAGATCATCAAAGAATTCGGGACAAACGGAGGTGGTTTCTTCAATGCAAATAGTTCGCACCCATTCGAGAACCCCTCGCCCCTGACGAATCTATTCGAGATGTTCTGCATTTTTGCCATCGGGGCCGGGCTGACGTACACCTTGGGCCGGATGACGGGATCTCCCGCACACGGCTGGGCAGTCTGGTCGGCGATGGCCATCCTGTTTCTCGCCGGCGTGACGATCGCATATTGGGCGGAGGCGCATGGCAATCCGCTCTATCCCGTTTCCGTGGCGCAACATGCTTCCACCTCGCAGTCAGGCGGCAACATGGAGGGCAAGGAAGTACGCTTCGGCATCGCGAACTCGGCACTGTTTGCGACCGTGACCACCGACGCGAGTTGCGGCGCCATCAACGGCTGGCATGATTCCTTCACGCCGCTGGGCGGCATGGTTCCCCTCGTCAACATCATGCTGAGCGAGGTCATCTTTGGCGGGGTTGGCTCAGGCATGTACGGAATTTTGATCTACGTGGTCCTGGCCGTATTTATTGCCGGACTCATGGTGGGGCGGACGCCCGAGTATCTCGGGAAGAAGATTGAAGCTTACGACGTCAAGATGGCGATGTTGGTGTCGCTGGTGTTTCCGTTAATCATTCTCACACTGACGGGAATCTCGACGGTCAAGGGCTTCGGAACAGCTAGTATCACAAATCCCGGGCCGCACGGTCTCAGCCAGATTCTCTACGCGTTTACATCCGCAGCGGGAAACAACGGCTCTGCGTTTGGAGGACTGACGGCCAATACGCTCTGGTATGACACCGCTACCGGAATCACCACATTGGTAGGCCGCTTCTTCATGATCATTCCGATGCTGGCCATTGCCGGCAACCTGGCGCAAAAGAAATATGTTCCGCCATCGTTGGGGACATTTCCAGTGACAACGCCGCTATTCGCGCTGCTGCTGATCAGCGTCATCCTGATTCTGGGAGCGCTCACGTTCTTCCCGGCCCTCAGCCTGGGACCGATTCTCGAACATCTGCTCATGCAAGTGGGAAAGACCTTCTAGAAATCTATGGCAAGCCATCACAAATCGATTTGGGATGTGAAACTCGTTCGCAGCGCAACATGGAGTTCGCTGCTCAAGCTGAACCCGCGGAACATGATGGGAAACCCCGTCATGTTTGTAGTCGAGATCGGCAGTGTGATCACGACGGTGCTCTTGATTCTTCGACCGCACGAGGCCTTTCGTTTCAATCTGCAGATCACGCTCTGGCTGTGGTTCACCGTACTGTTTGCCAATTTTGCGGAGGCGATGGCAGAGGGACGCGGCAAGGCACAAGCAGAAACGCTACGAAAAGCACGCTCGGAGACGGTCGCGAAACGGATCGTCTGCGACGGCAAGATCGAAGAGATTCCGAGCGCGAAACTGCGGGCAGGGGATCTGGTTTCAGTTACAGCCGGAGAACTGATTCCTGGGGATGGCGAGATTGTCGAAGGCGTCGCGTCGGTGGACGAGTCGGCGATTACGGGTGAGTCAGCACCAGTGATTCGCGAAGCCGGCGGCGATCGTTCCGCGGTCACCGGAGGCACGCGCGTCCTGAGTGACTTCATCAAAGTGAAGATCACGTCGAATCCGGGCGAGACTTTTCTCGATCGCATGATCGCTCTGGTAGAAGGAGCGGCCCGGCAAAAGACCCCTAACGAGATTGCATTGAATATTTTGCTGGCCGGGCTGACCATCATTTTTCTGCTCGCTGTGGTCACGCTGCAACCCTTCGCGATTTATTCTGGCTCGCCACAGACCGTGTTTGTGCTGGTGTCGCTGCTGGTATGCCTGATTCCCACGACGATTGGGGGCTTGCTGTCGGCCATCGGGATTGCCGGCATGGACCGGCTAGTGCAGCACAACGTACTCGCGATGTCGGGGCGCGCGGTGGAAGCGGCAGGGGACGTGAACACACTGCTGCTCGACAAGACGGGCACGATTACCTTCGGCAATCGCCAGGCGACCGAATTTCTGCCCGCTCCGGGCGTGAGCGAAGCGGAGATGGCCGACGCGGCGCAGCTTTCGTCCCTGGCTGACGAGACTCCCGAGGGGCGGTCGATCGTGGTGCTGGCCAAGGAAAGATACAAACTGCGGGGACGTGATTTCGCGGCCCACGAGGCCGAATTCATTCCGTTCACGGCGCAGACGAGAATGTCGGGAGTCAATCTGGATGGTCGCCAGGTTCGAAAGGGAGCGGCCGATTCCATCGCGCACTATCTCGAGCAGAATAACTCCGCCATGCCCGTAGAGGTGCGCGCCGCAGTCGATCGCATCGCATCATCGGGCGGCACCCCACTCGTGGTCTCAGAAAATCGGCGAGCTATGGGGGTGATTCATCTCAAAGACGTGGTCAAGGGAGGAATTCGCGATCGCTTCGCGCAGTTGCGAGCCATGGGCATTCGCACCGTGATGATCACGGGAGACAATCCGCTAACCGCTGCGGCAATTGCACGCGAAGCAGGGGTTGATGACTTTCTGGCGCAAGCGACGCCAGAAGACAAACTGAAGCTCATTCGCAGCGAACAGGCCGGCGGAAAGCTCGTTGCCATGACGGGGGATGGCACAAATGATGCCCCGGCACTCGCGCAGGCGGATGTAGGTGTCGCCATGAATACCGGGACGCAGGCCGCCAAGGAAGCGGGCAACATGGTCGATCTCGATTCCAATCCGACGAAGCTCATCGAGGTGGTTGAAATCGGGAAGCAGTTGCTCATGACGCGTGGCGCTTTGACAACATTCTCAATTGCAAACGATGTCGCGAAGTATTTCGCGATTATCCCGGCAATGTTTGCGGCGACCTTTCCGGTGCTGAATGCGCTCAACATCATGCATTTGAAGACGCCGCAATCGGCGGTGCTCTCTGCGGTCATCTTTAATGCCCTCATTATTGTTGCGCTCATTCCTCTTGCGCTGCGTGGCGTGAAGTATCGAGCCATGAACGCCGAGGCGTTATTGCGCCGCAACCTCCTTATTTATGGTGTGGGCGGGTTGATCGCTCCATTTGTCGGCATCAAGCTCATTGACATGCTCATCACTGCCGTAAGGTTGGCTTAAGGGTTCCCATGAAAAAACATCTCATCACCGCGTTTCTCATGACGATCACTACTACGGTCTTGCTGGGAGTGTTGTATCCGCTCGTCATCACCGTACTGGCGCAGGTTTTATTCAAGGACAAGGCTAATGGACAGATCCGTTATCGCAACGGGGAAGCGATCGGCTCGCGGATTATCGGGCAACCGTTCACTTCGGCGAAGTATTTTCATTCGCGTCCGTCGGCCGCTGGCAATGGGTACGACGCTGCCAACTCTGGCGGTACGAACCTGGCGTCGACCAATCAGAAACTGATCGACCGCGTACGAGCCGACGCAGCGAATCTCCAGAAGGAGAATCCAGCACAGCCGATTCCCGTAGATCTCATTACCACATCTGCCTCGGGCTTGGATCCCGATATCTCTCCGGCTGCCGCGGAGTTTCAAATCCCGCGCATCGCGCGTGAGCGCCAACTCCCGGAATCGGCACTTCGCGATCTGGTACAAAAGCATACCCAGCCGCGACAGCTTGGTCTGCTGGGGGAACCCCTGGTAAATGTCCTGGAACTTAATCTGGCTTTGGATGAATTGACCGCAGCGCGGTGACGATTGTGAATTGCCTCAAACAACAACATCGGAGGCAAGCTGCCGGTTGAGGGTTGCCCTGTAACTTGTTGTCGATACAGATACTTTCCCAGTGGAGCCCGTTGGTTCACGTTTCCCTCGTGCCAGCCGCTACGGGCATTACTGGACGCCTTCTCGCTCCATAGTCGAACGCAGATTCCTACGGCTCAAGTCAAAATTGGGCGGCAAGGCATTGAGCTTTGTTGTTAACAAACCTGAGCCATTGTTAGACTGCGTGAAGGAGCCCTGCCGTTATGTCTCCTTGCACCTGCCCCGGATCTTGGGAAGGGCACCCGAATCTCTGCGAACATCACAAACCCGGTGAACCTTGTCCGAACCGGATAAGAGTCTCGATGGGCGTTGTTATTGATCCGCAAACACGTGAACCAATCCCCGGCTCTGATTATGGTTTTTGTGAACAGTGTGGGAACAACTTCCATGACAAAGTTGTAGAGCCTGAGTTTCGCCGGATGGAACATGAAAAGCGTAAAGGACCAGGGCGGGCAGCGTAACCCCATCATCACCGGGCACGATACCCATTGATGACATTGATCGATGGGATGATTGGAAGCTCATCCGTTCAAAGAGTACTCACGCGAAAATGCGATAATATGGCCCATCAAGTTGCTTTGCAGTTTTTAATGTGTTGCTTAGGAAGGACGGCCCCGTAGCTCAGATGGATAGAGCAGCGGTTTCCTAAACCGAAGGTCGGCAGTTCGACTCTGCCCGGGGCCACCATCTTATTCCGCGCTTTCGATCTTCCCACAACCGTTCTTGCTGTTCTGCCGGAGGCCGGATTGGACTCCGTCTGTCCTGTTTCGGGAAGCGTCTGCCCCGTTTTCGGTGCATTTGCCGGCGACCTGTGATGACGGTCACGCTGAGGCGTGACAGTGATTGCTGACCCAGATCACAGTCCAAGTTCTAATTTGGGAACGAGGTCAAGCAGCGTGCCCGCCGCGCAACCAACCACCGAAGTCCTTGATTTCCTTCTGACTCGCTTGCACGAGGCCCATGAAGTCTCCGTCTACGCGGCCATCGAGCGCTTGAAGGAAGGTGGCGAAGCAGTTGGCTTCGACGCCGACAAGTTGGTGCGAATGCTGGACCGAGGCGTCAGCCTGGAAGAACTGTTTCGGCTGATTGAAACTGAAATGCAGTTTCGGCAAACGTCCGAGGAAGCGGCGCAGCAAGTGGAACGTGCGGCATGACCGTTGCATTGTGAGGTAGCTATGAATTTCGTGGAGTGGTCCAAATCCAGCGTTGATTACGGTCAGAAACTTGTGAGCTCCGCGATCGAAGGGGCGCGGGAGGGAGAAGACAGATTTCTGCAGAATAAACAGCTCGCTCCCTATTTGAGCACGTCGGTCCGGCAGGCAGTCGTGCCGGCGATCGTCGGCGCGTATTTTGGAGCGTTCGGCGGCAGCCTGGGAAGGCGGCGCAACTCCGCCGCACGAACCATCGCCTTTGGCTTGCTCGGCGGCGCGATCGGATTTGGCGCTGGCCTCATTTGGGATAACCGCGAACTGAGCGCAAGTGTAGCGGCCGGCGCGTGGAAGAAGATCAGCACGACTCGTGACAACCGCTGGTTCGAGAAAAATCCGATCGATTACGCATAGAGCGGGTCAGACCGCAGAGGCTCGCAAGCGACGAGCCATCGAACCGGATGACAGAGATGGACGTCACGTTGACTGAATCGTTAAGGCGTTAACTTCGTAGTGCAAATCAGGGTGTAGACCGTGGTAGGTATCTATTCCCCTCATAACGTTGTCGATTGGCTGGTTCCCGGCCGGAATCTGTTTCTGACCATCCACATCCTTGGAATTGCCTGCTTCTTTTACATCGTGTCGATGCGAATGGTGCCGTTGCTGCGCGCCCAACGCGATCCGCGCTTTGATCGGCCTCTAGAACGCCTCGGAAGAGTCCTGAAGTTCTGGCTGGGGCAGTGGAAGCATCCGCGCTACCGCTTTGCCGGAACGCTCCACATCTTGATTTTTGCTGGATTCATTCTTCTGGCGGCCCGGGCTTTTACGGTGCTGATCATCGGAGTCAATGAGAACTTCGTGATGCCTGGTCTTTCTGGACGAGTCGGGCAAATCTACGAGACTCTAACCGATTACGCAGCCACAGTCGTGTTCATCTGTATGGTTATCGCGGTTGTGCGCCGACTTGTTTTCAGGCCCACTCGCTACGCAGTGCCCCCCAAATATGGCAAGGCACATACGGCCGACGCGATCTTCCTACTGGGGCTCATCGCTCTGCTAATGGTCGCGGACAGCCTGTTTTCGGCTACCCGCTTCGCCGGGCATACTCACAACGGTGAAATAGCCGAGACCCTCGCTATCTACTCTTTGCCGTGGATGCTGGCGACGCTTGTCGGTTCGACCTCGTTGGCGATGCTCTGGTTTCTGAACGTAACAGCCTATCTTGTTCATCAGGTCGCCTTCTATTTTCTGCTGTGCTACCGGCCATTCGGCATCCAGTTCCACGTGGAGACGTCACTGTTCAGCATTTACTTCTCCAAGCTGAACCGCGGAACCATCAAGCCGGTGCGCTGGGACGTCCCGGACGAGCATTTCGATCAGCTGAAATCGTTTGGCGTGAAGACATTCGAAGACTTCACCTGGAAGCACATCCTCGACTTCTATTCATGCGCCGATTGCGGCCGGTGTGCGGACAACTGTCCGTCGAATGCGGTTGGTCGCCCGCTTGCCCCGCGATTCCTCACCATCAAGGCCAGGGACTACGTATTCCAGCACTATCCGGTGTTTGGCAAGGCCAACCATGGCATGCCGTTGATCGGCAATATCTATTCCGAAGACGAAATCTGGTCCTGCACGACCTGCGGCGCATGTGAAGAAGAGTGCCCGCTGCTGGTCGAATACATCGACAAGATCGTTGATTTGCGGCGCGGCATGATCGATGACGGGAACGTTCCGCAATCTCTGCAAAAACCGCTCAAGGCATTGGAGAGCCGCGGTAATCCATACGGCAAGATGGAAAAGAAAAGGGGCGACTGGGCGAAGAGTCCGGAGGCTTTGAAGCACGGTACCATTCCGCTCTGCGACGGCAAGAACCAGGCCGACACTCTGTACTTCGTCGACAGCATCACCTCCTACGACGACCGCATGCAGTCGATCGGGCGCGCTACCGCGCGCATCCTTAGTAACCTTGGGATGAATTTTGGAATTCTCGGCGCCGCCGAGAAAGACAGCGGTCACGAGGTCCGCCGATTCGGCGAGGAACTTCTGTTCCAGGCGTTGCGCGATCAAAACACAGACGCCATCAAGGCATCAGGGGTTCAACGAATCGTCACCGCAGACCCCCACGCTTACAACGCGCTCAAGCACGACTATAAAGACATTCCGCCGGTCGAGCACATCAGCCAGTTGCTTGCTCGGGAAGCGAGAGCCGGCAATCTCCATTTCAACTCGGTGGAACAGTGGCTTGAAGATCGGAGCCGCGTCTACACCTACCACGATCCTTGTTATCTGGGCCGCCACAATCAGGTGTATGACGATCCGCGCGACGTGCTCGACTCCATCCCCGGATTGCACCGCGTTGAGATGCAGCGTTCGCGCGACCGCTCGTTCTGTTGCGGTGGCGGTGGCCTGGCGCTGTTCTACGAGCCGAAGGAAGAACAGAGGATGGGAGTGGTCCGCGTGCGGATGGCCGCGGAGGCTGGTGCCAACGTCATCGTGACCGCCTGCCCGTTCTGCATGGTCAACCTCGAAGACGCCGTTAAGGTCGCGGGCCTGGACGGAAAGATGTCGGTGATAGATCTGACAGAACTGGTCGACCAGCACATGGTTCGCGGGTCTTCCGACAAAACGGCACAAAGACCCGCAGGGGAAACACAGGAATTAGAAACGCTGACTTCAGGAGGGTAAACGTGGAAATTCTGGTATGCGCACGAAGAGTGCCCGACACCTCGGAGAACGAGATCGAACTCAATGCTGCCGGAAACGACATTGAGCGCGATGAACTCGTTTACTCGGTGAATGAGGCGGACAACTACGCTGTCGAGGAAGCGTTGCAGATTCGCGACCGCGTTGGCGGCAATGTCACCGTGGTCACCGTCGACAACGAGGAGGGCGAGGAGATCTTGCGCCGGCAGTTGGCCATGGGCGCAAATCAATCCGTTCTGCTCTCTGACGAAAGCTTCGAGGGTTCTGACGGAAAAGGTATCGCCACCATCCTCAAAGCCTTTGTAGACAAGGGACACTACGACCTGATCCTGACCGGTGTGCAGGCCGATGACGGCGCGGCCCAAGTCGGGGGAATGCTAGCCGCGATGATCGACTATCCCTTCGCTTCATTGGTGAACTCCATCTCAGTTCAAGACGGCAAGCTGAAAGTGAGTCGCGAGATCGAAGGGGGCAACCGCGAGATCAATGAGATTGATCTACCGTGCGTGCTCTCGATCCAGACCGGCATCAACGAGCCGCGCTATGTCGGAATGCGCGGCATCCGCCAGGTTGCGTCCGTGACGATTCCGACCTTGGGGACGTCAGACCTCGGTGTTTCTCACGGTACCGTCGGAAAATCGGCCGCAAAGGCAAAGCGTGTCGATTACTTCGTCCCTGGGCTCAGCAAGGGTGCCGAAATCCTGAAAGGAAGCCGGGAAGAGAATGCGCAAAAGATTCTTGAGTTGGTAGCTGCGAAGGGAGGGTTGAACTAATGGCTCACATTTTCGCTTACATCCTGCACAAAGGCGGTGTAGTCGATGACTCGGCTGCCGAACTCATCGCCGCGGCGAAAGCGATTGATCCCGCTTCTTCTCCTACCGCGATTCTCGCTGGCTGGGGTCCGGACTTTGATCTTTCCTGCAATTCTTTGACTGCTTCCTTCAGCGATGTCTGGAAAGTCGCAAATCAAGCGCTCGGGTACCCGAACGCCGAACTTGTTCGACAGGCGCTAGTACGCGTACTACCGCCGGAAAGCATCGTGCTCGTCCTTCATGACCATTTCGGAATCGACCTGGCGCCGGGATTGTCGATCAAGCTGAGTGCGGCATTTGTATCCGATGTGCTGGCGATCGAGGGCGCCGATGGAAGCTCTTTGAAACTCATACGCCAGGAGTTCGGTGGACAGGTGAGTGCACACGTCATGTGTGATATTTCCTCAGGTGCCGTGATCAATATTCGTCCCGGAGCCTTCAAGCCCCAGCCACGCCTCGTGACTTCGGGCAAGGTCATCGACAAGTCCGCCGAAGTAGGCGCGCTGACAGCACGTCGCCGCTATCTCGAAACAGTTGTCGCCGAAGCCGGAGATGTCGATATCACCAAGCACAGTCTGCTGGTGTCGATCGGCCGCGGCATCCAGGAGAAGGACAACATCGCCCTCGCCGAAGAACTCGCCGAGGTACTCGGCGCGGCCGTCAGTTGCTCGCGTCCCGTAGTTGACGCTAAATGGATGGAAAAATCCCGTCAGGTCGGCTCGTCGGGAAAGACCGTGAAGCCCAAGGTTTACCTTGCCTGCGGCATCAGCGGCGCATTCCAGCATCTGGCCGGCATCAAGGGGAGTCCGTTCCTGATTGCCATTAACAAGAATCCCAAGGCCCCCATCTTCCAGGTGGCCGACGTTGGAATCGTGGACGACCTCCTCGAGTTCCTCCCCGAACTGACCAATAAAGCCAGAGAATTCCGCGGCGTTGCTGCCAAGTGAGGATGAGCCGATGCTTGCATACAAAACACTGAAACTAAGCGTGAAGTCACTGAAAGAATTTGCCAAGAAGCGCTTGCCCGACGAAGTTCTGACCGAACTCGATGAACGCGACGAGTGTCCGATCGACATCGTGCGCGACATGTGCAGCCCCGACAAGTTGGGAATTCAGCTCCTGTTCATTCCGGAAGAATTCGGTGGCATGGGGGGCGGCACATTCGATGTCTACTGCATTTGTGAAGAGATGGCGCGCATCGACCTCGGAGTCGCCACCTCGGTGCTGGCTACTTTCCTGGGGAGCGATCCGATTACCGTTGGCGCGACGCACGAACAGAAGAAGCTATGGCTGAGCCGAATTGCCGATGAAGGCTTGCTCTTCGCGTACGGCGCCACGGAACCGGAAGCTGGGAGTGACCTAGGGGCGCTTCGCACCACCGCCGACCGCGTCATGCAAGACGGGCGCGTCGTCGGTTACAAGATCAACGGCAACAAACAGTGGATTAGCAATGGTGGAATCGCCGGCGCATACACGGTTTTGGCCAGTACGCCAGCCGGGCCGAGTTGGTTTGTCGTGGAAAAAGATGCCAAGGGATTTACTCACGACGAACCCGAAGACAAGCACGGCATTCGCCTGAGTAACACCGCAGCGCTTGCTTTCAACGATGTCTACGTTGATGCTGACCGCCTGATTGGTGGCGTTGAAGGTCAGGGCTTGAATCAGGCGCAGGCGGTATTCGGATATACGCGTCTGATGGTCGCGGCTTTTGGACTGGGCGCCGGTTGGGCCGCGCTCGATCGCGCCATCCCTTATTCTACGAAGCGCATTCAGGCCGGCGCACCGCTTTCGGAGAAGCAAGGCTACACGCACAAGCTGATCGTACCTAACGTCGTCCGCCTTGAAGCCGCCCGCGCCTATATCGAACAGACAGCGGAACGCATCGATGCCGGTGAAGGCAGTCTAAACACGGAAGGCGCAATCGCGAAGTACATGGCAACCGAAGCAGGGAACCAGGCGGCAGAGGCGAGCATCCAGGCTCTCGGAGGCTACGGCTACACGCACGAATATCTGGTTGAGAAAATCAGCCGCGACGTGCGCATCACCACGATCTACGAGGGCACCTCTGAAATTATGGAGATGACCATCAGCCGCGATCGCTGGCAGCTTCACCTGAAGACACGCGGTCAGCACTATCACGACAAAGCCGTCGAGCTGGAAGCCTTGCATGCGCGTCACGCGGACGTGGGCGCGAAGATGGCCGCGCTAGCCCATCACGCTCTGGCCGAATTGATGGAGAAAGCACGGGTCGCACGCCTGACACGATATCAGCATATTCTTCTGCGACTGGGAGAGTGGATTGCCTACGCCGAGTGTGCTGGCACCCTGGCGCACCGCGCCGCGCTTCATGCTGAGAACAAGCTTAATGAAAAAGCGAATCGTCGCTTTGATGCAACGACACTCGCTGCCATGAGCCGCGTTTTCGCTCGCGATGCCGCCCTCAAGGTCGCGGAAGAAGGTTTGCGGTGGGTCTGCGGAGCCGGTGCAATCGCCGACTCCGAGATGCCCGCTTTCGAAACAAGTTTGCAATTGCCCGCCATTCATCTTGGCCAGGCGGGTTTGATTTCTGACATGGATTTCGTAGCCGACGTCCTCTACGCCCGCGCAGCCAAGCCTGCGCTCGCCGCATAAGTAAAGACGCCTGACTAATTGACGTGCAACCTGCCATCGGTTGCACAGGAGCGTCCCAATGCAAATGGAAGACACAGCCTATCGTGCGATTGCGATCGTAGGCGCGGGAGCCGTTCTGCCCGACGCCGCCAATGTCAACGCCTTCTGGGAGAACGTGAAGGGTGGCCGCTACAGCATCTCTGAGGTTAGCCCGGACCGCTGGGATCCCGCATTTTATTACGACGCTGATCCCAAGGTCCCGGACAAGACGTACTCCAAGATTGGTGGATGGGTGCGCCAGTTCACGTGGGATCCAATGAAGTGGCACATGCCACTTCCACCCCGTGTTACTGATGCGATGGACCAGGCACAGAAGTGGGCGATCGCCGCCACTCGTGAGGCCCTCGAAGACTACGGCTATCCCAAGCGACATCTTGATCCTGATCGCGTCGCCGTAATTCTCGGCAACGCAATGGCGGGAGAGAAACACTATCTGACCGCGCTACGCGTCTTCTTTCCTGAGTACGCGCATGAACTCGGCGAAATCTCCAGCTTCGCTGCGCTCCCCGAGACGGTTCGCGCCGAAATAACACGTGAACTCCACGACCGAATCGGCAAACGCCTGCCCGAAATCACCGAAGACAGCATGCCCGGTGAGCTTGCCAACTGCATTGCCGGACGCATCGCCAATCTCTACAACTTCCATGGCCCGAACTTTATTTGTGATGCGGCCTGTGCTTCGGCCATGGCGGCCATGACGGCCGCAGCAGAAGGATTGGTCGCGAACGATTTCGATGCGGTCATCACAGGCGGCATTGACCGCAATATGGGCGCTCAGACTTTCGTGAAGTTCTGCAAGATCGGCGCGCTCTCGGCGACCGGCACACGTCCCTATGCCGAAGGGGCTGATGGCTTCGTGATGGGCGAAGGTTCCGCGATCTTCGTGATGAAGCGCTTGGCCGACGCTGAGCGCGATGGCGACAATATCTACGCGGTGCTTCGCGGAATCGGTGCGTCCAGTGATGGGAAAGGCAAGGGGATTACCGCACCCAACCCGATCGGGCAGAAGTTCTGCCTGGAGCGTGCGTGGCAAAATGCAGGGCTATCTCCCGCTACCGCTACGCTCATCGAGGGCCACGGTACTTCTACTCGCGTTGGCGACGTGGTTGAAGCGCAGTGCATCGCCGACCTGCTCAAGAGTCAAGACCTTCCTGTTCACTCGGTCGCATTGGGCTCAGTCAAATCGAACATTGGTCATTTGAAAGGCGCAGCGGGTGCAGCTGGACTGCTGAAGACGGCTCTGGCCCTCCGCGACAAAGTCCTGCCACCCAGCGTGCATTGCGAACATCCCAGCCCAGATATCGACTTTGCCCACTCACCTGTTTACGTCAACACCGCATTGCAGCCGTGGACAGTTCCGGCCGGCATTCCGCGACGTGCCGGCGTGAGCGCCTTCGGCTTCGGAGGCACGAACTTTCATATCGTGCTTGAAGAGCACATTCCCCACAGGCTGACCGGAAACGGGAAGCGGTCAATCGCTGTCAACCTCCCGCAAACTGCGATCCCAGAGGTAGTTATGAATGTAAAAGCAGTCCCCTCCTCCCCCTCAGCCTCAACCGTTTCGCCCGCCTGCAAAATTCCTCTGCGAGGCGCATTGTTGATTGGCGCTGCCTCCGACTCTGAACTTGTCGAACGCTTGTCCGCGGTTATGAAGGACGCGCAGGCTGGCCGCGCCCCGGTGCCCGCCGCTCCTGCCGAAGCCGACCTGCATGCGCCGCAGCGTCTTGCAATTGATTATTCTGACGCCGCTGAACTGGCAGACAAGTCCGCCAAGGCTTTAAAGGCCTTCGCCGCAAATCAGCCCGTTGTGTGGAAGGCATTACGCGCGCAGGGAATCTTCCGCGGCCAAGGTGACGCGCCGAAAGTCGCATTCCTCTATACGGGACAGGGCTCGCAGTACGTGAACATGTTGCGTCCGCTCTACAACGCAGAGCCGATCGTCGCGGAGACCTTTGCCGAAGCGAATCGCGTGATGACTCCTCTGCTGGGCAAGCCTCTGACTGATTTTGTATTTGTCGACCAGACCGATCCCGTTGCTGTGTCGAAAGCCGATGACGACCTTCGGCAGACAGCGATCACGCAGCCCGCCGTGCTGGCTATCGATCTCGCGCTAACCCGGTTGTTGGCCGCATATGGCATTCAGCCAGACATGACGATGGGGCACAGCCTCGGCGAATACGGAGCTCTCGTCGCTTCGGGCGCTTTGCCCTTTGAAGATGCGCTCGAAGCCGTCAGCGCCCGCGGACGTGGCATGACCCGGGTTGCGGTCGCCGACACCGGCAAGATGGCTGCCGTATTCGCGCCTCTCACGGAGGTGGAACGAATCCTGAAGAGCATCACCGGCTATGTAGTCATCGCCAATATCAACAGCGAGCACCAGGCCGTGATTGGAGGTGCGAGTGATGCGGTTGCCGAAGCCATGCAGGTTCTGCAGAAGGCGGGCTATGAAGCCTCGGAACTGCCCGTAAGCCATGCTTTCCATACCTCCATCGTCGCTCCAGCCAGCGAACCACTCCGTCAGGAACTCGCCCGACTGCGTGTGGAATCGCCGCACCTTCCCGTCGTGGCCAATGTGAATGGAGAGTTCTATCCTACAGGGCCCGATGTCGTACCCCAGATACTGGACCTTCTCGCCAAGCAGGTGGCCTCTCCAGTGCAATTTGTGAAGGGTCTGCGCACTCTCTACGAGGCGGGCGCTCGCATTTTCGTAGAAGTTGGCCCGAAGAAGGCGTTACAGGGATTCGCTGAAGATGTTCTCGGCGACCGCGGCGATGTCCTCGCACTCTTCACCAACCATCCCAAGTTCGGCGATATCGCCTCGTTCAACCAGGCGCTGTGTGGCCTGTACGCGGCTGGACTCGGCCGCGGCATCGCTACCATCTCGCCAGAGAAGCCAGCGGAGGTCGCATCGTTGTCGCCCAGTGCAAGACCATCTCGCGCCTCTGAAGAGCCATCTCTCGGATGGCGCAGCGCTTCTAGCGTTGCGTTAAAGCCCAACCCCTCCCCCATGGCTTCAGCCCCTGCGCGCCGATCCAATCCCGATCACTACGCCGAACTTGGCCATTTCTTCGCCGAGGTTCTTGAGCGCGCCCGCCAGATTCAGGGCGACCCTGCCCCGACAAATCACGCTGTGGTCATCACCGGTGCCGCTCTTGGCCTTCCCGGGACCGATCATGTCTTCGACGATGCCAACCTCGCCCGCCTCCTGCGTGGCGATCAATTCATCGACCTCATCCCCACTCGCCTGCGCAAGGCCATGCTCGACAAGCACATCACTCGACTGGTGAAGAGCGATAACGGCGGACCAACCTTCGAGACCATCAACAACATCGCCGACGTCATTAAATTAGCCGGGCGCGGAGGGGCGTTCGATCTCCAGCAGGAATTCGGCATTTCTGCCGACCGTCGTGCCGCTCTTGATCGCGCTACACAACTCGCCATCGCGGTTGGACTCGACGCCCTGCGCGACGCCGGCATCCCGCTGGTCATGCGCTACAAAACTACAACCAAAGGCACGCAACTGCAGGACCGCTGGGTGCTTCCAGACGCATTGCGCGACGACACGGGCGTAATCTTCGCTTCGGCATTCCCTGGAACCGACTCCTTCGCCGATGAGATGGGGCGTTATTACAACGACCACTCCCGCCGTGAGCAACTCGGCTTGTTGGAGAGTTTACTCACCCGGGCCGCGAAAGGAAATGGCGATTCTGTCCTCGAGCAGGAAATCGAGCGCCGCACAGAGGACTTGCGGGATGCGATCGAGAAAGAGCCGTACGTTTTCGATCGCCGCTTCCTGCTAAGAACGCTGTCAATGGGCCACTCGCAGTTTGCTGAATTCATTGGCGCGCGCGGTCCCAACACACAAATCAATTCCGCCTGCGCCAGCACTACGCAAGCCGTTGCCCTCGCGCAGGATTGGATCAATGCCGGACGCTGTCGCCGCGTGATTATCGTCTCGGCGGATGACGTGACTTCGGATCATTCCATTGAATGGTTCGGAGCCGGGTTTCTTGCCAGCGGTGCGGCCGCAACCGATGAAGTAGTCGAAGAGGCTGCCACTCCGTTCGATCGTCGCCGTCACGGCCTCATCGTCGGCATGGGAGCCGCGGGCCTCGTAGTCGAGAGCGCCGACGCCGTCCGAGAGCGCGGCATTCAACCGATCTGTGAAGTGCTGAGCACGGTCACTGCCAACAGTGCCTTCCACGGCACCCGCCTCGACGTACAACACATCGGTCAGATGATGGAGAACCTCATTGGGCAGGCCGAGGCGAAGCACGGCATCTCGCGCCAGCGAATTGCGTCTCATGCAGTATTCGTTTCTCACGAGACCTACACGCCCGCGCGCGGCGGCAGCGCCTCCGCCGAGATTCACGCGTTGCGCCACGTATTCGGCGCCGCCGCCGATCAGATCGTCATCGCCAATACGAAAGGTCAAACCGGCCATGCCATGGGCACGGGGATCGAAGATGTTCTTGCCGTGAAGGCCTTGGAAACCGGCTTGGTACCACCCGTCGCCAACTTCAAGGAGGTCGACCCCGAGCTGGGAACGCTGAACCTCTCCAGGGGCGGCGGATACCCAATCGAATACGCGATTCGATTGGGCGCCGGATTCGGCTCACAGATCAGCATGTCGCTGCTTCGCTGGAACGCGCCGAAAGATGGTGCGCATCGCCGTCCCAACGATCTCGGTTATGCCTACCGCATCGCCGACGAGGACTGCTGGAACTCCTGGCTGAGTCAGATTGCTGGTTATCCCACGGCGGATGTGGAAGTAGTCCACCGCACATTGAGGGTGCGAGATCAAAAAACAGCGGCACGCTTGGCAGAAGTCGCAAAGATACCGCCGGAAGCGCCCGCCGTTCCAGTCCCACCGACACCAGCGCCGGCGGAGTTGCCGCGCGCTGAACTGTCATCCCCGATAGTTGAAGCAAGAGTCGAAACGAAAATACCAACTCTCGTGCCGACATCGCCCCCAAAGCCCGTCGTCCAAGGCGATTCGGTCAAGGATCGCGTTTTGGCTCTGGTCGCTGAAAAGACAGGCTATCCGGTCGACATGCTCGATCTGGATCTCGACCTCGAAGCCGACTTAGGCATCGACACGGTAAAGCAAGCCGAAGTAATGGCGACGATTCGTCAAGCCTACGGGATCGTGCGCGACGACACTATCAGATTGCGCGATTTCCCCACGCTCGCTCGCGTCATCCAGTTCGTGCATGACCGTGCACCACAACTTCGCGCCGCGCCGCCCTCAGCAGCTTCGGCCCCTGTATCCGAACCTGCGCCTAAAACGGAAGGAAAGGCCGAGCACGAGATCCAAGTCGCTTCGCCAGTCGCCGCAGTGGCTCCCGCACCGATCGCAGTTGCAGAAACAGAAACTGATCTCGTGAAAGACCGCATCCTTGCGCTCATGGTTGAGAAGACCGGGTACCCACAAGACATGCTGGACCTCGATCTCGATCTCGAGGCTGACCTCGGTGTCGATACCGTGAAGCAAGCAGAAATGTTTGCGGCCATCCGCGAAATCTACAACATCCCTCGCGATGAAAACCGTAAGCTCCGCGATTACCCCACGCTGGCGCACGTGATTCGCTTCGTGTACGAGAAACGTCCCGACTTGGCGGGTACGTCTGCTCTAACAGCGCCAACCCATGTCTCGCCCCGGCCAACGCCGGCCGAGGCAGTTGCTCCATCTCTAACGCCGATCGCACTCCACGCCAGTTCCGATGACCCCATTCAAAAGAAAGTCCTGCAGATCGTAGCGGAGAAGACCGGCTATCCCGAAGACATGTTGGATCTGGATCTCGACCTTGAGGCCGACCTTGGCGTCGATACCGTGAAGCAGGCAGAGATGTTTGCCGCCGTCCGCGCCGCCTACAACATTCCGCGCGACGAGAATATGAAGCTGCGCGATTTCCCGACGTTGGCTCACGTCATTAAGTTCGCACACGATCGCTCTGCCCTTGTAACGTCCGCTTCGGTGTTTCCCGCCAAGGAGAAATCGAAGCCAATGCCAACGCTCTCTCAGCCCACCGAACGCCCAGTTCTTAATAGCTTCGAAGCTGCAGATCGTGTCCCGCGGCGCGTCCCAGTAGCGACCTTGCGCCCTCCGCTCGCGTTTTGTAAGCCGTCAGGGGTGAAACTCGATCACGCTAGCCGTGTCGTGATCATGCCCGACAGAAGTGGCGTGGCGGAAGCCTTGACGCAACGCCTGCGCGCCCTGGGCGTCGAGGTGCTCTGCATCGAAGGTGCTCCCGATGCCGACGCCCTCACCCGCACTCTTAAAGGGTGGATGACCGCCGAGCCGGTCGCGGGAATCTATTGGCTCCCGGCGCTCGACAACGAAGGCGACCTCCGCACGCTCGACTCTGCCAGTTGGCGTGAAGCCGTTCGCCTGCGGGTGAAATCGCTGTACATTGCAATGCGCACATTGGATGAGCAGATCGGCCGGCCAGGCACGTTCCTCGTCACGGGAACCCGGCTGGGCGGACACCACGGGTACGACGACGCGGGCGCAACATTCCCGCTCGGAGGCGCTGTCACCGGCTTTGCTAAAACCTACAAGCGCGAGCGGCCAGAAACACTCGTCAAAGCAGTAGATTTCGAGCCCAATCGCAAAGCCTCGGAAATCGCTGACCTCCTGGTTGAGGAGACGCTGCGCGATCCCAGTGCCGTCGAGATCGGATACACCAGCGACCAGCGCTGGACCGTCGGTCTCGAAGAGCAATCCGCTGCCGATGGAAACCCAGGCATGGTTCTCGACAAGAGCAGCATTTTCGTTGTGACGGGGGCGGCAGGCAGCATTGTCTCAGCAATCACCGCCGACCTGGCTGCTGCATCTGGCGGCACTTTCTACCTGCTCGACTTGGTACCCAAGCCAGATCCGGACAATCCCGATCTCAAACGTTTCGTCACCGACAAAGAAAACCTGAAGCGTGATCTGTTCGCCCGCATACAGGCCCGAGGCGAACGCGCCACTCCGGCGCTCGTCGAGAAAGAACTTGCTGCTCTCGAAAGGGCGCAGGCAGCGCAATCGGCGATTGATGCCGTTCGCGCCGCTGGCGGCACTCCACATTATTTCAGCCTCAACCTTGCCGACGCTGAAGCCGTCACGAGAGTGATCGATCAGGTTCGACTGGGCAGCGGGCGCATCGACGTCCTGCTGCATGCCGCAGGTATTGAAAGAAGCCACTTCCTTCGCGACAAAGATCCCCGGGAATTTGATCTTGTTTTCGACGTGAAGGCTGACGGCTTCTTTAACTTGCTGCATGCTATCGGCGACATGCCTCTCGGCGCTACCGTGGCGTTCAGTTCCATTGCGGGCCGCTTCGGCAATGCCGGTCAGGCCGACTACAGCGCCGCGAACGATCTGCTCTGCAAGATCACTTCTAGCTTCCGCACTACTCGTCCCGCCACGCGCGGCATCGTGATCGACTGGACGGCGTGGGGTGGGATCGGCATGGCGACCCGTGGCTCTATACCGAAGATGATGGAACTCGCCGGCATCGACATGCTTCCGCCGGAGGCCGGTATTCCGCTGATTCGCCGCGAACTCACCGCGGGCGCCATGCGCGGCGAGATCGTTATTGCGGAGCGCCTCGGGGTATTGCTGAATGAATGGGACACAACCGGGGGACTTGATGCTGCGGCCGCGGGGGCTGCCAAGAAGTCCTTGACAGCGACCGGGCCGATGGTCGACAAGATCGTATCCGTCAGCGTCTCCGGCGGCTTTACGGTCGAAACAACTTTTAATCCCCAAGTTCAACCGTTCCTGCATGATCACCAGATTGAAGGCACCCCGGTGCTGCCGGGGGTCATGGGCATGGAAGCCTTCGCGGAAGCAGCTACCTGTTTGCTGCCAGGGTGGCACGTTACATCTGTCGAGGACGTGAACTTCCTGGCGCCATTCAAGTTCTACCGCAGCGAACCACGCGAGATCCAAGTAGAAACCAGGATCCGTCCGCAAGGGAATGAGTTAGTGGCGGAGTGCCGGCTGATCGGTCGGCGCACTCTGCCGAACCAGAGCGAACCTCAAAGCACCATCCACTTCACCGGGCGGGTACGGCTCTCGAAACAGCCGACACAAACGCCGGCTCGAATGCTAGGCAAGGTGGAAGGCCACATTATCCAATCTGCCGACATCTACCGAATCTATTTTCATGGCCCGGCTTACCGGGTGGTGGAGAAAGCGTGGTGGGACGGCAAGCGAGTCATCGGATTGATGGCGGCCCATCTGCCTACCAATCACCACCCAGCTGAACTGTCTACCTGCGTGGAGCCGCGGCTAATCGAGCTTGCTTTCCAGACCGCTGGCATCTGGGAGCTGGGTGTACAAGGCCGCATGGGCCTGCCGCAGCACCTGCGCGAAGTCTCTCTTTTCCGGATGCCGGAGGAGGCGGACGGACCGTTGTATGCCGTGCTCACCCCCGACGCTGCTCGGGGAAGTTTCGACGTCGAAGTCCTGGATGCAAAAGGGAACTGCTACTTGCGAGTCACGGGATATCAGACCGTAGCCCTTCCGAATGGCGCCGACGCGAAAGCTCTGAGAACGCTGCATGAGGTCATGTTTGGCGAAGCCGCCCTGGTCGCATGACCCATGCAGCCCGATTAACTCTTAACCGTTTCATCGGGGTGTCTAATGCAAACTGATTTTCGACGTGTCGCGATAGTGAATCGTGGTGAACCGGCGATGCGTTTCATCCGCGCAGCCCGCGAGTTCAGTTACGAGCAGGGCATTCCGCTGCGCACTATCGCACTGTTCACCGAGCCCGATCGTGATGCGATGTTTGTTCGCGAGGCCGACGAAGCTTTCTCGCTAGGAGCTGCCCAGTTCATGGATCGCGATGCCCTGCGAACTAAAAGCAGCTACCTCGACTACAAGCGCCTCGAACAGGTGCTGGGTGCGGCACGTGCCGACGCGGCATGGGTTGGATGGGGCTTCGTGGCGGAACACGCGGCCTTCGCCGATCTTTGCCGCGAAATGGGCATCGTATTCATCGGCCCTTCAGGCGATGTCATGCGGCAACTCGGCGACAAGATCGCCGCCAAGCATCTGGCAGAACAGTCGCAAATCGACGTCGCCCCGTGGAGCGGCGGTCCGGTCGAAACCATCGCTGACGCACTCACGCACGCCGATCGTTTGGGGTTCCCTTTGCTGATCAAAGCTACGGCTGGCGGAGGCGGCCACGGGATTCGTCTGGTGCACTCGGCGAGTCAACTCCCGCAGGCGTTCGAACGGGCGCGCGCCGAAGCATTCAAGGCCTTTGGCGATCCTACTGTTTTTCTCGAACACATGGTCGAAGGCGCACGTCACATTGAAGTTCAGATTATCGCCGACAATTTCGGAACCACGTGGGCGGCTGGGGTACGCGATTGCACGATTCAGCGTCGTCATCAGAAAGTGCTTGAGGAAGCGCCTTCTCCGGCCCTTTCTGTCGAGCAAGATGAGGATCTTCGCGCAGCCGCAATTCGCCTCAGCAAGGCTGCCGGGTACTCCAATGCCGGCACCGTCGAATTCCTGTACGAGCCCCATCCCAGGCAGTTCTTCTTCATGGAGGTGAATACTCGTTTGCAGGTGGAGCATCCGGTTACCGAATGCACCACCGGCCTCGATCTTGTGAAACTCCAGATTCACGTTGCACGGGGAGGACGCCTCGTGGGCGACTGTCCCCGCAGCAAAGGTCATGCCGTTGAAGTGCGGCTGAACGCGGAAGATCCCGACAACAGTTTTGCAGCAGCCCCGGGCGTCCTCGAGCGTTTCCGTATGGGGACTGGTCCAGGTGTGAGGATCGATACGGGAGTCGCCGAGGGCGACAGTATTTCTGCCGAATTCGATTCCATGGTCGCGAAGGTGATCGCGTACGGGCAGACTCGGAAAGAGGCGCTATCCCGCCTGCAGCGCGCATTGCGCGAGAGTGTCATCGTCCTGAAGGGCGGCGCCAGCAACAAGCCGTTTCTGATGGACCTGCTCGAACGTAACGAAGTGCAGGATGGAACCGTTGACGTTGGTTGGCTCGACCGGGTCGCAATGGAAGATACAAACCTCTGCCGCAAGTATGCCGATGCAGCCTTGGTGCAGGCTGCGATCAATGCTTACGACTCTGAGTTGGCGGTGGAACAAGCTCAGTTCTATGCGTCCGCAGCACGCGGGCGTCCACAGGTGAGAGGCGACATCGGCCGTACGCTCGCGCTCCGTCATCACGGCCGTCTGTACTCTATGAAGACCGACCGCCTCGGTCCGAAAGACTACCGCATCGAGGTTGATGGAGTGCGGATTGAAGCGCGCATCGATCGTCTCGACGAATTTGAATGTTGGCTCAGCGTCTTCGGGCGCAGGTTCCATGTAGTTTCCGTCAGCCAAGGGCTGACCTCACGCATTGAAGTTGACGGTGTTTCGCACCAGGTGGATCGTGACGACGGAGGCGTCGTTCATGCTCCCGCGCCATCAGTCGTCGTTTCCATTGCTGTGAAGGTGGGCGATACCGTGGATGTCGGAGACCGTCTGGCTGTGCTCGAAGCCATGAAGATGGAGACGCAAATTGTTGCGCCCTTCTCCGGCAAGATTCGAAAAATAATGACGATGGCCAATGTGCAGGTTGATGCCGGCGCACCCCTCCTCCAAATTGAGGGTACCGGAGGCGATGCGGAGGTCGGGCCGCAGAAGCGTGTCGTCTTTGGTGAAAGCTACACTTGGCAAAACACTCGGCAAGCCACCTGCATCGATACGCTCAAAGAACTGCGCCAGGTCATGCTTGGCTTCGACCTCGATCCAACCAACAGCGCACGCCATCTCGCCGCCTGGACCGAGACCTGCCCAGCGCAGAGCGAAGACATCACCCAGCACGAAGACGAAATCCTCAGCATCTTTGTGGACATATGTTCGCTCTTCCATCGCGAACCGGAAGTCAACCACCGCGCCTCTGGTGAAGAGCCCAGCGCAGAGTCGTATCTATTCTCTTATCTCCGCATGGTCGAGACCAATGCCGAAGGACTTCCTCCGGCATTTGTAACTGCATTGCGCGGCGCCCTGGCTCACTACGGCGTCCTTGCGTTGGATGGATCTGCGGAACTGAAGGAGAGCTTGCTTTGGATTTGTAAGTCGCACCAGCGAATGGCCGGGCAGACAACCTCGGTTCTCGACATTCTCGAGCGACGCTTGCGCCAGGCAAAGGTCCCGGGGCCGGCTCCCAGTAGCGCCTTCCGCACTCTGCTCGATCGCATGATCGCGATGACGCATGAACTCTATCCCGCAGTCAGCGACCTTGCCCGCGAAGTGCGTTACCGTTACTTCGATGAGCCATTGTTCGAGCGAGCGCGCGATCAGGTCTTCATGGAAGCGACCGACAATCTTAAATATCTCCAGGAGCATCCTGACGCGCCCGACCGTCGCGCGCGGCTGCACGCGCTGGTCGAGTGTCCGCAGTTGCTCGCTGGCCTGTTTGGGGCTCACTTCCCATCGGCAGACAACGCATTGCGCGGCACCATGATCGAGGTGCTCACCTGGCGGTACTACCGCAATTGCTCACTGCTTGATCCGCATTCTTCAGTTGTGGACGGTCACCCCTATTTCTCAGCCCAATACGATTCCGAGGGCACACCGACGGAGATTGTCGCGGTGTATGCGGAGTATTCCCGACTTGCGGTAGTGGCCCAGGCTCTGAGTCCCTTGATTGCGCGAGTACCGGCAGACCGTGACGTCGTCATTGATTTTAATGTTGGACATCCGGTTAAACTCTCGGATCCAGACAGTACACAGCGTGAAGTTCAGTCAATGCTGAACCAAGTTGTATTCCCGCGCACCATCCGACGGATCGTCGTCTCAGTGGCGGGACCGAGCCAGGGACCTCGCGGAAGCGCCCTGCAGCACTTCACCTACCAGCACGACGAAAATGCCTATGCTGAAGACCCATTTTATCGCGGCCTGCATCCGATGATGGGGAAGCGCCTACATCTCTGGAGGCTCGGCAATTTCAAGATTGATCGCGTGCCGTCAGTCGAAGACGTCTATCTTCTGCATGCCATCGCCCGCGACAATCCGAAAGACGAACGCCTGTTCGCGGCCGCCGAAGTGCGCGACGTCACTCCTGTGCGCGACGAAGCTGGTTGCATCGTGCAATTGCCACATCTGGAACGTATGCTCATGGAAGCTCTCGCCGCGATCCGTTTGTTTCAGTCGCGTCGTCGTCCCCAGGAACGCCTGTACTGGAACCGCGTTTTCTTATATGTGTGGCCTTCACTCGATTTGAATGCCGAGGAATTGCGCAACATCGTGCGCAGGCTCATGCCTGCAACCGAGGGCCTTGGCCTCGAGCAGGTCGCCGTCCGCGCCCGCATTCCCAATCCCGCGACCGGCGAACTGCGCGATCTGGTGGTGCGCATTTCGAGCCCGGTCGGCAGCGGCTTGCTCATCACCTTCCGCCCAGCCGATAAGCTGCAGGCGCTCAAATCGCTCTCCGAATACGATCAGAAAGTCGTTCGCGTGCGCCAGCGCGGACAGGTCTATCCTTACGAGATCATCAAGATGCTTACTCCCGCCCGTGAGGACGCCCGCGGCGAGTTCCCCCCAGGCGACTTTGTGGAATACGATGTTGACGCCAATCGCAAACTGGTTCCCGTCGATCGCCCCTACGGAAAGAACCGTGCCAACATCATCGTTGGAGTCATCCGCAATTTCACTGCTCGACACCCAGAAGGCATGACCCGAGTTTTACTGCTGGGAGATCCCAGCAGAGATCTGGGAGCGCTCGCTGAAACCGAATGCCGTCTCATCATCGGTGCACTGGACATGGCCGAAGAAAAAGGCGTTCCCGTGGAATGGTTCCCAATCTCCGCCGGCGCCAAGATTTCGATGGAGAGCGGTGTCGAGAACATGGACTGGATCGCTCGTGTTCTGCGCCGGCTTATCGAATTTACGCAAGCTGGCGGTGAAGTGAACCTCCTGATCAACGGCATCAACGTTGGAGCCCAACCCTATTGGAACGCCGAAGCCACGATGCTGATGCACACGCGCGGCATTCTGGTAATGACACCGAAAGCTGCAATGGTCCTTACCGGCAAGAGAGCGCTCGATTATTCAGGTGGGATCTCAGCCGAGGACAACCAGGGGATTGGCGGTTATGACCGTATCATGGGCGTCAACGGCCAGGCGCAATACTGGGCCGCAGATATCAATGATGCGTGCCAAATTCTGTTCCGCCACTACGATCACACTTACTTGATGCCGGGCGAACGCTTTCCACGTCGCGCGGAAACGACAGATCCCATCGACCGCGACGTTCAGACATTTCCTCACCGTGAAAATGGTGAAGAGGGATTCGCGTTGGTCGGCGAGATCCTGTCGGACGAAACGAACCCCGGCCGCAAGAAGCCCTTCGACATTCGTAAGGTGATGATGGCTGCGGTCGATCAAGACCATGCGCCCTTGGAACGCTGGGCGGGGATGCGGGCTGCGGAAACCGCCGTTGTGTGGGACGCCCATTTAGGCGGCTATCCAGTATGCCTCATCGGCATTGAATCACGTTCCGTACCGCGATTGGGATTCGTCCCGGCTGATGGCCCTGATCAATGGTCGGCGGGCACTCTCTTCCCGCAGTCCTCCAAGAAAGTAGCGCGAGCCGTTAACGCCGCCAGCGGTAATCGCCCTGTCGTCGTCCTGGCGAACCTTTCAGGTTTCGACGGTTCCCCGGAATCGATGCGCCGCCTGCAACTCGAATATGGTGCCGAGATCGGCCGTGCCGTGGTGAATTTCAAAGGTCCGATCGTGTTCTGCGTGATCTCGCGCTATCACGGTGGCGCCTATGTCGTTTTCTCAGGTGCGCTGAACGAAGGCCTCGAAGTGGCTGCATTGGAAGGAACCTTCGCCTCCGTGATTGGAGGCGCTCCGGCAGCAGCAGTGGTGTTTGCCGGAGAAGTCGAATCGCGCACCCGCAAAGACGAACGCCTTCAGGCATTGAACCAAGCCATGCTCCAGGCGGACGCCACCGAAAAAGGCCGCCTGCGCTCGCAGTGGAACGAACTTCACGACGTCGTCTATTCCGAGAAACTTGGCGAGATGGCCAACGAGTTTGACCGTGTACACAGCGTCTACCGTGCCCTGAGTGTGGGCGCTCTCAGTCACATTATTCCTCCCGCAAACCTTCGCTCCTACTTAATCGATGCGGTCGAGCGGGGCATCCGTCGCGAGGAACATCCTGTAGAGAAGGGAACGCTCGAGATCGTGGAAGCAGCGTAGCAGCGGAAGAAAAGCGAGGGGAGAGTTCTCCATGGAGCTTTACTGGCTGGAACAAACCGAATCTGACGTGCCCGCCGACGACCATTGGCTGAGTCCGGAGGAATCGATTTGCCTTCACTCCATGCGCTTTGCCAAACGACGCGATGACTGGCGTCTTGGCCGCTGGACCGCGAAACGAGCTCTCGTCGCCCACCTTCGCCTGCCCACCGACATCCGTGCACTCGCGGACGTGGAAATCCACGCCGCAGAGTCTGGTGCTCCCGAAGTATTCCTCTATGGTGAGCCCGCCGACTTTGCAATTTCACTCAGTCACCGCGCTGGCACCGCCTTGTGCACGGTGGGGCCGCCAGTCAGCAACTTCGGCTGCGATCTGGAACGAATAGAACCGCGCAGCGAATCGTTCGTCGCCGACTACTTCACAGCGGACGAGCTGGCCCTGATTGAGCGCACGAATCTGCCAGACCGGTCACTTCTTCTCGCCTTGCTCTGGAGCGCCAAAGAGAGCGCTCTCAAAGCCATGCGCGTCGGCCTTCGACTCGACACCAGGAGCATCAATGTCGTTCTCAGTGACGATTGGTCGCAAGAGACAAGCCATCCCGAGGAGTGGCGCCCCTTGCAACTCCAACACGCACCCGCAGGCAGCTTCGAAGGTTGGTGGAGAGTCCAGCAAGACCTCGTGCGAACCGTTGTCGGCGATCCCCCGTTATCTTCTCCGCTTCATGCGATCCAGGGCCACCCTCTCGCATTAACCGTGCCCTCTCCTTTCTAGAAAGAAAAAAGGCCGCCGGAGGTAGCTCCAGCGGCCGAAGCGCTTCGTCCTATTCTTTTCGACTATTGTCCCTTGCCGGTCAGCGTTAGAACTTGCGGGCTGCCGACACTATTGTCGAATACCTTGTAGGTCGCGTTCTCAGTACCAACCTTGCTGGGGAAGAAGCTTACCGTGATCTGGCAAGTCGCCCCTGGCTTCAAAGGATTGGCCGAGTTGTTACCACAAGGCGGGTTATCGCCATAGTTGCTGCTGAAGTCCGCGCTATTGGTTCCGAATATCTCACCACCGATAAAGTAGACATTCGTCGTCCCCACGTTGGTGATCGTAACCGTTGACGAAACGGTTTGACCTCGCGTAACCGTCCCAAAATTCACCGTGCTGGGTGCGAACTTAATGCCGGTTCCGTACCCTTGCAGAGCTACTGTCTGTGGGCTGGTCACGTCACTATCATTCACATTGAGGGTTCCCATCGCAAAGCCAACTTTGGTGGGTTTGAAGTTGACGTTGATCACGCAGTTCCCGTTGGCCGCGATGACCAAGCTGTTGGTACAGGTTGTGGTAGTTGCGCTACCGAACGTCCCGGTCAAAGTGATCGCCGGATTCCCCAGCGTGATCGATACACCTGTGTTGTTGGTGAGAGTTATTTTTGTATTCGCACTGGTCACACCTACGGCAGTAGTTGCGAAGCTCACTGAGGCTGGGCTGAGAGATACATTACTGATTCCCGTCCCGGTTAACCCGATGAGCTGCGGCGACGAGGGATCGTTGTCATTGATTACCACTGAGCCCCGTTTCGCGCCTGTGGATTTCGGCCCGAAGGTCACGCCGATACTGCAACTTGCACCTCCTGCCAGCGTGGAACCGGAAGCTGGGCAAGTGTTGGTCGCGATCGTGTAGTCCGTCGTATTGGTCGACGTGATCGCACCCATCGTGATCGCAGTGGTTCCGTTGTTCTTTACGGTTACGGTCTTAGCCGCGCTCGTGGTTTTTACGAGCTGGTTGCCAAAGCTGAGCGGAGCGCCCGCCAGCGAAATGGCGCTTCCCAGACCTGTCAAGCTGACCGCGTTAGTCTGGCTGAAGTAGCCGTTCGAGTTGATGGTGACGTTCCCATTCAGACTTCCTGAAGCTGTCGGCACGAAGTACACGTACATCGTGCAAACGGTTCCGTTCGCCATCGTCGCCGGACAATTGTCCGCTTCGCTGAAGTTCGTGCTGGTCGAAATGTTGCTGATGCTGACCGGACCGTAAGCACTCACAATGAGGGTCTGCGGTGAACTCGTGGACCCGACCGAAGTAAGTCCAAATGACAGACTGCCGGTGCTAGTGCCCACCGCAGCGAATGCCGAGATGCTGCGCACGCGGAAGTTGTTGTAATCGGAAACCAGAACGTTGCCCGAAGGATCGAGCGCGATTCCAGTTGGTTCGTACAATGCCGCTGCTGTTGCCAAGCCGCCGTCTCCGTTGTAGCTGGCTACGCCGGTGCCCGCGATTGTCGTCATGACCCCATTCGGACTGACCCACCGCACCCGGTTGTTGTAGTCGCCAATGAAGAGGTTGTCGTTGGCATCGACGGCGATTCCTTGTGGGTAGCTAATACCATTCGCGATTGCTAGTCCATCACCCGTGAAGGCGCAGTTGCCGGTTCCCGCCACAGTGTTGATTACGTTTGTGGCTACATTGATCTCGCGAACCCGGCAGTTGTTGGTGTCTGCGATAAAGACGTTGCCTGCGGGATCAACAGCGAGCGACGTCGGTCCGTACAGCAGCGCGCTGGTTGCCGGTCCCCCGTCTCCAGAGTACCCTTGCAGACCGCCAATACCGGCGATGGTTGTGATCACTCCACCGGAAACTTTACGGACAACATCCTCAACATAATCCGTAATGTAAACATTGCCCTTGCTGTCCACGGCTATTCCGTAGGGGTTATAGAGTTCTGCACTCGTTGCAGAGCCGCCATCGCCCGTGTATCCGCATCGTGGGGCATTGCTGATCACCAGGCCTGCGAACGTTGAAATCGTTCCGCCCGCGGTCACCTTGCGTACCAGGCAATTGTTGGTATCGGCGATGTAGACGTTCCCCGCGCTGTCCTTGGCAACTCCGTAGTTATAAGTAAGCTCCGCACTGGTCGCGGCCCCTCCATCTCCGGAGTAGCCGTAGGTTCCATTTCCAGCGAAGAAGTTCACCAATCCGCTGGACTTCACATCTTCGCGAACCATGAAATTGTGGCTGTCGTTGACGTAGACGTTCCCGGCGGAATCGTCAAAAATTCCATAGGGATAGTTCAACTCCACGCCCGTCGCGGGTGCGCCGCTGACCAGCGTCTCAAGATTGTAGGAGTGGTTGCCGGCCGCAAGGTTCAGGTTTCCACCGGCGGTGAAGCTGTCGATGACGTAGTTGTCGTTGTTCGCGATGTAAATCAGCCCGCTACTGGTCTCAGCAACGTCTACCGGGTAGTAGAGTTGTGCGCTAGTGGCCGAGCCACCCTCCCCGCACGTGCCGGCGCAAGCAGTGCCCGTACCGGCAACCGTGCTCATGTTTCCACCAACTGTAAACTGGCGGACGCGCTGGTTGTAGTAATCAGCAAACGTGACCGTGGTGCCAAGCACCGCCAGTCCAAACACTTGGTTCATCGACGCACTGGTGGCGGCTGCTCCATCCCCTGAAAAACCGCAGGTGTGGTTCCCGCCGACCGTCAGGATCTTGTTGGAAGTCTTGATCACCTCTCGGATCACGCAGTTAGAAGCGTCCGCAATAAACAGGTTTGACGAGCTGTCGGTCGCCAGTCCGGAAGGGCTGTACAGCTCGGCGTTGATCGCCGGGCCACTGTCGCCCGAATAACCGCAGGTGTGATTTCCGGCGTAGGTGGAAATCGTGTTGGTGCCGAGAACCAGTTTCCGTACGACGCAGTTCGCCGAATCACCGATGAAAAGGTTTCCTGAGGCATCCAATGCCACGCCCTGCGGAAAGTAAATCTGGGCGGCCGTTCCTTTCCCGCCATCACCCGAATATCCGCACGAACCCGCAATACCTGCAATGGTCGTGATCGTCTTGGCGGTGTCGACTTTTCGCACCACGCAATTGCCCTGATCAGCGATGTACACGATTCCAGTACCATCAACTGTCACTGCGAAAGGATGGTACAAGCTGGCATTTCCCGCGCCCCCCGTTACGCCATCTCCGCCATATCCTTGCGCACCGCTGCCGGCGACCACGGTGATGGTACCGCTGGCGCTCACTTTGAATACGCGATTCTGGTTATAGGCGGCGATGTAAAAGTTGCCGGAGGTGTCCACGGCAACGCCGTAGGGGTTGTAAAGGTTGGCGTTGGTGGCGGGAATGCCATTCGGACCGCCACCAATTGCGGTGGTAATCACGTCTTGCGCGACTGCGGGAAGACTCACCAGCAGCGCGGCCAGCAGAAGTAGAGTCGACGAAGTGAAGCGGCGCATCATATTTTCTCCTCAGAGGTCGTGATTTCAAGCATGTTCAGCCTGCAGCAGCTCTGCTGGTTAAAACACCAACGGGCGGCGGCTGATCTGCGCACCCTTCTGCCAACTTTTTCCTTTGCTGTCCTGGAAAAGAATGATCAGGTTCGGTTGAGCCGGGGGCGCCATCCATTCTCGGAACTCGCGTTTGCTTACGGAAAACTCCTGGCTCATTTCGATGAAGTGCTGGCTCTTCCAAACCTTGACCGGCTGGAAGTTTCCGCGCAACGTCATTGCCGGAGAAGAATCCATCAGCGCAACAATCACGCTCTTTGCGTCTGCGTCACTGTGGTTGAAAAGCTTGAGGTGAAGGGTGACCTGTACCACGTCTCCTTGTTCTTGCACTCCGCTGACATCGAAGTAGCCGGAAAACTCTCGTCCGCTTTTAGTGGAAGCGGCCACCGTGGCCAGAGATAGGACAGCAAGCAGGGCACAGACTACCCATGCGCGTGATGGGCGCAGCGATCGCATAAAACTCCTCCTTGAATCGAATCGTTCACAACTCTGCCCGCGCCCAGGCTAGCCGCACAAAAATGCGGCTTCTCCATAGAGCGAACCGTTGTTTGAATTGATATTGCTGGGGCCTTACAGCTTTGGCACCTGGGAAAACGACGACCGGTACAGACTATTTTTTTAACTGGACTACGCTACTTGGTTCGTCGTCGGTGGGGGCTCGACACCCCGAGGTAGACAAGAAATCGCCTTCCCCAAGGCGGCGCAATTGTGGCCTTATCTCGGATCGTTGTCAAGATGAAGAGTTTTTCACAGTGCAAATGAGTGCAGAATGAGTGCAAGTCTTGCTCGGTTTTTTGAAGCACTCGCTCATCCTTTAGCACACCAGGAGGGTTCGTTTGGGCCATCTCAGGACGAGGGTGGCCGCTGTTCCGCTTCCTCGGCGCGGTGACTCTCCACCGACAACTTGCGCAATGACAATCGTTCTCGATGGGCTAGTACCAGGCCGGTCGGCACTACCGCGGCAAACGTCACCAGCCAAAGCAGAATTCCACAGCTGGCTGCCATTTCCGGAGGCACGTCAAACACGCTCGACAGCGTCGCGATGGTTGCCATCTGTGATCCGCCACCCACTGCCGGCAACTGCAGCATCGAACCGACCATGCTCGATCCCATCAGGATCAGCAACTGCGAAACAGGGATCTCCAGCGCGTCGACACCATAGGAGTGCGTTACCTCCTGGTAGGAAAGCGCGATCAGGTACCACATCCCGACGGATACCAAACTGAGCCATAGCATCGAAGCCGGCCCGTGAATGGTATTCAGGCCCCTCCCGAATTCACGCACTTTTTGGCCCATCTTGTGTCCAATATTCGAGGATAGGTGCGAGAATCGCCTTTCCACCCACTGGGCGGCAGCCTCTCCGTTGCGGCCGATCAAGACCGCTCCGACAGCGGTTGCCACCACGACCGCAATCAGGAAAAATCCCGCCTCGCGAAAGCGCGCATAGTATTCCGGATGCGGAATGGAAGGTAAGGCGCTCGGCAAGAAAATTGCCAGCACAATCAGGAATGCGAACGCTCCAACGTCAAAGATGCGTTCAACTGCCCATACCGCCAACTGCGAAGAGAATGAAAGATCGGTTCGCCTCGCTATCAAATAGGGGCGAATAAATTCACCAGCCCGCCCCAATAACGCCAGCCCGGTAAAACCAACTAGCGTGGGCGACACCATTTCGGTCACGGTTGTTCTTGGCCGCACCGGCTTCAGGAATATTTTCCAGCGAAGCGCCCTCATCCCGTACCCGATGTAGATCAGTGCGATCCCGTGCAGTACGTGAATTTTCTTGATCCGATGCGTCTGACTCCAGAATGTCCCCCAATCGAAGGTTCGCCAGTGCCGATATTGGAGGTAAATCAGGATGGCCAGTATGAGGAACACTACAACGCTGGCCAGAATTCGCTTTTTATCCATGAAGGGGGGAGAGCTCCGCGCCGCAGCCCCAGCAATCCGACGCGGCAAACGGCACGTTCAAAGGTAAATGACCACGTCGAAGGGGTCAATCGATTCGAGGTGACGCGGACGATCCGGGTGTTCTTGCTCGCAGTCTGGCCGGGAAGGGGTTCTTACGAGCCCTATAAACACAGGCTTATTCGGTGGCCGACGCTGTGCTTGCGGTCGCCCGAGTCGCGGGCCGTCGGTTGCTGGTCTTCGTGCTGGCCTTTTGAGTGGTGGCGTTCTTCTGTTCGGAACCCGGCTTTTCCTCCGCTGCTTTCTTCTTATTGAAATCCTTCACGATTCGCGCCACATAAAGTCGCGTCTCGTAGTAAGGAGGCACCCCGCCGAATTGCTCCACGCGTTGCGGTCCTGCATTGTAGGCAGCTAATGCCTTCACCAAATCAAAGTTGTAGCGCTCCAGAAGTTTCCGCAAATATTTCGTCCCGCCTTCAATATTCGCCTGCGGATCGAACGCATTGGGTACTCCCAGTTGCGACGCCGTTCCCGGCATCAACTGCATCAGCCCCTGCGCGCCCTTCGGGGATACGGCCCGAACGTTGAATCCGCTCTCCGCCTTGATCACGCTGTTTACCAGGTCAGGATCCAGCCGGTAGCGGCCGCTCGCTGAATTCACCGCCTCATTCAAGTCCACCGCATGTGATCGGGAGAAACTGGCCGGCGGTTTAGAAGAGGAGACATTCTGCGGCTGGTTACCAAGATGGCTCGACTGCGCTTGCGCGGCCGAAGTTGGCAAATCTGGCGCCGACTCGTAATGCTCAATCTCCGCCGTTGGCACGTCGACGAAACTTGACCCATCAGCGTTTACATACAACCGAGTCGTATCCCCGACGATTTCTCGCCGCTCATGCCGGATGGAGAATCCGTTCTTCAGCACCGCCACTTCGCCCGCAAAGCAGGGAAGCGCCACGCCCGCGAGCACCGCGATGATGGCCACCCGTGAATGGAAATTCAACCGTTTCATCTGCAACTTGGTGCGGCTAGCGCTCTGCCATCACCTCACCCAACACTAAGTCTACCGCCGCGGCAATACCACACGCATCATTCCCTCGCGTCACCGTCCAACCGCGGCTGCGCAGTTCCTCGCACGCATTCCCCATGATAACCGGATGTCCTGCAAACTCAAGCATTTCGACGTCATTGTGGTTGTCACCGATGGCCATGACCTCTTCGCGGTCATAACCGCGAAACTTGGCCCACCGTTCCAGAGCGTGTCCCTTGGAACATCCCGCGTTCAGCACGTCAATCATCGACAAATCCCGTGCCGGATACTCCGTACGCAACACGGTGACTGTTCCATCCATGCCAGCGCCATCAAGCGCCCCCAAAGCATCGCGCATGCGAGCCATGGTTCCGCAAAACATCGCCTGCACCGGATCACTCTCCAGCGCGTCCTCAAGCGGGATCACGAACTCGATGAACTCCATATTCTTCTCCAGCCATCGCCGGATGCTCGCTCCGAGTTCGTCGAGCCGTTCGAGGACGATTGCACCTTTGGTTTCCTTGTCAAAGGTAAGAACGGTGTTACCTCGGAATTCTTGCATCGCCCCACAAAGCTTGCGGCAGGCTTCCGCTGGCATCAAGTCGCGATGAAAGGTCTCGCCGGCAAGCGAGCGCGTCACAGCGCCATTCGAACTGATCAGCCAAAGATCAAAACCAAGCTGTTTCGCAATCGGCAGGGCGAATGTATGCCTTCGTCCTGTCACCAGCACAATCTCGATGCCCGCGGCGTGGGCGCGCCGCAGGGCCAGCAGATCGTCCTCGGAGATTTGGAATTGTGGATTGAGCAGTGTGCCGTCGATGTCGGTCGCCAGCAGTCGGATAGAACGTTTGGAAATCGTCACTGCCTACGATTTTAGCATTCGGGAATGCTTAAATCCCCGCTGTCGGCGGTTACTCAGGAAGCGGGAAGACGTGCGAGCAGACTGCTGGCCTTGCGAAACCACGGCCGTTCCCGACGTCGAAGATATCGCGGCATGGTCGGCTTCTTATCGAGAATCTTCTGCGACCACACGCGCGCCTCGGCCGCTCGTCCCTGTGACTGCAGGAACAGCGCGTAGTGATAATAGGTTTCTGAAATCGTGGAAATCCGCGTAGCCTCCCGGAACATGGCGTCCGCTTTTTCATTCTGGCCCGTCTGCGCGTAGGCCCAAGCCAGCAATCCCTTGGCGCGATGGAAGTCATAGTCCGGATCAGAGCTTACGGCATGTTCCAAGTCCGGCACGGCAGCCGCGAAATCGCCGAGCTCGACCTCCGCGATGCCTCGACGATAAAACGGATCCGCATGATCGGTCCGCGACGAGATTGCTTTATCGTAGGCCGCACGGGCGCGCGTGAATTTTCCATCATCCAGATATAGCAGCCCGAGTTCTTCGTAGTTTCCGGCCGAAGGATTGTCGAGAACAATGCGTTCCAGTTCCTGAATGCGCCGGCGGCGCGGGAAGACCTGAAACGAACTCCGCAACAGACCCGCGTCGGGAATCACTTCTACCAGGATGTAGATTAATGCTCCCACCCAGTGAAACAGGATTACCAAGATCCAGAAGAAATTCGGTCGCCGCCGAATAAAGTGGATGATGGCCACAATCCGGAGCCCAATCGACCACCACGAAAACATGAAGAACAGAAAGGATCCCATGTCGAAACCGCACTATAGCATGCGGGGTGGCGTTCGAACTTCGGCCATGTTCAGGGGATCTTGGCATCCCGTCGGCTTCGGGCGAGGGCCGCACCACTTTGATTTTTCCGGTAGCGCTCCTCGAAGGCATGGCGCACGGCGCGCCACTCAGATGCTTCGATCCGCAATTCGTTGCGTTGGTTGGACGGAGGCACCATGTAAGGCCGGGGCCGCATCGCTGGTTGAACTTCTTGGGGTTCTACTGTCTCTACCCATGCCACCAGACGCTCCAGAGTCCAGTTCTTCTTTACCATAACGTGGTAGTCGAAAAGATGTGCGATGACTTCCTTGATCCGCATCTTGCGCCGTATCCAGATTCGCCAGCAGTCGCAAGGGCGCGGCACCTCCTTTAGCATCCATGGCCCCCAGACTCCTTCCGCACCAAGTGTGCGTCGATCCTTCTCAGCAAACGGCGTCGTCACCTGGTGAAAACTGCATCCTCTCGCTATGGCTGCCATGCCAAGAGCACAACCCTCCTGCGTTTCGGAGAAATGTTGTCCCCCGGCCCTGGGAGCCAGGACGGTACTGCCCAATAAAATCGCTTCGCTGAGTTTCATATCGAAATCCCGTCCTTTCTTGAACCTAAGCCAGCTGCATTCGATGGTGTCGAGTCCGGTTCGACGCATATTTAATCATTCACGTGATCCATTGTCACCTCGATGCCGATCGAGTGAGTCCTCGGCTTCCAGCCAATAATAAAATTCCTCGATCCAGTGATCGCTGGGGGTACCTTGTTTTTTCATCCCGAAGCCGTGGTGTCCCGCATTGTAAATATGAACCTCGGGCTTGATCCCCGCTGCTTTCAAGGCTTCATAAAACTTGTTGACTGCTTCGAGGACCAGTTCATCATCCTGCGCCCACGCCATGAATATCGGCGGCAGCTTCGGCGGTATGGCCGGCATCACGCCAAACGGTCCACCGTAAATCAGCGCAGCGAAATTCGGACGAGCCGCCGCGTCCTCCTGCAGCAGTGCTCCACTCGTCACCATGGCCCCGGCTGAAAAGCCGAGGAATCCGACTCTCGCCGGAGAAATACCCCACTCGCCCGCGTGTTGCCGAACCATTTTGACGGCCTGAATTCCGTCGGCGATCCCGTATTTGCATGCCTCGTCCATATTGAGATCTTTTGGAATGCCTTCGCCTTTCTTTTCCGGAATACGATATTTCAAAACAAATGCCGCAATGCCTCGTTCCTGCAGCCATCGCGCCACGCTATAGGCCTCTTGCTCAATCGCCAGCGCGACGCACGCCCCACCGGGCGCAACAATGATGCCGGTTCCGGTAGCCTTGGATTTCTCGGGAAGGTAAAGCGTTAGCGTCGGCGTGACCACATTCAATATCACGGTTCCCACCGGAGTGTTTTCTATGGTCACTTCCTTCTGGGTCCAATGCTCGGAGCCCGGAGCGACGCCGGGCCATAAATTCAGCGTCTGCGCGTCCGCGGAGTAAGACACCAGAATCGTAAGCGCGATAGCAGACGCCAGGGTTGATGTTGAGTGCCGCATACTTTCTCCTTGATATCCCGGGACGAGCCGGTAACTCCATCCTAACGTCGCGTCTTTTGCCATGCTAGAGCTGGCATCCTGTTTTCGAATTCCTGCAAGTTAGTCGATTGAATCGAAATGATGAGAGACCCTGCTGGAAGAGTCGACGGCCTTTCCCAGACCCGCGTGAAATCACATCTTTCGACCTTCAGGTTGTGCTAAAGGATGCGGAGCGCGCCTCACTGGCGACACTTCTACCCCAGCTCGATCTGAAGTGAAGAAATTTCGTTCGCAAGAGGGCAATCATGACTGAGATGACACGAAGTGAGTTCTTGAAGAGCTGTACATTGGGCGCGTGTTCCTGTTCTCTGGTCGCACTGTCAGCGACCGAGACAGCAGTGGCTGAGTCTGGCAACTCTGAGGTCGACACCCTGAAAGCGCAGCGTGACGCAATCCGAATCCGGTATGCGAAATTGCTTGGCATCCTGGACGAAGAGATCGACCAACCCACCAGAAAGCGAATCTTTGAACGCTTGGGACGCGTCTGTGCCGAGCAGTTCCGCGCGATCACTTACGACAAGTACAAGAATGACATTCGCGGTTTTCTGGCTGCGATTCAGGCGCCGGGTGGATGGGTGGAAAAAGCCGAATACAACGAGAAGACAGGCACCATCCGGATCTTCGACCGATCCAAGAGTTGCACCTGTCCATTGGTGGAAAAAGGGCTGACCCCGTCCGATCAGTGCGAGTGCACTCTGGGATGGCAGAAGCAAACCTATTCGGCCATTCTGGGCAAACCGGTCGAAGCAGAACTCGAAGAGTCGATCTTGCGTGGTAGCACGCGCTGTGTCTTTCGCATTCAGGTTGTGTAGCCTGGGGTAATAGGGGCTGTGAGAGTCGACGCGTACGTGTTCGTCGAGCGTTTCGGCCCGACGCTCACTTGGCTGGGATCAGCACCGCCACTGAGGCCACACATCTCCATGTGTGGTTGATGTTCACCCACGTGTCGACGAAGCGTTCGCGCCGCGTCTGGGATTTACCCTTTTGCGCTGACTGCGAGCGAAATATTCCTACCACCACGGCAGACTCGCCGTATACGTCGACATTGCTTTGCTCGGTCACGGCCTGTGCGGGCGCTTGATAACCGGACGCTTTCAAGCTGGCAAGGAACTCTCGCTTCGTCTGTATGCTGCCGTCAATGTCGATAGAAATGAAGGTATCCGCGAGAAGCATATCCAGAGCTTTGGTGTCGTTAGTTTCCAGAGCGCGATTCCAAGAATTGTCCAGGGCTAACACGCGAGCGCCCTCATCGCTCCGGGAGTTCTGCGCCGAAGCCGACAACGCGCCCAGCCAGAGTGCGACTGCAACAACGATCATCAGTTTCATTTACAGCCTCTCTTTAGCGGTCGTAGGTTTAGCCCGTTCGGTTCGCCCGCGGCAGGCCTGCCTGTCATACTTGCAGACCACAACGATTGAGGGTGCCCCAGTCGTCCGTTCTTTGCAAGGGCGAGTGGCGCCGCTCTTAGAAGCTTCTCCTAAGTTTCACCGCTCACCCCGTCACTTCCTTCAAGATCCCCCGAATCAGGCGCCGCGCAATCCACATGAGGGGAATCCGTATTGCTTTCGTGGATTATCAGCGATAGTCCGTTCCGGCCAGCAGAATTTATCTACCGCGCCGCGACACACGAGGAGGGCTGGGGACTTTGACGTTTGCATGCATAAAGCAAAATCCGGTCCTAGCAAAGCTTGGACGGGAAATCGCCAAAAGGCGATGCGAACGTCGTCCTGGACAACCGCCACGAATGACCTTCAGTTCTACTTACTCCAACTGCCAAGTTCGAGCCGCCTCAATTTCTTAATTGTTGGCGGAGAACGGGGCGGAGCACTCGTTCAAACGCCTGCCGGTGAAGCTTCCAGCGTCCCGGATAGGGCAATTCGAGACGAGTGCCGTTCCACCTTGCCCGAGACTGTGCGCGTTGGACGTGGGGTCCGATGGAGCGGACAACCGTAACAATGAGTTCTGGATTGAGCCGCCGAATCATCTCGCCGAGTCGCGCTTCGGCCCGCGTGCACGCAAGGCGTCGCTGCTTGGTGGACAAGCGGTCGACGGGACTTCGGCACAAATCGACTAGATAACAATCCAATTTGCGAAACGATTCCAGGAACTCGGTACTCTTGAGTTCCGGAAACGCAGATAAAAAAGTTTGCCGGAAGGCGCGGTAGAGTCCGGAGTCTGCCTGATAAAAGAACCGCCCAGATGCCGGAGGCGACTCGCCAACAAACAGAATCCGAACGCGCGCAGGCCGATAGCGCCTGCGCAGCCGCTCCCGTGCCGCCTCAGCCTGCAGGGGGCTAACCGACGTGCGACTCTTTGCTGAAGCGCTCATGACATTGGCTGCCCCAGTCATCGTGGTCTTTGAAGACTGGGCATTCCTACTGAGGATAGCAGCGGATCTTACACTCGGAGATATCAGCTCAGCATAGGAGCGTCGAACTTCTCTTAAGACTGCGGCAGCATCGTGCCCACCCTCCGAACCTGCCGGCGGAAAAGAAAAGCCCCACTCCGAAGAGCGGGGCTCTGATCCTAGCTAGAAGCTAAGAGCTAGAAGCTGTTCTTAGTACATGTCCCCCATGCCGCCGCCACCGTGTCCACCCGGGGCCGGAGCTTCCTTCTTTTCAGGAATCTCGGCGATCAGGGCTTCGGTGGTCAGCATCAGGCTGGCAATCGAGCCGGCATTCTGCAGGGCGGTGCGCACGACCTTTGTGGGATCGAGCACGCCTGCCTTGACCAGATCCTCGTACTCGTTGGAGAAAGCGTTGAAGCCGTAGTTATTCTCCTTCGAATCGAGCACCTTGCCCAGAATGACCGCGCCTTCTTCGCCGGCGTTCTCGGCGATCATGCGCAGGGGTTCGGTGATGGCGCGCTTCACGATGTTGATACCGATCTGCTCATCGCCTTCCGCCTTCACCTTGTCGAGCGCTGCGGCGCAACGCGCCAGAGCAACTCCGCCGCCGGGGACAATGCCTTCTTCCACGGCTGCGCGCGTCGCGTGCATCGCGTCTTCCACACGCGCTTTCTTTTCCTTCATTTCGGTTTCGGTTGCGGCGCCGACTTTGATGACGGCCACGCCACCGACCAGCTTCGCCAACCGCTCCTGCAGCTTCTCGCGGTCGTAGTCGCTGGTGGTCTTGTCGATCTGGCTGCGAATTTCCTTCACGCGGCCTTCGATCTCAGCGTGCTTGCCCTTGCCTTCGACCACCGTGGTGTTGTCCTTGTCAATGGTGATCTTCTTGGCCTGGCCGAGGTCCGAGATCTGGACGTTCTCGAGCTTAATGCCGAGATCTTCCGTGATCGCCTTGCCGCCCGTCAGGATTGCGATATCCTGCAGCATCGCCTTGCGACGATCGCCGAAGCCAGGAGCCTTTACGGCCGCGACTTGCAGCGTGCCACGCAGCTTGTTGACCACGAGGGTAGCGAGCGCTTCGCCTTCCACGTCTTCCGCAATGATCAGCAGCGGCTTGCCGGACTTGGCAATCTGCTCGAGCAGCGGGAGCAGATCCTTCATCGAGCTAATCTTCTTTTCGTTGATCAGGATGTAGGCGTTCTCCAGAGCCACTTCCATGCGCTCGGGATCGGTCACGAAGTAAGGCGAGAGGTAGCCGCGGTCGAACTGCATTCCTTCGACGACTTCCAGTTGGGTCTCCAACGTCTTCGACTCTTCAACCGTGATGACGCCGTCCTTGCCAACCTTCTTCATCGCTTCGGCAATGATCTTGCCAATGGTCTCGTCATTATTGGCGGAAATCGTGCCAACCTGAGCGATCATGGAGTCGTTGTTGACGGGCTTGCTGAGTTTGTCGAGTTCGCCGTTGACGCGGTTGCCTTCTTTGTCGAGCTTGCCGGTAATGATGGTGACGGCTTTTTCGATGCCGCGCTTGAGGGCCATCGGATTTGCGCCGGCAGCGACGGTCTTGACGCCTTCGCGGAAGATAGCCTGGGCGAGAACGGTGGCGGTGGTGGTTCCATCGCCGGCGACGTCGGACGTCTTCGAAGCGACTTCACGAACCATCTGGGCGCCCATGTTTTCCAGGCCGTCCTTCAGTTCGATTTCTTTTGCCACGGTGACGCCGTCTTTGGTGATGGTCGGCGAACCGAATTTCTTTTCGATGACTACGTTACGACCCTTGGGGCCGAGGGTGACCTTCACGGCATCGGCCAGAAGGTTGACGCCGCGGAGGATCGCCTGACGGGATTCTTCTCCGTGAACGATGTGCTTTGCCATTGTTTCAATCTCCTCTAATGAATTTCTTTGCAGGACTGGCCTGCGATTTCTTGGCTAGGGCTGTCAGCTATCAGCTCCGAGCTTTGAAGCGTATGGCCGTCGGTCAGGATCAGGTTCTAGCTGAGGGCTGACAGCTGACGGCTGAGAGCTACCGCTTGCCGGCGAGCTCTTTCTTCGCCGGGGTGGAAGCGCCGGTCAAGGTGCCGAGAACTTCTTCTTCTTTCATGATGATGAAGTCTTCGCCATCAATCTTGATTTCGGTGCCGGAATACTTCCCGAACAGGATGCGGTCGCCTTCCTTGACTGCCAGAGGGAAGGTCTTGCCTTCGTCGTTGGTGCGGCCTTTGCCGGTGGAGATGACTTCGCCCTCCTGGGGTTTGTCTTTAGCCGAGTCGGGAATGATGATGCCGCCACGAGTCGTGGAAGCTTCTTCCACACGACGGACCAGAATGCGGTCATGGAGTGGTGAGAATTTCGCCATGGTTTGTTGCTCCTTTCAATTAGGTAGAAGGTTGTCTGCTGGAACTGATTCGCGTAAACCTATGATTTGGTTGGGTTAGGCAATGCTGTTAGCAGTTGCATCCATCGAGTGCTAATTCTAAGATGTGAGCCCGGAATTGTCAAGTGCGGCGGGGGGCGGTCTTGGAAGGCCAACCCGTGAACCACAAAGGACACAGAGGATCTCGAAGGGGATGCAAGCCCGAATTCAAATTCTCTCGCCAAGGGCGCGAGAAGTGTGGGCACTGAGCGGCAGGAGTAGACTGATGCCCTATGCCTCCCACGCTCGGCCACGGCAAGATTTGTTACCTACAGATTCCTGCAACGGATATTGCGCGTTCAGCGGAGTTCTATGAACGCGTCTTTGGCTGGAACATCCGGCAACACGGAGATGGACATACTGCGTTTGACGATGGAGTGGGGGAAGTCAGCGGCGAGTGGGTCTTGGGACGCAGGCCTGCGTCCGAACCGGGGCTGCTGGTGTACATCTGGGTGGAGAGCGTGGCAGCAACACTCGATGGGATCCTCGCGAATGGCGGCGAGATCGCGCAACCCATCGGGGGCGATGCTCCCGAGATCACAGCGAGGTTTCGCGATCCCGCCGGAAACGTGATCGGTATCTACCAGGAGCCCGACTAACTTCCGCGTCTTTATTGCGCCTTCTGCTCGGCGTCCGCGGTTTTCTTCGCTAACGAGCGGACATAGTTCACTAAGTCCCAATTCTCTTCGGGCTTCACGCGCTGGCCTTCGGGGGGCATATCCTCGTGGCCATTTTTGATGATGTAGAAGATCTCGCCATCGGTGCGATCCTTGAGCGTCGCCGGATCGGTGAAGTCGACGATCTTCAACTTCATATCTGCAGCGGTTTCGCCCTTGCCATTGCCGTCTTTCCCGTGGCACATGACGCAGTCGAGCGTCCACCACTTTTTAGCGCGAGCCAAAGACTCGGGCGTCGACTTTACCGGATTCGGCTGCTTGGCCGCCTCGACCGGGATCGCTGCGTAAGACGGTGTCTTTTGGGTTGTCGGGGTTGAGGACTGCTGCGCGGGAAGCGCGGTTGCCAGGAAAAAAAGTGCGGGAAGAACCAGTGTGAATCTGGACACAGGAACCTCCTCTTAGGTTTTAAGAGTGTGTGCTAACACGATTGTAACACCGGGCCTGGGCACGTTCTCAGCCGATTGGGCGTAGACACCACACTTGCGACGGGTGCATAGAGGACGGATGGTACACGTAGAGATATAGCTGAGCGATGGCTCTTCGAAGCGATTATTCTTCGTGGGCGAGGGGCTTGCCGTCGGGGTCGACCTGGACCTCTTTTTTCTTTCCGTTGGTTTGGACTTTAGCTTCGTAGGCCACCAGTTTGTCGTGCTTGGTGAGAGACTCGACTTTGACGATCTTGCCGCCATCGGCCTTCGCCTGGAGACCTTGTTGCACGGCGGCGGGGAGGGAATCGAGCGCGACCTGTTCTTCGATTTCAACCACAGAGCCATTCGTATCAACCAGAACATCTTTGCTGTGGCCGTTCACCGTCATCTCGGCCTCGTAAAAAATCTGCCCGTTTTCTTGTTCCTGAGAAAAGCCCTTGATCGTGGCTCCCCGACTCTGCTCGCTGACTGTCTTCTCTACGGCTGGAGGCAGGTCGGTGCGCTGAATTTTCTTCTCTTGTGCTGCGGCACTCGCAGCGAGAAGAATTACCATGGCTGCATAGTTTGTCGTGAACATAAATGCTCTGAACATCTCCTGGAACAGGAGCGGCAGGTTTCGGGGCGCCGCCCCTGATTCCATCCACAACCAACAACACGAGTGATTACACCCCTGCATTCTGAAGATTGGATGAAACAAGTTCAGGAAATTTGGTGCAAGACCGTCACGGAACTACGTCTCAGAGAAGCACGATGATTTTTGGTCGCTTCTTTAGCAGTCCGGTTTGCGCGGAACTCGGTCGCGTATGATATTTTGCGTCGTCCGGTGGAGTTCAACCCGCTGGCACGAGGGCAAGTCGTCCGGCTGGATGCCGGCGCTACATATCCGCGCTGCGGACGCATTGCAGTCATAGACTGATTCGCAAGAAAGATGCTTTGCAAATAATCATGGACAAGAAATTTCGTGTGTTTGCCACCTGCGACATTGGAGAAGCGATTGATGTGCTGCGCAAGCGCGGGTATGAGGTGGAAGTATATCCGCATCCGGAGGCGCCGCCTAAGAGCCTCATACTCGACAGAGTGAAGAATGGTGTGGATGGCTTGATTACAACGCTGCGCGACCCGATTGATGCTGAGGTTTTTGAGGCCGGCAAGGGCACGTTGAAGGTGGTGGCGCAGATCGCGGTGGGTTTCGACAATATCAACCGCGCGGACGCGAATCGCTACAAGATTCCTTTCACCCACACCGCCGATGTCCTCACCGAGGCGACTGCCGAATTTGCATTTTTCATGATGGGGACGCTGGCGCGCAGGATGTGGACGGCGGAGCACCTGACCCGCGACCACCAGTGGGGATATTGGCACCCTTACTTGCCTTTTTTGGGGGATGAGGTCACCGGCAAGACGGTTGCGGTGATTGGCACAGGTCGCATCGGGCTGGCATTTATCAAGAAGTGCCTTGGCTTCGACATGAACGTGCTTTGTTACGACCCGGCATATGAGAACCACGCGTTCGTAAATACGGTTCAGGAGATGAATGACCTGCGACACGCGCGGGGCCTCACCAAAGAGAAGGCTTGGATTAAATACGTCCCGTTTGAAGATGCGTTGCGAGGAGCCGACTTCGTCAGCGTGCACGTGCCTCTCTTACGCGAGGGAGAGAGTGCCACCCCGACATATCATTTGTTCAACGAAAAGACACTGAGTCTGATGAAGGCAACAGGCTATCTAATCAATACATCGCGAGGTCCGGTGGTGGACGAGCAGGCATTGGCTCGGGCCTTGCGCGAGAATTGGATCGCCGGGGCGGCTTTGGATGTATACGAGAGAGAGCCCTTGCCAGCGGACTCTCCGTTGCGCGACCCGGCTATCGCCGACCGGTGCCGCTTGTTGCCGCACTTTGCCAGCGCAGCAAGGATTACGCGATTGTCCGTCGATCCGAACAAGGGCATGGCGGGGCGATGCGCGCAGGGACTGATTGATGTGCTGGAGCAGAACTACAACGGAGATATCAGCAAAATGCCTTATGTGGTTAATAAAGAAGGTTTTACAGAATAGTTGCCGTGATAGAGGAATCAGCATCGCTACGGGGTTTGAATAGTCGATAGCGGAAGGTTTGATAGTGCTCCGCGACCGGGATACGGTTACAATGTGAGCTCAAGTTGTCACGCTCAAGGATCCGAATGAACAAACGACTTTTGTGGATTGTTCCAAGCCTGCTGCTCTGTGCATCGGCACTTTCGGCGATGGAAGCCGACGGGCAGCCGCTGTCGAGACTCGTGCCTACTCCCAAGGAAGTTCAGTTGCGCAATGGGGGATTCGAAGTAGGTCCACGAACCAAGATTTTTGTGCAACTCGGCCACCAGTCCGAGGACCGCATTGCCGCTGAGACCCTGGCAGAGGAAGTCGCGGACCAGTCAGGACTGAAACTCGACATTCTGGGCATGAAGGCTGCTAGCAAGGCCGAGGATGGGGCGATTGTGCTGGCCCGCCTTCAGGATTCGCGGGTGCGTCGCTTCCTAGCCCGCAATGGACTGAAAGACGACTTGGTCGGCGAGAATGGCTACCTGCTCTTCTCCGATAAATCCCACTTGATTGTGGCGGCGAATACCGGGCAGGGATTGTTTTACGGCGTACAGACCCTGCGACAGTTATTGCGGCCAGCAGGCAAAGGCGTAATTTGCCCAGCCGTCGGAATTCGCGATTGGCCGAGCTTGGAGATGCGCAGTACGCGGGGCGACCTGACGCAAGATGTTCCGCCCGAAGGGTTAAACAATATGTTTCACCGGCATTGAGATGACGCGTTTTTCGAGATAACTTTCATTCCCTTTTAACCGATCCCGGCGCCAACGCGTCGGGATATTTTGTGCACGGGATGAGCGCTCCAAACTGGCGGTTGAGCGATTCTTCCGGCCTATCGCATAGAATCCCTTCCATGTTTTCCGATCGGACCAATTGGAAGCTGTCGCAGAACCGATTTACGGTTGCACTGGAACAAGCGCATGCGAGCGGAGTGAAGGTTCTGGATCTTACGCGTTCGAATCCCACTCGAGCGGGTCTCAATTTCGACGGCGCCTCGATATTGCAGGCGCTGGCCTCACCGCGGGCGCTCGACTACGATCCGCAATCGAAGGGCCTGCGCGAGGCGCGGCAAGCGGTGGCCGGTTACTACCGCGACGAGCACGCAGTCAACGATCTCGATCCCGAGCAGATCGTGCTCACGACGAGCACAAGCGAAGGGTATTCGTTTGTCTTTCGTCTGTTGTGCAATCCCGGCGACGAATTGCTGGTGCCGAAGCCGAGTTACCCACTGTTTGAGTTTCTGGCGGATTTGCAGGATGTGAAACTGGCGCCGTATCCGCTGATTTATGACCACGGATGGCAGATGGATTTTCCGTCGCTGCAGAAGGCGGTCACCGAGAGAACGCGAGGCGTTGTGGTTGTGCATCCGAATAATCCAACGGGATCGTACGTACACGATACCGAATTCAAAATGCTGAACGCGTTTTGCAGAGAGCGCAATCTTGCAATCATTGCAGACGAAGTGTTTCTGGATTATGAGTTGACTGGCAGCGCGAACCGGAGCTTTGCCGGCAATCGGGAAGTGTTAACGTTCACGCTCAGCGGCTTGTCGAAGATTGCGGCCTTGCCCCAAATGAAAGTGGCGTGGGTGGTGACCAGCGGGCCTCGCGAATTGGAATTGGAGGCAAGTGCTCGCCTGGAGGTCATTGCCGATACCTACCTCTCGATGAACGCCCCGATTCAGTGGGCCATCCCTGCGTTGTTGGCACAGCGTTCCGACATTCAAAAGCATTTGCAGGAGCGGGTAAAAGAAAATCTTGCGGAACTCGATCGGCAACTGGCGGGGCAGAAAGCGTGTGCTCGGCTGGTCGTCGAAGGCGGATGGTACGCGGTCTTGCGCGTTCCAGTCACGCGTTCTGATGAAGAACTGGCCATCGAGTTGGTACGGGAGAAGCAGGTGCTGGTGCATCCCGGGCACTTTTATGATTTCCCCAGAGATGGGTATTTGGTCTTGAGTCTGATTACGCCGACGAAGGAATTCTCGGAAGGAATGCGACTTGTTCTCGCCAAGCTGAACTCCTGATTGCCGCCACATACCGCTGGCAGCGCGGATTTAGCCCCAACCCAGCGCCCCCCAAGGGCATCCTAGTAGGCCACTGCTGGAGGAAAAGCATGCATCGTGGAAATAAATACTTGGCTTCAATTTTTGTATCCGCGGCACTCATGGCCCCTTTAGGCGCCTTTGCCATGGCCGCGCCCCAGGACGATCACGAGCGTCACGAACAAGAAGAGCGGGAGCGGCGCGAGCAAGGGCGCGTCTACGATCCTTACCACAAGGACTATCACAACTGGGATCAACGCGAGGACGAAGCCTACCGGCACTGGCTCGACGAGCGCCATGAAAGCTATGTGGATTATCAGCGGTTGAAGCACAAAGAGCAGAAGGAGTACTGGCAATGGCGCCACGAGCACGAAGAACACGAGCACATGGAGCACCAATAACGGATCGCGCGTGCGATCTGGAACGGCGGAGAATTATCTCCGCCGTTTGCATTTCTGGATGGTTCACCTTCTAACCAGAAATGGATTCGTCTCGCGCTCTTCGCCGATCGTGGTGAGCGGCCCGTGCCCGGGAATCACGACGGTTTCGTCCGGCAACGCCAGCAATGTGTGATGCAGGGAACTCAGGATTTTCTGCATCGAGCCGCCCGGCAAATCGGTTCGGCCAATCGACCCCGCGAAGAGGGTATCGCCGGCAATCAGTTTTTTCTCCGCAGGGAAGTAAAGGCAGATGCTGCCTTGCGTGTGCCCCGGCGTATGCAGGATGTCGGCGCTGAGCGATCCGGCGGTGACGGTTTCGCCTGTGGTGACGCTGCGGTCGATATCGACCTTTCCGGGCGACGGCATACCCACCCACGCGGCCTGCACGTCGAGCATCTGCAAGAGATCGTAGTCATTCTGGTTGAGCAAAATTGGGGCGCCGGTCGCCGCGCGCAGTTTCATCGCTCCACCCACGTGATCGATATGAGCATGCGTGATCACAATCTGTTTGACCTGGAGCTTGTGTTTTGTGACCAGCGCTAGTACGTCTTGAACGTCATCGCCTGGATCGATGACCATCGCTTCGCGAGTCGTTTCGTCGCCAATGATGGAGCAGTTGCACTGCAAAGGACCGACCGGAAGAATTTCGTGGATCATGGCGTTATTGTATGACGAGCCTTGACGCTGATGGATGCCGGAGATGCCTGAGATGCCTTCAGAGCAAGCGATGATAACCGGGCCACACAGAAATCCGCCTCCGCATGACAATCTGCCTGTTAAATTGGACGATACTTGCGGTAGGTCGCGCCTCGGGTACACAATACGGCGCGTGCTTGGGAGGAGTTTGTGGCGGCAAAATATCGACAACATGGATATCAGGATCGCGATCACGAGTCGCGAAAGGGTGGCGGGGAAAAGCCAAGCGGAGCTCCACCGCCGAAACGAGACAACAGCTTTGGACCGCGGCCCGTCAATCTGCCCGGCACGCGCGCGGTTTCGCGTTGTACACAGTGCGGCACGGTGTTGCAGGGGATGCCGACCACCGGCCAGTGCCCCAAATGTGGCTTCGAACTGCATTCGTGCAAGCAGTGCACCTATTTCGATCCCGGGAGCCGCTTTGAATGCATGCAGCCTGTCAAAGAGCGAATTCCCAAGAAAGATGCGCGCAACGACTGCACGCTGTTTGAGATCCGGGTGACTCGAGAAAAAGAGACTTCAACTCCCGCCAGCCTGCGTCCCAATGATGCCCGGCAGGCCTTCGAGAATTTGTTCAAGAAATAGCGTCTGGCAGAGTATTCACCACAGAGGACACTGAGGACTCTGAGAACCATGGCAGCGGAGCTTCCCGCCTCGGGCAGCCAGGGGCGACTGTCCCTATATGTAGAACCTAGAACTTCATTGCCACTAAGGTTTCTGCGTTGGCCTCAGAAGGATCTCGCTGACAAACGATTGCGGGGCTTGCGTCACCAGCATGGCGACGGCGTGGGCGACGTCATCCGGTTGCAGCATTTTCGCTGGATCCTTGCCGGCATGCGGGCTCAGTTCGGTTTCTGTGGAACCAGGGCAGATGACTGAGGCCCGGATATTGTGCGGGCGAAGTTCTTCCGCAACCGAATAAGTCAAACCGTTGAGTCCCCATTTCGAAGCGGCATACGCGGCGCCGTTGGGGAGAGCATTCTTTCCGGCGAGGGACGAAATATTGATGACGTGTCCTGAGCGCGCCCGGATCATCAGCGGTACGAAGGCGCGGATGGCAAAGTAAACGCCACGCAGATTCGTGTTGAGAACACGCTCCCATTCTTCCGGCGCAAACTTGTGCAGGGGCTGGGTGAAGGCCCCGACCCCGGCGTTGTTGACGAGAACGTCGAGGCGTCCCCAGGTGCTGTCGACGCGGGCGGCGGCGTATTCCAGTTGGTGCAACACCGTAACGTCGCAGGGAATCACCTCAGTCTTGCCCCCGGCGTTCGTGATCGCCTGCGCGGTTGCGTCGAGCGCGGACTGGGTGCGTCCGCACAGAACTGTCGTCGCGCCGAGCTGGGCGAGTTTGCGGGCGATGGCGGCGCCGATCCCGCGGCCTGCGCCGGTTACCACAGCGACTTGCCCGACTAAAGGTTGCCCGGTGTCCATAGAAGATGTTCTCCTACTGTTCGTTTTGCTAGTTGTTTTAATGGACGCGACGGGCAGAATGGAAGAACATCCGCCCTGTCAGCTATCCGCATCTTAACAATAAAGTGGAGGGCGAATGGAAGTCGCTTGCCTTCGGAAGAAGAGGTACTTATAATCCGGCCAACCGGGAAAAACGGTCAAGGCGCCTTTGTGTTCCAGCAAGGCACCACTTTTCCCGGGCACCTGCCAGGAAACCGGGCATTCCAAAGCAGGATCCGGACGAAGCGCGGTCCAGATGGAATGCAGTTGCTGCTAAGCGTTAAAGAATACGTTTCCCGAAAAGCTATTTTCCAACGATCCAAGGAGCCATACTGATGAAAAAGATTCTGCTTACGGTTGTGCTTGGGGTAGCAGCGAGCGCGGTGGCACAGACTGCGGCGCCCGCTCAGGGACAACCGGCCACGCCGCCGGCACAAGGCCAAGCGGCTGCGCCCGCGGGTCAAGCTGCGGCGCCGGTGATCAAGGATCCGGCCGAGTACAACGCGTACGTAGGCGCGATCCAACAGTCCGACGCCAACGCGAAGATTAGCGGCCTCGAAGCCTTTGTCACCCAGTATCCCAACAGCGTCATGAAGAACCAGGCGCTTGAAATTCTGATGGGCACCTACCAGCAGGCCGGCAATGCAAAGAAGACGATGGACACCGCCACCAAGCTGGTCACAGCGGATACGTGCAATGTGCGGGCCCTGGCGCTACTGGCGTACTTTGACCGTGTGATGGCGCAAGGCGGAGATCCGAACGCAACGCAACTCCTCGCCGATGGCAAGAAATATGGTCAGCAAGGGCTCGACTGCCTGCCCAAGTTCAACAAGCCCGAAGGCACCTCGGACGCAGACTTTCAGAAGACCAAAGACCAGATGACCGGCATTTTCCACGCTGCGATCGGCATCGCGTGCCTTCAGGGCAAAGACAATGCCTGCGCGGTTACGAACCTGAAGCCGGCCGTGGACGCCAGCCCCGATACCCAGAAGGATTTTAGCCTGGTGTATCCGCTGGCCTTGGCTTACCTGGGACAGACGCCCCCGGATTCTCAGAACGGCATTTGGTATGCGGCGCGGGCCGCTGCAGTGGCTCCTCCCGCGGCCCAGGCGCAGATTGAAAAGTACGCGCGCTCGCAATACATCAAGTTCCATGCTGGAGATGATGGATGGGCTGAGTTGCTGGCCGCAGCCAAAGCCAATGGCCCGCAAGTGGCCATCAAGCCCGCTCCTTCCCCGGCTGAGCAGGTTCATGCCATGGTGACCTCCAAGAAGCCGGAAGAGATGAACTTTGCCGAATGGCAGTTCGTGTTCACCAATGGCTCGCAAGAGGATCAGGATATGGTCTGGAACGCCATCAAGGGCAAGGCCGTGCAGATGAATGGCACGATTATCGGCACGACTCCGACCGAATTCTCGATCGCCGGCAGTTCCGACGACATCGATGCGAAGAAGGCCGACATTACCTTGAAGTTCGAAGACAAGGTTCCAGTCCGGCTGATTCCCAAGGATGGCGCCAGCTTTGACTTCCAGGGCGAGCCGGCGTCGTACACGCCGAACCCGTTCATGATGGTGATGGAGAAAGGTCAGCTGCTGAAGGCCAAGGCAGCGCCCACCACCACGAAGAAGCCTCCAGTGCACCACAAGCCCGCCGCGCAGTAGCGGACGGTTTCAAGCAATATGAAAAGGCAGCCTGCGAAGGCTGCCTTTTCATTTTGCGGAGAAGTCTTCAGGGCGAATAGAGCCCGGCTTCGAAAGGACTCGGGGGTAGTCGTGCTTGCCCACACGAACCGCTGGCGAGCTAGAAGCTACGGCTTGACCACGAATTGCTTGTTGCTGGTCAGCGTGCCGCTAGGTGTCGTGACGGTGACAAATCCGGTGGTCGCGCCGGAGGGAACCTTCGCCGTCAAATAGGTGTCGGAGACAACGGTGAACGTTGCGGCAGTTCCGTTCACTGACACGTCGGTGGTTCCGGTGAATCCCTGTCCCAGAACTCCGATGGTCGATCCGATCTTGCCTGAGTTTCGCATCAGCTTGACGAACGGTCCTAGTCCCACATCCAGACTGAAGACCGTGCCGCAGCGAACTTGGCAACTCCGACCTGTTCCACCTCTTGTGGTTGTCCCGTAAAGTTTTCCGTCGGTACCTTGAAGTAACGCGCCGAAGGGAGTCCGACCATCGACACAGGCAAGTTGGGAACAAAAGATGTAGAGCGTTGTAGTTTCGCCCTGTGGTGTCATTCTGAAGACTGTACCGTAGTCGCGGGGGCCGCCGTAGAGAGTCGTTCCGTAGAAGTTCCCGTCAGTCGCTTGAATCAACGCCGACTGAGGCCCCGCGCCCGCGCACTTAATTGTGTTGCAGAAGCTGTGGAGCCGCGTCAGTGCTCCCCTCCCAGTAATCTTGAAGACCGTTCCACCCCCCTTAGCCCCACCTTGCAGCGTTGTTCCGTAGAAGGTCCCGTCCGCGCCTTGAACTGGACTCGCGCCGGGATTCATGCCGTCAGAACAGTTCAAACGGGCGCAGAAAGTGTAAAGCGTTCTTAGCGCGCCCTTTGGACTGATGGTGAAAACTGTACCGGGATTGGTGGTTAAGTAGCCCGGAGTGGTTCCGTAGAAGTTGCCATCCATGCCCTCGGCCAACCCCGCCATAGGGCTAGAACCGCTTCCGCAGTTGCCATCGAGGCAGAAGCTGTAGATGTTCGTGAGTGTGCCCGTCGGCGCGACCTTGAAGATGCCACCACGATTGTTGGCTCCGCCACCGAATGCCGTCCCGTAAAAATAGCCGTCTGTACCCTCGACGAGAGTCGCCGTGGGAGCAATTCCCTCGGCCGAAGTAAGACTGTGCAGCGTTGTATATGTTCCATCTGAGGTGATTTTGAAGACCGTGCCGCCATTAAAGGTTCCACCACCGGCGGTCGTTCCGTAAAAGTTCCCGTCGGCGGCCAGAACCAACCCACCATCGGGGCCGGAGCCGTCGGTGCAGCCAGCTTGCGCACAGGAGTTATAGAGCGTTGTCAGCACCCCCGCTGGAGTGATTTTGAACAGAGTGCCACAGGTCCTGCAATATTGAGTTTTTCCACCCGCGGCACTAGTGCCATAAAAGTTCCCGTCTGTACCCTGGATGAGAGTCGATTCGGGGTAGCTTCCATTAGTCCCGTCGAAACTTAGGATCGTTGTGAAGGTCTGGGCGTGCGAGGCAATCGCCATACCAGCGCAGAGTAAAAAGATGACCCATACCCGCTTCCACACATTCAGTTTCGTCATCGGACTCCTCCGTCGCGGCTTGTCCCGTGGGCATCCCACACTCGAACTTTGATTTCCAATTTCCAACTCGCGATCAGTGCTCCGAATCGACGTTGACGGCGAACAAGCAGGTGACGCCTCGACTACGGCTTGACTCGGAATATTTTGTTGCTGGTCAGCGTGCCGCTGGGTGTCGTGACGGTGACAAAGCCGGTAGTCGCGCCGGAGGGAACCTTCGCCGTCAAATAAGTGTCGGAGACAACGGTGAACGTTGCAGCAGTTCCATTTACTAACACGCCGGTGGTTCCGGTGAAGCCTTGCCCGAGAATGCCGATGGGCGACCCGACCTTGCCCGAGTCACGCACGAGGCCGACGAACGGGGCCAATCCCACAGACAAACGGAAGACCGTACCGCCCCCGGCTGCGCCAGCGTACGTTGTCCCATAAAGATTCCCGTCGGTGCCTGCACTAAAGCTGCGTAAGGGTAACAACCGTCGAAACAATCGAAGCTGTGGAGGGTCGTAAGGGTCCCTTCCGCTGTGATCTTGAAGATGGTGCCGACTCCGGTGGCGCCGCCACCCTCCGTTGTCCCGTAGAAGTTCCCGTCAGTTGCCTGTACCAAACCCCCTACGGGTTGGGCGCCGTCGGGACAATCGGTTTGGGCACAGAAGCGGTGGAGCGTGGTTAGCGTGCCACGCGGCGTAACCCTGAAGACTGTTCCGTTGCCGCTCCGTCCTCCGCCATAACGAGCCGTGCCGTAGAAGGTCCCATCGCCAGCCTGAAGTAGTTGGGATGGCTGGAGGCCGTCAGCACAGGAACTTTGGCCGCAGAAGCTGTAAAGCGTCGTCAGGCTTCCGTTCTGCGTAACTTCGAAGACCGTGCCATAGCCGTTGGATCCTCCTGCCCCCGTTGTTCCGTACATCCTTCCATCGGTAGCTTGTATCAGTCTTGCCGCCGGTTCTCCGCCGTCAGCACAATCGGCTTGGGTGCAAAAGCTGTACAGAGTCGTTAGCGTACCATCTGGAGTAATTCTGAAAATGGTTCCAAGACCGCCACGGCCGTAGGTGGACGTTGTACCGTAAAAATTGCCGTCTGTGGCTTGCATCAGCCCCGCGCTAGGGAGACCCCCGTCATAGCAATTCTGAGCGCAGAAGCTGTGGAGAGTCGTCAGCGTGCCATTTGGAGCAAGTCGGAAGACGGTGCCGAAGTCGTAGTCACCGCCAGCAAAAGTTGTGCCGTAAAAGTTTCCCTCAGTAGTTTGAACCAGCCCTCCGAGTAACCGTGCGCCATCCCCACAGTTCGCCTCAGTGCAGAACGAAAGTGCGGTCAGCGTGCCACTAGGGGTGACTTTGAAGACTGTGCCGTTGCCGTTGTCGCCACCAGAACCAGTTGTGCCGTAAAGGTCCCCGTCGATCCCTTGAACTAGAGATGCCTGCGGGTTGGCACCGTCGGTTCCGTGGAAATTTATCAGTGTGCTGAAAGTTTGGGCGGATGAGCAAATTGCCGTCGCGACACTGAGTATAAAGACAAGACAGGTACGCTTGCGCATATTCACCTTCATCATGAGAATCCGTGGTAGGAGCAAATGCCCAGATTCTCGTAGTGGCTGCAGCGAACTGCAAGGGGGAGTGGTCGAGCCGGACTGAGCCGGGGAGATTGTCTCCGGTGGCGGCTTCGGCGTCAAGCGCCGCCGCCTACTGACCTCGTTGAGAGCCCTTTTGCCGATTCGCGGCCTAAGTGAGAATCACTAGCGGACGATCTTCTTTTCCAGAGTGACGGAGCGGGTGCTGCGCGGAGGACGTTTGACGCCGTCGCGGAGCTGGCGGACATCAATTTTCAATTCGGTGATCGTACGGCTGAGGGTGTTGCGATGCATGCCCAGTTCGCGGGCGGCGCGGCACTGGTTGCCCTTGTTTTCCTGCAGGACGGTCAGGATGAAGCGCTTCTTAAACTCACGCACGCCTTCGGAATAAAGAATATTGCTGCGGTACATTTGCAGGATAAGTGCTTCCAGTTGATCTTTCACGGATCTCTCTCTTTAGAATGAATTTTTCACTGCACCGCAGCCTATTTCGGCGGGGAAGCAGGGGAGCCGGTTAACTTTTGAGGAGCCTGATGCAGCAGATCGAGACCTTGAAAGAAACGGGCACGCAACTCCGGCGGCGCCAGCCAAATCGCAGCCCGGCCCACTACCAGAAAGTAGGGAGCCAGTTGCGAATTCTCCAGCAGCTTCGACGTGGGAGTGAATGCCGTCATACCCATCAAGATCACCGCTACCATCAAACCGCCCTTTAGCAGCCCCAAGATTGCGCCAAGGAAACGGTCAATACCACTGAGACCGGAATGCTTCATCACCCAGCGGGCCAACCTGGCGGCGAGGCCGAACAGGAGCACGATGGCAAAGAAAATGACGAGGAAACCGAGTATCTCAGCTAACCACGCATTCTTCAAAAACGATTCCATCCACCGCGCGACGCCGCGATACTGCCATGCCGCCACGATATAGCCGACCACCAGCCCCGCCATGGTCAGAGCCTCGGAAAAAAAGCCCTGCATGGCAGCGGCCACCACGTTCAGAAGTACTAACCCACAAATAAGCCAATCCGCGGGAGTCACTGCGGGCACCCGTGGACTTGTGCTGCACCAGACGTGCGATTAGACATCCAGCTTGTGTCCCGTGAGCTGGAAATACGCCTCGAGATACTTTTCGCTGGTGCGCAGCGCCACGTCGGCCGGCAAGGCTGGGGCGGGCGGCTGCTTGTTCCAGTGAATTTGCTCGAGGTAATCGCGAACATACTGCTTGTCATACGAATCCTGCGGCCGTCCCGGAGCGTACTTGTCAGCGGGCCAGAAGCGGGAAGAATCCGGAGTGAGGACCTCGTCCGCGAGGGTGATGCCCTTGGCGGTGCGTCCAAACTCAAACTTGGTGTCGGCAATGATGATGCCGCGCTGGCGAGCGTAGGCCGCAGCCTTCTTGTACACACGCAGCGTGAGATCGCGAAGGTGACTCGCCGTCTCGACGCCAACCAACTCGCACATCTGGTCGAAGGAAATGTTCTCATCATGCCCGGTAGTCGCTTTCGTCGAGGGCGTGAAGATAGGCTCGGGAAAAGCTTCGGATTCTTTCAGTCCCGCTGGCAGCGTGATACCGCAGACTTTGCCGGTAGCTTTGTATTCCTTCCAGGCCGAGCCGGAGATGTATCCGCGCACCACGCACTCGACAGGGAACATCTCGGCGCGGCGTACCAGCATCGAGCGTCCACGAAGCTGGTCAGCATACTTGCGAATCTCGGCGGGATACTGCTCGACATCGGCGGTAATCATGTGGTTCTGCACGATGTCGGCAAGATAGTCGAACCAGAACAGGGAAATCTGATTGAGGACTCTCCCCTTGTGGGGAATGCCCGTCGCCAGAATGTAGTCAAACGCGGAGATGCGATCGGTGGCGACGAAGAGCAGTTGCTGGTCGCCCACGGTGTAGACATCGCGGACCTTTCCGCTGGCATGAAGGTGGAGTTCGGGAAAATCGGTTTGCAGGAGAACGTTGTCGAGAAGTTCGGGGCTCATGATGAAATTTTACAGGTAAGGAGCGAGGCGTATTCTAGCTGGTCCAAAAAAAATGTCAACGATTCTGATCACAGTTCCGAGTTGCGGGCGACTGGGCGCTTGCACGAAAAGTATTGACAGGAAAGCGAATGCCCGAAACTCCATACTCAGCAAGGGTCCTGGGCGGAGGAAGTTGTGGAAAAGCTGAGGATAGAAGTGGATATCGTGGACGAAAAGGAATCGCTCTTCGGGGTGCCCCATCCTTGAGAAGGGACTAAGCTGGCGCTCCGAAGCGTACCGACACCAGCTTCGAGACGCCCGGCTCCTGCATGGTCACGCCGTACAGTACCGGAGCGATGCTCATGGTCTTCTTGCTGTGCGTGATCAGCACGAACTGGGTCTGCACGCTCATCTCTTTGACGAGTTCCGTAAAGCGCCCAATGTTGGCTTCGTCGAGCGGGGCGTCAACTTCGTCGAGGATGCAGAACGGGCTGGGCGCGTACTGGAAGATGCCGACCAGCAGGGCGAGCGCGGTCAGGGCTTTTTCTCCGCCAGAAAGCAAAAGCACGCTCTGCAGCCGCTTGCCCGGAGGCGAAGCCACTACATCGATTCCGCTCTCGGCGCTGTTTTCTTCATCGGTCAACTTCATGAAGGCGTGACCGCCGCCAAACAGCTTCTTGAACGTGGCCTGGAAGTTCTCGTTGATCTTGGCGAAGGCCTCCTCGAACTTCTGCCGCGAGATCTGGTCGATCTCCTTGATCGTGGCCGTGGTGTTTTCGATCGACGAAATCAGGTCCTTGCGCTGGGTTTCGAGGAACTCGTGGCGCGCGGCCGTCTCTTTGTACTCCTCGAGAGCCATCATATTGACCGGGCCCATGGCTTCGAGCTTGGAGCGCATGTCGCGATAGAGCTGATCCTCAGCCGCAAGCTGATCACCGGTAACCGGCACGAGGGTGGTGTCGGCAACCAGGGCCGACCGTTCCACCCCAAGCTCGTTGATGCAAGTTTCCGACATATATTGCCCATCGGATTCAAGCTTGGCTGCGGTCGCCGACAGTTCGCCCCGGCGGTCACGGGCCTGATCGAGCAGCAGGCGGCTATTGCGCAGCAGTTCGTCGATTTCTGTCAGACGAGCACGTAGTTGTTCAGTCTCAAATTGCAGCAGCCCTTCGCGCGCTTGGGCAGCATTGCGTTCCGATTCGAGGTCGCTGGCTTGCTGCGCCAGTTGCTCATTCTCCGCTTCGCGCTGCAATTTTTCGGCGGCGGCGCCTTCGATTTGCGAGGCCAGCGCGTGCACGCGTTCTCCCATCTCAGCGAATAGGGATTCGATGCGTTCCAGCACGCCCGCCGCCGAACGGTGGCGCTCTGCCAGTGTGGCTACCCGGGCAGCATGTTCCGAGCTGGTCTGAGCGGCTTCTTCGCGGCGCTGACGCAGCGCAGTCAGCGATTCCTGCGCGGCGGCGATTTGCTGTTCGAGTCCGGCGCGTTGAATTTCGAGAACTTCAATGTCTGACTGGCGGGCGCAAAGAATGCCCTCCTGCTCGGCCCGTTCCGCGGCCAGCCGCTGCAGTTCGAGTTGGCACACATTCAGGCGTTCGCCGACGCGAGTCATCTCCGAGTCGAGCTGTTGCAGCATGTGGCCCGATGTCATGGCCTGTAGCTCAGCCTCGCGCTTTTCGCCATCGAGGCGGTCCAACAGGGCACTGAGCTCTTTGATCTCGCGGCCAAGTGTTAATACCCGCATTTCTTCATCACGCAAGGCACGCTCGAGTTCTTCCAACTGGCGCAAGACGTCGCGCAGCTCACGCTTCATGGAGAGCGGTCCTTCGGCGCGCTGTTTGCCCCCAGTCACCGTCACGTTGTGAAAGCATTCCCCGCCCTGCGAGAGGAAGAAGGCGTCAGGATTCTCCAAAGCCAAACCGCGAGCGACGCCGGATTCAGGAACAATGTAGCCGTCTCGCAGCTTGGGCAAAATTACTTCCAGCGACTTGCCGAAACCGTCCAGCACGCGAATGGTGTTCTTCAGCGGGACGATTTGAGCGGCGGGCGGCGCACAGTGCGCGGCCTCATCGAGCACAAAAGAAAACTTGGCTTGCGAGTCTTCCGGATGCACGAGGAAGGTCGCGCGGCCATCCACACCGGTACGCAACATGCGCAGCCCTTCGTCGGCAGCGTCCCAGGATTTCACCACTACGTAATTCAATTCATCGCGCAGAAAGTCTTCCACCACGCGCTCGTACCGTGGTTCCACTTCGAGGAAGTCGGCAAGCACTCCCACAGGCGCGAGCCCTCCGTTCATGACGCCCGATTGAAACAGCCGGCGCACCGATTCGGTCGAATATCCATGTTCGGCGATGACGGCTTCGAGCGAACCTTTCTTGCCCAGCGCCGTCGCGTACTCCGCGCGGAGAACGTCGAGGTTAGTCTTCGAACGAGTTTCCTCCAGCTTTTTCTGTTCGATCAGCCGGCGCAGTTGGCTGATTTCTTCGGTGATGCCACCGACCCTCTGGCGGACAGTTTCAAATTCCAGCGTCAGCTGACCGCGTTGTCCGCCGAAGGCTTCCACCTGCGTAGTGGCGTTGGCGATCTCAGCTTCCAGACGGCGAGCTTCGCGGTCGGCTCCGGCCAAACGTTCCTCCGCTTGCGCCAGTTGATTTCGCAGACGCGACGCGGACGACACAGTATCGAAGATGGCTACCCGTGATTCCTCCTGCTGACGTTCGATTTCGGCGAGGCTCGCGGTAGCGGCGCTAGCTTCTTGCTGGCAGAGCGCCAGATCGCTCTGCGCGGCGGCTAAATCGGCGGCAGCAGATTCGAGAATCTGGCGATTCGATTCGCGCTCCGACTCCAGCGCACTCAGGCGATGACGCGCTTGTGCCAACTCTGCTTCCGACGACGCGGCTCGCACCACCAATTCAGCGCAGCGCTCTTCGTTGTGACGGCGGCGAGCGTGGGCCCGATCGATTTCGAGGGCAATCTGGCTGATGCGTTCGCGGTTCTCGCGCAGTTCAGTGTCAATGGTGTACCCGCGTTGCGTTCCGTCGGCGTGTTCGGCTTCGAGTTGCTGCACGGCTTCCGTACGTTGCTGCATCTCCTCGGCGAGAGCGTTCAGCTGAGATTCCAGGGCTGCGCTCTCTTGTTCGATTGCGGCGAACTTGCTGGCCAGCACCAGCCGCAGCTTGGCGCGCATCTCCTCGCGTAGCCGGGCGTAGCGTTCCGCCTTCGAGGCTTGCCGCTTCAGCGAGTTCATCTGGCGCGTTACTTCGTCGAAGATGTCGTTGATGCGCGACAAATTCAGCTTCGCATCCTCAAGCCGCGCCTCGGCCAAGCGTTTCTTCGTCTTGAATTTTGTGATGCCCGCTGCTTCCTCGAGAATCGCTCGACGATCAGTGGGACGGCTGCTCAGAATTTGCCCAATGCGTCCTTGCTCGATCAGCGCGTATGACTCGGGACCCAGGCCCGTTCCCATGAACAATTCCTGAATATCACGCAGGCGGCACAACTTTCCGTTCAACAGGTATTCGCTGTCGCCGGAGCGGAACAGGCGGCGCGTGACCACGATCTCCCCCGCCCGGAATTGCTGCTGGTTGAACTTGCGTCGGCGGATTTTCAGAACCACGTGCGGAGCCGGCGTCCCGACGGCCCCTGCCGTTGCGGGCGCAACAACATTGTGCGCGGGCAGCGCGAAAATCGGCTCATCGTCCGGGAAGGCGACAGCAATCGTATTGATCTTGTTGCGGGGAATTTCTACTTCTTCGGTTCTACCGGGCTGCGCGTCTTCCACTGCCTCTTCAGTCGCCTTCGCGGCGCGGGCGCGAATGGAGGCTTCATCCCAATCGTCGGAGAGGTTGTTTTCCGGAAGGTCGTCCTGGATGTCGATTTCAGTCGGCGCGTTGGCGTCGGAACCGTTGTAGGCTTCGGGATCGATCAGCGTCAGCGACACTTCCGCCATGCCGGTCGGCTTGCGGTCGCGTGTCCCGGCGAAGATCACGTCTTCCATGCGCGAACCGCGCAGTGTCTTGGCCGACTGCTCGCCCAACACCCACGAGATGGAGTCGGAAATATTCGACTTGCCGCATCCGTTGGGGCCGATGATGGCCGCCACACCGTCTCCGTGGAACTTGAGCTCGGTGCGGTCACAGAACGACTTGAACCCGAGAATCTGAAGCCTCTTCAGTTTGAGCAACGTGAACTCCTTAGAAACAGTGGCCAGTTGTCAGCCGGTTGCTATTGAATCGGGTGCCCCATGTTTCGCCGCATTTGCGAGACGTGGGGATTTTCGCCCGCATTGCCTATTAACCAACCGGATTCCTCACCGCCAAATTTGATGCTAGCGCGATGCGGTCCGTCGTTAATCGCACCCCAGGCTGGATAGGGCGTGCACAAAGTTAAGCTACTGTAACGGTGAAATTGGGCCGGGGTCAAGCAATATAACACTATATATAGTGGGGCCTTAGGACCGACCGCGTTGGGTTGCACACACATTGCAGCAGTTAGACACTTTACGGGTGGAGTAGGAAAAAGAGGTGGGAGAACCGCGAGAGCAAGATAAGGCTAGCGCAGTCGAGGTCTACGCGCAATGGTTGAGTTCGTTCGTGAGTCCGTTTCGGCATAAAGTGAGTAGAATCTGAGTCTAGAGAACAGCAACGACTTGCGCTTCTGCACATCAAGATTTCGGCTCAAGGAGGGGCTGCTGTACCTGCCAGGTTCGAGTCTCCTCCCGTCAGTATTGATTCTCTGTTGCGCGGCTTCTCTGTGCGCCCAGACTGATGCGGGAGCGAGCCCCACTCCACGGTCTGGGGCGGCGTCCGCGCCTGAGATACCAGCGCTCAGAGAAAGTCGCCCACGCGTGTCGGACTCCGTGCAGGGCCTCATCAACCTCGACGTCGTGGTGACCGATAACTCAGGGAGGCGAATTTCCAACCTCGGGCTAGAGGATTTTGCTTTGCTGGATAACCACCAGCCGCAGAAAATCCTTTCCTTTCGCTCGTTCGATGGAGTCTCTGCTAAGCCCGATCCTCCGGTTGAAGTGATTCTGGTCGTCGATACGATCAAGATGCCATTTGATCTGGCTGCCTTTGAGCGGGAGGAAGTTGAGAGGTTCCTGAGGCGGAACGGCGGGCATCTGGAGCAGCCCGTTTCGATTTTCGGACTTTCCGATACCGGCTTTTGGACGCTAGCGCAGCCTTCCGGCGATGGAAACGCGTTAGCCGCGGAAATCGCTAGCGACAGACTAGTGTTTATCCGCCGTCGCCAGCTTTTGGGCAACGGAACGGGAGAGTTTGTCGACTCAGGCCGCGAAGATCCTACTGGTTTGAAAGCCCTGAAGGCGCTCGGCGATATTGCCACGGATGAAAGGCGAAAGCCTGGCAGAAAGCTGCTGGTCTGGGTCGGACCCGGCTGGGGTATTGGGAGCGGAGCGAAGTTTGAAAGCTTGCCGGACTATGACAGCGTACAACGAAGGGAACGCGCACGAGCTAGGCAAGTCACCTTCAATACGATCTACTGGTTTTCCACGCTGCTGCGCGAAGCTCGCATTTCTCTCTACAGCTTTTCGGTGGGGCAAACCGATCCTGATCCTCGCTCGCTCCTCTATTTGAATTTCCTGGAAGGTGTGGAATCGGTCCAGCAAGCAAGCCTCAAGAATCTGGATCGAAGGGTACTTGCCGTGCAGAGTGGGGGGCGTGTGCTGGGCCCGGGTAACGACTTAGTCAGTAAGATCGATAACTGTATTCAAGAGGCTCGCACTTTCTATACGCTATCGTTCGACCCTTCTCATGCGGATCACCCGGCCGAGTATCACAGCCTGCAACTGCAAGTCGGCCTAACGGGTTTGACTGTCCGCACCAACACCGGGTACTACGATCAACCATACTATTCCGACCAACCGAATCTTGCGATCAGACGCGTCACGATCGAACAGTTGGAGCAGGTGTTGGCGTCGGCCCGCAGTGAGTCGGACGCTGAGCTGGCACGACAACTCTCTGATCTAGTACTAACCGAGCGACTGAGCTACATAAAACTTTCGTCCTGGATAGCGATCTTGCGCGGAAAAAGGGCACGACAGGCGCTGGTTGCTCTTGCCGATCTTTCGTCGTTTCTAGATCCTCCGTCAGCCGAGGTCCCTGCCGACGTTTCGCCCGACGAAGGTGCACAGATGAGCATGATCTCTCTAGCCGTTGAATACCTGAATAAAACGATTCACCAGTTGCCGGACTTCTATGCGACGCGGACTACGGTTCGCTATGAGGAAACTCCCCAATACCTTGAGGCAAGTGCCCCGGTCGAATATCGGCCACTGCGCGTCGCGGCCAACTCCAAAGCAACAGTGCTCTACCGCAATGGTAAGGAGGTCGTCGATTCGGGCGGAGCGAAGGGAAAAAGGGGCAAAGCGGAAAACGGGTATTTAGTTACCTATGGTGTGTTCGGACCCCTTCTCGGCGCTGTAACCGATGCCATCGCCAGTGGTTTGGCCTGGAGCCACTGGGAAGTTGGTGCGGGCGGACGTCATGCGGTATTTCGCTACAAAATTCCAGCGGAGAGATCTCGTTATCAAGTGGGCGCCTGCTGTCTTCCAGACGGAGACGGAAACATTTCCTTCGAAGAGACCGTCGGGTATCACGGGGAGGTCGCGATCGATCCGACGAGCGGAGCCATCCTTCGCCTGGAACTGGTGGCAGACCTGAAATCAACCACACCACTTGTCCGGTCCGACATCATGATCGAATATGGCCCGGTGGAGATCGGAGGGAAGACCTATACTTGCCCTGTGAGGAGCGTCTCCATTTCGAGAGGGAGATCCGTGATACCTCTAACGGAATGGGATGAAAGCTTCAGAACGTATGGACCCTATACGACGATGCTGAACGATGTTGCTTTTGAGCAATATCACATGTTTCGCGCCAAGTCGCACATGCTAAGCGACGTCCCTGCACCGAAAAAGAAATAACCCCCTTCTTCGCAACTATTGTAACCAGGCGCCATTTGCACTCATTGACCCCTGTCGGTCACTGGAGCGTCCTACTGCTTGCGAAGTCCCCGGTGCAGCAGGGTTTTTATCCCGAGGCCAGCAGGGACTATCCAGCCAAGCAGAAAGGTAACCCGGAAGAAAATGAATAGGGGTGCTCCAACGCCGGGTGGAAGCTTGTCAAGAAACACAGCGACCACTCCGAGCGGCGTGTCCCTCAGAATCATGTTGGACAGGATGACCCAGACGACAACCGCAAGCCAGCTTCCACTAACGAGTACCAGCACGACAGGCATTCGCTTCATACTGCAGAACATTCTCCCGTTTCGGTTTCCACTACTGTCTAAATCAAGGTCTTAGTGGATTTCGAGTGTAATGGCAGTATTTCACGACTTCATCAGGGCCGGGGATGACGAGTGGCGCACCGACATCAACTGCAAATTCGTACCCAGTCGCAGCGCTCGTTAAATATTCCCGACATGGTTTGGTCGTCGAGAGGCTGCAACAGTTTCTTACAATGCTCAGGCTGACTTGCGCGAGATTGTCCCTAGCTGGTCTTGCGGCCTGAGAGCCACTTTAAGAATGGTGTTACCGCAATGGCACTCACGATCAGGTACAGGATAACCGCGGCGACCAGCAATTTCTTGGGAGTTTCTCCCGCGTTGGTGATGGCAAGAGTGATAGCGATTCCCGGGTGGCGCGTGGCCGTCGCCATTGCCAGCACCAATCGCTCGTTCGGATCGGGTCCGCCCAGAAAATAACCGCTGGTTGCCCCGACCAATGCAAAAAGGACAATCGCCAGCATCGTAGGCACGCCAATGAGCGACCAGATTGTCGGCAGGATCAAGATCAGGACCGGCAAGAACGAAGCCAGCAGCAAAATTCCTCCTGCCTTTTCCACGATGCGCCCATAGCGCTCAGACCACTCAGGTGCGAACTGTCGAAGTGCCATTCCGATGACTAGTGGCAGGAGTATCTTCACGAGAATCGTCTGCACGATCCAGGATTCCGAAAATTTCGCCTCTCGAATAAAGACTGCGTTGAACAAAACGAAGACGAGCGGAATCGCGATGATCGACAGCAGCGAGATCGCGGCCAACAATCCGAAGGTGAACGACGCTTCACCTCCCGATTTGAAAGCTCTCTTGGGAAAGAGTGGCGGAATCGGGGAAACCGACAGGACCACGAGCGCAACCTTGATGACTGGATCCAGGTCAAAGGATTTGACCATCAGGATGGCGACGACCGGCATGATTACAAACATCGAGAGCAATGCTCGCATGAGCAGTCCTGGACGACGGAACAAGCAAAGCACGTCGTTCAGGCTGGCACGCATCCCCAGGCTCAGAACGGTAATGAAAACGCTGATCATCACGCCAAGAATCAGTATTTCCAAAATGCTCTTCATGGTTTTGTCTCCGGCGAAGCATCGACGGATAATGAATGGCTCACATTAACCTTCCTCGGCCTTCTCCAACGAGGCTAGCCCTACAACCCGCGTTCACCACTGTAAGAAATGCTAGGATTTGCGCAATGCGCATGGTTAGACCTCCCCTGGATTTGCTTATGACCTCTTTTCCTGAAGGATCCGTGCTTTTCCACAACGCGTTTGTGACATCTGCCCTTGCGCTCCACACTCCAATCGCGCAATCATCGTCGAGGCCGTGACAGTGCGGGAAACGCAGATCGGTCCCGTTTTGGAACGCCATTCCAAAGGCGCGGCCGCTAAGTTCTTTGAAAACAAGATTTTGCCCGTAAGTGATTGTGCCCCATGGATTACTTTTCGATTTCCCTCTAACTCCATGATTCCAGTAGACCGGGAGGGGGAGGGGGGAGGGAGTGTACTAATTGGTAATCCTCCCAAAATCGACCTCCGATTCACAAGCACAAAGAAAAAACGCCCCGAAGGGCGCTTTTTTCTTGGCTAATTGCTGACTGCTGATTGCTGAATTCAGCCGCCCAACTTTTCGAAGAACCGGCAAATGGTTTCGATCCCGCGATAGAAATTCGGGATATGGAATTTCTCGTTCGGCGCGTGCAGGTTGTCGTCGGGTAGCCCAAAGCCCATCATCACGCTTGGAATCTTCAGCACATCCTGGAAATCGGTGACGATGGGAATCGACCCGCCCGAACGAATGAAGACCGTGTCTTTCTTGAATGTGTCGTGCAGCGCCTGGGTCGCGGCTTCGATGTATTTGTTATCGGTACTCACCACGCACGCCGGACCCTTGCTCCACACCTTGACCTTGGTCTCGATCCCTTTCGGAGTGTTCTTCTTGATGAAGGCCAAATACTTCTTCAAGATGTCGTCCGGATCCTGGTTGGGAACCATCCTCATCGACACCTTCGCCTTGGCCTTCGCCGGAATCACTGTTTTTGCGCCATCGGCAACGAAGCCGCCTGGCATGCCGTGAACCTCCAGCGTAGGTCGCGCCCAAGTGCGATAAAGCACGGAGAACCCCGGTTCGCCCGTGAGAACCTTTGAGCCAACTTCCGTCTTGCGGTAATGCTCTTCGTTGAACGGTAGCCGCTTCCAGGCTTTCAGTTCCGCAGCGGTCGGAGCTTTCACACCCTTATAGAAACCGGGAATCAGGACCTTGCCCTTGGAGTCTTTCATCTTGCTGATCATCTCGATCAGGGCGAAGAAAGGATTCGGTGCAGCTCCACCGTACATGCCGGAGTGCAAATCAGTCTTGGCGCCGTAAGCTTCGATCTCGGTGTAGACCAGGCCTCGAAGGCCGACGCAGAGGGTCGGAAGATCGGGAGCGAAGAGCTCGGTGTCGCAGACCAGCGCGAAGTCGGCTTTCAGCTTGGCTTTCTGCTTGCGGATGTATTCGGCAATCGACTCGCCGCCCACTTCCTCCTCGCCTTCGAAGATGATTTTGACGTTGATGGGAAGCTTGTCGCCTCCGGTCTGCATGAGCGCTTCGAGGGCTTTCACTTCCATCCAGAGCTGGCCTTTGTCGTCGACCGCTCCGCGAGCGTAGATGTTGTTGTTGCGCTCAGTGGGCTCAAAAGGCGGGCTCTTCCATTCATCGAGCGGTTCGGCGGGCTGCACATCGTAGTGCGCGTAGCAGAGCACGGTCGGCTTTCCGGAAGCGTGCAGCCAGTCGGCATAAATCAGTGGATGTCCCTTGGTCGGGATGACCTCAACGTTTTCCATGCCGATGCGCCGCAGTTCGTTGGCGACGTAGTCGGCAGCTTTCTTGATGTCGGGCTTGTGCTCTTCGAGTGTACTGACGCTGGGGATGCGAAGAAGATCTTTGAGTTCGTTCAGGAAACGCTGCTGATTACTGCGGGCAAAGTCAACTGCAGAGGAAGCCATAGGTGCGTCCTTTCTTGTGATCTCAGCGGATAACTCATGATTGCGGAGTCAGGGTGCCGCGGAAACCACTCAGTATAGCGCGGACTGACGGGGAGCGCTGCGGCAGGAAAAACCTTTCACCACAGAGGACACGGAGGACACAGAGAAGATACCTGGCAAATGCTCTACGCATGGCCAAGACGTAGCGAAGCTACGTCTCTACGCATGGAATCTCGCTTCGCAGAATGGCGTGAGGTCGTGTTCTGGAGTGCGGCCTTCGATTACGGCGGTCATGACTTCCGCGGTGATGGGAGCTAGGAGGATGCCGTCGCGGAAGTGGCCGGTCGCGACGTAATAGCCGGGAGTCGAAGTCGAGCCGAGGATGGGAAGCGCGTCGGGAGTTCCGGGGCGTAGACCGGCCCAGCTTTCAAGGATCTTGGCGTCAGCCAGCTTAGGTACTAGTTCGATAGCAGATTGGTGCAGGCGTTGGATGGTGGCGAGGTCAGTGCGTTTGTCGAATCCGGCTTCTTCTACTGTGGCGCCGACGAGCAGGCGGCCGTCGCTGCGCGGGATGAGATATGCCTTCGGAGAGCGGATGACATGCTTCAGCAGGTCTCGGGATGACATGACCAGGCATAACATTTGGCCTTTGACTGGACGGGTAGGGAAGGCATGAGGCGGGATTCGGCCTGACCATGCTCCAGCGCAGTTGATGATCTTCTTCGCATGAAATGCGGTTTTCGTGGTTTCAACCCCGGTTGCGCGGCCCTCGGTGATGATCACGCTGCTGACTTCGTCTCCGGAAGAGAAATCGACGCCGCGATGCTTGGCGGCATTCCATGCTGCTGCAGTAAGGGCTCGGGGATCGACGCTTCGTTCTTTCAAGTACAGAGCAGGACCGTGAGGCTGAGTAAGTGCTGGTTCCAATTCGTGCACGGGGCAAGGAACCGCGTGACTGGCAACAAATTTAAGATCTCGCTCGGCGTGTTCCGGCGACGGAAACAGGATTGTGCCCTGGTCCCGCAGATCCACCTTCATGCCGGCTTCTAATTCCAGTTCGTGAGCGAATTCAGGATAGAGGCGGGCGCTTGCGGTGGCCAGCGCTTGCAGGACTGGAGGAGTTTCCAGGGGGCAGTCTACCAACATGCCTCCGGCGGCGTAGGAGGCCTCGCGGCCGGGTTCGCCGCGCTCGACGACCAAAACGGTGGCTCCACGTTTTCGCAGGGCGATGGCTAGAGAGAGGCCGATGATGCCGCCACCGATGATGATCACGTCCCAAGTCTTCACTCCGGCATTGTAAAAGAGCCGAGGGGCTGGCGGCGCTCCTGCGAACGTTGGTGACAGGGAGCGCGGAGCTGCTTAAAATGGCTCGCATGAAGAAGATTTTCGTAATCGGGATCGTGCTGGGGATGCTTGCGCTGGTTGGAACCACGGTGGGGCAAAAGGATAAGGACGAACCCACGTGCTTTGTGTATTTCACCGTCATCAAGGATGACAACGGCAAGCCGGTGCGTAACGCGGCCGTGATCATGCATCCGGTGAATCCAAAGGGCAAGCAGGAACGCGGTGGCATGGAATTGAAGACCGATCTCGAAGGCAAGACGAATTTTGACGGGATCCCGTATGGGACGCTGCGCGTGCAGGTGCTGGCGCACGGATTTCAAACGTTTGGGGAAGACTACGAGGTCGAAAAAGCGAAGATGGAAATTACCATCAAGCTGAAGCGGCCGCAGGGCCAGTTCTCGGTCTACGACGACCATGCAAAGGATCCCAACGCTGCGCCCAAACAGGACCCTCCGCCGCCGGATCCGAACAAGAAATCGGACTAGAAAATGGGAAGAGCGAATAGGATCCCGTGTCTCTCGGACTGAACGCTAATCTGGCAGTGGGAGCCTTCGCCCCGGAACCGCGGCACAAGAGCGCGGGATGGGCGTTTGTGCTGTCCCTTCTGGTCCCGGGCCTGGGACAATTCTACTGCGACAAGACGGCGCGAGGAGTGCTTACGCTGGGTTGCTGGTTTGGAGCCTTGGTCTTGTGCTTCGCGCAGGACTCCAGGGCAGTGGTCGGCGAAGCCCTGGTGGTCATGCTGGTGCTGTGGATTTTCTCCTTTCTCGACGCATACTTTACGGCGATCGAAATCAATAAGGGACAAGAGAGCCTGATCGACGGGCAGAATCCGCGCGTGGCGGTCGTGTTGAATCTCCTGACCGCGGGCTTCGGATATTTTTACCTCGGCGAGCGCACCAAGGGACTCGCACTGTTTGTCGTAATACAGGCTTCGCGATTCATTTTTCCGGGCACAGTGTTTTGGCGAGTCGGTATCGGACTGTTGGTCGCAGCAATTCAGGTAGCGGTGGCCGTAGATGCTTATCGCATCGCTCGGCGGCAAGTGAAGGAGCGGTTGCGATCAGAGCCTGCAATGCCAGTTGTGAGCTCCATGGCTGCATCTCGACTGCCGGTGCAGGTTCCGGTGGTATTGGCCTGCGTGCTTCCCATCGGTTTCGCGTTGCTGGTGCTGATCGGGCTGGCAGTGGAGTCAACGTGGTCGGGTAGACGCGCAAGGGCTTCCAACGAACCGGCCACCACGGTGCCCGCGCCAGTCGAATTGAATCGTCTCCAACCAAGCGAAGAAGGGCCCATCGCGGCCGTCGACTTAAGCACGGCGGTGCAGGATGTGCAACGCGTGCAACGAAAGTCAGAGCGCACGAAAGAGGAGATTCCGAATCTGCGGCAGGATGTGCGAGTACTGAATGGAGTCCTGGGCTCGCGGAAGTTGGATCCCTCGGATGCCCTGGTTGCGCATTACTACCGTGCTGTGGCTCTCGCGATGCTGAACTTCACTCGTGAGCATGAGGGCGAGGCTATCGATGTGCCAGGCGCCCGTACGGCGCGGGCGGATCTCGACAGGATCATCAGCGCAAGATCGGTGCTTACGTACGTGCCGGAGGTGGACAAGACCAATGCGGAGTACTGGGCCGGGCTTGTGGCGCGGAATCAGTTGCATGATGAGCCATCGGCATATTTGTACTGGGAAAAATGCGCCGCGAGCGGGCACGAGGGATGCGTGAACAATCTGGCCAGCGCAAGAGTTACGGGCGCAGGCGGGCAGAGAGTGGACGTGCAGGAGGCGCTCAATCTGCACACTGGCGTGTACAACTCGGGGCTTCGATATCACTGCGCGGGTGCGGTTTCGGCGTTGGCGATTGCGGAGATTAACTACTTTACCGGCGTCCGCCGACCCGGAGACGACGAACTGGAATGGACCAAAAAGGCAGAAGGACTACTGGATCAACTGGAAACGCTGGAGAACAATCGAAACGCGTGCCACCGGGTCGACTTTGAGGTGGAAGATTTTCTGTTTCAACTGAGCCGCGGACACAAGGATGAGAACGTGTTGCAGGATGCCATCAGCCGGCTGGACGACGACTCTGCCACAACGAAGGCCGTGATTCAATTCATGTCGGGAGCGATTGATGAGGCCGGGTTCGATGCGGCGATGAGCTCCGGTAAGTCACAGGGCGAACGTTGCTCGGCATATTTTGAGGCCATGTGGTTCGCGAAACTGAGGAGCGAAGATGCGATGGCGCGGCGCTATTATCAACGGATCGTCGATATTGGGAAGTTCCACTGCGCCGAGGAGTTGACATACGCGACCAAGTTTAATTTTTGAGCGACACTCATTCTGAACGACTGGGGATCGGAAATGGATTACTTGCTGAAGACAGAACCGTCAACATATTCGTTTGCAGACCTGCAAAGGGAAAAGACAACGATCTGGGATGGTGTTTCGAATCCGGTTGCATTGAAGAACCTGCGCGGGATGAAGCCGGGCGAGCGATTGGTGATCTACCACACGGGCGACGAGAAAAGCGCAGTGGGGACGGCGACCGTGCTCGCGGTGGATGATTCGGATCCGAAGAACCCACAAGTAAAGATTAAAGTGGGTAAAGGGAATGCGAAGCCAGTGACGCTCGCGGAGGCGAAGGCGAACAAGTTATTTGCGGATTCTCCGCTGGCGCGGCAAGGCAGGCTGAGTGTGGTGCCGCTGACTGAGGCGCAGTTTAAGTTTCTTACCGGGGAGTGAAAGTCAAAATCCCCACCCTTCTCGCGGAGAACGCGAGAAAGGTGGGGCAACCTCTTTTTCATGGCCAAGACCGCCCAGTCCGGCGAAGCTTAGGCGCGGGCTTCGCGGCGGATCAGGGTAGAGTCCAATAAATATCCCAGACCGAGAGTGAAGGGGATCGCGCCGAAGGCGGTGGCGATCAGGGCGTCGGGCTCAACTCTCGCGATGATGGTGAAGGTCAGCATGTAGCCGACGGCGCCGGCGATGAGCAGAATTCCGGCGCGACGAGAATGCGCGGCCTCGGTAAGATCGGGCTCCATGGGGACGGCGACACCGCGCTGCATGGCCGCGAGTCGTTCCTCGGTACGCAACTTGCGTACGCGGTAAAAGGTGTACATTCCGAGTATCGCGGTGGGCATTCCGAAAATCATGATCACTGCTGCAAGACCTGTGATGTCTCCCATGGTAGTTCTCCTTCCTATGCTGCTGGGCGTGTAGCTTAGCTGAAATCGCTTACAACACAGAGATACGCAGGGGGTGCGGGGAAAGTTCCGTCGGCGGCCAACTCCCAGCAGGATGGGTGCTTCCAAGGGAGAAGGGTCGGCTTTCCGCAAGGATAGGGGCGTCGTTTGGAGAGAGGATGAGACTAGGACGCTGTAATAACAGGCGCTGGATTGCGGCGACTGCGTGCCTGGCGGTGATTTGGATCACTCAAGGGCTCTGCGCACAACAAACTAAGGAAAGAGTTACCGTCGACGATGTCGATCGGGACTATATTGTGCGGCTGCCGAAAGGCTACGACGCACAACGACACTATCCGGTGGTGATCCTGTTGCATGGCATGAATCAGGATGCCGATGACATGCAGCGGCTCACCCGGTTTGATCAGGTGGCGGACAAAGACGGAATTATCACGATCTATCCGGTCGCGCAACGTGGACGATGGAATGTCGGGGTACACGCACCGGAGCACCGAGGGATGACGATGGGGCCGGGCCGGCGTGGGCACTACGGCGGCGGGTATCCCGGCGGCGGATATCCGGGAGGAGGCGGCGGGGGATATCCCCGCGGCGGCGGGCAGCCACCGCAAGGCGAAGATCCGAATGAGGGCCGCAGGCCGACTCCCACGGATGACATTGGTTTTTTCAACCAGATGCTGGATCAACTGGGCAGCAAGTTTTCGGTGGATGCGTCGCGCATCTATGCGGTGGGGCTGTCGGAAGGCGGATTCATGAGCATGCGTTTGGGATGCGCTATGAGCGACCGGATTGCAGCGATAGCGGCCGTGGGTGCAGCAATGCCGAAGACCATGATCTGCCTGCCAACTCGTCCGGTGCCGCTCATGATGGTCAATGGCACATCCGATCCGATCGTTCCGTACGGCGGGGGCACCGAGCACAACCTGAATCTTGCGACGATTTCGGTGGAAGACAGCGCTAAAGCGTGGGCGAGAATCGATCGCTGTGAAGAAAAGCCGGAGAAGAGCAAATTGATGGCTAGTGCGAAGGGCGGAACAGAAACCAAAGTCGACGCCTACAACGGGTGCCACGAGAACGCACAGGTCGTGTTGTACAGCTTGAAAGGCGCGGGGAATACATGGCCCGGTGGCGAGCAGTATGAAGCGGAGAAAACCGTTGGCAAGACGAGTCCCGATCCGAATGCAAATGAAGTGATCTGGAGCTTTTTTGTTACGCGCAAACTGCCAGCGCCGAGCAAAGATCAGCAGTAGATTACAGCTTTCGAGTCACAACAAGGAGAGGGATAGCGGGACCATCAACTGATGGATTTTCTCAATTCGCGGCGCAGGATCTTTCCTGAGGCGGTTTTGGGAACTGATTCGACGAAGTGGATCTCCCGAGGTTGTTTGTAGTGGGTGAGGCGGTCGGCGACGAAGACGCAGAGTTCGTCTCCGAGTTTGTGGCTATCGAGAAAGCCGTCGCGGAGAGCGACGAAAGCCACGGGGACCTCACCGGCTGCGTCATCACGACGACCCACCACCCCGCATTCTTTCACCGCGGGATGTTCCAGCAGAACAGCTTCCACTTCCGCGGGGGCCACGGCGAAGCCCTTGTACTTGATCATTTCCTTACGCCGGTCGACTACCCGGTAAAAGCCTTCTCGGTCGCGAGTGACGATGTCTCCGGACCAGTACCATCCGTCGCGGAGGACAGCAGCGGTTGCCTGCGCCTCGTTCCAGTAGCCGAGCATGAACTGCGGGCCGCGCATGACCAGCTCGCCGGGTTGCCCGGAGGGAGCTTCCGTGAGGTCGTCTGGAGTATCGGCTGGGTCGATCTCTGGCTGGGAGAGAACGCGGCAGTCGGTTTGAGCCACGGGATGACCGATAGAATCGGGCCGGTAGAGGGAAGGATCCAGAAATCCGAGGTGCGTGACGGGCGACGCCTCGGTCATGCCGTATCCCTGACACACGAGAATGTTCGTCAGGGCGGTAAAGCGGCGGGCAAGGTCGGGCGCTAACGGGGCGGCTCCGGACTTGACCCAATGAACTTTATGATCGCGGGGGAATTGTCCGGCCTCAGCCGCCTGACACAGAGCATTAATGGCGGGCGGGACCAAGGGCATCATCGTCACCGATTCATCGACGATGAGTTTCGTTATCGCCGGGACGTTGAAACGAGGCACCAGAATGAGTGTTGCGCCGAGGAGAAGAGAGGGATTGAGGATCACGTTCAAGCCGTAAATATGGTAGAGGGGGAGAGAACAGAGAATGTTGTCAGCGGCATTGAGCGTTGTCGCGTTTGGGCCCAGTATCTGGTAAACGTTTGCGATCAGATTGTAGTGAGAAAGCATGACTCCCTTGGGCAAGCCTGTGGTTCCGCTGGAATAGGGAAGAGCTGCCAGAGTCTGCTGGGAGGACTGATCGGGCGTAGGGCAAGATGCTGTCACCGGGTTGAGCAGGTTCGCAAAGGGCTCAGCGCCGGTGGCAGGCTGACGCGTAGTGTAGATGCGGCGGAGCTTTGGTAGTCCAGAGAGATTGATGCCGTCAATATTTGCGCCATCGGTAATGAGGAGAACGGCGCCGGAATTTTCCAACTGGTAGCGGACTTCGCGCTCGCGATAGGTCGGGTTCAGCAGAGTGGGAATGGCTCCGGCAAGCTGGATCGCATGAAATGCGACACAGAATTCCCACGAGTTGGGAAGAAATACAGCCACCACATCGCCGGGCCTGATCCCGGCGGCAATCAGGGAGCGGGCAACGGACTCGACGGCGTCTCCGTATTCGGCATAGGTCATACGACGGCCGGAGCAAGCATCTACCAAGGCGGTCTTGGAGGCATTGCGGCGGCAGGAGTTGAGAACGAGATCGTGCAGAAAGAGATTGTGGGGATCGGCGTAGAGTTCGGTGCGTTGCATTCCGGCTGGAATTGTAGCGGAAAAATGAAAGATCGAAAGAGAAAAGGGTGAGGGCTCAACTTGCGAGTCTGCGCAGAAATTCCTGCTCGTCCATGTGGTACTTGAATGCCTTGCGTCCGTCAATGAAAACGACCGGAACCTCGTCGTTGAACTGGCGGCGAAGTTCGGAGTCGAGGTCGACATCCACTTCGTGCCAGGTGAAACCGCCGCGACGAGAGAGCTTCGAGAGGCTCTCTTTCACCACTTCGCACAGATGGCATCCCTTGCGGGAATAGACCACGACGCTGCGAGGATCGGGCATGCGCGGAAGATTCTAGCGCGAAGAAATAGGGTTTATCCAGCAGCAAAAAATAACGAAAAAAAGGAGGAGTTTTCGGGGGTCGGGTGGCTAGACCAAGCTAAATTCCACAATTCGTTCATTTTACAAGTGTGATTCCAGTCACTGCGTGGTTTCGGCTGTTCTGCTAATCACTGGGCACAACTCACTTTTAGTCGCGGTGTTTGAAATTCTGGCGCGGGAGGGACTGTGCTGAAACATCGGCAGAAAGCTGTCCTCTGCATCGGAAATGATCCTGTCAGTTTAAACCTTCGCTGTTCGCTGCTGAAGGAGCACGGATGGAATGCACTCAGCGCTGGCAGCGGGCATGAAGGAGTCATCCGCTTTGGCCAGGAAACCGTGGACGCCGTGGTCATCGATCTGGATGATGATGGCGCGGAGGCTGCTCTCATCGCCGGGGAACTGAAAAGGTTGCGTCCGGCCGTGCCCCTCATCATTGTGGTGACCGACGTGAAAGAACTTGCCAACGGAGCTACGCAACAAGCGAGTAGCGTAGTCGTGAAATCGCAAGAAGCGCAAACGCTTATTCAAGTTCTGCGAAAGTTGCTGCCGGCGCCGTAAGAATCACCGGGAAGTCACTCCTCGAACACACAAAGCACCGCCTTTGCCTCGACTCCGTCCAGAGGCTGTAGAATCCCTCCATGCAAGAACACCAGGCAAAACCTCTTCGTGGGAAAACTGCCCTGATTACCGGAGCGGCCAGGCGGCTAGGACGGGCGTCCGCGCTGGCTTTGGCGGCGGCAGGAGCGGATGTTGCAATTACGTTTAAGGAGTCCGCGCGAGAGGCACGGGAGACGGTGGTGGACCTGTCGGGCTATGGGGTGAGAGCATTCGCACTGCGTTGTGACGTGACCGATGAAGACAGTGTCCGGGCGATGATGAAGGAAGCCGGACGAGAATTGGGCCGTATCGACGTTCTGGTGAATAACGCGGCAAATTATGAGACCGTGGAATTCGAAAAGTTGACGGTGCGCCAATGGGACGCGATTTTCGCATCAAACGCGAGGGGGCCGTTTCTGGTGGCCCGCGAGGCCTTGAAATGGATGCGCCGGAAGCGCGGTAAAGGACAGAGGCCGGGTCTCGAAGCGAAGATTATTAACATGGGATCTCTGGGCGGTTTAAGACCGTGGGCAACGCACGCGCACTATTGCTCGTCGAAAGCGGCTCTGCACATGTTAACCAAAGTTATGGCGAAGGCACTCGCACCAGAGATCGCCGTCAACGCCGTCGCACCAGGAATGATCGACTTGGGAGAAAAATCGGCGGCCGCTTTCATGCGCCGGATGGCCAAGCAGACGCCTATGAGAAGAAACGGCCGGGGGGAAGAAATTGCCCAGGCGGTATTATTCTTCGCGACCGCACCGCAGTTTGTGACCGGCCAGATTCTGGCGGTGGATGGAGGGCTTGGGCTTTAGGCGTTTTAGTTCTTTCCTTGAACTTAAGGGCTGGATCACTGCGAGGCGGCAAGTAGCAACTGTTTTGGAGGGAGCAGTATATTGAGGCGAATGAAGAAATTGAAAGGCAAGGCTACCAGTTCTCGAGGTTTTCTCGGGGACGATCCTTTTCAGGAGGGCATTTCGGGTCCGCGCGTTGCCGTGGCGATCATGGCAGCAGGTAAAGGAACCAGGCTGAAATCCCAACTTCCTAAAGTATTACATGAAGTAGGAGGAAAGCCCCTGCTCGAGCACGTGATTCGCGCGGCGATAAGGGTTGTGCCTCCTCGCGACATCTACGCCATCATCGGTCACGAGGCGGACCGAGTACGGGCAGCGATGGCCCATACGGGAATTAATTTTGTGGCGCAGACCGAGCAGCGTGGAACTGGCCACGCGCTGATCGTGGGACGCGAAGCGCTCGCCGGGTATGACCATGTCATCGTGCTCTCCGGGGATGCTCCGATGATTACGCCGGAAACCATTGGACGGCTGCGCAATTTCCATCTGGAAGAGCAGGCCGCCATGACTCTTCTTAGCGCAGACCTTGAGAATCCGACTGGATATGGACGGGTGTTGCGGAAAAGTCCACGCAGCGCCGAGGTGCAGGCGGTGGTTGAGGAGAAGGAAGCGACCACTGCGGAGAAGAAGATTCGAGAGATTAATTCGGGCTTTTATGTTTTCGCTGCAAAGGAGTTGTACGGGAACATCGGCAAGTTGTCGACGGCCAACGCTCATCATGAGTACTACCTGACCGATATGGCGGAGGTGCTGTGGAAGGCGCGACGGCGTGTGGTGGCATGGAAGACAGGGAATGCCAGCGAAGTGCTCGGGGGAAACACGCGGGCAGAGCTGGCGGACATTGACGAGAGGATGCGGTTGGCGAAGTGCCAGCAGTTGATGGCGGATGGAGTGACGATATTTTATCCGGCAACTTGCGTGATCGACGCAGATGTTACAGTTGCGCCCGATACTGTCATCGAGCCCTACGTACAATTGCTGGGTACGACGCGGATCGGTACGGCCAGCCGTGTGCGGTCGTATTGCGTGATTCGGGACATGGAAATCGGGGATGGAGTGATGATTCTGCCGGGATGCGTGATGAGGGAATCGAAGATTGGGGATGGGGCCGTGATTGGCCCTTACTCGCATCTGCGTCCAGGCAGCGAGATTGGCGAAGAGGCACACCTGGGAAACTTCGTCGAGACGAAAAAAACCAAGTTGGGAAAAGCATCCAAGGCGAACCACCTGACATATTTGGGCGACACCGAGATCGGCGCGGGGGTGAACATTGGGGCTGGAACGATCACATGCAACTACGACGGGGTCTTTAAGCATAAGACGGTGATCGAAGATGGAGCATTCGTCGGCAGCGATAGCACGCTGGTTGCGCCGTTAAGAATCGGCAAGGGAGCGTATATTGGGGCGGCTTCGTGCATCACCGAGGATGTTCCCGAGGACGCGCTGGCCTTGGCGCGCGCGCGGCAGGTGGTAAAAGAGGGATGGGCCAGCGAGAAGCGCGCAGCTCGGAAGAAATAGCGGGGATGAACGCAATTGGATGAACGGAAAAGAAATCAAGATCTTTGACCCGGCAGACGGTTTCGCCCCTTTTACCGATCCGATCGAACTCACCGACTCAACGGTCGCGAAGCGTGGCGATCGATGGTGGATGTACCTTGCCGGCGAAGTGAGCGGGCACGAGGGGATCCAACTGTTCAGCGCGTCTCTCCCCGCGGGAGCGCCGCTTGCGTCGCAAGGATGGATGCTGACTCCAGCCGACGATGATCCCACCCACGTTGCAGTATTGGCCGGGTATGAGTCCAGTAAAGCATGGGACCTGAAGGGCGGCCGCCACTGTCCGGCTTATGTGTGCGGCTGGGATCCGGAGAGGGGAACCTGGGTAGAGCGGATCTACTATGCCGGCGGCGCGGCCGATCTGTGGGGGCCTTACACGATCGGATATCTGGAATGGGACGGAAAACAGTGGCTTGATCAGTCGCATCCTGTTTTCGTGGAGGAGGAAGACTGGGAACATGGAAGCGTCTATGAACCCAATCTCATTTACGCCGAGGGCAAGTGGAAGATGTGGTATGTTGCCGGTTCAAACTTGGAAGACTATTTAGTTCAGGGCTATTCCGAGAGCGCCGATGGCCGGACGAATTGGACCAAGCGCAAGATATTCATCGCGGCGAGCGAGAAGGTTTTCGATTTCTGCGTGATCAAAGGCCAAAAGAATTACGAGGCTGTTTTTTCGAAGGTGTGGCTCGGTAAGACGCAAGCTCCGCCGTCCACAGGCCTATGGTGGTGCGAGTGTCCGAAGCCGTCTTCCAATTTCGCAGACTGGAGTGCGCCTCGCCAGATCATGACCGCCCGGGACTGTGGCTGGCATTCTGGACCGTGGAAGCCGTCGGTTCGATACGGGGAGACCAATCCGAATCAAATGTTTGTTTTCTTCGACGGGGGATACACGAAGGTGAACGAGCCGGGAGGTTTTCCCTTTGCCTTTACGCAGGGTTGTTTGGAGATCGATCGACCCGAGTGAGTGGGCAGTATCCTCGAAGAAGCAAGGCACCGACGCGAGTGACGGTGCCTGTTTCAGTTGACGCGAAGCCTAGTGCGTTACCGCAGCGAACAGCTCAGAGTGCATCAGAGACTGGAACTGTTGATCGTTGGCCTTGAAGTGCACCCCCACCGTGGAACTGTCGGAATCGACAGTCGTATTCTCCACAGCAATTTTTTCCGCAGGCGTGGCGCTCATCTTCTTGTACAGCATGTAGCCTTTCAGCAATGAGGAAACCGTAGCTGCAGTGGTGGAATCCGAGGTAAGAACGGCAAGGTCGAAGTTGACGCCGCTATTGAAGCTTAGCGTGTAACGCGAGCCCTGCAGGCGCTTCTTGACGGTGTCGTAGTCGGCGACCTTGGAGGCATCGCCCATAGCAGAGCGCATCATATTTTGCGTGCCTGCCTGGTCAAGGATGCTCCACACTGGAGCAGAGTCCACACTCGACATCATGTCGGCCATGTTGCCGTTGGTGTCCAAACCCAGGACCTTTCCATCTCTGGTATCAAGCGCAAACTTGATGGAGGTCGAATCACCGAACAGCAGCGTGCTGTCATCGAGAAAACTCATGACGAAGCCGCCGTCCATGGGATAAATGTCTGCATTGCCATACTTCTTGGGCACGAACTTCTGCAGCTTCATCTTCTTCAACACAGCCTTCATATTGAAAGGTCCGGCCGCAACGCCGACCGTCTTCACGCCTTGTTTGCCGGCGTGGAACGATGCAAAGGCGAGCGTATCCACATCTTTGTCGGGGTCAAGGCCGATATTCTTGAGGGCCGCCTCAAACTGCTTGATGTTGTCGGGCATTAACTGTTGCTTAAGAGCCATCGCGGTCGGCGAATCCTTGAGAGCGCGGTAGTCGACCGAGATCAGTTGCAACAGTTCCGCGGGAACGCAGGAACGGGCAGAGGAGTTCAGCGGCATTGCGTACGCTATGCTCGCCAGAAGCAAAGAAGCCAGACAAATCCTGAAAAGTTTCATAACGCCTCGAATCAAAAGCATTTAGGGTTTCGTGTACCCATGGTTGGATGCACGATCAGCCCTTGTCGTTAATAGATCGTTTCATTCTATTTTACTTGCAAGGTAAGGGAATGGAACAAAAGTACATGGCCATTGACCGGTTGGAGTCCCAATCTGGAGATCGGAGATCCGGCGAATCGCGGGGCTGTCGAATGTATACGTGGTTAGAAGGGACGCTGCGAGCGACGTTCCTACGAGAGGGCCGCGATTCTACGGTCAATTTCTACCTTGAACGTCGGATCTTTCAGGGATGTGAGATTGATCTCGACATTCGCTAACGCCCCGGTCCGGGCTGCGCCAGCCAGCGCTACAGCCGTGGTCAAGTCGGACTTCATGTTGGGATTGGTAATGGAATCCAGGGATTTGGAGATCTTTGCGATTTCGTGGGCCTTTTCGGCGACGCTGAGCGGAACGGCCGTTGCTTGTTTTAGTGCGGCTTCGATCAGCGCTTCACCAGAGGCTTCATCGACTGCGGTCTTTGCCAGTTTATAGGCTTTCATCACAGAGTTGTAAGACTCGGCGTCGGCGTCGACCGCAGCTTTCAGTTCTTCGCGTAGCGGTGTGAGGCGAGCGATGGCGGCGCTGAGTTGCGATTCATATTGCAGGTAAGCCTTCTTGCCGCGCGACATGGATGCGACCATCACGGCAAGCCCTGCGGCCATGGATGCGGCTGCAGCGGAGGCGCTGCCTCCACCAGGAGTGGCCGTAGGTGCGGCGAGTTGCTCGACGAAAGGTTCGACTCCGGCGCGCAGGCCGCCGACCGCCATCTTTCCGCCCATGACGGCGGCGAGCCGATTCTCCAGGATCAATGACGAATCGAAATTCTCCACCTGCAGAAACCATTCTGCGGCCTGCTCCAACGCTTTTTTAGGGATCAGCCCGACGATCTCACTGGAAACCGGCGTGACACCGTAGCGGGAGGCCTCGCGCTTCACCATCTCGAAAACACGGTGGACGGGCGTTTGCTCGAAGTCAGTGAGATTCATCGAGACCTGGGCCAGTCCGCGAACAAGGAAGCCCGCTCCTTTTACGAAGCGCATGCCACCAGTCGAGAAACGAATGGCTTTGGCAATCTTCTTCGCGATATCGACGTCGGGTGTATTGAGGAAGACGTTATAGGCAATAAGGAATTTGCGGGCGCCGACCACGGTTGCTCCGGCAGTCGGATGCACACACGGGTCGCCGATGTCCGGGCAGCGCGCGGGGACGGTCGCGATCTCGGCGCGAATGCCTTCGAATTGGCCGCGGCGAATATTCTCCAGGCCCTGACGTTCCGGAATTCTGGCGGCGGACTCGTAGAGATATACGGGGATCTTGTAGCGCTTCCAGATCTCTTCGCCAACATGGTTCGCCATGGCGACGCAGTCTTCGATGGTGACGCCGTCGATAGGGATGAACGGAATTACGTCGGCGGCTCCCATGCGAGGGTGGGCTCCAGTATGCGATGTGAGGTCGATAAGTTCGGCGGCTTTGCCGACACCGCGAATGGCGGCTTCCTGAATAGGCTCGCGTTCGCCGACCAGGGTGATGACGCAGCGGTTGTGGTCGGAATCCATTTCGCGATCAAGCAGGTAGACGCCGGGCATCTTCATGGCGTCGACGATGGCGTCAACTTTGGCTTTATCGCGGCCTTCGGAGAAATTGGGAACGCATTCGACGAGCGTGGACATAACCGAGAAGAATAGCTGGCGAACGCGAGAGCCGCAACTCTGCTGAGGACTTCTGCTGAGGACTTCGGGAAAGGCCGCGGAACTTGGCGGGCCCTCACGTCTGAGTGCAATCCGCCGATGTGGGAACTGTAGCTCGACATTCGAGGGCAAAGCCTCGAAGGCCGCCGCTTGCGTGACTCAGCAAAGGAGAAGGCTTTCATGCTAAGAACTTCCCGCTTGATTTTGTTTCTGGTGTTGGTGAACGTCGTTTTCAGTGGTGGATGCGGGGTCTCGACTTCTGCTCCGCCACCTGTGAGCGAACCTACTTTCCCGGTGGTTGTTTTTTCGGATATTCACTTCAATCCACTCGATGATCCGACCCTGTGCCATTCCCTTGATGCCGCGGATCCGAGCGATTGGGCCGCGATTCTGAAGGGATCGCTGAAACCGCTGGCCCTTCCGCCATTGCACACTGATACCAACTACCTGTTGCTCGGGCTGGCGCTGTCGAGCATCAAACAGAACATGGGTGCGAGTCCGGTGGTCATTTTTGCTGGCGACCTTCTGGTGCACAAGATTTCGTCGTTGTATTACGAGAATTGCGATGGCCTGACGGGGGTGCAGACTCCGAACGCGCAACAGGTTCTCGCAATGCAGGCCTTTGCCGACAAGACGGCTACGTTCGTAATGCAGCAGACGAGGGCTGCGGTCGGAAGTGTCCCGGTCATGTTTGTGGTTGGCAACAACGATTCCTATACCGGCCTCGGACCGGACAGCATCTTTCTTGCGAATACGGTGGAACCCTATTACGCAAATTTTGTGAACGGGACGGCGGCGGATTATCCCGCATTTTTCAATACGTTCACCAGTGGCGGATATTATTCTGCGCAGCCGCTGGGATCCAATCTAAAGATAATCTCACTCAATACGAACTTGTTTGCGGCACCGCCTCCAAACATTCCCAGCAACGAAGGTGCAGCCTACGCGGAACTTGCGTGGTTCGATACGACTCTCGAGGCGGCCCAAACCGCCGGGCAAAAAGTATGGCTGTTGATGCACGTCCCGCCGGGCGCAGATACGTGTACGTCGGCGGCAAATCTTGCTGCTGACGGGTCCCTAACGAGTAGTAACGCTGCGATGATGTGGATGCCGGCCTATCAGGAAAGTTTTCTGCAAATCTTGGCGAAGTATCCGGGCGTCATCACGCTAAGCCTGGGTGGGCATACCCATCGCGATGAATTCCGCGTGATGACCGCAGAAAATGTGTTGGATATATCGCCTTCCATCAGCCCTTACCTCGGCAACAATCCTGCGTTTGAGATTTATAGCTTTACACAAGCCACTCTTACTCCGACGGATTATCAGTCTCTGAACTATGATCTCGCCACTGCGCCGGCGCAGTTCAATCCTTATTACACTTTTTCGGCGGCATACGCGATGGAGGGTCCATTGGACTCTTCCCTGGAAGGGCTGTATCCACAGCTGGGCACGACTAGCGCAAAGCAGGCGCTTTACATGGGGCAGTACAACTCTGGCAACAATGTCGCACCTTGGAATCCGATCACACCGGCGAACTGGCCGGTGTTCGCGTGCGGCATTGGCAAAATGGACCAGGCAGAATTCGTCGAGTGCGTGAACTCGTACTGACCGTCACCAAAGATTGGTGCTCAAGAAAACCGGGCCAGGAGAGAAGCGAACGAGCGTGTCTCCTGGCCCGGTTTTCTTTTGCTCGTTAGTGTCTGATTGATTTCAGCTTCGCTTCCTGCGCGAGTGACTGCCGGAAATCGGCCAGAAGTTTGTCGCGGTTCTGGCGTAAATCAATGCCAGTCGGAGCGGCAGGATACGGCTTCTCACCCATGATGCCCTTCCACAGAATACGATTGAAGACTGCTCCATCGATTCGGTCCGCATCCGTGAAATCGATGCCTTGCGTGACCCGCGCCCAATATTCCGAATTCGGTACGGGATTATTGCAGGGCTGCTTGGGAAGTGGCAGCGGCAAGTTTGTACAGTAGAGAATCGAAGCGGGAGTTGCCGTGAAGGTCCACTGACGATTCGGCACCGTATTGAAGATGTCGGCCATGGGCGTCGCCAGCGCGTCGTTCAGGTTCATGGGCTGCAGGCCCAACACTTCTTCGATCGTTCGCACGAAGTCAATGGTGTTGTATTCGGTGGAGACAAGTGCATTTCTCACGTACGCTCCTGCGACGAATGCGATGGTACGGTGAGAATCGATGTGGTCGCCGCCGTCCTGGGCATCGTCTTCTACGACGAAGATGAGAGTGTTGTCTTTGTAGACCGCGCTGTTGGCGATTTTCTGCACCAGCAAACCCACTGCGTAGTCGTTGTCCGCCTGGTCGCGATCGGGAGTGTTGACCAGGTCAATGGCGGTTCCGAAGTTTCCGGTGTGATCGTGCATGAAGCGAACTAGTGTCAGATTCGGGAGTCCGCCCTGCGCGTAGTTGGCATCGAAGTCTCGCTCCCATTCTTTATAGCGATAATAGTCTGGAAACGAAGGATCGAATCCGCGGAAATAGGGATCGGTAAAGGGCGCGAGGGCAACATTGGTAGAAGGTGCAACGATGGTATTGGTGGAGAAAGGATCGCGCACCAGGGGAGTCTGGCACGGGGCCGCGTTGTAGCAAGTTGTATCGATGAACCAGCCATAGTCGCGAACCGTGAGACCGGCCCGCAGAGCATTGTTCCAAAGGTATCCAGTGTTGAGTTCGTTGTTCGGACCGTCGGGAGCATCCACGTCGGCCTGACCCGGCAGCAGGTTATCGCCGTTAGGAACGTCGGGTGAGAGGGCACCGCCAGGGAATAGCGGTTGCGAGGCTTGACGCTGGGCCACGGTCGGCAGCGCAACGTTCACGCTGCGATTGTTGCCCTCGGTATCGAGACTGAGGCCCCGTTGCGCATAGTTCACGGGATACTGATGCTCGACGACGTCGGGCGCGCGAGCGGATGTGCTCCACGGCCAGCCGTCATTGCTGACTTCGGCGCTGGCGCGGAAGTTGTCGAGGGTGACAAAGTCCTCCGCGAGTTTGTGTTGATTCGGCGTGATTGCCTGGCCAAACAGCGCCAGGTTGGGATCTCCATTGCCACGAGGCAGGTCGCCCAGAATCTGATCGTAGGTTCGGTTTTCCTTGAGAATGTAGATCACGTGCTGGATGCCTTGATGCACTGCGGCCATCACACCACCAGTGGCGGTTGTGTTGGAGAACCGGTTATTGATAGATACCTGCGATGTCAGGGCGGGCAGCTTTGCCATTGCGCTGGAGAGTTGGAAGCTTTGCAAGCCAGCCTTGGTGAGTTGCGGATTGTACTCGTTGGAAGGGGAGCACGTGGGGTAGCCGGCCGGGCCGTAGGTATAGCACCAGTGAGGATTTGGACCGGTCGGAGATTTGGCGTTGACTACGTACGCCCATGATCCGTCTTTGCTCAGGGTCACCGAGTTGGGATACCAGCCGGTCGGAATGAGTCCAACTACGCGATCGCCGCTGTTGAAGCCGCTGAGTTGCACGACCGCCACATTGTTCAGATTCCCGTTTGTTAGATAGAGGTAGTGCTCGCCTGGCTCCTGCAGGGTCACACTGTTGGTGTTGGCACCCGTATATTGCGTAAGAGCGAAGTTCTGCAGTACAGATGGGGGCGCAATCACAGGTATGCTCTCGACCACCGAGTTGGTTTGCAGGTTGATGACGTCCACCGAATCGGACTGGTCTTCGGCCACATACAGAAGCGTCTGGGCCTGATTTACCGTCATTTTGTTGGGTTGGCCCTTCACCGGGACGCGGGTTTTGACGGCGAGCGGGTTAGGGCAGGTTTGAGCATTGTACGGCGTACAAGCGACTATCCAGCTGACGACATCGATCTCTCGATCGCGCAGGCTGGAGACATAGGCGGTGTATGGCGTCGCGGCCGTTCCGTTTCCGGTCACAACAACCCAAAACGGATATTCGCCTCCGGGCAAGCCGTTGCCGGGGCGCAGATCGAGTTCGGCGCCTTGCATGTCTCCGTATCCCTGCAACGTGCCTTTCGGCGGGCTGGTTACCGGCCATTGGTGAAATTGCTGGACCCAGCTCTTCAGGCCTCCAGTGAAGATTGTGATCGAGTCGTTATAGTAGTTCGCCACGACCAACACATTGCCATCGCGTGAAATCCCCAATCCCGCGGCACAAGGCGCTACGTAGACGGCGGCGTTCACGGAAGCGAAGCCGCTGTTGGGAACGGGCAAACCATTGCCGGAAGGGTGGCCCGAAGCGATTGCCATTTGAGTTTCGAATGGAGTGAGAGTCTGGCCCGCCGGAACCTGGCCTAATTCCAATTCCGCGGTCTGCGCCCAAATGCCGGTGACGGGATCGCGCTGAACGATGTGGATGTTGTCACCATTATTGGACGCCCCGGGATAGCCGTCGGGATAAACGTAAGGAATAGGGTCGGTTCCATAAGGAGCGTCGCCCATGCCCCCCGCAACGTAAAAGGCCTGGTTGTAATTTCCGTGACTGTCTATTCCGGTATCCCACACAATCCCGTGGTAGGTGTTGGGAATTGGCACAGCCTGCTCAAAAACCGGCGGACCGCCGTGAATGTCGTAGATGAATACGTATTCGTTCGAGTACATGGGGTCGAAAAAGGGAAATCCGACCTGAAATGCGCGGTTGTATCCGGTGGTCAAGACCAAAAGTGTGTTGCCATCGGGACTGACTACGGTGCTGGCGCCATATCCGGCAAGCCATTCGACGGGTGGCACACTGGTGTCGATTGGGTCGGTGATCACCATGCCGGTGTCGAGAAATTGAAAGCTGGAGCCCGAGACGGCCAAAGGAGTAATCGATTGCGCCAGATTGGGAACGGCTTGTAGGGCATTGTAGAGAGTGATGGTCAACGATGCGGTGGTGCGTCCCGATGCGTTTGAAGCGGTGACGGTGTATTTCGATGTGACGGGCGGTGGGGGCATGATGGTTGAGGGAATTGCGGCGGCAGTTCCGCTGACGACGCCCGCGCTGCTCATGCTGAGACCGCTTGGAAGAGGTGGGTACACGCTGTAAGAGATAGGAGCTAGACCGGGTCGACGAAGGATGGGGGTGTTCGGAGTGATCGCCACCTCCGCGACATATACAGGAGCCGGAGCGCTGTAACTCAAGCCTGACGGAGCCAACCCGGACTCCGCTGCAAGCACGGTGATGGTGATTTTGGCAGTTGTGCTTCCAGCTGAGTTGGTCGCCGTCACCATGTAAGTTCCTACGCTGGTCGCAGTGGGCGTTCCGCTGATTACTCCCGCGCTCAATGTGCCGACGTAGGGGCCGTAGGGCGGCGTGTCGGTACGCAGAGTCAAGCCGTCCGGAAGCGTGGGGGTGACGCTGTAAGTTGTCGGAGACCCGCCGGTAACGATCGGGAAATTTTCTGGAATCGGGATGTCGACTGTGTAGTATGCGCTAGGGGTCGAATAGGCCAGACCGGTTGGCGGCGCGATATTGACGGTGATGCTCAAGGGAGTTGTGGTGCTTCCGGCGGAGTTCGATGCCGTGATCGTATAAATGGTCAAAGCCGTCGGTTTGATGGGAGTTCCCGTGACGACACCCGTGCTGCTGTTCAGCACGATTCCCGCGGGAAGGGGCGGAGTCGCGCTATAAGAAGTCGGAACTCCGCCGGTGATGGTCGGGCGATTTTCTGCAATCGCTATGCCTTGCGTGTAAACTGCGGCACTGTCGTCATACGTGAGTGCTGTTGGAGCCTGAGTCTGCGCAGGGCTCGACTTGTGGCTAACGCCAGCGCATCCGCACAGAACCATGATGCAAGAAGCGAGTAGAAGGCTATGCCAACGGGCAAGTCTGAGATTTCTAAAACACGTGTTCACGAAGACGCTCCTGATGTTTTCGGGATCATGAGCCCGGCCCTCTTGAAAAACAGTATTAAGAACAACTAAGAAAAGCAGGCCGGACTTGTTCTGCGTGCAAGTGGTTGCACGCAGGGACCCACGACAAGGAGAAGCGCCATGGAACTCTACTCGAGAGTCGCTTTGGGAAGTTACGAAGGGAGGATGCGCGTTGTTGTGTCCGCGTCAGGAAGCCGAAAATCTCTGGATCAGCTATCACTCATGCGTTCACGCCGTGTCCTAATTGTGTCGTCCCACAAACCTTCCGATGCCTAGCCGTACCTGCACGGTATTGACTCCGGGGTTGGGCGTGGCGAGCCCCGCGTTGGAGATGTGCATGTACCGCAACTCGAGACTGACATTGCGCTTTGCGCCGAGGATGTGTACACCGAATGCTGCCTGGTCGGTGAAGTTCACCGTGTTGGTTCCGGTGGGAACGTCATGGTTGGTGAATAGGGTGCCGCCGCAGAGCTCGAGGTAAGGGGAGAAGCGTCCATGCCGCTCGAAGTTCCATTTCAGGCCGAGGGGATCGAAGCCTACGCCATAGGCCGTGTTCGCGGGCTGGAATACTAGAAAGACCGGAACGCCATCGACCGCATATTCGAATCGACCACGAAGAAAGCTGGGCAAATGCGGTCCGGTAAGTATCCAACCGTAGCGCAATCCGGCATTGAAAGCGCCAGTATTGCCGCGTCCTCCGCTAACGGAGTGGCCGCCACCAGCCCAGATCTGGACTTCGTGGCCCCCTTTTTCGGGGCCGACCTGGGAAAAGGCCAGTATCGGCGCTAATAGAAGAAATGAAAGGGCTGCGAGAAAGCGCATAGATCGCATGTCTTGAGTGGATTGCTACGTCTCGAAGCAACGACTCACGATACAGGAAATGCTGTTATCCCGACAACGCCGGGAACGGATGCCGTAGTGAGGACGGCAGGATCTAAACGCAATTCCGGGTCGAGGACTTGGATAGCCGAATGGCGGGCTGGGCGGCGAGTTGTATGAGGTCGGCGGCGACGCGGGTGGTATTGTGGCGTGCGACTCCGCCCTCGTCGAGATAGTCTCCAAGAACCGGGATCACGCCAAGAGCTTCGACGGCATCCAGATCATTGACGATCTGGCAGGCACCTTCCCCTGCATACTTGGCTTTAAGTTCTTCGGAGACGGGGGTGCGATTAATGAGCGCATAGTCAAAGATCTGTTTCTGCGCATGTCGATTGAGGGCGCGAATGTGGTCGGCAGCTGTGAGGTCTAGGCTCTCATTGGCTTGGGTCATCAGGTTACAAATGTAGACCTTAGTGGCCGGAGAATCGACGATGGCTTTAGCGATACCCCGCACCAGCATGTTGGGAATGAGGCTGGTGAAAAGGGAACCTGGACCGATGGTGATCATGTCGGCGTTCGCGATGGCCTGCAGCGTCTGAGGCATGGGTTCTACGTCCGATGGGACGAGAAAGAGTTCGCGAATGCGTCCCTTGCTGGCCGTGATGTTGGTTTCGCCCCGGACACGGGTGCCATCTTCCATCAGTGCTTCAAGTTCTATATTCGATGTGGTTGCGGGATAGATGTGGCCGCGGGTAAGCAGAATCTCAGACGACAGCCGCACGGCTTCGGAAAAATCCGACGTCAGGGATGTGAGCGCCGCAAGAAACAGATTGCCGAAGCTGTGCCCTTCGAGTCCCGATCCTTTAGCGAAACGGTGGCGGAAGAGCTTGGACAGCAAGGCCTCGTCTTCGCTCAGGGCGACGATGCAGTTGCGTATGTCGCCCGGGGGAAGCATGTTGAGCTCTTTGCGCAGACGGCCACTGGAGCCACCATCGTCGCTGACCGTAACCACGGCGCACAGATCTCGAATGACCGGAGAGTCAAGTTTGGCCGGAATTTCCGAGGGCCAGGATACGAAGCGCTTAAGGCCCGTAAGCAGCGTGGAAAGGCCTGTACCGCCGCCGATAGCAACAACACGCAGTCCGCGCTCGCGCGCGGACTTCGAGGACTCGGCGGCTTTGGTTTCCATCGAGGGTTTGCCCTCAGGCCAATTTATACTGGCTCTTCTTCGCCGAGTTCTCCATCCGCGAACCCGGCTTCCGCTCCGGGATCCGGATAGAGCAGTTCCGTGAAGCGTGGATCCTCGGCCAGATTCTGGAAGTCGGAATCATTGCGTGCCTGAAAACGCAGCTGCGAGTTCAGACGCAGTGCCTCATCCAGATGCCGGAGGGAATCTTCGACATGGCCGGTGAGGCAATCGAGCGCGGCCAAGCCATACACCACGTAATCCGACTTGGCATTTTGCTTCAACAGTTTCTCCAGATGCTCCCGGGCGGTAACGTAGTCGCCGACATTCATCAGCGAGACGGCGTAGTCAAAATGCTCCTCGGACGTCTTGAATTGAGTAGCCGCAGAGCGTTCCAGATGCTGCGTGCAGATATTCAGATGGACATTGGCGCGGTCGACCAGTTCCCGGATGGGCCCCGAGATTACCTTCTGAAAATGGGGCTTTGCCTTGTCGAACTTGTGTTCCTGCATCGCTCGAAGCCCGGCTTCATAGCTCTGCAGGGCCTGCGTGTAACGCGGATCTTCTGCCACGGTCTTTTTCGCGGTGGGTTTCTGAGCCATGTGCAAAACTCTTCCTGTGCTCTTGGTAATGGGGAACTCCTTGGAATCTTGCGTTCTTAACCGAGCAATAAAGTATCACTCAAACAGTGGGTGAAGGTCCAGTTGACCGCCAGAGTACTCATGGCTCTTGTCGACATCAGTTCATCGTCGATGCCGATATCAGGTCGATCTGCTTCCACTCTCCCTTGATAATGCCGGCTCGGATTTGGGTCGCGGTCTTGCCCTTCTGGTGCTGCTGGTAGGAGTAGTAAAGCTCCTTCAAGCAAGTCGAGCACTGGGCTCCATGCGTGTTCTCAAAGCAACTGTGGAGGCTGTTGTGCCCCATGCGGTCGCAATAGCAGTAGCAGGGTTGCTGATGTAGAACGTTCGGAATCTTGGCCGCCAACTCATAGGCATGCGTCTGATACGGATTCTGGGCGTCGGCCCCCCAAAGATCGGCCTTCGTCAACAGGGGAGGCAGCTTGGTCCCCTTCGGCGGAGGTCCAGCGTTATAAGCCGGAACGCCTCCTTCTTCCTGCGGCGAGGCCCATTCGGCCGACATGGTTAGAGTGACCAGGAAAAGGAAACATAGGGTCAGGCTGCGATAGACGATCTTATTTTGCAGTAAAAGGTGATTCATGAGTGTCCTCGGGTGTCGTTATTGTAACCTGAGCTTCGACAAGCCCGGAAGTGCGACAGGGCAGGGCAGAACGTTGTACCGATGGTTCACATACAACCCAATGTCAGCCGAAGCGGTTCTGTATACAATAGGGCAACATGCCAGGGACGCTCCCAGATCCAAATTCAGCCAGTCCAGCGGTCGCAGAGCCGCCGGCAGTAGTGGTTGCGCAACCGGCCGCAGTTGCGCCAGTCCGGATAGGGTCCGGGATCGGCGTGTGGGTGCGCGATCTGATCATTTCGCTGGCCATTTCCGCCTTTATCATCATCTTTCTCTACCAGCCCGTGAAGGTCGAAGGGACCAGCATGATGCCCTCCCTGGACGATCAGGAGCGGATTTTCGTCAACAAGTTCGTCTACCGGCTGGAGCCCATCGAGCGTGGGGATATTGTCGTCTTCCGTTATCCACGAGATCCTTCCAAGAGCTATATCAAGCGGGTCATCGGAATGGCTGGGGATCGGATCCGCATCGACGGCGGCCAGGTTTATGTAAACGACCGGGCGCTCGATGAAGAGTATGTTCCCCCGGCGTATACTGACTCCCGCTCGTACCCGGAGATGTCGGTGCCGGAGAACAGCTATTTCGTGCTTGGCGATCATCGGTCCATGTCAAATGACAGCCGCGATTTTGGTCCGGTCAACCAGAGCTTTATCTACGGCAAAGCGGTTTTTGGGTACTGGCCGATGGATAAGCTCGGACGCGTGCGTTAGGCCCTCCGAAGTCCCCAAACTCTTTCAGACCGCTACTTTTTCTTATCTCATCCGTCTGAGTGATGACGAGGCGCGTTCCCATGCCAAGAGCGTTCGCGATTTATCTGGTGGTACTGCTGGCGGCGGGGCGATGCACAGTTACTGCCCAGTCGTCATCGAGTCCTGAAAGCAGGAACGACGGATTGATCACGGCCGCACCGGAATCCGTTGGTGTAGCAGCCAAGCCGCTGCACGACATGGATGCCGCGGTTCGATCCGGGGAGTTCAAGAAAATTGGCAGCGTACTTGTGGCTCGACACGGGAAATTGGTCTTTGAAGATTATTTCGACGGCGATGCTGGAACTTTGCGCGACACGCGCTCGGCAACCAAGAGCATTACGGACATGCTCGTTGGGATTGCGATCAGCGAGAAAAAACTGAGCGGCGTCGACGCGCGTGTGCTGGCGTTGCTGCCCGAGCGGGCGCGAAAGATGCAGAATCCCGATCCGCGTAAGGAAAAGATCACTGTCGAGGACTTTCTGACCATGTCATCGCCCCTGGAGTGCGATGACTGGAACGATGCTTCCCGCGGCAACGAAGAGCGCATGTATCTGGTCGAGGACTGGGCGCAGTTCATCCTCGATCTGCCGGTGCGAGGTCGGATGCATGTGGGCGAGCAGGCCGATCCGCCAAAGTATGGCCGATACTTTAGCTACTGCACCGGGGGAGTCTTCACCCTGAGCGAAGTTCTGCAGAAGGCGACAGGCGAGCGTACCGACCGGTACGCGCAGGAAAAGCTCTTCGGACCGCTGGGAATCTCCGATGCAACGTGGGTGTATTCGCCCTTGAACGTTCCGCAAACCGGGGGTGGACTTCGACTGAGCAGCCGAGATCTGGTCAAGATCGCGGAACTCTACCGCTCGGGCGGCCGTTGCCAGGGAAAATCCATTGTCGACGAAGCGTGGGTGAAAGCTTCGACAGAGGCTCACGCCCAAATCGACGCTCAGACCGAATACGGATACCTCTGGTGGTTGAAGAGCTTCCAATCTGGAGGGAAGGGCTACCCGGCCTTTTTCATGAGCGGAAATGGAGGGAACAAGATCGCGGTTTTCCCCGGGCTGGATCTTACGGTTGTCATCACCAGCACGAATTACGGCACCCGGGGCATGCACGAGCAGACAGAGAAACTGCTGACCGACTACATCCTGCCGGCAGTTGGGCCTTGAACGGCGGTTGGCCACGCTGATTTTCGAAAACATCCACAGATTTCTTTTTGGAATGCCCGTTCCGCTCTTGGCCCGTGCGGAGTTCCCTGATAAGATTCGTAAAATCCACTCCTTGGAGCGAGAATGCAAGCTATCCTTGCGCTCGAAGACGGCCGAGTCTTCCGAGGCAAAGGCTACGGCGCCAAAGGCGAATGCTACGGCGAAGTCGTTTTTAATACTTCCATCACCGGCTACCAGGAAATTTTCACCGACCCTTCGTACTCGGGACAGATTGTTGTCCTGACCAACCCGGAAATCGGGAACTACGGCACCAATCACGACGACAACGAGGCCACGCGTCCGTGGATCGAAGGTCTGATCGTGCGCGAGTTCTCGAAAGTGAGCTCCAACTGGCGCTCGCAGCAAGTCGCCGAAGAATACCTGGAGCAGTTCAAGGTTCCCGTGTTGTCCGATATCGACACGCGGGCTCTGGTGCGTCATCTGCGCGATCACGGGGTGATGCGCGGGGTCGTGTCGACCATCGAGAGCGATGCCGACAAGCTGATTGCCAAGGCGCGGTCGATCCCCAAGATGGATGGGATGGATCTTGCAAAAGAGGTCAGCACGAAGCGTTCTTACGTGTGGGAAGTGGGCGAGCGCTCGCACGAGCCGGTCGCCGTGGTTGGCGTGAAGGATGAGCCTCCGCGATTTCATGTGGTGGCGTATGATTTCGGCATCAAGCAGAACATTTTGCGGAAGCTGCGGGGCGAAGGTTGCAAGGTGACGGTGGTCCCGGCGCAGACTCCGGCGGAAGATGTGCTGGCTTTGAAGCCCGATGGAGTTTTTCTTTCGAATGGGCCTGGCGACCCTGAGCCCTGTACATATGCGGTGGATTCGATCCGCAGGCTTATGGGTCGGCAGCCGATTTTCGGGATTTGCCTCGGTCATCAGCTGACAGGCATTGCGCTGGGCGGGAAAACCTTCAAGCTGAAGTTTGGACATCATGGCGGCAATCATCCGGTAAAGCAGTTGAAGACCGGGAAGATCGAGATCACAGCGCACAACCATAATTTTGCCGTCGATCCGGATTCTCTGGCCGATAGCGAAGTTGAGTTGACCCATGTCGACTTGAATGATCAGACGCTCGAAGGCCTGCGCCATCGGAATCTCCCGCTGTTCAGCGTGCAGTATCATCCGGAGGCCGCGCCCGGGCCGCATGACTCGCACTATCTGTTCAAGGAATTCACGAAAATGATGGAGGAGTGGAAAGGGTAGTGCCGCCGTCACGGCGGCCCAATCGGCGGGTGAAACTGTCGCCATACAGCCGGCAAGATGCCGGCGCTACAAGGAGCGAATGCCTAAACGCACAGACATTCAAAAGATCCTGATCCTCGGCTCCGGCCCCATCATCATCGGTCAGTCGGCGGAGTTTGATTACTCCGGCACACAGGCCTGTAAGGCGCTCAAGTCCGAGGGCTACGAAGTGGTGCTGGCGAACTCGAATCCGGCCACGATCATGACCGATCCGGAGTCGGCCGACCGCACTTACATCGAGCCGCTTACGCTGGAGTATCTGGAAGAAATCATCCGCATCGAGCGGGAGATGGCGCCGGGAGCCGGTTTCGCAGTGCTGCCGACCGTGGGAGGACAGACGGCGCTGAATTTGGCGATCGAGCTTTCCGACGGTGGCGTACTGGAAAAGTACAACGCGACCCTGATTGGCGCGAACGTTGAGGCCATCAAGAAAGCGGAAGACCGCCTCGTCTTTAAAGACGCCATGCAGCGGATTGGGCTCGACGTACCCAAGTCGGCGCTCGTCAACAACACTAAAGATGGGCTTGAGTTCGCGGGCAAGATCGGATTCCCGGTCATCATCCGGCCATCGTTCACCCTGGGCGGATCGGGTGGCGGTATCGCTTACAACCGCGAGGAGATGGTGGAAGTGCTGAGCCGCGGCCTCGACTTCTCTCCGGTGCACGAGGCGCTCATTGAGGAGTCCGTACTCGGGTGGAAAGAATATGAACTCGAGGTGATGCGCGATACAAAAGACAACGTCATCATCATCTGCTCGATCGAAAACTTTGATCCCATGGGGGTGCACACGGGCGATTCGCTCACGGTTGCTCCCGCGCAGACCCTCACCGACCGCGAGTACCAGGCGATGCGCGACGCGTCGATCGCGGTGATTCGCGAGATCGGTGTGGACACGGGCGGATCGAATATTCAGTTCGGAGTGAATCCTGAGACCGGACGGATGGTTGTCATCGAGATGAATCCGCGCGTCTCGCGGTCTTCCGCGCTGGCCTCGAAGGCTACGGGGTTTCCAATTGCGAAGATTGCCGCGAAACTTGCCGTGGGTTACACGCTTGACGAGATTCCCAACGACATTACGCGCAAGACTCCGGCATGCTTCGAGCCGACGCTCGATTACGTCGTCGTGAAGATTCCGAAGTGGCAGTTCGAGAAGTTTCCCGGAGCCGACGATACGCTAGGCCCGCAGATGAAGTCGGTGGGCGAAGTGATGGCCATTGGGCGCACCTTCAAGGAAGCGCTGATGAAGGGCATCCGCTCGCTCGATACCGGCAAACGCGTGGGCGGCGAGAAGATTGAGCCGAAGATTCTGACCAAGCGCCTGGTTACCCCGCATCCCGAGCGGCTCGCATACGTACAGTACGCGTTGCGCCAGGGGCACACGGTGAAGCAGGTCGCGAAGATGACCTCGATGGACCCGTGGTTTCTGTATCAGCTCAAAGAAATTAACGACCAGCAACTGGAACTCGAAAAGCATCCGATGGAGTCGATCCCGACGGAGGTACTGCGGGAATCGAAGCGCATGGGATTCTCCGATGGAAGGCTGGCCGCAGCCTGGCGGCTCGAAGGACAGGAAAAGGTCCGCCATCTGCGCAAGAAACACGGCGTGATGCCCGTGTATAAGCGCGTCGACACCTGCGCAGCCGAGTTCGAGAGCTTCACGCCTTATCTCTATTCGACTTACGAAGACGAAGATGAGGCAGCGCCAACCGACAAGAAGAAAGTCATCATTCTTGGCAGTGGACCCAACCGCATCGGGCAGGGAATTGAGTTCGATTACTGCTGCTGTCACGCATCATTTGCACTGCGCGACGACGGGTACGAGACAATCATGATCAATTGCAATCCTGAAACCGTCTCGACGGACTACGACACCAGCGATCGCCTCTACTTCGAGCCACTGACCTTCGAAGACGTTTGGGCGATCTATCAGCATGAGACGTCGAAAGGCGCGCCGGTAGGCGTGATTGTCCAGTTTGGTGGGCAGACTCCGCTCAACTTGGCGCTACCCCTGAAGGCCGCGGGCGTGAATATTATTGGAACGTCACCCGAATCAATTGACCTGGCCGAAGACCGCAGGCATTTCAACAAGTTGCTCGAAGAGTTACAGATTCCACAAGCGCCCGGAGTGATGGCAACCTCAATCGACGAGGCCATCGAAGGCGCGCGGCGCATCGGATTTCCAGTACTCGTGCGGCCTTCCTATGTGCTCGGCGGCCGTGCCATGGTGATCGCTTACGACGAAGAGTCGATCATCCGCTATATGAAAGAAGCGGTCGAGTACTCGCACGATCGCCCTGTGCTGATCGATCACTTCCTCGAAGATGCGATTGAAGTCGATGTCGACGCCCTCTCCGACGGCGAAGACGTAGTGATCGGCGGAATTATGCAGCACATTGAGGAGGCCGGCATCCACTCCGGGGACTCGTCCTGCGTGCTGCCTGCGGTCGATATTCCAGCGGATCTCATGGAGCGCATGCGCGAGTATACCTTTAAGCTGGCGCGCGCTCTGAAAGTGATTGGACTGATGAATATTCAGTTCGCGATTCCGCGAGGAAACGGCAATGGCGGTGAGGGGAACAAAGTGTACGTGCTGGAAGTGAATCCGCGAGCTTCGCGCACCGTGCCGTACGTGTCGAAGGCAACGGGTGTTCCCATGGCAAAGATTGCGGCGCGCCTGATGACCGGCCGCAAACTGCGCGAGTTCTTGCCGGAATTCATCGAGCGCCGCTCTGATCTTGACACGGGTAGCCACTATTACGTGAAGTCGCCAGTTTTTCCATGGAACAAATTTCCGGGCGTCGACACCGTGCTGGGCCCCGAAATGAAGTCGACGGGCGAAGTCATGGGTGTGGCCGACAATTTCGGCGAAGCATTCGCCAAGGCTCAGCTGGCCGCGGGTCAGAAGTTGCCCACGCAGGGAGCGATCTTCATCAGCGTGACCGACCACGATAAAAAGCATGTGGCTCCGGTCGCTCGCAAGTTCGTCGATATGGGATTCAAAATCGTAGCCACAGCGGGCACTGCGGACGTGATCGAAGCCGCCGGTATGAACGTGGAGCGAGTGTACAAAGTGAAAGAGGGACGGCCGAACGTCGTGGACTTGATCAAGGGCCAGCGCATTCAACTCATCATCAACACGCCGACTGGACTTGAGCCTTGGTTCGACGAGAAAGCGATTCGCAGGGCTGCCGTGACGGCGCGCATTCCAACCATTACTACTCTCGCGGCCGCAAGGGCTGCGGCGGAAGGAATTGCAGCATTACAGCGTGGCGAGGTTAACGTGAAGGCCTTGCAGCACCTGCATGCCGAACGTGGCGCGGGTGCCGGGCGTTTGGCGGGATAACCTCTTCTACCACGCAGTTTTCCGGTTAGAATTGAGCATGCTGCTGCACGGAATCTTTCCTCCTATCACAACGCCGTTTTATCCCGACGGCAATGTGTATTACAAAAAACTTGAATCCAACGTGGAGCGCTATTCGCGCACACCCGTAGCCGGCATCGTCGTGCTGGGCTCTACCGGTGAAGCGATCATGCTGTCCGATCAGGAGCGGCGTGACGTGTTCAAGACAGCACGCGAGATTGCCACGCCGAACAAAGTGCTGATCGCCGGCACGGGCGTCGAGTCGGCCGTTGAGACGCTGCGGCTCACCGAATATGCCGCTGAACTGGGTTACGACGTCGCCATGGTGCGCACCCCGCACTACTACAAGAAACAGATGCACCCGGCTAACCTCCTGGCGTTCTACCGCACGGTGGCTGATCGCTCTCCGCTGCCGGTGATCATTTACAACTTCCCGCAGGCCACTGGATACGACATGCCGGCGGAAGTGGTGATCGAACTGGCCGGACATCCTAACCTGATTGGCATTAAGGAATCGAGCGGCGATGTGGAAAAGGTTCGCAAGATGGCGGAAGGCACACGCCATATCAAGCGGAGCGCCACCGTCACTGAGACGTTCGAGGCGGTCACGCCGCGCATGCTCGCTGCCGCTGCTACGGGCTCGAGTGCCGAGGGCGGAGAATTAGTACAGGTAGGCGGGATCTCGGGCGCTCCGAGCAGCAAGCCGTCTTCGTCTGCCGTCACCGTGGTGGGCAAGATGAAAACCCGCCAGAAGGAAGTCGGATTCCAGGTGCTCGTCGGGGCAGCGCACAAATTGCATCCGTCGCTCGACGCGGGCGCCGTCGGTGCCATTCTCGCCTTTGCGTGTCCGGCTCCAACTGCCTGTTATGAAATCTACGCCGCTTGGAAAGAAGGCGACGCCGAACTGGCACGCCTGAAGCAGGAACGAACCGCCACGGCAGCCCAGCGAGTTGGCGACCTCGGCGTTCCGGGCTTTAAATATGGGATGGACTTCAATGGATACTACGGTGGGCCCGCGCGCTTGCCTTTTCTCCCGCTGACTGCCGACTTGAAGGCGGAGATCGAGCGTCTGCTGGCAGACGTCAGGAACTAACAGACCAAGCCGTCTACTGTTGCTTCGAAATCCGGACTGTGTTACAACTCACGGCCACATGAAAAAGCGACATGCGCTTTTGTTGCTTCCAGTATTGTTGATGCTTTTGCCGGTGCCAGGTTACGCGAAAGACCCGCCGGCGCAGGTGATCGTTTGGCCGGAGAACGGCACGCCCGTCTTTCGCTTTACTTTTGGGAAATTCAAAGAGTTGGGATCGGTCGGAAATCAACGATCCTACGTAACTGAAACCACAGCTGAAAATTTGTGGACCAAGCACATCAGCAACGCGAACTTCTCTCTCTATCTGTTCGATAAGAATAAGGTCCGCATTGCCGAAGCAATGATAAACGTCAGTAATGTCAACCCTGGGGAGGCGATTAAATTTCAGACAACTATCGCCTCTTCGGGGCCGCCAGCGTCGTTGTCCGTGATCGCAACATATCTACCGAAAGAGTTGGCGCCGCTGGCGCCTCCACGCCTCGTCTCCATCACGGTCAACACTGTCCCGCAGGGCGCGATCGCGAAACTGGATGGAGCAGAAGTCGGAACGACTCCAAAAATCATACAGGTAGGCGTAGGAAAGCACGTTCTCGAGTTCAGTAGAGCCGGATTCAATCCGGGGAAGTTTCCCTTCGAAATAGGACCTGACGACGCTTCTGGCGGAAGTGTCAGTTTCGAACTTGGCACCTCGGCTCATGACACGATCGAACTTCGAGATGGCAGCGTACTCACCGGCGATGTCGTTTCGGTGGCCGGCATGGAGATCGTGATCAAAGTCGGCGGAACAGACCAACGTATGAATCGTAATCAAGTTAAGCGGATTCTGCTGGTGGAGAGAGAAGAGCCCCAGACAACCCAGTGATTGCAGTAGACCTCAACGTCGTTCAATTCCTGCTGCTTTAAATTCGATGAAAGCCTGGTCTGTTACGCTCCCTATTGCCGTCAATGGCAGGCCCAAGGTAGACACCCGATTAATGGTGTCCGCCACTCGTTGACAGTTGCCTACGTCGCCGCAAGGCTTGACTTCCTCCGCTTGTGATTAGGATCACACTGGGCGTATACTCTATTCGAACGAACGTTCGAATTAGTTGGGTTTCGCTTCGGGAACTATGGGGAGTCCTTCGACAGCAACTCGTGTAGCATCGCGTCGGCACCGCGCCCCTGCTGCACCCGCAACCCGTTATGACCGCCGTCTGGCCGAGATTCTCACTCATGCCACCGAGGTCTTCTGCAAAAAGGGATATGAAGGCGCTTCGATGCGCGATCTCTCGCGCGAGAGCGGCATGTCGCTGGCGGGCCTTTACTACTATTTCGAGTCCAAAGAACGACTGCTGTTCCTGATTCAGAAGCACACGTTCACGACGATTGTGCAGCGACTGAAGGCGCGTTTAGAAGGCGTGACCGACCCGGAAGAACGCATTCGACTTTTCATCCTCAATCACCTGGAATATTTTCTGGCCAACCAAGCCGCCATGAAGGTGCTCTCACACGAGGCGGAAGCCCTCAAGAACGGCTTTGCCTCGGAAGTGGCCGCCATCAAGCGGGAGTATTACCGGATTTGCGTGGGCCTACTTGACGATTTGAAGGGCGATCGCGGGTTGCAGTTTTCCACGCGCATTGCTGTGCTAAGCCTGTTTGGCATGATGAATTGGATTTACACCTGGCACAATCCGCGCGTAGACGCGGACGCAGCATCAATTGCGCGGGAAATGGGAGACGTGTTTTTGAGAGGCGTGATGTCGGAAGGGAAGAAACGCCGAGAGGGACGTTGAACCAGACTTGATTTGCAGCCGGCGACAGCAGATTTCTCGCTTCGCTCGGAATGATAAGGATCTTTAAGAAGTTTAAGGAGATGCGAGACATGGCAACTACAGTGCAGCCCGCAAGCGGCGAAACCACGAAACAACTGGTCAACTATCGCACCGATGGCGGAGTCGCGATAATCGAGATGTGCGACCCTCCCGCGAATACTTATACCTACGAAATGAACCGGCAGATGGATGAGGCGATCCTCAAGGCCCGGATGGACAATGACGTATATGTGATCGTAATGACCGGTGCTGGGGACAAGTTCTTCTCCGCGGGCGCGAATATCAAAATGCTGTCGAGCGTCGACCCAACCTTCAAGTATTACTTTTGTTTGCATGCCAACGAAATGCTCCTGCGGCTGGAACACACGCCGAAGCTGGTGATCGCAGCCATCAACGGTCACTGCGTGGGCGGCGGACTGGAAATCGCCATGGCGGCCGACTTGCGAATTGCACGCAAAGATGCGGGCAAGATTGGGCTGCCCGAAGTGAACCTCGGCGTGCTTCCGGGCACGGGCGGTACGCAGAGGCTTTCGCGAATGGTAGGGAAGAGCAAGGCGATCGAACTCATGGTGACGGGAAATACGTTCTCATTTGAAGAGGCGCAGGAACTTGGCATCATCAACGATATTTTCGAGCGGGACGGCTTCATGGAAAACATCATGGAGTACGCTAAGCAATTCTGTCCGCCGAACAAGGCGTCTAAAGCCGTGGGACGCATCAAGCGCGCAGTACAGACCGGCTGGGAGATTCCCATGGAGTCAGCTTTGGCCGTGGAGCGCGAGAATCAGCAATTGTTGTTCCAGAGCGAAGACGCGAAGGAAGGCCTGGCGGCTTACGTGGAGAAGCGTCCGGCTCAGTTCAAAGCGAAGTAGTTTATGACGCTTGGGGACGGGCGCGTCTTGTGCTGGATGTGAGGAAGAAGAATGCTGGCAGCTACAAAAGCGAAGATCGAGCCTGGCCGGTTATTGATCGACGGCCAGTGGGCCGATGGAACGAAGAGCTTCGACACTATCAATCCCGCCACGGGTGAGGTGCTAACGCAGGTTGCCGAGGCGTCGGCGGCGGACGTCGATCGCGCGGTACTTGCAGCACGCCGCGCGTTTGAAGATCGCAACGGCGCATGGCGCAAGCTTTCTGCCAGTGAGCGCGGCCGCTTGCTCTGGAAACTCTCCGATCTGGTCGAGAAGCATATCGATGAACTTGCCGAACTCGAGACACTCGACAACGGCAAGCCGATCTTCGAATCGCGCTACGTCGATCTGCCGATGGTGATCGACGTTCTCCGCTACTACGCCGGCCTCGCGACGAAGATTCATGGCGAAACTGTAAACACGTTCGAAACTGCCTTTACCTATACTTTGCGTGAACCAGTTGGCGTGGTCGGCTTGATTGTGCCGTGGAACTTTCCATTATTACTGGCGTCGTGGAAAGTGGGTCCCGCGCTGGCCTGCGGCAATACCATCGTGTTGAAGCCGGCGGAACAGACTCCGCTTACCACACTGAAGTTTGGGGAACTGGTCATCGAGGCAGGGTTTCCGGCAGGCGTGGTCAACATTGTTACCGGCGGCCCGCAGACGGGGAAGGCGATCGTGGCTCACGCCGGAATCGATAAGATCGCGTTTACGGGTTCGACTGCTGTAGGGAAAGAGATTATGCGAGGGGCGGCCGACACCCTCAAGCGCGTGACCTTGGAACTTGGGGGCAAATCGCCAAACATAGTTTTCGCCGATGCCGATGTCGATGGCGCTGTGAAAGGCGCGATCAATGGCATTTTTTATGGCAAAGGCGAGGTCTGCAACGCCGGGTCACGACTCTTTCTTGAGAGCAAGTTGAAAGATGAATTTACCGAAAAGCTCGTGGCGCGTGCATCGAAGATGCGCCCGGCGGATCCGTTGGATCCCAAGACCAGGCTGGGAGCAATTGTCAGCCAGGAACAGATGCAGACGGTGCTCGGTTTTATTGAGGCCGGGAAGAAAGATGGTGCGAAGCTGATCGCCGGGGGCAATCGCGTGGCGATCGATGGCAGCAAGGGCTTCTTCATCGAGCCGACGATTTTTGGTGATGTGAAGAACGAGATGAACATCGCGCGCGAAGAGATCTTCGGGCCCGTGCTTTCTGTGCTGACGTTCGATGATGTGGACGAAGTCATCGAGCAGGCCAATAGCAATCCCTATGGGCTAGCCGCCGCAGTTTGGACGCGGGATGTGAAGAAAGCCCACACAGTCTCGCGGCAACTGAAGGCAGGCACAGTCTGGATCAATACGTATGGCTTGATGGACGCATCGCTGCCATTTGGTGGATACAAGAGTTCCGGCTTTGGCCGCGAACTCGGAGCGCATGCGATGGAGCACTACACGGAACTCAAAACAGTTTGGCTGAATATGGCCTGAGGTTATTATGCCGGGAAAAGTAGCAAAAATCGGAACCTTCAGCGACTGGATCGGATTGTTCAACGACTGGCGCAAGGACATTGGCGTCAATACGGAAGATATCGATTCGTTTCACTTCGACACGCTCTATGGCGCCATCGACACCGACGAAATCGAATTCGGTTCGTACAAGGGACGCCGTAAATGGGAGAACTTGCGCCAGATTCCTACGCAGCAGATGCGGGACGCGCTCATGAACATGATCGTCTACCAGGGCGATACGGAGTTTGCCAGCGTCGAACAACAGCGCAACTTGCTGGAGAACGCGCCGACCGAGTGGGATCGCCGCGCCATTACTCGGGTCATGATCGAAGAAATGCGCCACGGGTGGCAGATGTGCGCCCTGCTGGTCGACCATTTCGGCTACTCGGGCAAGGTTGAGGCGCAGAAGATGCTGGAGCGTCGTGCTTTCGAGAACAAGCGTCTGCTTGGAGCCTTCAACGTCGACGTGGATAACTGGATGGACTTCTTCACGTACACAGATTTCGTCGATCGCGATGGCAAGTTTCAGTTGCAGATGCTGAAGTATTCGGCGTTCGCGCCTCTGGGGCGCTCTATGTCCTACATGCTGCGCGAAGAAGCCTTCCACATGGGGACGGGCAACGACGGTCTTCGCCGCATTGTGGAGGCGGGAGTGATTCCGGGCTGGCTCATTCAGAAATATCTGAATAAGTGGATCTCGAGTTCGTACGATCTATTCGGCACCGACCATTCTTCGTCCGCACACTGGGCGTACGTCTGGGGCGTGAAAGGACGTTACGACGAACCCAAGAACGATAAGGCTCCCGACCTCGACGACTTGAACGATTACAACCGGAATCTCTATCGCGACGAAGTGGCCGGATTGATAGAACGCTTCAATAGCGCGCTGAGGCCGGGCGAGGCCAGGCTCTATGCTCCGGATATCAAGTTCAATCGTGCGATCGGGAAATGGACTGGACAGAAGTTTCATGCGAAGACGGGCGAACCTCTGGATGATCGCGCCTACGAAGAGCACTTGAAGGAGTACATGCCTTCGGTCGCAGACAAGAAGCTTCTGCTCGACATCATCAACAACGAGAAGAAATGGATCGCCGAGAAGGCGGGTGCGCGTGATCCTCTGGCGAGCATCGGCGAAGTCAGAAAATCTGCAATCAATATTTGACGCATGACGACGAGTCCCACAGGCCTTTCGCTGACGCGCATCTTGCTGGACATCGAGGGCGCTGTCGCTCGCATCGCGTTGCGAAATCCTCCGCTGAATGTCATCGACATTTCCATGATGGAGGAATTGGCGCAGGTTGTCTCTGAGATCGAGTTAAACAGTGAAGTGGCAGTCATCATCTTGCGCGGCGCAGGGAAGGCATTTTCCGCGGGCGTGGATATCGCCGCCCACACACCCGATAAAATTGAGGAGATGCTCACGAAGTTTCACGGATTGATCCGTGCGCTGGTCGAGACCAAGAAGATTACGATCGCGGCGGTTCGTGGGTGCTGTTTAGGCGGCGGAGCGGAACTGGCGATGGTCTGTGACCTCGTCTACAGCAGCGACGACGCGGAGTGGGGATTCCCCGAGATCAAACTCGGCTGCTTCCCGCCGGTCGCGTGCACGGCGCTGTCTGCTTTGGTGGGGCACAAGCGAGCGGCCGAGATGATTCTGACGGGGGCATCGATCGATGGCAGGGAAGCGGCCGAGATTGGATTGGCCACGCGCGCTACGAGCGAGCAGCAATTGGACTCTGCCCTGCACGTGTGTGTGGGACAACTTTTACGGCTCAGCCCGGCGGCTCTGGCAGTTGCGAAGAAGGCGAACTATGCGTGGGAGTCGATGCACTTTGACAAGGGCTTGGCTCGGGCCGAGAAGGTGTATTTCGAGGACCTAATGAAAACGGCCGACGCACACGAAGGCATTCGCGCGTTTCTGGAGAAGCGTCCGCCGAAGTGGACTGGGAAATAGGATTGCTGGATGGATTACGAAATCACTCCCGAAGAAGTGAAGGGCAAGGTTGATGCAGTCGAGCCATTCACACTGCTCGATGTTCGGGAACCTTGGGAGTTCGAGACCGCGCGAATCGACTCCGCGAAGCTGATGCCGATGGGCGATGTGCCCTCGCGGGCGCACCAGGAACTCGATCCAGAGGAACACATCGTCGTGATGTGCCATCATGGCGTGCGATCGATGAACGTGACCGTTTGGCTGCGACAGCAGGGATTCGAGAAAGTCCAATCGATGCGCGGTGGGATTGATGCTTGGTCGCGACGCGTGGATGGGAAAGTGCCGATGTACTGAAGGAAGCTCTTAGCTTTTGGCTCTTGGCCTTCAGGCAAATCGGCCAGCTAAGAGCCAACGGCTAAGCGCGAAGAGCTTCTCATGAAAAAAGAACTCATTGAACTCCGCATCAATGGTCGCACCCACGAGGTGGCTACCGAGCCCAGCGCTCTTCTGCTTGACGTGTTGCGGCAGGAGTTGCAGTTAACGGGCTCGAAGCGCGGGTGTGATGATTCGTCGTGCGGGGCGTGCACGGTCTTGGTGGACGGGATTGCGATGATGTCGTGCACTCTGCTCGCTGCAAGTTGCGAGGAGCGCCAGATTACAACCATCGAGGGAGTGACCGAGCATGGCGCCCTGTCCGCGATTCAGAAAGCATACGGCGATTGGGGCGGAGCGCAATGCGGCTACTGCACGCCGGGATTCATTATGACCGTGAAGTCGCTCTTGGCTGAGAATCCGGAACCGTCTGAGACAGAGGTTCGGACCGCATTGGGCAGCAATCTGTGCCGCTGTACTGGATACAACCAGATGTACGAAGCGATTCGGTCGGCGCTTGATGCTGAGCGGCAGGGTGCGACTGTCGTCAAGTGAAATCGCAATGCAAGCTCGAAGCAGGTTCCTTGCTTTGCTCGGAATGACTCAATGAGTAACGACTTCTCCATTATCGGCAAGCCCACCGCGATGATTGACGCGGCGGAGAAGACGACTGGCTCGGGCAAGTACACGGACGACCTCAGTCTGCCGGGTATGCTTGTCGGGAAGATTGTGCACTCGCCGTACCCTCATGCGCGCATCAAGAGTATCGACACCAGCCGTGCCGAAAAGTGCGAAGGAGTGATTGTTGTCGCCGTCGGGAAGGATGCGCCCAATCCTTACGGGATCCTGCCCGTGGGCCATGACGAGTATCCGCTTGCTCTCGATAAAGTGCGATATGTAGGAGACAACGTTGCCTGCGTCGTTGCTGTATCAGAGGCGGCCGCTGAGAAAGCGCTCGAGTTGATCGATGTCGAATACGAGGTCCTGCCCGCCTATTTTGATCCCGAAGAATCGATGAAGGCCAAGACGGATCTGATTCACGATTCCAAGCCCGGGAATTTGGAAAAGGACTACCACCACGTCTTTGGCGATCCTGAGAAAGGTTTTGCTGAGGCCGACGAGGTTGCGGGGGCACGATTCATCGCGAACGAAGTCACGCATGCAGCGATGGAACCGCACTCCACTCTGGCTACATTTGAAATCGATCCGCACACGGGCAAGCAAGGACGTTTGACCGTGTGGTCCTCGACCCAGGTTCCGTACTACCTGCAGCACAAATTGTCGCTGGTGCTTGAAATGCCGATGGCGCAGATTCGGGTGATCAAGCCATTGGTGGGTGGGGGATTCGGCGGAAAGAGCGAAGTAATTCCCCTGGAGATTATCGCGGCCGTGGCCGCGCGTAAGGCGCAAGCTCCAGTCAAAATCACGTATACGCGCGAAGAAGTGTTCTGGGCCCATCGCGGGCGGCCACGCACCATCATTGATCTGAAGACCGGCGTAAAGAAGGATGGTCGCATCACTGCCGTCAAGGCGCGCGTCGTGCAAGACGGGGGCGCTTACTGTTCCTATGGCGTAGTTACGATTCTGTACTCGGGTGCGCTGCTGGGCGCGCTCTATGACATCCCGAACATTCAGTATGACGGGTACCGGGTACTGACCAACAAGCCCGCCTGTGGCGCCATGCGTGGCCATGGCACGGTAAACGTGCGTTTCGCTTTTGAATCGCAACTGGACGAACTCGCCGCAAAGGTTGGGATAGACCCTGCGGAAATCCGACAATGCAATCTGCTGCAGCCGCCCTGCATCACCGTCAACGGCCTGCGAGTTCAGAGCTACGGCCTTCCCGAATGCATCGGGAAGACTGTCGAACGCTCCGGCTGGAAAAAACGCAAGGGCAAACTACCCAAGGGCCGCGGGCTGGGAATTGCCTGCAGCCACTACGTGAGTGGTGCGGCCAATTCGATTATTCGCTCCGACATGCCGCACTCAACCGTCAACATCAAGATCGATCGCGATGGCGGCGTTGTGGTGTATACGGGCGCCTCTGAAATTGGCCAGGGGTCGGACACCATGACCGCGCAGATCGCGGCCGAAGTATTGGGATGCTCGCTCCCCCGCGTGCGAGTCATCGCTGCCGATACCGATCTCACGCCGATTGATATTGGTTCCTACTCCAGTCGCGTCACGTTCATGGCTGGAAATGCGACGTTGCGGGCGGCCACTGAGGTAAAGAAGCTGATCACAGCCGCGGCGGCAAAGAAGATGAACTGTATGGCGGACGACTTGATCTTCCGAGATGACTTGGTCTTCAAGCAGGGAAGCGTCGCGCCTGGGGTGAAGAAAGAGTCAGAGGAAGTTGAAGTGACACAGGCAGGGGCATCGGTCAGCGGACGCGTAGAAGGCCAAATCCTACGGGGATCGTTGCAGCAAAAGCGCAAGGAAGAAGGGCCGAAAGACTGGATGACATTCGAAGAAGCCGTTGTCGCCGCCATCGACTTTCATGGCGCGCTCACCGGAACCGGTTCATACGCTCCTCCGCAGGAAGCTCGCGGCGGGAAACACAAGGGCGCCGGAGTAGGGCCATCGCCCGCCTATTCATATTCGGCACAGGTCGCCGACGTCAGTGTCGACGAGGAAACAGGCGAAGTCAGAGTGCATAAAGTCTGGGCAGCTCACGATTGTGGTCGCGCGCTGAATCCCGTTTCGGTTGAGGGACAGATCATCGGCTCAGTCTGGATGGGCATGGGACAGGCCCTCACTGAAGAAATGGTCTGGAAAGACGGCATGTTGATGAATCCCGGCTTGCTTGAGTACCGGAGTCCATCTTCGGTCGAGTCGCCTGAGGTCGAGCCCATCATTGTGGAGAGCGTCGATCCCGAAGGCCCGTTTGGGGCCAAGGAGTGCAGCGAAGGATCGCTCGCCGCCACAATCCCCGCAATTGCCAACGCAATTTACGATGCCGTCGGCGTGCGCCTGCATGAGTCCCCATTTACGCCTGAGCGGGTGCTGGCCGCCTTACGCGCGAAGAAGAATGCCAAGGCGTTGAATCTGACGGAAGGTATTGACCCAACTGCGCCTTCTCGTTTTCGGGAACACGGTGGATCGTTGTGCTTCAAGGGGAAAGGGCCGGAGCGACATGCACTGGATCCGTCGCGACGTGACGCTCCTTCAGCTGCCGGAGGCGCGGATTGAGCCTTCCTCAATTCAAGCTAGTGCGGCCTCGATCTGTGGAAGAAGCTGTCGAGTTCTTAGGAGCGCATGGCTCCAGCGCAAGCACCGTGCAGATTCTCGCCGGGGGCACCGATTTCATTCCCTCGATGCGGCAAAAGCTTTTTGAGCCGCAGTACGTTCTGGACCTAAGCGGGATTACTGCGGTGCGCGGGATCTTGCCACAGCCCGATGGAAGCGTCGAAATTGGCGCTCTAGCCACTCTGCGCGCAATTGAACGATCGAGTTTTCTGCAACAGCATTACCCAGTGCTTACAGAGGCTGCGGCCACTGTTGCATCGCCGGTGCTGCGCAATATGGGAACAATCGGCGGAAATATCTGCCTCGACACGCGCTGCCTCTGGTACAACCAGTCTCTGACGTGGCGCAAGGGCTGCGGATTCTGCATCAAGAAGGATGGCGATCTTTGCCACGTCGCGCCCGGCGGAACTAAATGCTGGGCGGTATTCTCGGGAGACACGCCTCCGGCGCTGCTGTGCTTGAACGCAGAAATCGAAATCGCCAACTCCGCTGGAATCCGGCACGTCCCGCTTCGCGACTTTTACACCGGGCTTGGCGACAACTATCGCAAGTTGCAGCCGAACGAACTGGTAACGCGCATCTTCCTGCCAGCATCCGCGGCAGATTATCAGGGTGTTTATCGAAAACTGCGGGTTCGCGGATCAATCGACTATCCTTTGGCTGGCGTAGCCGTTGTGATGAAACGATCCAACGGACACGTCGCCGATGCACGGATCGGAATCACCGCGGTCAATCCCGCGCCGCTCCTCGTGAAGGGTGCCAGCGAGTTGCTGGCCGGCAAGGCCGTGGACGAAGCTTTGGCCGAGGCGGTGGGCGATTTAGCTGCGAAGACCGCGAAGCCGTTGACCACTTCTGCACTGACGCCGGAATATCGTCGCGAGATGATTCGCGTTTTCACCAAGAGAGCCGTGCTCGCGGCAGCTAACTGAATCCTCTGGTATCCTTCAGGCGGTCAACAACAGATAAACTGACGAATGATTACTGACTGCCACATCCACATCCAGCCGATGGAAATGTTCAAGCCCCACGCGCTGGAACTGATGAAGAAGAAGCGGGCCAACTTCGACCAGATCGTGGAGTTCTGCCGTTCGCCAAAAGCCTTCCTCAAGTTCCTTGACGAGAGTGGCATTGACCGGGCCATGCTCATCAACTACGTTGCCCCCGAGGTGATTGGTTTTACCAATGGGGTTAATCAGTTTGTCGCCGACTACGTAAAGGCAGACCCCAAGCGCTTATTGTCTTGCGGCAGCCTGCATCCCAGACACACCACAAATGTATTGGCCGACGTGGAACACATTCTGCGGCTGGGATTGCAGATGATTAAGATCCATCCTCCGCACCAGTTGTTATTTCCGAATGATTATCTGAGTGGCGCGAAGGAGCTAGAGATCATCTACCGAGCAGCCGAAGCGAATGGTGTGCCGGTGATGTTCCACACGGGGACTTCCATTTTTCCCGGAGCGCGCAACAAGTATGGCGATCCGATTTATATCGATGACGTCGCAGTCGATTTTCCGAAGCTGAAGATCTTGTTGGCTCACGGCGGCCGCCCGCTCTGGATGCAGACAGCATTCTTTCTGGTACGGCGTCATCCCAACGTCTATTTGGATATCAGCGGTATCCCGCCGAAGACCCTGCTGAAATATTTTCCGCGCCTGGAAGAAATCGCGCACAAGACATTATTCGGCACGGATTGGCCGGGGCCGGGCGTTCCCGATATCAAGAAGAATCTTGATGAATTCAGGGCGCTTCCCTTGAGCGACCTTGTTCAGCAACAAATTCTCACCAAGACCGCGTTAACGATGTGGCCCGCGTGACCTTCGCCCCAAAACAGAAAAGGCCCGCATGTGAATGCGGGCCTTCATCGTTCTTGCTTGAAAGCGAGAGTTATTTGCCGGCCTTCGCCCCCTCTGCCTTGGCTCCCATCAGTTCATCCGCCAGAGCTGTTGCTCCGTAGATCTTGCGCAGGGCTTCTTGGATGCCTCGCGAGTCCACAGATACAGCTCGTCCCTGCACGTCGCTAAACGCAAAGTTCCACTGCAGGGATTCGATGTTGCCGTCGAAGATGATTCCCACAACCTCACCATTCTTGTTTACAGTCGGCGATCCGGAGTTTCCTCCGATAATGTCGGCCGTGGAAACGAAGTTCAGCGGGGTCTTCAGATCCAGACTCGATTTCGATTTCATCCAACTCTCGGGCAGGTTGTAAGGTGCCTGGTTGTTATGCGCGGCCGCGTGTTCAAAAGCTCCACCGATGCTGGTCGCGAAAGGAATCGACCTACCATTCTCCTGATAGCCCTTCACCGCGCCATAACTAAGGCGAAGGGTGAACGTAGCATCCGGTGATTGGGCAAAGCCGCTTTGGGCAAAACGCGCCTTGGCCACAGTGGTGCCGTCGCGACGGACAACGGAATCTACCTGGTCCTCAAACTGCTTGCGAACGGTACGAGCGGAAGGATCGATGGCGCGCATCGCGACGATCAACGGATCAGTGCTGGCTTCAATCGCTGTCTCGCCGCCTTCATAAAGCTGCTTGCGCACGGCGACATCGTCCAGTCTGGTATTGGTGATCAAATCTTTGGCAGCCTCCGCGGGTGTTTTGCCTTGGAGCACCTTTTGAACATCTGGGTTGTCTTTGCCCAGCGCGTCTTGCATCTCACTCAATGAATCGGTGAGCAAAGCGGTCTCGAGACTCTTGTAGATGGGCTCGGTGGAGAATAGCTGTTGCTCGAACGACCGCAAGTTCGAATCGCGGAACTCGCGCATGCGCTCCTGGTTCGGTTTTCGTTTTTCTGCGGCGACGCGTACGAGCGACCGTGCGTCTTGGGCCAGATGCGAGGCAAATCCGCGCATGCGTTCCAGGTAAGTCAGGCTGGGATAAATCGACTGTTGTACCTTGATTGCCTGGGCAATCTCGTCCCAAGGATCGGCTGCACCCGCGTTCTTCGGATCCGCTTTAAAGGCGGCGCGCAACTTGGCTTCATCAGCGGCCTTAGAATCCATGATGGATTTATCGAGCAGGCCCGATTGATACCCCGTAATGGCCTTCTGTGAATTCTGCAATCCAAAGATGTCTTCCTTGGCGATACGGGCGTTCTCATCTGATTCTTTACTGAAGTTCTGCAGAAGCGAGATACGTCGCGCGAACATTTTCAGCAATGCGGGATACTGCACATCGCGCAGAAATTCCAGTTGGGCCATGGTTAGCAGGCGCCCGGTGCTTCCTGGATGGCCGGAGACAAAGATCAAATCGCCATCCTTGACACCCGTGCGCGACCACTGCAGATAGTTGTCGAGGTGCGCCGGCTTGTTATTTTCGTAGACTCGGAAGAACGTGATATCCAGATCGTAGCGGGGATAGGTGAAGTTATCGGGATCGCCGCCGAAGAAAGCGATATCGAACTCCGGAGCAAACACCAGCCGGACATCCGTATATTTCTTGTACTTGTACAGGTTGTAGACCTGGCCCGAATAGAAAGTCACTACATCGCAGCGAAGGCCGGTGGATATCGAACAGTCTTTTTCAACCTGCGACATGGCGGCGCGTTGCGCTTGCCCGGCGTCGGCGGCCGACATGTCCGCTTTCACGCCCGCGTTGACCTTGTCGGTTACATCCTGAATTCCAACGAGCTGGTTGAGTTCCAGGTTCGGGCACTTGGCCTCTTCTGCCTGGGTCTTGGCGTAGAAGCCTGTCTTGATGTAATCGTGACCCTCGCTGGAAAGTTGCTGGACGCATCCCGCGCCTACGTGATGGTTCGTGAAGGTCAGGCCGTCGGCCGAGACGAAGGAACCAGAACCCCCGTTGTTGAATCTCACCGATGAAAGACGAACGTGGTCGAGCCATTGTTGGGTGAGTTCGAAGCCGTATTTGGCCTTAATCGTGTCTTTGGGTGGAGAGTTATAGAGCCACATGCCCTCGTCGGCCTGGGCAAGAGTGGAAAAGAGGAAGGCGACAGTCAGCAAGACGGAGAAAAAGCGTTTCATTCAGGTGGTTCCTCCATGAGGAATATGAAGAGCGACTACACTACCGCGGCGATCTTAAGAAGAACTCTCTACTATACGCCCTCGGGAGAGGCAGCGGCAAAGAGGCAGTCGGCGTCCGTACCCGCCAAACATGCGGTGGAAACCGTGTTTCTGGCTAATTTAATGGCGTAGTCCCACGTCCAGGGGTAGTCGGAGCCGGTTGGAAAGTTCGAACTATTTCAGGTATAAAAAAAGGTTGCACACCGCGTTCCGGCTCGCGTGGTCCGGCAACAAAATCCGGCGATCGAAGCGAGAGATCAATGTCCAGCCTGACCACAAACCAAGCTCCTAAAGGACTTGAGGGAGTCGTTGCCACTAGTTCGAAAATTTGCTACATCGACGGAGATCGCGGCGTCCTGGCCTATCGCGGCATCGACATTCACGAACTGGCCCATCAGTCGAACTTCGAAGAGACGTGCTACCTGTTGTGGTTCGGAAAGCTGCCTACACGCCGCGAACTGCGTGAATTGCATGAGCGCCTCGCAGAAGAGCGCAAGCTGGATGCATCGATCATCACACTGCTGCGCAATGCGCCCCGGCACGCCTTGCCGATGGATGTGCTGCGAACGGCCGTGTCGGCGTTATCTTTTTACGATCCGCAAGAGAGGAGCAATGACAGCAAAGCAAACGTAGACAAGGCGATTCGCATCACCTCTCAGCTTGCGATGATCGTTGCTACCTACGACCGCATTCGCAAGGGTCAGTCGATCGTGGAGCCCGATCGAGCACTTTCTCATGCTGCCAATTTTCTGCTCATGCTGAACGGCAAACATCCGTCGCCGACCGCAGAGCGAGCTCTTGATATTGCACTCATCCTGCATGCAGACCACGAGCTCAATGCGTCAACTTTTGCAGCTCGGGTCACGGCGGCGACGTTGTCCGACATGCATTCTGCGATTACTTCGGCGATCGGCGCCCTGAAAGGACCGTTACATGGCGGCGCGAACGAAGCCGTATTTCGGATTTTGGAAGAAATTGACGCCTCAGGAGTCGATCCCATTGAATACGTTAAGGGGATGCTGGCGCAAAAGAAGAAAGTTCCCGGATTTGGTCATCGCGTATATCACACTGAAGATCCGCGTGCGACCCACCTTCGCGCCATGTCGCGGGATCTTGGCAGCGCCAGCGGTCAGCCCAAATGGTTTGAGGTTTCGCACAAGATTGAGGAGTTCGTGAAGGCTGACAAGAAGCTGAATGCGAACGTCGACTTTTACTCGGCTTCGACGTATCACACGCTGGGGATCGATGTGGATCTATTCACGCCGATTTTCGCGGTCTCGCGAGTCAGCGGCTGGGCGGCGCACGTGATTGAGCAGCTCAACGATAACCGCCTGATTCGCCCAAGAGCCGAATACCTGGGACCGGAATATCCCAACCAGTACATTCCCATCGACCAGCGCTAGCGTAGAGACGTTGCTGGCAACGTCTTTCTCACCATCACCACGCACTCTGTCCGCGGAACGTAGCAAGCTACGACTCTACGATTGCAATGTAGAATGGAAGCGGGGTTCTGTATATGCATCGCATTTACCTCGACAATAACGCCACGACGCCGGTCCTGCCCGACGTGTTCGAAGCGATGCGCCCTTATTTTAGCGACCAGTTCGGCAACGCCTCATCGATCCATCATCACGGACAACAGACGCGGGCCGCGGTCGAGGACGCTCGCGAATCCGTGGCTGCTTTGCTCGGTTGTCGCGCGTCAGAGATCGTTTTCACCAGCGGTGGGACAGAGGCCGACAATCTTGCAGTCGCAGGCCTGGCAGGTTCCGGCGACCACATCATCACCTCGAGCATTGAGCATCATGCGGTGCTGCTGGCCTGCAGGCATCTGGAAGACATGGGTGCGGAGGTAACAGTTCTGCCGGTGGACGGCCGCAGCCTGGTTGATCCGGGTGATGTGCGCCGCGCTCTCCGGCCGAACACCAAGCTGATCTCAATAATGATGGCGAACAATGAGACTGGAGTCTTGCAGCCGCTTAAGGAGATCGCGAAAATCGCAGCCGAAGCTGGGGTTTGTTTTCACACTGACGCGGTGCAAGCCGCCGGCAAAGTCGCGATTGATGTTGCCCAAATCGGGTGCAATGCCCTTTCGATTTCCGGACACAAGATTCATGCTCCGCAGGGCGTAGGGGCCCTTTTCGTGAAGAAGGGAACTCGGCTGCAACCAATGCTTTACGGCGGCAGGCACGAACGTTCGCTGCGAGCTGGCACGGAAAACGTTCCCGGAATTGTTGGCCTGGGAAAGGCCGCACAGTTGGCAAGAACGGCTTTTGACCGCGGCGACGACAAGAAGATGGCGGCCATGCGCGACCGCCTCGAGCAAGGTATTTTTGCGAGCGTAGACGAGGCGGGCGTGAATGGCGATGGTGCGCACCGCGTACCGAACACCACGAATATTCACTTTGACCACATCGATGGCGAAGCCATGGTGATCGCGCTGGACCTCAAGGGAGTGGCGGTTTCGACCGGCGCAGCTTGTTCGTCGGGCGCGATTGAGGCTTCGCACGTGCTGCTGGCGATGGGCCTGCGGCCGGATCAGGCGCGCGCAAGCATCCGCTTGAGCCTGGGCAAGCAGACGGTGGACGAGGATATTGATATCGCACTTGCGCTCGTGCCAGAGACCGTGGCGCGACTGCGCGAACTCTCGCCGGTATATAAGAGGCCGGCTCTTAGCTCGTAGAAATCAGGGGGAAATTAGGAGCTGGAACTGAACACCCAAACCATTGCCGTAGCCATGTCGGGCGGTGTGGATTCTTCCACCGTCGCGGCCATGCTGCGCGCTGACGGGCATAACGTGGTCGGCCTGACGATGCAGCTCTGGAACCAGCGTCGTCTCGCTGGGAAGGAGGGGACGCCTGAGTCGGTGCAGGGACGTTGCTGCTCGCTCGACGACGTTTATGACGCTCGCCGCGTTGCCCGGCAAATCGGCATCCCGTATTACGTCGTGAATCATGAAGAACGCTTCGAGCGCGATGTGATTCGTCCGTTCGTGGAGGAATACGTCTCGGGACGTACTCCCATCCCCTGTAGCCTGTGCAACAATCACTTGAAGTTTGATCAGTTACTGATTGTGGCGCAGCAGATTGGAGCCGAGCGGGTTGCCACGGGTCATTACGCTCGTGTGACCTTCGACGACGCCCGAGGCCGATGGCTGCTTAAGCGTCCTGCCGACGCGAGCAAGGACCAGACTTACTTTCTCTTCGGTCTGACGCAGGAGCAACTCAGCCGCACGATCTTTCCGCTGGGCGATATGACCAAGCCCGAGGTTCGCGAACTTGCCCGGCATCACGGGCTCGCGCTGGCGGAGAAGCCCGACTCCCAGGAGATTTGCTTTGTTCCCGGTGGAGACTACAAGCGCTTCATCGATGCTTATCTTGCCGAGCAGGGCGAAGCATTGCCGGAAACAGCTGGCGAACTTGTTACGACCAACGGCGAAGTTATCGGTGAGCACGGCGGCATTCACAACTTCACCGTCGGCCAGCGCAAGGGACTCGGCGTTGCTACGGGTTCGCCGCTATACGTCATCCAGATCAGCGGCGCGAACAAGCAAGTTATTGTGGGCGGAGAAGAGCATCTTTACTCGCGCACCTTGCGCGCCCGACGCATAAACCTGATTGCGGTTGACGATTTGCACGAGACCATGCGCGTGGCCGTTAAGATTCGGCATCGCCACGAACCTGCCCCAGCGATGATCGAGAGAACGGGTCCTGACGAGATCGTTGTCACGTTTGACGAACCGCAGCGCGCCATTACTCCCGGCCAGGCCGCAGTTTGCTACGATGGGGACATCGTGGTTGGCGGCGGTTGGATCGCTTAGCAAGACGTACATACACACCCCAAATCCCCTGCCGTCTGGAGGTATCTGTGAGAAGCCTCTTCGTATTCTTGTTGCTTGCGCAGCCACTTTTGTTTGCGCAGAGTCCATTCGACGGAAAGTGGGAGATGAAGATGGACACTCTGCGATTCTCCGGCACGCCAGAGGAATACCTGCTGGAAAAGGGTATCTACCACTGCGCGACCTGCGCTCCAAGAGTTGAAGTCAGGGCGGATGGGGCGGATCAAAGGGTCACCGGGCATTTCTTCGACACCATCTCGGTGCGGGTGATTGACTCGCGATCGGTCGAATTCATTCAAAAGAAGGATCGTAAGGTCACTTTCCGAGTCATCGAAACGGTGTCGCCCGACAATCAGACAATGACTGAGGACTTCACCAATACTATGGGAGCAGAGACCGTCGCTGGGAAGGCTGGTTTTGTGCGGGTGAGGAAAGGTCCGGCTGGCTCGCACGCACTCTCCGGCGCGTGGCAGATGCAGACGGTCAAGAACTCTACTCGCGCCGGTACGATTATGACCTATCGAACTACACCAGGCGGGCTGTACATCTCAGACGGTGGCCCGAGCTATGAGGTGAAGTTCGATGGCAAAGACTATCCGACAAGTGGAGATCCAGGCCACGCCACGACGTCGTTAAGATTGATCGATGAATTCACTATTGAAGAAACCGACAAACAAGATGGAAAAATTGCTGTCGTCACTCTTATGACAGTTTCCAAAGATGGCAAATCGATGAAAGTCGAATCTGCCGACCAGCTCAGAGGTTCGACGATGACCTACATTGCTGAAAAGCAGCCGTAGTAACCGCTCCAAAGAATCGAATCCCCATCTCCCGAATATAATGCCCCGCATGGCATCAGCAAATCCTTCACTGTCGCTTCCTGAAAATCCGACCAGCGGACCCGCACCATCATTGTGGAGTCGCTACTCGAGCTCGGTGAAGCAGGGAATCAAGACGGGTCTCGCAGGTACCATCACCTATACGATCTACGCTGGATGGCATCTGCCCGAAGGGTATTGGGCGATCTTTGCGGCCCTGGTCGTGACCCAGGCAAATCTCGGAGCGTCTTGGAGGGCCGCGCTATACCGCACGATCGGTTCCACCTGTGGAGCAGTCTCTGCGGCTCTGTTGATGCCAATGCTCGGCAATGGCACGGTGCGAGTCGGCATTGCCCTCTTCTTGCTAGCGACTTTATTTGGATACCTGACCGCGCTCCATCCCAGTTTTACAGCGGCTGGTTTCACGGCTGCCTTGATCCTGGTTTTCGGTGGCCAGGGAGAGCCGTGGCACATGGCTTGGTTGCGCGTGCTCTATACGATTTTGGGAGCGGTGGTCGCCTTCAGCGTCGGAGCGCTGATTTGGCCCGTTCACGCCCGGGTCGGCTTACGATACAAACTTGCGAGCATTTTAGACGGGGCCGGCGCTCTCTATCGCGCGGTCACCTCCGCGGCCCTGCAGGGAATCGACAACGAGGAGCACGTTCGCCAACTCGACCGCAAGTTGCACGATCTGCGTCGGGGAGTTACGCAGCAAATGGATGAAGCCCGTAGTGAGCTCTCTTTCTCCCGCTTCAATCAGGGCGAATACCAGTCATTCGTGGATACCGCAGATCAAGTTCGCCGTCGCCTCACTGCCATGGCGGAAGACAGTACGCTCTATGTGCATGCGCAGTTGCAGCCGGGTTTGGTGGCCTCACAGCCCGCCCTTGTCGAAACAACCGCGGAACTCTTCACTTCCTTGGCGACTGCAGTTCGCAACCCCGGTGAGGTCCCGAATACTGGCGCACTCGATGCCGCGACTCGCGCCTTGGAAGAGGATCTCGCCCAACTGCGCGAGCAAAGGGCAACAACGCCATTTGCACTCGATCGCATGCTGCCTTTCTGGGCGCTAGTATTCAATTTGAGGGAAGTGGCTCAGGACTTAAGACAGCTGCAATCGATCTTGCCGAAGCTCGTATGACTGTAAAAAGACGGACGGCTCAGTGAAGGCCGCGTCTTCCCCACCTCATGCACGCGCCCTGTCCTGTCGAGCGTTCGCGAGCGGCGAGTTAGCGTTGGCGCGATTTGCCGAGAGCATGCGCCGGCATAATGCTTTGCAACTCGTCCAAGAACGGTTTGCCTGTGACTTTCAGTTTCTGTTCGAGACGCGCCGTACAGTCGCAATCGCTGCAGGCCCACGATTCCGTCCCGTTCTCGTCCTTGCACTTGCGGCGGTCGTGCGCATCTTGCACACGCGTCAAGTCGAAATACTGTTCCCAGTAAGGCCGCTCTTCCTGCAAGCGAGTTGGGCAATAGCACACCTCTACCCAACGCGCGGTGTCATCCGCGCATAGACGTGCGTCTTGCATGTTACGCAGGTATTCACCTTCGGCGACCGATCCCCGTCCCAAGGTCTCTTGTTGGATCGCGGCGAGCAGATCCGCTTCACGACCGGGTTTTACTCGGGCTCGTACCAAATAGCGCATGAATGCCCTACTGCAGCCCCGCCTGCGCCAGCATTTCCAGGAACTGGTTTCTGGTGCGCATGTCGATCGACTGGGCCACCATCTTGCCACTGCGGTCGTAGACGAAGCTTTTGGGAATTCCTTCCACTTGGAAAAGATCGTTCACCTTGCGTCCAGGATCGAGCAGGATTGGGTAGTCGATCTTGCGTTCATCGATGAATGGAGCAACTTTGGCGGCCTCTTCGTCGGAAATTGCCAGCACGACGAATCCTCGGTCCTTAAACCGCTTGTACAAAGCATTCAAGTCCGGCATCTCCTTGCGGCACGGCGGACACCATGTCGCCCAGAAATTCACCAGGACAACTTTGCCACGCAAGTCTTGTAGATGCCATGGCTTGCCTTGCAAATCGTTAAGCGTGAAATCAGCCTTCTGGCGGACCGCGTCGTCGGTTTCCAACTTTTTCATCGCTGCGGCAAACTGGGGGTTCTCCGACGAAGCCTGCATGTGCTCGTAGCGCACCAGAGAGGCTAATTGCACGTAAAGAAAGTCTGGCTCGCCCGACTTACCCGCAGGTGGCGGCTGCTCTCGTAGCGCGGTGGCAAGGGTCGTGGTTACCTCTTGCAAGGTTTCGCGACCGAAGTCGCCTTCCGTCGAGAGGCCTGCCAGAGCGCCAGCTAATTTCAGCTTATTCGGACCGACGGGCAGTTGCCGGATCTCGAGGGCGAGTTCCTTGGTGGTGAGCGCCCGTGCCGTATCGTCCAGCTTTCGAAGTCCTCGCAACTGCTCGACAATGGGCTTCTCCTGCTCACTCCAAACAGTCCTTTCCTGCGCGACAATGCCCGTGGCGAGGAGAACTACTACGGCATAGACACTAGATCGGTGGCGAAGAAAAGAAGGGAACCAATGCATTCGGTTATTCCGAGCCGGTGAGAAAATCAATGCAGCAAGTCTGTGCCGCGAGTCAGATGAACATTTCATCCTGCGGGACCGGGCGCCGCTCGCGACTGCCCCCGTTTCTGCGGCCACGTCCACTGAACAAAAATTCAAGTCCAACAGTGAGTCCCTGCACCAATCCAGAGAGTCGTCGAACCGGCGAAATCACTGTACTGTGGACAATGTCGGAGGTTTGCTCAACACGGTCCAAGGTTCGAGTCAGAAGCTCGTCGGCCCGGATAATCTGCAGGCGTCCCCGATCCATGGCATCTTTGACCGTTGCATCCGCGCGCTTCACTTGCTCGCGCAGTAAGGTCGTCGACTCCTCCAGGTTTTCAGCGATCACCTGCAGCCTCGGACGCACTTCCGTCAAGATGACTTCGGCCTGTTCCACGGCGGGCAGGACTTTGCCTTTTATTTCGGTGACCAAGACTTCCATGCGCGAGGCGCTCTTGCGAATAGCGACGTAGATGAGCACAAAAACGACTGCTTCTACGCATAATGCCAGCGCGGTCATCCCGACAAACACTGGAGTCAGATTTTCCATAAGCGTGCTCCGGGCAACTACCTCAAGTACCCGGTCTCCGATACCCCGGGCCGGCAAGGTTTACAAGTTCTTAGGCGCGCCCGTCTCCGTCGTGGCTTCGTGATACGCCTGACGACCTGCCTCGTAGGCAGCGCGGAACTGCTCCTTCTGTTGTGTCACTGCGTCGCGGCTACGATCGGCCCACTGCGCCGCCTGTTCTTTGGCCTCTTTGGCCCGATTCCGAACGTACTCGCGGCCTTCCTCGGCGCGCGCGCGCAGTTGGTCGCGGGTTTCGCTTCCCGAGCGAGGAGCGTACAAAACCCCAGCGAGCGCTCCCAAACCCAATCCTGCCAGAAACCACACCAAGCTGTTGCCATCACGATCCGACATGCAATGCCTCCTCTAGAGTGCCTAACACGGATGGTACATCCTCTGTCGGGCAAATACAATTACTGGAGAATCTGTAGATTGCGCAGGATGAGACGGGGGATCCCGCTTCAGCCGAGTGTTTCACTGCTCGGGCCTGGAGTCCGTTTAAAATAAAAAAACAGAACTTATTTCTGCGGCGTTGTAGGGGTGGTGGGCGCTTGCGCGGGCGCCGGTTGCGTTTTCACCGGCTGGGACTTCAGGCCCTGGAGAACGGACGACGGACCGCCACGCCTCGCAGCGTAAACCGACAACGTGATGGAAGTAATCATGAAGGCTACAGCGGACCATGTCGTGGCTTTGGAGAGAGCACTGGCCGCTCCCCGCGGACCGAATGCCGTCTGGCTGCCTTGACCGCCGAACGCCGCAGAAATGTCGCCGCTCTTGCCGCTCTGCAGCAGCACGACAATGATGATGAAGAAACAAACCAGGATGTGAACCGTTACGATGAGACCATAAATCATGATGTGTATTTTCCTGATAGCGTGCTGCGATTTCCCTCAGAGTGCGTAACCAGCGCAATGCGATGCACGCTTAGGCGACTAGTTTACTGGGCTTGCGACACACTCTTCCACCCCAGCTATTGTAAGACACCCTGATCGGACTGTAAACAGATGTAGCAACACGACTTGGTAGCCATCGATGCCATCGTGTGCGCCGTTCGCATCAAGAAAAAAGGCCGGCTCCCAGAGCCGGCCCTCCTCAATTGTCCTGCAACTTGAGGATAAGGGATAGACGATCAGAAGATCAGTTTCATTCCAAACAACAGACGCCTTCTGCCAATTCCATCCGTAACGTTGTTGCCGGCGAACGTGAGCCCACCATTGCTGTTGAAGTTGGTGTTCTGAAAGCTTCCCCGGGTTACATTGTCCAAGATAGGATCGGGAACACCACGGAACTGGGTATTAAACACGTTGAAAGCCTGCGCCTGGAATTGGGCGGTCAACCTCTCGGTGATCCTGATGTTCTTGAAGAACGCCAGATTCGCCGTGCTGATGTCCTGCCCGCGCAGCGTATTGCGATTGGTTCCCGCGAATGGAGTACCGTAGACGATAGCAGCGGCGGGAGTGTTCTGGATCCAGTGCACGGCGCTGGTTGTGGTCGGCAGCCCGGTCACAAAATCTGAGAGGCTGCACGTCGAAGCAGTCAACCCCGTGCATGTGTACTGCCCGACGGTGTCCAACGGCGCACCCGCATTCGAAACGATCGGACGGCAGGCGTCATAGGTTCCACCGAAATTTCCAGTTGGATCGCAGAGGCTTCCGTTCACGTACCGCTGAATGGTCGTGTACGGTTGGCCGCTGGTATATCGATAGGTGGTGTTGACTTGCCATCCACCTAGCAGATGACCCACAAGTCCATGCTGTGCCTTGTAGAACGGCAAGTCGTAAACGACAGCGACACCTACGACGTGGGGAAAGTCGATCCCCGAGTTAGCCCGTTCTGCCTCCCCTGAGTTGAATGGGTTCTGCGCGTACGCCAACGTATTTCCGCCACCAACTGTGCTGAATACCTCGCTGGCGTTGTCGATTGTTTTGCTGTACGTGTAGGAAGCCGTGGCGGTCAGTCCGCGCCAATTTGCGATCCGCAACTCACTCTGCAGTCCGCTGTAGCTGGAAGACGCTGTATTGGCATATTGGATCACGTTGGTAAAGTTGCAATTCGCATATCCGGCGCTGGATCCTGGAGCTGTCGGATCGCTGCAGGGCGTCAATCCGGCAGGGATCAAATTCTGGAAGCCTGCGCTGATTAAGGGTTGCAGCGCAGGATTTCCGTTGAGTTCCTGGAATTGTCCCACGGCGTGATTGCCTACGTAGCGAACCTCCGCCACGATCCTGGGCGTGAATGAATGCTGGATACCCAGGTTCCACTGCTCCGTGTAAGGATTGCGGAAATTCTGGGGCACCTGCACTTGGTTTGCGAATCCCGGATCTCCGCCCGCTGCCAGGGGCGTCAGGAAGGGAATAACCTGCGTGCCGAAAAGACCATTAGCCGGCACGCCGGTCGGCGCACCTCCGACAATCGGACCTAGAGTCGCAAAATTCACCTTCGGGGCTGCCGTGGCCACGTTCAGGAACATGTTGTAGAACGCCGGATCATACGCGATTCGGAAGCCGCCCCGAATCACGGTCTTGTCCTGGCCCAGCAACCCACTCAGTATGTGAGGGGTCCATGCGAAGCCTATTACTGGAGCAAAGTTCTTCAATGCTTGTGGAACGGACGGTACCGTTGTCTGACTAAGCGGTAGACTAGTCGACCAGAGAGGATTTGACCCGGTTTGCTGCTTTACGCTCTGATCGTGCAGCAAGTTGATCGCCTGCTGATACCAATCCCAGCGCATGCCTAGATTCAGCGTCAGATTGCTCTTGATTCTCCAATCATCCTGCACATAGAAGCCCAAGTCCCATTCACTGAACGGCAATGTTGGACTGCCCAATGCGATCTGAGTTCCGAACGGATTGTTGGCAATCATGTCGCTGTACGAGGTAAACAGGAATATCCCATTGTTGCCCGGTAGAAACACGTTCGGCGACCGCTGTTGATCGATTTCGCCGCCGAACTTGAGCGAGTGCCGCCCCTTCAGCATCGAGGCATTGTCTTGCAGTTGGTACACATTGATGATTCGCCCTTGCGGAAAGCCTGCCGACACGCCGAAGCTCACGCTGTCCTGTGGCGCGGAACCAATCAAGACCATGTCTGCCGGGCAATTCGTGGGGTTAGTCGAATTGCAACCCGAAAAGGATTGCTCATCAAAGAAACTACTGGCCCGTGAGTAGCTGAAGCGCACCTGATTCACAAAGGCATTGCTGAAGTTACGCACCCAGTCCAGGCCAATCTGCTGGCTCAACCCAGGTACCGTTTGCCAGTCGCCCACCTGGATTCCATTGCCGAAGTTGACGCCACCGGAATCAGTCTTCTGGTATACGTAGCGGCCAAAAAAGTTGTCTTTTTCGGAAAGCTTAAAGTCGAGTCGCCCGGTGGCCTCGTAATCGTTGAATGGCCCCGGAACGAATCGGGTGAGCGATCCAAATTCGACTGGCGTGCAACCGTTCACGCCCTGAGTGACGCACGGGAATGCAAAACCGGTCGTCGGATCGATCTGATTGGTTACCAGCACGTTCTGAATATTAGTGAAGGTTGGGTTTCCAGACTTAACCGCATTCGGCCCGATGGTGCTCTCAATCAACCCGATGGGGCTGGAAGGGAAGGCGGCTGTCAGTTGAGCATCGCCGTTTGGAGTGGGTACTAGTCCTCCGGCAGTCGAAGCCGGGGAGCCTTCAAAGCGTTGGCGCTCAAAGTTGCCTGAACCGAAAAACCACACTCGGTCTTTTTTGATCGGGCCGCCCACGGTGCCGCCGAAGCGGTTATCCACAAATCCGGGGACCTTGGGAACGATGCATCCATCCGCTGCCGTCTGATCTGGCAAACAAAACCCGAGCAGCGGATTCTTTTCATTATTCTCCAGCGAATCGAACGTCGATCCCTGCCAGAATTCGTAGGCCGTCCCGTGAAATTGGTTCGTTCCAGACTTAGTGACGTAATTGATCACCGCACCGGTGTTGCGACCAAACTGCGCGTCGTAGTTCGTCACGACTTGCATTTCGGAGATAGCGTCTTGATTGCCGAAGAAGATCGATGGTCCAGCGATGGAGTTGTCATTGTTACTCTGACCATCGATCTGGAAATTATTGGCGCGCGCTCGCAGTCCATTGACCGACATTTCTGCACCGTTGTTGTTGCTGAAACTGGCGTCACCAACGGTGACTACGCCAGGGAGAAACAGGGCTAGAGAGTCGAAAGTGTTTCCCATGGGGAGGCTGGTGACCTTTTCCGCGCCGATGGTGTCGGAAATTTGATCGGTCGTGGACTCAATCAGGGGCGCAGTACCTTCTACAGTGACCGACTCGCTCGATGTTCCAAGCTGCAGTTGTACCATTCCCAGGCCCGTGTCTTTGCCGACGCTCACCGTCAAGTTTTTGGCCTCGTAAACGCGGAAGTTCGCGGCTTCGATCTTCACGTTGTAGGATCCGGTCGGCAGGTCGCGCAACGCAATGATTCCCGCGGAAGTGGTTTGCGTTGTGAATACTCGGTTGGTAGCGAGATGCGTGACCGTAACATTCGCATTCGGCACGACTGCACCCTGTTGATCCTGCACCACGCCCGAGATGGAGCCAGTTACGATTCCTTGTGCCAGCGTAAATGTCGCGCTTAGGAGCACGGCGACGAACGTCACTACCAGAGAAAGCCTGCAGCCAAAAACAGATTTCATCACTTTCCTCTCCTTGACCACCAAACGGAGCGCTCGACACAGTTGTTTTGAGCTGTCTCGTGTTAAGCCGCGACGTCCGAGAAACCGTGGTACATAGAGCAGAGAGGCAAATTCATCTCCATAACATCTGCGGGTGTAAGTCCCAGAGTTGTCTGCAAAATCGTAAGTGTCTAGAGTTATGTGTGACACGAAGCATCATGGTTTCTCGGAGAACAGTTACGAAAATCAATAAATGCACTGCACGTCCGGCCGCAGAGTCACTCTGTTGGTGCAAACAACAAGGGGCTCGAACGATAACAAGGGTTGGCAGTTGTGTCCGGGAGTCCGAATCTAAGTTGCAGAGGAGCGAATGCGGCAGAGTTGGGAAGGGTTGATCTCGATCCGAGAGTAAGGAGAAGAAGCTGAAGGAGACGATCTGAAACAGATCTGAGAGCGCAGCTGGAGCGGTAGTGAAAGCTGGTGCGGAAGGGGGGATTTGAACCCCCACGCCTTTCGGCGCCACCCCCTCAAGATGGTGTGTCTGCCAGTTCCACCACTTCCGCACGTTAATAACTACATTATTTTCAATTACTTAAGTAGATATCTCCCAGCTGCCATTACTTTTACTGTATGCGTTTTTGTATGCACCTTTCGCATCCGCACTACGCCGACTGCGCCGGCTTCTTCTTCCGATTGATCCTACCGAACGCCCGGCTGACTGACTCCGCCCGAGGGTGCACATACCGCATCGTGGTCTTGATGGTGTCGTGCCCGGCGATGTACTGCAGCGTAAAAGCGTCCGTATACTCCCCAGCCTCGGTCAAAAACGTATGGCGGAGAGTGTGAAGTCCGGCATCCGGATCGGTTTTAATCTTATCACGCAGCCGGCCCATTTGGGATTCCAAGACCCAAGGCTCGAGTTTCTTGTCTGGATGACGAGGCTGGCTGAATACGTGCCGTCCCTTCGATTCCATGACCAACTGTTCGAGGACCTCTTTGGCCTCTGCATTAATCTTCAGAGCGCGCTTCCTGGCCCGCCGCTTCAATCCGCGCTTGATGACCAGGTCTCCCCAGTTGCCGTCCTCATCGGGACTCTTGCGGATGAGCACGCAATCTTTTTCGAGATTCAGCATCTCGACCCGCGTGATCCCCGAGTTGCGCGCCAAGATTGATGCCGATCTCAGGGGCTCCTCTGCTTTCTCGATCCACTGCTGGTAGGACTTCGCGTCGAAGACGTATTCGACCTGCCGCTCATTCTCGTATTGCTCGATGACGGGGGCCCGGTCGATGATCTTTAGCTTCCGCCACGCGTACCGCAGTGCCTTTCTCAGTGTTGCCAGGTAGCGATTGACCGTCGTCTTTCCCACCTTGCTCAGCGCCCAGAATTTCAAGCGCTCAATCACCGCCTCATCGATACGATCGAGGGGCAGATCCCGCATCTCGTCGAATCCCAGCATGATCTGGTAATTGCCCTTATAAAATTTCAGCGTACCCGGATGCTCGGCGTGCTGGGTCTCAATCCAAGCGTCGAACTGGGTTTGGAACTGTTGGAACGTGGGGACGAGCGGCTTGTCGGGTTCCGCCAGACCCACCTCTGCCTTCACCAACCTCATCCGGTAGGCGGCGGCATAGTCCATCGCGTCCCGTTCTTTCTTAAGACGCGTGGACTTGACGTGGGTCTTGCCGTCCAGATCGAAATCAAAATAGTAGTAGGAACTGCCGGGACGCTTGAAGACACGCATGAGTTTCAGTCGGACCCTGGATAGGTATTGCGGACTATAAACCCCCGGATCGTATCAGGACGAAACATCACACGTCCACCGACTTTGACGCGGGAGATTTTCTTGCGCTGGACCCAATTCCTCAGCGTGCATTGGGAAATGCCGAGGATTTTCGCCGCTTGTTGAATGTTGAGAAGTGGCTCTAGGAGTTCGAGCAATGGCGATGGGGCCGGCTCGGCTGATCTTGGTAGTGTGGCCATGGGCGTAGTCTTCCTTGCGGAACCTGAAATTCGACCTCCAGTGGCTTTTTCGAGAGCGTTCTGTTACGCCAGTCGCAGGGGCCACGAGTCGACAGTAGGGCTGGTCCGTGAATCCTGTTTAAAGCGGAAAAGGATTTCAGTCAAACGGGCTTCGTAGCGACTGCTCAATTCTCGCCTTAGTAGGGCAGCACGCGACGATAACCCATTGTGTGTACATGACCTTACCGTTAGCCATAATCCGGCAACAAAAACGGGCGGAGTGTCACCACCCAAATTGCGCTCGGCCAAAAGAATTCTCAAAGGGAACAGGAAAATGTTCTTTCCCCCTTGCCAGCGAGCTCGCCCACTTTGACCCAAGAGTCATCATCCCGTTTGATAGGTTGCGAAACATTAGGGTAAACAGAACGGTGCGATGGGCCAGACCTCCCGCAAACATGAGGAAATTGTTGCAGATCAGAGTGGAACTCTGGATTTCACACTGGCAAGTCCGGTTGCCAGACGGTCGTTGACGCGGGTCACCACCCGTATTGTTCTCAGATCAAAAAAGCTGCGAAGGTTTGCCTTGCGACCACGAAGACCACGTGCCGAGCGGTCTCACAGGTCGTTGTCGTTAATTGCGAATTGTTTACTGAGTTCTCTCACGTCTACTTCGACAGCAACGCTTTCCATAGATTCGCTGTAATCCTCCTAGCCGTTCTTCTCCAGAGCACCTGACCGCGGGAAGGCCGTTGGACTTCTTGAGTCGGTGAGGTTAGTTTTGCCCAAAAGGCCGCCACATTAAGTGCTCTGGGAGGTGCACATGTCACGTCCATTCAAGTTCGGTTTCACTCGCGCAATCCTCGAGAAGGTGTTACTCCGACCTGTGGGATCATACCGAACTCAAGCGGGAGCGATGGACAGCTCAGCGTCACCTATGTCTTTCGCGAGAATGTGAAGAACAATGAGCTTGCCGTGAACCTCCTCACTCTGACGATCGTCCGCTTCCGGGCCGACCAAGCGTTTAGCTAGGGATTCATCGACTTGCCCCGGAGGCTTATTCATGTCGTTTCATGCTGCCAATCCGGCCGGCTTTTCCCACCTGTCCTCGTGTCCGCTGGAGCCGGCGAACAAGAGCCTTTCGACGCGCAACTACGGTGGCGCATTGCGTCCTTCTCGGGGCGGACCTTCCCGCTCGAATCGTACTGCAAATGGTGTGAGCTTCCACAGCCAATGTGCAGATGAAAACTTTGCTCTGGAGCGTGTCTGCCGTTATGTATCCCGTCTCTTGCTCGGTCACAGCTTCGGGGCCTTTCCGGCGCCCGGCGGCGCTCGGTCTTCTGCTTCGCATTTCGCGCCCCTTCGGGGTCTCGGTACCTCCCAAAACAAGTTTGAGAACCACGGCAAAGAAAGCCTCTCAAACTTCTTTCGGGCACCTCCCAGAAAGCAGACCTTCGGCACTTGGGAGCCGGGCCCACTCGCTAAGCTCCGCCCAGTGTGACCCGAGCAACAACGGGCGAATTCAACAAACGGAGACACGATCATGTACCAGAACAAAGTAACCCTCATCGGCTTCCTCGGCAGCAACCCAGAAGCTCGCACCAACAACCCGGACTTCAGCGTCACCACTCTTTCGCTGGCAACCAAGTCCTCCTATAAGAAGGATGGAAAGTACATTTCGCACACCGAATGGCACCGTTGCGTTGTCTTCGGAAAGCTCTCTGAGTTCGCCAAGACGCTCACCAAGGGCGCACATATTCAGGTGGAAGGCGAACTGCGCAGCCGGGAGTACGACAGCAAGAAGACGGACACGAAGCAGCGCGTCTGGGAAATTCGGGTCGCTTCGATCCTGAAGCTGGACCGCGCCGAAAAGGCCGCCCCGGAAGATCAGGATCACGATGAAGTGCCCCAGGAGGAAACGGCTGCATAAGCCCTTGCTCTTCACTCTCGGAAGCCCGGCTAACCGCTGGGCTTCCATCGCTGTGAGGTTCCCGCTATGAGCTTCGAACTGATCCTTCCATTCCTTCGGCCCATCGAGGCGCTGCTGCTCGACGAAGATGTTAGCGAAATGATGGGCAACCCCGACGCCTCATGGTGGTACGAACGCGACGGCATCATGTTCCGAGAGCAGAATATTTCGTTCGACGCCGGCAAGCTACAAACCGGCCTCGAAGTTATTGCTAATCAACTGGGTAAGAAGCTCGACGAGGACAACCCACTTCTACACGCACAACTCCCGGACGGGAGTCGGTTGGCGGCAGTCATCCCGCCGGTTGTGCGCTGTTCACCTGCGCTCATCATCAGGAAATTCACCAGCCGCCATTACACAGTTGATGATCTGATCGCTCGCGGCACGCTGACGCGGGCGCTTGCGGACTTCTTAGCCGAGCAGATTCGCAGCGGTAAGACGCTCCTTATCAGTGGAGGAACCGGTACCGGCAAGACCACGCTATTGCGGATACTGGCCGACTTTATTCCCGAACAGGATCGCCTCGTTGTCATCGAGGACACCTCCGAACTGCAGATACAGAAGCCGAACATTCTGCCGACGGAATGCCAGACGCATACGTTCAAGGCCAAGATAACTTTCGACGACCTTCTAAAGTCCGCTCTCCGCTGGAGACCGGACCGCATCATTCTCGGGGAAGTCCGCGGAATCGAGGCACGAACGCTGCTCGATTCCTTCAACACGGGCCATGCGGGTTCAATGGCTACGATCCACGCCAACTCGGCGGAGAAAGCCCTTCACCGTTTCGCCAATCTCGTGATGCGCAGTCACGCGCAAAGCACGTTCGCCGATACCGAAGCCGAGATCGCAGAAGCTGTCGATTTTGTCGTTCATGTTGAACGTCAGCCGGGCCGCCGCGTTGTCCGCGAGGTGCTTGCGCTTCGCGGCTATGACCGCGACGCGAAACGCTTCCTTGTTGAGCCCATCTTCGAAGTACAACATGCCACGGCATCGGCACGGAGTGCGCCACCTATTGCTGCTGGCTTGCTGACCAATTCTGCGCAAGAAGATTCCCTGATTCCACTATCTATAAAGGAGAGCCCACATGCCACTACTTGAGATCAACCAGAGCCGCCACATCAGTGCTTCTGTCCGACTGGATGAGGTGACCGCCACGCAGGTCGATCAGTATGCCGCCTTCATCCACGCATCCGCGGACGATGTTGTGGATAAGGCGCTCAACTATGTCTTCTCAAAGGACCGCGACTTCCAGGACTTCCTGAAGACGGCCCACGCCAAGCAGGTTGCCCCCGCTTTGCGTGTGCGAAAAGGCCCGAGCAATGGTGCGACGGAGCAGCCGACAAGGAAGCTTGCAGCCGGGGTCGAGTCCACGGCTTCTGTGCGGGCAGTAAAGGCATGATCGTCCATCCAATTTCGTGGTGGTGCAAGAACGGTGCTTCGCACCGGAAGAATTTTGACACTCCACCCCTGCGAGGGAACTGTAGGGAAACCTGCGGTTGCTATCGGAGAACCATCATGGCATCCGATAGATAGCGTATTCTGGGGTTCCGTGAGGAAACCGTGTATACCTGCTAAACACGCCGGTAGTCGGGAGGGTGGAGCGATGGCGCTGCTCGATGAGAGGAACCTGGCAGCGGAGGCGGCCAAGCGGGCGCGATTCCGAGTGCATCACGTGGGGACGAAGCTGAACCAAGCGGAGCTGCACGGACTGGAAGTGCTGGCGGCGAAGCGGAAGCAGACGCAGGCGGAACTGATCCGCGGGTTGGTGCTGCGCGAGATCGAACAGGATCAGACGGGCCTTCGACCCAGTGCGGAGATGGTGGAGATCACGGCGTGCCGGCTGCTGTTGGTCAACCTCCTGGCTCCGATGGCGAAGGGGCAGGCGATGACGCAAGAGGGGTTCGACGGGATCGTGGACGAGGTCAAGAAGCAGAAGGCGCGTGTGGCGCGGGACCGGCTCAAAGACCACGAAGCGCGGCGCTGAGCCTCGCCGGCCGACTACCCTGCGCTGCGGCAGTAGGCGGACAGAAAAAAGCGCAGCGGGAAAAACTCGGCGGCCACGGGAACGGGTGATCTCCCATTTTTCCGCTGGCGAGTGTACTGAGCGCGGGAGGCCAGTCAAGGCTCTGCGCTTCGCTCCGACCGCTACGCGGCGCAAAGAATGCGGCCTTGACTAACCTCCCTCTCCGCTCCCGTGTTGCTTCCAGCTATCGAAAATGTGAGAAACAAATGGGAGCCGATTAAGTGATCTGGGGGGAAGACACCATCGAACCAAGCCCCACGGCAGGCGTTCCAGAACAATCGAGGGATACGAATCGATCACTTCTTATTATCTCCAACGCTGGCAGATCGACTGGAAAGCTGCGAGATCGATAAGGGACCTCGGGGGCAGGAAAAGCCATCTGACCACACCCCGATAATCGTGACGTTATCCGATCTGCCATAATCTCCAAATGTGCGACCCACTCTCGGCTGTTGCAGCGGTCGCATCTCACTAGGTTTGCGGAGCGATGAGGCGTCAAGCGGACTTCTTTTGTGGCAAGCTGAACGGCATCACCTTCCCATATTCTTCCGGCCGTATCCACTTCGTAGCCTTTTTTCTGAAGCTGCTAAAGAAACTTGGTCAAAACTCACCAGAAATCAATCCGCAGCAGCGACACATTGTAAGGGTCAAAGTTATATCTACATCGGGCGGGAAAGCCGCTTGAACTTGAGTTGGAATCGGGCCGGGGTGCTTATGACTACTGTCGTGGCGGTGATCTTCGGAGTTTTCGCAATTGGTCTGATCGTCCTCCTGATCTACAAGAGCACCCTCACCATGCACAGGGATGACCAGTTGTTTCTGGATGACGCGAGTTCGCACATGCACGCCGAGCAGACGGAACTGTTAGCCAAGGTGAGCCGTCTTATCATCCCGGTGCGCGTGTTCGGCACGGGGTCTGGGGTATTTTTTCTGGTTCTCGTGGCGATGCTGATCTACCAGAAGCTAAACCAAATACAGTAGCGTCGAAAGCGGGGGACTTGCGTCATCCGTCCCACATCCTCGCGCATGCAAGGCGCGTTTCAAAACGGTGAAGGTGGGACTAGACCCTTACGCCAGTGTCCCATCTTCAGATCGCCAGCAAACCCCGTACTGCTGCCAAAGGTAGAGAGATTTTTCCGGTCTAGTAGGTTAAATCTGCTCAGCTTCTTCTAGGAATTCCAGAACCGCCCAGAAAGAAATGACTCATCGTGCACAAAACAAAGGGATGGTATGGGCCGTGCTCCAGTGGTAGGGCAGAACCAACACTGGGAGGAAGTCATGCTGGATGTGACCGTGGCAAACATAGGTGAATTAACGGTCGTTGGATGTGAGGGCAGAATTGTACAGAGAGAATCGGCTTATAAGTTGCGCGATGCCGTGACTTCGCAAACAGACGCTCGGATTATCATCCTTGAACTCTCGGAAGTGCGTGCCATTGGAGGAGGCGGTCTTGGCATGCTCGCGTTTCTGCAAAGATGGGCGCGAGAAGAGAACATCCGGTTCCTGCTATTCCATCCTTCCAAGGCAGTCGAGGGCCGACTAAAACGTGCCAGATCAATCGCAGAGTTCCACATTGCTTCGCTCCAAGAAATGAGGGCTCTTCTGGCCTATGCCAACAGCCGATACGCGCTCGCTGCTTAATTGGCTAACCGCAATACTCCACTCCAGCAGACGCTACAGCAATACCTGCCGCTTTGAATCACGTGCTCGCCGATTCGGGAGTTACCCGCCAGCGACCAAGACCGCCGTCACGCGGGGCCGCTCAGTTGCTCTGGAAGTCGTAACGAACCTCAGTCTTCCTCCTTTTTTGATGGCTCGCTAAGCGGCGGGGCAACCTCATCGACGGCAATCGTCTCGGCGCATTCGGCTTTCTCGTCGTAATCGCAGACCCGACCGGGATGAGCTTGTTTGCATTTCTGGCATAGTTTGGTAGCCATTTATCCACTTCCTTTAATTCAAGGTAGTTCCCATTGAAGAGGTGACCTGAAGCTTGCGTGGAGCCTCACAATACGCGGTATTTCTATCGGTGTATGGTCGGAAGGGACCACTTTGGCTAATCGTTCGTGATCACGTTTTCGTAACCGATGAGTTTCAAGACGGTGAAGGTGGCACTAGCTCTGAATCCGAGCTCCGCCTTCGGCTTCACCTGGGCAACAAACCCCGAACTGCTGCCAAAGGCGAAACCACGGGCTGTGCGCGAGCATTTCGTCGTGCCTGCGATTGGCAGCAGAGATGTCGCTTGCGCTGAGTGGCCTAATGTCCGGTGCCTCGAACATTTCCTGTAGCTGCTCAATCTCGTCAACGATGCGTTCAACGTCCATTCCGTCTCAATATCCGACATGAGCGTGGCAATCGTCAAACGGGGCGGCATCTGCGCATTTCCACAGTGGCCCGTTGGAGCCATTCCTCCGGTGAGGATCGGAGCATACGGTGGTGGTGAGCAGCTTTCGGGGGAGGCCTGATCGACGGGCGTCCCGACTCAATTGAGTCTGGGCGCTTTCGTTTTTGCACTATTGCTGCTGAACTGGGGTGGGTGTTCCTATTCGGCGCAGAGTTGCGAAGCCCGGATAGATAGTTACCCGTGGTTCAAGCCATTGCGGGAACGCTAGGCCGCTTGCTTCTGTTTGGCGGGGTGCAGCCGGGAGCGATGCTCCTTCATTTGCTCTGTCGAAACAACTCTGCGGCCAAGGTCTGCGAGTTTCACAAGCTCATGTTGGATTGCTTGCAGCCGTTCATTCCTCTGTCCGTGAGCGACTTGAGCATCTGCTCCTTTCCCGCCGTCCCGCCGAAACTGCTGATTCAACGCTTGAATCTCGGCGATCTCAACTCGGAGACGCCCGATCTTGTCCCGAAGAACCCCTAGATGATCCATGCCATCAGGATAGCCCATCTGGACCTCTCCCGGCACGATTGCACCAGCGCAAATCTGGTGGGGGACAGTTGCGTGCTGCTCCATCGGTGGAGGCGCCACGGTGCGGCTGGCAGACGCGGGTTTCTGTTCAAAAGTGAGCAGTTTTTCAAACGCCCCGAGGCTACTCTGTGAGGATTGGACCAAGGCAATGCCTTGGACCGAATGAACGACATATCGCAAATTGAGTTCGGGTTTCCTATCAACCCTTTAGCGATTCACTTTGTTTCGCCCTAAGGGACTAAACGCAACAGTTCTGCCGCTCCCCGCTCCAGCGGCCTTGCACTCTCGCCACTTCTCCTCACAGGTCGCGCAGGCTTCTTTGTTGCGCTGCCGAAAGCGAGCCCCGATGGTACGAATCATGATTGCAGACGACAGCACGCCCGTTCGACGTGGGCTGCGCACTTTACTGGGACTGAATTCAGACTGGCAAGTCTGTGGCGAGGCGGTGGATGGTGCTGATGCCGTAGAAAAGGCGCACCAGCTTGCTCCCGACCTCATATTGATGGACTTCTCGATGCCGCAGATGGATGGCGTACAAGCTGCGCGAGAGATCGCAAAGTCTGGTACAAAAATCCCGATCCTGCTCTTCACTCTGAATCTCTCGCCTCAACTCATGGAATTGGCACGCAACGCTGGTTTGCGGGGCGCGATGTCAAAGTCGGAAATCAGTAGGTTGCCCTATGCGATCAAGGCGCTTCAGCGCGGCGAGACTTTCTTCTATTCGACCCAAACGGGGAGTAGGTAGTGCGCCCGAGGTCGGATAGGCGCGTGCAGTATCAGTCCGCGAGGATTGCACGTGTCAAGTGTGAACCACTTGGGTGAATGAAGGCTTCAGACTCAAAAGAAAGTTGGTCGTACTTGACCCTGCCTTCGACCACCGTGTTGTTCTTATCAATCGTGATCTTCTTGGCCTGACCGATGTCGGAAATCCGTATGTTTCGCAGCGGGATGTCGAGGTCTTCGGTGATGGCCTTGCCCCCGGTAAGGCGGGCAACATCCTGCAAGATGCGCTTGCGCTGATCCCCGGAGCCGGGTGCCCTGACAGCAGCGACTCGCAGCGGACCGCGCAACTTGTTTACGACAAGAGTTGCCAACGCCTCGCCTCCAACATCTTCTGAGATTATGAGCAGAGGCTTTCCACTCTTTGTGATCTGCTCAAGTATCGGGATCAGGTCGTTTTTAGAACTGATTCTCTTTTCGCGAATGAGAACGTAGGCATCCTCGAAGACAACCTCCATGCGTTCGGGGTCGGTGACGAAATATGGTGACAGGTATCCGCAGCCAAATTGCAGGCTGCCAACCCATTGCTTGTCGCTGGCTCTGTGCTGAAGGATGTTTCCGTCGCGGACCGCAGCCGCTTCTTCGACACGAGCCAAAATGCGGTCGTGAACTGTAGCAAGTTTTGCAGTCATGCTTGCAGGACCTCCGTCGCGCTGTGAATCGCGGAAGTTGGTATTGATTACAAGTATGACTGATTTGAACCCTGCATTTATGGTCAGTTTTGTACACTCCGGACAATCCCGATTGTAGAATCGGCTCAGAAGAGACATGCATAAAAAGGATGTTTAGCGAAGAAGACGGACTCGGCAGTTCGTTCGGGATCGCAATCGCTCAAGATGAGTTGCGTGCGGGTCGAGATGATGCGGTATACCTTTCCCTGAGCCAGCATCCGAGCACGACCAATTCGCCAGCGATGAAGAGCACTCCGAAAATGACTTTGTTGTATTGGGCTAACCAATTCGGCAGGTAGATGTCGAAGTTGGCGGCGTGGCTGTCGGTAAACCGCTGGGCCAAGTCGGACAGCGGGCATCTGCCGCCGTTGACAGCCAGCACGCCGCACTCCAGCAGCACGAGTCCGGTCAGGATCGCAGCCCAGCGGAATCGGCGCATCACGCCCGCAAGGGGCAGCACCACGATGCTCCCGGCGAGAATGGCCCAAACCATGGTGTGCAGGAGTTTGATCGTCGTCAGCATTGCAATTGTCGTCCTTAGTATGCTGCGGGCGGGATCGGGGAGCAGTGACGACAAGCACTCTCTGGGTTCAGGCGGATTTCAATGAAAATTACTCTTTTTGCTTTCTAGCAAACTAAGCCGCGGTGCGCGGGTGAAACCAGGCAAGGAACTGAGCGTTGCAGTAAGATGAGCGGGCCCATGCGTGCCGGCAAGTAGGCCGAAAAACCAATGGTGCATCCTCCGGGAGCCCGTTTTCTAGCATGGTCCCAGACTCTGTGCTCAAGACAGTGGTGACGGCCGCCTGGTAACCAGGTGCGTCGATCCCGATTAGGAGAGTACTCCGTTCTGCACAGTCTGGGCCGTCTCGCATGGTCAAATCCAATGCGGAGGGACCCAAGTCGAGAAAACGCAAGGGCAAGCAGAAGACAGGAGCGCCCTTGTTGCTTTGCCGAAACCCAAATGTTGCCGGGGTGGATATTGGGGCGACGGAGATCTACATCGCCGTGCCTGCGGATCGCGATCCGCAAGCGGTACGCTGCTTTGCAAAGTTTACGGAAGATCTTCATGCCGCGGCCAACCGGCTGAAAGCCTGCAACATCGAGACCGTGGCGATGGAGAGTACCGGCGTGTACTGGATCCCCTGTTTCAGATCTTGGAGGCGCGAGGATTCAAGGTCTTCCTCGTCAACGCCCATCACGTAAAGAAACTTCCGGGGCGCTAGTCTGATGTTTCCGACTGCCAATGGCTGCAGTATCTGCATTCGGTGGGCTTACTGCGCGGGTCGTTCCGGCCGGAACAAGCCGTGTGCACGGTGCGATCGACCTCCGTCACCGCGACAGCCTGGTACAGATGGCGTCGACTCACGTGCAGCACATGCAAAAGGCTCTGGATCAGATGAACCTGCAACTCAACCACGTGATCAGCGATATTACCGGCGTGACCGGGTTAGCGATCGTGGAGGCCATTCTGGCGGGTGAGCGCAACCCGCATACGCTGGCTGCACTCCGCGATCGGCGGATCAAGGCCAGCGCGGATACCATCGCCAAGTCGCTGGTGGGAGATTATCGGCGTGAGCATTTGTTCACGCTCGGCCAATCGCTGGCGGCGTTTCGTCATTACCAAGAGTTGATCGCGGCGTGGGATCGTGAGATTGCGCAGTATCTGGACGGGTTCGAGTCGAAAGTAGATCCGCCCACAGGTTCCCCATCGCCCTCGAAAGACGAGTCCCAACCGAAGACGAGCGAGCCGCGCTTCGACCTGCAGACTCATCTCCACCGCATCTTGGGAGTAGATCTGACCCAAGTGCCAGGGATCAACGTCCTCACCACGCAGACTCTTTTGGCGGAGATCGGTCCTGATCTTCCAGCTTCGACGATGGGTCGGCCTTAGCATCCTGGCTTGGACTCTGTCCCGACAACCGGGTGAGCGGTGGCAAAGTGTTGTCGGTCAAAACCCGCAAGGTCAAGAATCGAGCAGCCACAGCGCTACGCATGGCGTCGCAATCGCTCTATCGCAGCCAATCCCATCTCGGCCACTTCTATCGCCGGATGCGCGCTAAACTTGGTGCCCCGAAAGCAATCACGGCCACCGCGCACAAATTGGCGCGCATCATCCATCACATGGTAACCACCGGCCAGGCTTACGATGAGGCCATCTGCGCGAAAAACGAAGTACAGAATCGTCACCGGCTGGAAGCCAGGCTTCGCAGACAGGCCCGTGAGCTCGGATTACAGGTCGTTGCCTTATAGCAGAAGTTCCTTAGGAGGAGCGCCAGAGTCAAGACATCCGCAGACTCTTGAGCGAGGCGCCAGCCGATCCCCGACTGATGTCAGGCACGATGACCAGTTCAAGCACGGTGACATCCGAGAGTGCAACCTGAAATTCCTCGACTTCGCGTATTGTCTCGGGAGGACTGAAATTCCATTGTTGGCGAACAATTTCTCGAAACGAGCGTCCGCCATCCGAAGACCACAGCAAAACGAACTCTTGGGTACGCTGCGTTTCGGTTTCTTCGAACACAAGCGAGATACGTGCAAGTCGCTGCGGCTGATCGAAGATTAGCCGGATGGTTTGAGTTCCCGGACTACCCGCACGCCAGCCCCGCATTTCTTCTGCGACTAGCGCAGCTTCCACTGGGTATTCCTTCTCTTCCGATGTAACCTCGACCACGGCTATACGGTCGAGGTCCAGCCAGCCTTCGTCGAGGGTCGGTGCATCCTGCGGAATGGGCGGGACCAGACGCTTGCGCATAACGCCAGTTTACCTCCACTCCCGCGCTCGTGATCTCCAAGGGCACGACGATTGGGTCCAGACGTATCATCGCAGGGTAGTGCTGCATTTCCACAGTGGCCCGATGGAGCCATTCCCCCGTTGAGGATCGGAGCATACGGTGGTGGTGAGCAGCTTTCGGGGGAGGGCTGATCGACGGGAGTCCCGACTCAATAGAGTCTGGGGCGCTTTCGTTTTTGCACCGCTTCCTCCGGTGTGAACGCTCTACGGCTCGAATCTTCATCTGCCCGCCTCACAGTCCTGTGTGATCTCTATCACCGTATGTCGAAACGTCACCTGCAACCATGACATGGGGGCTCGTTTAGCTGGCGGGCCACTTCACAGCAGGAGAAAGCACCATGGATCACCACGTCATCCAAGTCGAACTAAGAACAGACACCACGAGCACGTTGACGTGGCTCGATGCCGCCCTCAAGCCTAAGCCGGGCATGGTTCTACTCTGCAAAGACGATCCGCGTCGTTGGACCGTCGTGCACGCATACAGCGTCACGGCGCAGGAAGTGAACACCAACCACGCAGATTGGAAGGTTGGGTGTCTCTAAATGGCCGGGCGCTGTCACTCAGGCCGCTTTGCCTTGTGCGGTCGCCTGCTGGAGAGGGAGGACGACCAAGAATTTTGTCCCCTTCCCGATTTCGCTGGTTACCTCAATCCGACCGTGATGATCTTCAACAGTTCGGCGGGCCATCGATAGTCCCAGCCCTGTGCCGTTTCCCTTGGTCGTGTAGAACGGGCGGAAGATGTTGGGCAGATGCTCGGGCACAATACCACGACCCGTATCGAGGACGGTAATCGCGGCATCCCCTTTCAAGAGCGAAATCTCCACCCGAATTGCGCCCGCGCCCTCAATCGCTTGAACCGCATTCAACAAGAGATTCAAAACCAGTTGGTGAATCTGACCGCTGTCGTGTTCGACGCTGGGCAGAGTCAGGTCTTTCTGGAGTTCGATCCTGATTGAGACGGAGGGCACTTGCTGGCGAACCAACGCGACAGCGTGTTCCACAGTTGTGTTCAGGTCGCTCGAACGAATCTCAGGTGGGTGCGGCCGGGCGGCTTGCAAGAGGTCGGTGAGAATGCGGGTAATCTGCACGATCTCCGAATCAAGGTCTTTGAGCGCAGCACGAGACGAACTGTTCACAGATAGATCACTGCCAACAATTTCGATCACTCCTGCAATACCTGCGAGCAGGTTGCGGATTTCGTGAGCCCGCCCTGTAGCAAGTTCTCCGACTGTGGCCAATCGTTCCGCACGCAACATCTGGGCGCAGTGCAGGTGTTCCACACCCTCTCGGCGCTCTCTCAACTCCTGAACCATATGGTTGAATTTGCGACCGAGGTTCCCGATTTCGTCATTGCGATCGCCGAACCCTACTGTCGCATCGAGGTCGCCTTCTCCCACTTGCATAATCTGGCCCTGAAGTTCCGCCATGACAGTCTGCACATCATCGCCAACCCTGGTCGTGGCGAGGGCCTTGTATCCGTTTTCGTGCAGCAAGATCATTGGGGAGAGTATGTCCATAACGGAAATCGCTGGGTGTTAATGCCGATCAGATATATCGCTCGGGAAGCCGCGGTTCTACTCGCAATTGCTCACTAACTGCGCATTCGGGGAAAGCCATCGGATCGGTATGGACTGAAAGATTAATTCACGTTGGGCGACCGTAAACTCCGTGCCGCAACGAAAGCACTTGAACTCCCAATCTCTCGGATGGCCGAGTTGAACGTTGTCTGGTTGCCTGTACTCTATGACCAATGAACCGCAATCGAACGCAGGGCAACTCGTCGCCGCCGCAATTCTCTGATCCCACTGTTCCAATTTCTGTACCCCACTACTTTGCGCTGATAGTAGGTTGACAGCCAAGGTTTGACTGATCAAATTTGCACAGTCGGGCAAATCAGGGTATCGGGAACCATCCTCAGCATGAATGCTACGCGACCGGCACGGACAACAACTCCGGGATGCACCGGGAGTTTCCGAGTGATTCGATAGCCTCTTCGGCCGTGAGCCTGCCCATGAGCAATGCGAGTTTGGGATTGGTTGTCATGTGGAGGGGGGTCGGATCAACGCGCTGAACATATTCAGGAGCGCGAGTGCCACGGTTCACTTTCACAACAAACTTGATGGTTTTCATAATTTTATGTCGTCAGGGTGCAAGGCCTGGGAGAATGGTCAGAATGACGGCGTTTATTTCTTCACCGTCACACTTACGGCTTTGAGAAACTGGCAACGCCGCACTCCAAGCAGCGAGGATTTAGTCGAGCGGTTATCAATCCGCAAGATGGGCATATTCTCTGTGATTGGAACCCGGCTAACTGCGGTTTCAGCCTGCGCATCCAGCGAAGCAGCAGGATTGTGAACAGCACGATGAGCAGACCGAATAAAACGCTAGTTGCGTTCATGGGAGCGACCCTTCTTGGCGAGCCCCACCAAACGGAATGGGCAGACCGCACTCTCGCTGAAAAGCCTAAGGTGTGGGAGTACTTCAGATGGACTGGCTTAGGTCAGAAGACCTGAAAGAGGAGAAAAACGTAACCGCCCCAATAGTTAGTATAGCAGGTGTGGCCCTAGCTGGCGGGATGTGCCACGGACATATGCGGGAGGGGGCTTTGCCCAGGGCTTTGCCCCCTGCTCTTTCCCCCCAGCCCTAAGCAACGAGATTCGGTGCCAGACCCCACGCAAGAGATGGACTTAGACGCAAGTCCATCGGTATTCTATCCAATGACTGGTCCTGCCCGTTGGCTGCTGTGTCGATGAATAGTTGGCGAGCAAGTTGGCGAGCAAGGCGGCCATTCGTATCGACCTTGGGGGCGAACTTGTCCCCAAGATTCTGCGTACAATGAAGTATGCGCCCTGTGGAAGAACTCGACTCAAAGACAATCGAACGTCTGGGAAAGCAGAGTGGATTCCTGCTGATGAAACATGAGGTGGAACTCGCCAAGGACCCTACCAGCGAGGCCACGGGATCATCGCGCAGCAATCTGATGGCTGTGCAGCACACCATCAAACAGATATATGGAACGGCCGTTGCGCGGGATGTGGCCAATCTCGGTTTGGTCGTATTGAATTGGAGCCGCCGCTGCATGCAGCACTAAAAAAACGCTCGAACGATAGGAGTGACCGTTGCAGCCGCGCCTCGACTGCTCACAATTGCTCACTATCTGCGATTCATCAGTTCAAGACCTCCTGATCGTCCAGCACCCGTTCTTCTGGCACTTCCGCGCTCTCACCCATGCATATGTTCTGCGCCAAGTAGAAGATTTTCTGGGGCACATCCCTAGGCGTATCATCTCGACACAATCGCTTGGGGGGGCGCTGCATGAGCGACGAATGGATCAAAACGCTCGCAGATCGTAGAAGAGTGAAATTCACCACCCAAGAACTGGACGAGAAGGCGTTTCTCACCGCTCAGGTCGAAGGCAGCAAAGTGGTGTATTCCATCATATTGACCAACGCGAAAAACCCGCTTAGTCGTGAAGAAGTTGAAACCCATTTCGAGGGTGAGCTTTCAAAGCGGTCACCGAAATCGAATTGAGCCTATCCATACTTCCTCCACAGCCGCCGAACCGACTGACTAAGCCCGCGCTGCTTTATCTGCTGCGATCAATCGGCGGTCGCGATGGGGCTCCGTGCGCGGTTGGCCCGTGGTAAGCTCGCAGTGCTTTCCCGGAGCAGCACCGCAAGTTGGACAGGGAACAGCGAGGGCTTGTTTTGGGCTAAGTTTTCTTTTCATGGCGCGGACAGATAATCCCTCAACACCCCTGCATAAGAATGGTCAATTTTGGCCACTGTTCGCTTTGACGGGGAATCCGAATAGTACGTCAATGGCGAATTGTTGGCGAGCCTTTCTGCGATTGTGAGCAGAATGGAGCAGCGATCACCATCATTTGTCGGCACAATTGAATTTTGCGGCGTCTTTCGCATCAGAATGGCTATTTATTTATGAAGCTTTCCCACAGGACCACGGGTAAAAAGAAAAGCAAGAAACAATCCGCCAAAGCGACACTCGCCGAAGTCATGAAGGAGATGGCGAAGCCCAGAGTGGCTGTGTCGGCAAGAGAAGTAGCGTCTACGGTCTTCGGATCGATGCGCTAATCGTGGAGAACGATATTGAGAAGTGAACTGTGAACCTGTAATTCATCGCCCGCGTGATAGTCAATGAATCCCAATTTCCTGAACCTATTCATGAAAAAGCTAACCCGCGACCGCGTTGTGCCGATCATTTCCGCCAGCATCTCCTGACTGATCTTGGGGATTACAGTCTCTGGCTTTCCGTCCTTGCCGAAGTGAGCCAGCAATAGCAGAATCCGAGCCAGTCGTTTTTCACTGGAATTAAAAAGCTGGTCAACCAAATCTTCCTCGTATCGGATGTTCCGGCTCAGCAAATATGCCACGAACACGTCGGAAAACGTGTGTTCTCGGTGCAGCACTTCGATCATGGACTTCTTGTCGATTCGCATCACCGTGCAATCGGTCATCGCGGTTGCGGAGCATAGACGGAGGGGCTGCCCCGTAAGGCAGCCTTCGCCGCAGAAATCGCTCTCGTTCAAAATGCCGATTGTGGCTTCCTTCCCGATCTGCGACACAACGGTGAGTTTCACCTTTCCTTTCTGGATATAAAACACAGCATCGGACGAGTCGCCCTGAGCAAAGATGATGCGCTTCTTGGGAAAAGCTGTGATCTGCCTCCCGCCGTCCATCGTAGACAGAAATGTTTTGGGATCAAATTTGCTGAGATTCTTGGCAGCCACTTTGGGTTTCATGATGGCCCCTTTCAATGGCTCTAATGCGCAAAGCGTTAATGTCGGATGATGTTCGTATGAAGAAGGATGGATGAATACCGGAGAAAGGTGCGAATCAGTGCCAGCAAAACTGCTATCCGCTCGATGAAAATAATGATTTCACCCTCGGTGTCGAAAGTCAACGGCCCCATTTTCCTGATTTCGCCGCCCATCGCGATTGTTCTGCGGTGGAAGCCGCTCCTGCTCCTCGAAGGGGTCCTCGCGCCGGGGCATTGGACACGCTGCGTTTGCCAAGGGGCAACAAGGTACCATTGGGCATGAGCAGCATACATCCAGAATGCCTCGACTCGGACCCTTCTGATCGGTCGGTAGCTGCCGATGTCCTACTTCGGCAGGAGCCCGAAGACGAAGAAGAAGAGGAAGACGACCGCAAAAAGGACGATGATGATGATGACACAGACGACGGCTACTCGGAGTGACTATTGAGCGAGTCCCTTCGAGTCAAGACAGGCGCAGACGCTTGAGCGAGGCGCGAGCTGATCCCCTGCTGATGTCAGGCACGATGACCAGTTCAAGCACGGTGACATCCGAGAGTGCAACCTGAAATTCCTCGACCTCGCGACTTGTGTTGGGGGGACTGAGATTCCACTGCTGGCGGACAATTTCTCGAAACGAGCGTCCGCCATCCAGGGACCATCGCAAGACGAATTCTTGAGTGCCGCAGCATCGACTGCTGGCGGATTTGTCGGCATACCGAATGGTCAACTTCCAGACGTTTCTGCAAATAGTGGAACGGGGCATGCTAGACCTTTTCACAATCCGTTTGCTGACCGTAGATCAGAACTTACCATCGATATAGGCTAGCGCCCCAGGTCCAGCCTGCGCCGATGGACACGAGCAAGAGAAGATCGCCTTCGCGAAGGAGACCGCGTCGGTTTACCTGGTCCAGGAGCAGCGGAACTGTAGCTCCAGCAGTGTTCGCGTACGACTCCAGGTTCGTCTGGATTCGGGAAAAAGGGATGTTGAGTACCTCGGCGATACGCTTGAGGACGCCAGCCGTGGCCTGGTGCGGAACGATCATCGAGACATCTTCGAGTCCCAGCCCGTTTATGCGGAGAATCTCCTGAATACACTCGGGTACCGCGGTTGTAGCCTTCTCGTAAACCGCTTTTCCGTTCATTGTGAAGTAGGCGTCCCCAGGGTAGACTGTGAAATCATTCATCCCCTCGCCCTCCGCGAAGAGAATGCTTGAAAAGAGCCCATTCTTCCGATCATTCCTCTCGAGCACCACGGCACCGGCACCGTCTCCAAAAATGACGCAGTCGCGGCGGTTCCAGTCCGTGACCTTGGAGAAGGTGTCGGCGCCGATCACCAGCGCACGCTCATACATGCCATTCTGGATGAATTGGCCGGCGATGGTGATGCCATAAACAAACCCGGCACACACCGCCGCCACATCGAACGCGGCACAGCGGTTGCGAATGCCCATCTTGTTCTGCGCAATACATGCCGAGGAGGGCATCTTGCGGTCGGGTGTGGCCGTGGAGACGATGATCAACTCAATGTCATTTGGTTCAAGCCCCGCCGAAGCGATCGCGTCCAGCCCAGCACGGGCAGCAAGATCCGACGTGTATTCCTCTGGTTCAGCGATGTGCCGCTCGCGAATCCCCAACTTTTCGACGACCCACTGCGGAGATGTTGGCAAGTTTGCCATCACTTCTTCGTTGGTCAGAATCTTGGACGGAACGTAAGAACCGGTGGATTTGATGCAGACACTATCAAAGTGGCTGTTTCGGCTTCTCATTCCTTCCTCCACATGATCAAGAACCAAGGCTTGTATCGTTCCAAGCCATGTCCGCTGCTGGTGGGATGAAACTCATGGCTCGCTCAGCAAGCGCAGTAATGGTCAGGCTCGGATTAACGCCGAGATTGGCTGCCACCACCGATCCGTCGCAAATGTACATGTTCTTGTAGTTGAAAACGCGATGCTGTGAATCCACGACCCCGTGGGTGCCAGAATCGGCAATGACGCAACCTCCGATGCAGTGAGCCGTGCTCGGAACATTGAAGACGATCTCCGGGAGCATGCTCATGGGCACCCCCCCGGTCAACTTCGCGAACTTTTCGGCAAACTCATTCGCCTTGGGAATGTAGGTAGGCACTTTGTCGCCCCGGCTGACAAGAAATTTCCGGAACGGCCAGAACCAGGGACGTTGCCAGCGCATCTCAATCTCGCCATCGAGCGCCTGCATGCAAAGCAGAATCACGAATTCTCGCGCCCAGCCCAACGGTTGCAGTACGCGCACGGTCCTAATCGGGTGGTGTAGCAGAGAGCTGGCGACATTCTTCAGCCAGAGCGCAATCCGCCGCGGCCCAGGTTGGCCATTCGTCAGGATCGTGGTCAGGAGGCCCATGGTATCGGAGCCACGCGGATATCGGACAGCTTCAATGTGGGTGTGCTGGTCAATGTAGATGCCGGAACCGATGGCTACGCCCTGCGACAAATCTTCACGGTAACCCGGCATGCGTACACCGATCAGCGATTCAGAATTAGTGCGCACATGTTTCCCCAGCTGCTGGCTGATGGCCGGCAATGAACCATTCTCTTTGAATTGAAAGAGCAGTTCCATTGTGCCCAGCGAAGATGCGGAGAAGACCACCCCACGGCACGTGAAGCGCTGAGCCCCGCGGCGAATCCACGCGGTGGAATTCACGGTGCGCACTTCGTATCCGGCGCCACCATCACTCACGGCACCCAGTGGTTTAACGCTCACCACCTGGGTTTCAGGAAAGACGCGTGTGCCGTGCTTTTCCGCCAGATACAAGTAGGTGAGATCCAGGGTGTTTTTCGCGCCATGGCGACAGCCCATCATGCAGCCACCGCATGCGAGGCAGGTGGTTCGCTCGGGGCCTTCTCCCCCGAAGAATGGATCAGGGATGATCTGATTGCCGGGTTCTCCCTGCTTGGGCTGAAAGATGCCCACTTTTGTGCGGTAGAAAGTGTGCCCGCATCCCACGGCCTCGGCAGCGTTCTTCAGGAGATGGTCGGCAGGTCCGAGGATCGTGTTTTCAGTGACTCCCAGCATCCGCGCGGCAGTTTCATAGTGCCGCGGCATCTCCGCCTTCCAATTAGCCAATCCCGTCCACGAGCCCGTCTCCCACACTTTCTCCGGGGAAGAAAGCAGAGTACAGGCGTAGGTAATGGACCCGCCACCTACAGCACAACCATGCAGAATGGTCACGTGCCTAAAGAATCGCATGTTGAAGAAGCCACGCAGGCCCAGGTTGGGACGCCAAAACCAGCGATGGATGGACCAACTGGTGCGCGGCAGAGTGTTCGGCGTCCAGCGTCGACCCATCTCCATGACCGCGACTTTATATCCCTTCTCCACCAGCCGAAGGGCGGAAACACTGCCGCCGAAGCCTGAACCGATGACGATGAAGTCGAAGTCGAATTGGTTGTCGCAGTGAGTCATACAAATCCCAGCAGGGAAGCGGTCCCTGATTCAGCATGGAATCGGTCTCCACGGCGATGCACTGTCGAAGTAGTTGGCGGGGATCTTTAAGGGGATCGGCGGATCCGGCGGCGGAGCGGCGACCACGGTCCGCACGATATTGTCTGCATGTTGCCACAAGCCGTGGAAGACTTGCCCTTCGGTACAACCACCGCCGGTGTAACGAACCCGGAGTTGGTTCCAGCCACTAAGGTCGAATGACGCGCAAGGGATAACGATCACAGACCGGGTGTCGAGGCGAAGCCCTGCACGCAGCGCTTTGAGGGCGCTCTCTTTACCGCTCCAAAGCAGCGCCAGGATCCAATCCCGGTCGGCCGCAGACGCGCTCGCAACTAGCGCTTGCTCTTCGATGGTGAAATAGTCGGCGACAAAAGCATCGCTACGCGGCTCGACGATTTCCAGATCACAACCAATCTCCACTCCGGAGATCGCCACGGCACAAGCCGCGATACCGGAGCGGTGGCTGATTGAAATCGTGACCGCCGCCGGTTGGTTGCCGAAAAAGACCTCGGGCGCGCCGGACGGCGCCGGGCGTATTTCTATTTTCTTAAGGGCCTGAAGATGAGCAGGCACATCGAGGGTAAGGGACAGAGCGCATTTCGCCGTCCAGCGCCCCAGCCGCCAGTCGTTGCGGCGCTTCGCAAAGCGTATGCTGTTCAGGCAGACCACTTCGTTTGCGCTCAGCCAATCATTCTCCGCTGGTACATCTGCTTCGATTTGTTCCAACCAATGAACGTTCATCCAATTCACCCTGGAGGAGCCTAAGCCGCTTCCCTCATCCTGGTTCCCGACTTTGCGGATTTCTCCTCTCTTGCGATACCGCGTTCGACCGCATCGATGAGATACGGCCGCAGGTTGGCAGGCGGAATAATGTAATTCAGAGCACCCACGTCGAGAGCCCGTTGCACAGTGTGCACACGGTCAAACTCGGCGGCCAACTCGCCCAGCTTCTCGGAGTGTACGAGTTTGAAGAGTTCGTCCCACTGGGCGCGCAACCGACCCTCCTCCGCACCCTCGGCCTGGGCCATCGCTTGGCTCAGAGGCTGCAGGCGGGCATCTTTGCGGGCCCTGGCTTCAACCTCACCGGCGAAAACCACGGCTGCCGCCGGAGCACCGCCGATCACCGAGGCATACGTTCCCTCCAAGGCTGCCACTTCGACGCTTTCATTCAGCGCCCGCGAGAAAACCACGTAGGCGCCTCCGTGATAGCGCGAGATTACACAAAAGACGATGGGGCCTTTGAAGTTAATTACAGCTCTCCCGATCTCGGCACCGTACTCAAGTTGCAGCCTGCGCATTGACTCCGGGGAACCATCAAAGCCCGACAGGTTGGCTAGGACCACCACCGGTCGATTGTTGCTCGCCGCGTTGATCGCGCGCGCGATTTTCTTGGAGGATTGTGGAAAGAGCGTGCCGGAAGTCCATTGCTCCGGTCCATCGGCGGGAACAAATCCTAACCGAGGCAGGGGCCGGGATTCGATGCCGATCAGACAAACTGGATAGCCACCGAGATCGGCATCCCACACGACCGCGGTCTCCGCCGCGCGCATGCCAGCCCAGCGCTCTAGTGGAGCGTGGTCCTGGTCGATGACGGCCATCATCACTTTGCGAATATCAAAGGATTTCTTGCGCCCAGGATTAGTCTCGTCCGACAAAATCTCGCCGATCAGTTCAAATCCCTCTTCGCCATTAGTGTTCCTGCCGAGCGGATAGACTTGCACATCGCGATTAAAAGGATCGGCCGTCGCGGCCCGCCTAGGGAACCGCTCGCCCGGAGCGACGTAAGTGTGATCATAGTGGCGCAACAGAATGTGGCAGGCTTCATCGATATCGCGGGCCCAGTACTGCGCCTGGCCGTTGATACCCATGATGCGATCGTAACCGCCGATTCCTTGATTGTCCTCGGCCGAGATGCTGCCGGAGAACTCCAACGCGCGCTTGCCCGTCAGTACCATCGCCGCTTTCGGTGTCATGATCAGAATGCCCCGAGTATGCATGAGCATGGTGGCCTCGGCGTTCCAGTACGGCTGCGCGCCGACGTTAATTCCGTTCACCACCACATTTACTTCCCCGCCGGCTTGCGTGAACTCCACCAAGCCCCGCAGGACGCGGGCAATCCAATCCATGTTTTCCACTCCGCTGTCCATCGAGATTTTGGCGCCGGCCGAGATGGGGAACCATTCCAGGGGAACGCCCTTCGCTTGGGCCAGATCCAAAGCTGCGAGGATGAGCCGGCACTCTGGTTCTGCTATAGCGCCCAGGTCCTTGCTCGGATCTCCCAGCATGAGGACGCGGGTCATGCCCTCGGGATACCGGGTGGTAAAGTTGCGGATGATGCCAACGATGATGTTGGCTTTATTTTGACCATAGGGACGATCGACAGCGACCAAACGGCCTTCCGAGTCAAAGTCGTGCTCGACAAAATCGCCGGCCGGAAATTCTGCCCGCGTGTGTTCCGGAGCGGGTGTGAGCATTTTGACGATTTCGTAAGGATAGATGAACCCGCGCTGCCGCATGCGAACGACTTTCTGGTCGTATTCGGCCAGCGGTCTGATTGGTTGTAGTTTGTCCGCGAGTCGGAAGGTGGTAAGCATACCGCTGCCGCCTGGGCTCGAGATGCGCACCACCATGTCGCGCAGCTCGCCGGTCGTCGGATGGGGAATGCGGACGCGTACCACCACTTGTTCCAACCCCAGGTGTTCGGTTGCAGGCGCAAGTCTGCGCACAAGATCACGCAATTCATCCCGCCCAAGATTGAACGGCGGCCACACGTTGAGGAGTATGCGATTCCAATGGAGGCGTTGATGGATCGGCCGCCGCGACTGGAATAGCCGGATGCCGGCCATCGCTTCCGTTAACATGCGCTCCAGATACGGCAGTTGCACGATGCGACCCGTCTTATCTCGCACCGGAGTTACGTCGCGCACTTCCGCGCACGCGAACAACCGCTCATCCTTCGGGTTATCGCGGGCAACGGCGTGGATCAGGTACACATCTTCGACGGACGGCAGGCGGTCGATCTTGAAATTGCTAAGCCGCCAGAGATGCAACCGTTTTCCCAGCATGGGGTGGATTCCGCGGTAGAGCTTCTCCTCTTCATACCCATTCCCGCTGGGGCGATAGGTGAAATGCATGCCGGCCATCCCCTGGCCGTGACCGGTGCCGGCGGCTGTCACTACAATGCGCCGGATAGAGCGCGGGAAGCCAGCCTCGCTAAGCACGGTATGCACTTCCTGCTGCGTAGCTTCCGTGTCGCCCAGCCTGTCCGAATGGAAAACATAAAAATCGATGACGACGTCGTGGTCTGCCGGGACTTCCGCAATCATTGGAAACAGCGTCCGCGCCGCCTCCGCGAGGCGGGAGTACTCAGCGTGGGTGGTGAACACGTGAATGCGCTTCCCCTCATGATCGTACTCCGCCGATGCGCAGCACTGCCCGTCCACAGCCACGGAGCGAAAGTTCGTGAGCTTTCGAATCCGGTAATACCGCCAGGTAAGCGCCTCCAACATCAATTTGCGCATGGCTTCGTCAGCGGTCGCGAGCCGGCCGGAGATTAGATTGAACAGCGGCTGCGGACATTCGACCAACGCGCGGATTCTCTTGAAGCGGTCCGCGGCATCGGGATTGACAGCCATATAGGCGAGGTGTTCCTCCATTTGCTCGTAGACCTGCTGACGTGCCCGCTCAAACAGCGGTTGGTCGAAGTAGCGATAGCGCACTTCCCGAGCCAGGTCGGTGATCGCAGGAAAGAGGCCCTTGGTCATGGAGGCCATCCGGTCGAGGAGTGTCCGAAAGGACTCCTCAGCGTGCGGCGACAGCTTCTGGACCTGCCGCAGACGCCGCTCGAGGACGCCCACAACCGGGGCGACTTGCTGCTCCGCGCGTTGATGCGACTTGTAGATCCAGAGCAAGCTCTCTTCTAGTTCAGGGGAGCGTTCCAGCGTCTGCACACCGTAGTGAGCGAGTGCACGTTGCAGCGCACTGACAAAGGTTGGCGGGAGTCCTTCACCACGCGTCTCCAGCATACGCAGGTAAGAAAACAGATAGGCCTCGGCGGTGGGCTCTTCACCGCTGGCCCGATGGTTCACCTCCGGCTCGCGTTGGAATAGGGAACGTATGTCCACAAAAATGTTGAGGATCTCATCTTCGCGCAGTCTTACTTCCTCGCTGTCCACCGGGCAATTCTTGCTCCACTCGGCGAGTAGACGCGTGGTGTGCTTGGGATCGACGTCAAAGCCCAACATGAGCTGGCGGAGTTCATCCAGGCTTTGATAGCTGCTGGCTAGAATTTCTTCTGCGGTTCCATCCGAGGCAAGCGACGTGCCAAAGACCACTTGCTCCGCGGCCGCAACCGTATCTCCACCGGCGACGGGATCGATTTGCAGGAGCGGGGCTCCAGTGTCCACCTGAACGTTGGGTATCGCCATCACTTGCCGAACTTTTCCGGAAAATGAAGCCACGACTTGCGTCTCCATTTTCATGGCCTCGAGCACAGCCAAGCGGTCGCCAACCGCAACCATGTCGCCTGGTTTGACGAGAATGGAAACCACTACCGCCGGCGCCGGCGCGTGCACCACGCCCCCGTCATCTCGATCAATCCGGTGGGACACACCGTCCACTTCAATCCGGTAACTTATCCCCTGGACTACGGAGATGACACGAAAGCGCCGTCCGAAGACGGTGAGCCAACATTCGAACTGACCCAAACGGTCGATCTGGGCATCGATGCGCGCCCCATTCACCTCCACACGGTATCGCTGAGGGCCGAGGCGATAGGTTTTCGGCGAGTAGCAATGGCCTCGATAGCGTAGTTCCGCAGTCAGGCCTGCCTCACAGCGGACGTGCGGCCGCCCGCGCACCGCCGATGCATAAAACTGCGTCTGCTCCACGGCTAACTGGGCATCGTAGGTCTCGATCGCGGCTTGAACCAGAGCTACGTCGGCGTAACGCCTAGAGAGGTGCTCACCGGTCGCCGCCAAGTGGTCTAGCCATCCAACGTGTACTTCTCCACACTGCACCTCGGGGCGGCTCAGCAATTCCAGCAGAAACGCTTTATTGCTGGCACCGCCCTTGATGACGACAACGCTCTCGCGCAGCGCCCGCTGCAGACGGGAAAGCGCTTCCTTCCGGTTCTTGCCGTGGGCGATGATCTTGGCGATCATCGAGTCGAACTCCGAGGGGATGGCATCGCCTTCCGCTACTCCGGTGTCAATGCGCACTCCCGGCCCTGGCAGAATCCTGAACCGCTCAATAACGCCCGGAGCCGGAGCAAAGCCGTTGTCCGGATCTTCCGCATTCAGCCGCACCTCAATGGCATGGCCGATGGTGCGCGGCGGTTCACCTTCCAGGCGGCCACCACGCGCGACGTGGATCTGAAGGTTCACGAGATCGAGCCCGGTCGTGCATTCGGTCACCGGATGTTCGACCTGCAACCGAGTATTCATCTCCATGAACGAGAAGCGGTTGATTTCCGGTTCGTACAGGAATTCGACCGTGCCGGCGTTGTGATAGCCCGTGGCTTGACTCAACCGCACCGCCGCCTCGCACAGCGCCCGATCCTGCTCCGGAGAAAGCGCCGGCGAGGGTGCTTCTTCGAGGATTTTCTGGTGGCGTCGCTGGATGGTACAGTCGCGCACGCCCGCGGCCCATGTCGTCCCGTAGTGGTCGGCAATAATTTGGACCTCGACGTGACGCGCGCGTTGCACCTGTTGCTCCATGAAAACGGTCGGATCCCCGAAGGCCTTGAATGCCTCGGCCCGGGCGCTCGCAAAGGCTTGCGGGAGTTGGTCAGCCGAACGCACCAGACGAATCCCGTGACCGCCACCTCCGGCGGTGGCCTTAATCAGGAGCGGATAACCCAGACGCTCAGCATGAGCCAAGGCGTCATTGAGCGTTTCCACCGGGCCATGGCTCCAGGGCGTTACTGATACCTGCGCCTGCTCGGCCAATCGTTTCGAGGCGATCTTGTCGCCCACGCGCCGCATCACATCGCCATCTGGGCCGATGAACACGACGCCCAACTCGTGGCAAAGATCGGCGAATGCGGCGTGCTCGGCCACAAAGCCCCATCCCACCCAAACCGCGTCAGCGCGTGCGGTCGCCAGCGCGCATTCGAGCCGGCGATAGTCGACGTAACTGCTCTTAAGCTGGTGAGTGTTTGGATCGACTACCTGAGCGGGCCCGAGACACACTGCCTCGTCCGCCTCACGCACAAACATGCTATGGCGGTCAGGCTCGGTAAAAAGCGCGATGGTGCGCAACGATGTGCCGTGCTCTTGATTAAAATCGCGGGCTGCGTGGATGAAACGCATAGCGGCCTCGCCACGATTCACGATGGCCACGCGTTGAAATTCGTGTTCCATAGGTCCCCCGATCCGCAGATCGTCAGGACAAGATCGTCACGACAATCAATTCATCTTCTTCATGCAGCGACGGCGTCTAGTGACATTGCAGCCTGTAGCGCCTTCAACCGTTCGGCATCCACCGCGTTGGGAACCGCTACCGTGCGGTACCCGCTAAGATGCAGGTAGCGGTTTCCTTTCGTATCCACAACCTCTGCATCGAAGTTGCCGCGAACCGGGTCAGAAGTGACCACGGCGTATAAGCGAGTGTCGGCCGACTCCGGTGCCGGTAATAACAATGATGAAACGCGATCAATGTGCTGCGGCAGACCCATCCGGCCCTGCGCACCCATCTCCCAGACCCCGGCAGTCTGGAAGCAAAGCTCAATCAGACGTGGCGCCATAAATGTCGGCAGCTCGGACGGCATATGGTTTGCTGGCAAGCCTTTTGCCAAGAGCCCGACAATCCGATGTCCGTCCCACCACGCCCGTTCCATCACTTGGTATGCGGGCCCGTGAAAGTAGAGGCGATAGATGTCAGCGGCTTCGATGATGTGTCCATCAGTCAAACACAGCGCTGGCACGGTCTCCGCTCTGGGCATCTGTTTCGTGAGTCGCACCCGCGCCGTGAAATGCGTTGTCACTTGTGGCTCGGCCTGATTGGGAAGCAACCGTTGGCCGGTCATGCGACAGTCTGCCAGCAACGTGTCGCGCTCCGGATAGATGACTGCCTCCACCGTCACTGTGCGCGGTTGCTTCTTGTAGAACTTGAACGGCGCCAGGAAATTTACGTCTTCGATCGCCTCGATGTGCCAGCCGGGAAGCAGGCACAAGGCAGTTTCGGCAAACGCCTCGACGCCCATGACTCCAGGCAACACCGGTGTGCCGTCAATTTGATGGTCATGCAAGAACGGTTGAATCGCCGGGTCCAGTGTGGTCTCGATTTTGAGGCCACTCTGCACCCCGACGCTTGCCAGCTTGCCGACCATTGGTCCTTGTCCGGATCGCGTCAGGGTTTCCGCTGCTGATGTGTCCAGCCCTCCTGTGTCATCCCATTCGTTCAGCAGGACGCCGAGACGTTGGCCGATCACAATTTCACCGCGTGTCCCTCCAACGGTCAATTCGCGTCGAATCAGAGGAATCCCCGCCTCCGGTGGCAGCATATCGATGCCTGCCAGTTCCATCATCTTAGGGATGGAGCCGCGCGTAGCCATGCCGATGCCGCCCCATGCCGACCAGTCGATGACGATGCCACGCGTTGCCGGTCGGTCGGTGCGGAAGCTCGAAGTGATCTTGCATAACAGGTCGTTGGCCGAACTGTAGTCCGTTTGTCCGGCGTTGCCGAAGCGCCCGGCGATCGAACTGAACGCTACCGTCGCCCCAAGAGGCATGTCGCCGATAGCACGCAGAAGATTGAACCAGCCGTCGCTCTTGACGTCGAAGACCAGATTGAATTCGCGCGCATCTTTGTCAGGTAAGAAGTGGCTGCGCTCGGTGCCGGCGGCGTGCAGGAGCACATCGATGCGTCCGTTGCGTTCGCGCACTTGCTGGATGATTTTGGTTACAGCGTCTGCGTCCGTGAGGTTGACGCTGAAGTAATGCGCCGTACCACCGGTGGCTTGCACGGCCTCGATGGCTTTGCAGGCTGCTTGCGCTCGCTCCAGTGCTGCCAGCTCTTTTTCAACCAGGGCCGGCGTGGCGCGCTCGCCACGTGCCTGGATGCGTGCGAAGAGATCGCGCTTGAGGCCGTCCTTGTCGGTCACGAAGCGCTTGAGATCAGGATTGTCCGGATCAGGCTCGGGCACCAGATCGAGCAGATAGAACGTGCCCCCGGAGGCCGTCGCCAAATCGGCGGTGATGGCCGATACGATGCTGCCGGCCGCGCCGGTGACGAGGAAGACAGTGTTGCCGTCGAAAGCTAGGCCGGGTTGGCCATCGACTGCGGGCTGTTCTTGCAGCCCGACCGTCCAGCGCAGTCCGTCCTTGTAGCCGATTTCAACCGCACCGGGATCACGCAGGGTTTCCCCAATCAGGATGTCTGCGACTTCGGACGGCCTTCGTTCCGCTTCAAAGTCGACCGCCTTGACCAGAGCGTCCATCCGCTCTCGCTTATAGGTTTTGGTGAAACCCGCGACCGCACCACCTAACGGGGCCTTCGCTCCGGAGTCATCGTAGCCGTGCTGTCCACCAAGTTGCGTCGCTGAAACGAGGAACGTGCCCGGCGCCGCAATCTGCTCGTACAGACTGCGCATGGTGGCATAGAGCGACTTCACGCGCACTCGCAGGGCTTCATGCCAGCTGGCTAGGTTCATTGCATTAAGATCACCCTCGCTGTCCAGTGCTGATAGCCAGTACACTCCTTGTATTGGGCCTGCGGCCAGCCAGTTCTTAAGGAGATTCTGCAACGCGTCAGCATCGAGCGTCTGTTCAATGCGCAAAACTTCAACGCCCATCGTCTGTAGCCGTTGGGCTAGAGCGTCAGCTACGCCAGACCTGTCGGGCATGAGGACCACTCGCCGGCCGGAACTGAGGGTCACACCAGTTGGCTTGCAAATAGCAAGTGACGGACGCAAGTTGGGAACAGGTACGCGGCGCGGAATGCGATTGGCGGCGTCGAAACTGGCTGCAGTCGGACGCGCAACGGCAATCGCCTTCGAAGGCGAAGATGCAGATGCCGCTGGTTTCTTCTGCGCTTCTGGCTTCTCTTGCACCGCCGAAGGGCTTCCAGCAGGCTCTTTGGGCACACCAGGCTGCCGGTCACGAGCGAACCTGATCACGTGGGCCAAGGTTGGGAATTCGCGCAGCTTGAGATTCTCATCGCGCGGAATGTTATACGCCGCTCGAACCGCGGCGAACATCTCTGCTTGTTTGACGGTGTCGATGCCGAGGTCTGCTTCGAGATCAAGGTCAAGGTCCAACATATCTTTGGGATAGCCCGACTTTTCGGCCACGATCTCCAGCACCTTTTCTTTGATCGCATCGTCGGTTGCCGCTTGGGCTGCGACTGGTGACGGGGTAGGCACGGTTGGCGCACTGATAGGTGCTGCTGATGGAACGGCAGGCGCCCCCGCCAAGTCGGGCCGTTTTTCAAAGACGAACCGGATCACATGGGCTAGTGTGGGATAGTCTCGCAGTTTACGATTCTCATCGCGCGGAATGTTATAGATCTCGCGGATGGCCGCGAACATTTCGGCCTGTTTGACAGTGTCAACACCGAGATCGGCTTCGAGATCGAGTTCTAAGTCCAGCATGTCTTTCGGGTAGCCGGTTTTCTCCACCACCAGCGCGAGAATGCGTTCCTTGACCGCGTCGGCTGTGGCCGCTGGTGTTGATGTCGCTGTGGGAGCTCGTTTCTCAGCTACCACATGGATGTTGGGCGTGGTGAATTTGACTTCTTCTTTTGCCGCCGGGGCTGCAGCCAGGTCGGGTCGCTTCTCAAAAACAAACCGGATGACGTGCGCTAGCGTCGGATAGTCGTGCAGTTTGCGGTTCTCATCGCGCGGAATGTTGTAGATCTCGCGGATGGCCGCGAACATTTCGGCCTGTTTGACGGTGTCCACGCCAAGATCGGCTTCGAGATCGAGTTCCAAATCCAGCATGTCTTTCGGGTAGCCGGTTTTCTCCACCACCAGCGCCAGAACGCGTTCCTTGACCGCATCGGCGGCATCTTGTTTCGTGGAAATCACCGTAGGCGTCGGTGGCGCGGTCTTGAGTTCTTCCTTGACTACGGGCATTGCGGAGATCGGAGTCGCACCGGCCAAGTCTGGGCGCTTCTCAAAAACAAACCGGATGACATGCGCCAGCGTCGGATAGTCGCGCAGTTTGCGGTTCTCATCGCGCGAAATGTTGTAGATCTCGCGGATGGCCGCGAACATTTCGGCTTGCTTGACCGTGTCGACACCGAGGTCGGCCTCGAGATCGAGATCCAAATCCAGCATGTCCTTCGGATAGCCGGTCTTCTCTACCACCAGCGCGAGAATGCGTTCCTTGACCACCGCGCCATCGCCAGCGACGACTTGCGAAGGTGTCGCGATGGGTGCCGGTTTCTCTGACACCACAGCGATTGTGGGCGCTGCTGGTTTGACTTCTTGCTTCGCCGTTGTTGGAATTGCTGCCAAGTCTGTCCGTTTCTCATACACGAAGCGGATCACGTGCGCCAAGGTTGGATAGTCGCGCAGCTTGCGGTTCTCATCGCGCGGAATGCTGTAAGCCTCACGAATTGAGGCAAAGACCTCCGCCTGCTTAACGGTGTCGACGCCCAAGTCGGCTTCCAAATCGAGATCCAGATCGAGCATGTCAACTGGATACCCGGTTTTCTCTGCTACCAGAGCCAGCACTCTCTCTTTCACCGGATCGCCCTTCGCCGCCGCTTTGGGCAGTACGGGAGAAGCGACCGCGGTGACTTGAACTTGCACCTTTGGTTCGGTCACGTTGGTCAGAACCGGTTTTGGCTCCGACCTCGCAACCAGGACCGGCGAGGCTAGGGACGGTGCTGGAACGGCGGGCGTTGGCGCCTGTGCTGGGCGGGACGCCGGAGCAACTTTGGCGGCTCGCGCTGTCGCCGCTTGATCCCGCACTCGCAGGGTGCGCTGGACGACTTCCAAATTGGCGACCGGATGACCCGCGATCCCAGTTAGCCATGCACTCCAAGCAGTCTCATCGGCGATGCGGTAGGCATAGCCCAGAGCGTTCGGACTTCGACGAATCCCATCCTTCGTCTTCACCCAGTGCAGCAGCATCATGCTGATCTGCGAACCGAAACCTGCTCCCAGATGTATGGCGTACTCGACGGGATAGGAACCGCCTTTGGACAGGTTCAACTGTCCCAGTTCGGGATCAACTTCCTTAAAGTTGGCGACCGGAGGCACGCAACCGGTTTCGAGCGCTTTGACGGCAACGACATCTTCGATGCCGGTGCCCATGGCGTGACCGGTGAAGCCCTTGGTGTTGGCGATCACGATGCTATCTGCGACGTCGCCGAAGACACGCCGTAGCGCGTAGATCTCGGCGGAGGCGCTGCCGCCCCGCGCCGGTGTGTAGGTTTCATGGGAAACGAACACTGTGTGGGGTGCGATCTGCCGACGCGAAATGCCGCTCTGTGCTTCCGCGTTGGCGACCAGGGTCTCCATGACTTGCCCGATGTGCTGGACATCAAGACGAGTGCCGTGGAAGGCACTGTTGTTCGTCGTGGTGGACAACACCTCGCAGATCGGTTGTATTCCGCGTGCACGCGCGGCGTCGGTGCTCTCTACTACCAGAGCCGCGGCGCCCATGCCGATAAGCATGCCATGGCGCCGGCGGTCGAAAGGAATGGCGGCATCTGCAACCACTTCGTCGGTGGCGGCGGCTCCAGTGGCCAGGAAGCCTGCGCCCATCCACTCGATCAGATGATCGGAGGTGACGTTGTCGGCCGAGACCACGATAACCCGGTTGCATCGCCCGGCGTGAATCCAGTCCTGTGCCAGCGATATCGCCTGTGTAGTGCTCGCGCAAGCCGCGTTGACTTGAGTATTAGGGCCGCGGGCGCCGATGAATTCAGCGAACTGCGAATGTCCCATGGACAAGACTCGGAGCAGAAAACGGCGATTGAAGACGTACGGTTCTTTGTCGATGGCAATGCGCAGTTCAGTCGATGCGCCGCTTGAGTTCTTGCACCAGCTTGGAATGACCATTCGACTCAACCGCACCGGCGAGCAGGCTTTCGAGCTCGGTTAACCGCTCACGGCGTGCGTGATCCGCGTAATAGCGCGCCATCTCATCGGCGAACGAGTCTAACCCGGGGAAGGCGGAAGCGAAAATCACACCGGTATCGTCTCGTAGTGCGTCTGGCAATCCCCAACGCTCCGGCAATTGCGTGCCTTTGGTGGTGGTTTTATAGCGCATAACCAGCGGGATGCCGGCGTCGCGTAATGCGTCGATTCCTGCGGCGATGGCCAGTTGGGTGACAATGTCGAGAGCGCCCACACGTTCGGAGGAAATTCCGAATTCCTCTTCCAGATTGAAAGCGCCTCCTCGGCCTGCCAGCTTGATGACGTCCGCGACATCAGTGAGGGTCTCAAACCTGGCTTCTCCGCTCTCACTTTTCACTAGGCGGGTGATGTGTTTATCGAGCATGGCTTGGCGGAAGGCTGCGGGAATCAAATTGATGAACTGCTCACCTTGCAGAATGCGGCCGATGTTGGCATCGTCGAAGACATGGTCGGTCCCAGGCAAGCCGAGCGCGGCTCCTGTAATGACCACTGGAACGTTCTTGGAAACATCTTTTTTGCCGCGATAGATCTCGTAGCCGCGATCAAGAACATCGGCGAAGAAGCGGCCAAGTTCGTGGTAGTGATCGCCGAACAACGGCACGGATGGTACGGAGGAATGTGGTGCGGCTGACGCTGCTGGCGCTGGCACGGAGATGGGTTTAGACGATTCCACGGGGAAGAGAACTGCTACTGCGGTCACGTCGGTTACCGACTGCTCACGCGAGGCTTCCTCTGCGGTTCCGCGGCCCAAGCCCGCCGCATAAAGTCCGCACAGGGCTTGGTTGAAGGCGACGATATCCCCGACCTTCGGATGATTGGTAAACAACGAGACCACATCGCTGTGGCCGCCGAGCACATCCTCGGCAAATCCCTGCAACGCTTTTTTCGGTCCAACTTCAACAAACACGCGAGCGCCGGCATCGTACAGCGTGCCCAGGCCCTTAACAAATTGCACCGGAGAAGCAACCTGCTGCGTGAGAATGTCCAGCATCTTAGGCACGACGTCAGGCCCCGTGGGATAAAACTCGCCGTTAGTGTTTGCCACGATTGGCAAACGTGGCGATTGAAGATGCAGCCGTCGCAGAACTTCGCGCAAGGGCTTGCTGGCTCCCGCCACAATCGATGTGTGGAAGGCGTGGCTGACGGGTATCGCGGCCACATCATAGCCAGCTTTTTGGAAAGCTTCCATGGCCTGCTCGACTGGCTTGCTGGCGCCGCCGACAACCGCCTGGTGGTTGCTGTTGACGTTGGCGATCACGACGTAGCCGTTGATCGTCTTCAGGATGCGCTCGACTTCTTCAAGCGGGGCAAAGACTGCGGCCATGCGGCCGTTGTCCTCCATGGCCACCTGGGTCATTCCGCGGCCGCGAGCACTGACCGCTTCCAGCGAGTCAGTAAAGGGTAGGCCACCCGCTGCGACCAATGCTCCGTATTCGCCCAAGCTGTGCCCCATGGTGAAGTCAGGTTCGATGCCGTAAGCGGCAAGGAGCCGGGTCAGGGCGAGGTCGATTGCAAGCACGGCAGGCTGGGTAATCTCGGTTTGGCGCAGATCCTCTTCGGCCTTGGCGACAGCGTCGGCGTCCGCGTGGTCAACGAAAATGTATTCGGTGAGCGGCTTGCCGAGCAAGGGCGTCATTGTGCGATCGGCTTCGGCAAATGTGTCAGCCACTATCGGCTCCGTCGCTCGGAGCAACTTGAGCATATTCGCGTACTGCGAGCCTTGGCCGGTATACAGGAACGCCACCTTGGGGGCCGGACCGTGACCGCGGAAGATGCCTTGGGCACGCAGTGCTTTCCATACCGCCGGTTGATTGGCCGCCAGAGCTTTGAGTGCGCTGCCTGCTCTGTTCGCCAGTTCCGTGGCGTCGGAGTAGTCGATGGCCACGCGCTCCGGCGCACGCAGGTCTGATTCAGCAGGGGCAGATGGCGCAGGTGCCTTGCCAGCTTTGGCGTCTTTCTCCACCGTTCGCAGGCGCTCGATGAGCGCAGCTTCGGAAGCGGCGCCGATTACTAGTGCTCCGCGTAACGGAGCCTTATAAGAAGATGCGTTAGAAGTGCGGGAAACATTTTCCGTATTCACAATCGACTCTTTCACTGTCGTTGGTATCTCGCTAACAGCTACCGACCGCTTGCCGTTTCCATTCAGCCTGTGGGGAATATATTCTTCGAGCACGGCGTGGAAATTTGTGCCGCCAAAACCAAAAGCGCTCAGACCGGCGCGGCGCACGCCATCGGCTGGCATGGTCCACGGTTTCAGTTCGGTATTCACGTAGAGCGGAGAGTGGGCAAAATCGATGTTGGAATTGCGACGCTCGCAGTGCACGCTCGGCGGCAGCACCTTGTCCCGAAGCGCCAGGGCAGCTTTCAGCAGTCCGGCGGCGCCAGCCGCTCCTTTGAGGTGCCCTATATTCGATTTGACGGAACCCAGCGCGACGGAATTGGGAGGGAGATTGGAACTGCTGAGCACATCGATCATGCTTTGCACTTCAACGACGTCGCCCACGCTGGTGGACGTGCCATGGCCTTCGATCAGGGTCGCGGTAGCGGGTGATAATCCGGCATTCTGCCAAGCCCGCTCGATGGCTAGTTTTTGACCGATTGGGTTGGGAGCGGTGATGCCCTTTCCCTTGCCGTCGCTTGATCCGGCTATGCCGCGAAGCACAGCGTAGATCTTGTCTCCGTCCCGCTCGGCATCGGCCAGACGCTTGATCAGAAAGATCGCGGTGCCTTCCCCCATGACGAAGCCATCGGCTCCTTCAGCGTAGGGACGAGTGCCAGTCGCGGAGAGCGCCCCGATTTTGCAAAACTTGATGTAGCTCGAGACGCCCATGTTGCGGTCAATGCCGCCGGTAACCGCAAGGTCAAAATCGTTCGCAACCAATCCCTCAGCAGCCGAACTGATGGCCGCCATCGCCGATGCGCAGGCCGCGTCCACAACGTAGTTAGGTCCGTGGAAGTTGAAAATGTTCGCGATACGGCCGGCAATGCAATTGGCCAATTCACCGGGCATCGTGTCTTCCGTAACATCCTGAATGCGGTTGGCCATCCGGTCGTGCAGTTCTCTAGTAATGTCGCGGCGCAGCGTCTCCGGCAGCCCGGCGAAGCTGGCACTTCCGGCCAGTTCATGAGCGTATTCCGGAAAGTACAGGCGCAGCGCGGTGAAATAATGCTTTTCCCCCGCCATAGCATTGCCGAGGATCACCGCTGTGCGATCGTTGTCTAGCGGCCGCTTGGGGAAGCCATAGTCTTCTAACGCTTCGCGGGTGCAGGCAATGGCCCATTTTTGCGCCTCATCCATGGCGGCGATGACGCACGGCGGAACACCAAGACGCCACTTCATCGGATCCCACACGTAGTCGCGCGCCCAACCGCCGATGGTTGAATAGGTTTTATCCGGAGCGCTATGATCGGGATCGTAGTAGAGCGCTGGATCCCAGCGGTCACGGTCAACCTCAGTGATACTGTAACGGCCGTTCTTCACATTCTCCCAGAAAGCCGATACGTTCGCAGCGTCGGGCAGGATGGCTCCTGCTCCCACAATTGCTATGGCACGATGGGAAGTGTTTTCCATGACGGGTACTCCTGTATGAGGTCGAATAAGATCGATCGTTAAAACCTATGCGGCCGCTTCCAAGCGCTTGGCTGCGCGGCCGTACAATACGTCTGCAACGTAATCCAGATCGGAAATGAGCCCGGACTGCGCACGGTGAATGGCGGGCAATCCCAAACTCGTTTCAAACCCCGCGATCTCGGCATCGCTGATGCCTCCGGCTCCGACAATCCACCTCAAACCCTCTTCGCCCACCTTGAGTGCGGCATCGCGGGCAAAGACCCGGCTGATCGCGGCCAACGCGGTCACGTCGAAGCGCCGGTTGGCTTTTTCATTGAGCTTGCCGTCAGCCAAGAGCGCGGCACGACGAGACAAACTGCCGGCGCACTCGGCATAAGCAATCAACTCGCCCAGGCGCAGGAGGATATGTTGATAACGGGTCAGGCGCGCGATTCGCGCTCTTTCCATGACCTCGGCTAGTGCATGCAACGCCAGGGCTGCAATATCAGCACCCACGTTCGCGCGGCGAGCGTGCAATGCTTCGAATTCTCGCGCTCGCTCGTGATAGTGCTGCCCGCGCGTCTTGAGATGGGATTGCCAACGATCGCGGCTGATGGTCATCTCCATAATTTCGGAGGTGCCTTCGTAGATCGTCGTGATGCGAACGTCGCGGCTGATCTTCTCCACCATGTACTCGTGTGTGTATCCGTAGCCACCGAGCGCCTGGATGCTGGCCTCTGCGGCGTCATTCCCAGCTTCGGTCGCCATGTATTTTGCGATGGCGCCCTCGGTGTTCAAGCTGCCTTCGACCCCGGCGTCGATGCGCTCCGCAGTTTCCTCGATGTAGGAGCGGGCCGCTTCCAGTCGCGCCACGTTGGGCACGATCAGCTTGTGGGTGTAGCCCTGCTTTTCTGAGAGCGGAGCTCCGGCTTGAATACGCTTGGTGGAATAGGGAATTGCTCGATCGAGCGCGGCCCAGCCGCCGCCAAGACCAAACGCTGCGACCATGAGGCGGGTGTAGCCGAACACGGCCTGCGCTTGATTCAATCCCTGGCCTTCCACGCCTCCCAGCAACCGGTCGGCGTCGACATAAACGTTGTCTAGCGCCAGAGCTGCAGTGTTGCTGAGGCGGATGCCGTGCTTGTCTTCGGGCTCGTCGTGGGTGAAACCCTTTGCTCCTTTTTCCACCACGAACCAGCTGGGACCGGCGGGAGTGCTAGCTAAAATCGTGTAGGCATCAGCGATTCCACCATTGCTGATCCATTGCTTGTTACCGGTAATTTTGTAGCCGACGACGCGGCCGTTTTCGATGACCGGGTCCGCCGTGGTACGAAGCGCACCCAAATCACTGCCCGCTTCCGGCTCCGTGGCGCCGTATGCGAACAGCAATCCCTCTTCCGCAATGCGCGTCAGCCAGCTTTTCTTTTGCTTCGGAGTGGCGCCGACAGTGATCGGATCGCTGCCCAGGAACGTGGCCAGCACGGCGGTGGCGATGCCCAGGTCGATACGTGCCATCTCTTCGCAAACGCAATACACATCGAAGGCTCCGCCGCCCATGCCCCCGAACTCTTCGGGGATGAACAGAAGTTGAATGCCTAGCTTGTCCGGGCTGCACATATGACGGACGATTTCGAGCGGGCATTCATCCTTGTCATCGAGCTCGCGGAGAACCTCGTCTGGTAGGCGTTTTTTCGCGAAGTCCTTGAGCGACTTCAAACTGAGCTTCAGAGTTTTGCTTGTGATCATGGGCGGTTCCTCTCCCTTGTTATGCAGCGCTGCGCATTTCACGAACTCTGTTAGTCAATTCCGGCAAGAACTCCAGGATGTCATCGACAATTCCGACATCTGCAACCTGGAATATCGGAGCCTTCGGGTTCTTGTTGATGGCGATCAGGAGCGGACTACCTTTGATGCCAGCCAGATGCTGGAAAGACCCACTGATGCCGCATGCCAGATAGACCTTGGGCTTGACGGTTTTTCCGGACGAGCCCACCTGACGTGACTTCTCCATCCACTTCGCGTCAACCACGGGTCTCGAGCAGCTCACCGCCGCACCTAGGGCTTCAGCCAGTTCCTCGGCGACAGCCACATTCTCTTTTTCCTGAATGCCGCGGCCGATCGAAACCAGAATATTGTGCTTGGTGATATCGACATCACCCGCCTCGGCGACGAGCGTCTCCACATAGCGTCGTCCTGCAGTGAGCGCACCGACATCAGCAGACTTGTCGACGATGGCGCCAGTGATAGCAGCGCCTTCCTGCGGTTTGAATGCGCCCGGACGTACAGTTACCACCGCGCCCGATGAAATGTCGCACCGAACATGCGCGCTGACCTGTCCACCAAATTCCTGGCGGACTACTTTGAGACTTGCGCCTTCCACGCCGGTGATGTCCAACACGTCGGAGACGAAAGCCGAATTCAGCTTGATGGAAAGGCCTGGAGCCAGATCGATTCCAAAATGCTCATGAGCAACTAACACAATGCTGTTGCTCGGCAGTATCTTGACCAGAGCTCCCCGAATCAATTCAGCATTGGGGTACGCAAGAGCTTCGATGGCGATTTTCCAGATCTCAGGGTAGGAAGCGCCGAGGGCTTTGCATGAGGCATCGAGGTTCCCGCCCCAACCGGTGAGAATGGCTGTCGGTGAAGCAGCGGGATCGATCCTTCGCGCAGCCGCCGCCAGTTCGAACGCGGTATCGTCGACCGCGCCACCCTTGTGCATAATGTAAGTGAAAATGCGAGCCATTATTTCAACCCTCCTTTAGCTGCCACTAACTCCAGAACTTTGTCGATGTTCTCTTCCCGGCTGCCGTGCAGGATTTCGGCTCCCTTGCCCAGCGCGGGGACGAAGTAATCCACCCTTTTCACTTTCGCTCCGCCTTCCCCGAAAGTGCTTGGGTCCAACCCAAGATTGGAGGCGCCGAAAGTCGGGATCGGAATAGAGGCCACTTGCCGGATACCTTTCATGCCTACATAGCGTGGCTCATTGATGCCGGTCTGAATCGAAAGCACGCAGGGCAGATCAATCTCATTCATTTCTTTGTTGCCGCCTTCAATTTCCCGGCTGACTTTCAGCTTCTTGCCGTCCAAAACTTCAATGGAATTGACCAGAGAAGCAAACGGATAGTCGAGCAGCGCCGCCAGCATTCCGCCCACCTGTGCGCCGCCGTCCTCGGCCTGGATCCCGGTAAGGATCAGGTCGTAGTTTCCTTTCTGCACAAAAGCCTTCAGGATGGTGGCGATACCCTTGCCGTCTGATCCGCTGAAAGCCTCGTCTGTGATCAGCACGCCGTGGTTCGCGCCCATGGCCATCTCCCGGCGCAGGATCTCCTCGTCATCTTCGCCACCAACCGTTGCGACTGTGACGTTTCCTCCGACTCTGGCAACGATCTGAAGTGCCTCTTCGACTGCGTAGTTGTCCGCTTCATTGATTGAGTAGACGAGGTCATCGCGTTCAATATCATCCCCGGTACTATTCACTTGAATTTCATTTTCCGAAGTGTCGGGTACTCTTCGCACGCAAACTAGAATCTCCATAACTCATCCTCCAACAATGTTTCACGCTACTGTCTGACTTTCGCCTGCGATTTGCTTCTCCACCAGTTCCGCCAGATCGATGGCGGTCATCTTTCCTTCCAGGCCCGCGACCTTGATCGCGTCTTCGATATTGACCATGCAGAACGGACAAGCAGTCACAATCACATTGGCTCCGGCCTCAGCGGCCAACTGGACTCGCTTCACGCCCATTCGCTGCTCTTCCCTCGGCTCGTAGAAAAGCATCAGTCCCCCACCTCCGCAGCAAAATGAGCGGTCTCGGGAACGCTTCATCTCGACTCTCTTCAAACCGGGAATCGCGTCCAGCACGTCGCGAGGGTCGTCGTAGATCTGGTTATGTCGTCCCAGATAGCAGGGATCGTGGTAGGTGTACACGCTGTCTGCGTTTTCTACCGGATTGAACTTGATCTTGCCGGCTTTCACTTCTCTGGCGATGACCTGGCTGATGTGCTCCACAGGCGGCACATCCTTGTAGTCGTGTTTGAGCGCATTGTAGGCATGCGGGTCCGCGGTGACGATCCGCTTGACTCCGGAAGCTTTGATGGCCTCAACGTTCTTATCCCGCAGGGCCATGAACAGCGTCTCTTCGCCGAAGCGCCGGACATCATGGCCGCTGTCTTTTTCCGCCGCGCCGAGGATTCCGAAATTCTCTCCGACATGGTTGAGAATCTTCGCCGTTGCGCGCCCGATCGACTGCATCCGGTCGTCGTAGGAGGTAATGCTGTCGACAAAAAACAAGGTGTCAGCGCCGTTCTGCTTGTCGAGGGTCTTGACGGGGCAGATTCGCTGGAATTCCTTCGCGTTTGCCCAGTCGGCTTTCTTCTTCTCCATCTTGCCGTAGGGATTGCCGCGGCTCTCTAGCGCTTTCAGTGGTTTTTGCAGGGACTGGGGCACATTTCCGTCGTCGACCATGCCCCGCCGCAGATCGACGATCTTGTCAATGTACTCAATCAGCAGCGGGCATTCCTGCTCGCATGCACCGCAGGTCGTGCACGACCAGATTTCATCCTCAGAATAAATGCAGCCGGAATCTTTGCTGCCGACCAGTGCCGTGCCATTGTTCGCGTGCCCAAGAATCGGATAGTGCTGGAAGCTGTACTCTCTGGCCTTGACGGTGATGAATCGTGGCGATAACGGCCGTCCCACAGCGTTCGCGGGACAATTGTCGGAACATCGCCCGCAGTCAGCGCAGGAATAGAAATCGAGCATGTGTTTCCAGGTGAAGTCTTCGAACGTCTTCACTCCGAAGGATTTCACCTGATCCAGATGCTCATCGCTGACACCCCATCGCACCGGCTTCAGAATTTCGCGGTCCAACTTTGCGAAGTAAATATTGAAGAGTGAGGTTTCCACGTGGAACTGGATTCCAAAAGGCCGGTAGCATAGCAAGAAGTAAAAGGTCAGCTCATGTACAAGATAAGCGCTGAAGTAGAGTTTCCCGAGAGTGGACAGGGCAGTTGAAAGGAGAGCCTTCTGCAATATCCACGGGAGCGAAAAGGCGGCTAAGGTCTCAACAGACTGGCCTGACTGTGACTGGGCGGAAGCCTTAGCGGCCGCAAAGAGGCTGTCGGCCACCATCAGGATTGCGATCAACGACAAAAGGAAGATGGCGTCGGCAGTGTGCGCTTTGCCGTACCGTGCCGGTACCCCGTACCGCGCAGGTTTGAAAACCAGGCGGCGAATCACAGCGATCACCATGCAGAGGAAAACAATGGTGGCGGCGTAATCCGTAATGATGTCGTAGATAGGGCCGGCTCCTCCCGAGAGGCCGGGCATGACGAAATTCTCGGAGACGCCGACAATAAGCACAGAGAAGGCGCGAATTGCCAGGACGATGAAGCCCGCAAAAATGAAAATATGAATGATGCCTGCGGTCCGGTAGCGCGGGTGCTTCCACTGGCCCAGCCAAAACTTCAGAACCCTTCCCAGTCGCACCAATGGCTGGTCAAAACGAAAATCGCGTTCGCCACGAATGAGCGGTACCAGGCGCTTCGCCACAATGTAGGCAAAACATACGACACCCAGAAGATGAATGAGCAAGAACAGGATTCGTCCAGTAGCCAACGATGATGTGATTTGCGAAAGTGACTGGATGTTTTCCATGTTTTCTACTCTCCGGCTTGACGATTCCTAGGCGATCGATTTCGTCAAGACTTTTTCCTCCTTAACTGGGGGCCTTCGTGGAACTGGCGATTCGACTGAACTGAGAGGTGGAGGGTGAATGGATGCGCGAACCGGCGGCGGCGCAGACGGTGCCGGTGCAACCTTCGCCTTGGCACGCACCCTGTTCTCTTTCACTTTCCTTTGCTCTTCCTTTCGCGGGGGCGTGACCTCGGCTGCTTCCCGCAGCTCCGTGAAACTCAACTTTAGAAAAGTTTCCAAACGCCGCAGATCCGGCGCTGCATGCACACATCCGCTGAACCCGAAATACGCCGTGCCGTCGTAAGTCAAGATGGCGCAGTTGAGCGCCATCTCGCCGCCGACCGGAACATAGGGATAGCAATGCAGCATTTTGTTGCCCAGCACGTAGAGCGGATATTGCGGTCCCGGCACGTTGGTACAGACCATGTTGAAAGGCGTAAACGGCAACCGGCCCAGAATGTGGCCGGCAAGCGCCTGCGCGGAATTCGGGAACATGCCGAGCAAACCACCGGTCAAGCTCACTAATTCGGCGGTATGCGCGCGTTTGAGAAGCTCTGTTCTCCGATGGACGGCAGCCAGCAGTTTCCGAGGGTTGCGAATATCTAGAGGGATGCTGACCGGAACCAGGGAGATGCGGTTCCCCAAGTCACCCGGACCGTCGCTGCCCCGCAGATTGACCGGAACCATCATGCGGAGCAGTCGTCCTTTAACGCGGTCGCCATGCAGTTCGAGGTAGCGCCGGATGGTTGCCGTCACCAGCGCGAGAATGACATCGTTCACGCTGGTCCCGCACGTTTGCCGGATGGCTTTGACTTCTGCCAGCGGAACGTCAGCCCAGGCGAATTTCTGGGGCCCGCGGTAGAGAACGTTGAATCGCAGCCGCTCTGTGGACACGGTGAGTTCCGGAAGTAGATGTGCGAACTCGTCCGTGGCCGAATTCCCGCCATTCGCGGCGAAGCGCTCCGCCATACTCGATACGTCCGCCAGCGCCATGAGAATTCGTTTGGAGAATTCTGAATAGGAATCGACGCAGTCGTTGGTTAGCGAAGTCAAAACGCCACGAGGTGGTGGTACTCGGAGGCGACGCTTTCGTCTGGGCAGACGAGGGGCCACTGGACTCGCGTCCATGAGCGCATTCATGATCCCAACCCCGGCGATGCCATCGGCGAGGCAGTGATGCAGACGGAAAATGAGCCCGCTGCGATTACCTTTCAGCCCATGCACCAGGGTCAGGTCCCATAGCGGGTGCTGCCGGTCCATCACTGCACTCAGAATTTTCCCCGCATACGTCTTCAACTCTGCGTCGGAACCATGCTTGAGCGTCACCTCGCGTACGTGCCTGCGGATTTCGAAGGTTGGGTCGTATTCCCACGTTGGAAGGCCAATATTAAGGAGCGGGGGCACTACTCGCTTGAGGTAGCGGGGAATAAGCGGCAGCTTCGACTCGACGAACTGGACGAAAGCCTCGAAAGGGATCTCAGCCTCAAAAACGCAGACACAGGCTACGTTGAGGGGCATGCCCTCGCGCTCCAGGTGCAGGAAAACGGCATCTCCCCAGGAAAGGCGGTCATCCTGCTGTCGACTCTGCAACGCAGATCTCCTAGTCAGTTGCCGATCGTCAGTTATCGAAACCATCGCACATCTCAGTTCACGAAAGAAAATCGCGACGTCAGCTTCACCAGCTTGAGCACTTTGTAGACAGCGACGTGGACGGCGCGCAACACCACCCTGACGCTTTTGTCGTCCGCTATGCCCACGAACTCTTCCATCGCTTTGAGCGCACTCGCATCAAGCCGGCGCACGGAAGAAAAATCCAAAATCACTTCGCCCTCGACACCGTCCAGTTTTTCTCCGGCCTCTTGCAACCCCTGGACAACACGCTCTTCATCGATCTTGAGCAATTCCGAGATCATTGCCATACGCACCACCCTTTCCTACGCGTTTTGTAGTTGAGCGGCACTGGCCACTCTCGCTAAGCTTCGCCCCCGATAAGCCTTCCAAAACAGGTCGGCCAATTCGCTGATCAGTGGCATACGAGGGTTCGACTGCCAGGACGGATCGTCAAAGGCAAGCTTGGTCAGATCAGGTATTGCCCGCTCGAACTCTTCCTTGGAGATTCCCAGGTCGGCGATCGAACGCGGGAAGCCCAATTGGTCGAGTAACTGTTCTGTCGCCATCACCAGGTTCTTCACCTTCTCCTCGATGGTGTGGCCGCCCAGACCCAGCAAATCGGCGATCGTCGCGTATTTCTTATGCGCGACATACCCCTTTTGGTACGGTGACGGCACGAACTTAGTGGGCACGGACGCGTTATACGCAATGACGTGCGGCAACATGAGCGCATTGGCCCGGCCGTGCGCCACGCCGAAGCGGGCCCCGAAGGCATGCGCCAGCGCGTGATTGACGCCCACCGACGCATTGGCAAACGCCATTGCCGCAATGCAGGCGGCATTGTGCATCATGCAGCGTGCTTCTTCATCGTTGGGATGCTCATAAGCGATGGGCAGGTACTTGAATGCCATCCGGATCGCTTGCATCGCATTGGAGTCGGTATAGGCCGAAGCGTAGCTGGAAACTGCAGCCTCCAACGCATGGGTTAGGCAGTCGATACCGGTATCGGCGGTAAGGCCCTTCGGCATGGACATCACAAATTGTGGATCAACGATGGCCACATCCGGCGTCAGAGAGTAGTCGGCCAGGGTCACCTTGCGCCCGTGCTCTTTGTCGGTCAGGACCGCAAAGGGCGTGACTTCGCTTCCCGTTCCGCTAGTGGTGGAAATGGCAATCAGCCTCGACCGGTTAATCTTCTTAGTCGGGTACTGGACCACGCGCTTGCGAAGATCCAGAAAGGGTGCGGCCAGCTCTTCCAGGTCAGCCTCCGGCGACTCATACTTGAGTTTCATGATCTTCGCCGCATCGATCACCGACCCGCCACCGAGTGCGATAATTTGGTCCGCTTTGTAGAAATTGAGCGCCTCCACGCCTTGCATGACCACCCTGACCTCGGGCTCCGCATCGGGAATGACCGAGACGTGGACGTGGGTTCCCTCCGGAATGTACCGCCGAACCAGGTCTACGTGGCCGATTTGCTCCAAGGCTGGATTCGTAATGATGATGGTCGAGCGTGAAGGGAACTGACGTACGTTCTCTACCGCGTTCAGGTTGAAGTAAATCTGATTAGGAACTCGGAACCACATATGGGCTTGTGTCCTCCGAGCTACACGTTTGATATTGAGATAGTGATAGATATTTACGTTGTCGGTTGTGCTGTTGCCGCCGCCGGTGCCACATCCGAAGGAGAAGGTAGGCACGAGGTCGTTGTAGACGGCGCCCAGTGCTCCGACCGAGCCAGGCGAGTTCACGATGATCCGCCCCGCGTTCATCACCTCACTGAACTTGCTGATGACCTCATCGTTACGCGAGAAAATGACTGCCGTGTGTCCCAGCCCGCCGGCATGGTTCACGTCGATACAAACCTTGAGCGCCTCGTCGACCGACTTCGCTCGATAGACCGAGAGTACCGGGAACAACTTCTCGACCGACAGGGGATGTTCGCGGCCTACGCCTTGAATCGGCGCAATCAAAAGTTTAGTGTCCGGTCTCACGGAAAGACCGGCAAAACGGGCGATATCGATAGCCTTTTGCCCGACTGCCATGGGTTGCATAAACCCCGTCTTAGGATCGATTACCGTGCGCGCTAGCAGTTCCGCTTCTTTCTCATTGCAGATATGCGTGCCCAGCTCCGCAAATTTCTTCAGCACGACGTCATAAATCTCATCGTCGATCACCACCGTTTGCTCTGAAGCACAGATGGTTCCGTTGTCGAAGGTTTTGGAGAGAATGATGTCCACCACGGCCGTACTCAGGTCCGCCGTTTTTTCCAAATAGGCCGGCGTGTTGCCCGACCCTACACCCAGAGCTGGTTTGCCGGAGCTATAGGCGGCTTTGACCGCACCCGGGCCGCCGGTGGCATCAATCAGGCTCACGTCCTTGTGCCGCATCAGATAGGCGTTGTCCTGCAGGGTGTGTGATTCCAGACAGGTAAATACCCCTTCGGGCGCGCCATGCTTCAGCGCGGTCTCATACATGATCTTCACGGCCTCGGAGCAACAATGCCAGGCCTGTGGATGGGGACTGAAAATGACCGCATTACGCGTCTTGATGGCCATGATGCACTTGAAGAGCACCGTGGACGTAGGGTTCGTGATCGGCGTGATTGAGAAGATGACCCCGATCGGTTCCGCCATCTCCACGAGGTTACGCTCCGGAAACTCGCGAATGATGCCAACCGTACGTTTATCCTTGATGTAATTGTAGGTAAACTCCGTGGCGCACATGTTCTTGAGGACCTTGTCTTCCACGACACCGAGCTTGGTTTCCTCAACGGCCAGGCGAGCGAGATATTGAGCTTGCTCCAGGCCAGCCAGGACCATCGGCTTGACGATGCGGTCAACGTCCTCTTGAGAGAATTGGGTAAAGACGGCAGCGGCGGTTCTGGCTTGATTGACTAGTCTTTCTAGGTAGGCAATCCGTTCTCCGCTCAGGCTTTCGGCGGCAAGCGGGATCTGCACCCGCTCCTGAACTGTTTCGCTTGCGATCATCGCTGCCTCCTTAATTTAGGAATATGTGCGAGGGACCCATTACAAACGGAGAAGCATGCTTAATCTTTATTTCCCCAGAATTTCCCCAGATCCCGCGATCACGAAGTGGGACAACTTGATCGCTGGGCACAACCGTTCGTGTTCCTACTATGCGTAGTCGATGGGATTCCTCTCCAGCCAGTGTTCGTCACGCATCCTGCCAACGTTCCTCAAAGCACTATTAGTGACGCGCGCGGTCAAACCGCGGGTTTCCCAGACGACACCCGCTCCGAGTCCAATAACCCAGCCCGCGAACCCAAATGCCAGCGCTCTGCTGATAGATCTATGAGGGTCTCCGGGATAACTGCCCAACACACCGATACACGCTCCAACGACCGCAGGCTTCAGGGCACTTCGAATTCCTTCGCGAAGAAATGGTGTAAGGGATCTTCCGTTGAGAAATGCTTCTCGACCGCCACGCACTCCATCCAGTGCAGAATTCAGAATCCTTCGGCCGTATTCAAACTCGGATTTTGACCAGTTGCGTAGTTCCATGGCAGCTTGCCTCACGCCTGGATCAACTAGACCACAAGCGGCAAGTTGGGGTCACAGCGCGCATCACCCCTGATTGTGATCGTAATCACAGAGAACGATTGCTGATCAGAGTCTGCGGTCGTACCCCTACGCTTTCGCAAAGCACAGCCAAGCAAGCGCTGCAATGATCAGAATCACCACGGTGCGAGCACAACAAAGTTCGGATCTAAACCATCTACGTTCATCAACACCTTTCCTTGTATCAAAATGCCCGTAAAGCCACGCCTGTTTACGAAAGGTCGCTCTATCGTCAAAACACTCAGAATCTCAAGTATCGAACTTCGTGTTTCGTAAAACTGGTCAGAATTGATCGTCTTGTAAATCCGTGCTGAGGCATCTAGCTACCGAATATTCCAGTGGAGTGCAGAGCAACATCCGAATGGCTCCCATTGCTTTATGACCAAAATGGATTCCTCATCGTTCCTATGCGGTCCGGCGCGGAACTGGCACGCTTTCATCTAGGGCCGTCGCCAGAGCAATTTAGTCGGAGATTTCTGTAATCGTTGTTTACGCTGGTTCCTTTGGGGCAGAACCAAAAGTAGCTCGGGTGCGTAGGAACAAGCGGTCCTTTAGCTTCGCAGGAGGACTCTCGCCGCTTCGATACTGCACGCTTAGACAGACAATGATGAAGCTAGAATCCAGCGGTCCGCAGGACTACCTGCGGCGAATAATAAAGGATGGGTTCCACGAGTGAAACCTCATCATCGGTTGCGCAAGGAGTCCGTCGGGAACGATTGGGGGGTAGGAAACGTGACGAAATGTTGCGAAATAAACTTTCTAAACTCAGTCGTCCGCGTCAGATTCGGGAACGGACCTCGATCACTGTGCAAAGCCAATGACTCCTGTCAGCAGCTCGAGACACTTGGTCGCCCCAGTAATGCCTGATATATACTGCGTCGCAGCGAGGAAGGCCTCTTTCACCCTCCCCCTTCATAGGTCCGTATGTCCCAAATGCGCAAGGACATCTTCACTGACCGCTGGGCAATCGTGGGGGATGGCGACGGATTGCCGCTGACGAACTTTCATTTCAAAAGATTCACAAGGGACAAGGGTTTCTGCCCATTCTGCGAGAGCAATGAGGGCTCAACGCCGGGAGAAGTCTTCGCCATCCGAAATCGTGCCTCTTCGCCTAACCGGCCGGGATGGTCGGTGAGAGTGGTACCAAATTCCCAACCACGCCTACGGATAGAAGGCGGACTGGCACGGCGGGCCGAAGTCTTGCACGATTTGATGAACGGTGTGGGGGCACATGAAATCATTGTGGAGACATCGCGGCACGACCGCAGCCTGCATGAATTAGAAATTGGGGAGATTTCTGACGTTATCCGGGCTTACGTAGCTCGCATCGTTGATCTTGAGGGGGATAAGCGGGTGCGCTACGTTTTGATCTTCAAGAATCATGGTGAGGGAGCCGGGGCTCACACTATCACTCATTCAATCTCGCAGCTGATCGCACTCCCGATCACACCACGCGCAGTTAAGACGAAGCTCATGATTGCTCGTGACTACTTTGCTTTGAAGGAACGCTGCATATACTGCGATGTGCTTCAACAAGAATTAAAGGGCCGCAAGCGATTGATTGCTGATAATGAGGATTTCGTGGCATTCGCTCCATTCGCGTCACGCTTTCCGTTCGAGATGTGCGTCCTTCCGAAGTTTCACAGCAGCGCATTCAGCCGAATCGAAGCGAGTCAAGGCAAGAATTTGGCTCTGATCCTTCGTGATGTGTTGCAGAAGTTGGACCAGAAGGTAGGTGGGCCGCCCTACAACTTGTCGCTTCATGACCGCCCGTTTCTTCGTCCAAGAGGAAACTACTGGAAGACAATCGAGGAGGACTTCCATTGGCATATCGAAATCCTGCCCCAAATATCTCGTATTACTGGATTTGAGTGGGCTTCGGGTTTCTTCTATAACCCGTTGCCGCCGGAAGTCGCCGCCCGCAGCCTCTCACCGGATTTTCCGTCAGAACTCGCCGGTTCGAACACTCCCTGAGCTTCTGTGGGGGCTTACTAGCGGCTTATCTAAGCGGTCGGCCACTTGTTTAATCATCGACCTGATGGCGGTTGCCGATACCGAACTGAATCCTGAGCCTACGACTTGCGACGTTGAATCATATCGACTGCTCCTGCACACACCGACTTGCGCACAAACCACTGGGCTCGTGATCTTTCCTGCAAACTCGCCGATCAGATTTGGCAGCATTGCTCTCGAGATCGAGAGCAAGCGTGAAGCTATTCTGATTCCAGACATTCGAAAGATCAGACCAAAACCACGGCTTCGGTGACTTCGATTTTGGGCTCGAATCTCAAAGGTACGTCGATGGCACGGGAGACGAGGCATAGTCTTTCCGCCTTCTTCAGAAGGTCGAGGGCATGTTCCCGCTCTGTGGGGTGGGTGATCTTGAGGGTAGGGCAGATCACAATTTCGCTGAAACCATAACCGAACTGGGACTTGCGGATTGTGCCACTGGCTTCCACCTGAAAGTCTCTGAAGTCGAACTCAATACTGCTCGCGATGGTTTGCACGGTGGTGGTGAAGCACCCGGCGAGAGCAGCCAAGAGGAGTTCTTCTGGAGTCCAGCGGCCTTCGAGTCCTCCAAACTCTTTGGGAGCGGTGAAGTGAATGGCGTTGGGCGCGGAATCCGACTTGGCTAGCCCAGATCGTCCAGAAGTCCACCACGCCGTTACTCGGTATGCTTGCTCTCCACGCTGCTGAGACATAAGACACCTCTGTTTCGTGCAGGATGCCTCAGGCGCGCGGAAAACTCCGTGCACCTAGGTACGGGATCAGGTGATAAGGATCACGACGCCGAAGAACCGACTTCATCTATTGCACTGCACCGGCTTTTCCGCACTTCTTGACACAATCCGACCCCATGCAGCTCTTCGGTCACAACCGCGATCATGATTACTACTTCGAACTCCGCCTGTGAAGGGAGCGGGATACAGTTCGTGGAGATATTGTCTCAACGGATCTACGAAAGGAAGAAGAGGATGATCCCGGTCACATTAAGCCGTGACACCGGGTACAGCGGCCTAATGTACTTGGTGCCACCTTGTACACCAGTTAGTTCAGACCCAGGGATCATCAAACCACCAGAACGACATGTTGCCGGACCCGATTTTGATAGACATCGCGAATGAGTCGCAACGATGCCGCACCTAGTGTAGAAGGGCAAAGAAGCCGTGCGCACGCCAAGTCGCATAACGGCCTCCAAATTCAGCGATTCGCTGAAACACTTTCTTGACGCTTGCTGCGTATTACACGGACACACTTTGTGCTGTACCATCTGCGGGGCATCGATACTGTATGTCCGAGCCGCTCTGTCGATTCATGACGCGGCGTGCGTAGGTTGCGAAGAACCGGACCAAAGAGTCTGGAGCACTGTAGTCCCCTACTGTCCAAGGTGCGAAGAGAAGCCTGCACAAAGAGGTTGTCTATCCCTGTCCTTGATGGTCTTCTCCAACGCGGCCTGAGGCGAACAGCCCAGGGCGGGCTGGACTTGACTGCAGGGTGTGCTGTATGAAGCACAAAACGAAATCAGCGACACAACCTCTCGACTACGACCTGCGTGGCGTCGGAGAATGGATTGCCTCTCTCGTTGTGTGGTGTGCTGCCATCGCCATGTCTGTTGCGATTGTGTGCGTCTTACTCAGTCCGGCCGAGTAGAGTGCGGAGGTGCAGTGCACCATTTTAGGGAGACTGTCGCGAACTGGGATGGCCGAAGATCGGCTGAACTGGCGGAGTTCCAGAAGATCGTCGGTTTTCTGCGCATACATCTCGGACGGTGGTGGTGCCGTACCGCATCGAGAAGACGCTGAATTTGGTTGGCGTGTTTGCATTAAGAAACTAGCCAGGCTGGAATCGAATTTCCTCACCCACCTCGATAGGAGGTGTTTCCCATGACTCCCGAAAGCCATACCTCAATCAATGAAGATGACATTATTGATGTTGCAATCCACCATGAAATCAAGTGCCGGGCTTACGAACTCTACGAGCGGCAGCACGGCACTCTCGATGGCCACGACTTAAAGGACAAGCTCCAGGCCGAGTTGCCCCGTGTGGCCTATGCAGCGGCTCAGCTTCAGAAGTACTCCAATGGCGAGACTGGGGACACCCGAGCCGTCAGAGCGGCTCGGGTTTACCTGCGTGCTCTAAGCTCTTTTATCTGTGAACATGACATGGATTGAGCAAGCAAGCCAGCGAACCCCGGTTCATCCCTGCCCAAGGAATTCCCCGGTTGTCGCTCAAGCCAGATGGAGCGTACGGCCGAGATGACCAAAACATACCCCTCAGGCCGAAAGAATACCCGCTCCGGCTGTCGCCACGGTGTTAAAGGAATCGAGCAGCGTCCGCGCCTCGATGCCACGCACTTGGCCCAGGATGATTCGGACTTTGGTCTTCCACTTGATTGCGTCGGACTTGCTCTACACTACAAACACACTCTGCCGGGTCGTCTGGACGTACAGGATGCCATTCTGAGCGACAATCGTGCATTGCTGATTCTTGACAACGGTGGTGCAGAAGCCTAACCTATAAATGAGCAAGTTATCCATTCTTACTCTTTCAGGTTCCCTGAACTAAGTCAGCCCATCTGAAGTTTTCTTTCTTAGCTTCCCCTTCAAGGAGGAACTATCTTATGACACTATTGACCCGTTGGGATCCTCGCCGTGACTTGGCCACTATGCAAAACCGCATTAACCGGTTTGTCCGTGAGTCGTATAGCCCGGAAGGCCCGGAAGAGGCTTTGACGACCACCAACTTCGCGCCGCCGGTGGACATCTATGAAGACGAGCACAACATTACCCTGAAGATGGAAGTCCCGGGCATTGACGAAAAAGACATTGATGTCCGCATCGAGAACACCACGCTTACGGTCCATGGCGAACGCAAGATAGAGAAGGAAGAAAAAGAGGAGAACTTCCGCCGCATCGAACGGCAATACGGGAGCTTCACCCGCTCGTTTACGCTCCCCAGTGCAGTAGATACGGGGCAAGTGAGCGCCAACTATGACAAGGGTATGCTGAGAATTAGCCTCGCCAAGAAGGCCGAAGCCAAGCCCAAGCAGATCAAGATAAATGTTGGCAGCGAGAAGACCGTAGAAGCCAAGGTTCACGGCAAGGCCGCGTAAGACTATCTGGCTTAGTAGATAAAAGGGGAGGCGGCTTATCTCGCCTCCCATTCGTTTCTCACCCCAGGCGAACAGGAGACATCATGACAAACATCAAATTTGTTGTAAGGGTGAGCCATGGCAGTGCAGCTCCTGTATACGTGCAGCGGGTCGATCCGGCCCCCACCACATGACAACCGACCGTAAGCTGCCCCTGATGATGGGAAGATTCATGGCAGAAGACGCTGTCAAATCCATCGAAAACTCCCGGTGCATCCCGGAATTAGTACCCGTTCAGGTTAATGCCTAGAATTCACGTGAGGATAGGTGCGCGACTACTTCATTTGCGACAATGAGTAATTGTGAACAGCCAGACTATGGCTACCCGCCCTACTATCACTGCAGAGTGGGTGGGTGGCCTTAATATTTGAGTCTAACAGGAATCGTAGCAAAAGGAACTTGGGTAGAAGCCTACGTGTTTGTTCAGGCAGATGAGGAGCTTCCATGAAGTCGCCCTATGGTCTCGACATCCTCGACAACTGCACGACTTGCCCGGTGCGGGAGCAGCATCTGTTCTGCAATCTTTCCCCATCCTTGGTGCAGAGACTGAATGCCATCACGTCCGCTGCAGTCTATCCCCGCGCCTCTATGCTGTTTCTTGAGGGCCAGCAGGGACGTGGGGCTTTTGTCCTTTGCACAGGGAAGGTAAAACTATCCACCACTTCGCGTGAGGGCAAGACCATCATTACCAAAATCGCAGAGCACGGAGACGTGCTGGGCCTGAGTGCGACAATTTCCAACCATCCCTATGAGGTCACAGCCGAAATGATGGAGCCGGGGCAAGCTAACTTCATCGCCGCTGATGCCTTGCTGCAATTTCTACGCGACTATGGGGAAGTTGCGATACGGGTGGCACAGCAACTAAGCCGCAACTACTATTCGGCCTATGAGGAAATCCGCACCCTGGGATTATCCAACTCACCGGGGCAAAGGTTTGCCAAACTGCTGCTGGGCTGGTCAGCGGAGCGGGGAGACTCAAACCATTCTCTACACCTCCATTTGGTGCTGACGCACGCGGAAATCGCGGAAATGATCGGCACAACCCGCGAGACCGTCAGCCGCTTGTTCGCCGACTTCAAGAAGAAGCAATTCATCCAATCGAAGGGTTCCGCGCTGGTGATCCTCAACAAGTTCGCACTGGAAGGGATGTCGCAGGCCTGAACGGCTCAAATGTTCCGAGAGCGCAATACGTGCAGATCAATCGCCCAATCGATGCCTTGCTCAAGGATACCTCGACGGGATTTGCTGAAAAGGGTTTTCTGAGACCACAAGGATATGAGCAAAGTCGCCCCTTTCACTTGCTCAGTACGGTGACAGCGTCCGCCAGACACAAGACTATGTTCTTTTCCCCCACCTCTTCTTGAACGATGCTCGATCGAGACAGTATCAGACCTGGGGTGCGAATTTACAGCCTCCTCGGGGCCAGGTGTGGTCGGTTCACAAAAGCGAGGCCGAATTCCTCCCCTTTCAATGCTCATCAATCATAATTGGCAACAGCCACGGCCCCGAATTCAGCCGCCTCGCCAATTTGCGCCCTCAGTTGCTTAAACCAAAGGCGAGGATTGCTACCGTGAATGAATGCCGGCTACTGCAGAGTTGTTAGCTGAACCTAGTGCTTGGAGATGACTTGGACTGTATGCGTTTTTGTACGCGCTCGCTGCACACCAGGATTGTTCTCGATTAATCGCGGCAAGTCAGGCCAATGCGCAAGTGAATTAACCTAAAGGTATTTGCTTCTTTTTCAGGAAGTTACCGATAACATGTAAATTAGCGGTTGTAGATGGTGTGTCTGCCAGTTCCACCACTTCCGCACGGACGAATGCAAACGCAAGCAGCGAATTAATTATAGCAAAGCAGTATTGTGGGGCTTGGGCTCTCTGCTGCGCACTAGATCGTCAGCATCCGAAAATGCGCAATAGAAAAGGGCCGGATCCCCCTTCCGGCCCTTCTCGCCGAATGGCTCCCGCGTTTAATCGCCAGACGGCAGCAACATCTCCTCAGGTCCCAAATCGATATTGACCGGAGTGTGCGGGCAGTTGCCGAGAATGGGCTGGCATGCCGCATCGGGACCTTGTTCCGGACGCAACAACGGCTTCTTTTCCGCAAACTGATCGGCTTCGGTGGATCCAGCCAGCGCAGTCGTCGATGCCAAGCCCCCACTGATCACCTGCTGCACCTGATCAAAATATCCGGTGCCCACAAAGCGCTGGTGCTTTACCGCCTCGTAGCCATACTGCGTCTCGCGGCTGAACTCCTTTTCCTGCAACCGGGAGTACGCGGTCATTCCAGCGAGTTTGTATCCACGCGCGAGTTCGAACATGCTCAGGTTCAGCGCGTGGAAGCCTGCTAATGTCACGAACTGGAACTTGTATCCCATGCGCGCCAGCTCGGGTTGAAAGCGCGCAATCGTCGCTTCGTCCAGATTCTTGCGCCAGTTGAAACTCGGCGAGCAGTTGTAGGCCAGGACTTTTCCGGGATATTTGGCGTGAATCGCTTCTGCGAAACGGCGCGCCTCTTCGATGTCCGGATGCGAAGTCTCGCACCAGATCAAATCGGCATAGGGCGCGTAAGCGAGTCCGCGCGCGATAGCCGACTCGATGCCACCGCGAATCTGGAAGAATCCTTCGGAAGTGCGCTCGCCCGTACAGAACTTGCGGTCGCGCGGATCGATATCACTCGTGAGCAGGTGGGCGCTGTCTGCATCTGTGCGCGCCATGATCAACGTGGGTACACCCATCACATCGGCCGCAAGCCTCGCCGCCACGAGTTTCTGAATCGCCTCTGTCGTTGGTACCAGCACCTTTCCGCCAAGGTGTCCACACTTCTTTGCAGACGAGAGCTGATCCTCGAAGTGAACGCAGGCCGCACCCGCTTCAATCATCCCTTTCATCAGTTCGAAAGCATTGAGCGTGCCGCCGAATCCCGCCTCGGCATCGGCAACTAAGGGGGCAAACCACGTCTGCCCCGGCGCCACCTTGCCTTCCGCATGATGTACCTGATCCGCCCGCTGCAACGCATTGTTAATCCGCCGGCAGAGATTTGGGACGCTGTCCGCCGGGTATAAGCTCTGATCGGGATACATCGTTCCCGCGTTGTTGGCATCGGCTGCAACCTGCCATCCGCTGACATAGATTGCCTTCAGCCCCGCCTGCACCTGTTGCACCGCCTGGTTGCCGGTCATGGCTCCCAGCGCGTTGATATAGGCATCCGTCTGCAGAAGTTCCCACATGCGTTCGGCGCCCATGCGGGCGAGCGTGTGTTCAATGTGAATTGAGCCCCGCAAGCGCAGTACAGCTTCAGCCGTGTAGGGACGCTCAACGCCCTTCCACCGCGGATTGGAGGCCCAATCCTGGTTCATTGCAGCTTGGGCAAGAGCGTATTGCGCGACGCGTTCCCGGTCACTCAATGGGTGCTCGATCTGGTTTGAGGTTGTGGGTTGCGCGTGGTTTCCGTTTCCTGTGGCCGACATGTACTTTCTCTCCTGGTGATTAGGGTCCTAGGTTGTTCACTGCTTACGCGGGATTGAAATCTCCGTTCACGATCATGGCTTCGCTGATGTCGCGAGCCCGGCGGAAACGCTCCGCCTCCTCTGGATCGGAATTGTTGGGAAGCCCCGCCAGCAATCGCTCAAGTTCTTCATCGAACAATCGCGTGATGAATGCCGGCGTGTGCTTGACCGGTTGGCCGTTCTCGTCATGCACCGGAACCAGTTCGCGATGCAGAACACGTTGCGCAATCATCAGGCGGTAGATGCGGTCCGTGGCCAGGTCTTCCATGTATCCATCGAGCAAGCTGGCTCCTCTTCCGCTGAGCACGCCGTGCCGGTAGCGAATCACGGTGCGCACCGCGGCGCGCGTCCCGTTCACCGTGCGTGCGCCGACTCCTGCCGGCACCGGCCGCAGGTCGGGATAGCGGCTGGCATTCTTCGGCCGAGCCTGCAGTTGATTGGGGTAAGGGAACTGCGCCACCGCGATCGCGTTCTGATCGGGATGTCCCGTCCACGCTCCGTCCATCAAGCAATCTGCTTCGTTCTTCTTGTCCTTTTCGAGGATGGCCAAAGCCCGAGCGTTCAACTCCGCGTCTTCGCGGCTGGGATATAGGGCCGTCATCCCACCAATCGCCAGAATGCCGCGGTGATGGCAAAGCTCAGGCATCAATTCCCGCAAGTTCTGAAAGAAAGGTACGTTGTGTGGAATCGTGTTGCGATCGGGCAAAACCCAATCGGGATTGTCGAGGTTGAAATGAATCAGGCTGGCCATGTAGTCCCACCGGCCCAGGTTCAATCCGATGATGTGATCGCGCAGGTTGTAGGCGAACTCCTCCATCTGATAGGCAAGAGGATGCGACTCCACCAGAGCCATGCACTTGATGTAGTCGTGCGGCAGGCCGCGCCACTTAGCCAATGCCTGGAAGAGATCTCGCCACCACAAGGCTTCCTCTGCCGATTCGGATTTCGGAATATATATGCACAGAGGGTGTTTCAACTTCGCCGGTTCGATGCCGTAAAAGATGCGGGCCACATCGATCAGCGAGGCCGAAACCAATTCTCCCGGGATCACGCCCGCTTGATTCAGATGAAGTCCGCGTGGGCGCGTGAAAATTACGGTGCCGTTGTCCTGGATGTTTACGGTTCGGTTGCGCTTCTTGTCGAAATAACTGAGCGTACCGCGCAGGCACGCCAGAATATTTGCCACGCCCTCTTCGTGATGAGTCCACTCGTTGACACATGAATCTTCCAGGTCAAGCATCACGCCGGGAGCGCCCGAGTTCAGCATCTTGACGCACAGTTCCGCATCGTCAGCGGGACCGGTCATCTGGTTGCGCTGGTCCTGGCACCATTCCGGTAACGTGATTCTCCAGCCGTTTCGGACCGTGTCGGAAGGGAAGTGGTGCGCAGGCTTGTCGCCTTCGAGCGAATTCTGCAGCACTTCAATCCGCTTCCGAGCGAGTTCGCGCTGGCGCGGAGTAAACGTTCGGTGGAGCGGGAGTAAGAATTCCATAAAGCCGGAAGGTAAGTCACGCGCCGGGTCGAAGCCGGGCGGCGTGCTATTGATCGCATGAATCGAAGTCCCTGTTTCCGGTGTCGCGGTAGCAGTAGGTGGCATAGAGTTGCGGGTCCCTTTTATCTTGCTTGGAGGCGTTCAGCATACTGAACAGCACTTCGTAATACTGGCGGATCGTACGATGCGCTCAAATGCGGGTCAAGTGCGTTGTTCAATATACGGAACATACATTCATTTTGTTGTCCAAGTAGGGTTTTGCTACCATAACGATTTGGCGATGCCCACCAAGGACGATTCCCCATCGGTCGCAGTTGAGCGAGCGCTCACGATTCTCGAATCGATTGCGCACGCTCCTGAAGGCTTAAGCAATGCCGAGATCAGCCGCAAACTCCAGATTCCAAAGAGTTCTGCGAGTTACATTCTGCGGACGCTCGAGACCCAGGGATACCTGAATCGGGATGCAAACAGCGGGAAGTATCGGGTCGGCTTGAAGATTCTGAGTTTGAGCCGTGGCGCTCTTAGCGGAATTGATGTTCGCGAAGTCGCTCTGCCAATCATGCGGCACTTGGTCGAAAAAACCGGGCTCACCTGCCATCTAGCAATCCTCGACGGCCCGGAAGCGGTTTATATCGAGAAGGTCGAACCACCGGGATTCATCCGCATGGACACCTGGGTTGGCCGCCGGATGAGAGTTCACGCCACGAGCGTGGGCAAGTCTCTGGTTGCCTATGTTCCGCAGGATCGACTGGAGAAGATCGTGAGCGAGCGCGCTATGGAAAAGCGCACCCCAAAAACAATCACTACCCTTCCTCGTCTTCTGAAGGAACTCGAAAAGGTTCGTACGCAGGGTTATGCCGTCGACGACGAAGAAAATAATCTGGGAGCGAGATGCGTGGGCGCTCCCGTGTTTAATCAACAGGGCGCCATTGAAGCAAGTGTGGGGTTAAGCGGGACGACGAACCAGGTCAATGCTCAAACGATGCCACGCATTTTGGAAGCGCTAAAGGATGCCGCACGACACATTTCGATGCAGTTGGGTTATCGCGCACCTCATCGGCGGATGGGATCATGAAAAATGGGGCGGCCTGTTCGGGCCCGCCCCACGTTGCACACGTCTAGATCAACCGCTAGTTTAAGCGAGAGCCTTTTCCTTTTAGACGCACGATCCATGGACCCTGATTGAAGTTCTGATCCATCCACAGACCCACGATGGTTGAGCCGTCCGCGGAAATCGCCAGCACATTGGTGAGGGTGACGCCCTTAGGGATAACTGCGCCGTTCTTCACTAACAGCGGTTGCAGGCGCTGCAAGCCTGTCTTAGCGCTCCAGATAAAGGGATGACTCGCCCAGCTGAATGTACTGATGCTTGCCCCGATTACAATGCCGTTATCGGAGACGCCAGTGGCCACGCTTTCATCCGTCTTGTTGCCCGAGAGCACGCCCAACAATACCAAGCCGCCGGAAGGAGTGTAGTAAAACGCTGTGCCCACTCCGCGACTGTTCGCCGCCTGACCAACAATCTGTGATCCATCGGAACTTACACCGATCGCCTCTCCTGCCAGGTTGTCGCCCAGGAACAGGTCGGTACTTCCTGAGATCCAGCGGACGGGGCGTCGAAATCCTTGAACTGGATCCTCGTAGAAACCAACGATCGTAGAAGCGTCGGCCGAGATCGCAGTCGCACGACTGCTGGCGCCTGCCGGATGTCCAAGACCAACGATGCCGCCTTCCCTGGTCCACTGGAAACCTTCCGCTCCGGGGCAATACCAGGCCAAGCCAACTACGACCGAACCATCGCCACTCACGCTCCAGGCACTACCCCAGCTTCCGTCCAAGACGCACCCTTCAGCAGGATGCCCGAGATCCACCCAGCCGGTACTCCTTTGCCACATGGCCGGATTCGTGTTCCCATCCGCACCCGTCCGTCCCGTCACAATCGTCTCGCCGTCTGCCGAGATCCCGATCGATGAGTTGAACGTGTCGCCCAGTCCCAGGTCGTGGAAGCCTCCGCCGGACGTCCAGCGAAAAATCTCTCCTCCGAAATTGGCCGCCATGGCTTTGCCGTCTTTCGATAGAGCATAGTTCGACCACGTCTGAATGGGACTTTGAAGCTGCCTGAACGTCACTTGGGCCCAGGCCGAAGCGGAGACACAAAGAAGGACACACCACACCACTACGGTGAACAATTTCTTCATATTGAATTTTCCCCTTGGAAGCCCGCCGGCAGTCACGGGCACGATTTAGTGGGCTACCTTGCTCTCTCGGGAAGTCCGGGCTGGACCACAGTGAACCGGGAAAGACCCCAAAACGCTTAGGAAGACCGGAACAACCATAGTGCATTATGTATACATTGTCAACGATTCAACAGCGCTACAGATCTGGCTTCACCAGTGTCAGAGTTTTGGTAAAGGCGAAAGCCTATAATCTGTTTCTGTGACTCTGGTCCCTGTGCCGAACCTGAGGATGCGGCTGCGTCGACTGTTTTTGGCAGCCATGCTTGCTGTGCTTGGCTCAGGAGTCATTGCGTTTAGTCTGGACTATGCGGTATTTCGGATTCGCGCAGCCACGGACCGCAACGCATATGGCACGGTCCGGGTGAATCATTATTACGCTGTCCTCCAAAAAAACGGGAAAACGCAATTCATCTTCGACCCGCCGCAAGATCAGACCTGCGTACACGCACTGTTTCCGCACGCCGGATCGTTGCCATGCTGGTACCTCACTCGACATCCCGATCAGAGGACCGACATCTAGAGACACACATGACACGCTAGAATGTGTCGTCGATTCTTTAGGCTGAACTTCGCGAGGAAACCATGGAGAAGAGATTGTTACGTGCCGGATGTTTGTTCGGAATCGCCCTGACCTTGATCTGCTCAGTGGCGATGACTTCGGAAGCCACTGCTGCGACCGACGACACCAGGCTGCAGAAGGCGTATCGATTTCAGAAAGGTGGATGGACGTACGTTCACCTCGAAGGATCGCCGTCTGACCTCGGGTTTCAACACGGTTATCTTCTAGCGCCGGAAATCTCCGACGCACTGGAAGCCATCAAATTATTCGACACGCACCAGACGCAACGCGATTGGGAGTTCTTCCGCACAACTGCGCGGCAAATGCTCTGGCCCCATATCGACACGGAGTACCAGCAGGAACTTCAGGGCATTGCCGATGGGGCCAAGGCCCACGGAGTCGATCTCGATGTCTACGACATTGTCGCCCTCAATGCGTTTGAAGAGGTGCCCGACTACTACCTTCCTTGGCTGAACAAGCAGCAGAAATCCGCGAAGACGCCGAAGTTGGTGGCTCCCGGGAACTGCAGCGCATTCATTGCTACCGGGAGTGCTACGAAGGATCACAAGATCGTGATCGCTCACAATAATTGGACCAGCTATCTCGCGGGCGCCCGATGGGTTGTGATCTTCGACATCGCTCCGGAACATGGAAATCGTATCCTCATGGATGGCTTTCCCGGCGTGATTACAAGCGACGATGATTTCGGCGTGAATTCCGCCGGCATGATGATTACGGAAACTACGATCACGCAGTTCGAAGGATGGAATCCAAACGGAAAACCCGAATTCATGCGGTCGCGAAAAGCCCTCCAGTATGCCAACAGCATCGATGACTATGTGCGAATCATGAAGGAAGGGAATAACGGCGGATACGCCAACGATTGGCTGATCGGGGACCGCAAGACGGGAGAGATCGCTTATCTGGAGTTAGGCCTGAAGAACACACCACTGTGGCGCACCAAAGATGGTTACTACGTCAGCTCCAATTTTCCCCGTGATCCGAAAGTAATCCACGAAGAGACCACCTTTGATCCCAATGACGCTTCGTCTTCTCCGAATGCCCGTCATGCCCGATGGGAAGAGATCATGAAGCAGGAGAAGGGCAAGATCGATGTTGCCATGGCCCAGCAGTTCTTGTCGGATCACTTCGATAGTTTTGAGAAAAAAGACGAGCCCAACGAACGAGGGCTGTGCGGACACGTCGATACATCCTCGCGAGGGGTAAAGGAGTGGGCCTGGGACGCTTACAACCCAGGCGGCGCTGTGCAAGGAAAGGCTACCGACAGCACCATGGCTGCGAAGATGAGCTTTGTTGCAAGAGCAGGCCATCCTTGCGGAGCCGACTTCCTCGCCGGAGAATTCCTTGACCACCATCCGGAGTTTGCGTGGCAAAAACCCTTGCTACGCGATATGAAGGCCGGCCCATGGACTGTGTTTGCCGCCGGACAAAGAGAGAACCAGTAGCGAGCGAAGACGGCACGAGGCAGCGAAAGGCAACATGGCCCTCCGCCGCCTCGTCGTTTACGGAACCGTTACTTTGATGGTCTGATCCCCATAGGAGCCGGTGCTGTCCCAGGATCGCACTAAGACTGTGTGCGCTCCAGGAGTCATGCCCAGGTTAGCGTTTACTGTGTTTCCATCGTTTTGTCCGAACCAAGAATCGCCATCTACATAAATCTGCCATCCCGTGATTGCGTTGCCAGACGACGCTTCCGCCTCGACGCTGAGTGGGGAAGTCACCGAGGCTCCATCCGCCGGAGTGCTGATGTTTACTGCCACCTTCTGAATGTCGACGGAGCAGGTCTGGTCTCCGAAAGCACCAGAGGAATCCCATGCTCGAATCAAGAGCGTGTGCGTTCCGGTTGACGCGGACACGTTCGTGTTAATTGAAGCGCTGCCTCCGGCCTTATAGACCGGAATGCTGTCCAGGTAAATGGCCCATCCCGTAATCCAATGACCGCTGCTGGCCGTGGCTGAAGCCTGAACTTTCGTGGGCGAGATGACGTTAACTCCCGGCGCCGGCGTGGACACAGCCACCGCAGGTTTGCTGCTAATGGTCAGGCTTAAGGTCTGGTCGCCGTAAGCACCTGAGGTGTCCCAGGCACGAATTACGATCGAGTGGATTCCGATGTGCATTGTGACATTGGCGTCGATCGCGGTTACAGATCCGGTGCTGTAAGCGGTCGCGCCATCGACATAGATCTTCCATCCCGTGATCGACTGACCGGCTGTCGGCGAACTCGAGGCTCTAATGTTGACCGGGGTACCCACGTTCGCGTGATTGGTGGGCGTCGAAATCGTGACTGTTGGTTTAAGATCTTTTGCAGTTACTGTGACACTCTGGTCGCCATAGTTTCCCGACTCATCCCAGGCTCGAACCAGCAGGGTGTGCTTACCCGCACTTATGTCGACCCGTGCGTCGATCGCGCTTTCCGCCCCCGCACTGTAGGAGCCAACTCCGTCCACATACACCCACCATCCGGTGATGGAATGGCCCGCGGGTGGAAACGCTGAGGCTTGAATGTTTACGGGAGAACTCAGCGTTGCTCCACCTGCGGGAGAGCGGACAATCACTTCTGGCTTACTATTCTTCGTGGTGAAGAAATCAGTCATATCCGATGCCGTCGACGAGGCGCCAGGATATTTCTTGATTCCCAAACTATCGAGGATCGTACGCAGCGAGTTCTCATGCTTGTACGGGATCGCCGAGATCGTATGCGGCGTTACCTGGGGCCCAATCAGAGCTGTGTAGACAGCAGCACCACAGCCGCTGTTGGTGCCGCCCCCACATTCGTCGAAGGTAACTAGTAAGAGCCCGTCACCTCCCGGCTGGAAATCCGACGTGCTCAGAATCGGATCCAGTGTTCCGCTCATAAAACTGTCTGCCGCTGCCAATTTTTGCGCCTCCGAGCAGGAAGACATCCCGACCGGGCAATCGTGGGCATCATGATTTCCGTCCGGGACGATGATCATGAACCGCGGCAAGCTGCCGTTCTCCAAGTCCGTGGATAACTGGGAGAGATCGACGATCTTGCCTGCCGAGCCTTGAACATTGCTCAGGACGTCGCTGTACCAAGTCGCTGCATTGTGCCTGCGGTAATACGCGGTACCTTTGCTGTTGTCTGGGGTAGTAACACTGCCGCCTGCCTTACCGTACGACTGGGCGTAGACCTTCCAGGAAATCCCTGCATTGTTAAGTTCTCGGAAGATGTTGTCGTCGGTGATGGGATCGCTATTCGAGGTTCCTGGATAGAAACAGTTGCTGCCGTTGCAATTGAAATCGTGAGTTCCCGGCGGCAGGGTGCAGTTCACGCTCGATTCGCAACTGCCGGAAGCCAGCCAAAGATAATCAAGCAGGGAACCTCCGTTATCGGATTCGTAATTCGTGGTATATCCGTTCGCCTTGCCCTGTGCCACCAACCACGGCATGTTTGCCATCACATCGCTGAAACTACTGTTCTCATCGATCACAAGCACCACCCGTTGCGAAGCAGGCACCTGCGCAAATGCCACCGCAGTGGCGATTGCCAGTGCGATGGCTACGGACACACTTCTCCCTAGCCTCGTTGAATTCATAAAAAGCCCCCGTTTTTGGCGTGCGCTTGCTCCGCTCGTGCATCGACACTATGCACAAGGGTCTTTCAGGAAGTGAGATTGTTCTTGCGGTGGAGGGAGTGTACTACACTGTTCCTTTCAAGCAGATGAAGAAAAGAACCAGGCCGAAATAGTTAGGGCACGTTGGCCGGATTCACCCTCCAGCAGGTAAAATCCGAATGCCTTCCATAAACAATTTTGATTGGACTCATGGATGACGACCCCATAAAGTCCTATGGGTGCAGTCGAGCCGTACACGAACTCGCGGACTTGTGCGCCGGATGAACTCGCTGGAGTCCCCGCTCTCCCTGTTTCGTCCCCCATTTCGCAACTACCAATTCGACGCAGCGTACGACGAGATGTTCGCATCGCCCGGAACTCCCCGCGAACACTATAAGGCTCTGTTCCAGAATCTGCTCGAACTTCCTGCAGAACAGTTGCGAAAGAGCCAACAGGCAGCCGACCTTTCGTTCCTTCACCAAGGCATTACTTTCACGGTGTACGGCAACAACGAGGGCACGGAGCGCGTCTTTCCGAACGATCTGCTGCCGCGAATCATTCCTCACCAAGAATGGCGCAAGATTGAGAGCGGACTCACGCAGCGCATCGCCGCCCTGAATCTCTTCCTCGAAGACATCTACCACCATGCAAGAATTCTGGCGGATGGCATCGTCCCGCGCGAACTGGTTTACAGTTGCCGCCACTTCCGGCGCGAGATGCGTGGCCTCACCGTTCCACGCGGCATATACGTGAGCATCTGCGGCACTGACCTCGTACGCCTGCCCGATGGCAGCTTTGCGGTGCTGGAGGATAACCTTCGTGTCCCCAGCGGAGTGTCGTACATGCTGGCCAATCGCAAGGTGCTGAAGAAGGTGTTTCCCACCCTGTTCCGCGACTACGGCGTCAGTCCGGTGGATCATTACGCGCAGGCCCTGTTGGCGACTCTGCGCGCCTTGACGCCCGCTAGTTCTTCGGCGCGGCACGAACCGAAAGTCGTTCTGCTGACTCCGGGAGTTTTCAATTCTGCCTATTTCGAGCACACTTTCCTTGCCCAGCAGATGGGCATCGAACTCGTGGAAGGCCGTGATCTCCTGGTGCACGACAACATTGTCTATATGCGGACCACCGCAGGCCTGCGTCGCGTCGATGTCATCTACCGCCGGGTTGATGATGATTTCCTTGATCCGCTCTGTTTCCGCCAAGACTCTAGCCTGGGAGTACCAGGACTCTTCAACGCGTATCGAGCGGGAAACGTCGTGCTTGCGAATGCCATTGGTACCGGAGTTGCCGATGACAAGGCACTCTACGCCTACGTGCCGGCAATCATTCGCTACTATCTGGGTGAGGATCCCATTCTCGCCAATGTTCATACTTACCTACTCAGTGATCGCTCACAACGAAGTTATGTACTCGAGCACCTTGACGAACTCGTGGTGAAGGCCGTCGGCGAATCCGGTGGATATGGCATGTTGATCGGCCCACATAGCACCGAAGAAGAAAGGGAAGACTTCCGCCGCAGGATCGAAGCCGAGCCGCGGAACTATATTGCTCAGCCAACCCTCAGTCTCTCTCGCGCACCCTGCTTCCTCGAGGGTGAGGTCCAGGCCCGGCATGTCGACCTGCGTCCCTACATTTTGTACGGCGAGAATGTGACCCTGGTACCCGGAGGTCTGACGCGCGTTGCATTGCGCCGTGGATCTCTCGTGGTCAACTCGTCGCAAGGTGGCGGCAGCAAAGACACCTGGGTTCTCCGCGCATGAGGGCTTTGGAATGAACGGCAGAAGGCAGACAACGATGCTCTCGCGGGTCGCGGATAGCCTCTATTGGATGAGTCGCTACCTGGAACGTGCCGAGCATACGGCGCGCCTGATCGATGTGGACCTGCAGCTTCGCCTCGACCAATCGCCGGAAGCAGGCGCTGGACGTTGGCTTCGGCTGCTGGAGGCCTCGCAAGTCCCCATCCCGGAAGACGGCAAGATCGACGCAGCTCCGCTGACACACGTTCTCACGCTCGATCGGACGAATCCATCTTCGATTTTGTCCTGTGTTGGCGCTGCTCGTGAAAATTTGCGCCAGGTGCGGGAACAGTGCAGCACTGAAATGTGGGAGCAACTGAACCGCCTTTACCTGCAGGTGAACAGCACGACCAAAAGCGAGGCGTGGCTGCTCCAGTCCCACGTATTCTTTCGCGCCGTGCAGGAAGGAGCGCATCTGTTTCAGGGAGTCACGGATTCCACGATGTCCCACGGCGAGGGTTGGCAATACATTCAGGTCGGCCGTTTTGTAGAGCGTACCGATGAACTGGCGCGCCTGATCGGAACGCACTTCGGGCGACTCCCGCATCCCCTCGATCAAGCAGTTGAGAGCGAGGAATACCTGGAGTGGGTCGGTCTGCTGAAGTCTTGCGCGGCCTTCGAGGCTTATTGCAAAACATATACGGCAGAAATCCGGCCGCTGCGAGTCGCCGAGTTCCTACTGTTGAATTCCGAGTTTCCGCATTCCGTGCGCTTCTCGGTCGATCGCGTGCAAGCAGCGCTGATTGCGATTGGAGAGTTGACCGATCGTAAAGCAGAGCAACCGGTACGTTTGTCAGGACGCCTCTGCGCTACGCTGAGTTTCAGCCAGATCGAGGAGATTATGGCGCAAGGCGCGGGCGGCTACGTTGATAGTGCGCGTTGGCAGTGCGCGCAAGTGCACACGGCAATCCAGCAAGTATATTTTGATTATTCAGTCGAATCGGCGCTGGTGTGAGTAGCGCGGCATCCTGCCGGCTGTAGCGCGCGCGTCTCGCTCGCCCAGCGGCCGCAAAGAGGAAGTTTGATCGTTAGAGGAGTCGATCGCTGGCGAAAGGCTCTTCACGCGTACAGGTTTTGGCAAGGGCACTGCTTTAGCCGTTAAGAGCTTGCTTCACCACGCAAGAGGATGCATGATCTACTCCGTCCGCCACACCACAACATTCCGCTACGAACCCGCGATTCGCGAGAGCGTAATGGAGGTCCGCCTGCAACCGCGCAGCGACGGAGAACAACGCTGCCTCAGTTTTACTCTCAATGTCGAGCCCGCGGCGACGGTCATGCACTATCGTGACTTCACCGGGAACACGGTGCATCACTTCGACATCGCAGGCACTCATAGCCTCGTGAAGGTCACCGCGCAATCTGCGGTTGAGGTCCAATCCGCCGTCGCTCCTCGTGCCGCCGACAGCGGAGACTGGGCGGACCTGGATGCTCTCATTGCAGCTAACGATCATTGGGAAATGCTTTTGCCCAGCCACTTCGCACATTCGGGCGAGCCGCTAGAGAACCTTGCCAGGGAGCTGCGATGCGAGCGCCGGGGAAATCCTCTGGTCCTTCTGACAGGGCTTAACGAAGCGATCTACAAGCTGTTTGCCTACGTGCCCAACAGCACCAAGGTGGATTCGCCGATTGAAGAAGCGCTACAGGCGCGACAAGGTGTGTGCCAGGACTTCGCCCACATCATGATTGCGCTGGTACGCCGGCTTAACATCCCCTGCCGCTATGTGAGCGGCTACATGTTTCACCGCGACGACACAGAGAAAGACCGCTCGCTCGAGGGTGCATCGCATGCCTGGGTAGAGGCGTTAGTGCCGAGGTTGGGCTGGGTCGCGTTTGATCCCACGAACAATCTGGTGGGAGGCGACCGCCACATTCGCGTGGCTATCGGTCGCGACTACGCCGACGTTCCTCCGACCCGCGGCGTGTACAAAGGAGAGGCGCAGAGCGAGCTCAGCGTGGCGGTAACCGTCAGTCCTGCCGATACAGCTCCGCCCGAGCCAGCAATGCCGACCTTTGTCGTGCGATCGCGGCCTGTAGCGGTGAGGGCGACGACCCGCTCGGAACAGGAACAACAGCAGCAATAACAATAGAGAATCTCATCCTTGAGAAGTGCTCAGACGGCTTCAGTACGTCTCTGGCAGAGATGAAGTCATGAGCACGTGCTAGAGAGTTTCGTTTCCTTCTGCCTCGCCCTCTTCAGTTGGAGCGCCATCCACGAGCATGGTTGCGCCGCGGCCAAGCCTTCCAGGATTACGCGTTTCCAGCCATTTCATGTAGCCGAAGCCCACCAGTAGCGCAATCAGAAACAAATAAGGCGTCAGGCTGTACGGCCAGGACGGCTCGGGATAGATCGTCACAAAGAGCACAGGCAGGAGAGCCAAGGTCGCAATCCACGGAACCAGTTGATGTTTCCAAACTCTGAAGTTGTCTCGTTGTTCGCTGCGCATATAGCGCGTCAGAGCCAAGTTCGCCATCGCGTAGAGCACGATGACCGCGAGCGTGGCAACGGTTTCCAGGAATCCGAAGATGGTATCGGGCTGCAGCAACCAGCCCACCAAAAGGATCGCTGCGATCCCTGACGACTGCACGAAGCCGATCGCGAACGTCGGCGTCCGGTGGGTGGGATGAATGCGTCCGAAGCTTGCGGGGAGCGTACCCGCCCGGCCCATCGTGTACATCACGCGCGACGCAGCATTGGCGCACGCGAGACCCACGCCGACTGCGCTATTGATAATTGCCAGGACAACCAACCACCAGGCAGCGCCCCACAACCGATGACCGAGTGCGTAATAAGGATTGGGACTGGTGGCGAAGGCGCCCATATCTCCCGTACCCCATCCGATGGCGCTCGCATAGGAAGTCAAAATGTAGAAGATCCCAATGCTGCCAAGCGAGAGCATGATCGCCTGGCTGATGAACTTGCCGGGCAAGCGGGCTTCCTGCAGCAAGCGGCGCTGGCGCTTCGAAGCCGCTCAGCGCGAGCATCGAGAAAACCATGCCCGCCAGAATGCCTCCAAAGTGATGCGGCGAGGATGAAGGCTTGAGTGGCGCAAGATATGTGGAACCCGTCCCAGGGTGAGCCAGGAAGGTAACCGCGAGCGCCAGCATGATGACCAGTTCGAGGCCGCCCAGTAGCGCCGTGATCCTCGCCGACAACTGAATGCCATGATGAGTTAGCGCCCAGATAAGGGCCGAGGTCGCCAGTGCAAACGACCACCAAGGAATGTTGACGTGAAACTGTTCTCGCAGCATGTCCGAAACCAGATAGCCTAGGAAGCCGATACACCCCGCGGATCCGAGGATTTCGTAGATCAAATAACTCCAGGTCGCCATGAATCCGCTGCGACTGCCGAGTCCTCGGGTGGCGAAGGAATAGTAGCCGCCGCTCGACGGCATATAGCGAGAAAATTCCGACACCGTGTTCCCGATAAAGAAGCAGATGATCGTGGAGAACAGGAACGATAGCGGCATAACCGGCCCGGCCTTGAGAGCAATGATCGGAAACGTGAACACAATGTTGGTCGCGGGAGCGATATGCGTCACGCCTTGAAACACCAGTTCCGCAAGGCCAAGCGAATTCCGCCGAAGCTGAGGATCTGTATCGGGGTGGGTGGTCTCAGCGGTCAATGGAAGCTCCTCGAATGAACAATGACGCTACTGTCTCGTGCGCTCGGCGGACAGTATAACGGGCAGCGGGATTTCGTCCGAAAAGAACGCCGCCATTCGAGAAATAAAGCTGGAAGGAGAGTTCCGCTAGTGCTTACTTAACGCGCCATTTCCGCAGTTGCTTCCAAACTTGTACCAAAGTCTGCATTTGGCGGGGACTGGGGAGCTGGGTATAGATCAGTCGGCATTCCCGATAGGCTCGTTCGTAAAACTCGCGGACAGCACCGACGCTGAGGTGCGCAAGGTTGTAGCGAAGTTCGTTGAGATCCCTCTCGCTCAAGATATCTGGCTTCTCGCGATCAGGACGCCGCGCCATAGGCGACGGATTTTAGCATATTCGCTATTTGTTCGCTTCGCGGTTCTCGCCGGAATCGCAGAGCGTGTTTTTTCGAGTGTCGGGTGGTGAAGGAAATTAGAGCAGGAGACTCGAACACAAGTGAAAACAAATGGCGGAGAGGGAGGGATTCTAATAACCGCCATTTCCAGCAAGTGCCAATGAATCCTACACTTCTGTGATAAGACCCTGCGTTTGACGGGCTTACAAACGATTCCTATCTTCTGCTACAGTTTCCATAGTTTCTGCTATTCGCTGGAATTCCGCAGGAAACGGTATCACTGGTATCAGTTCGCTCCTGTTTCAGCACTAGCGGAGAATCGCTGGCCGCTATGCCGACTTAACGGCAATCCGGTCAACTTTGCTCGAAGTCCGTTTCTGGACAATATCTGCGCGTCGGCGAGGCGGCATCGACAGCACGAGGGTGCAGGCTGGAGCCATCATTGTGCTGAACAAAGTAAACGGCTCTAGCGCGGCGTCGGCCCGCGTTCTAGTCCCTGACCACAGCAATAATGTTCCGCTGGAATCTCTCTCTCGATTCTTCTAGCCCTTCTACCCGTGTTTCCGAATCGCGCGATTTGAGAACCGGCGGTTGCGGTCTGGGCTTGACCAATCGCGCAGAGAGTTGTGCAGGTACGTGAAGGCAGAATCACCACCCGAAGGCCGGGGTTGCAGTGGATTGGAAAAGGAGATTCGACTCCCGATATGAAGACTTGCGAGCGCCGCATTTCAAGACGGAGCTAGACCGAATCAGAATGCACCAGAGCCTGTCGGGTAAGCTTAGAGGTACACTACATCGCGATGTTGGGAAGATGGTCGCCCGCTCTAGCGTTCCTCTTTTCCTCTGCCAACCATGACCGCGACATCGGCCACTGATAGCCAAGTTCGGCCGAGATCTTCAGGCCCGCCGCTTGGATCAGGGGTGCCAACTGGCGTAGGCGTGTCATGGGCATACGAAAAGCCGGAGCGGTGATGCTCAGACTCGATTGCACACTGCCTGAGTGGTCCCAGATCGGAGCCGCCGCGCAGCGAATATGCAACTCGTGTTCTTCGAGATCAGTCGCGTATCCATTTTTGCGAACGCGCGACAACTCAGTTCTAAGATCCGCGAGATTGCCGACTGAGTTCGGAGTCAGACGTTGCAAGTCGAGTCCCGAGAGAACCCGAGTTTGCTCGTCAATCGGCATGTATGCCAGCAGGACCTTGCCGACCGCGGTACAGTGGAGCGGAACCGCCGCACCGATTCGTGAATAGATACGCAATGGCTCAGGGGAGTCTAGTTTTTCCACGTACACCGCAGATGATCCGTTCCGCACAGTGAGGTGTATGGTTTCGCGGGTCTGGTGGTTCAGTTTCCGCAAATAAGGAAGACTTGAGCGCCGGATATCGAGCTGCCCGGCGGCTGCTTGTCCGATCGAGAAACACGCGACGCCAAGGTGATGGATACCCTCGACATCACGGTTTAGAAAACCTGTGGTCACCAGATTTGCCAGGAAGCGGTGAACCGTACTCACAGGCAGCCGCGACATGGCCGCCACCTGTTTCGCGGTTAGTCCCCCCGGAGATTCGCTGAAGACTTGCAGAAGCCGCAGCCCGCGCTGAAGCGCGCTGATGTCGTAGTTGCTTTTCGTGCGTGCGTTCATAACGACCAGGCGAAAATGAAAAACGCTGGATTATCTGATGAAAATCCGTTCTGTGCAACTCCTCGGGTCTAAAGACTTCCAACTTTCTTCACCGCGAGCGCGATCGACTTCTCTTTGGAAGATCACTTCTCGGCGATAGGATAGTATCGCCTACTGTAGTTCTCAGTCGCCGCGATCGTCAAAAAATCGATCTCGCAGTGATTCTGGGAAAATTTAATGCGAATCAGTCAATCTTCGAACTTGACATCGTTCCATCTGGTGGAATATGTTTTCGCGCCATAGGAATTAAGTTCGCAGGCCGCAGGCACTGAATTCTGGTCGTGCGGCAATCAGGCGCGAATCTGTAGCGGGAATCCGTAAAACTTACAGTCGGTGTGGGCAGGTGTGTCGAAGGCGACTGCCGCCCCAGGAGATAGGTGATGAGAAGTAGTCACAGCTTCTTCGTTCCTGTTTTCGTCATTGCGTCGATGCTGTTGCTCCCAAGCATGTTGCTCGCTGACGTCACCGGGTCCATCAATGGGGTAGTGCACGATCCATCGCAGGCCGCGGTCAAGGGCGTACGAGTCAAGGTCACCAACACCCAGACCAACCTGTCGCTGGAGACCACTACGGCGGATGACGGTTCCTATCGTTTTCTTGCCCTACCTGTCGGAACCTACAATCTAAGCGCCGCAATCGCCGGCTTCCAGCAGTACAACTCGACCGGCATCGTGCTGCAGGTAAACGACCAACTTCGCATCGACATTACTCTTAGAGTCGGCAGTATCAATGAGCAAATCACCATCGCCGCCGACGCGGCCCAAGTCGAGACCGAGAGCACGCAACTTGGCGATGTGATCGATTCGAAGAAGATGCTGGCGTTGCCGTTGAACGGCCGCAGCTATCTGGATTTGTTGGGCCTGCAGGCCGGTGTGGCGCCGACGACGTCTGGGACAATCGGTGGCGACCGGCCAGTCTCGGGCTACATCTCAAACGCCGGCAATATCTCAGTCAATGGCCAGCGCGAGACGGCCAACGCCTTTCTGGTGAATGGAGGCGACGTCAGCGAAGGGCGAAATCTGGGAGCTGGCCTGGTTCCGAATCTTGATTCCGTCGAAGAATTTCGGCTTATCACCAACAGCTTTGACGCGGAATATGGAAAATTCAGTGGCGCGGTGATGAATGCCATCACCAAGTCTGGCACGAATGGCTTCCACGGCGATGTTTTCGAGTTCATGCGGAACGAGGCGCTGGATGCCCAGAACTATTTCTTCTCCGGCCAGCCTAAGACCGAGTTGCGACGGCATCAGTTTGGTTTTACAGCCGGAGGCCCCTTCTGGAAAGACAAATTGTTCTGGTTCACCGACTATCAAGGAACCAAACAGGTGCAAGGCGCGGAAGTCAGCAACGTAGCCGTGCCGAGCGCTGCCCAACTTGGAGGCCAGTTTGATCCTTCAACTTTGACCGGCGTAGTCGATGGCACTTCCGGCGGAACATGTCCGGCGTGCGGCTGGCCAGACAAGCTAACACAGCGATTGGGTTACGCGGTTACACAAGGTGAGCCGTATAGTTTCGTAGGCTGTACTTCGACGGCAAACTGCGTCTTTCCAGGCGGCGTAATTCCCAAGACTGCGTGGGCAGCACCGGCCGCTGGAATTCTCCCATACATCCCGGCTCCCAATAACGCCAACGGCACATACTCGAACAATAGTCAAAGGAATACGATTACTGACAATAAGATCGGAGAGCGGGTCGACTTTAATAATCGGAAGACGGGCAATTGGTCTTTCTATTATCACTTTGACGACTCGACGGTGAACAGCGCTCTGCCCAGCGGCGGCGCAAGCGTGCCGGGCTTCCCAGCGGTGACGCTAACCCGCGCGCAAGAATTCGTCTTCAGCAACAATAAGACCATCGGAACTAACGCTGTGAACGAGGCGCGCGTCACTTTCTTCCGCACCGCAACTCATCTGGACAACCCGACCGGCGGCCAGGCGTCGCTGGCTTCACTCGGCTTCGTGACCGGTGTCGGCACTCTGGGCATCATTCCAGATGCTACTCCCGGATTTCCGGAGTATGTACCCCAGCTCTATTTCAATAACTTTGCCATCGGCACCCCCTCTCTGATCACCTTCCAACCGAATAACACCTATACGGCGTCGGACGGGTTCTCCAAAATAATGGGCAGGCACACGCTTAAGTTCGGTGGAGAATTCCGCTATATGCAAGTAAACGAACGGAACTTGGCCAGCCAGGATGGTGCTTTTGTTTTCGATGGCACAGTCACTGGAGTAGATTTCGCTGACTACCTCATTGGGGCCCCTACGGGAAGCGGGGGTGGCTACACTCAGGCAGCGTTACAACTCTTGGATTCGCGCACGCGGTATGGCGCCGCTTATGTGCAAGACACATGGAAGGCAACTCCCAATCTGACGCTGAATTTGGGTCTTCGCTGGGAAGTGAGTATGCCTTGGTACGACACACAGGGAAAACTCCAGACCTGGGTTCAGGGACAGCAGTCAACAGTCTTTCCGTTGTCTCCCCAAGGCCTCGTGTATCCCGGCGATGCAGGCATTCCCAAGACGCTGGCCCCGACCCGATACAACAACCTTGGACCGCGCCTTGGTCTTGCTTACTCTCCGAGCTTTAGCGATGGACTGTTAGGCAAGGTCTTTGGCGGGCCGGGAAAAAGCAGCATCCGTGCCTCGTACGGCATGTACTACACCTCAGTTGAGGATTTGAACCTCTTCTATCAAGTGGGCGACGCTCCCTTCGGCTTGTACTGGACCAGTCCGGGTGCCGTTGATTTTGCCGAGCCCTTCCGAAATCGGCTGGATGGAGGCACCGACGGCGAGGGACAGCGCTTCCCGTTCACCATCCCGACTCCGGGCAGCCCGGCAAATAAGACGCTCGATTTCTCGGTTTACGAGCCGATGTCTTATTTCCCGGGATACGACATTCATAATCGGGTCCCGTACGCTGAGCACTTTAATTTCTCGATCCAGCGTGAGTTGACCAAATCCACCGTCTTGACTCTGTCTTACGTGGGCACCGAGGGTCATCGCCTCATCGCGCAGACCGAAGCTAACCCTGGCGACGCCGCGTTCTGTATGCAGCTCACCGCGCAGGGGTATACCGATCAATCGAGTGGTGCCGCCGGGTGCGGGCCCAACGTTGAGCAGGACACCTTCACGCTGGGCGCTAACACGGTTTACGGCACCAGGAACGCTCTTTTAAACCCGAACTACTGCCCCGGAGCCCAGTCCCTCTGTTTTGGTTTTGGCAATACCTTCACCAAGCTGGTGGCGAATTCCGCCTACAACTCTGGACAGGTGACGGTCCAGGGTAAAGCTGGTGATGTAAACTTCTTGGCTTCGTATACGCTTGCGAAAGCCATCGATGATTCCTCGGCCTTCGGCGAACTGATCAACTTCTCAAATGCCAAACTTAGCCGCGGCCTGTCGTCCGCAGACGTGCACCAGAACTTTGTGGCCAGCTATGTCTGGGAGATGCCGTTCTATCGAATTTTCCACGCCCTGCCAAGGCTTACGAAAGGATGGCAATTGCAGGGTATTACCCGATTCGCGACAGGATTTCCCGTTCAGATGGGCCAAGGGAATCCCGTACAACAAGGGCCACTGTGTCCGTCGGGCCTGTGCGACGGGGATGCTTCGCTTACTGGCAGCCCCTCCACTGATATGCCGAATCTCGTGGGTCCAGTGCACAAATACAATCCCCGCGCTACTCCTGGAACCTACACATATTTCAGCCAGGGCGCATTTACCGCAACTGCGTGTCATCTGACGCAAGCGGGAGTTTTGACCGGCCCTGACTGCGGAAGTTTCGGAACGGCGAACCGGCGATTCTTTCACGGTCCGGGAACCAACAATACCGATTTAGGCATATCGAAGATGATTCCAGTCCATGAAGCGATGTATTTTGAGATTCGAGGTGAATTCTTTAACATCTTCAACCACACGCAATTTGACAACCCGAGCGGGGACATTAGCAGCGAAAATTTCGGTAACGTCACTAGTGCCCGCGATCCGCGCATTGGGCAGGTCAGTGCGAAATTCGTCTGGTGATGCAGTGGCAAAGTTTTGAGCATGGGGACGGCGGGCTCACTCGCTGTCCCTTTCCTATTTTGAGATAGAGTGTAGGTATGCGGCGCAACGGGCCGACCCGCGGGACAAACCATCTGATCCGAACTTGTGTGTTGGCAGCCTTCCTGATGGAGGGCCTTTTCGCGCCGTGGCTTAGTGCGCAAACAGTAGACAGCTACCGCCAGCGTGCGGCCGAGCTCTCGCGGGCCAAGTCGTGGGACGATGCCATCACAAACTACCGCAAGGCCCTGGCACTTGAGCCCAACGACGCGATCACGCATTACAACCTCGCATGGGCGATGAAATACAAAGGCGACCCCCGAGAAGCACTGAAAGAGTTCCAGGCCGCGTTGAAGCTCCGGCCGAAGTGGGCGGACGCGCACTACGGAATTGGCGAAGTGTGGTACGACCTGCAGGACCGGGACTCCGCTGTTAAAGAACTGCGCACCGCCGAAGCGCTCGATCCACTCAACGCCGCTACGCATCGATTGTTGGCCCGTATTCTTGCGCAACAGGACAGTCTTCCCGATGCCGAGCGCGAACTGAAGCTGGCACTTCGACTGAAACCCTCGGCGGATACTCACCTGGAGCTTGGTGTCGTCGAAGGACAGTTAGGCAATCTGAATGAAGCTGCGGCACAGTTTCGTCGCGCGATTCAATTGGATTCACGGCTTGTGGCGGCGCATCTCATGCTCGGCATTGTCTTGCGGCGCCAGTCAAAGCACGCTGAGGCGCTGAGTCAATTTCGAGCTGCGACTGCCCTGAATCCGAATGATGCAGACGCCCAATACAATCTGGGCCGGGAGTTGAAGGCTGAGGGCGATACCGCAGGAGCCATTGCCGCCTTTCGTCGTGCCATCGAACTGAAACCGGACTTGGAGCAAGCGCACTACAATCTGGTCCTCGCATTGCGCAGCCAGGGCGATGTCGCCAATGCGAAGAAAGAAGCGGATGAACTAACGGGGCTGCACGACTTTCGCGCCCGCCTGGCGCAATCGAAGCTGCTGATCCTGCAGGGTGTGGAGGCCCTCAAAAAGCAGAAATTCGACGATGCTTTGGGGCTATTTCAGAGGTCCGCTGAGCAAACGCCCGATTTTCCAACCAACTACTACTACCTCGGACTTACGTGGCAAGGCAAGAACGAGCCTGGACGCGCGAGAGAAGCGTATGAAAAGGCGATCGAACTGAAGCCGGACTACGCGCAGGCGCACACTAGCTTTGGACTGTTGCTTTGGAAGTCAGGAGATCAAACGCGAGGACTCGAGGAATTTCAGCGAGCCGTCATGTCCGATCCAGATCTGGCGGAAGCGCACTACAACTTCGGGCTCGCCTTGATGCAATTACAGCGCCTGCCAGAAGCCATTCGTGAGTTGACGGACGCAGTCAGTCTTGACCCTCAGAGTGTCGATGCACGAGTGCAGCTAGGGTTGGCCTTAGCGCAAGCCAACGATACGACCGCCGCAGCCAACATCTTTCGCGATCTCGTACGGCAGGATCCGAACTTTGCGGAAGGACACAACAACCTGGGGCTCGTTCTGCTTCAGTCCGGGAATGCCCAAAAGGCAGAGACCGCGTTCCAAGAGGCGACGCGCCTCAAGCCACAGTATGCCGAGGCACACTACAATCTCGCCCTAGCGTTTCGTCAGGAAGGCAAAAAAGCGGACGCCCAACAGGAATTCGAGAAGGCGTTTCAGCTGGCACCGGAACTGAAGAGCCTGCCGCTTCCATGACCGACACCACTAACAGAACCCCAGCGTGAAACGGTTGCATCCTCGTACTCACAACGAGGTGTGTCGCGCTCTAGATGTCGAGGTCAATTTCCGAACAACATTGTTGTTCGAAAACTCATTGCGGGACGGTCCCGTCTGAATCCACGCCCGAATAGTACGCGGGTAGCTCTCACCTGCTCTGTTGCGCTCCGCCTAGCGCTGCGCTTAAAGCGGCAGATTCAGCATCCGGGCGATCTTAGGCCAGCGGAGACTCGATCTCAGTTCTTTGCAGACCGCAAAGCGCAAATACATCATCATCGACAGATCATGCTCTTTGACCGCTTTTTCTGCCCAATCCGCGCCCTCGTCGAGTTCGCCGCAGAGCAAGTGAAAAAGCGCGTGGTTCCGCGCTTCCCCGATCGCTTCGCCGGAACCAAGTGACTGCGCGACCAACCGCGATTCCACATCGTCGCCATTGCGCCGCAGTATGCCCGCTAGAACACCGCTGGTTTCGGGCAGCCACGGACCAACGGAATGGGCACGCCGCGCAATCACTAACGCGTCCGCAAGGTCACCCCGGTCCGCGAGTATCATCGCCATCGAAACCAGAGCGACCGCCTGGTTCTCATCCAGTTCCAGCACCTTCTTCAATTGGCCCAGAGCTTCACCTTCGCGGCCTGCTCCCTGCAAATAGGCATGCAAATTCATTCGTGGCCATACTTCGAGCGGGTCTTCTTCGATCGCACGCTGGGCCAGTTCGATCGCAGGCTCCGCATTGCCTCGCCAGAATTGGAACCATGCATACAGCGGCCGGGTGATAGTAGTGCCAACCTGTTTCGCCAGCGGAAAGTCGAAGTGCCGCTCGGCCTCGGCCCAGTCCCGGTCGTAAATTGCCGCGAGGTAGCCCAGAAGGGCATGGGCATCGGGAAGTGAAGGATCGATCTGCAGCGCTCTCTGCGCCTCTGCCCGTGCCGCTCGCGCCGCCTCATGCACGGGGTACCGGCCGAATATCGTCATGCCAACCCAGTAGTGTCCCAAGCCAACCCGGGCCAAACCAAACGCGGGATCGAGTTCATTCGCCTGCTCGTAGCATCGTTTCGCCCGTTCCAGCGATTCCGGCGTTACCTTGGCCAGAAGATATTTCGCCTTCAAATAAGCTTCATAGGCTGGAAGCTTGGGGACATAACGCTCTGGCGCGACTTCTCTGGAAAGCTTCACTCGCAAAGCCTTTGCGATTGCTGCCGATATTTCATCCTGCACAGTGAAAATATCGTTCAATTCACGGTCGTACCGCTCTGACCAGAGATGCGAGCCGTCGGCGGCATCGATTAGCTGCGTCGTGACGCGAATGCGGCTTCCCGAGCGACGCACGCTGCCTTCAAGAATGTGCGTGACGTTCAGGGTATCGGCGATCTTCCGAACGTCCTGCTCCTTGCGCCGGAACGCGAACGACGAAGTACGTGCGATCACCTTCAGCCCCGCCATCCGCGCCAGCAAGGTGATGATCTCTTCGGCGAGACCATCGCTGAAGTATTCCTGCTCGGGGTCGGCGCTCATATTCGCAAAGGGCAGCACGGCGATGGAGGGGGCGGCGGTTACAGGGCCGCTGGGAGCTTGATTCTGATTCTCCGCATGAGTCTCCAGCCCAGCTTTGCGCAGGCCTTCCATAATCTGATCGACCAGATCCGGGTTCCACCACTTTGAACACTCTTCGCGCGCCGAAATGGCGAACTCGGGCCGCGCAGCCAAAAGCGCTCGCACAGCTCTGCGTGCTGGTTCCAGCTCGCCGAGATGCCCGTGGGTAGCCGCCAGAGCTATGTTCGTCCGCCAGAAGCTCGGCATGTTGACCTTTTGCGCGGTCTCCAACGTTAGCCGATAGTCTTGCTTGCGAAAAGCGTCAAACAACGGAGCAAACCAGTACCAACCCGGATGATGCGGATTCACGCTTCGCGCCTTTTCCGACATAGAACAGCCGCGATCCCAGTCTCCGGCAAAAGCCGTCAGCATTCCCAGGTAGCCAAAGGTGAATCCGTCCATCGGATTCAGTTGGAAAGCTTGATCTGCTTCGCTGTGGAAGGCTTGCAGCTCACGCCGGAAAAACTGCACCGAAGCAAGCGCATGATGGGCGAGATAATTCGTTGGTTCAGCATCGACTGCGCGACTCGCCGCATCCAAGGCGCGCCCCAACGGATCCGGTCGCAGATTGAAACCGTGGTTATATTCCTCACGGAAAATGATCGCCAACATTGCCCAGGCCAGGCCATTGCCGGGTGCCTGTTCAACTGCGCGTTCAAGCGCATCGCGCGCCGCGGCGTGGTTCGGAGGGCTTACCCGCCGCATATAGGAAAAGCTGCGCAGTACCGCTTCATACGGAGTCAACTGGTTTGATTCCTTGCTCCAAACGGCCTCGCTCATGCTGTGGGGCAAAATGCCTTGCGTGTCGCCGACGGTAGAGACAATCTTTGGGACGACGTCGTCTTGCAGGTCGAAGATTGCTTCCGCCTGAAAAGAACGGTCGTAGGTCTCGACCCAGAGTTGCGTGCCGGTTGTGGCATCAACCAGTTTTGCGGCAATACGCAGCCGGGGACCAGCCTGGCGCAAGCTGCCTTCCATCACATAACGAGCGCCGAGTTCCTTGCCAACATTGCGCAGGTCGACAGCTTGATTTGCATAACGCTGCGTCGAGCCGTGCGCGATCACGCGCAGATACGGGAATCGCGACATTCCGGTGATGATTTCTTCTGTGATGCCTTCGGCTAAAGCGTCAAGGCCGGGCTCGGCACCCTTGAACCTGAACGGCAGCACCGCGACCCAAAAGCCTTCATCGGCGCGGCTCGCGCCGGAATCGAGCGCTGCCATTGTCCGCGAGGTGGGCGTGGAAACGGAGATAGGACTTGATACGAGGCGTGCCAGGTCGCGGAATTCGTTGCTAACGTCACGCGCTGTCTGCAGGCGATGACGCGGATCCTTTTCCAAACAGCGCCGCACAATGCGGGCGAGATCGCCGGGCAGATTGGGACGCAACTCGGTGACGGACGGCGGAGTATCTCGCAGAATCGCAGAGACCAGTTCAGCCGAAGAGCTCCCCTCGAACGGCCGACGGCCCGTCGCCATCTCATGGAGTAGAACCCCTATCGAAAAAATATCGGTTCGCTGGTCGAGCGGTCTGCCCGATGTCTGTTCCGGAGACATGTAAGCGGGGGTGCCCATGACGACACCCACTTGTGTGCGGCTGTCCGATGTCATCGTTGCATCACCAGGGTTGGACCCACGAACATCTTTCGCCAACCCGAAATCCAACACTTTGACGCGGCCCTCGTTGCTGACCATGACATTGGCGGGCTTCAAATCACGGTGGACGATGCCTTTCTCATGAGCCGCCGCGAGCGCATCTCCCAACGCGCTGGCAATCTCGATGATCTGCTCGACCGGAAGACCGCCTTCGGGGATCAGCCGATCCAGGGGTAGGCCCTCTACCAGCTGCATCGTCAGAAAGTGGATGCCGTCCCATTCTTCCACCGAGTAGATCGTGACGATGTTTGGGTGGTCGAGCTGGGCGAGGGTCTTTGCCTCTCGACGAAAACGCCCGAGCCGCTCCGGATCTTCCGCCATCTCGGCGGGCAAAACCTTAAGTGCCACATCGCGGCCGAGTTTCGTATCGGTGGCACGATACACCTCGCCCATGCCGCCAGCGCCCAGCGGCGACTGGATTTGATAAGGCCCGAGTTTCGTGCCAGAGGTAAGGGCCATGAGTGCACGTGATTATAGCCTGCACAGGTCGTTGCAGCGGACTCGGACGGTCGTGTCAGTCCAACCCACTTGCCGTGACAGGGAGTGAATGTGTGACTCTTCACGCCAATCCGTTTCTGATCGCATTGGATAGTTCGGTCGCTCTCATTCGTTGAACTCGTTGAACAACTCTCGGTCTCGCGCGTCGCGAAACCCCATATTCATGCCGCCTCGGGCGCGATATGACATGTGTCCTCACCACCGTTAACGCTGATGGGGTATCTGCAGCGTCGGATCGGGATTTGGGGATGAGCCATTTCGCGCGGTCAGACCTCCGAGGCGATCACAATCTTCCCTGACCATGGATCAGAATCGTGGGCGGGTACATCTGAGACCGAAGGCAGTCTTGGGGATGCTTCGTCGCCTGGCACTGCCGGTGCAGACGCGGAGGCGTTCAACGGTGGTGCGATGGGTGCTTGACCCGCCCGTTTGGCGAGAGAACTACGGGGCAATAGCGCAGGCCCTTGCTGGTCTGGACGCGTTTAGTGAGGTTTACTTCTTTGGATTGGTGTTGGCCAGCGGTGCCATCTCCGATTCAACTCGGAATCAGTTAAGGTATCACCAGCATATAACTACTGAAGACAAAAGCAATGGCGGAGAGGGTGGGATTTGAACCCACGATACCCGTTAAGGTATGTCCGCTTTCGAGGCGGCCCGTAATCCGTCGATAAACCATTCTACGTCAATGGCTTAGAGTTTTGAAGGGTGCAGTAAGGGTGCAAATAAGAAACTCGCAGCCATTTTTCGTCAGGGATTTTCTCGAAAGCAACTGCCGACTTCGCCCGCGGGGCGCCGCTTTCGGCTGGGTGACAGCTCTTCGTCGCGCGTTTGCGCGAAATCGAAAGCTGAACAACAATTCCAGCGCAGAGAGCAGGTTTCATGGCACGCGGACGTGCGCGTTACCAAAGAGGCCGGGTGGTCGCGACCAAGGGCGGCGGCTGGGAGATCCACTACAACGTCTACCTGACCGATCCCACAACCGGTAAACCAAAGCGACATCACCGGAGCCGCGTCGTGGGCTACAAGCCGAAAATGCACCGGGCCGACGCCGAGAAGATCCTGGCCGCGGAACTGGCCGGCATCAACGGCGGTCCAGTCACCCGAGCGGCAGACGGGACCATCACATTTGGCAATTGGATGCGGAATTTCTACATCCCCATGCGCGGTGCCAACTGGCGGGACGCAACGCGACGCACCAACCTCGACTACCTCACCAGTCACGTCTATCCAACCCTCGAACACGTCGCGCTCAAAGACGTCACCAAGTTTCAGGTGCAGATGCTGCTCAACCGGCTGGCTGCGGAAGAATACTCGTACACGGTTGTTTATCATGTGCGCGATCTGATCAAAGCGGCCTTGGCGGAGGCCGTTGGACCAGGAAGTCCTGGAGCGAAATGTCGCGCGCAAGACCGTCATTCCCGAGATCGAGGAATCCGACAAGCCGGTGCTTCCCGTCGAGATGTACGCCAAGCTGCTGGCAGGTCTTGATGACATCCGTGACCGCGCCATCTTCCTGATTGCATGTTTCTGCGCCCTGCGACCGAGCGAACTCTTCGGGCTGACCTGGGGATGCTACACCGGCAATGTGTTTACTATCGTGAATACCGCGTGGCGTGGCCGGCTGCAGCGCAAGAAAATCAAACGCAAGAACCGCTACGGACGCACCAATTACCGGCTTGTCGCGATCCCCCAAGCCGTGCGCAAGGCGATTGAGTTGTGGCGGGCGAAGTGCCCGAACCCGGACGCAAGCGCCCTCATGTTCCCTGGGATGCAAGCTCGGGCACGAAAGCCACTGGCGACACCGATCCATTCGGACAATTGGCTACGCTTGCGCCTGTACCCGGTCGCGAACAGACTGGGAATCGCATTTCATCCTACGTTTCAGGTGCTCCGGAGGAGCTTCTCCACGCATGGCAAGAAGGAAGCACACCCGACCGAGATGCAGGCCCAACTCGGACACAGCGACATTCGTACCACCCTGGACATCTATACGCAGATTACGGACCCGGAAGTAGCCAGGATGGTGAACCAAGTCACAAACCGCATACTTGGCTTGGGTGAGGAGGTTGAGCCGGGCTCAGTTCAGTGAGATGGGCGGGAAATTCGAAGCCAAGAGCTCCCCTGATAAGATAAAAGCGAAACTGGTGGGCGCGGAGAGATGGCCGAGTGGCTGAAGGCGCGCGCCTCGAAAGCGTGTATACCTTTACGGGTATCGGGGGTTCGAATCCCTCTCTCTCCGCCAGACTTTAAGCACAAGACTGACGCCGTCGTTCAAGCAGGGAAGTCCGCTTTCATCAGGTGTTCCCTGCCATCGTCGGCTACCGAAACCGGTTCGGTTAGAACGCTGCCCTGTCACCGACTTCCGACACGCAATCGATCGGGTATCCGCTGTTTTCCTCGCAGAGCACACCTTTAGTCCGCCAATTCTTCTAACATTCGCACGGGCTGCTTCACTCAAATTAGAACGCCTGCCTGTCACGCAGGAGGCCGCGGGTTCGACTCCCGTCGCTCCCGCCATTTAAGAATCGTTACTGCCGGCTGCCGACCACTTGGCCAGTGACACCGGTAATAATTACGTCCAGTTTCACCGCGATCGGTCCTGTATGAGTGACAAGAAACAGAGAACTCAACGATTGCACGACCGAAGATGTGAAAATCCATTCGTCGCCTCGTGGTGCAAGTCTTTTTCGTGAGTGCCTCCCGGTCCGGACGAACCGATTCTGGGAATACTAGAGAGCGTTTCCGCTACCGCACATCGCCAGCTGGTAAAAGGCCGGCAGCGCGTCATCGATGGGATGGTGCTGCGGCTTCCCCGAGGAGTCCAGCTTGTTCCACCTCATGAGGTTCACCGCGACGGACATCTGTCGCTTGCCGTCGGCTCGGGTCATGGTCATCGCTCCGGCACCCCAGACCGTGCCGTCATGGCCCCAGAACGTGCCATGGCCAGGAACCTCCATCTTGTGCAGGCCGAGGCCGTAGGTGATCTTCTTCCCCTCTTGGGAGATGACCGGGACAGTGCGCTGCATCTGCGCCAGCGACGACCCGTTGACGATCTCGCCGGCAAGCAGCAAACCGTAGAAGCGGTTGAGATCCGCAACGGTCGATATCAGCGAGGCCGCCGGCCCCACCCAGGACATGTCGTAGACGCTGTAGTCGCGCGGCGGGTCGATCATGCCGAACCACGCCTCATACATCTGCGAGTGCGGCCCGCTGACATGCGGTCCGGCCGGAAGCTCGGTGTCCCGGAGCCCAGCGCGCTCAATGACGTTCTGGGTGATGCACTTCTCCGCGGTGGTGCCGGTCACGTGCTCCAGGAGTTGGCAGAGGAGCTGGTAGTTGGTGTTGGAATATATCCCCGGAGTGCCACCCGGCGTACCGACGGCAGGTGCCGTGACACCCATCTCGATCAGCTCGGTCGGGTGAAACCGCGTGAACCGGTTGTCGTCCAGGCTCTTGGGCGTGGTGTCCGCCAGCGAAGGGAACGCCTTGAGGGACGGGTACGCATACGGGAGGTAATCCGCCAGGCCGCTGGTGTGGTTGATCAGCATTCGGACGGTGATCGTGTTGCCGCGCTCTCCGGGCACCAACTGCGGCAGGTAGTGGCCGATTGGCGTGTCGAGCCCGATCTGACCGCTCTCGACCTGCTGCAGGACCGCGGCGGCGGTGAAGGTCTTGGTGATGCTGCCGACGCGGTGCCGCATGTCGGGGGTAACGGGACGGCCGGTGCTGACATCGGCGACGCCGGCGGCGCCGCGCCATACCTGGTCGCCGTCGCGCACCTCGGCGAACACTCCTGGCATCCCCGCGCGATGGACCTTGTCTATGGCGGTCTTCAGCTCCGTGGGATCGAGTGGGTTCTTCACTGCGGCCGTCGTCTCGTGGTCAATTTGTGCAATCGAGCGTTGGTCAAGGCGTTGCAAATCATGCCTCCCGTTTCGGATGAAATTATTCAGAGAACTGAGGGAGCGGCATTCAGGTCTTTTTGAGGAAGTGACTTGGGTGATTTGATGCCGAAGTTCCGGAGAAAGATGCGAATCACGATGAAAGACGGAAAGCGCTTTCAGAAGGATACCCACGCGTTCCTTATTGATATTGGTCGGATAACGGGCAATTCTCCCCCAATGGAAGCATTAACAGAGTAGTAATCTGAACTAAAATGCTACGGACTTCGATTTACAAGCGAGAGCGTTGATCGTTCCATTGGTTCGCCCGTCACGGATGACCAGTTGCCGAAAGGGATCTTTACGACGACGACCACATGACAAACAATGCCGCACTGAAATACGGTGACGGTCCTTCAGTGGATTGGGCTGTGGTCACAGGCGCAGCTTCGGGCTTGGGATTCGCGATCTCAAAAGAGCTAGGGCGAGAGTGCAATCTTATGTTGATTGACTCGGACGCGTCCGGCCTGGCCAAGGCCCACCGGGACCTTGGAGGGGGCGCGCACAGTATCTATGCGATCACGGGCGATGTCAGCGATGCGGGAATTTGGGCTCAGGCGCGAGCGGGTCTCGACGGCGTAGTTCCTGAGTGGCTAGTGCAGTGTGCGGGCATCGCGGTATCGGGAAGCATTGCCGATGCTCCAATTGAACATTGGCGTCAAGCGCTTGACGTAAATCTGATCGGGATTGTTCTAGGTTGCAAAACTTTTGCGGGCGACATGGCGCACGCAGACAAAGGTCACATCATTCATATTGCCTCTCGTGCTGCCATCACTGCTGTTCCGAGATTTGGCCCATATGTTGTCAGCAAAGCAGCAGTGGTTGCCATGACCGAAACCCTGTACAACGAAATCGGTGACCGTGTCACAATCACGGTCGCTTGTCCGAGTTACTTCCGAAGCAACCTGGTCGATCGCATGGTGGCGCAGACCGAAGTGGAACGTCGCGCTCTGGAGCGGATGATCTCGAGCAGTCCGCGCTCTGCCGAGGATCTGGCAACGGCGATCCTTAAGGCGGCCCGACACGGCGATCTCTACTTCTTCCCACCCGGAGAGGATCGACGTCTGTGGAGGCTTAAGCGGCTAATGCCGCAAAGAACTATGAAGTTTTTGCGCAACAAGTTCCGCACAGTGCTTCGTCAGTTGGACAAGTAAATCGTCGCGGTGGCATTTCGTCCCTAGCCACCTCCCGTCGATGTGACTCGCGGAGCCGTGCAGACCGGCAACGCGGAACAATCGCGTGCT
>CAVSVS010000007.1:0-62082 GCA_963731405.1 uncultured Acidobacteriaceae bacterium | reverse complement strand
GTAATGGCGATGTTTTCTATAAGGAGAAGGTCACATAATTTTGAGCCAGTGGTATTCGGGGAGTGCGACGCTGTAAGGTTTCAGCACGTCTGCAACAAACAATGGAGGCCGGTGTCCTCCCTCAGCACCGACCACGACCCTCAACGGGACTGCTTGGCGTATTTAGTCCAAAGGTAGTCCATGTCGTCACCAACGCCGTAGCCAAAGGCATGACTGATTTCCCGCACACGGTTGAGTCGGATGATCAGGCTATCGCGGCCGTCCGCAGGTAACGTTTTGGCCGACTGGAGGGCTTGCTCGAACATGCGTACCAGGGCGTCGAAAAATCCTTCCTCTTGGTAACCGATATCCTGGCAGTATCCAACTGCTTGCTCGCAGTAGAAAACCAGCAGTTCGGTGAGTCCCGCGGGGTCGCCCACAGCCTTTTTGTACTGGGAGATGGCCTGCTTCGCTTTGGAGAGGGACGTGTCCTGGTTGCGAAACGGGTCCGGCCAGAGCCAGCGAGCGAGGGTTTTCTTATACGGCTCCAACGCGTCTTCGCCCAAGCCAAAGCGGGCATGTAGAAACGCTTGGTTGTCTTTGTGTGCGGCGTATAGATGGTGCAGCAAGTCCAAGAGCGCGGTCCGGTCAAAGGCGGCTAGCTTGGCTTTGACATCGGTCCAGGTGGGTTGCGATTTCGGCTTACTGTTCGTCATAGGATTCTTCGAGCGTTGGCCTCATGCGTAACTCTCAAGGAGCCGCACTGAGTCAGAAGCAGTAGCCTTGCGCCAGCCAGTAGTGCCAGTCACCGAGCGCTTCGACACTGGATTCGTCCGCGTCGGTGGCAGTTAGTTGGGAGAGTGGCACCGCGACATTGCGGCCATGCCAGCGAATCAGCACCAGCATGTCGTGGGCACAGGAGTCTTCCGGTGCCAGGCTGCGGACCTCGACCGTTTCCCCCTTGCGGAGCGGAGAGACTACTTTGGCGGTCATGCACCGAGCCGAGAAAGGAAACTGAATTTTGTTCTCCAGGTAGTAGTACCAGCCGAGAGCCTGTTCTCCTGGCCCATACGCATCGACGATAACTTCATTGTGGATGCGTTCTTCGCGGATGCGGTTCTTGCGCAGCTTGGGCACGTAGTGCTCGATTCGAAGGCTTGTTGAACTATCGATCCATCGTCTTGGGCGGGACTCGAATACTTCTACTTCTCCATTCGGGCAAGGTCGCCGGCTCAGGCGTCGGCGTCGGCGTCGGTGTACCTGCTCAAGACGGCTTCGATGCGGTCGCACAGTTGATCCAACTGTTCTCGCAGTACCTTGTTCTTAGCATGGTTGGCTTCGGCCGCCACATCGCCCGCAAGCTCATCGAGTTCGTCGAGAGTGAACTGAAACACAGGATGCTGCGTCGGTTGCGAGACAACTCGCAGCCGGTTGGTTATCGCTTCATCGGCGAAGGTGTGGGAAATGATCAGGTCACGTTCGCGCTGGTTCAACTCCAGAGGAACAGTCGCATCTGCCTTGATGGGGATGCGCTGCCTTTTCGGTCTGATCGGCGTGATGAACGTCTCTGTCAGACGATTAGCATTCGCCGACAGCTTCGGCGTTGAGGTGATCGAGCGCGTTGCCGCTTTGGTCCTGGAGCGAAACTTTTTGGCGAGTTCCTGGTTAACCTTCTCTACCGAAAACTCTTCAGCATCGAATGGTCCGCGCCACATCATCCTCTCTTCATGTTCCGCATGGTTTGGATCAAACATTGCTTCCAGGTAGTCGGCGTAACCCCGGACTCCTCCCACATCTTCTGGTGGGCAGCGCCGCTCGCCGGCGAGGCAGCGCGGATACGTCACGGCTGGTTCGGACATAAGGGTTGCTTCCAGCAGCAGTTCATGCTCCCAATCGTCGCCCCAGTCGTACACATATGTGAAGGTGGTACCTACGCTCGGCAGTACCGCGGCAAGGCGTACCCGCTTTGCGTCGACCAATCCCAAATCGTCAACACCGTCGGGATCGGGCGGTCCGTACTTCTTACTGCCCATTCGAAACATGTAGAGATGGTAGTTCTCCCAGCCCACGACCACTTGCAAGACGCGATGGAGTTGGGCCAGGGTATAGTCCCCAGTGACCTGAACACGGCGCCAGATCGGCGGGGTGATGCCGATTAATGCCACTTTGAACTGGTAGATTGCCCCGCTTTGGGACGCTCCCACGATTCCTCTCCTTAGCACTACAGTCTGCGCAACGGAGCATTCTTTCATTCGCGCCATCGCTCAGCAAGGTCTCGGCGATCGCAGGCAGTCCCGCTCGCTGCATGCAATATAAGCGTTGTTGTCGGATCCGTCGTCTAGCATCGGGAGCGGGCATGGAGGCCCGCACCAATGCTGGAAGAGTTTCTCGGACATCCTTTTTTCCTGAATCGTCACCGACAAGCGCCACTACTGAAAGAACGAGAGTCATTCCTCAGCTGTCTGCAGCAACAAGGAACCAGCCCCAAAGCGCTGAGGAATCTTTCTGGGGAATTGCTGCCGGTGATGCGTCTTCTGAAGCTCACCGAGTTGCGTGATGTGTCGCTGGAGGAAATCCAGCGAGCGGCGCTCTGCTGGGCGCGCGAGCAACGCACGAATCCGAAGGCACAGTCATACGGCAACTCCGCTTCATTCTTTGTATATGCGGCGAAGAAATGGCTGCGATTCCATGGACGGCTCAAGCGGCCGAGCGCACCGCCTATGCGATTCGCCGATCAACTCAACTACTTCGCCCGGTATATGACAGAGGAGCAGGGTCTTTCGCCCTATTCGGTGCGCTCTCATTGTGCGAAGACATCGAAGTTCCTGGAGTGGTTCGGAGAACGGCATCGCTTGTTGACGAGGGCGAGGATCGAAGATGTGGACGAGTTCCTTGCGATGAAAGGCGCTGGCGGGTGGAGTCGCAGGTCGGTCTCGGTCGCTGCACAAGCGCTGCGAGCCTTCTTTCGCTATGCCGAGACACGCGGATGGTGCGCCACCGGTTTCGCGAAGGGCATTCAGAGCCCAAAAATCTACAAATACGAGGGTGTGCCGGAAGGCCCCAGTTGGGAACAAGTGCGCAGGCTCCTGCGATCCGTCAAGGGTTCAAATCCAGCGGTGCTGCGCGCACGGGCCATCCTTTCCTTGCTTGCGATTTATGGACTGCGCACTGGCGAAGTCTCACGACTCATGCTGAGGGATTTCGATTGGCGTGAAGAAGTGTTCGAGGTGAATCATTCCAAACGCGGAGGCCCACAACGCTATCCGCTGCAGCGTGAGGTTGGTAACGCCATCCTGCAATACCTCAAAAGGGGCCGGCCGTGCTGTGCCTGCCGGCACCTATTCGTAACGCTCCAGCCTCCCTATCGTCCCATAGGATCAGAGGCTCTGTGGACGCTGACGAGCCGACGACTGAAGGCAGCTGGCATACAGTGCCGGACCCAAGGTCCACGGGCCTTACGGCACGCTTGTGCGACACGCTGGTTACAGCAGGGCGCATCGTTCAAGGAGATCGGGGACTTGCTCGGACACCGCGGTCTTGAATCAGTCGGAATCTATGCGAAGGTTGATCTCCGCGCGCTGCGCGCAGTAGCAGCCGTCGGTCTGGGAGGGCTGGCATGAAGCTTTCCCATGCGGTGGACCTCTACATCCAGCGTAAACGAGACGCAGGCATGCGGTTCGACAGTCCCATGCGCAGATTGCGCTCGTTTCTTCGCCACTGTGGCGATATCGATCTTCACCACATCACGACACAGCAGATCATCGCCTTCCTCGACGGTGCGGGCAGTATGCCCAGCGGATGGAGTGGCAAGCGCGGCTCGCTGCGGTCCTTTTTCGATTACTGGACAGCGCGTGGTCGGCTGAAATCCTCTCCCCTGCCACCTTCGGCTCCCAAAATCACGCCGAGCTTCGTTCCGTATATCTACTCGCGGTCCGACTTGCGCTCTCTTCTGGATGCTGTCCCGCGCTGCCAACGGAAATCGGCCTGCGTCATGTCGGAAGCAACCTTTCGCACGCTGTTGCTGTTTCTGTATGGAACTGGCATGCGGCTCGGCGAAGCACTTCGGCTCCGGGTCATGGACATGGATCTCACGCTCGATCTGGTTACGATACGCGATACGAAGTTTTACAAGTCACGCCTCGTGCCCCTCGGACCGGATCTCGCGAGGCTGGTTCGGGAATACCTGCATCAGCCGGGACGACGAAATCAACCCTATCGATTATTGTTTCAAGCGAAGAGCGGTGGTCCCCTTGCGGTCCAGGTTGCCGATACAAGCTTCTCGCGTCTGCGACGGATCGCAGGCATTGAACGCCGCGACGACTCGTACTTCCAACCGAGGCTGCATGATCTGCGCCACACATTCGCGGTTCATCGGCTGACCGAGTGGTATCGGCAGAATGCGGACGTCCAGCGCCTGCTTCCCGCGTTGTCTACCTATCTCGGCCATGTCAGCCTGAGCGCAACCCAACGCTACCTCACCATGACGCCAGAGCTGCTCGAACAGGCAAACCGTCGATTCGAGCATTATGCGTGCGGAGGTGCCGATGCAAGATAAGCGCGCCCTGGCACCGTGGATCAAGCGCTTTCTGCTGGAATACCTCCCCACGGATCGCAACTTCGCCCGCAATACACAGCACAGTTATCGTGACGCGCTACGGTTGTTCGTCATCTTCGCTGGCACGACGCTACACCGCAAACCCGATGAGCTGCTGGTGGAGGATCTCGGCGCTGATCTGGTGAGAAGGTTCATGTGTCACATCGAGGAAAAACGCAAGTGCTCGGTCGCGACACGCAATCAGCGGCTCGCCGCTTTACGCACACTAGCGGCGTTTATCGGAGAGCGCAGCCCGGAACATCTCTCCTGGTGTGCGCAGATCCGCAGCATCCCTTTCAAGAAATCGGGGCACCGGCCCATCGGATATCTGGAAAAAGACGAGATCGATGCCCTGCTTGCTGCTCCTGACCGCGCCAGTCGACTCGGATCAAGAGATCACGCGCTGTTGTTGTTTCTGTACAACACCGGAGCCCGAGCCGACGAAGCGGCCCAGCTAGCAGTCGGCGATCTGCGATTGCGTGGACCACATGAGAAATCCCAGTCGTTCGTGCAACTGCGAGGGAAAGGAAACAAGGTCCGCTTTTGCCCGCTGTGGGCATCCACTACGGCGATCCTGAAGGAACTGGCCACGGGACGCGCCGACGAGGAGCGAGTGTTTCTGGGTCGTTCCTCCCGAGCGATGACACGATTCGGCGTGCACGACATCGTCACTCGTTACGCCAAAATGGCCAGAGGGAATCGCATGGGGTTGCGACATAAACGAGTCGGGCCGCACACGATTCGGCACACGACAGCCACTCACCTGTTGCGGGCCGGAGTGGATATCAACACGATCCGCGCATGGCTCGGGCACGTCTCAATCGACACGACGAATATCTACGCGGAAAGCGATCTGGAGATGAAGGCGAAAGCGCTGGGCATGTGTGAAACCAAACTGCGGCAACCACGAAAGCGGTGGCGGGACAATCCTGACTTGCTGAACTTCCTGGCTCAACTCTAACCAACTTATGTGACGTTCGGCCCCGGCGCAATCCGCTGTTTATCCGCCGACACATGCTGAACGTCACATAAACCCCAAGACAACATAATCCTGGTTATGTTGGGCCCAACATAAGGAAGACTATCGCTGGCTGTGGCTGGACCCGAACGGCGGATGAGACGTTTGCCTGTATTGCAAGATTTGTGTAGCGCGGCCGCCCCGCCCGCGCCACGGCGTCCGATAAACAAAGTGCCGTGCATGGCAACGGATAGAGAAACGATTGAGTTCTGAAGCTTCCAGCATTGCACTCCTGTTCGCAGTCGCGGGCGAGGGCGCCCGCGCCACATAAAACATGAATCGGCGCTCGCTTGCACTCTCCTCCACCCAGTGAGACGATGACCTCGCCTGAACCTCGCCATGATCAACGGTGCACACATCGTCCTCTACAGCAAAGAACCAGAAGCCGACCGCGCTTTTTTCCGCGATGTCCTGCAACTCCCCTCTGTCGACGCCGGACACGGCTGGTTGATCTTCGCCCTGCCTCCCGCAGAAGCTGCCTTTCACGACGCAAAGGACAATAACAAACACGAATTATTCTTTATGTGTGACGACATCGCCGCCACCCTGCGCGATCTTACCAACAAGAATGTTCCGGTCTCAGAAGTGAGTGAACAGCGATGGGGCAGTCTCGCCTCTTTCACCCTGCCCGGCGGCGGCAAAGTCGCCATCTACCAACCAAAACATCCAAGGCCAACGCAACCTGAGCCCTGAATTCAGAACGATCTTGGATCGAAACGATCGCGAAGGCCACGAGTTCACTCGTGCCGTTAAGCCATCGCAAACGACGCGGCTTTAGCCGCTGAGGGTAGGTTCGCCCCAAAAGGCAAATCTGGCGCGGCTTCTGGCGTCTGATACCCGCCCCGCTCAGAGGAGGTTGTACCCGTGCACCGTTCTTTGCGTTCCCGCCTGGCCTTTCTGGCCTTGCTTCTAACTTTTTCAGTTTCCACCGCCCTGGCCCAGCACGTTATCAAACGCGTCTCCGTCGGAGTCGAGCCCCGAGGCGTCGCCGTCGATCCCTTCACCGGGCACATCTACGTCGCGAACGTCTACAGCGGAACCATTAGCGCACTCCGAGCCGGCACCGTGATGGCAACCGTTCCCGTAGATACGCTGCCGTATGTGGTCGCAATCAACCCGAAGACCAACCGAATCTACGCGGCAGGATGCAACTTCCTAACTGGCGCCGGAAGCATAGTGATCGTCATCGATGGCACTAACAACCATGTGATCACCGACATTCCGCTCGACCAGTCCTGCGGACTAGGCACACAAGGGATTGCACTCAACTTGTTCACCAACCGCGTGTACGTGAGCGACTACGACGATAATCAGGAGGTTGTGAGCCTCGCGCTTTTTTGCACATGTGGCGCGGGCGCCCTCGCCCGCGCTTCCCGCAGCACTGAATTCCGGATCCTGAATCTACTAATCCCCGGTCCCGCTAAGAGAAACCATTTGCGGACTGCCTCCGCCGTTGTCTCCAACATTGAGTGTGGCGGTGCGCTCGCCCGGTTTATTGGGCGTGAACCTGATCCTGATGGTGCAGCTTGACCCGGGCGAGAGCTCCGTGGCGCAGTTGTTCGTCTGGGTAAAGTTGCTGGCATTCGGCCCATCAGTGGCAATAGTGCTGAATGTGACGAGGGTGCTGCCGTGGTTCTTGACTGTGACCATCAGTGGGTCGCTGGTGGATCCAACCTCTTGTTCGCCGAAGCGGAGACTGCGCGGCGAGAGCCCGATCAACGTTCCCGCACCGGAAACCTGGATCACCTGCGGTTTACTGGAGGCGCTGTCGCGGATCGTGATGAGGCCGTTGGCGGCTCCCATCTCTTCTGGCTCGAAGCTCACTTGAATATCACAACTGGCCCCCGCCATCACGCTCTTGCCGCAGGTGCCGTCTACGTGAAACGGTCCGATGGCGGAGATGGAAGAAATGTTCAACTGAGTTGCTGCCGAGTTCGTGAGCATGACTGTCAGCGGTGGGCTGCCGGTATTCACCAATTGGGCGGGAAAGACCAGCGCCGTGGTGGGCGAAAAGCTGACCATTCCGGTATTGAGTAACACGACGACATCGTCACGACGCGAATCGGTGAGCGCCAGATCGGGTTTGCCATCACCGTTGAAATCTCCGACGGCGAGGGCTCTGGCCTCGTCTGCTGCCGGGTACGACTTGCCGGACTGGAAGGTGCCATCACCATTGCCGAGAAATACGCTCGCCGCCGCGATAGGGAACAGCAAGTTTGCTGCCGCCAGATCAACCTTGCCATCGCCATTAAGGTCGGCTGCTATAACCCAAGAGGGAAAGGCTGTCTGGTAATCCCCGCCTCGCCGGAACCTACCATCGCCGTTGCCCATCCAGACGCGCACGCCGATGCCCTGGGCGTTCGCGATCGCCATATCGAGTTTGCCGTCGGCGTTAAAATCTGCCACCGCGATCGATGCCGGCGATCCTTCCCCTGAATAATGAGCGCCTTTGTGAAACGACCCATCGCCATTGCCTAACAGAATGTTGACGTATCGCTGCGTGCCGAATTCCCCGGCTGTCGCCACGTCCAACTTGCCGTCGCCGTTAAAGTCCCCGACCCCAATCGCGTAGATCGCGAATTGGGGCTCTGTTGTAACTGCACGTCGAAAGGTGCCGTCGCCATTGCCAATCAAAACGCTGATGCCTTCATGGGAGAGGACGATCAGGTCTAACTTTCCGTCGCCGTTAAAGTCTCCGGCGGCAACATAGCTCTCGAAGGTGGGCACCGGAGGGCTGGGGTCGTCAGGTTGAAAGGTGCCATCAGCATTGCCCATCAGGATACTGATATAGCCTTTCTGGGACGCTATGGCCAAATCGAGGTTCCCGTCATGATTGAAGTCCGCGGCCGCGATGGACACGGATCCTACACCGGCCGTGTAGTAGACGGGCTTGCGAAACGTCCCGTCGCCCAAGCCAAACAAAATGGCGACGTTGTCTGTATAGGTCCCGGAAGCGGCGACCGCCATGTCCATCTTGCCGTCATGGTTGAAATCACCAACGGCGATCGAAAACGGCTTATTTTGGGCTGCGAATTGCCCTCGGGTTTCAAACTGACCCAGCGCCAAGGGTGGGAACGCCGAACTAAGGACTAGTACTAAAACCACTAGGCCCTCAACAACTGGCACCATATCGCTCCATTCGAAGTACTATTGTCCCAAGCGGCAGCGCCGTTCCCAGGCAGTCCCAGTGAACCAAAGACAAGATACATCGCGAAACCGTACCATTTGCACGGCTTTAACACAAACATGGTAGCCTTCTCTGGCTCGAAACCGCCCTGCCGTCGCGATGAGGAGAACCCTATGAGGATCAGCACACTTCGTTTCGCCATCCTGGTTCTCACGGCGGTGACCGTTTTCGTGTGCATTGCTGGGGCTCAGAATACGCCCACATGCTCCGTCAACTCGGATTTTGTCAGGCCCAACTGCGACCCCAACAAGGGCTGGCTGATCGGTGAAACATGCGTTCATAAGACTGTAAGTTGTAGCTCGGTGAATGGGGTCGCCATCACGGATCTCGGCATAACTTTCGGGTATCTCACGCCTCGGAGGCCTAAGGGGACAATTGTATTTTTCAGCCAGAGCGGTGGCACAACTCCTGGCGAAAGCGGCGCACAGGGTTATCCGGGCACCTACTATTCTGCCGGGTTCCAGGTGGTCCAGACGGCTTGGGATTCAGACTGGGAGGACACTGGCACCCGTACGAAGAACATCGCCTATGCCGCGGGCCGCGTAGCTGCTCTTCTCGGCTATATGAAATCCAATTTGTACGATCCGATTCATTTCACGCAACCCAGTGCCGGCATGTGTGCACAGGGAAGCAGCGGCGGCAGCGCAGCGATTGCCTACGCCCTGGCATGGTACAACGCAGGCTCCTATCTGGACAAAGCCGTGATGGCGTCCGGTCCACCGCTCAGCGACATCGCTCAGGGCTGTGATGTGAACGGCTCCATCCCCCTTGTAACCGTGTGCCCGGCCGGACAACTCGGGTGCAATTCGGCCAATAACCCGCCGTCGTGGACGGCGCCCATTGCTTACACCGACGCCCGGACTGGAGTGCGGGAATGGTCCGACGATGTGACTCTCGGCCCGAGTGGTGTTTGCCGACGCACCCATGGGAACACATCTGTACAAGCCAGCCTCGAGTGGAAAGCGATGAGTATCGCGGACGGAACGATCGGCACCTTTAACTATCCGCAGACCAACCTGACGGCGTGGCTCTGCTCGAGTGTGTCAAATCATGGGACGATGAATAACTCGTCGAGCGAGGCGCAGCTGTTCTTTCAGAACTTCACCAGTCCATCGCAGACATTTGGATTGCAGATCAACGGAGTCAGTCACTGCGCAGGCCCTGAGGGCGTGAGCGAGGGCATCGCCCCACAGGGCGAGACCGGGCGCAACGCAATCGAAGCCGACATGATTGCCTCATGTGTTGCCCACCACTGACGCCTTAGCGCGGCAATGCCGGGTGGCCCATCCTTTGCGTTTTTTGCAAAGGGTGGGATTCCACGAAAGTCAATCCCTTGGGTTTCATTTCCCCTGAGGTCGAAGGACGCAGGACTACCTCGTCGGCTTTCGTACTCGCGGCATAGAACAGCAGGTTCCTCGGCTTTCCACGGAATGACCCGCTCTGGCTAGAAGCTAGCAGCCAGAACCTCTCCCCGCTATACTTTCCCTATATGTCTGGGGTTCCGCAAAACACTCCGCAAAAGACGTTTTACCTCGAAACTTTCGGCTGCCAGATGAACGCTCACGACTCCGAGAAAGTCGTCGGCACGCTGCTGCAGGAAGGCTATCGACAGGTGGACACGGTCGAACAGGCCGATTTGGTTCTGTACAACACCTGCTCCATCCGCGACAAGGCAGAACAGAAAGTGTTCAACCGCCTCTCCGACTACAAGAAATACAAGAAGCAGGGCAAGACGTTTGGAGTCCTCGGCTGCGTCGCTCAGCAAGAGGGTGAAAAGATTTTCGAGCGAGCGCCCTACGTGTCGCTGGTGTGCGGATCCGCGTCGTACAGCAAACTGCCGAGCATGCTCGCGCAGTTGGAAGCGGCGTCCGTTGCTACCAGCGAGATCCCTGCGCTAGCAGGGAAGTCCGGAAGCCGAAAGCCGGAAGCCGAAAGCCTGGTCCGCATCACCGGACTCGACGACCGCGAGACCGATGCCTGCTTCGAGACGGAATTCACCGCGCGCACCAATCCGCATCGCGGATACATCACCATCATTGAAGGCTGCGACAAATTTTGCGCCTACTGCGTCGTGCCCTACACGCGCGGCAAGGAGCGCAGCCGGACGTCGCAGTCGGTGCTCGCCGAAGCGCGCCAGATGGCCGATCTCGGCTACACGGAAATTCAGTTGCTCGGCCAGAACGTCAATTCCTACAAAGACTCGGCAGGGAACTCGACCGTCAGAAAAACTTTCGCCGAACTGCTCGCCGCCGTGGGAGAAATTCCGGGAATCCGGCGCGTGCGCTTTACCACATCGCATCCCCGCGACTTCGGACGCGACATCGTCCAGGCGATCGACGCCGTTCCAACCCTCTGCGACCACGTTCATTTGCCCGTCCAAAGCGGATCGACGCGCGTACTCGACGCCATGCAGCGCCTCTACACCCGCGAACAATATCTCGAACGCATCGCTTGGATGAAAACCGCAAAGCGCGAAATCAGCATCACAACAGATGTGATCGTAGGCTTCCCCGGAGAGACCGAATCCGACTTCGCTGAAACCCTCGGCCTGCTGGACGAGGTGGGCTATGACGCGGTTTTCGCCTTCAAATATTCGCCCCGGCCGAACACGCCATCTTTGAAGTTGGACGATGCCATCCCCGACGAAGAAAAGGCCCGCCGCCTCGACGTACTGATGTCAAAGCAGCGAGAAATCCAGACGATGAACTACAAGAAATATCTCGGCACAACCTGTGAAGTAATGGTTGAAGGAAGAAATGAAGTTCGGTGCCAGTCTATCGGTCGCACGAGCCATAACAAAACCCTCAACTTCACAGCCGCCGGCGATGCAATTCCCAAACCAGGAAGCTACGCCTCGGTCCTCGTGACTGGCAGTTTTCCCAACAGCCTGCTCGGCGAATTGGTGATATAAGAAGGCTTTCAGGAGCTCCCCATGGAAGTAGAAATGACAATCCGCGGCCTAATGATGGATCCGGTTACGAATATGCCGATTGTGGTGTTGAAGGATGTGGGTGGGGATACGGTTTTGCCGATCTGGGTGGGGGTTTATGAGGCGAATGCGATTGCGCTGGAGATGGAGAAAGTCAGTACGCCGCGGCCGATGACGCATGATCTCATTAAGAACGTGCTGACCGGACTGGAGACCCAAGTTCATAAGGTCGTTGTGACCGAACTGCGCGAGGATACGTTTTATGCGGTGATCTGGCTAGAGCGTGGAGGTGAAGTCATCAGCATTGATTCGCGACCGTCCGATGCACTCGCGTTGGCGCTGCGGGTGGATTGTCCGATCTTTGTGGAGGAAGTGGTGTTGAAGACTTCGAAGCTAGCGGCGAACATGTCAGACCGTGTGACGAGCGACGAGCTGCGGAAGTATTTGGAAGGGCTGAATGATGACGATTTGGGGAAGTACAAGATGTAGGTGCTAGGAGTCAGTAGTCTGGGGTCAGGAGTCAGTCCCGGCGCATCGCTAACGCTGGCGGTTTACATAATACCTGTTATCGGACATTGCATGTTGCTACGTCTAAGCAGCCCCCCAACGACAAAGCGTCCTGAAAGTGCAATCGGAACTCAGCTGAGGGTGTATTTCAGGAGGCACCAGAGGGCACGGATGCCGTCTTTCCAGCCGATTTTCTTTCCTTCTTCGTAGGTTCGTCCCCAGTAGCTGATGCCGACTTCGTAGACCCGGAGACGGCGCTTGGCGATCTTCACGGTGATCTCCGGCTCGAACCCGAAGCGGTCTTCTTCGATGGGAATCGACTGGAGGATCTCGCGGCGGAAGACCTTGTAGCAGGTCTCCATGTCGGTCATGTTCATGTTCGTGAGGGCGTTGGAAATGAGAGTCAGGACGGAGTTGGCGACGGAGTGCCAGAAATAGAGGACGCGGTGGGGGCCGGAGCCCTGGAAGCGGGAACCATAAACGACGTCGGCTTTCCCTTCAAGTAAAGGATGAAGTAATGCAGGATAGTCCGAGGGGTCGTATTCGAGGTCGGCGTCCTGGATGATGATGTAGTCACCGGTGGATTCCTGGATGCCACGACGAAGGGCAGCACCTTTCCCCATGTTCTTCGGCTGGAGCAAGACTCGGATCTGGGGATGGGCGATCTGCAGGTCGGAGAGAATCTCACGGGAACCGTCGCGGGAGCCGTCGTCGACACAGATGAGCTCGAGTTGCAGGGGGACGGCGAGAACGCGGGAAATGACTTCGCGGAGAGTTCCCTGCTCGTTATACACGGGCATGACCACAGAGAGTTTCATGGAGTTAGTACGAAACAATAAAGGGACGATTCAGAGGCGTCAAGGAATGCGGTGCAAGGCGAGGTAACGTCAGTTTTACTCGGACACAGATTTTTAGCCACACAGGACGAGTTTGGGATGGAATAGCGTGCCGGCGACCCGAGTGGCGATGGCGATGAGGTCTCGCTGGCCGCTGAAGACTTTCACTTGGCGGGCGCGCGAGAGTTCGGGGAGATTGACGGTACGTCCACTGCGGATTCGGGCGACGGCGGCTTCGTCGGCAGTAACGCATGGAAAGCTGGGAAGGAGTTTGCGCGGGTGGACGGAGAAATTGTCGAGCGATTCGGAAGGTTCCTTCGACAGTATGTCAGTTAATTGTTCGAGCGTGCACGAGTCTGCCAGGGTGAATTCAGCGACTGCGGTACGGCGAAGAGATTCCAGATGCGCGCCACAGGCTAGTTCCCTTCCCATGTCGTGGGCAACGGAGCGCATGTACGTGCCGGAAGCTACGCGGGCGCGGAAGTGGGCACGATCGGCGTCGATTGAGAGGATTTCGAATTCTTTGATCTCGACTTGAACCGGCTGCAAAGCGACTGGCTTTTGCTGGCGAGCCAATTTATAGGCGGGAATGCCTTTGATTTTCTTGGCGGAGAATGGCGGCGGAATCTGGGTGATGACTCCGCGAAAGCGGGCGGCCAGGGATTCGAGTTCCGTCGCGATCAGAGTGACCTGTTGCGGTTGGGTTGTGCGATCGCCTTCGGCGTCGTAGGTGTCAGTGGCGAAGCCGAAGCGGATCGTGCCTTCGTAGGTTTTTTCCGAGGCAGTGTAGAACTGCGCGAGCCGCGTGAGATTTCCGGTGACGAGCGGAAGGACGCCGGTCGCCATCGGGTCGAGGGTGCCGAGGTGGCCGATGGAACGTTCGCGGAGAATGCGGCGGGCGCGGTTGACCACGTCGTGCGAGGTAAGTCCGGCGGGCTTGTCGATGATGAGGACGGCGTTCATTGGGGATGGTGTAATTGAGCGATTGTGTGATTTGGTAATTGCGTGATTTGGTTTTGGGCGGCATAGGCCCGTCATTGAGTGTTTCTTGCGGCCCTCTGGGGTTTGCCCATTTGGCACATCCGCTCCCACGGCTTGCGCCCCCCTTCGACTTCGCCCAGGGCAGGCTTTCGCGGCTGGCAACGGAGCGATTCAGCTATGCTGTTGTAGTCTGTAATACTAACTTACCAAAACTATCAAACTTCTATGTTCCCGATCAGAGACGATCAACCGCGGTACAGCACGGCGTATGTTAATTGGTTTTTGATCGTGCTGAATATTCTTATTTATCTGTTTCAGTTTCTGCAGCAGGTGACGGATCCGCGAGGCGCGGAGTTGTTCGCACAGCAATTTGGCGAAGTGCCTGCACATCTGACGGCGTTCCTTGCGGGGTCTCCGCGCTATTCGCTGGAACAGGTGGTGCTCCCCTTTTTCACCTCGATGTTTCTGCATGCGGGGTGGATGCACGTGCTGGGCAACATGTGGTTTCTGTATATTTTCGGCGACAACATTGAGGACTATCTCGGGCACTTTCTGTATTTGGTGTTTTACATTGTTTGCGGATTATTGGCGATGAGCACGCAGGTGGCAATCTATCCCGATTCTAATTTGCCGACGGTAGGGGCGAGCGGAGCAATCGCTGGGGTGTTGGGAGCGTATTTTATTTTGTATCCGCGGGCGCGGGTGCTGACGTGGTTTTTCGTGTTTGTACTTTATTTGCCGGCGTGGGTGGTGCTAGGCGAGTGGTTCGTGCTCAATTTTCTGTCGGGAGCGCAGACGTTGTCGATGGCCCATACGAGGGGCGATATGGGGGGCGTGGCGTTTTGGGCGCACATTGGCGGATTTGTGGCGGGCGTAGTGATGGTCAAGTTATTTCCGGAGCGAAAACGACGATCGCCATATGCTTACCGCTAGCACTATCTTGTTCGGGTGATTCCCATTCAGCGAGTCTTGTTGTCAGCTGCGCGGTAGGTTGTTTGATAGCGAAGACAGGGCCCTCAGGGCTGAAGCCCAAGCTTCATTTCGGCGCTTAACGGCACGGCTTGAAGTCGTGCCCTTCCCGGCCTGTTTAACCGACTCTCGGTTTTCGGTGCGGAATCCTGTCCGTTTCGATCATTTCCTGACTCAGATGTCGTTTCGAGCGACTCGGGAACTTCAGAGAACAAGCAATCCACATTCATGGAATCCCATCGGCTGTTGACGGGAGTCAGTCGGGAAGTTCAAAGGCCTAGAGACGTACAGTCGTGGAGTCCCACCCTTTGCAAAAAACGCAAAGGGTGGGCCACCCGGGAGTCTTTCAGAACTATTTCTTGGGGCGGGATTCGGGGGGAACCAGGCCGGAGAGGCGGTAGTAGACCACGAGCTGGCCATAGTGCTCGCCGCCATGCTCGATGAATCCGTAGGCCATGTCGGAGATGCGGAATTGCTGGTGAGCGAACGGATCTTCGATGAGATCGCTCATTCCTTTGTCGCCTTTGGCCTTGATGGCGGCGGCGCCGTCAGCAAAAGATTTCTTCACGAAGGCGACGACGTCGGCCTTCGTCTTGTACTGATCGCGTTTCGGGTCTTCGCCTGCGGGAGGTTTCTGTCCCATGACCGGGTTTGTGAAGTAATAGTTGGCTCCCGCGGCGTGGAGAAGCTGTTCAGCGAAGCTGCGTTGGGCAGGCGTGGGTTTGAAGTCGTATTTGTCTTCGGGGAAATCTTCGGCCATGGCGATGAGCTTGCGTCCGACGTCATTCCAGCCCTCGAGAACGGCTTGCGACGGAGAGGCCGGCGGTTTGACGGCAGCATCTTTTTTCATGGGGTCTTGCGCGTGGGCGGGCAAGGCCAGCGTGGCGGCAAGGATGGCTGCAGCTACAAATGGAGACTTCATCATTGGGATTTCCTCCAGCTATTGGATTGGGCGGTCGCAATTGTAATGGGACTTGTTGCGGGAGGAAAGCTGAGTGCTGCCCCAGCGGCTAAGCCGAGGCCGTTCTCGGCTTTTCGCTAGGACTGTAGTCGTACCTTCTTTTCTATTGTTTCGGCAACGCGGGCGCGGCGCCCGCGCCACATTCATCATTGATCATATTCATCATTCCTTTGTGGCTTTCTGCTTCGAGAGGCTACAGGGTACCGACGGTGGGAAGGATTTCCAGATTCTCTACCGTTGCATTCGCGGGTAGCAGGACGGCTTGCACTACGGCGTCGGCTACGGTTTTTGGAGTCATCATTTTTTGGCGAGGGGCTTGAGGCCACAGCGTGGTCCAGATGTCGGTGTTGGTGGCGCCGGGGAGGAGAGCGATGACTCGGATGCCTTTGGCGCGGAGTTCTTCGCGGAGGGTGTTGGTGAAGCCGAGGGCTCCGTGCTTGGAGGCGTTGTAGGCGGCGCAGCCGGGGAAGACGCGAGTGGCGGCGATGGAGAGATTGTTCACGATGGTGCCACCGCGCTTCATCATTGCTAGTGCGGCCTGGGTGACGAGAAACATTCCCGTGAGGTTGGTTTCGAGGACATCTTTCCAGGTGGGGAATGGAAGTTTTTCGATGGGTAGATTGGGATGGGCAATACCGGCGTTGTTGACGAGGATGTCGAGGCGGCGGAATTGTTGCCGCGTAGCGCGGAAGAGATCGTCGACGGAGTGAGGCTCGCGGACGTCACAGGGGTGGGTGAGGATCTTGATTTTCGAGGAGGCGAGTTCCCTCCTGACGCGAGCGAGAGCCGATTCGCTGCGAGCAGTGAGGATCAGGTCGCAGGATTCGGCGGCTAGAGCGCGAGCGATGGCGAGCCCGATACCGCGGGTGGCTCCGGTGATCAGGGCAACTTGGCCGCGGAGATGAGGGGGCTTTGTTTGGCTTCGGGTCAGGTATTAGCGCTCCTTTGGTGAGCTATCTTATCTCAAGGATCGGATTCGGAGGCGGGGGCGTATCTTCCAATTCCGCTGCTGCTGCGAAAGACCTGATCACCACGGAGGGCACGGGGGGCACGGGGGGACACAGAGGGAGATGAGAGGCGAGAGGCACCCCTCATCGAACAAGGAGCCGTTAGACGCCGTTGGGGCGTTGGCGGATCAGGGAGAGAAATTCGGAGCGGGTTTCTTCTTCGTTGCGGAAGCAGCCTAGCATGGAAGATGTGACGGCGGCCGAGTGCTGTTTTTCTACGCCGCGCATCATCATGCAGAGGTGGCGGGCTTCGATGACCACTCCGACGCCTTGGGGTTCGATGACTTTCTGAATTGTTTCGGCGATTTGCGTGGTCAGGCGTTCCTGAATTTGCAAACGGCGGGAAAACAGTTCGATGAGGCGCGGGATTTTGCTGAGTCCGATGACACGTCCGTTGGGGATGTAGGCGACGTGGACCTTGCCGAAGAACGGCAGCATGTGGTGCTCGCAGAGGCTGAAGACCTCGATGTCTTTGACGATAACCATCTCGTCGTAGTTCACGGTGAAGAGCGCGCCTTTGAGCAGGGCTTCGGGGTCTTCCTGATATCCCTTGGTGAGGAACTTCATCGCTTTGTGCACGCGTTCGGGGGTGGCGGTGAGGCCTTCGCGTTGCGGGTCTTCGCCAAGGCGGACGATCATTTCGCGGATGAGATCTTCGAAGGTGGCGCTGGTTAGGGTGGTTGGTTCGATGGCTGGCTTCATGGTTTGCCTGTGATCCCTCAGCGGCTAAAGCCGCATACAACCCTGACAATTGACGGCATGGCTGAAGCCATGCCCTGATACGAATCTTAACTGTTCCGGTGCGTCTACCTTCGCGGCTCCGAAGCGCCGGCGTACTCGAAGCTGTTCATCATGGTTTCTTCGAGTCTTACTCTTTCCAGATGCGCTTGGTGAAAGCCGCGCTGCAATATTTCGAAGATTTCGACCGACAAGTTTTCCGTAGTGGGCACATGTTCGGCGAATTCTTGCAGCATATTCAAATTCTCGAGATGGTAGCGGGAGAGCACCTCTTTTTCGACGAAGCCGTCGAGATCGACGAGATTGAAGACCATGCCGGTGTTTTGGTCAACCGGGCCGCTGACGGTAACTTCCAGCGTGTAGTTGTGGCCATGTCCGTGAGGGTTGTTGCACTTGCCGTAGGTGGCGAAATTCTCGGCGGTGGACATTTCTGTGCTGTGCAGGCGGTGGGATGATGAGAAATGGTAGCGGCGGGTGAGATGGGCTTTCATATTAAGACTACGACAGCGGGAAGTTCGCCAGGAACCGCTGACTAAAGTCTTCAGCAGTCGGAAGTTTCCAATGATACAAGCTCTTCATGTAACTTGAAACGGATGCGCTGTCCATCCTTTTAAAGTCGGCCATTGCGTATACGTCGACTCCCTCCGGAACAGCGATGAGTGCCAGTTCCCAAGAGATCCTGTCACAAGAGATCGCCCATTCGAGCGATGATCCCCATATGACTCCGACATTCACGCCGGCCAGTAGCCCGGTACGATTCTGATCCCTACAAATTGCCGGCACATATCTTTCCAATAAGCTCGACGGCTTGAATGACGCCATCCCGAAGTAAGAGCAGTTGTACTTGTCGTGATAATCGGTGGCAGGAGGATCGAGTGTCATGTAGTTAACGGACTCATCCTCAAAGATGTCGGAGAGTTTCAACAGGAACGCTGCAAATTCCTGTTTGTAAATGTACGAATAATCGATCGGGAAATATTTCGCAAATTCACGTTGAAAAACAAAATCAGGTAGACGCTTCTGCGTGGCAATGATCTTCTCGCACTCTGCGCTCAAAACCGAGAACGTTTCCCGGTCGGCCACTAATTCGGGAGGATTCATATTTCCTCATTCCTCCCCGTAGAAATCAACATAAAGGTCGGGGGTTTCGTAGACGCGGACGCGGTGCAGTCTTGCTTGTTGCAGTTTGGATTCCAGACGCTGCCAGCAAGCGATGGCAAGATTTTCGGTTGTCGGAATTTGATTGAAGAATTCCGGAACCTCTTTGTTCAGGAATCGGTGATCCATCGCGTCGAGCACTTCGCGGTGCATGATTTCTTTGAGTTGCTTTAGGTCGACGACGAAACCGGAGCGAGGATCGACTTCTCCTTTGACGGTGACTTCGAGAGTGTAGTTGTGCCCGTGGCCGTGAGGGTTGTTGCATTTGCCGAAGATGCGGCGGTTCTCTTCCGGCGTGAAGTCGGGATTGTGATAGTAGTGCGAAGCGGAGAATTCAGCTTTGCGAGTGAGATAGACCATAAGAGAATCAGTTATCAGCGGCCAGTTTCCGGTGGCCTGTCAGTTCAACAACTATACGACGCGGACTCACTCAGTTTATGTTCGGGGCGAGTTCCGGCGGCGGTTCCAGAGAATAGGCAGGAATGGACTGCCACTTGGAAGACGTGACCGATTCTTCTTCCGGACAAAAAGTCTTGTTGGGTTCGAAAACGATCGTTTTGAAAAGATAGCGCTTGTGTTCTTGCGGATAGTAGGCGAAGACGAAGGCGATGCCTTTCTTCTTGTCGATCCAGAATACGAGGGGACGCGAGCCGTGCGCCGGATCCGGAGTGCTGAGGAGAGTATAGGCGTGCATATCTTTGTAAGCTTCAGCGACTTTGTCGGCGTGATCGAAGGTAGTGATGCCCTCGGCGGTATGAAAACGCGTGGTGGCGGATTCGATCTGGAAGACCTTCCCTTTCTTGAGGCGGATGAAAACATCGCCGCGTCCGGTGGGGTTGGTGGAGTCGACCCAATCGAGCGTGGTGCCACAACGATTCTCCCACTCCTGGTCTTCGTCTTTCTTGGGAAACAGTTCGAGGGCGCGTTCGCGAGAGTCGCCGAGTTTCAGGGGACCGACGCTCAAACCGGGTTCGATTACGACCTGGCCCGAGGTGGTGGCGTCTTGCGCGGGCGCGGCGGCGCGGGCGACGGGTGGAGTTGCGCTGGGGAATCCCAGCAGAAGAATGGTTGGCAGAATCAGGGCTTGAATGCTTTTCATAGAAGTCGTCCTACGGTGGTGGGCGCACGATCGCTCAGTTGGTTCACGGCAGCCTGGTCCGAACCGTAGGTTCTTCCCTTCCAGCTTACCGTGCCGGCCTGGTGCGATCGTTTCGAGCGCAGAAGCAGGTACGAAAACAGAGGGATGCCGAGAAGAGCGAGAAGAGTTGTATGCCAGGGGAAGTGCGCGCGTGAGATCCGAATGAAGGTTGCCAGAGGAGCGATGAGAAAAAACGGCGCGTAACGAAAGTCGCTGGCGCCTAGCGAAGCCAGAAAAAGGGCCAGAGATGTGACGAGGGCGGCGAATTCGAGGAGGCGCCAGAGTGCGAGGCGGGCGGTCGCGGGAAAGAGGATAGCGAGATTCTTGGTCCAGCCTTCGCGGAGTTGCGGGAAGGTGCGGTACATGCGGGTGCGGACCGCGTCGCCGCCGTAGCGGAAGAAAATCCTGCGTCCGGATTGTTTAATGGCGCGGGCGAGTTCGACGTCTTCGAGGAGGCTATTTTTTATGGCGGCGTGCCCGCCGACGGCAGTGTAGGCATCGCGCCTGACCAAAATGTATTGGCCGTTGGCTGCGGCGGCCGGGGAGTTGGGATCGCTGACCTGCGAAGGACGGTATTTGGAGGCTAGCTCGGCGAAGATCACGGGCATAACGGCCGTCTCCCAGAAGCCGGTGACGATCTGGGCGGGCGAATAGGAAAGGAGGTCGGCCCCTTGGCGTTGGGCCTCTTGCAGACTTCTGGCCAGCGAGCCGGGGATGTGGATGGTGTCGGCGTCGGTGAAGAGGAGCCATTCGCCACGAGCTTGGGCGGCGCCGGTGGTGACGGCGTTGTTCTTGCCGGTCCAGCCTTCGAGCAGGGGGTTGGCTTCGACGACATGGACTCCCGGGAATGAGAGGGCGATCGCGCGAGTGTGGTCGGTGGAATGGTCGTCGACGACAATGATTTCGAAGGGGACTCCGGTTTGAGTGGTGAGGGATTGGAGACAGTCGGCCAGGAAGGATTCTTCGTTACGCGCGGGAACGATGATCGAGATTTGCGGGGGTGTGGGCTCCGTTGTGGACATAGAAAACGAAATCAGTGAGACCTCAGGGCTAAAGCCCTCGATAAAACTGTTGTTCTATCGCAGCGCTGAAAGCGCCACGCCATATCCCCGCAGCGGAAGCGTGCCTGTCCGCAGATTACCCGGAACACTCAATCTATTATTATAGCGGGGTGCGGCGGACTGCTTCGTTCTCGTCTTTGGTTCTGGTTTGCCTGCTGGGGGCGCTTTCGGGGTGCTACAGCGGGAAGCGGGCGGCTCGGATTGGGTCGAACGCTCCGGATTTTACGGTGCAGGATTCGCAGAGCAAGGTCACGTTGAGCCAACTCCGCGGGCAGGTCGTCGTGCTGAATTTCTGGGCGACCTGGTGTCCTCCATGTGTGGAGGAAATGCCGTCTCTGGTCGATATGCAGCGTCGCCTGAAGGGCAAGGGTGTGGTAGTAGTGGCGATCAGCGTAGACGTCGACGGCAATGCCTACCAGCAATTTTTGAAGAATCACAACGTGAGCCTGCTCACGGTGCGGGATCCGGATCAGAAGAGCAATGCGCTGTATGGGACTTCAAAGTTTCCGGAAACCTACATTATTGATCGCAAGGGAGTGATCCGGCGGAAGTTTATGGGTGCGGTCGATTGGACGGCCCCGGACGTTACGGATTTTCTGAGCAAGCTTTAAGGGGACGGCTTTCGGCTTTCGCTTTCCGGCTTTCCGAACTGCATTCAGTGAGGGGTCACTGACTTAAGTGCGACCCTCAGCGGCTAAAGCCGACGGAGGTGGTGGCACTCACGGCCCGACTGAAGTCGGGCCCTTCCCGGCCTGTGTCCTCTCTGATTCTAAGCTCGGCGGTCCGGTGTCCCACATCTTCAACAGGCTGCGATCCTAGGACGATGGCGACGGAGCGATTCGAGTGCTCTCCGACGCTAGTGGACCTTCCCTCCCTTCCCAAACCAGACAACGACCACGAAGTTGACGACTGGCTTACCGTTTGCGAGCAGGGGCTTGTATTGCCATTGCTTCACGGCAGCGATCGCGGCTTCGGCGAGCATTGCATTTCCATCGATCAGTTCGACCCGATCCACGGTCCCGTGGTCATTGAGCGTTACATCCAAAACGACATCTCCCCAGACATGCTCCTGCTTAGCCTCCGGTGGATAGGAAGGCGGAACTTTGGAGATCAACTTCGGAACGAGCCGCTTCCTGGGCGGGATCAGAATGGACGTGCCGGCAGGAATAGCTCCGGGCCTCGCAACTACATCTCGATTGGCTTCGAAGATCTGCAACCACATTCCGGGATCACGGTAAACCAGTTCGGCGATTCCCTTGAAAGTGCCCTTGTCCTTGGCGGTACCAACGACATAAGTGAAGGGCTTTTTCTTCGTGCTCCAGTCCTCTTCTTGTACCTTGAGGGGAGTGGCGGCATACTCACAGCAGCCGGCGTCATTCGCCGGATTGGCCGTGACGTCTAACTTAAAATCTGCGCGAATCTCCAAAGCGACATCGGCCCGGCCATTGTCCCCGGGTTCCAATACAATCCCACTCTTCTCGACCGCCCTGAAACCGGGAGACTCGGCCTTAACGATGTAGTGGCCGACCTTTAGTCCTCCGGCTACGTAATGGCCTACTTCGTTGGTCCTAACGGTGCGTGTGAAATTTGTATCGATGTTCGTAATAGTAATCGTCGCATTTGCAATTACGGCCCCTTGGGGGTCGGTGACGTCACCGACCAGCGAACACCGGCTGTCCTGGGCAGGTACTTGTTCCCCTTTCAGCGGCGGCGGAGCCATTTCACTGACTCCAGACTGGCATCCAGAGAGTGCAGGCATCCCGATGGCAAGGACTGCCACGGCTGCTTGCCGCGCCAGTTTGAGGCGCGATGGAACAACATGACGCGGCTGAAGTGCATCGGAAAGGCGCAAGGCTTTGAGCTCTTCCCTCAAGGTTGCGCCCTCGGCGAGAAGCTGTTGCCGAGTTCTGGATTCGCGTTCTTTGAGCGTGCTTAATGGGCCGGGAATGTCGGTGCCCATACTGCCGTTAGCGCAGGCGCTGAAGTCGATGACATTATCGAGCAAGCTGATGGTGTCCAGATTGACGGATCGGACCCAGCCGTGAACGCGGTCGCAGAGCACTGCTTCCGATGGCCGGTTGTAGAAACGCTTCGTCACCGAAGCGAGATGATCGAGGCCAATGGCGCTCTGCATAAGGCTGCCGTTGCTCCAGCATCGCGATGCGAAAAGATCGAGCGAGAGCTTGCAGGCGAGATCCGCAACCGGATCGGACAAGCTGTACACGCGAGCGAGATAGTCCCCGCGAGCGCGGCGAAGGCCGAGCATTCGTTTCTCGAGCGGAGTGCCGGCATAGATTTCGGCGCGGCAGAAATTCAAGGGATTGCCAGAAAAGCGCCGCATAAAGGCGACATCGGAACGGAGGGTGTCGAGCGTCGCATCGGGATGGAAGATCATCAGGGTAAATTGCGCGGAGATGTCCAGATCGGCACAAGTTTCCAGAGCGCGTTCCGAATCCTCGACGTTCTGGGTGCGCTCCAGATCGGAGAGTCCAGCGGCGGTCGAGGACTCAACGCCGAGGAACACACGGACGAGGCCGAGATCCTTTAAGCGTCGAAGTAATTTTCGATTGGCGTCGGCGGGGCGGCACTTGATTACCAGAGCGATTTTCTTGATGTTCCGTTCCTTCAGGGCCTTCTCGAATGCGGACAGGCGGGCATAATTGAACGCCTCTGAGGGAACGAGGAAGTTGTCGTCGTGAAAGACGAACTGGCGAGTGCCGCGCTCATAGTAGAGAGCAGCCATCTCATCGGCAATGTCCGGGACGCTGCGCTGGCGAAAGCGTTTGCCCGGAGCCAGTAGATGGAGGGTTGTGATGCAGCAATAGGCGCAGTTTCCGTAGCATCCTCGGCTGCCCATCATGTAACTGGTGGGCACGCCGGCGAGTAAATGGATGGGACCACGGCGGTCGGGAAACGGCAGTGCTTCGAGGTTGTCAGCAGTTCGGCGCGGATCGGTGAAATGAATCTTCTGGGCATCGCGATATGCGATGCCGGGAATTGCCGGCAAGCTTTCTTTCAGTTGCGGGGTTGCGTTGGCGATCTCGACCAGCGTTCGTTCCCCTTCGTGGATGACGACGATGTCGATTTCCGGATGATGGGCCAAGAGCGGTTCGGCGGCGCAGGAGGCGTAGTGTCCGCCTGCCACGATGAGTTGTAGGGGATTGCGGGACTTCAGCACTTGGGCGAGATGGAGAAACTCCTGTGCGCGGGATTGGAAGCACATGGACAAACCGACGATGTCTGAGCGTCGGGCGGCTTCGGCGACCGAAGGTATGTCCGCCGGGGAGTTGAAGGCAGCGAGAGTTGTGTCGTGTTCGGCAGCGAGCAGGGATGAGGATAGATAGCGAATGGAGAGGTTTTCTTCGTAGTCAGGTCCCGCCAGTAGGATTTTCAAGGTTCCCTCCGGTGTCCAGGCCTCTGGATACCTTGACCTGCGGGGAGAGGGGGTGTCAGTGATGGGCGTCACAGTGCGGAGTTGTTCGGGAAGAGGATGGTGTGAGGGACAAGATACGTAAGAGGCGGAGGATTCCTCAGTACCTAAAAACGGAGGGAACGGTGCGTCCTTACGGCTCGACTGAAGTCGGGCCCTTCCCAGTTTTTTGAGTCATAAACAGCGGGTTCCGGAGGATCGTTAAACCCGCGGGCGGGGCGCCCGCGCCACATAGGTCGGTGGGTAGGGATGCTTCGACTCCGCTCAGCATGACAGAATTCGGGGTTGACAGTGGGCTTACAGCTTGGAGTGGCGGAGGCGGAGGGCGTTGGTGATTACGCTGACGGAACTGAAACTCATGGCGGCGGCGGCGAAGATGGGGCTGAGCAGGATTCCGAAGAACGGATAGAGTACGCCTGCGGCGACGGGGACACCGATAGCATTGTAGAAGAAGGCGAAGAAAAGATTCTGGCGGATGTTGCGCATGGTGGCTTGGCTCAGCTTGCGGGTGCGGAGGATTCCGGTGAGGTCTCCTTTGATGAGGGTGATGCCGCCGCTTTCCATGGCAACGTCGGTCCCGGTGCCCATGGCGATGCCGACATTGGCTTGCGCCAGAGCGGGGGCGTCATTGACACCGTCGCCGGCCATGGCAACGACTCTTCCCTGCTGTTGCAGTTTGCGGATGACTTCGAGTTTACCTTCCGGAAGGACTTCGGCTTCGAATTCGGTGATGCCGAGTTTCTTTGCAATCTCGGCGGCGACGATCTTGTTGTCCCCGGTGAGCATGACGACGCGGAGACCTTGAGTTCTGAGGTCACGAAGCGCATTCGGCGTGGATTGCTTTATTTGGTCGGCGACAGCGAGGTTGCCGGCGTACTTGCCATCTATGGCGAGGCAGAGGACGGTGGCATCGATCGGACCGAGCGACGAAAAGGCGACCGGGCTTTGCATCGCTCCCACTGCGATCATAAGAGCAGGGCTACCGACTGCAACCTTGTGACCGTCCACTACACCGACAATTCCTTTCCCTGTGACGGATTGGAATTCTTGAACAGTTGAGAGTTTTAGATTCCGCTCGTTTGCGGCCTGCACAACCGCAGCGGCAAGCGGGTGCTCACTGGCCTGCTCGAGGCTCGCGGCAACGCGAAGCAGTTCGTTCCCTACCGCTGGTGGCTGCGCGACGACGCCGACAACTCGCGGCTTGCCTTCGGTGAGCGTGCCGGTTTTGTCGACCACCAGGGTGTCGACTTTTTCCATGGTCTCGAGGGCTTCAGCGTTCTTGATTAAGACGCCTGCATGGGCGCCGCGACCGGTGCCAACCATGATCGCCATCGGAGTGGCGAGTCCCAGGGCGCAGGGGCAGGCGATGATGAGAACCGCGACTGCATTTACCAGTGCATGGGCCAGGCGCGGTTGCGGACCGAATGCAAACCAGGCGACGAAAGTGATGGCGGCTACTGCGACTACTGCGGGCACGAACCAGGCGGCGACGCGATCGGCCAGCCGTTGAATAGGGGCGCGGCTGCGCTGGGCTTGTCCGACGAGTTGAACAATTCGGGCAAGCAGGGTTTCGGAACCTACGCGCTCGGCGCGCATGAGGAACGATCCGGTGGCGTTGATGGTGGCGCCGATGACCTTGCTGCTCGGTTCTTTTTCGACCGGGATCGATTCGCCGGTGATCATCGATTCGTCGATGGAGCTGCGGCCTTCGAGGACGATGCCGTCGACGGGAACTTTTTCTCCGGGCCGGACGCGGAGTTTGTCTCCTGGTTTGACCTGATCGAGCGAAATGTCTTTCTCCGATCCGTCGGTGTTGATTAGCCGCGCTGTCTTCGGGCTCAGGTCGAGCAGGGCGCGGATGGCGGTGCTGGTGCGGCTGCGGGCGCGGAGCTCCATGACCTGTCCGAGCAGGACGAGCGTCGTGATGGCGGCTGCGGCTTCGAAGTAGACGTCGGGATATCCACCCATGCGGCGGAGCGAGTCGGGAAAAATTCCGGGCGCGAGGGTGGCGACCACACTGTAGACGTACGCTACACTCGTGCCAAGGCCGATCAGAGTGAACATGTTCGGACTGCGGTTGACGAGTGAGGTCCAGAAGCGCTGAAAGAATGGCAGGCCGCACCAGAGGACAACCGGAGTAGCGAGAGCAAATTCCAGCCAAGGCAAACGCGTCCCTTCGGTCTGGATGAATTCCTCGGGCCAGATCATGGAACCCATCGCGATGGCGAGAAGCGGCATCGTGAGAATCACGCCGACCAGAAAGCGGCGAGTCATGTCGCGCAGTTCGGGATTTTCTTCGACCGTGGCAGTGACGGTGCGGGGCTCGAGGGCCATGCCGCAGATGGGGCAGGAACCGGGAGCGGGGCGCACAATCTCGGGATGCATGGGGCAGGTATATTCGGTGCGTGTGGAGGCGAGTGGGACGTCGGGCTCGAGGGCCATGCCGCAGGAGGGACAAGCGCCGGGCTTGGTCTCGCGCACTTCGGGGCACATGGGGCAGACGTAAGAGGGCGGGCTTCCGGCTTCCGGCTTCCGGGTTATGAGTACCGGCCTCGGAGCGGGGGCGGATGGCATTCCGAGCGTTACAAGTCCGGACGATGCGGGTCTATTCAGATACGCTTGGGCATTGGTTTTGAATTTTTCGACGCAGCCGGAGCAGCAGAAGTAATACTTTTTTCCGGCGTGTTCGTAGATGTGTCTTGCGGTCGCGGGATTGACGCTCATGCCGCAGACGGGATCGCGCTCGGTCGAGGTGGGCGATGTCATCGGTATTGGGTGTCGGTTCCTTCGCCTCTCCAGGGCTTACTCAATTTTTCTTGTTACGACACTCACAGCTTGCGCTGTGCTGCACTCTGTCGGCGCTCTGCGGATTCGATCCGGTCACTTTCCGCGGCTTAGTCGGGAGATATCCAGATCCTCTCGCAACTATCGGCCGACGTTCCTTTGCGGGATGCATCCGGCCCTTGCGTCGTTGGATCACGGATGGACTATATTGGATTCATCATTGGATTCATCCGGGTGTTCGCTCGGGGTCCAATTCATCATACCGGAGGAGGGAGGGCGCATGACTTATCTGGAAGTGGTGTTCAACTACGGAGCGATTCCGGGGGAAAATGAGCTTAGGGCGATCGACACGATGCGCGAGGTGTATGGAATTCGGCGGGTGCAGTTCAATGCGAAAGAGCGAACGGTGCGAGTCGAGTTCGACGCATCGCGGATGAAACAGGATGCGGTGGCGAAGTTATTGCGGAACGCGGGAGTGGATGTGCGGGAGCCTGTGGCGTTGGCTTAAACGAATTCACCACAGGGGACACGGAGCACACCGAGAATCATCGGTCGATCTAAGAGTGGATTTGGGGGGAGGGCCGATGTGCGCCTGGAGAAAAAGCAAGGGGTGCTCACAGAAAACCTCTGGCCGAAGTTATTCTCTGAAGCACCCCGTTGCGCGCCACTTCGTCTGTTTCTAAAGGTTGCAAGCAGCGTGCCATCTGTAAATCCCTCAAAATAGGAGCCCATCCTACACGCGCCTCGGTAGGAATTGCCCTGCTGCGGGAAAGAATTACTTCGGGTGACTTACGCAACAGGAATGCCATGAAACCTGTTGAAAACGGCCAAGCCGTAACAAAATACCACTTGACGGAGCAAAACGTATAACCACGAAGGGCACTAAAGTTCACTAAGGAAACACCGGCTAAATTTCTAAGCTTCGCTGAACAGAGTCCGTTTTCAGGGATGTGATTCTTCGCTATAATCAGCAAGCGGTCCTTTCCTGTCAATCAAGTTGCGCCCTTAGCTCAGTTGGATAGAGCGTCTGGCTACGAACCAGAAGGTCGGGAGTTCGAATCTCTCAGGGCGCACCATCCTAGAAATATCGGAAGCTCCTGCGCAAGGGCGCGATCTCGGCAGCGTGCGAATTCTGGCGTACCTTTCGAGATTCGGGTAGAGTGCCTTTCGAGCGAGCTTCTGTTAATCTCCATTTAGCCCTGTTGTTTCTGTCATTTGTGGCTGCATCACGCTCATTCAGAATCCGCTCCGGAGGAGTGTCTCTGGACATCGGGTCCGCGCCATGCCAAAGCTAAGTCAGCAACAAGATTTGTCTGTATTGTCGACCGCCAAGAGCGGGTTGATCTATTTGACGTTGAACGACTGGGCTCTGATCGCGGACAAGGCTGTTCGGAGACAGTTCAAGGCGGGGGAAGCCCTTGTGCATCAGGGCAAGCAAACCTTCGGAGTGTTTATCGTCCTGAAGGGGATGGCGACGGTGCAGATACCCACGCAGACCTCATCTCTGACGATCAAACCAGGCGAGTGCTGCGGAGAGATCTCCTTTCTCGACGAACTGCCGGCGTCGGCCAACGTGGTCGCGAAGCAGGACGTGGAAGCTTATTACCTGGATCGGCTGACACTTCTGTCCCTGTTCGAGCTTTTTCCTCATCTCGGGTCGCGGTTTTACCAGTCCCTGGCGACCATCCTTTCGCGGCGGCTGAGAGAATTGATCGGTCCGGCGGCCGCGCCGAAAGCTACCCTGCCGAAGTAGAGGAACTCTTCGAGGGTGGCGGCGGAGAGTGTGCTAGCCTACAAGTCCAGCGCGGCGCACCAGCCATTTTCAAAGCTGACCGCGCGGAATGTTCCTTGGCAGATCCTATCAATCTTCGCTTGGCATTGCTTTCGGCGGCGGTGCTGGGGTTTCGTCACGGGCTGGATTACGATCACATCGCGGCGATCACGGACATCAGTAGCGTGCAGGCTAAGGCGCGCGACGCCATGCGCTATGGACTGCTTTACGTGACCGGCCACGCGACGACTGTGGCAGTGCTGGGTTCGATGGCGGTGCTATTCCGCATTGGCCTACCTCCGGCCAGCGATCGGTGGGCGGAACGACTGGTCGGGATTACGCTGCTGGTTCTGGGAGTTTACGTCCTGGCGACATTCTTTCGACCGTCAATACACCGGCACGATCGTCCGCGTACACGAATTACGTTGCTGATTAATGGGGCACTCTGGGTGTACTGGCGCCTGGAGCGAATTTTTGGCGGGGCCAGAGTGGAAGCGCCTCAGGTCTTTAAAGACGGATACAGTACCAAGTCGACGTTTCTGGTAGGAGTTATTCACGGGCTTGGGGCTGAAACTCCGACGCAGATTTTGCTGTTTCTGATGGCAGCGCATTTGGGCGGGACGGGCGTCGGATTGTTGGGGCTGTTGATGTTTATCATCGGGTTGATAGCGATGAATACCATTATGTGCGCATCAGCGGCGGGACTGTTCTCGGCGACGGTGGCGAGTCCGAATGCTCTGCGGGCTCTGAGTTTGCTAACCTCGGCTTACAGCATCGTGGTGGGTGCGATCTTTCTGTTGGGATCCGCTGACAAATTACCTTCCTTGACGGGATGAACGAGGGAATCAGCCAGGAGCGCGAAAACCACTTCCTTTCCAGTTGCAAAGGGACTAGAGTGTGTGGTCGAGATCAGCGAGGTAGTTTAGCTAACGCAAAATTGAGGTGCTAAGTGTGCATGAGTTTGCACTTTGGCATTTTGGGGAACCTCCCCGCGATCCTATAACCGACTTATTTGCTATAGTTTAGACTTGGCATCGGTTTGGCACTCGAAGTGCAATATTGAGGTCAGAGTTCCAGTCTGTGGGCCATGTCCGTTTTGATTCAGGAGGAGTGGTATGAAGCGAATTCTGTGGATGGCTCTGCTTGCTCTTGCTTTGCCGATGGCCGCATTTGCCAGCAGTTCTGTAGATTTCACCAATAGCGGCGGAACCTTGACCGGCAGCAGTGCCGGAATGACCTTAAGTGGGTCCGAGTTGATTGCGGTCAAAGGGCTCGCGGGTTTAGGTCTTGTGACGGGTGATTTGGGCGGTATTACATTCTCGACGGGAGCGATGACCTCAGGCAATCTGCAGATGGGTGCGACGTTCGATGCCGGCGGAAGTTTTATGGTAACCGGGAACGGCACGGGCGGAATTCCGAACGGCCAGATATTCAGCGGAACGTTTAGCGGACCGGTGACTTGGACGCTGGTGACTCTCGCGAACGGAACCCATAACTACACGCTCTCCGGTTCGGTGAGCGGTACCTGGTACAACGGAACTACGGTATACGGTGCAACCGTTCAGCTGACCATTAATACCGGGAAGGGCTTCTTTAACGGTTCCACAGAAATCTCCAGCGGCGATACCAACATCGTCGTGGTTCCGGAACCGGGCAGCCTTACCCTGCTCGGTACTGGGCTGGTAGGTCTTGCCGGAATGCTGCGCCGGAAGTTGAAAGCATAAGCAAGTTCCAGCTCCTGAATCGAACCCCGCCAGGGAATGGCGGGGTTTTTCTTTTGCTAAGGGATTTCTTATCCGGATGGCGTTCTCATTACCCCGGTAATCTGGGTGAGGGGATTACCGTTGACCCATCCGGCATGGCCTCCTTAGATTGCAAACAGGGGGTTGTATGAAAGATATTCATGAGGTCCTGCGGCAAAAGCAGGCAAAATACGCCCAACTTGGCAAACAGATTGAGATGCTCCAGCAGGCAGCCGAAAAGCTGCGTGAAGTAGCGCCCTTGCTGGCCGAGAACGATGACGACGATAACGGCGTGCTGGCAGAAGTGGACGATGCCACGATTCAGGGAGACTCGATGGCGGCCAAAGCCGGCGCAAGTTCCAGTAGCGCGAGCACATCCAAAGCATCAAGACCAACAGCTCCACGCTGGCCGTAATCACGGCCGCGCTGGAAATCCGAAGCACTTATGACTCTGCAGGCACTACTGGTATCGACCGACGATTCCGCGGCTGACGTGTTGGGCAGAATTCTGCCTATGCTGGGTGTTGCCATGGATCGATCGAGCGATCCGGAAACCACCATCGCGAGGATCCAACAGCAGAAGTTTGATGCTCTCATTGTGGATTTTGATGACAGTGAGCTAGCGGAGAATGTGCTGCGACAGGTCCAACTTCTGGGTGCCGGTCCCATCAGCATTGCCTTGGTTCAAGATACGGCCAAGGTCCGCGAGATCCTGAGCGGCGGTGCGCATTTTGTGCTGTATAAACCACTCAGCGATGATGCCGCGAAAGCTGGCTTGCGTGCAGCCGCAGCTTTGTTAAGCCGGGAGCGGCGAAGGGCGGTGCGAATACCGGTGCAGGCTCCAGTGGAGATCACCTTGCCAGATACGCGCAAGCTGGAAGGCATTCTTCTGGATCTGTCACACACCGGCATGGAAGTGTTGACCGCGGAGACCCAGATTCCGGGATCGTTGTTGGCTTTCCGTTTTCAACTGCCGGATAGCGCACTCGAAGTCGATGCGCATGGGCAAGTCGCATGGGCTAATCAAAACGGCCAAACCGGGGTCCATTTCCTGGATCTATCGGAATCGGTATCGGTAGGATTGAAGAGTTGGCTGGAAGCGGCGGCGATTGGCGCGGGAATGGATCCAGATGAGAACGTCCCGCACTGCAAATTGACCGACCTGAGCCTGGGTGGCTGCTACGTGCAGACCGATGCGCCATTCCCCGAGCGGGCTCTTGTGGATCTCTGCCTGAAAGCGAACGAACTCTCGGTTCACACCGAGGGTATGGTTCGAGTCACCCATCCCGGGCACGGCATGGGAGTGGAATTCCCTTCCCGCACGGTAGAGCAGCGCGAGCAAGTCGGCAAGTTGATCGAATTCCTGCGCAATTGTCCGTCCCCGACCATGTTGGAATTGATCGTTTCACCACGGGCATTGGTAGCAGATCTACAACAGTTTGAGCCGGAGGACAAGAAGACGGAAGGGTCCGGCGATGAGCTGGAGGATCCATTGCTGGAGTTGTTGCGCCGGGGCACATCGTTGCAGCAGGATGATTTCCTGTCGGAACTGCAACATCAGCGGAGCCCCGAAGAGACATCGGTCTAACGGGCTCGTCTCGAGCCTGCAATCCAAACACCACAGTCACTGCCTAGTTGGCGTTCAAGCGCCCATCCCCAGCTATTTGTACGACACTGTTTGTTCTAAGGGTTTGACTTGCCGGGGTCCGAAGAAAAGAAGGGCTTGGGCCCCGTCTTTGGCACAAACCCCTCTATTCTTCGTGGTCTGTTGTACCCCAATACGCATTACCGTAATCGACGATCGTTGCAGGAGCATTTCAGCAATGTTAATTCTTCGTTACAGTAGACTGTCTTTCGTATGCATGTGCAAATAATGCTTCGGGAGTAAGGGAGCAAATCTGAAGAGGAACAGCGAGGCGCAAGATTCTTTGAGAGAACGGCTCGACGTCTCTCACCCTGGCGGCGGACTGCTGTGGGCGCCGCTGCTGCAGATTGCGACGGTCGCTTTCCTAATCGAGATTCCTTTCTTCTTTCTGGGCACTCCGTCGGGACACGATGTGGAGTTTCATTTGTACTCGTGGCTCGAAGTTCTTTCGCAGTGGAAGCACGGCATCGTGTATCCGCGGTGGGCGGCGCTCGCGCACTTCGCGTACGGCGAGCCCCGGTTTGTTTTCTATCCGCCTGCCTCATGGACTCTCGGCGCAATCTTGAGCGCAATATTTCCTTGGACGGTTGCGTCGTGCATTTATATCTGGATCGCGTTGGCGCTCTCAGGCGTCTCGATGTTTGTACTGGCCCGGCGTTGGTTCGAGCGCCGGGATGCGATTTTCGCCGCGGTACTTTATGCGGCCAATCCGTATCACCTGGTGATCGTGTACTGGCGTAGCGCTTTTGCGGAATTGCTGGCGAGCTGTCTGGTGCCGCTTTTGCTGCTATTTGTGTTAAAGGCGGTGGAAAATAGGCGTCGGGCGATTGTGCCGTTGGCGCTGGTGCTGGCAGCGGCGTGGCTGACGAACGCTCCCGCAGCGGTAATGATTCATTATTCGTTGGCGTTGCTGGTGGTTTACGTTGCGTGGCGCCGGCGCTCGGCGCGGATGCTCTTCGTGGGAGCAAGTGCGGTAGCATTGGGGGCTTGCCTGGCTGCGTTCTATTTGCTGCCGGCGATTTACGAGCAACGCTGGATCGATATTGCGCAAGCGGTCTCGGCCGGATCCCGTCCGGCGGACAACTTTCTCTTCATTCATACAACCGATGCGGATCATGACGCCTTCAATCGCGTGATCTCCTGGGTGGCGGTTTGGGAGATGTTGATCATTTTTGTTGGAGCATGCATGGCGGGGGTGTGGCGCGAGACGAGACGCGATCTGTGGATGCCACTGTTAACCTGGGCGACGGCCTGTAGTCTGCTGATGTTTCCGGTGGCGGGGTTGCTGTGGAAGATTTTGCCCAAGATGCAATTCATGCAGTTTCCATGGCGCTGGCTGTTGTGCGTGAGCATGATCTTTTGTTTGTTGGTCACGGCCGCGATGATGATGGAGAAGCACCGATGGTGGTGGAGAGGAGCGGTCTGTATTGTTTCCCTCCTATTGATCGTTTCCGCATGGCATTGGGTGCAGGCACCGTGGTGGGATAATGCGGCGGATCTCCGAGAGATGCAAGACAATGTGGTGACCGGCGCGGGGTATGAGGGAACGGACGAATACACTCCGGCGGGGGCCGAACCGAGCGCCATTGATAAAGAGGCTCGGAACGTAAGTGTGGACGGGCCGGCGCGTGCGGCGATTCATGTGCAGCAGTGGGATGCCGAGTCGAGAATGTTCACGGTCGAGGCGTCCGCGCAGGATCGGGTGGCGGTGCGGCTGTTTCGATATCCGGCTTGGCGGGTAGAAGTGAATGGGCGGCCGGTGGAGACAACGGGACGAGAGGACACTGGGCAGATGCTGATCCCGGTCGCGGCTGGGATGAATCGGGTGCAGATCCGATTTGTGAGGACTTGGGATCGGGCGCTGGGGGGATGGACTTCTTTGATCGCAGCGATTTCGGTGATTGTTTGGATGTTGCTCGGCCGAATAAGGGCTTCGGACGTCAGAACTCGGGGGCAGGGCGTTTAGATCAGAGAGGCAACTGGCGCCAATCAAATTGCACAGGTCCTTCGCTTCGCTCAGGATGACAACATTGGTTAAATAGATGACAACAGTTGTTAGAGATGGTTCGACATATGCGACGAGTTTTGATTGCAACTTCGAATGCGGGCAAGCTGCGGGACTTCGCCGGGGCTGCCGCAGTGCACGGAATTGAGATTGGAGGAATTCCGGATTTCGCTTCCCTGCCGACCGTGGTTGAGGATGGCGCGACATTTGAGGAGAATGCCCGGAAGAAGGCTGAAGGATATAGCCGGGCTGCGCCAGGAGAGGTGGTTGTGGCGGACGATTCGGGGCTGGAGGTGGATGCGCTGAATGGGGCTCCGGGAGTGCATTCTGCGAGGTATGCGGCGGATCAGCCGCATCTTGCCGAAGAGAATACGGATGACGAGGCAAACAACGCGCGGGTGCTTCGCGAATTAAGGAAGGTTCGGGCGGAGAAACGCATGGGCCGATTTGTATGCGTATTGGCGGCAGCGCGGGATGGGCAGACGCTGGCTACTTTTCGTGGGACAGCGGAGGGCGTAATTCTTGATTCGCCTCGGGGTTCGGGTGGCTTTGGGTATGACCCGCTGTTTTACTTTCCCGAAATTCAGAAGACGTTTGCGGAACTTAGTGCTGAGGAGAAATCGCGGTACAGCCATCGGGGTGCGGCCCTTCGGCAGTTTCTGGAGTGGTGCGACACTCTGCCTGCCCGCGAGGTTGAGAAAGAATCGTAGCGCTTGTGTGTTCTGGCTACTTGCACCGGAGTTCGCGCGAGATCCCTCCCTCCGCCTGAAAAGCGGCTGCGGTCGGGATGACGCCTTCATGAACAATATGCTTTCAACTAAGACGAACGGCGTTTATCGACCGATTGAACTGTAATGGAAATCGTCCGTTCCTTGACTTCACTTCTCTTGCAGCCCGATAATAAAAAGTTATTTTTCCATTGCTGAACTGATAAGGAGCGTCTCGTGGCGTCAGCCAGTTCTCCTGCTCCCGTGATTGCGCGTGGAGTTGCTCCGTTGCGCGCTGGTCAGGGGACTTCGTTTGTACTGCGGCGGTTGCATTCGCTTTCGGGGATCGTCCCGGTCGGGGCGTTTCTATTCGAACATATTCTGATTTCGAACTCGACTGCGATCAGCGGGCCGGAGGCATACGCGCGCCAAGTCAGCTTTCTGGCGAATCTGCCGCTCGTGTTCTTTCTGGAACTGTTTGGGATCTGGCTGCCAATCTTGTTCCACGCGCTGTACGGGTTCTACATCTGGTACCGCGGAGATGGGAATACGATTGCGTATCCGTGGAGCGGTAACTGGATGTACACGGCGCAGCGCTGGACAGGTGGGATCGCGTTTGTCTACATCCTATGGCACACCTACACCATGCGATTTACCGGAGTTGATCTGCACGATAATCCGATGGCGTCGTTTGCCAAGGTGCAGGGCGAGGTGATGCATACCGGGTGGTTCTTGTTCTACGTCGCTGGATTGGTCGCGGCTTCGTGGCACTTTGCGTATGGAATCTGGCTGTTCTCGGCGAAGTGGGGGATTGTATCGGGCGACAAGGCGCAGAAACGGTTGCTACGCGTCTGCCTGGTGCTGTTCCTGGTGCTGTGTGCTGCAGGATTTGCGAGCTTGTATTCGTTTCGTTCACGCCCGATCGCTGACGATGACCAGAACCGTACGAAACTCCATGCAATTGACAAAACAGGGGCGCAGAGCGCGAGCTACGGAAGGCCGGTGCAATAATGGCGAATCCCAAAATCATTGTCGTGGGCGGCGGGCTCGCCGGATTGTCTGCAGTCATCAAGATCGCGGAGATGGGCGGTAGCGTCGATCTGTTCTCGATTGTTCCAGTGAAGCGATCGCATTCCGTGTGCGCGCAGGGCGGCATCAATGCAGCGAAGAATCTGAAGGGCGAAGGCGATTCCACGTGGAAGCACTTTGACGACACGGTGTATGGCGGAGATTTTTTGGGCAATCAACCGCCGATCAAGGACATGTGCGAGGCCGCACCCGGGATCATTGATTTGCTGGATCGCATGGGCGTGCCCTTCAACCGAACGCCGGAAGGCTTACTCGATTTTCGGCGGTTTGGCGGGACTTTGTACAACCGCACCGCCTTTGCCGGAGCGACGACAGGGCAACAACTGCTCTATGCGCTGGACGAGCAGGTCCGGCGATACGAGTCGGAAGGCAAGGTTAAGAAGTACGAGCACTGGGAATTCTTGTCGGCGGTGCTGGATGGGAACCGGGTGTGTCGCGGGATATGCGCGATGGACTTGCGCACGATGGAGGTGCGCACGTTCCCTGCCGACGCAATCATTATTGCGACCGGCGGAATCGGCGCCATCTTTGGCAAGTCTACGAATTCAGTGGTTTGTACGGGATCGGCGCAATCGGCCCTTTATCAGCAAGGGTGCTTCTACGCTAACGGCGAGTTTATTCAGGTTCACCCGACATCGATTCCGGGCGAGGACAAGCTGCGACTGATGTCGGAGTCGGCGCGCGGCGAGGGCGGGCGCGTTTGGGTGCCGAAGAAAGCGGGAGACAATCGCGATCCGAAATCGATCCCGCAGAGTGAGCGCTGGTACTTCCTGGAAGAGTGGTATCCGAAGTATGGGAACCTGGTGCCGCGGGACGTCGCAACGCGCGCGATCTTCAAGGTTGTGTACGAGTACAACCTTGGGATCGACGGCAAGCCGATGGTGTATCTCGACCTGACGCACATCGACCGAAAGATTCTGGACAAGAAACTGGAAGGAATTCTCGAGATTTACGAGAAGTTTGTGGGAGATGATCCGCGCGACACGCCGATGAAGATCTTTCCCGGCATGCATTACACCATGGGTGGGATGTGGGTGGACTTCAAGCAAGCGACCAACGTGGCGGGAATTTTCGCTGCGGGCGAATGCGAGTATCAATATCACGGCGCCAATCGGCTAGGGGCGAATTCGCTGGTGTCGTGCATCTATGGCGGTGGCATCGCCGGGCCGAACGCGGTGAACTATGCGCGCGGTCTGCAGGCGCTGACGGACGGAAACGGCTGCTTTGACGCGGAGAAGAAGAAGCAGGAAGGCAGTAATGCCCTGCTCATGAACAACGAGGGCACGGAGAATCCGGTCAAGCTGTGGCGCGAGATGGGCGAGTTGATGACAAAGGATTGCACGGTCATCCGCTACAACAAGAACTTGAAGCAAACCGACACGAAGTTGGTGGAGTTGCTGGAACGGTTTCGCAAAGTGAATTTGAGCGATCGGACGATGTGGGCGAACACGACGGTTGTGTTTGCGCGGCAGCTTTACAACATGCTGCAGTTGGCGCGGGTGATTGCGCAGGGTGCGGGGATGCGCGATGAATCGCGCGGCGCGCACTACAAACCGGACTTCCCCGAGCGCGACGATAAGAACTGGCTGAAGACGACTAAAGCCTATTTTGCGCCGGATGCCGATGAGCCGAAGTTTGAGTTTGAGGCGGTGGATACGTCGCTGATTCCGCCGAGGGCGAGGAAGTACTGATTGTTTTGTTGTCATCCTCAGCGAAGCAAAGGACCCATGGAGTTTGCTGACGCTTGCAGATTGCATAGATCCTTGGCTTCGCTCAGGATGACAAGGAATGTAAGGGCTAAGAGCTAATGGCTGATAAATCCGTCATCATCAAGATCAAGCGGCAGGACACTCCTACCTCCAAGGCCTATTGGGAAGAGTTCTCGGTTCCCTACCGGCCGAACATGAACGTGATTTCGGCACTGATGGATATTGCTGCCGAACCTGCGACGCGCGAGGGCAAGGCGACTACGCCCATCACGTACGACTCGAATTGCCTGGAGGAAGTCTGCGGGTCGTGCGCCATGCTGATCAATGGCAAGGCGCGGATGGCATGCTCGGCGCTGATTGACAATCTGGAACAGCCGATCCGGCTGGAACCGTTTTCGAAGTTTCCGGTGGTACGCGATCTGGCGACCGACCGCAGTGTGATCTTCGAGAATCTGAAGGCGGTGAAGGCTTGGGTGCCGATCGACGGCACTTACGATCTAGGGGCGGGGCCGCGGATGTCTGCGGAAGAGCAGGAAACGGCCTATCCAATTTCGCGGTGCATTTCGTGTTGCTGCTGCATGGAGGCGTGTCCGCAGTTTAATGAGACTACGGGATTCGTGGGGGCGGCTACCATCGCGCAGGTGCGGTTGTTTAACACACATCCTACGGGTAAGGCCTTGGAACGAGAGCGACTGACGGCGCTGATGGGCGATGGCGGTATCCAGGAATGCGGCTACGCACAGAACTGTGTGGAGGTATGTCCGAAGGATATTCCGCTGACCAAGTCGATCTCTGAGGTGGGCGGACAGGTCATGAAACAGGCCCTCGGTGACCTTTTGCGGCGCTAGGTTTGACACTTTTCTGTAAAACGCCCACAACCGGGCTTATTTGAAGCGTCATCCAAATCCCGCCAACTGGTAGCTGGCGAGATACATAGACGGGCTCTTTGGCCCGATTCAGGAATGGCCCGTCATTTGCCGATAACACAGGAGAGCATCTTCCTTCGTGGAAGGTAGTAACCACGCAGGAGGCGTACTTTGGGTACGCAAGTAACGGTCCGGCAGAGCTGTTCGGTTGGACCGCTTGACAGCATGGCTTAGAATACCGCTACTCACATAAAAGACTAGTGAGGGCGCCTTTCGGGCAGGAGTGTTGGCCCGATCTGGAAAGACCTTTTGAAACGCTTCGTCCGATTTCAATTCGCGGTTGTCTTCCTCCTGGCCATGGTGTGCGGGGGGATGTCGAGCAACGCCTACGCGGTGCGGCGCGCGAATGTCCACCACCGACATTTCCGGTGGCTGCATTGGAATCCGATGTTTCGGCCGTCGCACGAGTCGCTGCTGATCCAGAATGCAGAGATCAACCGGCTCGAGTTGCCGCGAATTCAGAACGATACTGAGCTGGAGGCTTTGAAGGCGGACGGTTCTCTGCTGGAGATCCGCGCGGGAGAGATGTTGCGCTTCGATCCGCGACTGGATCCCACCCGGAGATATTGCCGGTCGTGGACGCTCGACTTTGTCGATGATTTGAGCCAGGCGTACTACAACCGGTTTCACGAGCAGATCCAGGTGAACTCGGCGGTACGGACTGTGATGGTTCAGAAGAAGCTGCGGCGGCACAACCGCAATGCGGCTCCGGCGGACGGAGACACGGCTTCATCGCATCTGGCCGGTGTGACGGTGGACTTGCAACGGCGCGGTCTGAACAAAGAGCAACTGCGCTGGATGCAGCACTACCTTTTCTACATGAAGTCGCTCGGACTGGTGGAACCCGAAGAAGAACGGCGTCACTGGTGCTTCCATATCATGGTGAGCGGCCGCTATTCCGAGTGGCGGGAAACGCAGAACATTATTCCGATCGAGCGTCCAGAGAGCGATAAACCGCAGAACGAAGTCGCTTTGGGCAGCGGCGGTAAATAGACTGTCGAGTTTCAGTTTCACGATTCCACACCTTCTGCAGTAAATCCATTACGATTCTCTTCTTATGATTGTGATGATGGCTGGGCTTCCCGGCACGGGCAAGAGCACGCTTGCGCGCGAACTGGCTGTACGGACGTCCGGACGAGTGTTGAGCAAAGACGAGGTCCGCCATGCAATCTTTCTGCTCGAAGAAATCGAATACTCGACACGGCAGGACGATTACTGCCTGCGCATCATGGTCGAGACTGCCGGATATCTTTTGGCGCGGGACGCGGGGCGTGTCATTTTTCTCGACGGGCGTCCGTTCTCGCGGCGCTATCAAATTGAAAACGTGATTGCGGCTGCGGATTCTATAGTGCAACCTTGGCGCATTCTGGAGTGCGTCTGCTCAGAGGAGACTGTTCGCCGCAGGCTGGCGGCGGATACCGAGGGCGGAAGTCATCCGGCAGGTAACCGGGATTTCCAGCTGTATGCTGCGGTAAAAGCCCGGTTCGAAGCGATTACACATCCTAAGAGGGTTATCGACACGGATCAGGGATTGGAGGGTTGTGTAAGAGCGGCCATGGCGGCACTGCGGTGATGAATTTGCCTCATTTTCTTTCGCCGACTAAGGCTCACTGATTCCTGCTACTGTGCTCACCAGCTTGCGCTGTGGGCTGGATTCTTCCGCGGCTGCGCGGGCTTGGGAGAAAGCTTTTTTGCGTTGCTGTGGCTTGGTGGCGCGGAGCATGTGCCTATACAATCTTGACCTGCCCTATTCTTCAAGAGTTCGTGGGCCAATACTACCTATGAAAAAACAGCTATTCCTCGTCGTTCTGCTGATGTCTTCTCTTACTTTCTCTCAGGCACCGGAAAAGGGCACCGCCACTGGGGCTGCGGTGAGCCCGCGCGCGCAGAAGATTCATGATTCTGCGTTAGTCGTGGACACCCATGCGGATACGCCGCAGCGGTTTCTGGACGAAGGGTTTGATATCGGCTCCACAGATCCGAAGGACACTGGGCACATCAGCCTCGATAAGGCGCAGCGAGGAAATCTGGGAGCGGAGTTCTTCTCGATATGGGTCGATCCGGAAACGAACCATGGCAATTTTGCGCGCCACACATTTGACTTGATTGATTCCGTCTACGAGCAGGCGGCGCGGCATCCGGACCGGATGATGATGGCGTACTCGACGGCCGACATCGAGCGGGCCCGCAAGGAGCACAAACTGGCGGCGCTGATGGGCATTGAGGGCGGACACTCAATTGAGAATGACATTCATTTGCTACGCGACTACTACCGGCTGGGCGTGCGCTATATGACGCTATCGTGGTCGAACACCAACGAGTGGGCAGATTCATCAGGAGATATCGACGATCCCAAGGTGCAACACCATAACGGGCTGACGGATTTCGGCAAGCAGGTGGTGTTGGAGATGAACCGGCTGGGCATGATGGTCGACATCTCGCACGTGGCGGACAAGACATTCTGGGATGCAATCGCGACGACAAAGGCTCCGGTGATTGCATCACACTCGTCAGCCCGAGCCCTGGTGGATGCACCCCGCAATATGACCGACGAGATGCTGCGCGCGGTAACGAAGAATGGCGGCGTCGTCCAGGTCAACTTTTTCAACGGCTTTGACGATGCGGGCTTTCGGAACGCAATCGCGGCTCAGGCAAAGGATCAGGCTGCTGCGGTTCAGAAATACATGGACCAACTGAAGGCCGAAGGCAAGCCCGTCAGCTATGTGGAGGTCGATCGTATTGAGCGGGAGTGGCTGGCGAAGATTCCGCGTCCGCCGTTGAAATCGTTGATCGACCACATCGATCACATCGCGAAGGTGGCGGGGATTGACCATGTGGGACTGGGCTCAGACTTCGACGGCGTGAGTGGGGCGACTCCGCAGGGGATCGATTCGGCCGCCGATTTGCCGAAGATTACGCAGGCGTTGCTCGATCGCGGGTATAGCGCGGAGGATATCAAAAAGATTTTAGGCGGCAATTTGATGCGGGTGTTTCGGGACGTGGAGAGCGTAAGTCGGGAGATGCACGCGGCTGCGAAGTAGGCGGATCGCGACCGTTTCGTGTTCAATCATGCATGACATTTACCCACGCGGGATCCCTTCGATTTCGCTCAGGGCAGGCACTTCGCTCCGCCTGAAAGGCGGCTACGCTCAAGATGACGCCCAATTGATCTCGCATCCCAGACTGCTCGTATGAGAAGCCAGGCGGCGGCTGTCGTACAATTTCACGTGTGTAATCTCAGCACTATTTTCTTCAATTGCAAGGAGCACTGATGCGGAAGGCATTTGCGATCTTGATAGCGATGACGGTAGTTGTGCCGGCTGCGATGGCGCAGTCGAATTCGACTTCTCAGAGTGCGCCAGCCGCAAAGACTGGCGCCGCGGCCAATCCAAGCGGAACGCCTAAGCCTGCCACCTCAACCAAACCTACAGCGATTATCAAAACAACGGCGGGTAATATGACCTGCACGTTATTTCCTGACAAGGCACCGGTTGGCGTGGAGAATTTTATTGGTTTAGCCAGCGGGACGAAGGATTGGAAGAATCCCGTGAGCGGCGCTACAAAGCACGGGGTGCCACTCTATGATGGAACCATTTTTCATCGGGTGATTCCCGAGTTCATGATTCAAGGTGGAGATCCGGCGGGAAATGGCTCAGGCGATCCTGGGTACAAGTTCAAGAACGAAGCCTCGCCCGATCTGCTGTTTGACAAGCCAGGGCGGTTGGCTTATGCCAACGCTGGACCGGGCACCAACGGCTCGCAGTTTTTCATCACCGAGGTGGCGGTGCCCCATCTCAATGGTGGATACACGATTTTCGGGCAGTGCGACGAGCCGAGTGTGGAACTGGTAAAGCAGATTGCGCGCATGTCAAGAGATCCTTCGAACGATAAGCCGTTTCGTCCGGTGAAGATTGTTCACATCAGTATTGTGCGCGGCACGGGGGCGGCGGCTAAGCCAGCGGCCGGAACCACTGTGAAAAAGCCGGCGGCAACGGCTCCGAAGGCGCCGGCAACACCGAACTAGACAGCGTCTCGAATTTGAGTGCGAAGGCTGGACGCCCTCGCTACAGCCGGCGAGACGCCCGGCGCTACGATCCGACATTATTCTCGAACTCGAAAGGAAATTTTATGACTCGTCAACCTGGACTTTACGCCACGTTTGAAACCTCCGAAGGAACCATTGTTTGCCGGTTGTTTGAAAAAGATGCTCCAAAGACGGTCGCCAACTTTGTGGAACTTGCCGAGGGTAAGCGGGAGTGGACACATCCTTCGACACGCAAGAAATCAAAGGATCGGCTGTACGAGGGAACGATTTTTCATCGAGTGATCCCTGATTTTATGGTTCAGGGCGGCGATCCGCAGGGCACGGGCATGGGTGGGCCCGGTTACCAGTTCGAAGACGAGACGAAGGGCTCACCGCACAAGTTCGACAAACCGGGCAAACTTGCGATGGCCAACGCTGGACCGAATACGAATGGATCGCAGTTCTTTATCACGACTGTGCCAACCGAGTGGCTAACGGGTAAGCACACGATTTTCGGCGAGGTTGTGGAGGGGCAGGACATCGCGGTGAAGATTACCGGAGTTCCGCAGAACCGGCAGAATCGTCCGAACAAGGATGTGGTACTGAAGAAGGTGACGATCGAAAAGGTCTAGCTGTTTTGACGGCGAAATCGGGAAGGGCACGACTCAGAGTCGTGCCCTTCCCGATTTTCGACCAATGCCTAGACTCCGATAACGCCGCAGAGTTCCTTCACTGCCGCCGCGCTCTTGTCGAGTCCCGCTTTTTCTTCGGGCGTCAGTTTGATTTCGATGATCTGCTCGATGCCCTTTGCGCCCAGCTTCACGGGGACGCCGACGTAGAGGCCATTGATGCCGTATTCCCCTTGCAGGTATGCGGCGCAGGGCAGGATCTTCTTTTTGTCTTTCAGGATCGCCTCGACCATCTCGGTCGCGGCCGCTGAGGGCGCGTAATAGGCCGATCCCGTTTTCAGATACTTCACGATCTCGGCGCCGCCGTCTCGGGTTCGTTGGACAAGCGCGTCCAGCTTGCTCTTTTCGATCAACTCGGTGATGGGGATACCCGCGACCGTAGAGTAGCGCGCCAGAGGAACCATGGTGTCTCCATGGCCGCCGAGGACAAAGGCAGTCACATTTTCGACGCTGACTTTCAGTTCATCAGCGATGAAGGCGCGGAAGCGAGCGGAATCGAGCACTCCGGCCATGCCGATTACGCGCTCGCGAGGGAATCCGCTGAGTTTGAAGGCAGCTTGGGCCATGGCGTCGAGCGGGTTGGAAACAATGATCAGGATGCAGTTGGGAGAATTCTTTACGACTTCCCCGACAACCGCCTTCATGATGTTGTAGTTCGTGTTCAGAAGGTCGTCTCGGCTCATGCCGGGCTTGCGGGGGATGCCGGCGGTGATGACGACAATGTCGGAGTTGGCGGTGTCTTTGTAGTCGTTTGTTCCGGTGATATAGGAATCGCGCTTTTCGATGGGCATGGCTTCGAGCAGGTCGAGTCCTTTGCCTTGGGGAACGCCTTCGATGATGTCGATCAGGACCACGTCGGCGAGTTCCTTGGAGGCGATCCAGTGAGCGGCCGTGGCGCCTACATTACCTGAGCCTACGATAGTGACTTTCTTTCGCATGATTTCCTCGTTAAAAAAGAATCAAAACATTTAACCACAGGGGACACAGAGGACATTAGAAACGCGGATTGCCCTCCCTATCCTCTGTGGTCTAATCCGCTATCTCGTTTCTGCCAACGTTGCCGCGTCCATGTTATCGATCATGTGTCCGGCGAATTCGCTGGTCTTGACTTTGGTGGCGCCGGGCATCAGGCGCTCGAAGTCGTAGGTGACTTTCTTCTCTTCGATGGTGCGTTCCATGCTCTGCTCGATCAGGTCGGCGGCTTCATTCCAGTCGAGGTGGCGGAACATCATCACGCCCGAGAGGATCACCGAGCCTGGATTGATGACGTCTTTGTCGGCGTACTTCGGGGCAGTGCCGTGAGTGGCTTCGAAGATGGCATAGCCATCACCGATGTTGGCTCCCGGAGCGATTCCCAGGCCACCGACCTGCGCGGCACAGGCGTCGGAGATGTAGTCACCATTCAAATTAGGGCAAGCCAGAACTGAATATTCATCAGCTCGGGTAACGACTTGCTGGAAGATCGAGTCGGCGATGCGATCGTTAATCATGATCTTCTTTTTCCATGCGCCGTTGCCGTGGGTGCTATGGATAGCATCGAGAACTTGTTTTACTTCCTTTTCGACAGCCTGGCGAAACGCCGGCGGGGCGAATTCCATGCCGGGTTCAACTGCCTCGGCGTTCTGCGCAACCGTCAAATTCGGGTTCTTGTCTTTGTTGTCGACAATCCAGCTTTCACGTTCGGTGATGACTTTGTCGCGAAACTCTTGAGTGGCAACTTCGTAGCCCCACAGGCGGAAAGCTCCTTCGGTGAACTTCTGGATATTGCCCTTGTGCACCAACGTAACGCTCTTGAGGCCATTTGTGATGGCGTGCTGGATCGCCATGCGAACTAAGCGCTTGGTTCCGGTGACGGAAATCGGCTTGATGCCAACGCCGGAATCAAGGCGAATCTGCTTCTTGCCACCCTTCAGCATATCTTTGTTGAGAAACTCAATGAGGCGGGCGCAGTCGGCAGTTCCCTGCTCCCACTCAACGCCGGCGTAAACGTCTTCCGTGTTCTCGCGAAAGATGACGACGTTCATACGCTCCGGATGCTTTACCGGGGAAGGGACGCCTTTGTAATACTTCACCGGACGGATGCAACAATAGAGATCGAGGATTTGGCGCAAAGCGACGTTCAGAGAGCGGATACCGCCGCCGACGGGCGTAGTCAGCGGGCCTTTGATGGCAACACGAAATTCGCGGACGGCTTCGACGGTGTCATCAGGCAGCCATGTGTCGAACTTGGCTTTGGCCTTTTCTCCGGCGAATACTTCGTACCAGGCGACGCGGCGCTTCCCTTTGTAGGCTTTTTCGACGGCAGCGTTGAACACACGGAGGGAGGCCTTCCAAATGTCGCGGCCGGTGCCGTCGCCTTCGATGAAAGGGATGATCGGGTTGTCAGGGACGCTGTACTTGCCATCTGCATAACCGATTTTCTTGCCGTCCGCCGGAACCGCGACGCCGTTATACGAGCCAGCCATTCATGACCTCCGCCATAAAGTTTTGCGACGTGTAGGAAACTGACAATTATAAAGAATGCGTTGGAATAGGGGCGGAAATTGTTGGTTTTCCTCGGGGAATGGGCTGTGCCATAATCTCCGACTGAAGCCCGAGTTTGTCTGCGGGAGGTTTCCGATGAAATGCAATTTACGCTGTTTACGATGGATGCCTGTCGGTCTGATGTTCTGTCTTGCATTCGCGACTTCGGCATTCGCCGATGGAGACCACGATCGCACTCAGGTCGGAAGAAATATCAACATTGGGGCTGATGAAGAGGTCAGTGAAGCAACATGCTTCGGCTGCAGCATCCGGGTGCGCGGCCATGTCTCGGGAGATGTAACTGCGTTTGGCGGAAGCGTCGTGATTGAAGATCAAGGACAGGTCGGAGGGGACCTCACCACCTTTGGCGGCAACCTTCGATTGGGGAAGGATTCGAATGTCAGCGGGGACGTGACGGTATTCGGAGGACGGATTCAGCGCGATCCCGCAGCCACTGTCGGCGGAGATGTGACCACGATGGGTGGACCGGGTTGGCTGATAGTGATCCTCCTTACGCCTCTGATCTTTCTCGGAGTCTTTGTGCTGCTGATTGTATGGCTAATTCGGCGTTTGCTGCGCCCGACCACCCCACTTCCAGCATAAGTATTTCTCAGGCCTGTGTGCCGCTACCAGCGCCGCGTCCCAAAAGTCTTGCGCACCCCTACGGTCATGAACCGTCCCCATGGACCGTTTGTGCCCAGATCGGCGGGCCCCAGGTATTTGTCGCGCGAGCCCAAGCGATCGAACAGGAAGTGTTGGGTAATGCGGAACTCGAATCCTTTGGCGATGTAGATTCCGGCTCCCCAGGAATGCTCGACGCCAATGGCGTCAGGCGACCATGTATAGAGAGTTTTGGGAACGGTTTTTCCGAAGAGGAAAGTGGGCGCGCCGAACACCATGAATCGGCGGAGCGGGCCCCGGCCAAAAGGACGGATTTCAAGAATTCCCGAGATGATATAGCGCGCGAAGAGGCTGCAGGGAGCATTTACACCGCCGTAGTCGCCGGCATTGCCAGTGCACTGGTTGGGGTCGACCTCGTTGTGGGGAGGCGCGAGATCGAACTGCGCCCAGCCCCAAAACATGTCGTGCGGGAAGAACATTCTGTCTTCCGTGCCAGAATCGTGCCAAGTGCCTTGTGAACTACTGGTTTGTGCGGGGCTGCTCTGTGAATCGAAGGATGAGGAAACCTGGGCCGCCGCGAACGAGAGCAGTACCGGTAGTGCCAGGAGCCACGAGCACCTTTTCATTTTGCCTCCGAGGATGAAGTATGGTTGCCAATCGATGCCGGGATTCACTGTCGTTCTCGAAACTTGGAGCGTATCGGTGCCAGGCTTCGAAGTGAGTCCGCGTCGAATAGAGCGGAACATTGTAACCTGCGTGTGTCGCAGGCCTGGATATCGGTGAAGATTCGCACGGCAGAGGAGATTGAGAGCCTTGGTCCTGTTGCGCGTGAAGGAAAATGCACTAAGGCGAGGAATTTTCCAGGGGTGGAGAAGGATCGAATCCTTCCAGAATTCATATCCCATACCGGATTTATTCCATTCATAGTACGTTCATGTTAGTGGGAAACGCCGTAAACTACGCCAAAACAGGGGCCTACGGGTTTGGTGGGAGGATTGCACAATGAAGGCATACGGTAAGACCCAGGACCCCTATGCCCCAAGAGATTTCCGTCTCGTACCAAGCAATCAAGAGCAAAGTTTATCGCTTGATTGATTCGCTCGTCGTGGGTGAAAAGAGCGAATCTGAGGTACAAGAGTCAATTCGGCGGTGGTGGGCACTGATCCACCCGGCCGACCGGCCCATTGCCCAGAAATATCTACTGATGGTGTTGGGGCGTTCCGCTTCCGCTTTGGACTCCATGGGAGATGCATTTCTCTCGGTGAGTAGTTGCGAGATTGCCCGGCCGCAACTGGCTGATACGATGCTTCCTGCCAAGCGCATGCGGATGCTGGAACGGATGAGTAAGGAAATTTCCGTTCGAACTGCGGTCTGACCTGGGATAAAGCCTTCCACAAGACACAAATTTTACATTTCTACCGTTGCGTTTCGCATCGGTGTACCCGTATCTTCATTCGAACTCTGTGGAACCATCCACTCGCATCTGTGGAAATTTGCAACACTAGGAGTTGAGAATGCTGTCTACTTGTCCGTCGCTCACGCGGTTGAGTACGATTGGGCGTTATTTCCTTTTCGGAGCTTTATTGATTATGGCAACTTCGCTTTCGGCAGGGTCGGGAGTCTATAGCTTCACGCTCAACTCAATTGATGGAAAACCGGCACCACTGGCTGATTACAAAGGGAAGGTTGTCCTCCTTGTGAACGTCGCCAGCCAATGCGGGTACACTCCGCAATACAGTGCCCTTGAGGCGATCTACGAAAAATACAAGGACCAGGGGTTTGTGATTCTCGGCTTCCCTGCCAACAATTTTGGCGCTCAGGAACCGGGGACGAACGAAGAGATCAAGACGTTCTGCACGCGGAAGTACAGCGTGACATTTCCGATGTATTCCAAGATTTCCGTGAAGGGCGCGGACCAGGCGCCGCTTTATGGTTATCTGACGAAGGAAACTGGGGCAGGCATTGCCGGCGACATCAAGTGGAACTTCACCAAGTTTCTGGTGGATCGCGATGGAAAGGTCGTTCAACGGTTCGAGCCGGCGGTCACGCCCGATTCGAAAGAAGTGACGGCGGCAATTGAAAAAGAGCTGAAGTAGGCGTAGGTGCCGTTATTAGGATCCAACCGTCCAGTTCTCGATCGCCAGATTGCGGATCCTCGCAGACTCTCGGGTGGTAACTGGGTCGAGGTCAGAAAAGCAATTAGTGCCGCTTTCCATCTCGGCTAGGGTCGTGGAGCGCTTCATGATGTAGGAACAAGTGTCCGTGTTGAGCATGTAGCGGAGCATTACAGCTTCCGCTCCTGCACGCGCAGATCTTCGACGCCTTCCATGAAATCCGCCGAGGCCAACGGAGCCTCGGCCAGATACGACGACCAATCGGCGGGACGGGGCGACAGGACAACTTCGTTGCCTTTCCGGATGGATAGTTCCGCGGTGTTGAACTGAAAGTCCTTCGGCATTCGTTTGCCTCAGACGTCATAGTACAGCGCAAATTCATACGGATGCGGCCGCTGGCGGATCGCGTCGACCTCTTTCGAACGTTTGTAGTCAACATAGGTCCGGAGGAGTTCCTCGGTGAATACGTCGCCCTTCAGCAGGAAGGCGTGGTCGCGCTGCAGGGCGTCGAGTGCTTCTTCCAGCGAGCCGGGCATGGAGGGGATGCTCGAGAGTTGCTCGGGATCCAGTTCGTACATGTCTTTGTCGAGAGGCTGGCCGGGATCCATTTTGTTTTCGATGCCATCGAGACCGGCCATCAACATAGCGGCGAATGCGAGGTAGGGATTACAGCTCGGATCGGGAGGGCGGAATTCAACGCGTTTAGCCTTCGGTGCGATGGAATACATAGGGATGCGGCAGGCCGCGGAGCGATTGCGACGCGAGTAGGCGAGATTGACCGGGGCTTCGAAACCGGCGATAAGGCGCTTGTAGGAGTTTGTAGTGGGCGCGATGATCGCGGAAAGAGCAGGACCGTGCTTGATCAGTCCGCCGACATACCACAGTGCGAGTTGCGAGAGGCCGGCGTATCCGTCGCCGGCGAAGAGCGGCTGGCCGGATTTCCACAGTGACTGGTGCGTGTGCATGCCATTGCCGTTGTCGCCGAAAATCGGCTTGGGCATGAATGTGACAGTCTTTCCGTGGCGCTTGGCGACGTTTTTCACGACGTACTTGTAAAGCAGCATCTTGTCGGCTGAGCGCACCAGCGAATCGAATTTCAAGTCAATTTCCGTTTGACCTGCTGACGCCACTTCGTGATGGTGGCATTCGACATCGATGCCGCAACTCTGCATCGTCAACATCATTTCTGATCGCAGATCCTGATAGTGATCGGTAGGAGGGACGGGAAAGTAGCCTTCTCGGAAACGGGGTCGGTAGCCAAGGTTGTTGAGTTCCCTGCCCGAGTTCCAGCGTCCCTCTTCGGCATCAATGTAGTAAAAACCGTGCTGCTCGCGCTGGTCGAAGCGAACGTTGTCGAAAATAAAGAATTCGGCTTCCGCCCCAAAGTAAGCCGTGTCGGCGATGCCCGTAGAGGCCAGGTACAACTCGGCTTTGCGAGCGATGTAACGGGGGTCGCGATCGTAGCGCTGCTTGGTGACGGGATCCACGACATCGCAGAGGAGCGCGAGAGTTGGTACCTGAGTAAAAGGATCAAGGAGATGAAAATTGGGATCGGGCTTCAGGAGCATGTCGCTCTCGTGGATACCGGCCCATCCGCGGATGGAAGAGCCATCGATGCCGAAGCCCTCTTCGAACGATGATTCCGAAAGCTGCGCGATAGGGTAAGAAATGTGGTGCCAGAGGCCGGGAATATCGGTAAAGCGCAGGTCGAGGATCTTCGCGTCGTGCTGCTTGGTGAAGTCGAGAACGGTTTTGGCGTCAGCCATGGCGGCTCCTTGCCGGAAAAGCAAATGTCTCAGAAATTGGGCGAGCGGTTGCGGGGAGTCCTGCAGTCGGGCAGGCTGCTACAATCGGTCGCGTTATGCAGGACGGTAGAGTCTACTGGTAGTCGTAGACAGTGGCAATTCGATTGTTTTTATCGCGGGGATAACGCGACTTTATACTGAAGTAGTCAGCGGTCAGGAGTCAGCAGTCAATGCCGCGACTCTGGGCTAGACTTTCTAGTCGAATACGTTGCTAACTGACTACTGACTCCTAGCTACTGACTACCCCTCTATGGACTTTGACCAGCTCGAAACGTTTCTCGAAGTGGCACGACACGCCTCATTCTCGCGGGCGGCGGAGAAACGTTTTCGGACGCAGCCGGCGATTTCGTCGCAAATTCGCGGGTTGGAGGAAGAGGTCGGAGCAAAGCTATTTGACCGCTCGGGCGGGAAAGTGTCGCTCACGGCCGCAGGCAAAGCCTTTCAGAAGTATGTGGAGGACACCCTGGATGCTCGCAAAGCGATGCTGGTGACCATTGCGGAGATGGAGCGAGTGCCTCGCGGAGAAATTATCGTAGGGGCCAACGAGGGCACATGCCTGCACATCCTGCCGCATGTGTTTGCCGACTTCAAGCGACAGTATCCGGACGTCTCGGTGAACATCAAGCGAGCGGACTACGGGAAGATTCTCGAATCGATCGTGGACAACTCCGTCGATTTCGGAGTAATTTCCCTCCCGGTGACAGACCCGCGCCTCACGGTCGTGCTGATTCATCGGGATGAGTTAATCCTGATCGCCCCACCGCAGCATCCTCTGGGAAGGGTGAAATCGGCCTCGATTGCCGATATCGCGAAGTTTCCGCTCGTGGTACCCAAAGCTGGGCACACCCGGGACGCGATTGAGCAACTGTTCCATGAGCGCCGACTGAAGCCGAACTTTACGATGGAACTGGATTCGAGCGAGCTGCTGAAGCGGTTTGTGGCTGCGGACGTCGGCGTGGGCTTTATTGCGCGTTCGAACGTCGAAGAGGATGTGCGCGCTAAGGTTCTGGCGGCGGTCCCCCTTGCCGACGCGCAGGTGCGACGCGATTTGGCGCTGGTCTTCCGCAAAGACAAGGCACTCAGCCGGGCGGCGCTGGCCTTTATCGATATTGCGGTGAAACACAAATCCACGGAAGAACTGGCACACATCCCAACCCGATGACCAAGGCGACCTCCCGCTATTTTGTTCTGATATGCATCCTTGGTGGCGCCCTTTGTCTGCCTGCGGTGGGACAAGGCACAAGCACTCAAAAACCGCTGTCGCAAATGCCGGCTTCAGCGCGCCAACTGATCGCAATCAAGGTGACGGGGAGCAAACGGTTCCCAGAGGAGGCCATCGCCGCGGCCACAGGTTTGCAAATGGGCGCCGCTGTTGACGACGACGAGTTCAAGAAGGCCGCGCGACGCCTGGGAGATACGGGAGTTTTCACCGATATCGGTTACAGCTTCTCCTATTCCTCTGCCGGGACGAAGCTCGAACTGCACGTCACCGATGCGGGGAAGTTTGTTCCAGCGCACTTCGAGGATTTTGTCTGGTTCTCCGATGCAGAGCTTCTCAAGCGCATCAAGGAGCACGCCCCGCTCTTCGATGGAGAATTGCCGATGTTCGGCCGTATGGCGGACGAGGTCTCAGATGTCTTGCAGGCCATGCTTGTAGAGAACTCGATCCCCGGACATGTGGAATACCGGCGCATGGGCAAAGAAGATGGGCCGGTTGAGTCGATCAACTACCGAGTTACCGACGTTCTCATTGAAGTGCGGAATATCGAATTTACCGGAGCCAGCGAAGCCGATATCCCTGCACTCAAAGCGGCGTCGGAGAAGATGGGCGACCGCGAGTACTCTCGCACGCGGCTGAATCAACTGGTCCAACGCCAACTGCTCCCGGTGTACCACGCACGCGGGTTTCTGAAGGCGCAGTTTGGAGAACCGCAGCCAAAGGTGGTCAAGTTGCCTGCTGCCGATAACGAAGATGGGCCGCGCAACCAGACCGTGGTTGACGTCACCTTTGCTGTAACCCCCGGCATACCGTACAAGCTGAAAAGCCTGGAGTGGACGGGAAACCGGGAGCTTTCTACGGAAACGTTGCAGAAAATGGTCCGGGCGGAGGTGGGGCAGATGGCCGACACGGTCCGCATCGGCGATAACCTGAAGGACATCCAGAAACTGTACGGCTCCCGCGGATACGTCGCGGCAACGATCAAACCGGACGCTGAGTTCGACGACGCCGCGGGCATAGTCGTCTTGCATATGGACGTGAAGGAAGGCGCCGTATATCACATGGGAGAACTCGAATTTCGCGGCCTCGATAACAGTCTCACGGCGAAGCTGCGGGCTGCATGGAAAATCCGCTCCGGGGAAGTTTATGACGCGACGTACCTGAGTGAGTACCTCCCGGAAGCACAAAAATTGTTGCCGCCATCGCTGGATTGGGAGGTCGCATCCCACGTAACTGCCAATGTTCGCGACAAGTCGGTGGATGTCGACCTGATCTACTCGGTAAAAGCACCGAAATAGCAAAGGAAGCGTTTGTTCGGCTTTTGGAACAATTTTGGTCAGGATTTACGAACCGGGCTTCCACCAAGTACTCTTCCCTGAATCTTGGCAGGCTGTTCGGACGCCACGACCATTTGCGAAATCTGCATGAGTTGATACACTGGGCCGCAATTCTTCGCGATTCGCCATCGCGAGGATGAACTCTACGAAGGAGTTGGGATGAAAGCTAATTTGCGGCATGCCATTTTGGTTGTGGCAGTGATGTCTTCATTTGGACTGATCGCCGAAAATCAGGCGTGGGCGGCGGCGAAACAAACGCTGACGGGTGAAGTGGGCGATGCCATGTGTGGCGCGAAGCATATGGAAGGCGCTCCGGCAGAGTGCACTCGCACCTGCGTTTCGCATGGCTCGAAGTACGCACTGGTCGTGGGAGACAAGATTTATGTTCTGAATACTTCCGACAAAGCGGCGCTGGCCGTGCTCGATCAGCAGGCTGGCAAGAAAGCTACGGTGACTGGAACGGTCAACGGGACAACGGTCGATGTGAGCAATGTAGTCGCGGCGAAGTAGCGAGGCATGGCGGAAAATCGATCTCGTCTCCATGCCGCCCGAAATTAGGAAAAACGCTTTGCCCGGGCCCTCCCCCCAACAATCCGGGCACTAAGCGGGGACGCGCGCCAGCGCCTCCCCGCATTTTTTTTGGCCTTCGGTTGCAAATTCATATTTCCTTTACAAAGCATTGTGTTAGATTGTGCATTCTCAACGATAAATTCTTCTTTTGGAGGACCAGAGAATTGGGCAAAGACATGGTTCCGAAGCGGATTTTCTTCACCAAGGGAGTAGGAAAACACCGCGAGCGTTTGACCTCGTTCGAGCTGGCGTTACGCGACGCGGGAATCGCTGCCCAAAATCTGGTGAGAGTTTCGTCGATTTTTCCGCCAAACTGCAAGCTCTTGGCCCGCAAAGAGGGCGTGAAATATCTGCATCCGGGAGAAGTCGTATTCGCAGTGGTGGCCGAAAATTCCACGCGCGAACCGCACCGGCTGCTGGCTTCTTCGATCGGTGTCGCCATTCCGGCCGACCGCAATACGTACGGGTATCTTAGCGAACACCATTCTTTTGGCGAAACCGAAGACGCCGCCGGCGAGTATGCAGAGGAACTTGCCGCTGAAATGCTCGCCACTACTCTCAACGTCGAATTCGACCCTGACAGATCCTGGGACGAGAAGAAGCAAATCTACCGGCTATCAAATAAAATCGTGCGCACGGCGAATGTGACCCAGTCTGCGGTAGGCGACAAGCGAGCGCTGTGGACTACGGTCATTGCATCAGCCGTCTTGATTTTCGACTAAGCCCCTTGAGTTCGCCCGCGTTTCGATAGCCTGCCCAGTTGTATGCTAGCCTCTGTACAAGTCTGCCCGTCCAATCACCGTCGCGAACGGCCACTCAGCGGTGGGCACGACCTCCCGATTGCCACTAAGTCATTGATACAAAGACAATTAATTGAATCGAAGGCCACCTGTTCTTCATCTGATAGTAGTAAAACTTTGGTAACTGTTCTGTGAGTCGAATGTAATACTCCGTTAACAGGCGTAGTTTATTATTGAAGTGGTAGAAAAGACACACACAGAGGAAGCCAGTGGATCTCGAAACACGAAGAAAGAAGCAACAAGCGTTGATGGTGCAGTTGGTGGAGCGGAAAGTGCGTTCCCGGGCGAAGCAACTGTACGATACCCGTGGGCAAACCGATGGTCAAGCCTTGCAGGATTGGTTTCAAGCTGAATCAGAAGTGCTTGAGAATAGTATTCTTGCCCCGTTGTATCGACGAATGCGATCGGGCCATCAGGATAACGCAGAGATCTCCGCGAGCCAAGAGACTGCGCCGCAGGATTCTACTGCCTGCGAAAGCAACGTTTAAGCATCGTTCAAAATAGGCCTGAAGCTTAAGATTCTCTGGCCTTCACCGCCTGCGTACGATCCCTTCTCCTACTTTCTCGTCGCAGTCTTAGCGGGTTTCTTGGCTCCGCCCTTCTTGGCCTTATCCAATCGTTCGATTACTGCGGCCACGATGATCGGAAGTCCTACGGTGGCATCGACAAAAACTTCTCCGAACTTTCCGCCTTCCGCGGGTGGGACGAACTTGCCCCAGGAAATCGCCTCGCTGTAGGGACTGCCCGACAAGCCTCCCCAGTACACTGGCTCGGGACAGATCCGGAGGCCGTAGTGGTAGCGCTTCAAGGGAACGTTTTCGCCGAGGCGACGATGGCGCAGTTCGATGAAGGGTCCAAACTGTTGCGACCAGTTGCGGGGGACTCCACCGCCGATGGTGAAGATACCCAGCTTTTTCTGACGCAGAAGCGTAGCGGCGAAGTGCTCGAGGTCTTCGAACGGATCGAAACGAATCTTGTGTCGCCCGGTAGATTCGCGGAGGCGATTGTTCAACGCGGTGTCGAGACCTAGCTCTGAATCACTGAACGCGGGAACAAAAACTGGAACGCCCTGCTCATACGCTGATTTCAGAATTCCACGCTGGTCTGGATCTCGTTTCGCCAAGTATGCGCCGATAGCATGGTTCAGCTTGTAGGAACACATGACCTCGTTGTGGTCCCAGGCTTCAAGAACGGCCGCCATGACTTCCTCGACGTCGTCCAGATTTTGCTCGGGCTCGAGAGTATCGTAAACGCGATTGTAGCCCTGCTCGTACAGGGCCTCGTCGGAAACCTCGGGGTTAGCTCGGAAGTGTGCCCGCCCGGTTGCCTCGACCAGTCCGTGAGCCATAAGGGCTCCGGTGGAAACGATCGCGTTCACGATGCCCCGGTCAATCAGTTCGGTGACGATCAGTCCTTGCTTGGCGACGGTCATGGCACCGGCAAGAGTCATCACGATGAAGGCGTCCTCGTCGAGGGCCATGGCTTCGAGTACATCCGCGGCCTCACCCAGCTGGCGACCGGTAAATGCAGTCTTGGCCATCGCACGCACCAGACCGTCGATCGAATGGACCTTCGCGAGGTCAAGAGGCTCCAACGGGATAAGTCGATCTTCAATGGGATTGTGCAGGTGCCGATCTTTGCCCTCGCCGCCGGCGGCGTGTCCCTGCCCTGGGTGCGAATGATCCTTCGAATTGCCGTTACCGTGTTTCAACGCAAGCCTCCAAGCTAAGTCCGAATCTTCCCGACAGGATACTTTACAGGAAGCGCGGGACGAGATGCCACGCGCGCGCCAAAACACAGAGCGCGTCGTCGGGTACACTGCCACTCATGGCGAGCAAACGCGGCTTCGAAGAACAGATCGCGGCTCTCGATGAACTTCGCCAAGGGCCAGAAGAGGTACGCGTCAAAGCGCTGCACAAAGCCTTGGCACACCGCAACAACTTCATCGTGGCAAAGGCCGCAGACCTGGTTCGCAATTTCCGGATGGCCGATCTGGTACCCGATCTGCTCCTGGCTTTTGATCGATTCTTCGAGAATCCGGTCAAGACGGATCCGCAGTGCTGGGCCAAGAATGCGCTCAGCCGGGCGCTCGCCGCTCTCGAATATCAGGAGCCGGAAATTTTTCTGCGCGGGATGCGGCACATCCAAATGGAACCGGTTTGGGGAGGGCGCTCCGACACTGCGGGAACTCTGCGCGCCACCTGTGCGCTGGCGCTGGTACAGTGCCGCATTCTGAGTGAGAACGACCTGCTCCTGCATTTGCTTAAGTTACTCGCCGACAAAGACAAGGCGGTTCGCGTGGAAGCGGTGCGGGCGATTGAGCAGGTGGGTTCACCCTCGGCGTCGCTGCTGCTTCGTCTTCGGGCTGTGCTTGGGAATGACGATCCCGAGGTGCTGGGAGCGTGCTATGGCGGGGTTTTGCGCATCGAGGGGAAGAGTGCTATCCCTTGGGTGCGAGGTTTTCTTGCTGCGGCAGACGACAGCGCAGCAGAGGCGGCGCTGGCGCTCGCCGGAACTCATTCAGGAGCGGCTTTCGAAGCATTGAAGGAATGTTTCGGGAAGGCGGAGGATCCATGGTGGCGTTCAGTGTTGCTATCTGCGATCTCCCTTACGCGCCAACCGGAGGCGTTGGAGTTTCTGTTGGAGTTGGTGCGCACTGAATCGCTCTCTGCCCAGGGCGCAATCGAGGCCTTGCTCCGTTCCTCACCTTCACAGGAGGTCGTGGAGAGCCTCCAGCAGATGGTCGCGGGCAATCCTCGACTGAAGCGCGTCTTTGTGGAGCAGCAGAAAGAAGCTCGCTGAAAAGTGATACTGAGATCTGACAGCTGATGGCTCGTGCGTGCCCTGCTATATTGGTTCGCGGAGGTTGTGACACTTGCCCCCAGAAAAATTCCGCGTGGCGCTGGTGCAGATGTCGTGTGGTCCGGAGCCCGAGCAGAATCTTGAGAAGGCACTGAGCCGGGTTGCCGATGCCGCTGGACGCGGCGCGAAGGTGGTGTGTCTGCCCGAACTTTTCCAGACGCAGTACTTCTGTCAACGGGAGGATCATTCCCTATTTGATTTAGCCGAGCCAATTCCTGGGCCAACGACCGAAAAACTGGCGGCGGCAGCACGCAGCAACGGGGTTGTGCTAATCGCTTCGCTGTTCGAAAAGCGTGCTGCAGGCGTTTATCACAACACGGCGGCGATCTTAGACAGTGATGGGAGCTTGCGGGGTTTATACCGCAAGATGCACATTCCGGATGACCCGCTCTATTACGAAAAGTTTTACTTCACGCCGGGTGACTTGGGATTTCGTGCTCTGGATACGAGCGTAGGACGGTTGGGCACCCTGGTTTGTTGGGATCAGTGGTATCCCGAGGGCGCACGGTTAACGGCCCTGCAAGGGGCGCAGGTGCTTTTTTATCCGACAGCGATCGGTTGGCATCCAGCGGAGAAGGAGGAGTTCGGCGTGGCCCAGCACGACGCATGGCGTACGATTCAGCGGGCTCATGCCATTGCGAATGGAGTTTATGTCGCAGTCGTAAATCGGGTCGGATTTGAAACCGGCAATATTCGGGGAAAATCCGCGCCGGGCCAGGGCCTGGAGTTCTGGGGCAAGTCGTTTTTCTGCGATCCATTCGGGCGCGTCTTGGCGGAAGGATCAAACGACCGCGAGGAGATCCTGGTTGGCGACGTCGATCTGAAGGCACTCGAAGACATCCGGCGCAACTGGCCCTTTCTGCGCGATCGACGCATCGACAGCTACGCACCCATCACCAACCGGCTGATCGACTAGGAACGTACGGATGACCGAGCGTACTAAAGCGTTTGTGACAGGTGCCGCCATTGCAACCCTAGGTCTCGCATGCTTTGCCAAGACACCCAGTCCGTCAGGAAAAATGCTCGCATACGATCCTCTTCTACACGCTGCCAAGGCGGCGTCTTTTGTGGCGAACAAAGAGGTGGTCGTTCTCGAGGCAGCCGGTCCGAAAAGTAAGTATTTGAAGATCGTGTTTGTGAGCTTTGGCACGACTCAGATCGATGAGAAGTATTTCGACGGTACTTTACCGTTGACGGTGAAAGCATTTCGCGACCGCAGCTGCGATGAACGTGATCCCAAGATGGTGACCCAGGTCAGCCTCAATCAGACGCCCGGAACTTACCTGCTGACCGACGCGTTCAAGAATTCGCCACCTCCGAAAATCAAGAATCTAGAGTGCTATGACGCTACGGAAAAGAAGTAAGGACGACCGAAATTCCATCGCGTCTTCTCCCGCCGCGCTCGGCTATCGCATGCCAGCCGAGTGGGAGCCTCATCGCGCCACGTGGCTAGCTTGGCCGCACTACCAAGGAGACTGGCCAGGAAAGTTCGAACCCATTCCATGGGTCTATGCCGAGATCATCCGTAATTTGGCGAGGCATGAGCGGGTCGAGTTGATCGTCAACAATGCCGCAGGAGCGAGACAAGCGCGCCGGGTGCTGGAGCGCGCGGACGCCTTCTCTGCCAACGTCCGGTTTCATCGCTGGCCGACGAACCGCGTATGGCTGCGCGATTCGGGATGCATCTTCCTCACGCGCCAAAAGGGCTTTGCCGGGCCGAACCGCCGAGAGCCTGCCCCCAAGTTTCGCTTTAACGCTTGGGCGAAGTATTCCAACTGGCGCTTTGACGAAAAAGTTGGAAGCCTGATGGCAAAAGCGGCTCAGGCAGACGAGGTTCGTCCCCTCTCCAAGGGCACGCGAATCGTGCTCGAAGGTGGGTCGATTGACGTCAACGGGGCCGGAACGATTCTTACGACCGAAGAGTGTCTGCTCAGCAAGGTGCAGGAACGCAATCCGCACATGGCGCGCATTCACTATGAAAAAGCATTCGCGGATTATCTGGGTGCGCCGCACACGATTTGGCTGGGGCGCGGTATCTACGGCGATGACACTCACGGCCATGTCGACGATCTCAGCCGCTTCGTATCCAAAGGCACTGTGGTCACCATGGTTGAGCCCGATTCCAAAGATGTGAACCATGCGCCGCTGCGTGCCAACTTGCGACGGCTGCAGGGCGCGCGCGACCAGGACGGAAAGCAATTGACCGTAGTCGAACTGCCCATGCCACAAGCTGTGGCCTTTGAAGGACGCCGCCTTCCGGCGAGCTATGCGAATTTTTATATCGCAAACGGGATCGTACTTGCGCCTGTGTTTAACCGTCCCAACGACCGGATTGCGCTCAACACCCTGGCTCAGCTGTTTCCCACGCGCGAGATTGTGCCGATTTATTCCGGGGATTTTATTTGGGGTTTAGGCGCAATGCATTGTATGACGCAACAGCAACCGGCGTGAAGCGCGTCCCGTGGTAGATTCTCGGAATGCCCCTCGGCGAAATGACCACCAGTCGTTTGGAAGCCTTCAGTGACGGCGTGATCGCAATTATCGTCACCATCATGGTGCTGGAACTTCGCGCACCTTCGCAACCCACTCTTCCGGCGCTCTGGAAGGTGGCGCCCATATTCATCAGCTACGGACTTAGCTTCCTGGTGGTAGCCATCATGTGGGTGAACCATCATCACTTGATTCACGCCGTTCGACAGGTCACAGCCCGGCTGCTTTGGTCCAACCTGAATCTTCTGTTCTGGATGTCGCTGGTCCCCTTCGTGACGGATTTCCTAGGGAAGAATTATCGCGAACCGATGGCAGTCGCCCTATACGGACTGGACTTAACAATGTGCAGCAGCGCATTCTATTTGCTGCGCATCGAATTGGTACGGCAGCATTTGGGGAACATCGAGTTGGTGGAATATCACCGCAGCATTCAAAGAAAAAATGGCCTTTCCTTTCTGCTGTACTTGAGTTCGGCGCCCCTAGCGTACGTATCGATCTATGCTTCGTTCTTCGTGTTCGTCTTGATCCCAGCATTGTATTTCCTGCCAGAAAGACGACTCGCGTTAGGTGAACAGTAGTAGGGCGGAATTTTCACGATTGTACGGAAACGCGAGACCGAGCTTCACTTCTTGTACTGCGTAGGCAGTGGGCCTTTTTCCAGGGTCTCGCGATCCCAGATCTGTCCCTCGCGGGTGTAGCTGGCCAGTTCGAAATCCTGGGTAAGTTCGAGCGCATCAGTGGGACACGCGTCCTCGCATAACCCACAGAACATACAGCGACTCAGATCGTAGGTGAAGTTGGTGAGTTCCTTGCGGCGGGTCTTCTCGTTCCGTTCGCTGGAGACCACGATCAAGTGCTCAGGGCACGCCAGAGCGCAGAGGTCGCAGGCAATGCACATCGTCTCGTCGGTGTCAGGGTTCACGTTCAGGCGCGGCGCTCCGCGGTAGCGTTCGGCCACCTGCGGACGCTCAAGGGGATACTGCTCGGTGTAAATCTCCTTGGGATCCTGATAGCGAAACGTAACCTTCAGACCCTGCAGCAGGTCAACGAGGAAGACTTTGCGGAGCAAGCTCGGCATGCCCATATCGCCGTTAGCATACCATTATCCGGCGAATCGCCAAAACCCGAGCATTCGTCTGCCCCTGACAAGATTGGCCTGAACGGTTCGTGCTTTCACACGTCTAACCTACAGCGAGCTGTTGCGGAGCCTAGAAAGCAAGAGTTAGCCGGAACTTTTCGCAACGGTCATCCGTAACCACTAGAAGAGAAAGTCATGAAGGCCTATTTCACAAACTTGCCGACGAAGACGTGGCTATTGCTCGTCGTGCCCGCGCTGTTAATCGCTTACCCGGTGGCCCGAGTGGTTGTGCCGGAGGTGGTAAACGCGGTCGTGCCAGAAGTCGTGCGAACGGTGCTGAGCGTGATCTGAGCTCGGATTCGAGGATTCCGACCGCCCTGATGGGAAATCCCTGCCGTGAACGACACGAATCTGCGCTCCTGCCGCCGACCCGCTAGAATACTGCCGAAGGCGAATCCCCCGTGGCTCCCCAGAAAACGGCAGACCAGACACCCGAGACCGCCGCGGTCGAACTTCATCCTGATGAGCTTTGGATGGAGGAGGCCCTCCGCTGCGCCCAGCGTGCCCTCGAGGCGGCAGAGGTGCCGGTGGGAGCGGTGGTTGTGTGCAACGGCCAGGTTGTGGGACGCGGATGGAATCGCAACATCGCGGCCTCTGACCCGACGGCGCACGCCGAGGTAATGGCTTTGCGAGAAGCCGGTGCTGCCGTTGGTAACCACCGTCTGGAAGCCTGCGACCTGTTTGTTACAATTGAGCCATGCGCCATGTGTTCAGGTGCGCTGGTTCATGCGCGCATACGACGCCTGGTGTATGGCGCGGATGACCCCAAGGCCGGGGCCGTGCATTCGGTGATGCAAGTTCTGAATCATCCGCAACTGAATCACAAGATTGAGGTTCGCGGCGGAGTGCTCGCCGGGCGCTGCGCGGAAGTGCTGCAGTCGTTCTTTAAGAATCGTCGTCAGTTGAGCGGGACGTGATCCTGCTGGAGTCGTGAGCGCGTTGATAGCGCGAAGGACTCTACAACTGCATAGCCGTCCGACGCGGAGAGGTGCGTGAGTGGTTGAAACGATCCGCCTCGA
>CAVSVS010000006.1:0-92637 GCA_963731405.1 uncultured Acidobacteriaceae bacterium | reverse complement strand
TTCAAGTCCGAAAACGGCTAGTTTGCTTCACCGTGAATGCGAAAATCAGCCCCATGCTTCGCACTCCAGTGCTTTCACTTCTCTTCACGCTTGCGCTCTCCCTCAGTACATCGGCACAAGTTGATCAAGCCGCGGCCACGCAGGATCAGGATATGGATCGCTCCATCAAACCAGGCGACGATTTCTACCGCTACGCCAATGGAGGCTGGCTCAAAACGACAACCATACCCGCCGGCCAAACCACCTTCGACAACCGAGCGATCTTAGTAGAGAGAACAAGCAAGCGTGTACGCGATCTCATTCAGAAAGCGGCCGCCGCGAACGCCGTACGAGGAAGCGTCACGCAAAAGGTCGGCGCCTACTACGCCGCGTTCATGGATGAAGACGGAATCGAGTCCAAGGGTCTGACTCCACTGGCCGACGACATGGCTCGAATCGCATCGATCACGAACAAGGCGTCTCTGTCCGCCTATCTCGGCGCCACTCTAAATACTGAAGTGGACGGCCTCACCGCCAACTCCGATCACATCTTTGGCGTGTGGGTGAACCAAAGTTTTACGGACTCTGACCACTACGTTTTTCACTTGCTGCAAGGCGGGCTGGGAATGCCCGATCGCGACGACTACCTTAATCCGTCGCCGAAAACGATCGAGTTGCGCGCTCAGTACAAGGCACACATCGCCGCGATCCTGAAACTGGCAGGAGTTGCAGATGCGGAACCCAAGGCTGCGCGAATCCTCTCGCTTGAAATTCAGATCGCCCAATCCCACGCCCCAGAGTCCGATGCCGCCGACGTCTTCAAGCAGAACAACCCGTGGAAACGCTCCGACTTCGATGTCAAAGCCCCCGGCATGGATTGGAACGCATATTTTTCGGCAGCCGGAGTCGCCAGCCAATCGCAATTCATCGTTTGGCAGCCCTCCGCTGTTGTCGGAACGTCCGCCCTGATCGGCAGTGAAGACCTCGACGCGTGGAAGGACTATCTCAGGTTCCACTCGATCGAACACTATTCCAGCGTTTTGCCGAAGTCCGTGGCCGCCGAAGATTTCGCCTTCTACGGCACGATCCTCTCTGGTGCGCAGCACATGCCCGACCGCGGCAAGCTCGCCATCGACGCCACCAACGCCGCTCTCGGACAAGCCGTCGGCCAACTCTATACGCAACGCTACTTCCCTCCCGAAGCCAAAAAGAAAGCGCAAGCCATGGTCGCCGATTTGATCACGGCATACCGCGTTCGCATCTCAAATCTCAATTGGATGTCCCCGCAGACCAAAGAAAAAGCGTTGGCAAAGCTGGCCGCGCTTCGCATTGGCGTCGGCTATCCTGACAAATGGATCGACTACTCCACGTTCGATGTCGTGCGCGGCGATGCATTCGGCAATATGTGCCGCGCAGAAGCTTTCAATCGTTCGCTCAATCTGTCCAAGCTCCAACAACCCGCTGATCCCGACGAGTGGAGAATCGATCCGCAGATCGTCGGCGCCATCATCCTCTTCACCCCCAACACCGAGACTTTCTCCGCCGGAATCCTGCAGCCGCCTTATTTCGATAATCAAGGCGACACCGCTTCCAACTACGGCTCCGCCGGCGCCGGTATGGCTCACGAAATCACCCACAGCTTCGACGAACTCGGCAACATCTACGATGCCCACGGCCGCCTCGGCCATTGGTGGACCGCCGCGGATCTGGCCAACTACCAGGCAGCGGCGGCGAAATTGGTCGCGCAGTTTGACGGCTACTGCCCGTTCCCTGATCTGTGCGTGAATGGCAAGCAGGTGCTTGGCGAAAATATTGCCGACCTTGCCGGATTGCTAGTCGCGCACGACGCCTACGTCCTGTCCCTGAAAGGCAAGCCCGATGTCGTGATCGGCGGCCTCACCGGCGATCAGCGGTTCTTCCTGGCGTTCGCCACAAGGTGGCGCAAGCTTCAGAGCGACGAAGGGTTGCGCCAGCAGATCAAAACCGATCACCACTCCCCCGGAGAGTTCCGCAGCGACACCGTGCGCAACGTCGAAGCCTGGTACAAAGCCTTCGACGTCACCCCCAGCGATAAGCTCTACCTGAAACCTGTAGACCGCTGGGTTATCTGGTGATAGCGAAAATATTTCCACAGCGCCCTTGTGACATCTGCCCTTGCGGCTCATGGAAGAAGGGCAGAACATGGTCAAGGCGGAGGCGGTGTACGAGAGCCCGGTCAAAACAGCGCTAACTGCTTTGTTGTCAAGATTTTGACCTCTAACCCCTTGGCGCTCAAGATTTTGCAACGACATTTTGCAAAACCCGCGCCAGTCGCGGCTTTCAGAGGGGGTGGGGGGAGGGGGGTACCCAACTCCACGCCATAATTCCCAAAACAGAACCAGCCCTCGCCGGAGTTTTTCGCTGTGGTCCTCGATTTTTTTTCAGGCAATTTCCACAACGCACTTAACGCTGTCTGGACGGTGAGACAAGTTGGTGTCAAGAACGGTTCGTATCAGGCTACGCCTTCAGGCGTAGCGTAAGGGCGGAAAAATCGATCGCGCCTTCAGGCGCTGCACTCGCGAACCATCAACCTGCTAGAACGACAACCGCGCGCTCAACTGAATCTGTCTTCCCGGAGTCGTCGACTCCGTGATCGTTCCAAACTGCGGCGTATTCACGAAGCGATCTGGCGTTCCCAGATTCGTATGGTTCAGAGCATTGAAGAACTCCCCGCGGAATTGGAACACTGCTCGTTCCGTCAGATTGAAGTCGCGAACCAACGCCAGATCCAGCGTCTGCAGTCCCGGACCATACACCGAGTTCCGTCCCACATCGCCAAACGTGTAAGCCGCAGGCGCTGCAAACGCAGCCCAGTTCATCCAACTGGAAGCAGTGCGCGTTCCCGACGTAAAGATTGGCTCTCCGGTCAAGTTCGCGCGGATCGGATTCTCTCCCAACACTGTGCCCGAGTTCGCCGTGTCTCCGAAGACGGAAACCGTAAACGGAAATCCAGTCTGCACTTGGTATACGGTCGAAACGTGCTGATCTTTGCTGATCGCTCGCACAAAGCCCGAACGATCCCACGCTGGAATGTCATAGACCACGCTCGCGGCAAAGCGATGCCGAATGTCGCACGCTGGACCACGCTCTGCCTCAAGATCACTGTTGTTCTGCGGAATCGATGACTCGAACAGTGTCGCGGCGTTTCCCGGAAGCGGACGCAAGTTGTACGCTGCAGCCGCGAGCAATTAACATCTATCCATGCCCGTCGATACTGAAATCCACGGTCCCGCTTCCATCCGCGCTCCTCGCGGCAACGCCATCACTTGCAAAGGCTGGCAGCAGGAAGCCGCCATGCGGATGCTCATGAACAACCTCGACGAAGAGGTTGCCGAGCGTCCGAAAGACCTTGTGGTTTATGGCGGAACGGGCCGCGCGGCGCGGAGTTGGGAAGCCTACCGCGCCATCGTCGAGACGCTGAAGAAACTGGACAATGACGAAACTCTGCTAGTGCAGTCGGGCAAACCTGTCGGCGTCTTCAAAACACACGATCACGCCCCGCGAGTGCTCATCGCTAACTCGAACCTCGTTGGTCATTGGTCGAACTGGGAGAAGTTCAACGAACTGGAACGAGCCGGTCTCATGATGTACGGGCAGATGACCGCAGGCTCGTGGATCTACATCGGCTCCCAAGGAATTGTGCAGGGAACGTTCGAGACATTCTCCGCCGCAGGCGAGAAACACTTCGGAGGCGATCTAGCCGGCAAGCTGATCGTCAGCGGCGGAATGGGCGGAATGGGCGGAGCTCAGCCTCTCGCAGCAACCATGACTGGCGCGGCGTTTCTGGGGATTGATGTTGATCCGGAGCGCATCAAGAAGCGGCTGAAGACTGGTTACTGCGACTTCATGGTGACCACGCTCGATGAAGCTTTGCGCATTCTGAAGAATGCGGTGCGGAAAAAAGAGAACGTTTCAGTCGGGCTGGTGGGAAATTGTGCGGACGTGATTCCAGAGTTGGCCGAGCGCGGTGTCGTTCCTGACATTTTGACCGATCAGACTTCGGCCCACGATCCGCTGAACGGATATGTGCCAAACGGCATGACGTTGGAAGAGGCTCTGGAGCTACGCAAGCGCGACCCGAAGGCGTATCAAGAGAAGTCTCTGGATGCGATGGCGCGCCACGTGGAAGGCATGCTGCGCCTGCAGAAGATGGGCTCGATCACCTTCGATTACGGCAATAACATTCGCACCTTCGCGTTTCAGCGCGGCGTGAAGAACGCGTATGACTTCCCTGGATTCGTTCCGGCATATATTCGTCCCCTGTTCTGCGAAGGGCGCGGTCCGTTTCGGTGGGTAGCGTTGTCGGGCGAAGCGTCCGATATTCACGTGACCGATAACCTTGTCCTGGAGTTGTTTCCCGAGAACAGGATTCTCCGACGCTGGATTGACCTCGCGCGCAAGCGCATCAAGTTCCAAGGCCTGCCTGCTCGTATTTGCTGGCTCGGATACGGAGAACGAGCGCAGTTTGGGCTGGCGATGAACGATCTGGTCAAACAGGGCAAGATCAAGGCGCCAATCGTGATTGGCCGCGATCATCTTGACTGCGGCTCGGTGGCCTCTCCGTTCCGCGAGACGGAGAGCATGAAAGACGGCTCCGACGCGGTCGCAGACTGGCCGCTGCTCAACGCGCTCTTGAATACAGCGGCAGGCGCTTCGTGGGTGTCGATCCACAACGGCGGTGGCGTCGGAATCGGCTACTCGCTGCATGCAGGGCAAGTGACCGTTGCCGATGGAACCGATGAGATGGCAAAGCGCATCGAGCGCGTGCTGACCACGGACCCCGGGATGGGCGTCATCCGCCACGTCGACGCAGGCTACGACGAGGCGAAAGAGTTCGCGAAGAAGAGCGGAGTCAGAGTTCCGATGGGGAACTAGTTTCCCGCGATTAGCAGCTATTTCAGCCTCGGTCGACGGTGGAGAATGGAATCAGGATCGAGTCCTAACTTCCACACTTCCTTTCATGCTTCGAGATAATCGGCGGCGTCGATCGCGTTGGACAATAGGAATTCCGACTTGCGCTCGAGAGTATATGTTTCCAATCGATTAGCCCTTAGGGTCCCTGACTACGGCCTGCCAAGGCTCGGGGACTCCCTTCGTTGTCTCGTCGGCTGCTAAACTTCTCTAGTGTGACCACAGCCCGTAAAGCTCCGAAAAAGCATACCCCGCTGTTCCTGACTAACATCGGCCAGCTTCTCACTCTCCGATCGGCATCGGGGAATGCTGGCCCACATCGCGGATCTGAGCTGAAGGAATTGGGCATCATCGAAAATGGGGCGGTTCTGAGCCTGGGCGGGAAAATTGTCTCGGTGGGCACCGTAAGAGATGCTCTGCGCGATCCCTGGCTGAAGAAACATCGCAAGAGAGTGCAGGAAATCGATTGCGCGGGTAAAGTCGTTCTTCCCGGATTCGTGGATTCGCATACGCATCCGGTCTTCGTGAGCCCTCGGCTGGTGGATTTTGAGAAGCGCATCGAAGGTGCTTCGTACGAAGAGATTGCAGCCGCAGGCGGCGGGATACGATCGAGCCTTGAGGGTGTTCGCAAGACAGGAAAAAGCGAACTTGCGGCGAAAGTAGTGAGGACGCTGAAGGAGATGGCCGCGCACGGCACGACCACCGTAGAGGCCAAATCAGGCTACGGGCTCACGCTCGACTCGGAACTCAAGTCTCTGGAAGCAATCGACCAAGCTGCCTCCCGGTGGCCTGGAACCGTGGTAGCCACGCTGCTCGGAGCCCATGTCGTCCCAAAAGAGTTCCAGGGCTGCTCACAAAAGTATGTTGAGATCGTCTGTAAAGAGATGATTCCGCAGGCGGCCAAGCGGAAGCTTGCCCAATTCGTGGATGTCTTTTGCGACAAAGGAGCCTTTACTCCGCAGGAAACAGAGCAAATTTTTGAGGCCGCGAAGCAACACGGGTTGAGCGTTCGAGCACATATGGGCCAGCTTTCGGAAACCAAGTTGTCGCCGTTCCTTCGCTTCAATCCGGCATCATTCGATCATATGGATCATGTGAACGACGACGATATTCTGCATCTGGCCCAACGCGATACGGTTGCCACGCTTGTTCCCGGAGCGAATTATTTCCTCGGATTGAAAGAATATCCGAACGCACGGCGATTGATCGATGCTGGCGTGCCGGTGGCTCTCGCCTCGGACTACAACCCCGGCACTTCCCCAACAATGAGCATGCCCATGGCCATGTCATTGGCCTGTACGCACATGAAAATGTCGCCGGCGGAAGCAGTAGGGGCGGCCACGATCAACGGGGCGTGGGCGCTGAGGATAGCAGAACGCAAAGGCAGCATCGAGCCGGGGAAGGATGCCGATTTCGCCGTGTTTGACACAAAGGACTATCGCGAGATCCCGTACTGGTTTGGCACCAATCACTGTGCAATGACGATTCTGAATGGAGTGATCGCGTCCCGCGACTGAACTTTCGCGGATCGCGATCCGTATCAAACCGGGGTGAAGTATTCGTCTGGGTGTGGACACTCCGGGAAACAAAATATTGATGACAAGAAGCAATCCGATTCAATCTCCTGAGGGGAACCAATGAAAAGAGTTATTTCAGTTGTAAGTTTTCTCGTGCTCGCACTCTCGTTGGCTGCTGCGCAGCGTCTGCCCGAAGGGGCACGGCCGGAGAATTACAAGCTCAAGTTCACGCCCGATCTCGACAAGGCCAAATTTGAAGGCGATGAAACGATCACGCTACGGGTGCTGAAATCTACCTCCGAGATCACGCTCAATGCCGTCGACATCGACTTTCACGATGTGACTATTACAAGCGGCGGCGCCACGCAGAAGGCGACGGTCACGCCTCAGAAAGAAAAGGAGATGGTCGTGCTTTCGGTGGAGAAGCCGTTGGCCGCTGGAACCGCTACCGTCCACATTACCTACACGGGCATTCTCAATGATGAAATGCGCGGTCTGTACCTGGGCAAAGACGACAAGGGACGCAAATACGCTGCCACGCAATTTGAAGCCACCGATGCGCGGCGCGCGTTCCCTTCGTTTGATGAGCCTGACTACAAAGCGACCTTCGATATTACTGCGGTCGCCGACAAAGACCAGGTCGCGATCTCGAACTACAAGATCGTATCGGACACGCCGGGACCAGGCGATAAGCACACCGTGAAATTTGCCACTACCGCAAAGATGTCGGCATACCTGGCCGCGCTCGTCGTGGGCCAGTTCGAATACGTCGAAGGATCGGTGGACGGCATTCCGATCCGCGTCTACAGTACGCCCGGGAAGAAAGAAATGGGCAAATTTGCGCTTGACGCGGCGGAATACATTGTCGGCTACTACAACAAATATTTCGGGATCAAGTATCCCTACGGGAAGTTGGACCTGATTGGCCTGCCGGACTTCTCCGCCGGCGCGATGGAGAATGTGGGCTGCATCACCTTCCGCGAAGTGATTCTGCTGATCGACGAAAAAGAAGGTTCGGTCGATCTCAAAAAGACCATCGCATCGGTAACCGCTCACGAGATCGCTCATATGTGGTTCGGCGATCTGGTTACGATGAAGTGGTGGGACGATGTGTGGCTGAACGAAGGCTTTGCCACCTGGATGTCGAGCAAGCCAGTTCAGAAATGGAAGCCAGAATGGAACTTTGATCTGGACGATGTGAGTGGAACCGGTGGAACTCTCAACGTCGATTCGCTGGCCAATACGCGGCCGATACATCAAGCAGCCGAAACTCCCGCACAGATTCAGGAACTGTTCGACGGAATTGCTTACGGCAAGGCGGCCTCGGTACTGCGTATGTTGGAGGCGTACCTGGGCGAAGAGACTTTCCGCGCCGGCATCAATGCCTATCTGAAAGAACATCAGTATGGCAACGCGACCGCCGACGATTTCTGGGACGCACAAGCGAAGGTCTCGCACAAGCCTGTCGACAAAATCATGCCGACATGGGTGAAGCAGCCGGGCGCGCCGATCATCAATGTGAAGGCGCAATGCTCGGGGAATTCAACAAACGTCACGCTGGAACAGCAGAGGTATTTCGTTGACCGAGCCAAGTTCGAAGCGGTCAATGATCAGCTCTGGCAGATTCCGCTGTGCCTGAAGGGTTCCGCGAGTAGTACTGCGAAGTGCGAACTCATGACCAAGAAGGAAGAAACCTTCACCCTGCCGGGTTGCTCGACGTGGGTTCTGACCAATGCTGGCGCGACTGGATACTACCGCACGGGTTACCAGCCGGATGCAGTCCGCGCCCTGGCAAAGGATGCAGAGACCAAACTCAGCCCTGCCGAGAGAATTGCGTTGCAAAACGACATCTGGGCTTCCGTGCGAGTTGGCCGCGAACCGGTTGGCGACTATCTGGCTTTCGCGCAAGGTCTGCAAACGGATCGTAACCGCGCCGTGCTGGAAGATGTGCTGGGACGCCTCAACTACATTGGGCAATACGTAGTGAGTGACAGCGATCGCGACGCCTACCGCATGTGGCTCCGCCAGTATCTGACTCCTCCGATGAAAGAAGTTGGATATGAACCGAAGCCGGGCGAAGCCGATGAACAGAGAACGCTGCGGGCAAGACTGTTCAATGCCTTGGGATACGACGCCCGTGATCCGGAGACACTGGAGCAGGCGCGCAAGATTGCAGACAAGGCTCTAACGGATCCGGCATCGGTGGATCACGAAATCGCCGGAGTTGCGTTGAGCCTGGCCGCACTGAATGGAGATGCGGCGTTTTACGATCGCGTGATGGCGGCCTTGAAGAATCCGCGATCGCCCGAAGAATATTATGTCTACCTGTTCACGTTGCCGCAGTTCGGCGATCCGAAGCTGTTGCAGCGGACGCTCGACTTTGCTCTCTCTCCTGATGTGCGATCGCAGGACGCTCTGGGAGTAGTCACGAGCGTGATGGGAAATCCGGCTGGGGAACAACTGGCATGGGACTTCGTTCGGCAGCACTGGCCTGAAATTGAAAAGGCTGGTGGGCCGTTCGCCAGCGCGCAGGTTGTGGGAGCCACCAGCGTCTTCTGTGATACGGCATCGCGCGATCAGGTCACGGAGTTCTTTACCGCCCACAAGGTCGCAGCCGCGGAGCGGACGTACAAACAATCGATCGAACGAATCAACAACTGCGTCGATCTGAAGTCGCAACAGGAAACGAAGCTGGCGTCGTGGCTGGGTCAGCACGGCAACGCCGGCGGAAAATAGCCGTTTGAGGTGAAGAAAGGCCCGGGACTTTTCCCGGGCCCTTTTTATTGCACGACGGGCAGTATCAGATGCGAGGGCATCTCTGGCGAACAATAGATCCGCTGCGTTGCGGAAACAAAATCCGATGCAGCCGCCTGGTAGATGCTTGGCATAAATTTCTGCGGATTGCGATCGATCACCGGGAACCAGGTCGATTGCACTTGCACCATGATGCGATGGCCTTTTAGAAAAACATGGTCGTGATCGCGCAAGGGAATTTCCCACTCGGCTGGCTGGTTCGGAGTTAGCGGAGAGGGCTTCTCATAGCTTTTAAGGTAACGGCCGCGGCGCACCTCCATTGCAATCGGCAACTCGTAGCCATTCAGCGATTGGGCGTATTGACCTGGCTTTGGTCCGTCATCGGGATTCCACTCGTTCTTCTGCGCGTTCTCCGGGTATACATCGATCAGCTTGACGATGAAATCGCTGTCGCTTCCGGACGTTGAGGCAAACAGTTTCGCTGCGAGGGGACCTGTAACGGTGAGGTCGTGATCGAGTGGCTGGCTGACGAATGACAGCACATCGGGCCGACCATCAACAAAGCGCTGATCCGCAACTTCCCACGTGCGCCAGTCACCGGCGGGATACGTGGGCGAAATCGGGCGCTGGCGATACGGAACTGGGTTCGCTGGATCGGAAACATATTCTCGGTATGGCTGACCCGTTTTCGCGGCGCCCGGCGCTGTAAATGAAAGGGTTCCGTCCGCATGTAAATACAAGCTTGTCGGCTTCGCTTCTTTCGGAGGCCACGCTGGATAGGTGCGCCAGGTATTCGATCCGCTCTGAAACATGCTGGCCTGCCACGCCGGCTTTGAGCCTTGACCGTGCAGGTAGTAGCGGAAAAACGGTGCTTCAATATTTTCGCGGAACTCGCGGGCAGTTTCGTGACCTGCGAATGGGATGATGCCGATGCTGTCGCCTTTGGGCGTCTGCCACTCACCATGGAACCACGGACCGGCAACGATGAAGTTCGTGTGCTGAGGATCGTTCTCTTCGGCGTGACGAAAAATCTGCCACGGCCCCCACGGGTCTTCCTGATCCCAGAATCCGGCAACGTTCAGGTTCGGAACAGTCGAGGCGTGGAGTTGGCTCACCCAGGCTTCTTTCTTCCAAAAGTCGTCATAGTCGGGATGCTCCACACTTGAATTCCAGTAAGGAATCGAGCCGTGCAGATATTTCGAATTGATGTTCGAAAGTGGCCCCAGATCGAGGTACCACTGATAAGTGTCGTAGGTCTCAAAATCGAAATGCGTGTTCTTGTTCTTGTCGGCCTGCTCCATGACCGCGTATTCAAAGTCATAACTTTCGCGTAGCGCTCCGAAACGGTGATCATCATCGTTCATCCACTGATCGACCGGCGAGGCTTGTTCGCTGATCGCCATCAGCGCCGGGTGCGGATGAAGCAATGTGAGCGCCGTCGTCAGCCCATCGTAGGAGACGCCAAACATTCCGACCTTGCCATTGTTGTTTGGAACATTCTTCACCAGCCACTCGATCGAGTCGTAGGCATCGGTCGTTTCATTCGTGGCCTTGGGATCTTTCAAGTCGACCCAGGAGGAGAGATTAAAGACGCCTTCGGACTTGAAGCGACCGCGCAGATTCTGGATGACGAAGATGTAGCCATCCTGCGCGAATTCCTTGAGCGATGACGGCATCTGCTCGGGGGCTCTATCGGGGACGCCATAAGGTGTACGGCGAAACAGGATGGGCAGCGGGCCCTTCTGGTCGATGGGAGTGAGGATCGCAGTCTGCAGATGAACTCCGTCGCGCACAGGGACCATGACTTCCTGTAGTTTGAAAATTGGCTTGGCCGTGGGTTGCTGGGGAGTCTGTTGAGCGGAAGAGAAGGTCGCGCTCGTCGCAATCGACAAAAGAAGTCCAAAACGCAGGATGAATGGCCGCAACAGTTCCTCCGTGCTCGTTCGATGAGATGTACTGAGGGGCGCAGTATATCAATCTGCGCTAGACTGGGGAAGCTGCCGGTGCGGTAATTCAAGAGATTTGTCTGTTCTTGCGAAACCGATCGTTCGAGCCATCATCTACTACATCACGCTTACGACATTTCCGGAAAGAGAGCAATCATGAGCAAGAGCAAAGGCTACGCGGCGTTGAACCCCAAGGCTCCGCTCGCTCCGTATTCGTTTGATCGGCGCGACCCGCGGGAGCATGATGTTGTCATCGAGATCAAGTATTGCGGAATCTGTCATTCCGATATTCACCAGACGCGCGACGAGTGGAGCGACTACCAAGAAGAATCGATCTTCCCCATGGTGCCTGGGCATGAAATCGCCGGCGTAGTTACCGCAGTGGGCAGCAAGGTGACGAAGCACAAACTCGGCGACAAAGTGGGAGTGGGCTGTTTCGTCGATTCCTGCCGCACCTGTGCCGAGTGCAAGCGAGGCCTCGAGCAATATTGCAGCGTGCAGACCATCTGGACTTACAACGCGCGAGATAAAGAGGGCGCTCCCACCTACGGCGGATATTCCGACCGGATCGTGGTCGATGAAAACTATGTACTGCGCATGCCGAACAACCTTCCGCTCGATGCGTGCGCTCCCCTGCTGTGCGCGGGAATCACGCTGTATTCGCCGCTTCGTCAGTGGCAAGCCGGCCCCGGCAAGAAAGTAGCGATCGTCGGCATGGGCGGCCTGGGGCACATGGGCGTCAAGCTGGCGCATGCGCTGGGCGCCGAGGTTACAGTGCTCAGCCAGTCTTTGAAGAAGCAGGCCGATGGAAAACGGCTGGGCGCTGATCACTTTTATGCCACCTCAGATCCCGACACATTCACCAAGCTGGCGAATTCGTTCGACCTGATCATCAACACGGTTTCCGCGAAGATGGACTGGAATGAATACTTGTCGCTATTGAGGATTGACGGGACCATGGTTCTCGTGGGGCTTCCTGAGAAGGACGTGCCTGTCGGGGCATTTTCGTTGACGGCGCGACGGCGGAGGCTGGCGGGATCGCAGATCGGCGGGATTGGCGAGACGCAAGAGATGCTGGATTTCTGCAGCAAACATGGGGTCGCGTGCGACATTGAAGTCGTGCCCATTCAGAAGGTCAACGAAGCGTACGAACGGGTTCTGAAGAGTGATGTGCGTTACCGGTTTGTGATTGACATGGCTTCGCTGACGAAGGAGTGATCCCTGGACTCACGCAAGATCCTTCCCTCCGCCTGAAAAACGGCTGCGGTCAGGATGACTCCTCAAGCTGAAAACGGGCACCGAAGTCGATAGTGCGTGCTTTGTTTAAAACAAGCGTCCGATCGAAAAGTTCACGCGGCTTTGACCAGTCGGGCTGATACTGCCGGCCAGCGTGATCGGGCCGACGATCGTGTCGGCGATCAGTCCGAGATTGAAGGTACCGCGCACGACGACCGGACCGGGATCGTCAGTCGCCGTTCCGAATGCAGTTCCCGCCTCATACCATCCGCCCCAGTAGATCCCTCTTCCCAGCAGCGCAGGCAGGCGGTAGAGTTCGCGGCGAAATCCGAGCGACGTGTACGCGTAGTGATTCCCTACGAATGCGTAGGGCAGGTAGGCACCGAGCCGGAACGGTCCGCCGAGCGCGAAAACCTGAAACGGACCCGCGGAACCATTGAAGGTTGTTCCGCCGTCGATGTTAAAGAAGATCGATGTCTTCGGACTGACAGGCAAGAAACTGGATGTCTGTACGTCGAGTTGGCCGATGGGGTGCGCCAGCCCCGGGCTTTGCAGCACGCGCGACAGAGTAGTGACTACGCGCGTTCCACGGCTGGGGACCGACGGGCTGTCCTGACCGTCCCAGACGTAACGCGCGCGGAATTGTCCGGTGCTTCCGTCGATGATGGGCAGGCCCTGGCTGCCGATAAGTGGACTCAGCTTGCCGTCGAAGATTTCATAGCCGACGCGGAATTCACTGCGGCGTCCGGAGTTGTAGCCAATGTCGAAGCCGCCGCCAGCGCGTTCTTCTCCAAAAACGGCGACTCGAGTTGAACCGGTGAATGAGTTGCGCGAATACTTGGACGCGAAGGCATAGGGCGCAACAAAGAACCGCGACTGGCCCAGTGGTTGGTAAAACTCGGACGCAGCCAGATTGCTGGAACCGAATAGAAGATCGTTCCGCCATTCCCCACCGTGATGGGCAACGTCCATGAAGGTGACGCGCGCGCCAGCAGAGAAATTGAAAGACGCCACGCCCGAGCCGTCAACATTAACGGCCAGGTCTACAAACGGTGGGCCGTAAGATTTGTCGTGCGTCGTGATGCGGAGACCGGGAACTCCGTTCTGCGTAAATCCCTCATAACCGAGTCGATCAAATTGGCCCTCGCCGGAAATGCGGGTGAGCTGGGTATCGACCTGGGAGAGGTTGAGTGGACCTTTGAGGGCCTTCGTCAAATGTTGCTGCAGCCTGCGATCTGTATCGGGATCGGCTCCGGCGACTTCGACGATTTCCACGTGCTCGTTTGGTTTGTGCTTGCGAGCCGCACGCGCTGCCAAATACTCGCCCCACTCGGCTGGATTCTGGATGGCATAAGGCAGGAGTGCGGCAGACTGGGCAGCCGCGCTGCTATAGCCGAGTTTGACCAAATCCTTGACGCGCCCGTAGTCCGTTATCGCGAACCCGTTCATCGTAATGCTGACCGTGGCCCGTGCCAGCGCCAGCGAGTGGCGCTCGTTCTGCGTAATCATTACGTCGACTGCGCGAGTCAGAACTCCGGTGATCGTTTCCAGTTCTTTCGGATTACCCGGAGGAAGCCGCAATTCCACAGCAATCACCGAGTCCGCATCCATGCCAAGAACGGTCTCGACTGGAATGTTCTGCACCATGCCGCCATCCGCCAGGACGCGGCCATCGATTTCCACTGGAGTAAACACACCGGGGATGGCCATGGATGCGCGCACCGCTTGCGCCAAACCACCTTGACGCAGAACAACGCCCTCTCCACTAAGCATGTCGGTGGCGACGCAACGAAATGGAATCGGCAGATCGTCAAAGCTTGTGACACCGGACTCGGGAAACGCGATCCGGTCTAGTAACAATCCAATTCCCTGACCCGAGTTGAAGCCGTTGGGGCCACTCAATCCGTGCTTCAGGCCGAGAGGCGCATTGATCAAATAGTCGCGGCGATCCTGTTTGCGCCGGAAAGAAAGCTGCGTGTAAACCGTCTCGGGCAGAAACGCTTCATCCCAATTGATCTTTTCGGCGAACGCCTGAATCTCCGCGGGAGTCATACCGGTGGCATACATGGCGCCGATGATGCTGCCCATGCTGGTGCCCGCGATCCGGTCCACCGGGATGTGATTTTCTTCCATCCATTGAATGACTCCGATTTCAGCCAGGCCCAACGCACCGCCGCCACTGAGAGCCAAGCCGATCCGTGGACGGTGCGCGGGAACTGGGGGCTGCATAACCGATGAGTTGTCCTGTGCCTGCATCAATCCAGACAGGACAAGACTCAGTATGAAAATGCTCCACACAATTGGGAGTTCGGTCGGGATGCGAGAGAGCGGAGAAGTACGCTTCATTCTGTGCTCCTGGAATGCGGAGGCAATAGCAATCGCGTGCGGAAAGCGGATGAGGAAAAAAGGTTAGCAGGTTTGTGCGATCAGAGTCAGCAACAGGAGTTTCATGAGTGACTCAATTCGGTTTCGACAATGTCGCACCTTGCGCGGCGCGCGCCTGGTTCACTACGTCGCGAACTGCGTCTATGACCATTTCCGGTCGATCGCTCTGAATGTAATGTGAACTGTTCTTCGCGATCACCTGCGTCCCCCGCGTCGAAAGATGTGCCAGTTCCTCTTGCATTTTCTCCCATGCTTCGTTGGTAGGCTTCGCGAGATCTGCTGGAAGCTCGGCCGACGATTTATCGGGATCGTGGGAAAGCACAACGAGTGGAATGTCGCCGAGCGCACCCGTGGCAGCGGTCTGAGCCGCGCTTTCTGAAAAGGCTTTCAGTTCGGCCACGCCTTCGCGCGCACTGTGAAAGTTGCATTCAGCAGCGCGCTGCACCGGCTCTTCATCGCACAAGCCCAGCAGCCGGGGAATACCAAATGGCGTGGTGTATTCCAGGAACTGTGCTTCGCGCTGCCAGGTTCCTTCCATATTCTTAAGCTCGGGGGGGAAGCGGTTTTCCTGATCAGGATGAGAGGCATCGACCAGCACCATGCCTGCGACCTCGTTGCGGTAGAGGCTGGCGTAAAGGCGCACGGTATATCCGCCCATCGAATGACCGACCAGCACGTATGGCGGAGCTACTCCCGCGGCCTGCAGCAGTGCGTGTAATTCGCCGGCGATCACTTTGCTGGTACGAGGCTGCGAACTGGATTCGCTGTAGCCGATTCCAGCGCGGTCATAGGAGCATACGCGAGTAACTTTTGCGATCTGCGGCTGCACTTTGCGCCACGACACGTAAGTGTCGCCGAGCCCGGACTCGAGAATGACCGCTGGGCTTCCTTCTCCCATGCAGTCGATGTGCATCTTGAATCCGCCCACGTCGTAGAGCCTGCCGGGCATCGGATTAAAGCGACGGTCGCGCGCCTCGAAGATGTTCTCGTAAGTCACTCCGGCAACGGCGAGGATCAGCACCAGCAGGAGCGCACCGCGGACAATTCTCCCCAGCCATGGACGAGAAGCAGCGGACGTAGGCGCTGAGGTGTGCATAGGTTGGAGAAAATGCGCGACCCGTCCGAGTCGCACTGGCACGCATTTTACATGACCGGGGGTACGGTGATGCCCATGACTGCAAGGCAGCGAATCAGTTCGCGGCGAACCACCGCGACGGTCGCGAGCAGCAGTTGTTTTCGCTTCTCATCGGGCTCGCTGAGGATTGGATGACGATGGTAAAAAGTGTTGAAGAACTGCCCCAACTGGAAAACGTGTTTCGCCAGGTATGCGGGTTCGGTGGTGACGATACACTGCTCGATCACCGAAGATGTTTTGGACGACGCCAGCCACAGCTCCCAAATTTCGTTGGCGCCCTCAGTGTTGAGGAAACTCGCCAGATCAGCCGCAGTTACATTGCTAGCCGACTCCTGGAAAAAGCTATCGGGATCGAACCCAGCTTTGCGGAAGATGCTTGTTGCGCGGACGACTGCATATTGCGCGTAGGGTCCGGTCTCGCCTTCAAAGCTGAGCGCCTCCTTGAAATCGAAAGCGATCACCGACTGCTTGGTGTACTTCAGCATGAAGTAGCGCAGGGCCCCGATGGCGATCTGCGTGGCAATCTGCACGCGTTCCGGCTCGCTCACCTGCGGATGGCGCGAGTCGACTTCCTTCTTGGCGGACGCAATCAGCTGATCGAGCAGATCGTCAGCCTTCACGCCAAAGCCTTTACGCCCGCTGACTTCGATGTAAGAACGGGCCTGGTCTTCTTCGCTCAGGGTGTAACCGAGTTCGGCGGCGCAACGCGGAGTCAGCGCGACCATCTCGTAGGAGAAGTGTGTGTAGTGGTTGGCGGCCTCGCCGTGACCGAGCCCGCGCAGAGCTTCGATGACCGTGTTCTGCGCCTCTGACTGGCGCGCATCGATGACGTTGTAGATCTCTGCCACGTCGCCGAAGTGAGGATGATCCTTTTCACCGTCTGCGGTTGAGATCCAGCAGTCGTGATTGTTGGGATAACGGTAGAACTTGCGATATCCGAAGTCGCGTCCGAGCAGGCCAAACTTCCACATGTGGTAAGCGATGTCTTTGCCCACGTAGCCGACGGTCCCGTTAGAGCGGACGATGACTTTCTGATCTTCCTCAGAAATCTTGCCTTCCCCTGTGTTCTCTGTGTTCTCTGTGTCCCCTGTGGTGAGTGTGTTCGCGGTTCCAGCCCGCCGCATCACCCAGCATCCTTTGTTCTTACCTTCATTCTCGAAGGTGAGCACGCCAGCGTCTTTTAGTTTGGTAAAGGCCGCGTCCCAAAAATGCAGGTGCAGAATTTCGCTTTCGCGCGGAAGGAAATCGTATTCAATGTCGAGCCGGTCCATGGTCTCGAGATGTCGCCGCAACACCGCAACCGAAATCATTTCCGCGATGGCGGCGGTTTCCGTCGTGCCGTCTTCAATGGCATGCAGCGTTTGCAGACGCACTTGCAGATTCTGTTTGTCGGCCTCGTACCACTGCGAGACTCGAGCGTACAAATCCCAGCAGTAATAATCGAAACGTGGCTGGCGGGTAAGAGCCTCGATCTCCGCACGCGATTTTTTCTCGATGTTCGTAAAGCCGACCACGACGTCGGCCACCTGCACTCCGGTGTTGTCGATGTAGTTCTGAACGTCGACTTCCCTGCCGGCCGACCGGAGCAATCGGACAAAGGTGTCGCCGAGGATCGCATTGCGCAGATGACCGATGTGCGCGGCCTTGTTGGGATTGATGCTCGAATGCTCCACCAGAATCTTGCCGGAAGCGATCTCGGCGGGCGGTTTCTGATCGGCGGCCAACGCAGCCGCCATCCAACCTCGGTCAATCTTGACGTTGAGGTAGCCGGGAGGCGCGACCTGCATTTCCGCGATGCCTTCGATCGGGCCGATCTCAGCGCGGATCGCTTCCGCAATCTTCAGCGGGGCCGAACGCAGGGGCTTGGCGTAAGGAAAAATGGGGATCGCAAAATCCCCGAGTTCGACCTTCGGAGGCTGTTCGACCACCACGCCGGGCAGGGGGACGCCGGGGTACTTGCGCTGCAGACACTCCAGCACGCGCAGGGCAAGGCGATGTTCGAGATGACGATACAAGAAGTCCCTCTAAGCTGTTGAAGAAACAGTGATTTTATCAGAGTGCGCGAGGGGCGCGCGTTTGACGGAGGTAGATTGCTTCCCTATGATGAAAGTTTCTCGTCGTGACTGCGTTAAACCCTTAACCACAGAGGTCACAGAGACCGAGTTGCTGTGAGCGTTCTCTGTGTCCCCTGTGGTGAAGACTTGGACTTTATGCGGATAGCCTATCTTGAATGTTTTTCCGGTATAAGCGGCGACATGTTCCTCGGCGCCCTTATCGATGCCGGAGTTCCGCCGCGCCTGTTGGAGGAAACCGTCGCGGCGCTCAACGTAGGCGCTCGCCTGGAAATTTCGCGAGTTGTTCGTAGCGGTATTTCGGCCACGAAAGTTGACGTCTGGGTCGATGGCGAGAAGGACATGCCGCGCGAAGAGTACTGGGCAAAACAAGAGCATGGTGAACACCAGCATAGTCATGACCATGGGCACGAGCACGAGCATCATCATGACCATCAGCACTCCTCCGAGTCCGATGGTTCGCGGGCGGAGACGCCCCCGCTACATGAGCATTCTCACAGCCGCGGGTTGACGGAGATTCGCGAGATCATCGGCAAGGCCGCGATCAGCGACTCTGCAAAGCGGACAGCGGTCGCGATTTTTGAGGCGCTCGGAACGGCGGAAGCGAAGATTCACGCCACGTCTATCGAGAAGGTGCACTTCCACGAAGTGGGTGCTGTGGATGCTATGGTCGACATCGTTTGCGCATCAGTTGGGGCAGAAGCCCTGGGAGTAGACGAAATTGTCTGCTCTCCTCTGAATGTCGGTGGCGGATCGGTGAAGTGTGCCCACGGAACATTTCCGGTGCCCGCATCCGGCACGGTCGAATTGCTAAAAGATGCGCCGGTGTATTCGTCGGGTGTGCAGGCGGAGTTGGTGACACCCACAGGCGCCGCAATTGTGAAGGTTCTGGCGAAGCGCTTCGCGGCGTTTCCTGAGATGCAGATCAAGAAGGCGGGATACGGCGCGGGGACGCGCGAGTTCCCTGGCTTGCCAAACGTGGTGCGGTTGACGATCGGTGAATCCGCGTCGAAGTCGGCGGCTAAGACGGAATCCGATACGGTCGCCGTTTTGGAAGCGAATCTCGATGACCTGAATCCGCAGGTATTCGGGTATGTGATGGATCGACTGCTTGAAGAAGGAGCGCTCGACGTGTTCGGCATGCCGGTGCAGATGAAGAAGAATCGGCCCGGAACGCTATTGACTGTCCTATGCAAGCCGGAAGATGCGAGCAAGCTATCGCACTTGATCTTCACCGAGACCACTACGCTGGGCGTGCGCCGGCGGGACGAAGTTCGCGAAACCCTGGCGCGGCGCTGGGAAAACGTGCGCACCCAATGGGGCGAGGTTCGCATCAAGATTGCCAGCATGAATGGGACCGTCACCAATTACGCGCCCGAGTATGAGGACTGCCGGCGCATTGCCACCGAGCATCACGTGCCGCTCAAGAAAGTAATGCAGGAAGCCTCGCGAGAGTACACCAACAGCGGTCGCAAATAGGTTCCGCATTGCCCGAGCCAAATGATCGAACCAAATGATTAAAGAGAAGATCAGCGACGTTCAGTCCGGCTATGACTTGGTTGCGGAGGAGTATGCCCGGCGCATCTACGACGAGCTGCAGCATAAGCCGACGGACTGCCGCCTGCTCGACCGTTTTGCCGAGAACGTGCGCAATGTGGGCGTGGCGTGCGATCTGGGCTGCGGGCCGGGACAGGTCGCTCGCTATCTTCAGGGGCGTGGAATTCAGGTTTGCGGCATGGACTTGTCGCCGGGAATGATTCAGTGCGCCCGGCAATTGAATCCCGGCATCGAATTCAAGCAAGGGGACATGCGTGCTCTTCCCGTGGCTGACAACTCTTGGGCTGGGATCGCCGCGTTTTATGCCATCGTCAACTTGCCGCTCGACGATCTGGTGCAAGCCCTGCGGGAGATGCTGCGTGTATTGCTACCCGGCGGACAACTGTTGCTGAGTTTTCACATCGGCGACGACACTTCCCAGGTCGAAGACCTTTGGGGCTCGGGAGCTGTGCTTGAATTTCATCTCTTCCGCGTGAGCACGGTGGAGGACCACATTCGTCGTGCGGGATTCGAGATTGAAGAGACTATCGAGCGCGAGCCTTATGCGCCGGAGGTTGAGTATCAAAGCCGGCGCGCTTACATTTTTGCTAAAAAACCTAGGACGAAGATCGCACAAGAGATCGCATAAGAATGACCAGAAAGTTCTACATCACGACCCCGATTTACTACGTAAATGCGCGGCCGCACATCGGCCACGCTTATACGACAATTGCCTGCGATACGATCGCGCGGCGTCAACGACTGCTGGGCGCCGATACGTTCTTCCTGACAGGCACCGACGAGCACGGTCAAAAAATCGAGCGTGCGGCTGAGGCCGCGGGCAAGACTCCGCAGAAATATGCGGACGAGATCTCTTCGGAGTTCCGCAAGCTCTGGCAGCGGATGGGAATCTCCAACGACGACTTCATTCGCACCACCGAAGAGCGCCACAAGAAGCGGGCGCAGGAGTTGTTTCGGCGGATTCGCGATAACGGCTACATCTACAAAGGCACCTACACCGGTCAATACTGCGTGTCCGACGAACTCTACGTCGATGGAGCGCAGCCCGGTGACCCCTGCCCCACCTGCGGACGCATTACCGAGACCGTTCACGAAGAGAATTACTTCTTTAAGCTCTCAGCGTTTCAGGACAAGCTTCTGGAGTTGTACGCGAATCCGGAATTCATTCGGCCGGAGACACGGCGCAACGAAGTGATTTCGTTTGTGCGTTCGGGACTTCGCGATCTCTCGATCAGCCGCTCGACGTTTTCGTGGGGCATTCCGGTGCCCGACGATCCCAAGCATGTCATTTACGTGTGGCTCGACGCACTGGCCAACTACATCACTGCGATCGGTTACGGCTCGTCCCATGCCGGGGCACAAGAGGCCTTCAAGAAATATTGGCCCGCCGATGTGCATATGATCGGCAAGGAAATTGTTCGTTTTCACTGCGTCTACTGGCCGGCATTTCTGCTGGCGGCAGGATTGCCCTTGCCCAAGGCGATCGTGGCTCACGGCTGGTTGCTGTTCGAAGAGAGCAAGATGTCGAAGTCGCGCGGCAACATTGTGCGCACCGAAACGATTCTCGATGTGCTCGGGGCCGATGCCTTGCGCTACTTCCTGCTGCGCGAGGTCGTATTCGGGCAGGATGGTTCGTTCTCGTTCGACGCGTTGGTGCAACGCTATAACTCCGACCTGGCGAACGGCCTGGGAAACCTGGCCAGCCGCACGCTGACCATGATTAACCGGTACTTCAAGGGAGAAGTACCGTATCCATCGCCTTCGGCGTCGAAGCTTCCCGCAGATGAAGCGGTCGCGGATACGGCGCGCAAGACGATTCGTGAATTCGGCATGCTGTTCGACCAGTTCCAGTTTTCGCGCGCCCTTGAATCGGTATGGGGCTTGGTAGCGACGGTCGACAAATACATCGTCGAAAACGAACCTTGGTCTCTCGGAGAGAAGCAGGATGCCGAGAGTCGCTCACGGCTAGCGACCGTGCTCTATACCTCGGCAGAAGCTTTGCGGATCGCGACCGCGTTGGCGCATCCAGTCATGCCGGATGCAACTGCCAAGATCTGGGAGCAGATGGGACTGGGAGATATCAAGAGACTTGCTCTGGCCGATCTGGCGTGGGGACAGTTGCAACTGGGCACGAAGCTCGGTGATGTCCACCCGGTCTTCCCACGCGCCGACAAGAGCGCTATCGAAAGGATGCAGAACATGGAAGATCAGCAACGAGGTCCGGTGGTGGAGGAAGCGAAAGAATCAACCGCTCCCACGCCGAGCGTGACGCCACAGCAGACCGTCGCGCCCGCTCCTCCGGCGGCAACCGACGGCGGCAAGATTACCATCGACGACTTTGCGAAGATCGAACTGCGTGTTGGCGTGGTGAAAGTTGCCGAGCGCGTGCCCAAAGCCGACAAACTCCTTCGTCTTGAAGTCGACATCGGCACGGAAGTGCGGCAGGTTCTGGCGGGGATCGCCGAGGCCTATGCGCCCGAAACTTTGGTCGGTCGCAAAGTCGTGATCGTCGCGAATCTCGCTCCGCGAAAGCTGCGCGGCCTGGAGTCGAATGGGATGATCGTCGCGGCCTCACTGGAGGGTGGAAAGCCGGTGCTGGCAAGCTTTCTGGAGGATGTGCCCGTCGGGGCAAGATTGAAATAAGGATCAAAACCGGGCCTCGTTTGCGAAGCCGGACAGGCCGCAGGCCTGCCCTGAGCCTGTCGAAGGGACGGCTGTCTCCACATAATTCATGTTCGTCGATTCGCACGCACATCTCGACGGTAAGCAATTTGACTCCGATCGCGAGCAGGTGATCGCTCGCGCCCGCGAGGCCGGCGTACAAACGATGGTGGCGATCGGCAATGGTGACGGCCCTCCGACGCTGGACGCCGGAATCCAGCTCGCAGAGCAATATCCGTTCATCTACGCAACCATCGGCATCCATCCGCACGAAGCCAGGCTCGCCGATGATGCGGCGTATCAGACGATGGAACGCCTGGCGCGACATCCCAAAGTGATTGCCTGGGGCGAGATCGGACTGGATTACTACTACGATCACTCTCCGCGCGATACCCAGAAGCAGGTCTTCTCCCGGCAAATGGAACTAGCGGCAGCCGCGAAGCTCCCCATCGTAATCCATAACCGGCCTTCCGACGGCAGCGACAATGCCTGGGATGACTGCCTCGCCATGATCAACCAACAATGGGTCCCGAACGGATTGGGCGGGATTCTGCACTGCTTCACGGGAAACTGGGGACAGGCCAAGCGCGCACTCGACATGGGCTTCATGATCTCGTTTGCCGGCAACTTAACTTTCCCCAAGGCACAGCAGATTCGCGACGCGGCTCTTGCGGTTCCACTCGACCGCATGTTGATCGAGACCGACTGCCCCTACCTGGCACCCGTCCCGCACCGAGGCAAGCGCAACGAACCGTCTTTTGTGAAGGAGACGGCGGGCAAACTGGCCGAACTACGCGGATTATCCACAGAAGAAGTGGGAGAACAGACTTCCCGTAATTTCTACAATTTTTTCAAATTGACTGAAATGATTGAAAGCAAAGTTCCCGCCCGCTGAAACGCGCAGTTCTGGTAGTCTCAGTGGTTAAGATTCCTTTCTTTCAGAAAGATTAGAAATGTATGCCCGATAACAGTTTCGACGTCGTAAGCAAGATCGATCTGAATGAGGTTTCGAACGCCATTCAGCAGGCGCTCAAGGAAATTCATACGCGCTTCGACCTGAAAGATTCGAAGTCAAATATCGAACTCGAAAAAGATGCCATGGTGCTGCACTCCGCCGATGAGTACAAGCTGAAAGCCGTGAACGACATTCTCCAGCAAAAGCTGGTAAAACGCGGAGTTTCCCTGAAAGGCCTGACTTACGGCCCGGTCGAATCCGCCGCCGGAGGGACGGCCAAGCGCAAGGTCACCATGCAGCAGGGGATCGTCATCGAAAAAGCCCGCGAGATCGTAAAGCTGGTGAAGGACTCGAAAAAGAAAGCGCAAGCCTCGATTCAGGGAGATCTGGTCCGCATCAGCAGCAAAGACCGCGATACCCTGCAGGAAACCATTGCGCTCCTCAAGGGACACGATTTCGGAATCGATTTGCAGTTTACGAACTATCGCACGAACTAGAAACTGCTTCACCACGGAGACACGGAGTCACAGAGAAGTTCAGGGGCTTTCGATTCAGTTTTTAGTTTTCTCTTCTCCGTACTTCTGTGTCTCCGTGGTGAAAACGTGGTTGGACTTTCGAATTGAGCGCATCGACCACCATTAACGGGAAGGAAGTCTTCGATCTGCTGCGAGACGATCTCGTCGCACTGGAGAACGAGTTCGGCCGCGACACGGTCTCGGGCGTTCAGGCCATCACCGAGATTGGTGAGTACCTCCGCAACGGTGGCGGCAAAAGAATCCGACCAGCCCTGCTGCTACTTTCCGCGAAACTGCTCGACTATCAGGGGCAAGGCGCCGTCCGCTTAGGGGCGGTCGTCGAGATCATTCACACCGCGACCCTCGTACACGACGACATCATTGACGAGGCCAAGACGCGCCGGGGGCGCCCCGCAGCCAATACCCAATGGGGGAATTCAAAGTGCGTGCTGGCCGGCGATTGGCTGTACATGCAGGCCTTCAAGATCGCGGTGCAAGAGCGTAACTTTCGAATTCTCGACACGCTGATCGAACTCACCCAGCAGATGGTTGAGGGCGAGCTGCTGCAAATGGAAAAGTTGGGCAAGCTGATCACGCTCGACGAGCACTTCGACCTCATCTTCCGCAAGACCGCGTGCCTGTTCTCAGTCTGCATGCGCCTGGGAGCAATTCTGGGCGGCGCGACGGCCGAGCAGGAAGAGGCTCTAGGCCGTTACGGACACAACCTGGGGATGGCTTTTCAGATTGTCGACGATGTGCTCGATCTGACTGCTTCGGAAGATGTGCTGGGCAAGCCCGTCGCCAGCGATCTGCGCGAGGGCAAGGCCACCATGGCGGTCATCCATGCCATTGAACGCTGCACCGCCGCAGAGCGGATCAAGATCGAGACGGTGCTGCAGCACGGCGCTTTCAACGGCGTGACCCATGCGGAGATCCTGGAAATTCTGCAGCGCTACGGCTCCCTGGAAGCTGCCACAGCGATGGCCGCGCACTACGCGGAATCCGCCTGTAAGTCCATTTGTACCTTCCCCGACACGGAGATTAAGCGTGCCCTGCTCTGGGCACCCGAGTTTGTGGTCGCGCGAGAGAAATAGGGTCCTGGCGGCGGTAACACCTGCCTCGCCCCCTGTGAGCCTAAGCACAGAAGCCCCCTCAAAACAAAATTGACCGCCGTCACCATCAGCCGTGACCGATGTTACAGACTATTTTTCTCGTCCATTTAAGAATGCGGGCAGTTGCTGGGAATGTCTGCCAGAGCGGAAGGCTAACGAGACGCACTGGCATGTGACGAGGCGCGAGAATCGCGACCTCAATCTCCCCCCGGCACCTGAGAAAGGCAGGTCGTCGAGGGTCCTGTCCGCTGCGGACGAACCATCAACGAAGACGGCGGCTTCAGTCGAAGCTTTAGACGAAAGGCGCCTGGGTTTTTCGACGCGCCGGCCCGGACAGGGTCGGAAAAGACTTCGAGTGCAAGCCGCTGTCTTGCTCACCCTGAACGAGGATAGTCCTCCTGAGAGACTCGCTCCTCGTGCAACAATAGCCGGGCGTCGGTCCATCGGACCCGCCCGGCTTTGTTTATACTGAACCCTTTACTGGATTCGCGGAATCAAAGCTGTGCACGCGCAGAGCCCGGTAAACTCTAGCTGCCTATGAATGATCTACTCTCCATGATGGCGCGCCACGGGTATGCCCTGACGTTCGTCTTGCTGTTTGCGGAAGCCATTGGCCTTCCGTTCCCCGCAGCGATCGCCCTGGTGGCGGCCGGAGCCGCCGTCGCGTCGCCTACCCATGCCCTCTCCGGGAGCGGGGTCCTTATCGCCGCCATGACCGCCCTCATGATCGGCGACACATTGCAGTTTTGGCTCGGGCGCTATACCGGATGGGCGCTGCTGGGATTGCTTTGCCGCCTGTCGATGAATCCGGAAACCTGCATGCTGCGGTCCGCCGAATCGTTTTATAAACGCGGCAAGAAAACCCTGATCGTGGCCAAGTTCATTCCCGGCATCAACACCATGGCCGCGCCTCTGGCCGGCAGCATGAAAATGCGCTTCGGCCAATTCTTCCGCCTAGACCTGGCTGGAGCGCTGCTCTATACCGTGACCTACCTTCTGGTGGGTTACGTCTCCCGCGATTTTCTGGCAGCGACGTTGAACGGCTTCCATGCGGCCGGCCGCGCCATGGAAGTCATCATCATTGCCGTGTTGATCGCCTACTTGGTCTACCGCGTCTCACAGTTCTATCGCTACAGCAAGTACCGGATCATGCCACGGATCCAGGTGCAGGAACTCGCAGCGCGTATCGCGGCGGGCGACGGCGACCGGTTGCAAATCGTCGACGTGCGCAGCCACGGTTATTATGATATCGGCGCTGAGCGCATCAGAGGCTCGATTCGAATTGAGCCTAATAATCTCGATGAGGAGCTCAAGAATCTGTCCAAAGACAAGGACATTTACTTGTACTGTACTTGAACACGCGAAGCGACTAGCGCCCGGGTGGCGCATCTACTGCAGGAAAGAGGCTTCCACACGTTTGTAATTGTCGGGGGATTGACCGCCTGGCTCAAAGCTGGTGGACCGCTGGAATCGATTCCCAAGAACGATCTGGTCAAGCTGCCGACGTTTTCGTAGGCGCTTCCATCTCAAGCGCCGAATTGCCGCAAATGATGGTCTAAGTGTTTGTACATCCCTCGGCTCCACTGCGGCGGAGTGAGAGCGCCGAAAAAGGGATGCGGGTTCCGGGTGCATTTCGCTTCCCCACCCTCATAGAACAGCCGTATGCAACGTTTGAGCTGCTCCTTCTCGCGCAGGAAATCCTTCTTGTCTGACATGACCAATTTCTTGTCCGTGGGACTGTTGCGCGAAAACGGCTTCTCATTCCAGTACATTGGTTTGACCAAGGGCCCAATCAGCCTGCCAATGAAGATTCGCGGCAGAATGAGCTTGCCTGAAGCCATATCGAGTGCCGCGGAACAGTGCGCCATCATCTGCGCGACGTCCATCTTGCCCCACTGGCGTTCTGCGGCAGGCTGAAGCGTGTCAATCCGCGAAATTACTTCGTCGATTGTTTCTCGCTCGAAAAGATTCTTCATACCGATCCTGCTAAGGCTCTGATGATCGCCAAAAATCATAGCACCATCGACGCACAGGATTTGGATTCGCGGCAGGGTTAGGATCGTGAGATCCATCGCCGCCGATCCTCCTCTAGAATTTGCCGGCAAACTCGCGAAGATGGTGTAGCATTGTCGGGCTTTTGCCCTGATGCCTGCCACCTCAACCCACGAAGCGCCCCGCAGCGCAGCGATGAACGGCATCTTGTTCCTGTTAAGCCTGTCGATTCTCATCAACTACATCGACCGCAGCAATCTCTCGATTGCGGCGCCACTCATTAAGGGCGAACTCGGCCTCTCCGACTGGCAACTCGGCACGCTGTTGGCAGCCTTCTTTTGGACCTATGGGTTCATGCAGATTCCGGCGGGCTGGCTGGTCGACCGTTTGGACGTGAAATGGGTCTTCGCCGCGGGGTTCTTCCTGTGGTCCACCGCAACGGCAGTCACGGGAATCTTGCACGGATTTGCCGCCCTGATTGTCATCCGCATAATTCTAGGTGTGGGCGAGTCGGTGGCTTTTCCGTCTTACTGCAAGATTCTCGGCACCCACTTCACTGAGGGTCGCCGCGGTTTCGCGAATGCCGCCATCATGGCTGGCCTTGGATTGGGTCCAGCCATCGGTATTCTCGTCGGCGGGAACGTGGTGGGGCGCTTTGGCTGGCGGCCGTTCTTCCTGGTCCTGGGCCTGGGAGCACTGCTGTGGCTGATCCCGTGGATAAGCTGGATGCCGCGTCGTGCTCGCATTGCCGCCCCAGTCGGCGAAGTCACCGTTGGGATTCTCGATATTCTGAGACAACGGTCTGCTTGGGGCACGTGCCTGGGACAATTCTGCACCAACTACACGCTCTATTTCCTGGTTACTTGGTTGCCGTCGTACCTGATTCGCGGTCGTCACCTTTCGATGAATCAAATGGCAAAGGTGGGCGGACTGGTCTTTTTCCTGGCGTCGATTTCCGGGATCGTCTTGGGGAAGCTCTCGGACCAGTGGATCGCCGCGGGATCCTCCACAACGCTCGTGCGAAAGACCATGCTCGGCGTGGGACAGACTGGCCTGGGACTTTTGCTGGCTGCCGCGGCATTTGCACCCGACGGCATTTTCATATGGGTCCTGGCCCCGGCCGGCATTTTTCTTGGAATGAGCGGCAACAATTGCTGGGCAGTCTCACAGACTCTGGCTGGAACGAAGGTCGCAGGCCGTTGGGCCGGACTGCAGAATTTCGTCGGCAACTTCGCTGGCGCTGTGGCGCCGATGCTGACCGGATATCTGTTGGGCCGCACCGGAGAGTTTTATTGGCCAGTGGTGATCGCCGCTGGGGTTTCGTGGATCAGCGCGCTCAGCTGGGTATTCGCCGTGGGTCCGATCGAACCGGTGGACTGGGAAAAGAAACTTGGTCCCGATCGATTTCCCCTCAGCGCGACAGCGGCGACGGGGGCGGCCCGTCCGTAATACACTCTTCCTGAATGCCCCGCGAAATCGAGATCAAATTTCAAGTGAAGGATGTGCGGAAACTAGGCCGCTCCTTAGCGGGCGGCTGGATTTCGTCTGGTCACTCCACGCACCAACGAGATGAATACGCTCTATGACCTGCCGGGAGGAGTCTTACGGATGCGGCGGGAACTCCTGCGACTGCGAAGGTATGGGTCGGCTTGGAAGCTGACCCACAAAAGTGGCGGCACGAAAGGCCGCCACAGCAGTCGCGTGGAATTGGAGACCGGCGTCGCGGACGGAAAGACGATGGACGCGATCCTGCACGGATTGGGGTACGCTCCAACTTTCCGCTACGAAAAGTTTCGCGCCGAATGGGCCGACGGCAAAGGTCAGGTGGTCGTAGACGAAACGCCGATTGGTAACTTCTGCGAGATCGAAGGCCCGCCCCGCTGGATCGACGCGACGGCAAAGAAGCTGGGAATTACTCCAGCAGAATACATCACCAAGAACTACGCAACGCTCTTCATGGATTGGAAGCAGGCAACGAATAGTCCAGCGAACGAGATGACCTTCAAAGCCATCAAGCGATGATCGGGTGCCCCACCCTTCACGCGTTCTCTAGTTTTTACGGATTACGCCCCGTGACACTTCTTGTATTTCTTGCCTGACCCGCAGGGGCAAGGATCGTTTCGACCCACTTTATCCTGTCCGCGCACGACCTGCTGCACCGGCTGCGCGTCTCCCGCGCCCGCCATACGTGCTTGTTCGAGCTCACGCCGCTTGCGGCGCATGAAGGCTTCTTCCAGTTCATCTGCCGACGTCGATACCATGCGCGACGGACGCCGCCCGTTTCCATCGCCACCATGTTGTGCCGGGGCGCCTTGCTCCGCCCCCTGCCCAACTGGCGCGCTCGGCGGCGGTCCACCCGCGCCCGCGTCCGGCGGACGCTCCAGGATCTGCATCAGGTATAGATATCGGACCGTGTCTTCCTGGAAGCGCTGCATCATCGCTTCGAACATGTCGAAGGATTCTTTCTTGTACTCCACCAGCGGATCATGCTGGCCATATCCGCGCAGCCCGATGCCTTCCTTCAGGTGGTCCATGCTCAGCAGGTGATCTTTCCACTGCTGATCAATCACGCTCAGCATGATCATGCGCTCGTGGTGGCGCATTGCATCCGGACCAATCAATTTCTCTTTCGCGTCGTAGCGTTCTTTGAGTTTCCCGAAGATCGCGTCGCCCAACTCCTGCCGGTTCAGCGAATCGGCCTTTACGCCCTCAGCGATAAAATCGACGCCGAAGCGTGTAAACACCGCGTCCTTCAGCCCCTTGATATCCCAATCATCCGCGTGCGCCTTGGCGGGGCAGTACTGCTCGATCAGTTCGCCAAGGATGGCCGAAACGTAGTCTTCCAGGATCAGATCCTTCTGATCGGTCCCTTCGAGCAGACGCCGCCGCAAGCCATACACAGCCTCACGTTGCTTGTTCATCACATCGTCGTACTCGAGCAGATGTTTACGGGACTCGAAATGCTGTCCTTCAACCGCCTTCTGCGCGGTTTCGATCCGCCGCGTGATGAGCTTTGACTCGATGGGCACACCCTCTTCCATGCCAAGCCGCTGCAGCAAGTTCGACACCCATTCCTTGGCGAAGATGCGCATCAGGTCATCTTCGAGCGCCAGATAGAAGCGCGACGATCCCGGGTCGCCCTGGCGACCGGCACGTCCACGCAGCTGGTTATCAATACGCCGCGACTCGTGCCGTTCAGTGCCGAGAATATGCAAGCCGCCCACGGCCGTCACATCATCGTGCTCGACGTCGGTTTGCGCCTTGTAACGGTTAAAGGCTTCAGTCCACTTGTCGGTCGGCACCGTGTACTCGTTGCCGTTGTAGTAGAAGATGGAGGTCGCGCCATCTTCCTGTGGCCCTTCGATCTTGCCCTGCGCCACGCGCAACTGCTGCGCGATTCCCTTCTTCACCATTTCCTGCTTGGCCATGAACTCAGGATTGCCGCCCAGCAGAATGTCAGTACCGCGGCCGGCCATGTTGGTCGCGATCGTCACCATCCCTTTGCGTCCGGCCTGGGCAACGATTTCAGCTTCGCGCTCGTGGAACTTCGCGTTCAGCACGACGTGCTTGATGCCTTTTTTCTTCAGCAGGTCCGAGAGGCGCTCGGATTTCTCCACCGACGTGGTACCCACCAGCACCGGCTGGCCTTTTACTGCAAGTTGCTGAATCTCATCCGCCGCGGCGAAATACTTTTCCTTCTCCGTGCGGTAGACAACATCGGGATTCTCGACGCGCAACATCTGCTTGTTGGTCGGAATCACCACCACATCCAGCTTGTAAATATTGTCGAACTCGGCCGCTTCCGTTTCCGCCGTACCAGTCATGCCCGCCAGCTTCTTAAACATGCGGAAATAATTCTGGAACGTGATGGTTGCGAGCGTCTGATTCTCGCGCTCAATCTTCACGCCTTCTTTGGCTTCAATCGCCTGGTGAAGGCCATCGGACCAGCGTCGCCCTGGCATCATGCGGCCGGTGTACTCGTCGACGATGATGACTTCCCCTTCTTTGATGACGTATTCCACATCCTTGCGATACAGCGCATGCGCCTTGATCGCAGTCTCGACGTGATGCTTGAGTGGCCAGTTCTCTGGATCAGCGATGTTTCCAATGCCAAGCAAGCCCTCGACCTTCTCCCAGCCCGACATCCGTCACCGTGATGTTGCGATGCTTTTCGTCGACCACAAAGTCGCCAGTCAGCTGGGCCGGTTCGCCGGGCGCAACGTCAATCTCCTCGCCTTTCTCCAGCTTCGGGATAATGCGGTTCACTTTGTAGTACTTATCGGTCGATTCCTCGCTGGCGCCGGAAATGATCAACGGCGTTCGCGCCTCGTCGATCAGGATGGAATCCACTTCGTCGACGATCGCGTAATTATGTCCGCGCTGCACACAATCCTTGATGTCGAACTTCATGTTGTCGCGCAGGTAGTCGAAGCCGAACTCGTTGTTCGTGCCGTAGGTGACATCGGCCGCATAAGCGGCGCGCCGTTCCTCATCGTCCAGATCGTGCACGATCACGCCGACCGTCAAACCGAGAAAGCGATACAGCCTGCCCATCCACTCCGAGTCGCGTTTCGCCAGATAGTCGTTGACCGTAACCACGTGCACGCCGCGACCGCTCAGCGCATTGAGATATACCGGAAGGGTTGCGACCAGCGTTTTGCCTTCGCCGGTCTTCATTTCCGAAATCGTCCCCTGGTGCAGGACCATGCCGCCGATCAACTGCACGTCGAAGTGGCGCATGTTCAGGACACGGCGTCCGGCCTCGCGGACCACAGCAAAGGCCTCGACTAAGATCTCCTCCAGCACTTCCTGAATGGCTTCGTATTCTTGCTTTTCAAATTGCTTCTGCTCGTCCAGATCAGGCTCGTCGTCAACTCCGCCTTCGGCAGCCTCAGCCTGGGGAGCGCGGGTGACGCGGCTTAGCCGCTCCTGAATGCGCTTCCGGAATTCATCCGTCTTGGCACGCAGTTCATCATCCGTCAGCTTCTGAATCTGCGGCTCGAGCGCATTAATCGCCTGCACCTTCGGCGTCAGCGCCTTGACCACACGCTCGTTCTTGGTGCCAAAAACCTTGCCTAATAGCTGATTAATCAACCGGAAGTCCTTCAGAGGGCAGCGCGCCCACACGTACCTTTAAAGCCTAGCACATTCGATGCTGGCGGAGTCGCAACGACGCAGCTGTTGCGCACCTCAAGTATAATGGCCGCGTTAGTCGTCTGGCCACGGAGGCTCCCATGACTGCACGCCTCTCCTCGCTGGTCCTGTTAGCCGCGCTGCTGATCGTTCCTGCCACCGCGAAGGACAAGAAAAAAGTTACTCTGCCCGAATATGTTTTGAGAGCCAGTACCGTGCGGGTGGTGATTAACCCCGACGCCGGCGAGCCGCTCGACAATCCTATGGCCAACAGCACCGCCCGCGAGAATGTGGAGAGGGCGTTGATGAATTGGGGCCGCTTTCAACTGGCTCCCGATGGTGGAGAATCCGATCTGGTGATCGCGGTCCGCACCGGGTCCGGCAAGATGATGCGTCCAACCATCAAGGGCGGCCCGATCGACAACCGTCCTGGCGAGGCCCAGACTTCCGATGACAGCATTCGAATTGGCGGACATCAGGGGCATCCTCCAACGAATGATCCCGGCCTCGGCCCTCAAGGCAGCCCCCGCATGGGCAATGAGGTCGGCCCGTCCGAGGATATGTTTGAGGTCTATCGCGGCGGTATTGTCGATCCGCTGGATGCGCCCGCCGTCTGGCGCTATACCGCGAAGGACTGCCTGCGCACGCCCCAGGTTTCTGCCGTCGAGGAATTCCGCAAAGCCATTGCGGAAGCGGAAAAGCCACAACCGCCCAAAAAACCCTGACCCCGAGTACCGCCAGGCACTGCGTCCGGAGGCGCTTTCGTGTATATTCGCCGGGACCAATGCCCACTTTCTACGATCGCTTTGTCGAATGCGCCGAGCGCTGGCCAGGTAATGTCGCTCTGGAGCTCCAGCGTGCCGACCACCTCGAAAGTTGCACCTACGCCGAACTGCGCCGCATGGCGGAATCCGTCGGCCGCTGGATCACGGAAAAACAATTTCCCCGCGGATCGCGTCTCGCGATTCTCGCAGACAATCACCCGCGCTGGGTCGCCGCCTATCTCGGAATTATCGCCTCCGGTTGCGCTGCCGTTCCTCTTGATACCGCCCTGCACGACGACCAGGTCACCAAGCTGCTGAAAGACAGTGGTGCCGCCGCGATCTTCTGCGATGCGAAGCATGTCGTGGTTACGCACCCTGCCGCTACCGAACTGAAGTTGGGAATGATCCTCACCGACCCCGATCGCGCAACCGGCGATTGGAAAAAAGAAGACTGGCTCGGCGACATGCCTGCCATCTTTGAAGCCGGCCCAGGAAACTTCACCCCTGCGGCCGCAAACGATAGCGATCTCGCTTCCCTGCTCTATACCTCCGGCACAACCGCCGACCCCAAGGGCGTAATGCTCACGCATTCCAATTTCCAGGGAGAAGTCGCGGCCGTATTCGACTGGGTCGAGCTTGGCCCCTCCGACGCTCTATTGGGCGTGCTCCCCCTGTTTCACGTTCTGGCGCAGATGGCCAATCTCCTCCTGCCACTGGTCAAGGGCTCGCGGGTTGTTTATCTTGAGACCCTCAACACTACGGAACTCTTACGCGCTCTAACCGAGCGCAACATCACGGCCTTTGCCGTCGTGCCCCAATTTTTCTACTTGATTCATGAGCGGGTTTTTCAGGAGGTCGCGAAGCGAGGACGTCTCACACAAAGAATTTTCAGTGTGATGGTGCGGTTGAACCGCATTCTTCGCAAGATCGGAATCAATGCCGGCCCCAAATTATTTCGCAAAGTCCACGAAACCCTTGGGCCCAAAATGCGCTATCTCGTCACCGGAGGATCGCGCTTCGATCCTGCAATCGCGCGGGATTTCCACGACCTCGGCATCGACGTGCTACAAGCCTATGGCCTCACGGAGACAACGGCCGCAGTCTTCGCCAATTCTCCAAACGATAACGAGATTGGCTCGGTTGGCAAAGCGCTGAAGGGTGTGGAAGCAAAGATCATCGATCCGCAGCCACAAGAAGAGGGTCCGCCAGTGGGTGAGGTGGCCTTGCGCGGCGCGGTCGTGATGAAGGGATATTGGAACCGTCCCGACGCTACCGCCGCCGTCCTTCGCGACGGATGGTTCCTGACCGGCGACCTCGGCTACTTCGACTCTCACGGCCACCTATTCCTCACCGGGCGCAAGAAAGAAGTGATCGTGTTGAGTAACGGCAAAAACGTTTACCCGGAAGAGATCGAAGCGCACTACCTGAAGTCGCCGATCATCAAAGAAATCGCCGTCATGGGCCTCGAAGGCAAGCCTGGCGAAGGTGGCGATCGCCTGCACGCCGTCGTCGTCCCGAACTTCGACACGCTACGCCAACGCAAGATTGTGAATGCAAAAGAGGCGATACGCTTCGATATTGAAGGACTCGCGCCCACCATCGCCTCCACCAAGCGCATTGGCAGTTACGAAATCTGGCAGGAAGATTTGCCCCGCACCACCACGCGTAAGATCAAACGCTTCGAAGTCGAGAAGCGGGTGAGAGCGAACCAGGCGAACAAGCTCGCCGACAATTCTGACTTGCCGGCCGACAAGCCACTGACCGCAGATGAAGCCGCATGGCTCGATCAACCGGACGTGCAGCGCGCCCTTAAGATTGTCCGAGAAGCGTCGCGCTCTGCCCCGCCAACCATGCGCCCTTCTCTGAGTCTCGATCTCGACCTTGGCCTCGACTCGATGCAACGCGTCGAACTGCTAAGCCGTCTCGAACAAGAACTCGGCGGCGATCTCGAAGAATCGCAACTCACGGAAATCTACTCGGTCCGCGACCTTTTCGACGCGGTTCTGCAAAGCGCGGCCAGCGGCGCCGCTCCGGGATCGCGGGTCACCTTCGCCGGATGGAAAGCCATCCTGGCGGAAGATCCCGACGATCCGGACGTACTCGCCCTGGCGCATCCCGGCAAACTCAACGACACATTCTGGTACGTCGTAACGCGCGTGATGCAGATGTTTGTGCGCGACCGTTTTCATCTGCAGGTGAGCGGTCTCGAGAAACTCCCCAAGACTGGCGCATATATTATTTCGTCGAACCACCAGAGCTATCTTGATCCGCTGATTTTGGCCAGCCTGCTCCCTGCGGAGATCTTTTATCGTGCGTTCGCGGTGGGCACGAGTGACATCTTTGGCAAGGGCTTCATGCGTAAACTGGCGCGCTCCATCAAGACGGTCGTACTCGATCCCGACGGGAATCTGGTTCCCGCCATGCGCGCCGGTGCGTTTGGCCTGAGGCATGGCATGGCGCTCGTGCTCTATCCCGAAGGCGAGCGCTCCATCGACGGCACACCGAAAATTTTCAAGAAAGGCGCCGCGATTCTATCGATCCATTTGCAAGTTCCGATTGTTCCGGTGGCCATTGAAGGCTTCTACGATGCGTGGCCGCGCAATCAGAAATTTAAGGGATTCAAGCCGCTCAAGATGGTCTTCGGCGATCCGATCGCTCCGCCGCCCGAATCGGAAGCCTCGGAGGTCGCATATGAAAAGCTGACTGCCGACTTGAAAGCGCGAATCGTGGAGTTGTGGGAAGGACTTCGGAAGCCTCAGTAACAGTCAGGCCTTCCCCGGGCGGCCTTTGGGCAAGGTGGCTACTTCGCGCGCGGATGCGTCTGGTCGTAAACCTGCAACACATGCTTCATCGAAAGCTGCGTATATCGCTGCGTCGTCGCTAGACGCTCGTGGCCTAGCAGTTCCTGGATGGCACGCAGATCCGCTCCCTCTTCCAGCATGTGAGTGCCGAAAGCATGTCGCAACGTGTGCGGATGCACGTCCGGCGATAGCCCCTTGGCGACCGCAATCTTTTTGATGATGCGCCCCACGCTACGTGTAGTCAGCCGCCCGCCGCGTTGATTGATCAGCAGCGCCGGAGTGTTCTTGCGCGTTTCTGCCAGCGTTGCCTGCCGTGCCGGAAGATACGCCGCCAGCGCGCTCTTCGCCGATCCACCAAAGGGAACGTAGCGCTCCTTCTTTCCCTTGCCGCGAATCAGGATCGCTTCCGCACTCAGCCGGATGTCGTCAAGATTGATTCCCGTGAGCTCCGAGTTGCGAATGCCGCATCCGTAGAGCAGCTCGAGCATCAGCCGGTCGCGCTCGGGGAAAGCCGCAGTCTCCGGCATTTGCCCATCGAGCACTGAATTCATCTCTTCGATCGTCGGCACTCTCGGAAGTTTCTTCGGCAGCTTGGGGGTGGCCACCAACTTCGCCGGATTCTGTTCGACCACGCCCTCCCGCGCCAGCCATCGATACAGCGACCGCACCGCCGCCAGCGATCGCGCAACGGATGTTTTGCCCAATCCCTTTTCGTAGAGCTGCGACAAAAATCCGCGGATCGCGAGGTGGTCGATCGACTTCCATCCCCGCGAACCAGCATAGGCAGCGAAGTTTGCCAGATCGCCGCTGTAAGCCTTGATCGTGTGCGGCGAAGAATTGCGCTCGCGTAAATGGAGCAGGAAGTCAGCGACGGCCTTCTCGACAATCGTGCTGGTCGTCACACCTTGTGTACTCACGCAGTTTCCTCTACGACTGAGACCGAGAAATCACGGCATAGGAAATAAATGGTGTCATTCTCGCGATCACGCACTTCGTAACTGACACCGTCCCACTGCTGGTCAGACACATCGCGAATGTCGAGCAGAGGTTGCATTAGCCCCGCAGCCGTGAATCGAATATTCCGCACGCCTAGGAACCTCAACGAGAGTTCGGCTCGGTCCTCGCCGTCTCGCAGTGAAATTAGTTGGAGAGAGAGTTGTTGAGAGTATCCGCTCGCGAGGGGAACGGTGACCCACTCGAATCGCTTCACCAAGTTGAAGCGAATTGGTTCCAACGAGACGTATTGTCGGACCTTCTCGGAGGTTGGACTCATTTTGCCTTCGCCCTCGGATGATGCTTCTGATACACGCTCCGCAGCCGATCGAGCGCCAGGTGCGTATACACCTGCGTCGTCGAAATGTCAGAGTGGCCCAGAATGGTCTGCACCGTGCGCAAATCGGCCCCGTTCTCCACCATGTGCGTGGCGCATGAATGCCGCAGCATGTGGGGCGATGCATGTCGTCCCGAAGCAACTGAAGCTTCCCCCACCATCTGCCACACCCGCTGCCGGGTCAACTTGCGGCCACCGCGAGCAATAAACAGCAGCGGGGAGTTTTTGGTCGAGACTATCGATACTCTCGTGGCATTCTTCGCGGGCTTGGCCATCCGCATCCCGGCGAGTACGGGCCGCCCCTGTGATAGATACTCCGACAGCGCATCCTGCGCCGGCTTCCCTAGCGGCACAATTCGCTCCTTGTCACCCTTCCCGCGCACCAACATGTATCCCGACTCCAGCTTCAAATCCTCCAGCGTAGCGTTCACCATCTCCGAAACCCGCAGCGCTCCCGCATACAACAATTCGAGCATGGCCCGATCGCGAATCGCCAGCGCGGTCGCGTCCTTCTGCCCACGAGCCCCTGCGCGGACCGCCGGAGCCGCCAACGTCGATTCCACTTCATCGCGCGCCAACGACTTCGGCAACACCTTCCACTGCCGCGGCGACTCAATATTCAAAGTCGGATCATGATCGATTCTCTTATCTAGCAAGAGGTAGCGATACAGATGGCGCAGCGCCGAAAGTTTCCGACCCACGCTCCTGCCATCGACCTGATGCGAAAAAAGCTGCTGCAGAAATTCCCGCGTATCGTTTCGACGCGCCGTCAACAGCAAGCGCTTATGCTTCTCAAGAAACTCGGCGAATTGCAGGATGTCACTCGTGTAAGCGCTGATGGAAAGCCGCGCCAGCCCTTTCTCGATTCGCAGATAATCAAGAAAGCCCGAAAGCACGCGCGAGTTCGCCTCAGCAGCCATAAGAGATAGAGATGTAGTGTGACAGTTCCTGGACACCAGAAAAAGTGCTGAAAAAGATGCCGAGCAAACGGTCTCGTAAAGACGTAGCTTGCTACGTCTCTCTCACCATCACCGAACCGCCTACGCGCCACTCACTTCCCGCAGCAATTCCACCGCGTAGAGCGCGCCTTCCGGTGTTTCTTCGTGCTTGAAATAGGCAAACACATCCCGCCCCGCTGCCACATGCTGCCGAATGCGATCGATCATCGACCGTCGCTCCTCTCCCGTATAACTCGGCTTGCGAAAGCGGTAGTAGACGAAACCTGCCGTGGCGACCTCAGGCGTCGTCATCGTCTCCGTCTCGGCTACGCACAGCGCCACGTTGTTCGACTTCAGCAGATCCCAGGTCGAATCCGCAAACCATGACACATGCCGGAATTCAAAGGCCGCTGGCACGGTACGAGGAAGAATTGCGAGGAAGTCCTTCAGCAGCGCCTCATCCACCTTCAGATTCGGAGGAAGCTGAAATAGCACCGGCCCGAGCTTGCCCGCAGCGGCCAGCGGCTCAATGGTCGCTAGAAATCGCGGAACAAAATCCTCAGTCGCCTTGAGCCGCTTAATGTGTGTGATGACCTGGTGCGCCTTCACGCCAAAGCGAAAATGTGCGGGCGTGTCTTGCAGCCAGTTCTGGATGGTCGTTTCTTTGACAAGCTGCCGGAAAGTGAAATTCACTTCGACCGTATTCAGCTTCGTCGAGTAGTGTCCCAGGAATTTCTTCTGCGCCAACTTGGCCGGATAAAAATCAGGCTTCCACGTCGGGTAGGCCCATCCGGAAGTTCCAACAAACAGTTGCGGCATAAAATGCACTCGCGGAGCTGTATAGGTTGCCACACCCTTCTCGCGTTCTTTGCGAGAGGGCGGGGATTTTCGAGAGAATCAAGCCCAAACGAAACGGGATTATACCTTGGCCTTCTTGCGAGCAGCAGGCTTGCGCGCAGCCTTCTTCCCAGCACCCTTCTTCTTCGCCGGCGGCTCTGGCTCCTCTGCCTGCGCCGTGGTCTCGATGCGCTCCGGTTCCTCCGCGGCCACCGCCTTCAGGTCAGGCAATCGCTGCTTCAGTTCATTCATCGGCTCAAACAAGTCGCCCATCTTCTCAAAGCGCGTGACGACCTGCGGAGCCTCAAACACCAGCAATCCCGCATCTTTCTTCTTCAACGTCTTCTCAACTTCTTCCCAAGTGACCGGCGTCGAAACCGTCGGATGCTCGCGCGCCCGTAGCGAATATACGGCCACCGTGGTCTTATGCTCGTCGTTCTGGCTCCAGTCGACCAGCACCTTCCCCGTGCGCAGCTTCTTCTTCATGTCGGATACGACCATGTCCGGGTGCTCATGCTCCAGCAATTGCGCCAGCGCATGCGAGAACATTTTGGTCCGGTCAAAGGTCGTCGGCGTGTTCAACGGAATGTAAATCTGCAATCCCTTCGACCCCGAAGTCTTCGGGAAACTCTGCAAGCCAAAATGTTCGAAGATCTCGCGCAGCCACAGCCCCACCTGACAGCATTGCACAATGTTCGCCGGAGGCCCCGGATCCAGGTCGAACACCATCTCCGTCGGGCACTTGATGTCCTTCGCCAGCGCCAGCGACGGATGCAACTCCAGCGCTGCCAAGTTAGCCAGCCACACCAGTGTCGGTAGATCGTTTGCCAGAACGTAGTGCACCGTCCGCCGGTTACCCTCGCTCCAAATCGGAGCCGTCTTCACCCAGTCCGGCCGGTACTGGGGCGCGTTTTTCTCAAAAAACGGCTCCCCGTCCACCCCATCGGGATAGCGCTTCCGTGTCAAAGCGCGCCCTTCCAGATGAGGAAGTATGGCCGGGGCGATCCGCGCGTAGTAATCGATGACCTGCTGCTTGGTGAAGCCCGTTGCCGGATACATCACCTTTTGCAGGTTCGACAACTTAAGATGTTTGCCCTGAATTTCGACCGAAGAGTCTGTCACAGGATCTCCGCTCGCCATTGTGCCTGAAACTTATCTTTCCGCAAAATACAGCGTTATTCTTACATCTCACATCTAACCATTCAGTGCGGGCCCAGTTTGACAATTCCCTGTTCACCCACGTACTTTCAAACTTCTGCTCTTCTGGCCCGTCCAACACATGTCTGTCGCAGAGGATGATCGCCCAACCATCGGAGGTCCGATGAAACAACGCACCTTGCACTTCGTCATTGTTCTATTTCTCCTTACCGCCGTCGCCCTGGCCCAGGACGTTGCGTCCTTCGAAAAACGCATTACCGTGAAGAAGCTTCCCAACGGCCTCACCCTCATCGTTTGCGAGCGCCCGGAGGCTCCCGTCTTTTCCTTCTTCACCATGGTCGACGCCGGGTCCACGCAAGATCCCATGGGCGCCACCGGACTCGCGCACATGTTTGAACACATGGCTTTCAAGGGCACCGACAAGATCGGCACTACCAATTACGCCGCCGAAAAGCCTGCCCTGGAAAAGGTCGAGGTTGCCTATGCAGCTTACATGGTCGAGCGCGACAAGACCGTCGGTCGCGACGAAGCCAAGCTGAAGCAACTCGAAACCACCTGGAAAGACGCGATCAAAGAAGCCGACAAATATGTCGTCGGCAACGCCTTTGGCAAACTCGTCGAACAGAATGGCGGCGAAGACATGAACGCCTCCACCAGTTACGACATGACCGAATATCACTATTCCCTGCCCGAGAATCGGCTGGAACTGTGGGCCTATCTTGAATCCGAGCGCTTCCTGCATCCTGTGATGCGCGAGTTCTACAAGGAGCGCAACGTCGTCATCGAAGAGCGCCGCATGCGCACCGACAGCAGTCCCTTCGGCCGTTTGCTTGAACAGTTCACCGAAGCCTCATTCACCGCTCATCCCTACCACCGCCCCACCGTCGGATGGATGTCGGATCTCAATTCCTTCTCCGCCACCGACGCGCAAAAGTTCTTCGACAAATACTACGTTCCCAGCAACATGGTGGTTGCCGTCGCCGGTGACGTCAAAACCGCCCAGGTCATGCCGATCCTCGAGAAATATTTCGGACGCCTGCCCGCGCATCCCCAGCCTGACGAACTGACGACCACCGAGCCCCCGCAAAACTCGGAGCGCCGAGTCATCCTGAAAGATCGCTCGCAGCCAATTTACATCGAGGGCTACCATCGCCCTGACTACCGCAGTAAAGATGATGCCACCTTCGACGCGATTTCCGATCTCATGTCCGAAGGCCGCACTTCGCGCCTTTATCGCGCACTGGTTCGCGACAAGAAAATCGCCTCCTTCTCCGAAGGCCTCACCGGATATCCCGGCGTCAAGTATCCTCACCTCTTCGCGTTCCTCGCCGTACCCCTTCCGGGGCACACGCCGCAGGAGATGGCCGACGCCATCCACGTCGAAATTGAAAAGCTGAAGAAAGAAGATATCAGCGACGACGAACTGAAGATGATCAAGACTCGCTCCAAGGCCAATCTGATTCGCGGCCTCGCCGATAATGAGGGCCTGGCCACACAGCTCGCTATCTACCAGACCCGCTACGGCGATTGGCGCGAGCTGTTTCGCTCTGTCGACCGCATCGATCAAGTCACCAAGGCAGACATTCGCCGCGTGGCTAATGAAGTCTTCGTCGACACCAACCGGACCGTCGGCATCATTGAAAACTCAAGCGGCACCAGTGGCGGTGCCGGCGCCGCGACTGGCGGAGGCGAGCAACCCGGCTCCGCCGATCAGGGAGGTGGGCAATGAAATTGACAATGACTCTTCTGCTGATCGCTCTGGTAGCATGCGCTGGCTTTACGACTACTCCTCAAGCCGCAGCCCAAGCCACAAGTTGGCAGCAAGTTCCAATTCCACCATTGCCTGCGTTCCAGCCGAAACAGCCCAAACGTATCCAGCTGTCGAACGGCATGGTGATCTTCCTGCAGGAAGATCATGAACTACCCTTGATCGACGGGACCGCCCGCATCCGCGGCGGATCGGTCAACGAGCCTGCCGCCAAAACCGGACTCGTTGATATCTACAGTGAAGTCTGGCGCACCGGTGGCACCAAGACTCAGACCGGCGATCAGCTCGACGACTTCCTTGAAGTTCGCGCGGCGAAAGTCGAAACCGGCGGCGGCCCAGACTCCACCACCATCGGCTTCTCGTGTCTTAAGGCCGACCTCGACGATGTCTTCAAAGTCTTCCTCGACGTGCTGCGAAATCCCGAATTTCGCGCCGACAAAATCGACATCGCGCAGAAGGAAGAACAGGACGGCATCTCCCGCCGCAACGACCAGGTCGGTGAAATCGCTCACCGCGAGTCGGTGAAACTGGCCTACGGCCCCGACAATCCCTACGCTCGCGTACCAGAGTACGCAACCGTCGCCGCGGTCACGCGCCAGGACTTAATCGACTGGCACGGTAAGTACGTGCACCCCAACAACATCATTCTCGGCATCAGCGGAGATTTCGATTCTGCCGCCATGGAAGCCCGGCTGCGCGCCGCCTTCGACTCGTGGCCCAAAGGTCCAACGCTTCCCAAGAATGACATCAAATACAATCCCGCCAAGCCCGGTTACTATCTTGTTCCGAAAGACGACGTGAACCAGAGCACCATCCATATGGTGGCGCTCGGAACTACCCGCGACAATCCCGACTACTACGCGATTGCCGTATTCAACGAAGCCTTCGGCGGCGGATTCTCGTCGCGATTGTTCAACGACATTCGTACCAAGCGCGGACTCGCCTACAGCGTGGGCGGCGGCATCGGCTCGAATTTCGGGCATCCCGGCATTCTGCAGGTCTCCATCGGAACGAAAAGTCAAAGCACATTCGAAGCCATTCAGGCTGCATCGGACGATATCGAAGGTCTGGCGAAGCAGCCCATCACCGACGACGAAATCCAGAAGGCTAAAGACGCCATCCTCAACGCCTTCATCTTCCGTCTCGACTCTCCCGACAAAATTCTCGGCGAGCGCATGACCTACGAATACTACGGATACCCGCCCGACTGGCTCGACAAGTATCAGGCGGAAGTGAAGAAGGTCACCGCCGCTGATGTCAATCGCGTAGCGACCAAGTATCTGCATCGCGATCAGCTCGCGGTACTGGTCATCGGCAACACCAAGGAATTCGACAAGGCACTCGCATCCCTTGGGCCGCCGAAGGAAATCGACATCACGATTCCGCCCCCGCCCGGCGAAAAAGGAGAGGACACCGCCAAGCCCGCCTCCTCCAACGCTGAAGGCAAAGCACTGGCCGCAAAAGTTGCCACTGCCATGGGAGGTCTACCCAAGCTGCAATCCGTCAAAGCGATTCACGTGAACATCGATGAGAGCGACGCTGGCAGCCCTCCGAATCCGGTGGATGTCACTCTCGCGTATCCCGACAAAATGCACGTCGAGGTGCAGACGCCGCAGGGCGCGCTCACCATCGTCGCGACGCCTGACACTGCCTTTATGAGCATGGCGGGCATGGGCACGCGCAACATGCCTCCCGCGCAAAAGACCGAAATGCTTTCGCAGCTTCAACACGATCTCGTCTACGTTGCGCAGCACGCCGACGATCCCGCATTTACTTTCACCGCGGCAGGCACGGAAAAAATCGGCGATGTCGATGCCGCGATCCTCGACATCGGCGGCGCCATTCCCTGGCTCCGCTGGTATATCGATCCCAAGACCGGCTACATCCTGCGGGAAAAATACAAAGCCATGGGACAATCCGGTCCATTCGACGGTGAATCGAATCTCTCCGACTGGCGCACCGTCGACGGACTGACCATGCCCTACAAGCATCAGAACAAGCAGGACGGCAAAGAAACCAGCAACGCCGAATTCAAGAAGATTGAACTCAATCCGACGATCGATCCCAAGCTTTTCTCCAAGCCCGCGGAGGCCTCAGCAGAAAAGCAGTAGAGTGGGTTGAAGCAAGCCCAGCCGCGAAAGCCTGCCCTGAGCGAAGTCGAAGCGTGAGCGTTACCTGGACAGTTTCTTATGATGCCTATCGCCCCCAATCGTTGGTCGTTAACAAAGGCTATGCAGCAATCAAATTGAAGACGAGCTAACATCGCTTCAGGCGCACAGTCTATACTCCAGATCTCAACCGCTCGACGGAGGATTCATGCGATTGCGCTCATCCGCGTGCTTCGTCTTAATCTCAGCTGCACTTCTCTCGCTATCCATAACGGTCCAGGCTCAATCCAAGTCACGCCCCGTCCACAAGAATCCCGACCTCGCCACACGCATTCAGCGCGTAGAAAATGGCATCCCGCCGATTCCCCTCAGTGGTTCCGAACCACCGCTGCAGCTCAGCCTCGAAAAGCTCATGGAACTCTACAAGTGCCCCGGCCTGAGCGTCGCCGTCGTCGACAACTTCAAGATTGCCTGGGCCAAAGCCTACGGAGTCACCGAGAGCGGTTCCAACACGCCGGTGACCGTCCACACACTGTTTCAAGCCGGCTCAATCAGCAAGCCGGTAGCAGCCACCGGGACTCTCTCACTGGTCGAGCATGGAAAGCTTTCACTCGACGAGAACGTGAACGCAAAGCTCAAATCGTGGCAGGTCCCCGACAACGAGTTCACCAAAGATCAAAAAGTCACACTGCGACGAATCCTCAGTCACAGCGCCGGCCTCACCGTCCACGGATTCCCCGGCTACGAAGTGGGTTCCACGATCCCGACGCTGGTTGAGATTTTCAATGGTGAACCGCCTGCCAACACCGCGCCCATCCGCGTGGATTTCGTACCCGGCACCAAGTTCCGTTACTCCGGCGGCGGCGTCACCATTGAACAGCAACTTGTGATAGACGTGACTGGCAAACCCTTCCCGCAATTCATGCGGCAAACCGTTCTCGACAAAATCGGCATGACCGATAGCACCTACCAGCAACCGCTTCCACCCACTCGCGCCGCCATGACCGCCACCGGCACCTACGGAGACGGCATGTCCGTCAAGGGAAAGTGGCACATCTATCCCGAGATGGCCGCAGCGGGCCTCTGGACCACCGCTACGGATCTGGCCAAGTTCGGCATTGAGATCGCGCTCTCGAAACAGGGCAAAGCCAATCACGTTCTCACGGAAGCCACCACGCGCGAGATGCTGAAGCCGCAGATCGAGCAGGTCGGCTTGGGATTCTTTCTGGCATCGCATAAGAATCCGGAAGAGTTCGGCCACGACGGCGCCGATGAAGGCTTTCAGGCCGTTCTGATCATGTTTGCCGACACGGGCAAAGGTGTCGCGATCATGGCCAACTCCGACAACGGCATCAACGTAGCGAATCAACTCGTACAAAGTGTTGCCACGGAATATGCTTGGAACTACACGCCCGATCCGCCCTCTGCCGTCAACCTGCTGATGCTCGTCGCCACCATCAAAGGCCCCCAGGCAGTCATGACCCGCTACTCCGAACTGAAGAAGGCGGGCGACTCTTCTGCTTACAAAGTGGACGAGAATACTCTGATCGCTCTCGGCTACCACTTCCTGTTCGCCGGGCAAACCGACGCGGCCCTGCAGATCTTCCAACTCGAAGTGCAAGACTACCCAAAGTTCTGGAACGCCTACGACAGCCTCGGAGAAGCCTTCCTCAAGGCTGGTCAAAAAGAGCTTGCCATCGTGAACTACCAGAAGTCGGTCGAACTCAACCCGCAGAATCAGACCGGCATGGAAGCCCTCAAGAAACTCCGTGACCAGAAGTAATCACCCGATGGCAAATGCGCGGAGCGGCGTGTAGAGTAATTCGCCAGGAATCATGAGCCATGACACTCGCCAAAACAAATCCCGATCTGCTGCCCGCCTTGCCTTTCGATAGCTGGAAAGACACGCTCGCCACCCTGCACATGTGGACCCAGGTCGTCGGCAAACTGCGCCTCAAGTTGTGTCCGCTGGTGAATCACTTCTGGAATGTGACTTTCTACCTGACGGCGCGCGGCATGACGACCGAAGCTATGCCCTATGACAGTGGGACGGTCGAGGTTCGATTCGATTTCATCGACCACAAACTCCTGATCGAGACTGACCAGGGCCGCACCGCCGAAATCGCCTTGAAGCCGCAGAGTGTCGCCGAGTTCTACACCAAGTTCATGGCGGCCATTGCGAACCTCGGCGTCACCACAAAGATCTGGACGATGCCTTGTGAAGTTCCCAACCCCACTCCCTTCGAACAAGACCAGGCCCACGCATCGTACGATCCCGAAGCGGTAAACAAGTTCTGGCGCATCACAGTGTGGGTCGATCAGGTCTTCCAGGAGTTTCGTGCTGAATTCATCGGTAAAGCTAGTCCCGTACACTTCTTCTGGGGAAGCTTCGATCTCGCCGTGACTCGCTTCTCGGGCCGTCCGGCGCCCGAGCGTCCCGGAGCCGATCCCATCACTCGCGAAGCCTACTCTCACGAGGTGAGCAGCGCGGGGTTCTGGCCGGGCGGCGGCGATATCAAGGGACCTGCCTTCTATTCCTACGCTGCACCAGAACCGCCGGGCTTTGCGGAACAGAAGGTCCGGCCTCAGGCCGCTTACTACCATCCACAAATGAAAGAGTTCCTGCTGATGTACGACGACGTGCGCAGCGCCACATCTCCAAAGGCTGCACTGATGGAGTTCCTCGAGAGCACTTACGATGCAGCAGCCAACCTGGGAAAGTGGGATCGCAAGGCCTTGGAGCGATCACCACGCTAGTCCGCAACGACGTTATGGAAGACCTAAGCTCATCTCCGGCACCGATTGCGAAACTGGTTGAGTCTGCGGAACCGCGCTGGCAAGATTAACTGGCATGTGACCCGACATCGGGATCTCCCCAAATAGTGCGCGGGCCGCGCTGACCTCTGAAACCGTCGCGTTCGAGAACGTGCAGATATAATTCTGAATTGCAGGGAAATCATCCGTCAGATATGGGTTTCCCATCGCGAGGACTGCGGTCTTGTCACGGGCGCGGTCAAGAATCTTGTCGAAGAGAGTGCTAGTCGAATCCGGAAGCGACGAGGGATGCTTGCCGCCGCGCCCCAGCTTTCTCGACCTCGCGGCCGATGGCACGATGTACACGGCAACCACGACTGCTCGCGCGTGGTCCACTGCTTCAAGCACGCTCTTGGTTCGGCTGGCCGCTACGCGAGGGTCAACATAGACGACCTTGGCATCCGGTGTACGAGCTTTGATCTCGTGCTCCAGAACGCGACCATCTTCTGCGCGAACGCTGTCGCAGAGCACAACCACGAGCGTGCCTTCGCGATCTTGCCGGGCTCTTTGGTGCGCTCCTGAATGCAGCGCAACGGTCTGCACTGACACAGTGGCTTTTTTCAGCGGAAGCAGTTTGCGGTTGTTCCGCACCAGCGTGATCGAGGCGTCAGAGATGCGTTGACCCACCGCAGCATTGGCCGCACTCCCGACCAACTTTGGGATCGCCGCCACGTCGACTTGTCGCGCCTTGTGCAGACCCAGGTAAGCCTTCGCCTCAAGTATCTTCAACACGGACGTGTCGAGGCGCTGCTGGGAAATCTCTCCCGATCGGACCGCGCTGAGAACCGCACGGTAACTGGCGTCCAAGTCTGCGGGCATGGTGAGCACATCGTTCCCTGCCTTGAAAGCATCGACTGCGGCGCGTCCAACGTTGCCTGCGTAGAGGCGTGTCAGGCCGGCCATGTCGAGTCCGTCCGTGACGACGATGCCTTTAAAGCCAAGTTCGTTCTTCAGCAGATTGGTGACGATTGCGGGCGATGTCGTAGCGACCAGGTTCGGATCTGGATCGAGCGCGGGTACACGGATGTGCGCGGTCATTACCGCGTCGACTCCGGCTTCGATCGCTTTGCGGAACGGAGGCAGGTCAACCGTGCGCAATACTTCCTGATGCTCGTCGACTCGCGCGACGCCAAGGTGCGAGTCAGTACCAGTGTTGCCGTGACCGGGGAAGTGCTTGGCGGTGGTCAGCATTCCGTTGGCGCGTGCGCCGCGGATGTAGGCAGCCACCAGCGTGCCTACCTGGTCTGGATCCGCACCGAAGGCTCGCGTGCCGATGATGGGATTCGCCGGGTTGGAATTCACATCCGCGACTGGAAACAAATTCCAGTGCACGCCGATCGCACGGCTCTCCTGCGCCGTGATGCGACCGAACTCCTCAGCGTAGGCGGCCTTCCCCGCCGCACCGAAGGCCATCGCATGGGGAAACACGGTTGTGCCGAAAAGGCGCGCCGGCAGCACACCCTGTTCGAAGTCTCCGGCAACCAGAAGCGGCAGCTTCGATTCCGCCTGCAAGCGATTGAGCAGCACCACCGTTTCGTAGCGGTGATCGTTGTGAAGAGAGCGCCGTCCGGGCGGCGCCGACATGGCCACCGATCCGATGTGATACTTGCGAACGCTGTCGGAGAGCCGAACGTACTCGGGATTCCCCGCTCCCGACAATCCCACGCGCATGCGAACCATGAAGAGCTGACCAACTTTCTCTTCAAGAGAAAGCGTGCTCAGAGTCTGCTCGGCCCACCGTTGGTCCTCGCGCTGGAGGCGGTGGGTAAAGTTGTCGCGGGACTTATCCCGCGCCACTTCCGACGACCCAGCCAGACTCACCAGCGCCACCAGCAATACGATTCGAAACGTCTGCACGTCATGAGCATACGTGGCGGCAAGGGCGACGCCTCGCGACCCAGATTCGATTCGCAAACGAAAGTAATGTGCAATCGACTTTGTATTCACGCAAAGAAGCCAGCCGTGTTTGTCGAACCACGTTTACTGGTTCAAGGTCAGCGTGGCCGGAGGATCGGAACGACGCTAGCCCTGACGATTACGGGGCCACGAAACCTAGCCGAGAATATAACCCCCCCCCCCATTTTTTTTGCACATTCCTCTAAAATCTTGATTCTTAACCACTTGCCTCGTGGGTATTCCTTGCCATCCCCGCAAAATCTTGAGCCACAAAGACTTACGGGTAAAATATTCCGGAATAAGGACTTACGGCTCGACTTAGCGTCAGCGCCGGATCCCGATCCTGAAAGTCCGTCGAGTAATCCCTGGCGCACATAGCAAGCTTGCGCTTCCTGAAATCCTCAGTAAAGGTTGTTCGTCACAAAAAGAAAATTTTTTGTTGTGGAGATCTGTGGAAAAGGAATGAATGGAGTCGTCCTTCCGCTTTTCAAGGCTGGCCGGTTCGACCCAGCAACCTCTACGGTTGCTTGGCGGGCGGTTTCGGGAACTTGAATGTCCACGAACCGCCGAAGACGATGGTTCGACCCTTTACGCGCGCTTTGGCGGAATACTCGTCGTAGTACTTAAAGAACAGCAAAAGGTTTTTTGCCGGCAGAATGTAATTGGCCTGGACGCCGATTCCGTGCACGGAGTAGTACGGCACGTTACTCGCGGCGACCGGAATTCCACCAATTAGAAAATTCCCACCATCATTGGAAACCTGCCATTGGTCATACCCAACCAAGCCGAGCTGCGCCAATTGGCTGAGATTTTTTTTCAACGGAAGAACCTGGCCAATTCCCCACTCATCGGTAAAGGCCTGGCCTGGCGTGATCTTGCTGAACTGACCACCCGGCCTGCTGGCGACTGTCTTTTGCCCGTGGATTTCCCAGTCGGTGGTCAGGTTTGCGGTGGTCGCGTGGTTCTTGGTGATGTAGAGAGTCGTGCCCGAGGTGATGTCGTTACCCCAATATCCCGAGCCAACATTATCGCTGGCTCCCGGCGTGTACCGGCCGGTGGGAGCGACGAACGAGTACCCAACATTGAAGTCCACGCGTTTCGCAAAGTGCCAACCAATATTCAGCGGCTCCACGTACAGATCGGCAAAGCCTGATCCGCCCGCGTTCAGATTGATCCCCGATGTAATCGCGGGCAGGAGCGGCGGAAAGTCGGCGACCAGCGAACCGTTGGCCACGTTGATCGAAATATACGGCATGAAATATCCGCCAAGGATCTTGTGCTTGGGAACGTAGAAGAGAATGTTTTCATCTGCCCAGAACGAATACGTTCCCGTAACGTTCTGAAGAATGCGGCTTCCGCCGGAATCGTACAACTGGGTGGCAGAATAGTTCACCACCAGGTTGGCGTAAGTGATTCCGGGGTCGGGAATCACGCCGGCGTTCAGGCCAAACTGTCCGGGAACCCATTGTCCCTTTTGTTGCGCCCGCGAGGGCATCGCGCACAGCAGAATCATGAAGGATGCGGCTATTAAGATTGCGTTCTTAACTTGCATTGCTGTTCCCTCCATCGCCTGACAGGTCCTTTCCCAAAGGCGTCAGACCGAAACGGACTTCAGAGTGAATCACACGATGTGCGCTCAAAGGACATGTTCGCAACGCAAATACGCCCTGTGATTCCGCTGAATTTATGGCACACCGGCGCTTCCCGCTACTGGCAAAATGACTAGGGTGTGAGGCTTAATTCTGCGTGTGTTGAAGAAGAAGAAGGAAGAAAAAGAAGAAGTGAGTGCCGCTACAATCAGAGCAGCCGGATCGCAGAGAATCGCCAACTCCGCACAACCGGCTCACGGCGCGCTCGCACATGGATTCCCGAGAGCACATTCACGTCACCGGTTTTGCCCTGAAGAACTGGGCGATCGCACAGGTCCAGGATTCGATCGCGGTCGCACTCCTGTGGCTGGTCGGTCTTTGGATTCTCAAAGTACCCTGGGCACCACTGTGGGCAGTGCTGGCTGCGGCCCTGCAAATCGTCCCGCACCTCGGACCGGTCCTCAGTCTCGTCGGCCCGGTGCTGGCGGCTTTGCTGCGCTGGCACGATTGGGAACATCCGCTCTACGTGCTGATTCTCTACGCGGTCATCGTAGTCGTGGACGGACTCCTGCTCCAGCCCTACATCATGCGCCGCGTTGCCAAAGTGCCGATGTGGGCCTCGATACTCGTACCGATCGTCCTGGGATTCGCCATTCCGTTCTGGGGATTCCTCCTCGCCCCACCGCTGCTGGCAGTGATCTACGCATACAAAGCAAGACAAAGTCCATAAAGAGGAACTACGTGATTACGACGCGCGACGGCGCTGACTCTCAGAAAAGAGTTATGAGTGTAATGCGATGCTGCAACAATCATGCAGCCGGTCCCACGCGCAACGGTGGAAGAAGTTCGCTCGATGCAGATTTGGGACCCGAACCGCCGCGCGTTTACGTTAGGGCAGGACCTGAATTTCAAGTTCTATCGGACGCCGATCTCGGATTGAAAATGCCCGGATGGGCGTAGTGGCGTACGGTCGGGGCGTCACGATGAAATAGATCGCTTCAGCATAGTGGGCCAACGCAATGTCTTTGGGCGAGGGCTCGTTCGTGTCCCGCCAATTCGGATGCGAGTGATAAATGCCGAGGAATTCGAGCCGACGCTTGCGGAGTTCCTGCATGAGGCGCACGATCTCGTTGGGTGCGATCTCGTAATTCCTGACTGGATCCGCCGCGACGTTCTTCGCCGGGAACGCCTGAGTGACTAGCCCGTCCTGCCCCGCCAGAATTCCGCAGCATTCCCGATGCGGCTGGCGGCGGGCATGGTCCAGGAGTTGCCCGTATACTTTGCGGCGGCTTTGGACGGCTCGCTTCATTGCGAGAGTATATAACGAGGAGAATTCGTGAATCGACTGACTGCCCAGGAGATCGCTATCAAAACTCATTGATACCCAGACCGGGTTGGCTGACGGCGATTTCACTCATCGATCCGTCCGAGACCTGCGGAGCGATTTTGAGTGAAATTTTTCGCGATGTGACCGCGATTCGTGGCTCAGCCCGGTCACCTGGAGTCAGCGCGCCTTGCGGCACGCACCCCATCAGCAGGTGGGGGGACCGGACTTATCCGATTCGAACATCGCACGTGCGTATGACAATGTCGTTGCATTTATCGACACTTACTGGGTGCAGCATCAGCGACTGCGATGAACGTCTTGAGGATTTTTGCTGCTTGTCGCCTGGTGTCGGTGTTTTCTTCGTGCTCTGGTACGATCGTCTCAGATTATAGCGACGGTGTCGCGTCGGGCTCCATGTCACGGTTGCACGGACGGTCAGGAAACGAGTGTGTAACGACAGTCTTGATTGATTCCAGGGTAGGATCCGGACTGAGTCACCTTGTAGCCAGGATTGAAGTGCAGCATCGGCGAAATTACGCTGTAGGCCTTTCCTCTCTCGACTAGAGTGGTAACCCAGGTTGTCGCGCCTTTGGTGTGACCGGGTGTGTGATAGGCGGTTAAGATCACCCTCCAAGTCTCACTGTATCGCCATCGCGCAGCACGCGGTCCACCTTCACGGGCGGCTGCCCCATCACTTGCCAGTCTTTGCCGTAGTAAAAATCGCTCTTGCCTCCGTCCTCGATCATTCCGACATCTTCCCGCATGACAGCAATCTGCGCACCCGTGAGTTGCTTCATGTACGCGAAGGAGCCTGCATGATCTGACTGGCCGACATTGCATGAGGATCTTGATGTTTCGTCTCGCTCAGTCTCCGACAGTATTATGCGCAGTGGACGGTAGAGGCGATCCTTCGCCCTGCAACACCGTTTCAGGGACCTTTGCTGGAGACGAACCCGGAGTGTCAGCGACCTTGATAGTGAGACCGGATCTCACCTTCGAGCAAACAATCCACACTGCGAACTCCACGAATCAGGCGATCGGCACAGTTGGAGTGTCGGCCAGAACGGCGACAGGTACTTGGAGGCATGCTCAATGAAGAGCTTATTGTTACTGGCAAGGTCTTCCTGGGGTGTCGCTCTGCAGCCGTGAAACTGCTTCCTGACTCGGAGCCTAAAGGCGCCAACAATCTCCAACGTTGCAGATCGCGATGACCTCCAGATCAGAGTGCCGCTATTGATTTCAGCTTGCATTGTGCCTAACTTCTCGAAATGCAACGCGCGGCCGATGATATACTGTTGCAAATCAGACCATTTCGCTCATCCTATGAAAGGGGATGTCAAGGAAAAAAGATTCTCCCTGCCCCTCTGAGAGATGCGGGCGTAGTGACTTACATCCAGCCCCACCTCATTGCTCACCTCATTCTTAGAGGGGTTATTGGTTTGGTCGCTTTGGCTCGCCGCAGTTCCCCGCGGTGATGCCAACCCCAGTTGCTTGTCTCCACTCGACGGTTTCATGACGCTGTGGTACTCGACGCCATTCGGTTACGAAGCTACGCAAGCTAAACGTTGGCTTAAGTGCCAACCATGATCCTATGTGAGGCTCGAGGCCTACAGCTTTTTTCGGTTATCCGAGAGGGCATAGGATTGAGCCGGAGACTCGGTGCTGGACTACCGCACACAGAGTGCCTGAATGAGCGAATGGATACTCTCCCTCGAACCGGAGCATCGCAAGAACCGATGGGCTACCACCGAGGCATGAAAACCTTGGGAGATCACCTGGGTTCTATTCGATGCTCAAGCTGCTTGCGTCTTCAGTTGTTCGACGTCGAAACCTTCCTCCTTTTTCCAAAGTGTTAACGTAATGGCCGCGATCTTGCGCGCCAGGGTCAGACGCGCCATCTCCGGCTTCATGCCCTTGGCCAGCAAAGCCTCGTAGAAATCGTGGAACGGTCCCCTGCCACAGCTGGCCCGGGTGGCCGCACTCTTGAAGATCTCTTTCATCTCATGGTTGTGATTTCGATTCAGACCACGAACCTGCTGAGGTTTCTTAGAGAGTTGCAGTTGTCCACGGACAAAGCGGTATTGCGCACTGTCGTGCGTCTCAATGCCCAGGCCGCTGTAGGTCCATAGTTGCCGCTTGCTGCGGAACCGGTGCGGGGTTTGCATCAGCCCGATCAAACGGGCGGCTCGAATCGGACCGATGCAGGGAATCTGGCGCAGCAGTTTCGCGGCTTTATGTTTCCGGCTCTCGGCCAAAAACTCGGGTCGCACCTCGCGCCGCAAGGCCTGCAATCCGTCCAGCTGTTGATAGAGCAGCTCCGCGCGGCGGCGCAAGCCGGCTTGCGGAATCTTGTTTAACCATTCCTCGCGACAGCGCGCAGCATAGACCTGGGTGCCAGCACAGGGAATGCCCCAACCGCGATACAGCGCCTTCAGTCGATTCATCACCCTCGTCAAATCTTTGCCGATGGTCTGATAACTGCGCCCCAACTCGCGTAGTGTCCGTAGTCCATTTTCCCCGTGGTAGACCGCTCGCAGCATGCCGGTGCGTAACAAGTCGGCCAGCTTCTGCGCATCCACCTTGTCGCTCTTGCTGCCCTCCTTTAATAAGGCATTGCGCCGCGGATTGCACACCACAATGTGCTGCACCTGCGGCTGCAGCAGATCATATAGCCAGGCCGCCCAGGTGCCTTCTTCCCAGGTCACATGCAGCTCGCCCCGTAGACCGTGGAGAAACTGCAGAATGCTGCTGGCTTTGGTTTCGATGACCGACTCCATCACCAGTTTCCCGCTCTCATTCAGGACCGCGATCACAATCGCTTCCTTGTGCACGTCCATTCCGATATATTTGACGTCGTGACTCATTTGAGTTGCCTCCTTGGGGGGAAAGCTTTCGTGCCAACGCTTGGCTTTCCCTCAAGGCAAAATGCCATTCTCCAGCTAATTTGACTAGGCTCTTCTGTAGTCCTTTCCCACCGGGCACACTACGGCAGTTACTCTCGAGCGCCGCCGTAGCGGAGCGAAGCCCTGCACAGCGCAGCGCAGCGGAGGCGGCGCCTCATCCGGCTTCGACCTTCTGAAGCGGGGCGCTCTTTCATAATGCATTGAGGCAGAGCCCCGTATTCCACATACCATTTCTTGAGCCGTACGAATCGTTCAAATCGGGCGAAGCCCTCGTCCGGCGAACACCGTCGAATCCAGTGCTGGTATTTCGGCAAGGTAGAGCCTGTCTCTTGGAAATCGAAAACGAGAGCGCCATCCTGAGGGTCGAGTGCAATGCGGAACACTTCTTTGGTCAAATCAGCCTCCGGCGTCTGGCTCATGCACAGGGTGTGCATTGAGGTCCAGGGGTAAAGGCCGCTCGCATATTTCGAGGCTGCGATTTGCTGGGCGAGTTCCATCATCGGGAGGAAGAAGGGATTCTCCTCCGTGCGGTCACGGTAGAATTTCGTGACCTTCTGCCAAGATTGGGTTTGCACAATCATTGAACTCTGGGACTATCGCCAACCAACGGATCATCATAACTGTTGCTATCACGCATAGCGCTCAATTTACGAGGTCTTTTGATTCGCCTCACATCTGAACTATTCGAAACGGTTTGGAAGATGAGTGCTATCGATGTTACGTCCACTGCGAAAATAACCGGCGCAGTGACTGACTATCAGCGCAGCCGATTCCGCCGATCTCAGACAGGATTTGCGCTGGTTGAATAAATTTCTCCTGCAACGAAACGATTCGGACTTTCGAGCCACTATACGAGGGTGGGCGGTGCGACTCTTCTCCGCCCAGAAAATTCCCTCGAGGAGAACCTATGACTATTCGTCCGAAGCTACTCCTGGAGCTGGTTGCAGTTTTCGTTTCAGTGGCCAGTTGTCCATCTTTCGCCCAGAATCAGGCCGTCGATGCGCCCGATGCTGCAACTTCTTCCAACGTTACGACGACAGGCGGAACGGTGAATACGATCCCCCTCTTCACGACGTCGACCAATATTCAGAATTCCATCCTTACTCAGACCGGAACAACCGGCGTCAATGTCCTGGGCAAATTGACCCTGCCGGCTACCGGAGCGGCGACGTCCGGCGGCGGCAAGAATTCACGGTCCGAGGGATTCGTGGCATCGGCGTTTAATAGCTCGACTTCAGCCGCCGTAGCGCAAACGTTCCAGCTGCAAGCCGAGCCAGCCGCAAATAATTCGTCGGCTCCCAGCGGTACGCTGAACCTGCTCTACGGTTCGGGCACTGCCGCGCCCACGGAGACAGGATTGAAGATCAGCAGTAAGGGTGTGATCACCTTCGCTGCCAGCCAGACCTTTCCCGGGGGAGGCTCATTCTGCATCGCGACGGCCGGCGGCTTCGGCACTGGGGGCACGACTTTCGTCGGGCCAAGCTTTACTGTGCCCGCGGTGAACAAGTGCACAACGTGGTCGGGCTTCACGAAGACCGCGTCCACGGTCATCTTAACGACGACCGGCGCCGCATGTCTTTCGACCAGTGGCAAGACGATGACGCTCAATGTTTCCAGCGCCGACCCGGATTTCGTAGGTACCAATCCGGTAGCGGATTACATCCAGTTGACCCGGGCGTCCTCAAGCGGAACATTCACCGGGGGCACAGACCAGGGCGAATTCGCTGGAGGCGCAGACCAGATCACCTGCACGTCAGATCTGTTGACACTCCCTGACATCCACGACTAACCGGTCCGGACCGGTTTATGGGCTAGGTTCGAGCTACTGTTGAGAGCAGATGGGATAAGAAGGCCGGTCTCCGGCGGGATGCTGTACGCTCCCAAGTTATCGACGTGCTCGAAGCACAAGAGATAAAGGAGACCGGCAATAAAGAAGGTTAGCACTGCTGCGGCGAAGCAGAGCAGGATTTTTTTCTCAGCCGAAGCTGACTGACGCCATAAGGCGATTACGCGCAACCCCTGGCGGGCGGATTACGCGAGCGCCAGATTCAGGTTGCTGATGGCCTCGTCGATCTCCTGCGTGTTCTTGAAACCGATCGTGGCGCAATCCACTCCCGCGTTCTGGAAAGCGAACCGCATTGCTTTCACACGATCGTCATGACTTCGCTCGAACTGACCGCCACCGCAAAGCTTCATGCCGATCACACCCAGCCCTTCCGTCTTCAACTGGTGGATGTGATCGACCACTTCGCTCACGTTGGCTGGGTGGTTGGTGTCCTCAGAGGTCGGGCCGTCCATGCGTGCGCCGCTGTGGTTGATGCGAATCAGTCCCACATCGAGCCAGTGTGTGCCCGGCATCTGCCGCAGGGCCGGCAATCCGTGCACTGAGGCGCCATGGGTGCGGATGATCTTTCTCTGCTGCGCCTGAAGGATCCCGTCCTGCCAGCGTTTCGTAGTCTCGGGCCAGTCGGCAGAGTGCTGCCAATGCAGCAGCATGATGTCAAAGTACTCAGTCTTCGAGGTGCGCCGCAGTTCGTCGAACTTGGCTTGAGGATCAATTCCTTGGTGGAAGGTAGTCACCTTGCTCATCAGCTGATAGCTGTCGCGCGGCAAGCCTTTCAGCGCTTCTCCCAGCATTCCGGGCGTCTCGTAGGCCTCAGCCGTCTCAAAGAAGCGGATGCCGCGATCGTACGCATAGCGCACCAGCCGTGTGAACTCCTGCTGCCCCAGCGCGGCCTGCACCGCACCGCTGTTCGTCCCGGTGCCGAAGGCCAGCCGCGTCACCTCCACTTTTGAGCGGCCAAGCACTACGGTATCGCTCGCGGCGCGCTTGGCGGCGACCAGCGGAAGCATTCCTGCAGTGGCCATGGCTCCAGCGGCCAGACCGGTTTTGAGGAAACTACGCCGTGTGGTTGAACTCATCGTGACCTCCGCGCGGCTCAAGCCGGTGGGCGAGCCGGATCAGTGGATGTTAGCACGCATGGAGCCGCAATGAGCGCGATTGCAGCATCCCCCCGGGCAATGGAGTCGTGCTCGTCTTGATAAGTGAGTGCTGGTTGATAGCGGCAAGTCTCCCTTGGACCCGTGAAATATGTTTGCCGTTGCGGCCAGTGTTACCGCTCAGGAGCAACTGAATGGGATTACCTCAGCAACTGGAACAAGCGGCAGTGGCTGATGGATATTCCGCTTGCATTAATCTTGTTCGCAGGACTCGCAGGGTACGGAGTAGTTGCGTATCTCGCCGTGTTGCATCGCAGTCTTCTCATGATCGTGCTGTCATTGATAGGAATTCCGGTTGCGATCGTATTCCTCCCGTTGTTTATCGCGATGTCTACCATTCCTTTCCAAATAGCAGGCTCGTTATTGCGAACGCGTCTCTTGGGCAAAGAGTAGTCCTGGTTGGGCCAAATCAGGCCGGCGATTACCGTCAGAATCATTGTGCCGGGCATTTTGAGTGCTATCGAGATTTTTCGCCAATATCCAGACGAGCGCGTAGAATGCACAGGCACCCGTCGCGGGTCGTGCGGGGATAGTTCATTGAGATACCTGCTGATAACTCAACTGCTGCTCTCGTCCGTGGCATTCGCTGGGGATAAACCTCCCTCGTGCGAGCTTGTGGGTAAGAGTGTGGTGAGCCGTTCCTCATCCGGGCTCGTTCAGGTCAGCAACTTGGGAGACATCCAGATTACTTGCAGCGCCCCGGCGCGGCCTTACTCGTGGGGTGAGAGCCGGAGTCCTCTCAAGATAGCAACTGTCGCCTACCAAGTCCTCCCGGATGGCAGCAAGAAATTAGTACCCTCAGAAACGAACCAAACGAGTGGCAGCTACGCCACGGAAGTGGAATCGGTTCTCTTCCACTTTCATATTCCGCTTGAGCCCGCGGAACGCGATGCGGAGGCTAACCGGTTACTTGCCAAGATGGAGAAGTCGATGCCATCTGACCAAGTTACAGAGGAGGCGCACCAGCGGGCGCTGGAACGGCTTCGCGAGTTCGTTTACCAACATCGGGTTGGTCATTTCGAAGTGGAGTGTCGAATCTTGGACGGTGACCGCGTGATGAGTGTAGCTGTCGTCGAACTGGAAGTCTTATTCAAGGGCCGCTTCTCTGACGCTGGCCTACCCGGCTTTTCTCCGGCTTAGTCGTATGCAGAAGAATCATTAACTGTCGCTATCAAGGCCATTTCACTCATCGACCCTCATGGGTCTTGGTGCGCCGAATGACGCGCCCGATAAGCGAATCCTCCCCTTCCAAAAGGTTCAGGGCCTGCGCGAAGGCGGGGTCGGAACGGTTTAGCGTGTTCGCCCACCGCAGCAGCATTGCCATTCTTTCCTCGAAATCACCCTCGGCCCAAGGGCTAGGTTTGACGATGTGGCGGCCAGACTTGTAATGCTCAGAACCAAAGAGGCGGTTCTTGTCGGAATCGTAGAGTGAAGAGTCCGTCTCTTTGTAGGCAGCGTAGTTGATGCCCTCGACAATCAATAGTCGGGCTTCTTCCAAGGTCACGACGGTAATGATAGTTGACGTCAACAAGGCCTTATCACAAGCTTGCGCTTTTACTTCGCCTTTTTCGGCCTTGATGAGCGCTATGGGGATTTTTCACCAATCATCCGCCAGGGGTGCTACCGAGTGTGTTCTGTTTTCGACCATCGTACTGTAGAGGACACGTCTTCCGGTTTATTACAGCCGCTCAAGGATTGCTGCCTGCGGGCCGATGGAGTTCCTGCTGAACCGAGGGCGGAAGATTGTCCAACTGATTGAGAAAAGTGACCACTTGCCAGATCTCACTGTCGGCCATGATATTTCCCCACGCTGGCATGGCCGATCGGTGCACTCCATTCTTGACGAGGTAGAAATCCTGGTTCTCGGGCAAGCGGGGATGCGCCTGCATGAACTGCGGCGCTGGTGGATTGAAGGATGCCCCGTAATCACTCAGCGGATTGTCAGGTCGGCCGTGACAGTCGGCACACTTGTCGCGATACAAGCGGGCGCCAGCCAGCAGGTTGGCTTCGGTGGGCGCGATCGGATTCCGTTGCGGTGGCGCATGGCGTGCAGCTGAAGCGTTCAATGCTGTGGTGGCGAGCTGAGTTTCCAGCCAAGATGTTGGAAGATTAGCGCGCAGGTCCGCACAGCCGAGTCTCAGGTAAAGCCAGCCGCCGAATGTGAATACGATCAGCGTCGCGACAATTCCGCCCACGAAGTTTTTCACCCTGGCCTCCGCTGGTCGCATTATGCGCCTTTTCTGCGGTGCAATGTCTCACCAACAACGCGCGAAGCCGTTGTTTGTAAGAGTGCTCAGGATCCTGCAACCAACCGTGATTTTCAACGGCAAAGGAAGTCATCTGCTGCTATAAGTCATCGCACCCCTTGAGGCTTGCGAACTAGCCGTCCGGGTCGGAGCGGACTACCTTGCTGGCGATATGTCCGAACCGTCGCCGGTACCCGCTGGAATCATGGGACGGCTCCCCTCGCTAAACGCGAATGACAATCGTGCACGTGAAGACGCTCGGGTAAAGTACCTAGTATGAATTTCACGAGAAAAAATCGGCGACAGCCTTGACTCCATGGTCATGCGCTCTATCATCAGAAGAACTGCTCCTCCCTAGGAGAGGGGACAACCTAACCAAACAACCTGCAACACGAAATGGAGGAAGTCCCCATGAAGTTGAATGAAAGCATATCCACGTATGATGTTGCCGAAGCTCTGCAGGGCGAGAACGGCAAATTTGAAGTAACCAGCCCTAATGGAGAACGCTACTTCGTTACGTGCCAGCCTGGACACTCTATCGTTAGCCTGGAGTGGGCCGGTTCTGAGCCGAACCTGCAACCCTTTCTCGTGCGCAAAGTAGCTCAACCGATTGCGACGGAGGGTCGTTCCAAGAGATCCGTGGCTGCCTAGTATTTCGACAGCCCGAGAATCAAGCCCGGCTCTGATCAGGCCGGGCTTTTGATTTTGCCACGAGCGACTGGAGCGCGAAATTGTGGACACCTTATGTCAACCCGGCCGCATTTCACGCTTTGACACCGAGATCTATCCATAACCTGCAAAACAAAAGTACGAGGAGGTTGCAATGATGGGGGCGTGCTGGCCGCAAGACTCGGACTTTGCCCCTTATGCGGCTGCGCTGGCTGCGGTCGTCGCCTGGGCGATTGGGACGCGAGCCAGGATGGTCGTGCCCTCCTGCGGCCTGGAGTGAATTGAAAGCTCTCCACTAACCAGTTTCAACCGCTCGCTCATACTGGTCAGGCCGAGTCCATGCTCAGCGGTTGTCAGCATGGGGTCAAAGCCCACGCCCGAGTCATGCACCCTCAGTTGGATCTCATCCGACACAGAGTCGAGGGATACTTCGAACTCGTCCACGCCGCTGTATTTCACCGCATTGTGAAGGGCTTCCTGCAAAACACGGAAGAAGCACAGCGAGACGTCATCCGAAAGGTCTTCGGGCAGGCCGTCGCAGCGAAAGTCAATCTTGACGTTCTGCCGCTCGGAAAGCTCTCGGCAAAGGCTGGCAGCGGCCGCTTCGAGTCCGAGGTATTCGAGTTTCGACGGATGCAGACGGTGCGAAAGAGCCTGGATGTCGTTCTCCAACTCGGAAACCTGTTCGCAGGTCTCCTCGAGGCGTCGACTGGTTTTTTGTTCAGAGAGCGGAAGCCCTTGTTTTAGTGTTTTCAGACTCACTGCGACCATCGCCAGGCGTTGATTGATGTCGTCGTGCAATTCTCTGGCGATACGGGTACGTTCTGTTTCCTGCGCTTCGATCAATCTGCGACTGAAAGTAGAAATGGCCTCTTCCGCGAGTTTGCGCTCGGTGATGTCGGCGATTACCGAAAGAGCACACGGTTCACCATTGACCTCAATCAATTCGGCGGAACCGAGGGAGGTGCGAATTCGCCCATCCTTTCGACGAATCGCAACCTCCAGATTTCTGACGTTTCCCTCTTCCTGAAGTTCCCGCAAAAAAGCAGTTCTTTGATCTGGATTCACCCACAGGTCGATCTCCAGCGGCGTCCGACCGATAACCTCGTCTCGCTTCCAACCGGTGGAAAGCTCGAACGTCTCGTTAATTTCAACGTAGCGGCCATCGCTGACTTTGACGATGCTGATGGCCAGAGGACTCTCGCGAAACACTCTGGAGAACTTTTCTTCCGATTGTCCAAGTTCGAGCTCGGCCTTCCGTCTTCGTCGCCTTTGCCAGAACAATCCAAGAATCAACAGGGTCTGCGCCATCATGATGGCGAATCCAGCAACGAAGTACTTCCGACCACGCTCCCAGACCGTCGGTTCCCGGTTCATCAGCAGCGCGCCGGGGGGCACCGCGGCCTCGGAAATTTGCCATCGCTGCAGGGCCCGCGCATCCACCTGAACCTGAAAGCCCGGGTTGTGCACCATTGGAATATCTTCCGGACGCACACCCGAGAGCACTTGTGCGACCAGGTTCGCGGTCGAGGTCAATTGCACTGGATTGTCGGTGTATGCTCCGCCGATGCACCCATCGATACAGAGCCTTGGAAAGGCGGAATACGTGGGCAAGCGCCGCGCCGTTTCCGTCAGCAGGTCCCAGGTTCCGAAATCTGGTTCATCCGAAAATTGCGGATAGACCTGAAACATGACCACAGTCCGAGGAGGGAGCGCAGCGACTCTCTCAAGCAATTGGTAATTGGGAGTACCGACAATGTCGATCACCTTCACTTTGTCCTGATAGCGAACCAGCTCGGAGTGGAGAGCGGCTAACTGGGCGCTGTCCCAACGGGTCGCGCCGGCGACAATCGCGATCACCTGTGTATCTGGCTGAAGGTACAACGCGAGATCGATCGTTGGCCGAAAGCCCGAAGCCGTTACCACACCCGTTACACCAGGCCACGATTTCTGCGCTGCCAGCTCAAGCTCTCCGACCGCGTCAAAGACAATCGGCACATCCGGAAACACACTGCTGCGAAACTCCGTCGCAAAGTTAAGCGCTGCGGGATTGCAAGCGATCACGACGTCCATCTTCACGCCCGCATATCTGTGGCGAAGGGTCTCTGCGAGGCTCTCCCGATAAGATTTCTCTTCGACTTGGGGGTCATCCAGATAGGCGTGATAAAACGTGATTTGCTGTGGGGAACGGGCTCGTATCGCAGGTTCGATTATGCTTAACGTCTCGTCGCTGTATTTGATAGCGCTAAACAGGAATAGGACATTCTTGCCGCTTTGTGCCACGGCGCTAGGGACGAGGAAAGAGCACAAGAGGGAAATACCTAGAATGGCAAACCACCGCGAGCGGTTAGAAGGCAACCGGCATCCAGAGTACGGACGAGGATCTGCAGTTTGCGCGATCACGCGCCGAGGTGCTGGTCGACGATAATCCATCGGGAGGTTCATGGCGGTACTTGCCTGTTCTTAGCGGCCCAGTCTACCCGATGGTTGCTCCGGTTGATAGTGCCGGGCTGGTGGTGCGGAAGAGACCTATCAGTTCTGACAGTTGTCCTGTTTCTGGCGTTGTGGTTGACGCACTCCGCCCCCCCAGCCTTCGGGAGGCTGCTCTTGTTGCAGTTGCTTTCGCAAGCAGCCAGGAGGATATTATCTATCGTCTCGTGATGCCACCCTTACGTACACTCATAGTAGAAGACCACGAGGAGTTGAGAAACTTCCTGCGGTTGACGCTGCAAAATGAAGCTCGATGTATTCTCATCGGCGAAGCTGTGGACGGAATGCAAGCGGTCCAAAAGGCTGAGGAACTGCAGCCTGATCTGATTCTGTTGGACCTGTCACTCCCCAAGCTAAATGGAATGGAAGCCCTCCGACGAATCCGGAAGAGTTCCCCAAGTTCGAAGTTAATAATTCTGAGTCAGGATTCCGCTCCCGATCTCGTGCAAGAGGCACTCCGCCTCGGAGCGGTTGGGTATTTGTTGAAGTCGGATGCAAACGACCTTCCGCGGGCTCTCGATGCAGTTCTCCAGGGTACGGTGTTTCTGAGTCCGCGCCTGAAGAACTCTTAGCTCCCTTCGGCCGCTGGCAGCGGCAACAATCTGTCCAACTCCTCTCCGTTTTCCCTGGGTGCACTTGACGCCGTCCCCCGGAGCGCCTATTATTGGCGAACAAAAGGCGAATACTGCATGGCTTCCCTGCCCTTGCTCCCTCTTCCGGATAAGCCCAAGTTGATTGGCATTGCCCGACTGGCGGCGGAAGGCGAAACGCTGCGCGAAGGGCACAACGTCGAGTACTTCACGCTTCCGGCCAAGTCGCTGCTGAATCGCTGCGTGAGTAATCGCCAGATGCCGTTCACCTGGACGATCAATCCCTATCGCGGCTGCGAGTTCGGATGCCGCTACTGCTATGCCCGCTACACGCACGAATTTATGGAGATGCGCGATGGCATGGAGTTCGAACAGAAGATTTACGTCAAGCAGCATGCTGCCGGGTTGCTCCGCCACGACTTGCGGCGCGTGAAAGCGGACGAATCGATCGCGCTGGGGACTGCGACCGATCCCTACCAGCCCGCCGAACGCCGCTATGAGGTCACGCGCGCCATCCTTGAGGAGTTTGCGCGCCACCGCGGATTTGAGCTGGGCATCGTCACCAAGTCGAACCTGGTGGTTCGCGATCTCGAGGTGCTGAAGGAGGTGGCGAAGGCAAATCGGCTGTCGGTGCACGTTACAGTCACCACGCTCGACGTCGAACTGGCGAGAATCCTTGAGCCGCGGGCCCCGCGTCCCGATCTTCGCATCGACGCCGTCCGCATCTTGGCGCAGGCGGGATTGCGCGTTGGAGTCAGTTGTTCTCCGGTCGTACCGGGAATTACCGACTCGCCCAAGGATCTGGAAGCAGTGGTCCGCGCTGCGGCGGAAGCGGGAGCCGATTATGTTTTCGCCAACCCGCTTTTTCTCAAGCCGTGCTCGGCCGCGGTGTTTCTTCCCTTCCTCGAACAGAACTTTCCGCATCTGGCGGAGAACTACCGGCAGCGCTATCAGGACCGCGCATTCCTTCCGCCAGCCTATGCCAAGCGGCTTTCGCACTTGATCACCCATCTGCGGGAGAAATACAAAATTACGCGCGCCCGGCGGGAACGCTCTGCCTTTGCCACCAAGTGGCCGGTGCAGGCGTTTGACGAACAGATGAATCTGTTCTGAGAGTTTCGACGGTCGAGATCGCACAAGATGACAAATGATTTGCGGACTCGCGGGCCGCACGAAGCCTCGTGAGTAAACTGCATCCTCTATAATTCTGTTGAGCCATGGTGACCGCCTCGCCGCCCGCCCCGCAACCCGGACAGCCCAATACGTTTGGCGTGCGGCTGCATAATTTCTGGCGGCGAGTGACCGAAGGGCTGGAAGTCAGCCAACTCTGGTCGCAGTTCGAATCCGAGGCTCGCACCAGCTACCGGCTTTATTCTCGCGATGTCGAAGCGAAAACTCCTGAAGGTCTGACCACGCGCGGGCGGCGCCTGCATGTGGTCAAGGAATTCTTTTGGGCGGTATTTGAAAAGCTGTCGCCGGCGCGGCGTGTGCTGTTGCTGCTGGCGCTGATCCTGCTGGTGATTCCTCATTCCGCCATCGAATTCACAGGCGAAGCGGGCAAGGTTCAGGCGATTGAATTCGATTTTCATTTCTGGGCGGCATTGCTGCTGCTCCTGCTGCTGATGCTTGAGATCGCCGATCGCGTGGTGATGAAGCGCGATCTGCAGATTGCCCGCGAAATCCAGACGTGGCTGCTTCCGGGCGCGCCTCCGCAGATTCCGGGACTGGTAATCGCCTATGCCACGCGCCCGGCAAATACTGTCGCCGGCGATTACTATGACGTGTTTCCCCGCCCCGGCCGCACGAATGAAGAGAACCGCGTCGTCCTCGCAGTGGCCGATGTCGCCGGCAAGAGCATTCCGGCGGCCATGCTGATGGCCACGTTTCAAGCCAGCCTCAAGACGCTTTCTACCGCGCAGGTGGCATTGCCCGAACTGGCATCGAACATGAATCGCTACGCCTGCTCGAACAGCCAGGGCGGATTGCGCTTCACGACCGCATTCCTGGCGGAATACGATCCGGTCCATCGGACGATCGACTACATCAACGCCGGTCACAACAATCCCATCCTGCGCCGTGCCAGCGGACAGGTTGAGCGCCTGGATGTCGGCGGCCTTCCCTTCGGCATCCTGCCGGATGTGAAATACGATTCTGCGACCGTCACCCTCGCGCCTGGCGACTGGCTGATTATCTTTACCGATGGATTGGTCGAGGCCGAGAACGCCCGGCAGGATGAATACGGGGAGGCTCGCCTGTTGGCGGCGATCGAAGCTGGCAAATCCGTTGAGCCCACCGATATGCTCAAGCGCCTCATGGCCGAGGTCGATCTCTTCGTGGGCAATACGCCGCAGCACGACGACGTGACCTGCCTGCTGCTGAAGTCCGAGGAATTCAGCTAACGCAGCCGACCCCGCTAAGTCATTGAGATTTCGTGCAAGTGATTGAGCCCTCGTGCAAGTCATTGAAAATCCGCTAAACGCCGCTGGTGAGCCCGAGGAAGAGAAATAAATCTGAAGTTGACCTCTGACCTATTGGCGGTGACGATCGTCGCTCTAACCGCTGTTTCCGGCTCCGCAAATGGCATCTCAGGCGACAGCCCGCTCCCCAAAATCGGGGTCCTCGTTTAGCTCGGCAGTATGTACGTACATTTCTGTACGTGATCTGTTGATAACCTGTCGAAATCTGTTCCCGGCGTTGCATGCGAATGTCCGGCAAAGTTACCGCTGCATGAATTTGCCATACATGCGATGGAAGGCATGCACGCCTTTTTCCTGCTTCACGCTGAAGCGGCCGCGGGAATAACTCCTGGAGTGCAGATTTTTCTGAACGATTTCGCAAATGCCTACATCTTCGACCTGAATCTGGTCGCTGAACTCAACCGAGGCCTTCGCCGCCGGCGCTCCGTGATCCTTCTCCGGCAAATACCATTCAAAGATCGCAAGAGACCGCTCCGCCTCAAGCGGCAGAACGATGTTGAGCGAGACGTTGTCGGGATAACAATTCAGCATCCAGTTGGGAAAGATCCAGAAGTAATCCGTGGTCAGATCTTCGCGTGCCTCCTGATAGCGGCGGGGCGTGGTGTCGCCGGGCTGCGCTCCGCGGATCGGGCTGAACTGGCGCACGTGATGCGCGTAAGGCTCAACCACGTAAGCATTGAAATCAAGTTCACGATTCAGGCCGGGATGCACGCTGGGCAGGTGATATCCCTCGAGATAGTTATCCACATACGTCTTCCAGTTGCACTTCATGTCATAGGTGCGGCGCTCAAACAATTTCATCCCGGCGAACGGAAACTTCTCCGCCTGCTTCGGCAACTCGCCAAGGCTCTCCCGCAGGGGACGCGCATCGCGATCAAGATTCACGAAGACCAGGTTGAACCATTCCTCGGTGCGCACTGGCTGCAAGGCGAAATCTTCAGGCCTGAATCCCTCGACTCCTTCGACCTCGGTCGCACTGAGGAGCGAACCGTCAAGCGCGTAAGTCCAGCCGTGGTAGCCGCAGCGAAACAACTTGCGCGAGCCGCAGCCTTCTGCCGGAGGTCCGGCCCGGTGCCGGCAGACGTTGTAGAAGCCGCGCAGTTCAGAGTCGCTGCCGCGCGCCAACAACAAAGGTTCGCCTAGCAATTCCGTGGTGAAGTAGTCGCCGGGAGCCGCCACCCGGCTTCGATGGCCAACCACCTGCCAGGTGCGCGAGAACAGTCTTTCTTTCTCGGCGAGCAGGATGCTGGGGTCGGTGTAGAGCTGGGCGGGTAGCGTCCAGGCGTGGGCGATCTCGGCGTCGACTTGAAAGATATCTTTCGAAATATCCATGGATGGGGTTGCGAAGCGCGCCGCAACATTCTACGCGGTCGAGTGGGTGGCAGAGGGGGAAGATGCGGTCAGATTTTGGAAATAGAAACTCGAGATGGGCGCAAACTGCGGCGAGCGGCGCGTTCGAATATGGGACTGCTGACCGTTTTGAATGACACGAATTGTCAAAGTTGCTGCCGTATTTTGCCAGCCGGAAGAGGTTTCACCGACTGGTAGTAACCAATCGAGCCAAGAGTGCAGCTGAAAATAAAGCCCTTCCACGGGGCCGGCTTGGAACTTCGGTAACTGGCGAATTTGGCGAGGCAAGTGCAAATATCGAAGCGACTGAGTCATCCGTGACCAGCAGATTTCAAGAACACATTCAGACCGAACGAGAGGACAAATAGAGATGCGGAAACAAAAGGGCTTTTCACTGATCGAGCTGCTGATCGTGGTGGCAATCATCCTGATCATCGCAGCCATCGCGATTCCAAACTTGCTGCGCGCTCGCATGGCGGCCAATGAGTCGTCTGCTGTCGCGTCCATCCGTACCATCACCACTGGCGAAGTAACCTACCAGACAGCGTATCCGACGGTTGGTTATGCTCCGGCCCTGACGAACCTGGGCGGGGCGTTGGGCGCAGCTTGCGCTCCTACCTCGACGACTGCTTGCTTGATCGATGCCGTGCTCTCCAACAACGGTAACCCGACGGGCAGCGGCAAGAGCGGATACTCGTTCACCACTGGTACCGGAACGGTTGTGGGTGGTGTGAACTCTGGTTACACGGTCGTTGCGGTTCCGCTTTCGATCAACCAGACCGGCATCCGCGGCTTCTGCGCTGAGGAAGATGCAGTGGTTCGCGTCGACCCAGCTGGCGCTTGCTCCAACACCGAAGCGGGCGTTCTGACCTTCAACCCGCTCAACCAGTAATATAAGTCTGGCAAGTACCCGGGGGAGGGTATGCGCCATAGGGCAGCGAGTTCACACTCGCTGCCCTTTGTTTTTGTTTGGGAAAACTTCGGCTTTACCCACGAAACCCGGCCAACACCTGTAGCCACCATTGGGCTCTTCCTCGCTGTCGAATCCTTAACCATGGGGCCAAGCCAACGCCTGGGCTGACAAAAATTGGCAAAGCGAGTCGCCACACATTGGCAATCATGCTTCTCAACCTCTTTGAGCGGCCAGATCAAACACCTGCAGGATTGATAACAAGAGACTTGTCGTGTTACCTCGAGTTACCCCACCGGTTCTAGGTTTGGCTGAGAAACTGCAAAGATTCAAAGCGACTGAGTCATTCGTGACCAGCAGATTTTAAATATTCAAAAAACGCTTGGGGAGAACAATAGAGATGCGGAAACAAAAGGGTTTTTCATTGATCGAGTTGCTGATTGTCGTCGCGATCATCCTGATCATCGCGGCGATCGCGATTCCAAACTTGCTGCGCGCTCGCATGGCGGCCAATGAGTCGTCTGCTGTCGCGTCCATCCGTACCATCACCACTGGCGAAGTAACCTACCAGACAGCGTATCCGACGGTCGGGTATGCTCCGGCCCTGACGAACCTGGGCGGGGCGTTGGGCGCGGCTTGCGCTCCCACCTCGACGACATCTTGCTTGATTGATGCCGTGCTCTCCAACAACGGCAACCCGGCAGGCAGCGGCAAGAGCGGCTACTCGTTCACCACTGGTACCGGAACGGTTGTGGGTGGCGTGAACTCTGGTTACACGGTCAAGGCGGTTCCGCTTTCGATCAACCAGACGGGCATCCGTGGCTTCTGCGCTGAGGAAGATGCAGTGGTTCGCGTCGACCCAGCCGGCGCTTGCTCGGGCACCGAAGCGGGTGTTCTGACCTTCAACCCGCTCAACCAGTAAGAGACGTTCGACTTTGGCGAATACCTGGGGGAGGGTATAAGCCATCGGGGCAGCGAGTTCACACTCGCTGCCCTTTGTTTTTTGATCGAGCAGGCGCCTGGTTTTTCAACGAACAATCGATCAAGAATGCAAGAAAAGAGCGCCATGACGTTCTTTTCCCAGGATGACACGGATTGTCACTCCGAAGCAGGTTTTGCCAACACTATGTGGGAGAAAGGGTTAGAATTAACTTGAGTTTCTGCCCGATGGTGCAAACAAAGCCCCTTGCCCGGATGCGGCCGGAACCAAAGTCACCTACGCCTTGGCCAGGCAAGTGCAACATAGACCCCGAACGGGTTATCGAGACTAATTCAAAAATTCAATCAAGGGCTTGGGAGAACATAGATGCGGAAACAAAAGGGTTTTTCATTGATCGAGTTGCTGATCGTCGTAGCGATCATTCTGATCATCGCAGCGATCGCGATTCCGAATTTGCTGCGTGCGCGTATGGCGGCCAACGAGTCGTCGGCAGTCGCTTCGGTTCGTACCATCACCACGGGAGAAATAACCTACCAGAGCGCGTACCCGACGGTTGGTTATGCTCCGGCTCTCACCAACCTGGGCGGCGCGTTGGGCGCAGCTTGTGCGCCTAGCTCCACCACCAGCTGCCTGATCGACGGGGTGCTCTCCAACAACGGAAACCCGACGGGCAGCGGCAAGAGCGGCTATTCGTTCACCACTGGTACCGGCACTGTCGCGGGCGGCGTCAACGTTGGCTACACCGTGAAGGCAGTTCCGCTCTCGATCAACCAGACCGGCATCCGCGGCTTCTGCGCGGAAGAAGATGCAGTGGTTCGCGTCGATCCGGCGGGCGCCTGCTCCAACACCGAAGCGGGCATTCAGACCTTCAACCCGCTCAACCAGTAACGCGGGGTTGAGTCTGGCAAGACGCAGCACTAGAAGTTGAGGGCAGCGAACTTCGGTTCGCTGCCTTTCTTCTTTTTTATCGAGCCTTTCGCAGGTACCGTTTTTCGGCGAGTTACCCTGACACTTTGTGTAAGCTCGCATTCCTGGCGATGGTAACGCTGCAAGCTGGGGTTTATCTTCTCCGCGTAAGTGTCTCATTCTCTGAGACCCTCGGATTTACCAAAGTGCGGAACGCGGCCGCAGATTGGTCATGAGATTGCAACATCGATTGGAGTAATGTGCCTCCCCAGCTCATGAATCAAGGTACGGGAGATTTTCCGATGAAAGGCACCAAGGGATTCTCACTGATCGAGTTGTTGATCGTTGTGGCGATCATATTGATCATCGCCGCCATCGCGATCCCCAACCTTCTACAGGCACGGCTGTCGGCCAACGAAGCGTCGGCCGCCGGGTCGTTGAGCGCCATTAAGACCTCGGAGATTGCGTATTACACCGCGTATCCGACGATCGGCTACGCTCCAGACATTGGATCTCTCGGAGGGGCGTCGCCTTGTGCGCCATCGTCGACCACAGCGTGCTTGCTCGACAGCTTTCTCTCGGCGTCTACGCCGGGCAGCACCGGCAAGAGTGGCTACTACTATCTGGCGACCGGCATAGTTCCTGCTGGCGCGACCATCAATGCGGCTTTCGTAGCAGCCAGCGCCCCGATGTCGATGCATTCCACCGGGAACCACGATTACTGCTCGACCAACGATGGCGTACTGCGTTCGCAAATGGGGAGCGTGGGCGACCTTCCGGTGAACAACCTGGCGTCGTGCCTGGCGTTCCCGGTGGCACAGTAGCAAACTTCCTGGCGAGCCGGTCTCATGTCAGGTTGAGACTCGGCTCGCAAAATCCCACCAGTCGAATCAGAACACACAACTAACGCGGGCGGGCTCGCCCCGCTACGGCGTGACCGTCGTAACTGCTAAGGTGATCTTGTCGCGCTCAGTGTTGCTTATAATATTTTGCGGGAAATATTTTTTTGGCAGGTTCTAAGCAGCATGGCCGCAATTGAGATTCTCGGGCTGGAAAAAACCTACATGGTGGGCTTCTGGCGTAAGCGGCCCAAGCGCGCCTTGCAGCCGCTCCATCTCACGGTCGAAGAGGGAGAGATTTTTGGATTTCTTGGGCCCAATGGAGCGGGCAAGACTACCACGCTGAAAATGCTGATGGGACTGGTATTTCCCACCGCGGGGAGCGCTCGCATCCTGGGGTACGACTGGACCGATCCAGAGATCAAAGCGCAGATTGGATTCCTTCCCGAACAACCCTATTTTTACGACTACCTGACCGCGCACGAACTGCTCGACTACTACGGACAACTGTCGGGAGTTCCGGCAAAGGGCCGCAAGCAGCGGGTGGAAGAAGTGCTGCAGCGGGTCGGGCTGACTGACATACGGGGCGTGCAGTTGCGCAAGTTCTCGAAGGGAATGCTGCAACGGGCGGGAATCGCGCAAGCCATTCTGCACAATCCGAAGCTGGTGTTCTTCGACGAGCCGATGTCGGGACTGGATCCGCTGGGCCGGCGCGAAGTGCGCGACCTGATGGAGCAGTTGAAGCACGAAGGCAAGACGGTATTTTTCTCGACGCACATTCTTTCCGACGCCGAAGCGCTTTGCGACCGGGTCGCGATCATTCACAAAGGCGAGTTGCGCGGTGTGGGGGCGGTGGAGGATTTGACTTCAACGGTGCAGGGTAAGGTGGAGGTCATTTGGCAAGGCTCGCTGATTCCGGCGTCGTTGAAGGCGCTCGGTGCGGAATGCCACATTACCGGGGATACCGTCCGCGCGGTTCTGCCAGAGAAACAGCAGGACGCGGCGATTGACGCGCTGCGCCGCGAGCGCATCCGGTTGATCGCGATAACGCCGCTGCGCACTTCGCTGGAAGCCTATTTCGTGGAGAAGCTGCAGCACTCCCAAACCACGGCGGGGGTGACGTCATGATTCCGCGCATTGCCTACATCGCATCGAACACGTTTCGCGAGGCGGTGCGCGATCGCGTGCTGTACAACCTGATTGCATTCGCCCTGCTGCTTTCGGGCGCAGCCATTTTCGTGGGACAGATTTCCATTGAGATTGAACGGCTGGTGGTGATCAACCTGGGGCTTACCGCGGTCTCGATGTTTGGCGTGGTGATCGCGATCTTTATTGGGATCGGCCTGGTCTCGAAGGAAATTGAAAAGCGTACGCTCTACACCGTTCTGTCGCGGCCGGTGCGGCGATGGGAATTCATTATCGGCAAATTCTTTGGCCTGGCCGGAACGCTGATCGTGAATACGTTCTTCATGGCCATCGGAGTCTTTGGGGCGCTGCTGTATGTGGCGCACAAGTTTTCGAAGCCGGATGCTCTGATCCTGGTGGCGCTGTACTTCATCGTTCTGGAATTTCTGATTATCTGTTCGCTGGCGCTGCTGTTTTCCTCGTTCTCGTCGCCGCTGCTATCCGCGGTGTTTGCGTTTTCGCTGTTCGTGATTGGCAGCTTTGCCGATGATCTGCGCGGGTTTGCGGCGATGGCGCACGGGATGACGCGGTGGTTCGCGACGGCGGCGGCGTACCTGGTTCCGAATTTCTCGGCGCTCAATGTGATCAACCTGGTCGCGCACCAGCAGTCGATCGGGTCGCCATTGATTCTGCAAAATACGCTCTATGCGTTGTTCTATGCAGTGATGGCGTTGAGTGGCGCAATCTTGATTTTTGAGCGCAGGAATTTGAAATGATATGGGTGAGCGTGTTGGCCTTCTGCCAACTTTCTCTTTCTTGGTGGCATTGGCATCGAAGGACCTTGTCGAGCTTCGCTCGACTGGACAGCCGGGAGCCTTCCCTGAGCCTGTCGACGGGGCGGCTGTCCCCACATCAACCTGACTACCCCAAGCGAGGAATTGGCCGATGATCGCCCGGCGGCGCACCACTGCGATTGCGGCTGCTTGCCTGGTGCTGTCGTTGGTGGCGTGCATTCTGCTGTTGCGGCGACTGGATCAGATCCGCCCGAAAGGCAGCATCGAGGACGCGCTCTACATCAATTCCCCAAAAATGGTGAAGCGCGCAAGTTTGGGATTTGATGGCTTGATGGCTTGCATTTACTGGACGCGCACGGTGCAGTATTTCGGGCACCGCCATTTCGACATGGCGCACACCTACAACGAACTGGCGCCGCTGCTGGAAATCACGACCGCGCTCGATCCGCATTTGATACCTGCCTACGAATTCGGTGCGAGCTTCCTGGCGCCGAAACCGCCGAACGGCGCCGGCGAACCGGGGCGGGCCATTCAACTCATGGAGTATGGGATCGAACACAATCCCGACAACTGGCGCCTTTATTACGACCTCGGCTTCGTTTACTACACCGAACTCAAGGACTACCGGAACGCTGCGGCAGCGTTTGAGCGAGGGTCGAAGGTGCCGAACGCGCATCCGTTTATGCAGATCATGGCAGCACAGATGGCCATGCACGCCGGCGATTTCGCTACTTCGCGCATGCTGTGGAGCGCCACGTACGAGTCCAGCCAGGAGGCGAACATCCGGCAGAACGCGATCGAACATTTGCGCGCGCTGCGGGTGGACGAAGACGTGACTCATCTGCAGGCGCTGGTCACACAGTTTGGCACGCGAACCGGACGGCTGCCCAGCAGCATTTCAGAGCTCGTCGCGGCCGAACATCTGCGCGGCATACCGGTGGATCCCGACGGCCATGCTTACCAATTGAGTTCGGACGGGCACGTGCTCGTTGAGAATCCGGACGACTTCCCTTTCATCACGTTGGGTACGCCTCCGGGGTATAAGCCGGGGCCGCCGAAGTTCCACGCGAAGAGCCTGCAGTAATCGCAATCGCTTTTACGACCCGCGCTCGATCCCTTCGGCTGCGCTCAGGGCAAGCTCTTCTCTTCGCCTGAAAAACGGCTCCGCTCAGGATGACTCCCTGGAATTGAACCCATGCCGTCTTGATTCCCTTATCATGGCTCTTCATCTCACATGGGTTCCCCTGCGCAAATCAGTGTGCTGCGAACGGTCTGGCAGTGGTGGAGCGTACGCTGCGAGCTATGAAGGAAGGATCGCTGCCACGCGGCGGCTGGCCGCGGTCTTGTGGGAATACGCGCGAGACTCAACGCCCGAACGTCTGCGACAGCGTTACGGCGACGCCGAGTATGACTGGGATTACCGCGTCAACACGACTAGCGGCGCGGTGGGTTGGCGCGACCGGTTGATCGGGATGTTTCATTCTGCCTACCAGCCAACCGAACCGGTAGCCTTTCACGAGATGCTCGATGCGGTGCAACAGACACCCGGGCCCCGCCAGACAACGCTCAACTTCCGCGATTACACGTTCATCGATCTGGGCTCGGGAAAAGGGCGAACACTGCTGATGGCGTCGGATTATCCATTTCGGAGAATTATCGGCGTGGAGCTGCTGCCGTCTCTGCATGCAATTGCGCAGGAGAATTTGCGGAAGTATAAAAGCGAATCGCAGAAGTGCTTCGTACTGGAAGCGATCTGCGCCGACGCTACCACTTTTGCGTTTCCCGATGAACCGCTGCTGATTTTTCTTTTCAATCCCTTCCCAGAATCGGGGATGCGTCGGGTGGTCGCGAACCTGGGGGAGTCCTTGCTGAAGCATCCCAGGCCGGTGTATGTGCTCTATCACAATCCGCTACTGGAACACACGCTGAGCAAAAACGGACGGCTGAGGAAGATCGCGGGGGCGGCGCAGTACTCGTTGTTCAGCAGCCAAAGCTGAACGGCCGGGAATTCGTTCGAAGGCAAGCATGACAAGTGCCGTGTCCCGGCTTACAATCCTTGCAGGAGTCCCCCAGTTGGAGCCTGCCCCATGTTCCCTCCCGAGTTCGCGTGAGGGGCTGACATGTTGGCGGGGTACCCGGTGACAAATTATTGATGCGATCTCTTCGGCTTCGCTTTGCAATCGTGGTGTCTATGGCAGCGAGCGTTCTGTGCTCGGCTGGCCTTGCTGCCGACGTTAAGAGCTTGGCGGCGGCGGTGGATACACACTACAACCATCTGCGTTCGCTTGAAACGGAGTTTACCGAGGTTTATCGCGGGTCGGGGATGGAGCGCACCGAGACCGGGACGCTCTGGCTGAAAAAACCCGGCAAGATGCGGTGGGAGTACCGTTCTCCGAGGGAGAAGCTGTTTGTCAGCGATGGGAAAGATGCGTGGTTTTATGTCCCAGCCGACCGGCAGGCGCGGAAGACGCAGGCGAAGAAGCTGGAAGACCTTCGATCTCCGCTGGCGTTTTTGTTGGGTAAAACCAAGTTAGAGAAAGAGTTACGGGGATTGTCTCTAGCTCCAGATGTAGCACCGCTGGCATCAGGGAACGTGGTCTTGCGCGGCGTGCCGCAGGCTTTGGCCGATCGAGTGAGCGAGGTTCTGGTCGAGGTGACACCAGATTATCGGATTGCGCGGATCGTGATCCAGGAAGTGGACGGGGCGGCAACGGAATACCGGTTCGGCGACATGAAGGAAGATGTGGCGATTGCGGATGGCCGGTTTGATTTCAAGCCTCCGGCGGGGACTGAGACCGTGGAAGGTGGGTTAGAGCCTTAAAGTCGTAAATTTTGGAACGAGTTGGGGCTGCAATGCACTATCCATTGAGGTTACTTGCGGTACTTCGAGGTGGCTGTATCCGGGTGGGCAGCGGCTTAGAATGGTAAGTGGAATGTTAGACTGAGCGGTAGGGCGACCCTCTAGAAAAAGAGGGGAAAAGTCGGCAAATGGCGGAATTTGTAGTCAAAATCGCGGACGATCGCGGACGAGTCCAGCAGCACATCGAGCAGGGATACTCGGAAGCCGAGGTGCGCGACCGCTTCTCGCAGCAGGGCTATCTCGTTTATTGGGTGAAGCCCCAGGGAATGTTGACTTCTGGCGTTTCGCTGCATCGCCGAAGGAAGCTGAAGCAGAACACGTTTCTGGTGTTTAACCAGCAGTTTCTGACGCTGATTCGAGCCGGACTGCCCATTCTGAACTCGCTGGAATTGCTGATCAAACGGCAGAAGGACGCGCAACTGCGGCAGATTCTGGAGAACGTCAGGGACCGGGTGAAGGGCGGAGAGTTGCTCTCCGATGCGTTCGCGGCACAGGGGATCGTGCCCAAGATTTACACCACCACGCTGATGGCCGGAGAAAAGAGCGGCAACGTCGACGAGGTGCTGACGCGTTACATCATGTTTCAGCGGCTGGCGATGACCTTCCGCAAGAAGTTGTTTGTGTCGCTGATCTATCCCACGCTGCTGGTCACCGTGGTCCTGATCATGGTGACGTTTCTGTTCACCTACGTGGTGCCGAAATTTGCAGACCTGTTTAACAGTCTGGATGCGAAGCTGCCTTCGATCACGGTGTTCATGCTGGACGTGGGGATGAATGCCCAGAAGTACGCTCCGTATGTGGCGGTTGCGCTGGTGGTCTTCGGGTTCCTGGTATGGCGCTGGAAAGAAACGGATCGCGGAGCGGACCGCATTGATCGCGTGATCTTGAGCGTGCCGTTGCTGGGCGATATCCGGTTGAAGCACCAGGTGGCCAGTTTCTCGAGGATGCTTTCCACGCTGCTGCAGGGCGGACTGCCGCTGGTGCCGGCGATGGAAACCGCGGGTGCCTCCATGAGCAGCCGGCGCATCTTAAAAGGTGTGATGCGGGCGGGTGTTCGGGTCCGCGAAGGACAAGGACTGGCGGGCAGCCTGGAAGAGCAGAAGATTTTTCCGGAGCTGGCGGTGGAAATGATTGAGGTGGGCGAATCGACAGGAGCGCTGCCGGCCATGTTGAATTCGGTGGCGGAGTTTTATGAGGAAGATGTGCAGACGGCGCTGGGAGCATCGATGGCGCTGATTGAGCCGTTGATTCTGATCGTGATGGCAATTTTCGTGGGTGGCGTGTTGATCTCGCTGTATTTGCCGATCTTCACGCTGGGAGTGCACTGAAGAAAAATTAAAGACCCACTTCTCGCAAAGGACGCGAGAAATGGGGCACCCGATGAGGGTGGAACGAAGAAAGTTCAGCGAACGCGGGCGCAGGTAAACGAATGGCAACTGCTGACAAGAAATCATTATTTGTAAACGGTGGGAACGGCGGGCCGATCAGCCCGACGGGCAATCCCATCACCGACCTGGAACGCGCGCAGGATGTGGCGCGGCGGTATCGCTGCGAATTCGTCGACCTCTCCGGCTTCGAACTTCATCACGAGCTGTTCAAGAAGATCCCCGTCGAGTTGATGTTCCGGTACAACTTCGTGCCGCTGGAAGAAACGCAGGACGGCAAGCTGGCGATTGCGATCGCCGATCCCAGCCAGCTGATGATGATCGACGAGATCAGCCTGCTGCTGAAGCAGCGCATCATCACAAAAGTTTCCACGCTGAAGCAGATTTCCGACATTCTCAAGAAGACCGAGCAATCGCAGCGCGTACTGGAAGAGGCCAGCGAAGGCTTCCAGATTATCCGCGAGGACGAGAATACCGGCGCCGAAGAAACCCTGAGCATTGACAAGCTGACCGCGGCGGGCGATACCAGCCCGATTATCCGCCTGGTCGATACTACGATCTTCACCGCGTTGCAGCGGCGCGCGTCTGACATTCACATTGAGACCCGCGACGACTCGGTGGTCATCAAGTTCCGTATTGATGGCGTGCTCACACAGGCCATGCCGCCCATCGGCAAAGAACATCACTCGACCGTGATTTCGCGTATCAAGGTCATGAGCGAGCTCGACATTTCCGAGCGCCGCGTGCCCCAGGACGGCCGCTTCCGCGTGAAGTACAACGGGCGCGCTATCGACTTCCGCGTTTCGATCATGCCGTCGATTCACGGCGAAGACGCTGTGCTCCGCGTGCTCGACAAAGAGTCGATGAGCGAGAAGTTCCGGACGTTGACGCTCGACGTGGTTGGATTTGACGAAGAGGACCTGCGCAAGTTCCGGCGCTACATCAAAGAACCCTACGGCATGGTGCTGGTGACCGGGCCTACCGGTAGCGGTAAGACGACCACGCTTTATGCCGCAGTCAACGAGATCAAGACCGACGAAGACAAGATCATCACCATTGAAGATCCGGTTGAATATCAACTGCGCGGGATTACGCAGATTCCGGTCAACGAGAAAAAGGGACTGACCTTCGCCCGCGGGTTGCGATCGATTTTGCGTCATGACCCGGACAAGATCATGGTCGGCGAAATCCGCGACACCGAGACGGCGCAGATCGCCATCCAATCGGCGCTCACCGGGCACCTGGTCTTCACCACGGTCCACGCCAACAACGTGGTCGACGTGATTGGACGATTCCTGAACATGGGCGTCGAGCCCTACAACTTTGTTTCCGCGTTGAACTGCATTCTGGCGCAGCGGCTGGTGCGGTTGATTTGCGAATCGTGCCGCACCGAGGTGCATTACGCGCCTGATGTTCTGGAAGCCAGCGGGCTCGATCCGGCGCAGTGGGGAAAGGTTCCGCTGTATGAAGGGCCGGGCTGCATTGAGTGTGCGGGCACGGGCTTCCGCGGGCGAACCGCGATCCACGAGTTGCTGGATTTGAGCGACCGCATTCGCGAGATGATTCTGGCCAAGAAGCCGACGTCGGAAATCCGGCGCGCTGCCCGCGATGAGGGTATGCGCTTCCTGCGCGAGTCGGCGCTCGACAAAGTGCGGCTGGGGATGACCACGCTGAAAGAGATCAACAAGGTCACCTTCATCGAGGCGATGCGCTAAGTTCAAGGAAGAAAATAAAATGTCTGGGCACTCGGGCGGAAACGTGCGGGCGGGACGCCCCCACGACAGCCGCCGAGACGGCGGCGCTACGATTTCTCCAGTGCCCTTTCAGCTATTGCATTTGTGGGTGATTCGGGTTCTGATTTATTGAAGGTTTTTCTCAGGGGCGTTTCTCAGGAATGAGTCCAACTTCAAATACACCGAAGCCTAAGTTGGCTTGCGAAATCGCGGTGGACCGGGTGCTGGCCGGTCGCTTCTCTGAACACGGAGGCGGGCTGGAGGCTTCTGCGGCTCGCGAGCTCGCGCCGGGCAGCGTGATTCCCGACTTGGTGGAAAACAATTTGCGGCAGCGGGCCTCGGTGCGAACCGGCATTGAAGAAGCCCTGGGCAGCGTGGCGGGACGCGCCAGGGACGTGATCGCGATCGTTCCCGACGCGGCGGTACGCGTGATGCTGGTGGAATTCGATACCCTGCCCTCCGATCACGAAGAGGCTCTCGGCGTAGTTCGATTCCGGTTGAAGAAGTCTTTGCCGTTTGATGTGGACAAGGCGAAGGTCTCCTACCACGCGCAAAAGGTGAAGGATGAATTGAAAGTAGTGGCGGCGGTGGCAATGGCGGGCGTGCTCGAGGATTACGAGAACGCGTTCCGCGAAGCCGGATTCAATCCCGGCGTAGTGCTGCCTTCGACGCTGGCGGCGATCGGAGCGGCCGACGGTAAGGTGCCGACGCTGGTGATAAAAGTGGATGCGCACACCACCAGTATCGCAATCCTGAATGAAGATCAGTTGCAGTTGTTTCGTACGCTGGAAAATACGCGCGGAGTTACGATTACGGGAGAGCAACTGGCGGAGGAAGTTTATCCTTCAGTCGTATTTTTTCAGGACACCTATCACCTGAACATTGAGAGGATTTATGTTGCGGGGCTTCCCGAGTCGGGTGGCGCTGCGCCTGCGCTGCGCGCGCAGACAGGGGCGGAAGTGCAGGAACTGGTGTCATCCGCGCAACTGGGGGCGAGCACCGGCGGGACGGTACCGCGCTGGAGGATGGCAGGAGTGGTAGGAGCGTTGATTGCCTAGGAAGTAGCCGGTGGCCAGTAGTCAGGGGTCAGCAAGACCCACTGACTCCTGACTACCAACTACTGACAGCTGAATTTATGCGTTTGGATATCAATCTCGCGAGCCAGCCGTATGAAGATGCGCGGCAATTCTGGATGCGCTGGGGTACGGCTGTGGGCGCGCTCGGACTGCTGACGCTGGTGCTGCTGGCGCTGGATGTGACCGGATGGGTGAATGCCCGGCGGGACCGGCAGGCCATCGCGGAAAAGCGGGCGCTGATTGCGGAACGTGATGAACTGCGCGCCAACGCCGAGAGAATTCTCAATCTTCCAGAAAACCGCAGCACTCGCGACCAGTCACAGTTTCTGAATGAACTGATCGAGCGCAAGGCATTCTCATGGACGCGCGTGCTGGAAAATCTTGAAAAGGTAATGCCTCCGCGCGTGCACCTGGAATCGATCAGCCCGCAACTGGACGAGGACAATCAACTGGGGCTGAAGATGATGGTGGCGGGCGATTCGCGGGAGCGGGCGCTGGAACTGGCCCGGCGCATGGAAGAGTCCCGGCGCTTCGCGCAGACCCAGATTATTTCCGAACACTTTTTGCAGGGCACGACTGGCGATAGCGAGCAGTTTGAAATTGCCGCGGTTTACATTCCGGAGCCGCTGTCGGCCGGGGCGTCGGCTCCAAAGACCGACTCAAAACCGAAGACGGAATCGAAACCGAAGACAACGGACACGAAATCCCAGGGTGGAATGCGACCGAAGACGGCACCGACGAAAGGTAAGCACTGATGCCCGATCTGCGGCGAACCCGGAAGAATCTGAAGGTCGCCCTCGCCATATTGGCGGGCGTCGATCTGCTGGCGGCCATCATTTATTTTTCGCCGCTGGTCGGTTCGGCCGAGACGCGCCGGCAGGAGATGAACACGCTGCAGGCCGAACTCATCACCAAGACGCGCGAGGTCGCGCCCCTGAAAGATCTACCCAAGAAGGTTGTGGTGGCGGCGCATCAGATCACCGATTTTTATAAGAAGCGCTTCCCTACTCAGGAATCGCAGATTCTGACTGAATTTGGCAAGGTCGCCGCGGCCAACGGCGTGAAAATCGATCAGGGAAAATACAAGCTGAGGGAAGCCGAAGAGGGTGGCCTGCAACCGGTGGAAATGGAATGGAACCTCGCGGGTAACTATGGCTCGCTGGCTCATTTCATCAACGCGTTGGAACGCGATGACATGTTCTTCATCATCGACAGCATCACTCTCGGTGGGCAGCCGCAGGGCATGGTGCGGCTCGACATGAAGGTGGAGACGTATTTGAAGGCGGGATCGTAAGTGCAACTGGGATTCGAAAATAAGAAACAGACGACGTGGGCGATTGTGCTCGGAGTGCTGGCGGTGATCGCCGTAGCGTATCAGTTCATCCCGATGTTCACGGGATCGTCCACGCCGGGCTCGAACGCGCAGGCCGCGGCTCCGGTGGCAACGGCTAAAACGCCGTCTCGTCTGGGACCGAGATCAAAGAAGAGACCGCGGGTGGAAAACCTTGATCCGACGCTACGGCTCGACCTGCTGGCTTTGAGCGAGCAGACGATTTATGCCGGCAACAATCGAAATATTTTTGTATCGCAGGCGGATGAGGTCGTCATTCCCAAGCCGGGCTCAAGCGGTGCGACTGACGTGAAGCCGGTAGACCCGGGGTACCAGAAACCTACGATTCCTCCGCCGCCACCGATTCCGCTGAAGTTTTATGGCTTTGCCAGTTCTCCGGGCGAGCCGAAAAAAATCTTCCTGAAGCAAGGGGAAGATGTTTTCGTCGCGGGTGAAGGAGAGATCGTAAACCGGCGGTACAAGGTGATTCGCATTTCGCCCACGTCGGTGGAGATTCAGGACATGGTGTATAGCGGTCCGCCGCAGAATATCCCGCTGACACAAGGGTGAAGAGGATTGGGGAATTTTGTGATTGAGTTATTGAGTGATTGAAAGCCAATGCCTAAACGACTCAATATCTCAAGCGCTCAATATTTGTATGGGCAATCGTTCACAAATGCGACGTAGGCAGCAAGGCTACATCATGCTGACGCTGCTTTTGGCGATGGCGGTGATGGCCATCTTCGCCGGAGTGATTGCGTCCTCCATCGCCTTCGACATCAAGCGCGACCGCGAAGAAGAACTCATTCATCGGGGAGTGCAATACTCGCGAGCCATTCGGGCCTATTACAAGAAGTTCGGACGCTATCCTACCAAGATCGAAGACCTGGAAAACACCAGCAACCTGCGATTTCTGCGCAAGCGCTATAAAGATCCGATGAACTGCAAGAACACGAAGTGCGCAGACTTCAAGCTGCTGCACTTCGGGGAAGTTCAGATGTCGCTCAGCGGGATTGGTGGTGGCGTGGTTCCCGGCGCCAACGGGTTGGCCGCGGCCGGAGGATTGAACGGGTCCACTGGATTCGGACAGTCCGCAGCCCTCGGCGCTAACAGCGCGTTGGGAGCGAATTCCAACTCGCCGTTTGCTCAGAACCAGCAGCAGCCAACGACGACTCCGGCAGCAGGGTCCGACTCGTCGCAGCCCGGAACGCCTGCGGATAAAGGCGACGGTAGCGATAACGCAGGAACGACTTCGTCAGGACCGGGCAGCTCGGCGCTGGGAAGTAGCCAGATTGGCTCCGGACAAATCATTGGGGGACCGATCATCGGCGTAGCGACGACGAGCAAAGATACGACGATTCGGGAATTCAACAAGAAGAAGAAATACAAGGACTGGGTATTCATTTACGATCCCGCGCAAGATCAGGGCATGCTGATTAAAACGCCGTACCAGCCGCAACTGCAGGGCATTGGCCAGCCGGGAATGCAGAATGTTAACGGGCAGAACGGGCAAAGCGGGCTCGGCACTGGGCTGGGATCATCCGGGCTGGGAACTGCTCCGACGGGAACGCAGAACAATCAGAGTCCGCCTTCTAACGAGGCGCCGGCGCAGCCAAGTCAGCCAGGCTATCCTCCGCAGCAGCAGCCGCAATAACAATGGCCGTGCTGCGCACGGCGGACAGCCGAGGGCGGCTGTCCCCACATAGTTTCCCCACACATTTCCCCCACGTAGGTCGGCTCCAAAATGACAACGGCCTCATCGCTGGGATGAGGCCGTTTGATTTCTGACGAACTGCCCGCTTCGCAGGATTGACGGACGAATGCGTCCGTCGCCACGTGAGAACGTTACACGCTGAAAGAACTGCCGCAGCCGCAGGTGCTTTTTACGTTGGGATTTTCGAACTTGAAGCCTGCGCCTTCGAGGGTTTCGACGTAGTCGACGATGCAGCCGTTCAAGTACATCACGGAGGTGGCGTCGACAAATACCTTGAGGCCCTCCATTTCGAACGTCTTGTCCATCATGCCGGCGCCGTTTTCGAATTGCATGGAATAGGAAAAGCCGGAGCATCCGCCCCCCACCACTCCGATGCGCAAGCCGGCGGGAACGGGATTCTGCTGGCCCATGATCTCTTTCACCTTGGTGACAGCGTTGGCGGTTAGAGTAACTGGGGCAGCCTTCTTGGTAACTTCGGGGACGGTTGTGGTGGCCATTCGTATCTCCTTGGCTTTAAAGCTGTTCGATTATAGCAATATGTGGTTTCCGTCACAAATATAGATTCCGGAAACTGCTACTTCTTGGATGCATACTCTACCCGGGAAGTCGCTATTGTTGACTGCTCTGTAACGGCTTCCGAACAAAGGATTAATTCGGCGCCGAAGCTTGCCAACAGGGCTATAATCGTGCCGTTAGGGCCTTCCCCCGGGACTGGACGCGGGGTTTTGCGCGCCCCGCTCAGGAAGTGGAAAGCCGCTGAAACTTGGGTTGGATCGCCGAGGTGGCTTATGACGCTGACTGTCGTAGCATTTGTATTCGGGATTTTCGCCGTTGGGTTGATCATCCTCCTGATCTATAAGAGCACCCTCACCATGCACGAGGATGATCAGTTATTTCTGGACGACCATAACTCACACATGCAGGAAGAGCAGACCGAGTTGTTGACCAAGGTCAACCGGCTCACGCTGCCGGTCCGGGTCTTCAGCATCGGGTCGGGCGTATTTCTGCTGGTTCTGGTCGCCATGCTGATCTACCAAAAGCTCAACGAAGTGCAATAGTCTGATTGACCAAGAGGGCGCGGCTTCAGCTGCGCCCCTCGCGGAACGTGATGTGGCCTCGATCCTCCGTCGTGGCCGCAAGGTCTCTCTCAAGTGCTATCTTGCGCTGGAAATGTCAGCGCCACGGCCCTCAAAGTCGTTGTTAACGCCTTTGGCACCGAGCCCCGAGAAAATCTGCAAGCGGATCGCAAGTGTGCGAAGTCTGTTCGATCTGATAGTGCTTGGAAACGGGCGCGTAGTCGGATAACTTAGTAACGCCAGTTAGCAGGCAACTCCTGGTTCAAAACCAGGTTCCTACGGCGGGGTGCCCCTGACATGCCAACTGCTCCGGCGGAAATCATTCCCGAGTCATACCCTTCGCCCGAAGAGTCGCGAACACGACCGGAAAAACCTCACGATCCGGAGCCTCCCAAACATCGTCGGGTCTGGATCATCATGCTGGCGGCCCTGATAGTGGTCGGCGCCATCGTCTTTGTCTTCAGCCGGAGTCGCAGCAAACCCGCGGCGACGGGAAGTTCGGCGAGGATCTCTGCCGCCGATTCAACCCAAGTTCTGCGCCTTAAGGGAACCACCGAGGCGGTGCAGTCACGCTCGGTGCTTGCGCCTCAACTCGAGGGCCAGCAGGTGTCCACGCTGACGATTATCCGTCTGGTTCCAGCCGGAACTCATGTCAAGCGTGGCGACCTGCTTGCCGAGCTTGACCGTCAGGCGCAAATAAAGGATTTCATCGACAAGCAGGCTGCCTATCAGAAGCTGGTTGACCAGGTCGCGCAAGAGCAGGCGAAGGAAGTGGCGGCCCGGGCCAAAGATGAAACCGAGTTGAAGACCGCCGAGGACAGTCTGCGAAAAGGGGAACTGGAGATTCAGAAGGCAGAGATCGTCTCGCGGATCGATGCGGAGAAAAATCAGGAGACTCTGGAAGAAGCCAAAGCGACCTACGATCAACTCAGGCAAACTTTCGAGCTGAAACGAAAAGCAGCGCAGGCCGCAATTCGTATTCTGGAAATCCAGCGTGATCGTACACAGCAGACCATGTTGCACGCGCAGTCCAATGCCGACCTGATGCAGATTCATTCTCCGATCGATGGCGTCGTCGTGCTGAACACGATCTGGAAACAAGGAACGATGGGCGAGGTGCAGGAAGGGGACCAGGTGGAACCGGGTACGCCATTCCTGCAGGTAGTGGATCCCGCAATCATGCAGGTACGCGTGACCGCCAATCAACAGGACTTCCCTCACCTGCAGATCGGACAATCCTGCAAAGTCCGGCTCGATGCCTACCCGGAGTTGGTGTTCCCGGCGAAGGTCGAACAGCTGGCTCCGATTGGTGAGCCCGGTAGTTTCTCCGAGAAGATTCGGACCTTCGCGGTAATCATTTCGATCCGGGGGAATGATCCCAAGCTGATGCCCGATCTCTCCGCGGCGGTAGACATCGACACGGCGGGACAGGGCGCCACGCGGGCTGCTGTGCAGACAGCGGCAGGGGACGCGCAATGAAAACGAAGATCCAGCAACTCTGGGTCCGGCGCAAGGTAATGCTCATTACCGTCCTGGTGCTGGCCGGAAGCGGAATGTTGCTGGCGACCGTGCGGCTCAGTAAACGAGCGCCGACTGTCCCAACGTTTGAGGTGAAGCGCGGGGACTTCCTGGACTCCGTGCAGTTCCGGGGAGAAGTGAAGGCGCTGAAGTCCATCACGATCAGCGCGCCCTCAGAAGCCGGGGACCTGCAGATCATCAAACTGAGTGCGGAGGGCGCGGCCGTAAAAAGGGGTGACGTGGTTGTTGAATTCGACAAGACGAAGACCGAGCAGGATCTGGCGCAGTTCCGATCGGCATTGAAATCGGCCGAAGCAACCATCGAGCAGGCGCGGGCACAGGCGAAGCTGGCAGAAGAAGAAGACAAGACAGCCGTCCTCAAAGCCCGATTCGAGGTGGAAACGTCCAAGCTCGAAGCCAGCAAGCAGGAGATCGTCTCGAAGATCGAAGGAGAAGAAGCCAAGTTGAAGTTGCTGGATGCCGAGCAGAAATTGCACGAGGCAGAGTCGAAACAGAAGTCGAACGAGGCGCTGAACAAGGCGAATATCGATAGCACAGTGCAGGCGAGCAGCAAATCCAAATATGATGTTGAGCGGGCGGAAAGCGCCCTCCGCCAGATGACCTTGCGTGCGCCTGCGGAGGGCACGATCTCAATCCTGCAGCATTGGGCCGCGGGCAATATGGCCACCTACCGTACGGGCGATAAAGCGTGGCCGGGTGCGGCCATTGCAGAATTGCCGGACGCTTCCACGCTCCGCATTTCGGCACGCATCGATGAAACCGAGCGGGGCCGTCTTGCAACGCACCTTCCTGTAACTGTGCAGTTGAACGCAATTCCGGACCGGCAGTTCACGGGCCATATCGAGCACATCAGCGAGATTGCCAGCCTCGATTTTTCTGGCGGCTGGCCGATCAACCGCAACTTCACACTCGAGATCGTGCTCGACCAGACCGATCCACGATTTAAGCCGGGCATCACTGGCCAAGTCACGGTCGCGGTGGACCACGTGCCGAACGCAATCAGCATTCCCGCTCAAGCCCTGTTTCAGAAGTCCGGACAGAATGTGGCTTATGTATGGAAAGGATCGCAATTTGAGGAGCGGACGGTAGTTGTGGACCGCCGGAGCGGAGACAAGGTTCTGATCGCCAAGGGGCTCGCTGCTGGAGAACAGGTAGCACTGCGAGATCCTGTGGCAAAGGAGTGACACAGACGCGATGAGGAAGCGGAGGACAATCATCTGGGTGATCGCGGTCGTGGTTGTGTGCGTGCTAGCCGCCGCCGTGGCCGCGGCACGCCGGCGCTCTCCGACCGTCAGCTCCGATGAGGTTCCCACCACCCGGGTGAAGCGCGGCGATCTGGAAATGAAGGTTTATGCCACTGGAGAGTTACGCGCCAGCCATTCGGAGATGATGGCCGCGCCGCCGATCGGCGGAGGCTCCCTCGAAATTACGCACTTGCTCCATACAGGTACCCCGGTCAAGAAAGGCGACCTGGTAATGGAGTTCGATCCCAGCGAACAGCATTACAAGTTGGACCAAAACCGCTCGGAGTTGTTGCAGGGGGAACAAGAGATCACCAAGGCGAAAGCGGATGCTGAGGTCACTGCCGCGCAGGACAAGGTGGCGCTGCTGAAAGCCCGCTTTGACGTGCGACGCGCCGAGCTTGACGTTCAAAAAAACGAGTTGGTCAGCACCATCGACGCGCGCAAGAACGATCTTGCCCTCGAGGGAGCGAAGCGGGTTCTGGCGGAACTGGATCAGGATGTGAAATCACGCAAGGCCTCGGGACAGGCGACAATCGCCCTCGCCGAAGAAAAGCGCAACAAGGCCAAGCTCGCGATGGATCAGGCGCAGCAGAATATTCAGAAAATGCGAGTTGCCGCTCCCATGGATGGTTTGGTGGCCTTGGAGAAGAACGAGAGAGCGTCGGGTGGGATGTTCTGGGGAGGGATGACTTTGCCGGAATACCGGCAGGGTGACCAGGTCGACGCCGGCGCGAACGTCGCACGAGTGATCGATCCCAAGGAAATGGAGCTAGCCGCCAAGGTCGGGGAGCTCGACCGCAACAATATCAAGGAAGGCCAAGCGGTCGATATCGAGTTGAATGCTCTGCCGGGCACTGTATTGCATGGCACGGTGAAGTCATTAGGCGGCAGCAACAACCGCAGATTTTGGGAAGCAGATACTAGCGCCAAGTTTGACATCACTATCGCGCTCGCAAGCAAGGATTCGCGGCTGCGGCCGGGCTTGACCGCGCAGGTCGTGATCCACGGTGAGCCGCGAAAGGATGTTCTCTACTTGCCGCGACAGGCGGTGATGTCGAAAGAGAGCAAGCGGGTCGTATATGTGAAGAACGGCAGCAGCTTTGAACCGCGCGAACTGAAGATTCTCGCTGAGAATGAAAGCCGCGCCGCAGAAGAAGGCATCGCGGCGGATACCGAAGTCGCGATGGTCGACCCGACGGCGCCCAGAAAAACCACCAATCCCAACCCAGCATCGGCGGGTGGCGGAGGACAACCCTAGTGTCGATGCTCGCCTCCGCCAATCCAGCCCGCGTGCTACGCGCATCGCAGCAGTGGATTCCAGACCTGCAACTGGGTCTGCAGAATCTCCTGCTTCACCGCCTGCGGACGGCGCTCACCATGTTGGGCATGATCTTTGGCGTGGCCGCCGTTGTGTCAATGCTTTCGATTGGAGCCGGTGCGCGGCAGAGGGTTATGGCATTCATCGAGCAGATGGGCGTTCACAATCTGATCGTGGAAGCCAAAGAGACGATGGATTGGCAGGCTGCGCGTAAGGTCCGGAGTATTTCTCCTGGCCTGACGTTTCAGGACTATCGCGTGATTCGAGACGACGTGGGCAACATTGTTGCTGCCACGGCGCGCAAGCGGATGACTCCGACCAAGACGATACCGAAGTCACAGCAAGATCCGCCGACAGTCTACGGCGTTGATCCGATCTATCAGAAAATCGCCGGGCTGCACGTTCTTGAAGGAAGGTTTTTCACCCAGGAAGAAGAAACCCGAGGCGATCCCGTCTGTGTGCTGGGCGCCGCGGCCCGTTCTAGCTTGTTCGGCAGCGCCGATGTCATCGGCCAGTACGTGAAAGCGAACGAGCAGTGGTTCCGCGTAGTCGGGGTGGCTTCGCCGCAACTAAGTTCGCAAACCGAGGTGGCGGGAGTTCCGACACAGGACCTTAACAACATTCTGTATGTTCCTCTGAATTCGGCCATCCTGCGGCTTGAAGATTCCTACAGCGATCGACGCGACGAGATCGACGGTATCTACCTGAACATTCGCGACAGTGCCGACATGGCTTCGGTCGCCCAGGTGGTACGGGCGATTCTGGATTCGTCGCATCACTCCGCCGGAGATTTCAGCGTGATTGTACCCGCCGAGCTGCTCGCCGAACAGAAGCGGACCGAGCGCCTATTCAACGCGGTCATGGTCGCGATCGCCTCCATTTCCCTGCTCGTGGGCGGCATCGGCATCATGAACATCATGCTGGCCAGCATTTTGGAGCGCACCCGCGAAATCGGCGTGCGCCGCGCGGTCGGCGCGAGACAGTCGGACATCATTCGCCAGTTCGTTGTGGAGGCCATGCTGATTTCATTTGTCGGAGGAACCTTCGGCATCCTGTTCGGCTTTGTCATGTCGCGCCTGATCGCTTTGCTGGCCGGGTGGTCGACGATTGTGACGCTGAGTTCCATCCTGCTCGCGTTCATTGTCTCGATTTCAGTGGGTTTGGTTTTCGGAATCTATCCCGCGGTCAAAGCCGCGCGCCTCGACCCGGTGGAAGCAATTCGCTGGGAATAAGTTGCGCAGCAGTCAGCTTCTAGCTTCACGGCACGAACCAAAACATCTTGGAGGAAATGAAGAATGAAACATTCTTGCCTGCGGCTTCTCGCTTCCCTTCTGCTGATCTTTGCGCTGCCGTGTTGGGCACAGCAACACGAGAGCTACCGCGATTTCGCCACGCCGCAGGTGCGTTCTGATCAACTGGCCGCGCCGGAGCATTTGCGCAACTACGTCGCCGAAGGAAAACTGCGGCTCGCTCTGCGCGATGCGATTGTGCTGGCGCTGGAAAACAACAGCCTGGTGAGAGTGCAGGAGACGCAGATTGACTCGGCGAAATTCACGCTGTTGGGCGCACACCAGCCGTTTGACCCGGTGATTACTACTTTCTACAACGTGAACAGCTCAAGTTCCGCCCCCTTCAGCCAGTTGCAAGGCACTGGAGCTTCGTCTACCTTCATCTCCACTACCCAGATTGCCCAGTTCACCTACTCGGAAACGTTTGCCACCGGGACCAATGTTCAGGCCGGAATCGGCAGCAATAATAACTACACCAATAACTCGTTCTACCTGTACAACCCGTACATCACTTCGCTTCTCAATTTTCAAGTCACGCAACCGTTGCTCAAGAATGCCTGGCGGTTCGCGAATCAAGCCCCGTTGGTGATCGCAAGGCGCAACGTGGACGTATCGCGCTCCACCTTCGCAGCGCAAGTAAGCAACAATGTTTTGCAGGTGGTAGGCCAGTATTGGGCCGTGGTGGAAGCGCGCGGAAATCTGGAAGTGTCGCAGCGTTCGATGGAGGCCGCGGAAGCAACCTACAAGCACGATAAGCGCGCCCTGGAACTAGGCGCTTTGCCGCCGCTGGATATTTACCGCTCCGAATCGCAAGTGGCGTCGCGACGCGTGCAAGTCATTCAAAGTGAGTATGCGTTGAAACAGTCGGAAGATGCGTTGCGAATGACGATTGGCGCAGACCAGGATCCCAATGTGCAGGCCCTCGATCTCGAACTGACCGAGAAGCCCGAACCGGAGGGCGAACTGCGAACGACCGACACGGCCACAGCGTTGCAGCAGGCGCTGACGAAGCGGCCAGAGTTAGACGCTGTCCACGCCGCTCTGTCCCGCGACCAAACCAGCATTCGTCTGGCGCACAACCATCTACTGCCCCAACTGGACCTGACCGGCGCTTATGCGAGTAACGGACTAGGCGGCACACAGTTCACGGACGCGGGCATAAAACAGACAAGTTCGTCGATGAACCAGCTTTTTGGTTTCACCTATCCCACGTACTACGCGCAGTTATCGTTGACGCTGCCGCTGAAGAATCGCGCCGCCAAGGCCGAGATGGGGAGCGCGCTGGTGTCGCGTCGCAGCGATTTGTACACCGAGCGCCAAACCCGCGAGCAGGTGATGCTTGACGTCAGCAACTCGGTCCACCAATTGGAACAGGCGAAATTGAGCATCGCCGCCGGCAAGGAATCGCTGGATCTCGCAAAGAAAACGCTGGCCGCGGAACAGCGCAAATACGAACTGGGCTCCCAGACAATTTTCTTTGTCTTGGAAGCGCAAACCGAGCTGGCAAATGCCGAATTGAGCCTGCTGCAGGCGGAGGTCAGTTATCAGATCGCCGTGGCGAGTGTCGATCATGCAACCGGTGCGCTGCTGGAGCCGTATCATGTGCAGATCGCGGAGCTGACGCGATAGAGACGGGCCGCGGGCCGAATTGCTTCACCTAGCGTCGCCCGACGGCGCTTCCCCGCCGCGATCAAAAGGCAGTAAACTATTGTTCCCGACCTTGCGAAAGTGGCGGAATTGGCAGACGCACCAGACTTAGGATCAAAAAATCGTCACTTAGCAGGATTTGTGGGTTCTTGCGAATTCTGCTGTAACTCTCGCAATTCCAGCCGCTTCCAGTCTCCCAGCCAAAACGCCCAAAAGCCCCGATGATGGACCACTCCCCACAAAAGTCCCCACAGCGATGTTCGCCTTTCGTGCGCGATAGAAATTTGGTCTAGGTTGTTGTGAGATCTCGGGCCATCGCATCACGGAGGTCGTTGGTGCAGGCATCTATGTCGGCATCCAGCCCAAGCGAGAACAGCGAATTCTGCGACCTCATCACAGCTAGGAGTAGCTCGGTCGCGACCATAAGGGCCGTCTTAGAGTGCTTCTCGTCTCGACCTTCATCATGCGGACTGGCGGAGGCTAGGGTTGCGTGGATCAGGAAGTTCGAGCTGGTATATGCCAGCACGAAGACCTTTTGGTACGGTTCACCTACTTGGCGAAGCATTGAGACGAGGTCCACGTCCCAAGATGGCGGTGTCCTTGCTCCGCAGACTTCGCAGGTAGTCGCCTTGAAAGTGCCCTTGTACTGCTCATATCTTTGGCGGATTTCAGAGACGGTGTTTCCCGGTTCCATTGCGGCATCGATTCGGTCCTGTGAAACTTGCTTCAGCGTTGCTTCCATTGCCCTCTTCTCTTGGATCGCAGCGAACTGGAGAAATCGTTCCACTTTGTCGGGCTTCTGGATCAGGTAGGCAATGGTCACTGCCCGCTCATAGAGGCTGCGAAGAATCTTTGTTGCTCCGGCGCCGTATCCGCTGACAGCGAGAAATGCGATCTCGAGGAAATCCTGTCGACACGTATGACCCAGCCAGAAGCAGGTGTTCTCAAGGTGATCCTTGGGCTGCATATTTCTGCCAAAGCATTTGTTGGCCGTTTCGAATAGCCTCTCGAAGGCGGCTGAGAATTGCGGGTTGCGGGCCGCGAAGGCTCGTGATTTTTCGGTGTTTGGCATTTCGAACATGAGGTCTGGTTTCACGGGTTGTTTTTGATGAAGCCGTTTCCTAAGTTTGAATAGCAGGGTGATCGCCGCGAGCAGAGAGACTATCCACGCGATTGCGCCTTGCTGTGAATCCACTGCAGGATGCCGCCGGACTGGTTCTGTGTCTCCATTCTCGCGTCAAGTCTCATGCCTCAATTTGCTGGTGTCCAGTGGCTCGTTGTAGTCAGGGCTTTGCCCGCCAGCGCATGTTCGCCCTCCGTTCGCGCCGATCAATTTTATCGATGACGACGGATTCTCTGTTGCCCTCACCTGTCCCAGCTTGGACGCTGATGGCAGGAGGAACACTCAGATGGCAACGAAGAAAACCACCTTCAAAGGCACCAAGGTTCCCGGCGTCCGCAGGAATTCACGGACTGGCATGTACGAAGCGTTGGTGACGAAGTTTCTGGGCAGCTTCGAAACGCTCGAACAGGCGGGCCGCGCTCGCGAACGTTTCCTCGCCGTGATCTCTAAGGTCTCGCCGAAAAGAAACGGGCTCTCAACGGCCGAGCGAAAACGGGACGAAGTGGAGGCTCGCAAGATTGTCGCGGGCCACCTGAAGTCTGCGGCTTCTCGCGCCACCGCAACGCAAACCAACCAACTCACAACCAACGTTTCAAGCTTGAAAAGGAGAGAACATCCATGAACCGAATTCAAACACTTGCTCATTCGCTCTAGTCGAGTTTCATCCTTCCCACAGCCCCGCCTTTTCGCGGAGCTTTTACGGACTCAACTGCCACGCTAACGTAGGGTTGCTGCGGCGGCTGAAGGCGGAAGAATTGCAGAAGTCCGCCCGCCATCCCGAATTGGACCATCGGGTCACCGTTGCCGTCTATGTGCAGATGATGTCGAAACACGG
>CAVSVS010000005.1:0-108023 GCA_963731405.1 uncultured Acidobacteriaceae bacterium | reverse complement strand
AGCTCTCGAAAGCGACGAGCAACATGCGCACGCTGATCGCCGAGGCGAAGGCGGCGAGCACGAAGCGCAGACTGCTCTTCTACGGCTTGATCGTCCTGTCGATTGCGGCAGTCGCAACAGCGGTGAGGCAGACAAATATCTATACCCAACTGATTGCGGCAGTCACAGCGATCGGCGGGTTGGCGGCAACCGCGGGTACTTGGCTCAAGAAGCTCGATGGATTTGCACAAAGCGGTAAAGAGTTCGAAGACGAACAGACCAAGATCAAGCAGGCGGTCGTCGAAGAGGTCACTGCGGCGCACGACAATGTTGTCTCAGCACTTCGCGCCGCGGCAGCGGAACGGCTCCGCATCGTTGACGATCTCGGCGAGCAACTGAAACAGCTCGAACAAGCGCCGGCGACCGCACGTCTCGCCCTCGAAGCGCTCGAAGATCAGCGCGCAGTTCTCCTCGCGCAACACGCAGCGGCGGCCGCGGTGGTGGAACACAAGAGAAATGAGCTGGCGAAACTCACTACTGGAACGCTTTTAGACGAGTTCCTCGATGAACGCGTCTCTCGAGATGGGTATTTGAAGGAGCTCACGATCTTCTCTCGGATTCGCAACGACTTCGAGAGGCTTTCCGATCTGATGACGAGGGCGAACGAAGAATACGTCGCTGAAAGAGTCGGCGGTAAGATCGTCGGCCCGCCAACCGTGAGCCGGATCGTGCTATACATCGACGATCTCGATCGATGTCCGGCCGATCGTGTCGTCGAGGTACTCAAGCTGGTGCATCTGCTGCTGGCTTTCCCGCTGTTCGTTTGTGTCGCCGCGGTTGACCCACGCTGGATCACGCGGTGTCTTCACAAGGCTCCGGGTTTGATCGATGCCGGTGAAAGCTTGTTTCTGGCTGACGAAGTCGGCATCCCCGCCACGGCGACCGACTATCTCGAAAAAATCTTCCAGATTCCGTTATGGCTGCGTCCCGTGCCCTCCGAACAACGGGCCGCGATCGCCCGAACGCTGCTCGACCCCTCAGAATCATCGGACGAGCCGCGATTCGATCTGCCAGTAACGGCATTGCCAAAAGTCGCCGTGACGAGCGCGGCATTATCCGACGGAGCCGAGGGCGACGACGATGATCCGGCTCCAACGAACAGCGATCCAGACATCATCTCCGCCGGCGAGCTCCAGTACCTCGATCGACTCGCTGGACTCCTGAGCGGAAACCCGCGTTCGCTCAAACGCTTCGTCAATACGTATCGACTGGTGAAGACAGCGTTATCCGACGTAGAGCTTGCAGTATTCCTACAGTCGTTGAGGATAATCGAATCCGAGGGCCACGCCGCAACGTACTCGCCATATCGGATCTGCATGGCCCAGCTCGCGGTGCTGTGCACGCAACGCTCGCGCGCGCTTTCGCTCGTCCGGCACGCTGACGAGGCGACTGATAAATCGAGCTTCAAAGATTGGCTCACGCAATTCGACACGATCGATCCGGATTTAGCGAACAATTTTCGCACGGCGTTCAGCGAGGACCTTGAAGGCATCGACGTCAGCACGTTCAGACTGTGGCTGGAACGTACGCGACGGTACTCGTTCTATTTGTAGCGTCAGCGGAGTAGAACTTGGAGTGGACGAACGCACTCCGGAATAATGAGCGCGATCAAAAGTCCTCCTCACTTTTCACCAGACTCTTCCGCCTCCCCCTCAAATAGCTTAACATTATGGGTGTCAATGGACACTTTTTGTGCTTGACTGAAGGTGTCCATTGGCGTACAACAGAGTCATGCAAACCGTTGTCGAAACACCGGCCTACCTCGCCATCGCGAACAAACTGTTCAGCGAGGAAGACCGTGCCGACATCGTGAATCTGGTCGCAGCCGACCCGGAATCCGGAGATGTCATGGGTGGGACCGGAGGTTTCAGGAAGGTTCGTGTTGCCCGCGAGGGTATGGGAAAAAGCGGGGGCGCTCGCGTTATTTACATCTGGCGCAATGAGAGGTTTCCTATCTTCCTCATCACGGTCTTTCCGAAGAACGAGAAAGCCAATCTTTCCAAGGCAGAGAGAAACGAACTTAAGAAACGCGCAGACGGAATTTTTAACACATACAGGAAGGGATAAACCATGACCGCCGCATTCGACAAACTCATGAACGGACTTAGCGAGGTCGAGACCTACCTCCAGGGAAATACCAAAGGCCACAAGACCACCCTCCCCGGAGAGGTCGATGTGAAGGCCGTCCGCAAACGCCTCGGTCTCACGCAGGCCCAGTTCTCCATCACGTTCAGTCTCAGCCTCGACAACGTGAAGAATTGGGAATCCCGCCGGCGCCAGCCTGAGGCCCCAGCAAGGGCGTTCCTCACAGTGATCAACCACGACCCCGCAGCCGTCATCTACGCGCTGCACCCCGAAGCTGCCAAGAGGGCGGCGTACAAGAGCCGGAAGGATTCCTACAGCCGGGCCAAGAAGGCCCTTGCTGCAGCAGCTGGACGGTAGAGCATTGATCATGGCGCGCTCCCATCCGTAATAGGTGAAGAGCGCGTTCGCCTCCCTCTCGCTTAGCATTCCGGGAAATCCAGTTCTCAATCGCAAGGCGTCAGCGACTGCACATTCTTGCGAAAACAGCCCATCTTTAGTACGGTCATGAAGGCGAACGCCATAAGACAGCGTGGCCAAAAGTGGCCGCCACCTGACTCTGATTGATGAATCGCAAATCGGGTGCACTGTGACTACTTGCTTGGCGAGGCAGTCTAAAGCCAAACTCTCTCTGCAGGTTCTTGCTCGCACAAACTAGTATTGACCGCGACCGAATAGGAGTCTAGCCTGCGCATCTGGCGAGCGTGCGGGATCTGTTTTTTGGGAACTCTAGCATCAGTGCCATGGTCGCATTGCTTAATCGCCATGCGAGAAGATCCATGGGTGACAATCGATCTCACATCTCTTGGATAACGGGCAGGACGAAAGTTGGTGATATCCCCTATTGAGGGTCAGTGACTGGAATCAGATTTTTACAACATATCCCGTGCGAATACTGACTCGCAGTCGTGCCCTCCGGGTTAGCCGACACTCCAGAGGTGAGCTGCGCGAAAACATCGAAAAACTCGACTGTCCTTTAACTGTCCAATAACGATTCCTTAACCCTACTTACAAGGCTTTTCGAGGGCCACCCGCGTCTTGTAAGTTGTTGAAAATACTAGTATTTGTGGGCTCATAACCCAAAGGTCGGTGGTTCAAATCCACCCCCCGCAACCATCTCAAACCGCCGCCCGTCCTCGGGTTGTCCAAGAATCGGTCCAACTGGTGCGTTTCCCATGAGATCCCAAGTTCCCTCGGCCAGGTAGCACCAACCCTCCCCATCTTGCGTTGGGTACATTTGCACCCCATGCAGGTGGCTGTGCAACTCCTGCTTAGCCAGAGGGGCGTTCTTCCTGAGGAGGTCGCCGAGGTTCTCGATTCCCTCGTCGACCAGCCGCCTCAGATCCTCGACTCGTGTCTCGATTGAGTCTGGTGCCGAAGCGAGAACGCGATCGGTGATGCTCGAAATCTCCTTCTCCCGTTCAGCAATTCCTTCAAGGACGTGTTTCGACGGCCCGTTCTCAGCAATCGCCTCAGTGAGATTTCGGATCTCACGCTCAAGCTTCTCCTTTCGTAGCCGCATCTGAGCTAGTTCGCCTGACAGGCTTCCGAGCGACGAACGCAACTGGCGACCGAATTCCTCCACAGCGAAATTGATCCTGATGATCTCGTCTTTAGCCGTCACGCAGTAGCAGGGGCCGTTGGGAGTGTTTCTGTTCATGGTGCCTGCCATTGTTCTTTCCGGCTTTGCTACGCCGGTTGCCAACACGCCGCAGGTAGTTCAGTACATCACATTGCTCGATCCACTTCGGTATTTTCTGATCATCCTGCGCGGCAGCTTCCTGGAAGGTGCGGGGCCCTCACTCTTCTGGCAGCAATATTGGCCGCTAGCAGTCATTGGGTTCGTCAGCATGATCGTGGCTGGCAGACTCTTCCGCCGGCGCCTTTCCTGAACTGGAGCGTTCGCCGAACGAACACAAGCAAGGTGTCAATCGATAGCTATCTCAACATTCCTACGCCAGCTTCTTCGCGCCATCCTTCCTTCTTGACGCCGCTATCCTTCCCCCACGTCCAGTACATGCCCACGTAAGCGTAGTTCTCCGTCTGTCCGGCGACGGAGTGACCGTAGCAGAACAGGAACTGCTCGCCGGGATGGTGCTTGAAGTGGTAGTAACCGCCCACGTCGACCAGGGTCGAGGCCTCGGTTTGCGCCGCTGCGCTCCCCTCGCGGCCATGAGCGAAGACCTCCGCACCCAACTCGAGCCGCTCACTGAGTTCTTTCTTCACCAGCCAACCCGTGAATGGAAAGTTCCGAAACCCCTGTTGCGGTACCACCTGATATCCCGCGCCGCCGTCAAACGTCCACTTGCCCACGTTCTTTTGTAGCCAGATCGGTATTTTGTACCAAACCTTGCCCACGCCTAGTCCTTTGTCCGCGTTGCCAGTGGGAATTTCGAACATCGTGAACGTGCCGATTTGTGGGACGTGTTTACTCTCTTTGATGAAGGCGATCTTCGCCCCCAACTCCATGTCCGTCAGTCCGAACTCAGTCGGCCCACTCCCGCTGGGCGCATACACCGGATTATTAAGCGGTGCTACCACCCCAGACGGAAGTATCGCGTGGAGCTGCACGTGAGGCAATGCGCCCCAGTTAAACTCGATGGCCGGCCCGACAGAGTCCATTTCCACCGGTGTTCCGTCCGCGGCGCCAAATACGTAGAACTCATAGTGATGGAGTTCGACTGGCACAGGATCGTCGGTCTGATATGGTGGCCCCTGCGCCCATACCTTGGGTCCGCTCAGAATGACGACGAAAAGAAGGGCTGTGATCGTAACCACACAATACGAGCGAGTCTTCATCAGGGAGCCTTTTTGGACACTTCTCTTTCTTCAAACAGCTCGCCGAACAACTCACGAACCTTCTGTCGAGCTGCCCGCAGCGCCTTCCGTCCACTCGGCGTGGCCGTATAAATCCTCCGAATCTTTCCCCCCACGTCCTTCTACGTCGAACAACCTCGTCCTCCATCATCGCGCTACGGGCCGCCGGGCCCCCGAATGTGGTGGTTCCTAAACGCAAGCATAGGAGCGCCAACTCGTGCAGAGTTGGAGGGGGCACCCTCAGTCAACGTTTCGGTTGTGTTCCGTAAGCTTTGCATCCAGAGACAAACTCCCACCACCCACTGATATGAGAAAAATTAAGCAGCAGAGCATGGCGAAATCGGTACGCGCGTCGCTGACCATGTACCAGAAACCCTGGTTGGCGCGAAACAACTCTGGAACTTTCGTAGTCGCAATCGCGGTCGTGATCACGATGAGTAGTGGAATAGACACAAGTCTTGTCCACAGTCCCATTAAGAGCAGGAGGCCGCACAGAATCTCGAAGGTCCCGACAAAATGGGCGGTGAAGTACGGATGCGGGAATCCGATTCTTGTGAAGCGAGTCACTCCCATATTGGAGTCGATATACTTCAGAATGCCCTGGGTAAAGAAGATCAGGCCTACCGCAAGGCGAACCAGGAGGAGGCTGCGCGGGGCTGCTGTGCGTCCGAAGAGAAAACAAATGATTCTGCTCATCGCAAGAGAACTGGTTGCTGTGCTGGATATCATACTATCGAACATTTTTGTGGATCTGAGTCATACGGGAAAATAGGGGAGCTTGTCTGCGAATGAGAACAGAATTGAAAAAGGTGTCTGGCCTTCGTCTTGTTCCGATACTGGTTGCAGCATTAGCCCTCCAAGTCGGTGGTCAGCAGAACTCGGCTCCTCCGATCGCTGCTCCGCTCGTTTTGACTGGAGCTGTCCCCTTGCCGCAAGTGAAAGGGCGCATTGATCATTTTGGATTCGATCCAACGCACAACCGGCTTTTTGTTTCTGCGCTGGGAAACAATACCGAAGAGATCATTGGCCTCAGCGGACAGACTGTCGTCCACACCATTTCTAGAGTGCCGACCCCGCAAGGCGTGGCGTACTCGCCGGAGACGAACAAGCTATTTGTGGGAAGCGATGAAGGCAAGCTGTACGTCTACGATGGGACCACCTTCGATCTGATTACATCCATAGACTTCGGGGATGACGTCGATAACCTTCGCTACGAAGCGACAGAGAAGCGAGTTTACGTCGGCTATGGAGATGAAAAAACCGGCGCTATTGGGATGGTCGACGCCGCTACCAATAAACGGCTCGACAGCGAGTTCAAACTGGGAGCGCATCCAGAATCTTTCCAGTTGGCAGGCGAAGGCCCGAACATATATGTGAACCTGCCTGACTTGAGGCAGATCGCTGTCGTCAATCGCACCACACATTCGATCATCCGTTGGCCTATAGGCTTCGACGGCAATTTCCCCATGGCGTTGGATGAGTCCGATCATCGGTTGTTCGTCGCCACACGGACGCCGCCTCAACTAGCTGTTTTTGACACCAACTCGGGCCACTTGGTTGCTGCTCGTCCGGCGGTTCAAGATGCGGACGACTTGTATTACGATTCCGCCCGCAAGCGTGTGTACGTCCCCGGCGGAGAAGGATACATCAGCGTGTTCCAGCAGGACGATGCCGATCACTACAGGCTTCTCGCCAAGATCCACTCCGCTCTGGGCGCACGCACTGCCGGATACTTCGGAAAGGGAAGGAAGGGATTCGATCGTTTCTACCTTGCTGTCCCAGCTCGCGCCGACCATGCCGCCGAGGTTTGGATCTATGCAGTACAGGACTAGCAAGAGCGGGGTTCGGGTTCAAGGTTATCGGAAGGATTAGCGGCGATGAAGTCGAGGCATTTGAGGCATTTGAGCCGCAAATTGAATTTCTCATTAGAGAACGGAAAGCGCGGCCGATTGGCATCCTTGCGGATCTTTCGCAAATGGAGGGTGCGGATTGGAAAGCGCATTGGGATGAGATGCGCTTCCAAAAATATACCGACCCTATCGCGCGAATGGCAGGCTAAGTTCTCGAATTCGCCCGCAGTCGTGTGGAACGAAGCAACGAGGGAAACTGAATGAAAACTGAATGAAGAATTTGCCTTTGTGGCCTTTCTTGGCATTCCGGACCATCATAGAATCAGTAAGTTGCACACGGTCAATGTGTGACTGGGGAACAAATCCCCCCCGCAACCAATCTTAAGGCTCTCAAGCTACGTAGTTTACGTGGCTTTTTTGTTGCGCCACGCATTCCCCGATTTTGGGTCCATTGGGTCCAACAACGAAATTCAATCCAACTTTGCTGGCAGCCAGACGGCGATATTCAAGCTCTTGGTGAGTGTGTGAATAGTCGAAGCGTGTAGCATATCACTACGAAGGAAATAAAGGCGGCATGGCGAATAGAGCTAGCCAGGGCCCGTGGCGAGAAGCCCGCGGAGATGCGTGCGTTTGTTGCGCATCACGGATGCATCGAGAACAGCAGGTCATGGATTTGGTGGCCTCCGGCAGCCTGTTGAATAAACAGGTCGGCGGCGAACTCGGTCATCAGCGAGATCACGGTGAAGGCGCACCGCGACAAGGTCATGCAAAAGATGAAGGCCGAATCGCCCGCCGATCTAGTGATGATGGCGGCTAGGCTCGGCCTCGCACGCGCGCCCCGAGCCTGATGCTTTATCCCGCTGTTTTCTGCTTTTCTTGTTCACTCATTTTCTTCAATTTCTCTTTTTGCTCTTTTCGTAAATCCTGCAACTTTTGTAATTGATCCGCAGATAGGAAAGGTTTCAGTTTCTTGTCGGAGGCCTGCACGGTTTTCTCCCAACGGCTCAGTCTATCTTTACGAGAAATAACCGGACTGCCCCAAAATTCTCCTACCGCCGCGGTTTCCTGTTCCAGGATGGGCTTGATTTGTCTCTGCTGCTCCTCGCTCAAGTTCAAGGCTTCAGAAAGATGCTGGAGTTTGAGGCTGTAGTATTCACCGGACACTCTGGACAGGTCGGGTTCGCTCGACGTGGGCAAAACTTCTTTGTGCAAAATTGGTACCACCGTGGTTCGTCCCGAGACCTTGTTGTTAAACGTCAATGCATCGGTTCCGACTTGAACTAACACGTCGACACCGCGCGAATACTCCACGGTGTTAGCCCCATTGGGTGGCGTGTAAAGGACGACATAGTTCGTATTAGCGACCTGAACCGTCACGTCATACTGGACTCTGTCGCTGGATCCTTCACCAGACCCGGCCTGATGATTGGTAACAGCACTGATCGTACCCTTTTGCCACTGCGATGAAGATGCCTGAGCTGGGGCTAGAACGCTTGCTATGCACATTAATACGACGATCATGACATTACGCATATTGCTCCTTCGGACTAGGCAAGACGGAAAACTGCAGTCATTGTTGGCCATTTGAGCCCTACGCACGCGTGGCCACCATCAGACACTTTCGGGACGCCAGCGGCGGTCACCTTGAGCAAGAATTCGGACTCCTTCCCTAATATTCTTGCGCCCTTGCCTAAGCCCGTGAACTGTCAGATCTGACAGCTTTTTGTTCGACCTCCCGCTCGCAATTCGAAGCAATTTGCAGACGAATGTGCTCTGGCGCACTGAAGTTTTCCTTCGAATCGGTTATTCCCGGGGCATTGGGAATGGATGCCCGCTAGCTATGAATGGAAACACTGGGCACGCCTCGAGAATTTTAATCGTCGAGGATGTGCAGGAAACTCGCGACTCAATCAAGGAATTGTTAAAGAGTGACGGTTATCAGGTTGACGCAGTGCCCGATGAGGACGAAGCCCAGGACAAAATCGAACGCAATCCTCCAGACCTGATTCTTGTATCGCTCGACGGATTGCCAGAAGATGTATTCGCATCCGCACGACGAATTCGGCAGAGGGGCGGCTTAACGGAACTCACGCCGATCGTTATCTTCTCGCTCGACACGGTTCCTGAAGGGGGAGAAGAGGAACTGAAAGGAAATGTTCACGTCACAATGCCAGATAACTTCAACCAGTTAAGGGCTCTGCTTACGCGAGTTCTGCGCGCGGCTTCGCGTACGCATTGAAATAGCTGCCATTCTCCGATGTGACCGGGCGGCTAGCTCTCACCCCGACCGGCCTGTAGCACTCGCATACCGCATCCTCAAGTCCTTTTCGATCCATGATTTGCAAACGACCTCGTCTGTAACGAATGAGTCCCGCGTCTTGAAGGCGCCCAGCGGCTACCGTCACCGTCTCACGCCGCCCTCCCAAGATGTTGGCGATGAATTCCTGGGTCATGACCAGTTCGTCAGATTCGATTCGGTCATGAATCAGGAGCAACCAGCGGCATAAGCGTTTCTCGAGAGTATGTCTCCGATTGCAAGCGGCTGTCAGGGAAATCTGGGTGATCAGGGTACTCGCATAGCCCAACAGGGCACTCTGAAAAATCCCGCCACGCCGGAATTGATCCCGTAGAACTCGACCCTCCATGATCATCGCCTCTCCCGCGATGCCGACCACTGCTCGACTCGCCGTGGCGGTTCCTCCAAGAAATAAGGAGGTGCCGAGCACTCCGTCGTTTCCGGTGAGCGCCACTTCTACGGTAGCGCCATCCTCCATGTCGCAAATCAAAGAGACAACACTGCTCGTCGGAAAGTACGCGAAAACACATCGACCAGAGCCCTGTCCGATGACCTCACCGAGCGCAAACCGTACGACGCGAAGATGCGGAACAAGACGCGCATATTCCTCCATGGGTAGACTCGACAATAATTGATTCGAGCAATTATCGGCGTTTCGAAACAGGTGGGCCATTCGGAACTACTCCTACCATTGCATGACACCTTGTTGCAGTTTGTAGGTGAAGTCTGTGCGATTGCGCACAGACACTCTCAATGCGAGATGGCATCGTGCCATTGCAAGATAGTGAAGCGCCCAGCTGTGGCGTTTCAGGAGTCTGCAACGAACAGTCGCGTAGCCATGCTTCTGCGACACCTGGTCGAGAACTGGCAACTGCTTCGCTATCCGCCGAAGCGAGCACACGGAGAAAGCGGAGCCCGGTAAAACTACAGAGAAGGTGCCATATGCAAACAGTCCAGAATGGACGCGGAACAGAATCGGAAGCGTACGCAGAGCAGTCGTTCTTTGAATCGCCATTTCTCGATTCTCACCAGCACGAGCAAGAAGAGCCTCACGAGGCATCGATTGGTGAAGCACTTGCCGCCAATTGGGAATTCGTCACTCCATTTCTTCCAGGTGAAGCGACAGAGACAGGAGAGTCTGAGGCTGCAGTTCCCGAAGTGGCCGAATTCAGCGAGATCACTGCAGAGTTGAAAGATACCCTCTTCCGCGAAGCTCTGGAACAACTGGCTGACGAGGCGCTGGAAGCACATTCGAGCCAACTCGCGGGGGAATACGGAGATCATGAGATGCGTGATCAGGAAGCTGAATATCTCCTGAACCAGCACTTCGAACCTCTGGCCGCCCAGATGGAAGCAATGCTTGACCGGTTTTTCGAGCGCGTCGAAGGATACGAGGCGGTGCCAGCGTGCCGAAGATTCTTGGTCTGTACGGCGCATTCCAGCTGCGCTCGGACTTGCGGGAATTGGCGACCCGGACTTCACCAGCCGATGGAAAGCAATTGGAGTCTTCAGCGGTGGCGGAGTGGCGGACAAAAGGCCTGGCATCTCAGTTGCCGGATTTGGCCTGGCTGTTTGATATACAAAAATGGACGCCCACTGCCGCGCTTGATCTCACGACTGCAGCTCGAACTTCCATTCGCCATATCGTAGACACTTGTCACGCGGGAACGCTGATTTCCAAAGTGAGTTTGCCGTATGTCGCTTCACTCACATGGCAGTCTGGATTATTTCATCCCACCCGCAGCGGCTTGTGGCTGAAAAGCTCCTACTGTAACAAGGGAGATTGGAACAGTCCGGTTAGCGTGCCGAACGTACACAATGCCACGGCACTATCTGCGGCGACCTACTTCACGCTGCTCGCCCAGGGCCGCATGGTCGACCAGGCTTCTTCAACTGAGATCTCGACAGCGCTAGGGCATGGCTGTGTAACCAGCCTCTTCCCACGGTTACCTGTCGTTGCGTCGAAGTGCGGAATTCTGCACGGGTTGATCCATGACTGTGCATGGATTCAAAGCAGGAGCGTGCGCTATGTGATTGCGGTTTTGTCCAAGCTCGAAACCGCAACGCAGAAACGGTTCTATCCGCAGCTCTGCACTGACTTAGACGTGCTGATTCAGAAAAATAACCAGACACCTAAATCGCCCTGCGTACCCTGAGGCGTCAGGCGGCACTTCCAACCGGTTCGCCCATCGCGACCTCATCCTCGCTTTGCACGCGTGCGTGTGTCTTAGCAACGAGCATGTAAATCGACGGCACGACAAACAAAGTGAAAGCCGTGCCGATGATCATGCCGCTTACCAGCATGATGCCGATGCTGTTTCGCGCTCCGGCCCCTGGCCCGGTCGCAAGGACGAGTGGGAAATGTCCGAAGACGGTCGCGGCGGTGGTCATCAAGATCGGACGCAACCGCGTGCTCGCCGCTCCCGTGATTGCTTCGAGCTTACTCAGGCCGGTTTCCTGCAGGTGATTCGCGAATTCGACAATCAGAATTCCGTTTTTCGCGATCAGGCCGACAAGCGTGATCAAACCCACTTGGCTGTAAATATTCAGCGTCGTAAAACCCAGGAAGGAGAACACCAGCGCTCCTGAGATGGCCAACGGCACCGAGCCGGCGAGAATGATGAAGGGATCGCGGAAGCTCTCAAATTGCGCCGCCAGCACTAAATAGATGAGTACCGCTGAGAGCAAGAACGTTCCCAGGAATTTGCTGCCTTCCACGCGCAACTGCCGCGATTCACCCGCGTAGTCCACCGTGAATCCCTGTGGGAGAACCTGCTTGGCCTGGTCTTCGAGAAAAGTGAGCGCTTTATCGAGAGGAACGTTCGGTGGAATCACGGCTTGAATCCGCACTGCATTCAGTTGCTGAAATTTGTTCAATGATCGCGGTTCGGTTGTAGTGCGCAGTGAGGCAAACGTCGAGAGCGGGACGAGCTTGTCCGAAGAGCCCTTCACATAAATCTGCGAGAGTTGATCGGCCGTCAAACGCTCAACACGCTTGACCTGTGGAATCACCTTGTAGCTGCGCCCCTGGATGCTGAACCGGTTGACATAATTTCCGCCCAGCATGGTGGAGAGGTCCTGCCCCGCCTGGCTCAGGTCCACTCCCTGCGAACGAAGTTTGTCGCGATCAAACACGACTTCTGTTTGCGGCTGATCGAACTTCACATCAGTGTCAGCAAAGATGAACATACCGCTGGTCATGGCCTTTTGCACGATCTGCTCGGCAAGGGCGCTGACCTGCTGCGGCTCAGCCGCGGAAGCAATCACGAAGTCCACCGGGAAGTTACCTCCACCGGGAAGCGGCGGTGGCGTAAGCGGAATCACGCGAACCCCGGCGATCTTCGACAACTTGCCGCTGGACTCGAGCAGCAATTGCTGTGTCGTCTTCTTGCGCTGGCTCCAGGGTTTGGTGACCATACCGCCAAAGCCCCCGTTCGGATTGGTGATTTGAAAGATGCTCGCGCTCTCAGGGAACGAGTGATACACGTTGTAGACCTGGTCGGTGAACAGATTGGTCTGGTCGAGAGTGGCGTTGGCCGACGATTGAATCACGCCGAATACGACCCCCTGATCCTCGGCCGGCGCCAGTTCGCGCTGCGAGAACATGTAGAACGGAATCATCAATACCGCCACGAGGACCCACAGGGTGAGTACAACTGGACGGTACTGAAGCGTTCCCGCGAGCAAGCGAGTGTAGAGATTACGAACGCTGTCAAAACGCCGGTTAACGATTCCGGCGAAGCCGCGGTCCGTATCCCCGGCACGCAGTAGTTTCGAGCCCATCATTGGCGACAAGGTCAGCGCCACCACGCCCGACACCACAACTGCGCCTGCCAGAGTGAATGCGAATTCGCGGAAGAGCGCGCCGGTCAATCCACCTTGAATCCCGATCGGGGCGTACACTGCCGCGAGTGTGATGGTCATCGCGATGATCGGGCCGACCAGTTCGCGAGCAGCGTCTTTCGCCGCCTGAAACGCGGACTTACCCAATTGCAAGTGGCGCTCCACGTTTTCGACCATGACGATGGCGTCATCCACGACCAAGCCGACCGAAAGCACAATGGCCAGCAGCGTAAGCAGGTTGATCGTGAAGCCGGCCAGGAGCATGAGAAACACAGCTCCGATCAGCGAGATCGGAATCGCAATCACCGGAATCAACACGGAACGGAACGAACCGAGGAATAAGAAGATCACCACTACGACGATGAGGAGAGTTTCCACCAACGTGTGGAGCACTTCGTTAATCGCGTCCTGAATGTATTCCGTGGAATCATATGGAACACCAAGCTTCATCCCAGCGGGCAGTTGTGCCTGGATCGCGGGCAACGCCTGGCGCACGTTACGAATGACTTCCAAAGAATTCGCCGTGGGAAGAACCCAGACACCCATAAAGGTAGCGGTTTCCCCGTTGAAGCGGACGTCCTGGTCGTAGTTCTCGGCGCCCAGCGCGACGTCGGCGATTTCTCCGAGTCGAACAACGACGCCGTTCTCACGCTTCACGACCATCTGCTTAAATTCATCGGGCGTGCGCAAGTCCGTGTTGGCGATGAGGTTCACCGAAACCATTGAACCCTTGGTACTGCCAAGAGCGGACAGATAGTTGTTCTTGGCGAGGGCGTCATGCACGTCAGAAGGTGCAACGCCGCGCGCGGCCATCTCCTCGGGTTTGAGCCAAATGCGCATCGCGAATGTACGATTGCCGAGAATATCGGCACGCTGCACACCACTGATCGCGCTCAGCTTGGGCTGCACGACCCGAGTCAGGTAATCGGTAATCTGGTTCTGATCGAGATCGGCGGAAGAAAATCCCAGATAGACCGCGGCAAATTGCGTGTCGGCAGTCTGCAGATCAATTACTGGGATCTGCGCGTCCGGGGGAAGGTCGTTGCGAACCTGCGCTACTTTGGCCTGGATCTGAGTGAGGGCCGCGGTCGTGTCGTAGTTGATCTTGAGGTGTACCTGGATCGTGCTGAGTCCCTGTGCACTCGTCGATTCCATGTAGTCGATGCCGTCCGCGCTCGCGATGACGCGCTCGATCGGCGTAGTAATAAAGCCGCGGACGAGATCGGCGTTCGCGCCTACATAGACGGTCGAAACTTGCACGACCGCGATATCACTGCGCGGATACTGCCGAACACTTAACGAGCGAATCGCTTGCAAACCGGCGATCAGAATCACCAGGTTCACGACGATCGCCAAAACCGGACGTTTTACAAATAAATCGGTGAACTTCATGCGCACTCCTCCAGGGGCAAGCCAAAGTTAGCTCTCATGTTGCGTTTAGCTGTCTTCTGGCTTGGGGCTGGCACTGTTTGCGGGCTTCACTGTGTTGTTGATTTGGACGGGGGCACCGTTGCGCAAACGGAAGACTCCCGAGCTGACCACTTCATCTCCAGGGTTAATACCGGAGGTGATGGCGACCTGATCGCCGCGCGAGCCCTCGACCTTGACGACCTGCTGGCGCACGCCGCGATAGGTGTTCCCTTTCGCATCCTTCATTTCGGAGACGACGAACACCGAGTCGCCATAGGGCGCATAGTTAATCGCCGAAGCGGGTAACGGGACTATCTGTCGCGGTTGGCCTAGCGGAAGCTCGACCTGCACGAACATTCCAGGACGCAGCTTATTGTCTTTATTGGTGACGACCGCCTGCACCTGAATGTTTCGCGTTTCCTCGCTGATGACCGAATCGAGTGCCGTGATGCGGCCGGTAAATGCCATACCTGGCAGATCACCATTCGTAACGCGCAAGACGTGACCGGGTATGACCTTGGGCGTGTCTTGCTGCGGCACTCCAAAATTCACATAGATTGGGCTGAGAGATTGTAACGGGACGATCGCCTGTCCGGCAGCGAGGTACTGGCCAAGACTGACCTGCCGAATTCCCAGCAATCCAGAAAAGGGAGCGCGAATCGTCTTGCGAGCGATGGCCGCGCGAATGTCGCCGACTTGCGCTTCGGTCGCCTTCTGTTGCGCGGTGGCGTTGTCATATTCCGAACGAGAAATAACGCCGGCCTTTACGAGCTCCTGCGCACGCCCGAAATTGATTCCGGCCAGATCGCGCTGAGCTTCCAGGCTCGCGAGTTGCGCCTTTTCCTGTCGGGTATCGAGCTCGACCAGAATGTCTCCCTCTTTCACCCATTGACCCGACTCGAAGCGAATTTTGTCGATGGTTCCCGGCAAATCCGCACTGACGGTAACGCCTTGAATCGCGGTGGCCGTACCGATCACCGACAATGTGGAGGGCCAGGTTTCCTTCTGGGCAACGACCGTGGTGACGGCAGTCGCGGGAAGCTGGAAGCTTGCACCCTGGGCGATTGCAGCCTCTACCTGCTTGAATTTTGCAAACCCGAGACCACCGATAAGGGCGGCCAATACGACCAACATCAGGATCATTCTCTTCGCCATACGCTCTCCAAAATCAGGAAACAAAACAATTGGGAACCGTCTCGGGGTGACGGTAGGTCCTAAACAACATTGTTCACAAATAGATTTCACGACTGGAGAAAAGGATTCAGAGATCCGCAACGCTCTTTTGGCCCGTCGGCGATTTTTGAGCCAAGTGAGCAAGATTTTGCACTTGACAGACAGGTGGGGTTTGGGCGGATGTCTAGCGCAGAGGCGCGGTGTTCAGGCGATCTGGGCGATGCCCACCACAAGGCATCGCCCCAGTCTACGGGCTCACTGGAGTTGAGCCCGACTTAGCCCCAGCGTGGCTGTTCGTCTAAGCTGATTTCCAACGCAGTTTTTGCCACAACTTCATGCGTAAGGAAAGAATTGGCAGGATGGATCCGGCCAAGGCGAGCGTCACGGAGCAACCGCTCGTAACCGGCGGAGCGAAAGATCCCGGCGCCACCCGTCACGTCCAGACCAAGATCCACCACGCGCCACGAACCTTCCACCGCACGATATTTGGCGGCAAATATTTTTGACGGCCACTGGCCGCCGTGTTCCACGCCATTGGACCAGTCCTGGGCCACGCTCTCCAGGTGCGGCTCGATGGACTCCAGTTCAATGATCATCTCCGCAATCGCGTGTTGAATCTCGGGGTGATATGCCATCGAGCGAGAAAGCGCCAAAGAACCTTTCGTCTTCACCGACGCAATCGTCTGATCTAACGCACGCTTGGCCAATCCGTAGTAGACGTTTCCAAAGCCCATCAGTGCCCAAGCGAAGACACTTAGTATGAACTGATCAATTCCGGCGGCACCCGCCGGCACGACTCGCGCGATATATCGGTCCGGAACAAACGCATCTTCCAGCACCGTGTCATCACTTCGCGTGGCACGCATACCCAGAACGTCCCAGGACTTGTGGATCGAGTAACCCACCGTCTCTCGCGGCATGAACGCGTGCACAATCTTGGGCTGATTCGGATCGCTGGTATCCATGCCGTGCAAGCCAAACCGGGTCCAGACCGGCATCAGGCTGCCGAAAAGTTTTCGGCCGGTGAATTTGTATCCACCCTCAACCCGCTCTGCTTTCGATGTCGACAGCAATACCGGAACATCGTTGCCGCTCTCGGCATGCCCGGCGGCGAAGATCTCGCCCGCTGCCGCTTCCCGCAGTAACCATTCCAAAGAGGTGTCTCCACGCCGCCGAAGATCCGCCGCGACCCCAATCCAATAAACGTGCATATTCACTGCCAGCGCAGTTGCGGGCGCGTGATACGCCAATCGCCTCTGTTCCCGGCACATTTCAGCAAGCGTCAGGCCCGCGCCGCCAAATTCCTTCGGAAGCGGACCCAGCAGATACTTCGAGGCACGAAGCTCCTCGAAATCCTCTTGCATGAAGCGGTTGTCTCGATCGTAGGAAGGTGCGCGCGACGCGAACCGCGCGAGCATCTCCTCGGTGAGCACCGATGCAGCCCCCTTCTGCTGTAACATATTTGATTTGGCCGCATCGTGCGGGATGCCATTCCCGCTTGAGTGCTCTCTGGAAACAGTTCCATTCATTGTTGTGCTCATTTGACTCTTCCTTTGACACTCTGATTTCCGGCATATTCTACAGCCAGATCCAGCCGATGGCTGATTCATTCCATGACGCCCTGCAAGCGCGACGGCTCGATCTACCTTCGAGTCCGTCACGCTCGCGACCTCGACAGCTTCCCTTACGGCCGAGCTTCGTACACGATGTTGAAGGGCGTTTCGGTAGCCCGGCGGAAGCGCTTGAACCCGGCCGAGGTCACGACTTCCCGAATACGTGACTCACCGGCCTGGGCTCCCAGGCATAGCCCGACTTCCTGCGACCGCGAACAGGGCGTGCACAACAGCGTCGAGAACGAATAATAGACCCGTCCCACAGGGTTCAGATTATCCTTCAAGTCGTCATTGGCGAAGGGCTCAACAATCATCCAAGTCCCGTCCTTCGCCAACGACTGCCGAACGTGCGCAGCCGCTCCGATCGGGTCGCCCATATCGTGCAGGCAGTCGAACACCGCCACAAAGTCATAGTCTCTGCCCGGAAACTCCTTCGCCTTGGCCACTTCGAAGGAAACGCGATCTGCAAGCCCATTTCGCTTGGCTGCTTCGCGCGCTGCTTCAATCGACTTGTCGTGGTAATCGAATCCGAAAAATTTAGACTTGGGGAAGGCTTGCGCCATCAACAGGGTAGAAGCGCCGATCCCGCAGCCGACGTCGGCCACTCGCGCCCCCGCCTCAAGCTTTTCTTTTACGCTGCTCAAGGCAGGAATCCAAGAACTCACTAGATTCGCCGCATATCCAGGCCGAAAGAACTTTTCACATCCGTGAAAGACGCCATCCGCGTGCTCGTGCCATCCCATGCCACGGCCGGTGCGGAACGAATCCGCAATCCGCGGAACCGCCGCCAGTGAACCCAACGCCAGTTCAAAAGCTCCCGGCAGGTATGCGGGACTGTCTTCCACTGCCAAGGTGAAGGCTTGCTCTTCGCTCAAGCTGAACTTGCCGCTCTCAGCATCATAGGTAACGTAACCTCCGGCAGCTTGCGAGGCCAGCCACTCGCGCAGATACCTCTCATCGGTTCTGGTAGCGGCGGCCAGCTGTGCTGGGCTCATCGGACCTGCAGCGAGTGCCTTATAAAGTCCCAACTTCTCGCCGATCACGACCATGCCGCTGTGCACTGCGGCGCCAAGATCTGTTACGAACTGCCCAATAAAAGCATTCAGCTTATTCATATCTAATGCAGGGGCTTGTGTTGTGGTGCTCATTGTCATTCTCCTTTTTGGACTGCTATTGTTCGTTAGTTTGTGTTGCGCAGCCTCTCCGATCCGACGGGGTGGATCGAAGAAGCTGCCTCTTAGCCCGGTCACCGCTTTGACTTAGGCTCAGACTTTAGTCTTGACCTAGAGTGTTGGTACTGCGCCAGAAAACGACTCGCACGAAACGTTGGGATGCCAGTTCACGAATGACCCATTTGGATTTTCCTTCCACGCCCAGACATGCAAGGTATAGAACGCCGGGAGCGCGAATTGGTTCGGAGCATCGAACAGGTGAAAGGCCTGACCCATAAGCTGGGGCGGAGCCGGGTTGTTTGCATCCCACGCAGCCTGGAAGAGCAAATAGTCAGCGCCGATAAGCCGCAGATGGCCGTCTGGTTCGGCCTCATAGATCACGATCTGAGGCTTAGTGGCGTCCAAGACCCCTTTGTTCACCAGGTCGCCATTCACGAAGTGGAGGCCCATCGCCCCGGCGCTGTCACCGGCCACGCAGCCAAATTGGAGGGCATAGCCTTCTGCCTCCGCCACGGCTACGTTTTTGAAGCGCTCGGTCGATTCCCGGACAACCTTGATTAGGGCGCTCTGCTTGATCTTCTGATCCGCGGTGACTTGCGTCGTCGACGTATGCGTATGGGCTGCTTGCGCCAACGCGCCCGAACTGCAAACGGTGATGAGAATCAGAGCGATCATCGAAGATTGCAAACGTGCCGCGAACGGCCTGAAATTCATACCAAGGGTGGGAGTCTGAACTGTACTCATTGAACTTTGTCTCCTTTTTGTCAAATCGATGCTCATACTTAGTTCCGGTGCTGCTGATGGCCTCCGCCGACACTGCATTTTGCTAGAATCCGCTCTAAGGGGCCGTCTCACCGTGGTTTCTGTGGAACCTCGTGTTGAGCCTCGCCTTGCAATTGCAAAGTACAAGAAGTGCCTTGGGAAAGTAACGAAGCAACGCCAAAGAAAAACCAAAATTCAACATGACTGAGTCTTTTGGTTTGTGCACGAGGAGCTACCGTGGAAACCATCCCCTCAAACTATGAATTCGGCGAGTTCACTCTCGATGTCGCCAAGGGATGCGTGCTGAAAGCTGGGGAGGAGATTAAGCTTCGACCCAAGGTCTATGAAGCCCTGAAGTATCTCGTGGAACATCCTGGCCGGCTTATCGGCAAACAAGAGTTAATGCAAGCTGTCTGGCCCGACGCTTTCGTCACCGACGACTCGCTCGTGCAATGCACTCTCGAATTGCGCCGGGCACTGCAGGATCGAAACCAGCAGTTTCTCAAGACCGTGCCTCGACGCGGTTACTTGTTCACTGCTTCCGTAGTGCAACGCCCGCCAAGTTCCCATCGTTCCACCATCACCGGCTCCATCGGGATGGACGATCCTCAGATTCCCCAAGCCATAGCCAGGCCGAAGGCTGCTGGCAAGTACCACGAATTGCCGGTACCGCGCACCTCGTTCATCGGAAGGAAACAACAGGTCGCAGAAGCCTGCGATTTGCTGATGCGCGAAGACGTTCGACTTCTCAGCTTCACGGGTCCTGGGGGCGCAGGCAAAACTCGTCTGGCGCTTGCGGTGGCAGCAGCCATTGCGGACCGTTTCACGGCGGGCGTTCAATTCGTAAGTCTCGCATCCATCACGGATCCTGAACTGGTGGCCCCAGCTCTTGCAGTCAGCCTCGAAATCCAACAAATCGCGAAGCGCTCGATCTCGCAACTGATTGCCGATCAACTCCACAACGCAGGTCCATTCTTGCTAGTGCTGGATAACTTCGAACAGGTCCTGCCCGCTGCGACCGTGGTCGCCGAGATACTGGAGGCGAGCCCGTTTCTCAAGATCCTGGTGACGAGCCGCTCCCGCCTGGATATCTATGGCGAGCAAGAATTCCCGGTAACCACGCTCGCGCAAGATTCTGCCATCGAGTTGTTCGCGCAACGAGCCGCCGCTGTGTGGCCAGACTTTGCCATTACCTCTGAGAATGCGACTGCAATACAGGAGATCTGTCTCCGCCTCGACGGACTTCCGCTGGCCATTGAATTGGCTGCCGCCCGAACCAGGTTGCTTTCTCCCCTTGCCATTCTTGATCGCCTGCAAAGCCGTCTCCAGTTATTGACCGGTGGGCCTCGCGACCTGCCCCAGCGCCAGCAAACGCTCCGCAACGCGATTGACTGGAGTCACGATCTCCTGAATGAGGCAGAGCGAAAACTCTTCCGCCGCTTGTCCGCCTTTATCGGCGGATGCACCTTGGAAGGTGCCGAAGCCGTCTGCAATACAACTCAAGACCTGGGCATCGATATTTTTGAAGGCCTGTCATCCTTGGTGGATAAGAATCTGATACAGCATGTGGACCGGGTCGAAACTGTGCCTCGGTTCGTCATGCTGGAGACGATTCGCGAATACGCGCAGGAACGGCTCCTCGATAGCCTTGAGCAGTCTGCAGTGCGGCGCGCCCATGCCGCCTATTGCTTGGTTCTGGCGGAAGAAGGAAATCCGGAACTGGACTCCGCCGAACGATCTCGCTGGCTATCGCTGTGTGACGTTGAGATCGACAACTTCCGTTTCGCTCTCGACTGGTTGTTTCAAACTCGCGATTTGGATTGGGCCTTCCGTCTGTGTAGGGCTCTATTTCGATTCTGGGACATGCGGGAACATCTCATCGAGGGCCGAGGCCGCTTAGAAACCGTTCTCCGCCTGGCTGGTAACGAGCGTTCCAAAGAAAGGGCAGGGATTTCAGTTTTTCTCGGAGCTTTGGCGACAACTCAAGGCGATTATCTCGCCGGTCAGCGATTTCTTGAACAGAGCCTCAGTCTTTATGAAGAAGTGGGCGACGAATCCGGTATCGCAGCATCTCTGAATGCTCTAGCGGTGTTAGCGCGAGATCGAGGTGACTACGCATCTGCACAGAGCAACTTCGAGCGTAGCCTCGCCTGCTGGCGTCTGCTTCCCGACAGACTGGCAATCGCCCGTTGTCTGCATAACCTTGCCAATGTGGTTAAAGTTCGCGGCGACTACGCCCGCGCACGATGGGCGCTCCATGAGGCGACCGACATTTTCGAGGAACTAGGAGATCGAGCCGGTGCAGCTTGGTCCATCAATCAGCAAGGAGACGTCGCGCGCGAGCAGGGCGACATTTCGGCCGCGTGTAGCCTCTACCAACGCGCACTTTCAATTTTCCGCGACACCGGAGATCCGTGGGGCTCCGCACGCTCCCTTACAGATTTGGGCTACGTCGATTGTGAGCGAGGAGATCACTCCGCCGCCCATGCCTCCTATTGCGAAGCCATGCAAATCTTTTCGGCCTTAGGTCATCGGCGTGGTATCGCACGAACCCTCGAGGGCTATGCCTGTTTGGCCGTCGCTCAGGGAAACGCCGAACGCGCCCTCAAACTGGCGGCTGCAGCGGCGCGCTTGCGCTGCTTGATCAGCGCTCCACTCCACCAAGCGGACCAATTGAAACTCAATCACACGCTGCTCGCGGCTTGGAAATCTCTAAATGAGGTTGATGGGAAGTTGGCATGGGAAGCTGGCTCCGCGATGAGCCCGGAAGAAGCAATCCAGTACTCCCTTGAAGAGCCGGAATCCAGGATGCAAGCTTAGCTTGCTCAATGAGACATCGCTCTGAATAACCCGTCACTCCCTCAGGTCACTCCATTCTTTTCTCGACAGATTTTTCTGAGCGGAGATCTTCTCTGTGTCCCCTGTGGTGATCACTTTTCTAGACGACAAAATACTTCGCCCTCCCGGATGATGCACCACGAACCTCAACGCGATTCAGACCGTTCAACGCGAGGCACAATATTTCCAACAGGGATGTATTCGAGTTCCCTGCCCTGTGCGCAGCTTCGCAGCAGCATGCTTCCCCGGCTCATGTCGCCCACTCCCAGAAATTCCCTGGGAAACAGCAACCGTTCTCCGAATACAGCCTTTATCGGATCAATATATTTGTAAGTAGCAACGCTTCCGAGAAGGATCACGTCGACACCACTTCCCGTTACTTCTCGCAGGCGCAACAAGTCTCGGTCCAGGGGCAGGCGATAGCTCGTGTTCATGGCGTCGATCGAGGTTGCGGAAACCTTCTGCAACCGTTCCAGAGCGATCATCGTTTCCGGCAGCATCAGTCCCGCCCCCGTAATGATCTGCACCCCCGCAACTCCTTCCGGAGCATGCTGAAAGCGCTGCGCATATTCAAGTTTGCCGCGGAAATACAGGCTGCTGATGAATCGATAAATCTCGCCCAGAGCAACTCCCCCATTTCGCAGTCGAAGCGCAAGTTCGCAGTTGGATGCAGGGGCGAGAAGCCGCTGTCCTTTGATTCCCGAAGCATTCGCAGGCGATAAAAGAAAGATCCGGGTCCGCGATGTTATCGGTTGCCCTTCCGCAGTCTGATTTGCACGGGCCGTCGCGATTGTTCTGGCGTCCCGAGCCACGTCCGGCATGGGGACCCTCCTTCCCTTTATCGGATGAGACTTAAGAATAACTCACTGTCTGATTCTGGATGGCGAAGGAAAATCAGAATTGACGAACGCTGGATGCGGAGAGGCATCTCTCCAAAGAGCATCTTTAAAGCTTCTTAAATTTGGTGAGGCCAATGTGAATATTTCCGGAGATGTGCAGGAGTGTCTACGGCCGCCGGGTTGGCGGTGCTTCAATGGCCAACGGCAATCAGTTTACCTACAACGAGCAAGTACGCTCCGATCGCAACGATTCCGTTGACGCGGATCGACCGGTATGTCGCGGGCCACGGAAACATCAACACTCCGAAAAAGGGCTTGAGTTTATCCGGCCAGATTAGGCCCGCCACTCCGAACACCAGATTCAGTTGAGCAATAAGACAAAAGATCAGATTGTCCATACCAGCGCTTCACGGCCTCCGCAGTCCTCATTAAAAATGTGACGAGCAGGTAAATGGAAATTACGAAAGTTACTTGAAACAGAGGTCAGTCAACACGGGGGAGCGAGCAGATTCGAATCTCTAAATTATCATGGAGCCTGCTTGTGGGAATTGTGATCCGGAACCCGACCGTTGAGACACGAATCCATAGTTGCCAGGAGAGAAAAGGAATCGACGCCAAGAGCAATCGGCGCGCATGCTCTTCGATCTCTGACAACGCCACAATCCCCACCGTTGCCGTCCCGCCATTCTTGACACGTTCGCGCCGTTGCCTTTATGCTAAGTCTTGCTCCTTGCGGTACTTACGCCCCTTGGCGTGCTTCCGCGGGCCTGCTTTGGCGTGTTGGCGCGGAGGTTTCGCAATGTTCCTGGACATCCATGATTTGGAACACCATCCTTTAGATTTTGAGGAGGTGTTTCAGCCCGATGTCATCGATCTGGGAGGCGAAGCCCGACAGCGCACTCCGCTAAAGGCCACCGGACGCGCCGAACTGGTTGAGGAGCATCACGGCAAGCACGAAGTAATAAAGGATATACGACTGCGGGGCCGACTGACCGCAGGGCTTGAGTTGCAGTGCGCGCGCTGCGTTGAACCGGTGCCACAAGAGATCGCTCGCGAGTTCGAATTACTATACCGGCCCCTCGGGGCAGATGCCGGACGCGATGAGCTCTCAGTGACCGACGCGGAAGCCGAGATCGGCTATTATCAAGGGGACGGCCTTCTGCTCGAAGATGTTTTGCGCGAGCAAGTGCTGTTGGCATTGCCCTTGAAGGTCACCTGTCGCGAAGACTGCAAAGGCCTGTGTGTTCATTGCGGCCAGAATTTGAACGAACGGCAGTGTTCCTGCAGCACCGCGATCGAGGACCCGCGCTGGACGGCCTTGCGCGAAATTCGCAGCAAGCTGGAACACTAGATTTCTTGATTTCGCACCAAGCGATCGCATCAGCGCTTCAGATGCAACTGAAAGCTGATGGCTGAGAGCTGACAGCTTTTATCCGATTTTCTGCGGCTGGCCATCGAGGCTTCCGCGAGAGGAATTTTGAATCATGCCTAATCCGAAACGGCGACACTCCCAGAAACGCACCTCCACCCGGCGGGCTCACGATTCGCTGAAGGCGCACAGCCTTGCCGAGTGCCCCAACTGCCATGAGAAAAAGATGCCGCACCGCGCCTGCCCCAAGTGCGGTTACTATAAAGGACGCGAAGTCCTCGATATTAAAGAAGCCAGCTAGTCCAAAAACACCATGCCTAGCGTGATCGCGCTGGATGCGATGGGCTCCGACCGCGCTCCCAAACCTGAGATTGAGGGCGCCATACAAGCTGCGCGCCAATATGGCGTGCGGGTACTGCTGGTCGGCCCGGAAAATGTCGTCAAAGCGGAATTGGATCGCCACTCCGCCGCGGCACGCTTGCCCATCGAAATTGTCCACGCCAGCGAATACATTACTATGGACGACAAGGTGGAGGCGATTCGCGCCAAGCGCGATTCCTCCATGCGCGTCGGCCTGCGCATGGTTCGCGAGGGACAGGCCTCAGGCTTCGTCACTGCCGGCAATACTGGCGCTGCGATGGCTACAGCCAAAGTCGTGCTGGGCGCGGTTCCGGGCGTAGATCGTCCCGCGCTAGCCGCGGTTTTCCCGACTGCGCCGGGAAATCCTGCAATGTTGCTGGACGTCGGCGCGAATGTTGACTGTAGCCCGCAGAATCTCGAACAGTTCGCCGTGATGGGCGACATCTATTTTCGCGCGATGTTCGGCAAGAAATCCGGGACCACCGGCCCCCGCGTCGGACTGCTCTCGATTGGCGAGGAGGAAAGCAAAGGCAATGATCTCACCCGAGAATCCTTCCATCTACTGAAGCAGCTTCCGCTAAACTTTGTGGGAAACGTGGAAGGCCGCGATCTCTACAACGGACAAGTCGACGTGATAGTGGCCGACGGATTTGTCGGCAATGTGGCGCTGAAGATTTCTGAGGGTGTTGCCAACCTGGTTCGCACAGCGTTGAAGGAATCACTCAAGGCAACCATCACGCGACAGGTAGGAGCACTACTTTCGCGAAGCGCCTTCACCGACTTCAAGAAGCGGCTCGACCACACCGAATACGGTGGCGCGCCATTGCTTGGGGTGAAGGGCGTCTGCATCATCACACACGGCTCGTCCAATGCGAACGCCATCAAGAATGCGGTGCGCGTGGCCGCAGAATTTTCCAAACGCGGAATTAACGGATCGATTGAGCGCGGCCTGGCCGCACTCCGTCCCGTGCCCGTCGAAGAAGTTGCTCGATCCATTTAATAGCGTCTCTCTATCTCATGAGCGAAAACCCAATTGCATTGCTGTTCCCCGGCCAGGGCTCGCAAGCCGTCGGTATGGGCAAGGATCTGGCTGAGAAATATCCTGTCGCCCGGCATACCTTCGAAGAGGCCGATGACGCCCTCGGCTACAAGCTCTCCACCATCTGTTTCGAGGGGCCTGAGGATCAACTACGGATGACCGAGATCACGCAGCCGGCAATCTTGACCGTGTCCATCGCAGCATTGCGTGTCTTGGAGAGCCGCATTCCCAAACCTGCCTTCGTTGCGGGACACAGTCTTGGCGAATATTCCGCACACGTAGCTTCCGGAACGTTCACTTTCGCCGAAGCCGTCCGCACCGTGCGCAGTCGCGGCAAGTATATGCAGGAGGCCGTACCGGTTGGAGTCGGTGCAATGGCCGCCATCCTCGGCATGGACGCCGCGAAGGTCACCGCCGTTTGCCAGGACGCCGCCCAAGGCGAAGTCTGTGAACCCGCCAACATCAATTCGCCCGAGCAAATCGTCATCTCCGGAAACACCGCCGCCGTCGAGCGCGCCACGAAACTCGCGGATGAACGCGGTGCCAAACGCGCCAAGCTTCTCCCCGTCAGCGCACCGTTCCATTGTTCATTGATGAAGCCTGCCCAGGATCGCCTTAAGGCCGACCTCGATGCCCTCAAGATGCAAAAACCGGTTTATCCGGTCGCCTGTAACGTAGATGCTGAATTTGTAACTGACAATTCGCGCGCCCATGCAACCCTTCTTCAACAAGTCACCGGATCCGTGAAATGGGAGCAGTGCATGCGCCTTCTGATCGCACAAGGCGTGCAGACTTTTATCGAGGTCGGACCCGGAAAGGTCCTATGCGGACTGATGCGTCAGATTGATCGTTCGAAGACTTGCCTGAACGTGAATGATGATGCGTCGTTAGCCAAGTCCGTAGAGTCCCTTGCCCAGACGCCAGCCTGAGCGGCGCTCAGCGAAAGATCAGTTCACACGGCGGATAACTCAGCGTCTTGTCGGACTTCTCCACCCACACCTGCGCGTGTTCCGTGCGGTCGTTCACAATGAAGTCCACTACCACACCGCTACCCCCACCTGGGCAGGAACTGGTGCCATAGAGTCTCTGCGTCTTGATGAGACCCCACTGGCCTCCCGGCCCCCAATCCTGATAAAACTCATTGAACAGATATTTTGGATGCTTGCCCGGATGTTGCTGCCATTGCGGGTCCTGCATCCAGATGCCGTAGGCCGTGTTGTAATCCTGCCTCTGCAGCGCATCGAAAAAGTGGCGGGCGACACGCTCCTCCGGCCAGTAGCGAAACCACCAGCCGAGGAAGGCCACGACGATCACGATCAAGATCGCTGAAATGATTCGCTTCTTGCGCTTGCGCGCCTTTTCTGCGTCGTACTCTTGGGCATCCAGCAGTGTCATACCTCTCTAGCATAACGGACACGGCGGACAAAGCAAAAGTTCCCACGAAGTTCCTACAGTGTTCTCTTGAACAAGGGAATCGCGACGCCCAGCGTTACCGCCGCGAAGATCGACAGGAACAGCATGTCTCCCCACACCGCGGAAAGCGTCGTCTCTTTGAGCAGCAGGCACTTGAACCCGTCTACGGCATACGTAAACGGATCGCACCTCGCAATCGCGCGCAACCACGGAGGAAACGCCTGGATCGGATACACGGAACCGCTGGGAAAAAACAGCAGCGTATTGAGGATTCCGAACATGGCGCGTGGCACCAGCGGATCTTCAATCCGAACCATCAGCAGAAACATCATCGTGTTGAAGGCCAGCGAGGTCAGAACGATCATGATCAGCAGCCCGAACATCGTTACGGGATTGAAAATCGTGCCAACTCCCGCCATCATCGAGCCGATGCCTACAATGATCACGCCCGTCATCACCGCCTTGATGGCACCCGCCAGGTTCAACCCTAGAACAAGCTCGAGTTTTGTGATCGGCGTGACCAGGTAGCCTTCATGCACGCCCCGGGCCTTGTCGTCTATGTAAAGCATGCCGCCGCCGATCATCACCGACACAAACATCGCCAGCACCAGCGACCCTGGGAGCAGATACTTCATGTACTCGATGTAGGGATAGAGTTCCACGATGTCGAGCGCAGTTTGCTGCAGAATGCGTGGAGAGATCGTGGGTTGGTTGAGGGAATTGGTCAGCTCAGTCAATTCCGCTTCGACCGCGGAGCTCATGAAGTTGTCGCTGTTGTCGACGACCAGCGCGATTCTCGGATGATTCTCCTCGTACACACGCCGCGAAAACTGCGGCGGAATAATGACCGCGCCTTCCAGTTTACCGTTGCGCACATCCTCCATCGCTTGCCGGTCGCTGTCGTAGGCGATCGGAACAAACGTGCGGATGTTCGCGCGTACCGAATCGAACGCCTCTCGGACCCGCAACGCCTGCGGCCCGCCGTCCTGGTCCACGATCGCTACCCGCGCGTCATGGATCTTTCCGCCAAACGCGTTCCCCAGAATGATCAATTGCACCAGTGGAAAGATCATCGACGCCAGCATCAGAGCAGGCGAGCGGAAGAACTTCCGCATTTCGCGCTCGACAATGGCCATCATCCGATTCATAAAGACCCCGCAATCCGGCTTCCGCCGTCCGCCAGCCGGCTGTGCCGCGACTTTCCTGAAGCCGAGAGCCGAAAGCCAGAAGCTCTGCCCTTCCTCATGGCTGCAGCCCCGGCCGTTGCGGCATCACAAAGGCATATGACTTCTGTAGCTCGTCGCGCAGTTGTCGTCCCGTGTAGTGCACAAAAACGTCGTCGAGCGTTGTGTTCTGCACCGACAGCGACTTCACCGGCACTCCACTCTGCACCGCCATCTCCACCAGTTCCGTTGTGGTTTTCGACCCATTGCCGGTGAGCACTCGATACATGCCGGCGCCTTCAGGCTGGACTGACGTAACTTCACTGAGCGCGTGCAGCCGTTGCTCCCAGTCCCCCGGAGGATTCTCAAACTGTGCTTCAATCACGTTCGAACCTGGCACGCTCGCCTTGAGAGAACTTGGCGTGTCGAGCGCAACCAACTTGCCGTGATCGACAATGGCAATGCGATCGCACAATCGGTCCGCTTCATCCATGTAGTGCGTCGTAATCAGGATGGTGAGGTTTCGATGCTCCTTGATGTTGCCCAGCATCTCCCAAACTGCCACGCGCGATACAGGGTCCAGACCTGTGGTCGGCTCATCCAGGAAGAAAATCTTGGGATGATGCACTAGTCCGCGCGCGATTTCGAGCCGCCGCCGCATGCCGCCCGACAGGGTCTTAGTCGCGGCATCGCGCCACTTCGTAAGGTCGACTAGTTCCAATAGCTCATCAATCGACTTCTTCCGTTCTTTCGCGGGAACGTCGTAAAGCTTGGCATAGATGTTCATGTTCTCCTCGACGGTCAGGTCGAGGTCGCTGGTCAATGCCTGCGGAATCACGCCAATCATGCGTCGCGCCGCGTTCGGCTCCTTCGCGACATCATGTCCCCCAATTCTTGCTTTCCCCGAGGTAATCGGAATCAGCGTGGTCATCATCCGGATCAGCGTTGACTTCCCCGCTCCGTTGGGTCCAAGCAACCCGAAAATCTCTCCTTCTTTCACGCTGAAGCTCACATCGTCGACTGCGGTGAAGTCTCCGTACTTCTTTACGATGTGCTCGACCTCGATCGCCGACGGTGCGGTGGGGTCGTAGATCGGCTTCTCCAGCCCACCGTTCGTCTTTGAGTTTGACTCGGCCATCATCGTTGCTCCGCCGACGCGGCACTCTGCCCGCCGTTTCCCTTCAACTGCTCCGGCGACACCAGGACCTCGGCCGTCATTCCCGGCACAAATGAGCCCTTGGGATTCTCCATGCGGACCTTCAGCACAATGGTTTTGATATCGCGCTTGCGGCGGCTGACATCGCGCTGCGTAGCGAAGTCTCCTTCCACCCCTTTGAAGAAGACTTTCCCGCTCATCACTGTTCCACCGGGCAGACGAACGCGCAGCACGTCGCCGTATCCGATATGGTCGGCGTAGGTTTCAGGAATCGCCGCCCGCGCCCACGTGTCGTTCAAATCCACGATGGTCACGATCGGTGCGCCAATGTTCACCACTTCTCCTTGGCGCGCCGCACGCACGGAAACTGTTCCATTCACGGGTGCGTACACGTTCGTGTAACCGAGTCGAACCGCAGCCTGGTTCTTCTGCGCGATGGCATTCTTTACGTCAGCCTCCGTGGCGGCCACGGTGCTCTTCGCGGCGTTCGCCTGGTGGGTGCGCGCCGTCGCAGCGCTTAGATCGGCTTCGGCGGCCCGCACGAGTTCCTGTTGCGCCTGCACGATCGCCTGCGCAGCTTGCAAGTTGGTCTCCGCCTGCACGCGCTCCTGGTCCGACGCGATACCCGCCTTCGCCAACGCAATCATTCGCTTGCTGTCACTCTGGGTGCGATCCAACTGGGCGTTTGCCTGAATCAGTTGTGCCTTGGCCGACGACAGCTTGGCCAGCGCATTCGCGACATCGCTCGTAGTCGACCCCTTGGTCGATTCTTCGGTATGCTCCATCTCAGTGACTTTGTGCCGCAGGCTGGAAATCGCCGCCGTGGCTGCCGCCTCTTGCGCCTGTAGTTCAGAGGGATCGAGCACTGCAATTAGATCTCCCGCTTTCACGGGCGTGCCTTCATCGACGAGCAGCTTCTGGATGCGGCCACTGACCTGCGCACTGACAATCACCTGGTTCGCATCGACGGTCCCGATCAATACCAGATCCCGCGAGTGGTCCGTCGAAAAAAAGTAATACGACGCGGCGATCACGAAGATAATTCCCAGCAGGATGAAAAAACGGTTGCGCGCGCTCATGAGCGTGCTCCTTGCGTAGCGTTCTTAGGACGAAACAGTGCAGCGGAAATAAAATCCAGTATTGCGGCGCGCCGTTCGGCGATCCGTTCAGGAGCCAGGGGATTGAAGCCCACAATCTTCTGCATCATGGGGGCGCTGCTGAAATAGAACACGATCATCGCGACCATCGAGGGCACAAAGTGCGCCGGGTTCACTGGACGAAACTCGCCGTCTGCGATTCCCTTTTGCATCAGCTCGCCCACCCGCCCAAAAATCGGCCGGATGTAGTTCTTGATGATCTTGTCGATATGCTCAGACTGGCCTTCGCGCGCCCGCATCATCTCGCGCTGCATCAGCCGTGGGTACATCTGGTTCGAAGCGACAAAATCGAAATACGCCCCCGCATAGGCCAGCATCTTTTCGCGCGGCGGCAAGTCGCCATCGAGCACCGCAAACACTGTCTTCTTCAGGCCCGAGAAGGCATCGTCGAGCACTGCGCCGTAAAGCGTTTCTTTGTCTTTGAAGTAGTAGTAAAGCAGAGCTTTGTTGACCCGCGCCTCGCGGGCAATCGCATCGGTGCGTGCTCCGGCAATGCCGTACTCAGCAAACTCGTGCGCCGCAGCCTGCAGAATCGCTGCCCGGCTTTCCTCGGGCTGCCCACGCGATCCCATGCGGCGATGCAAACCGCGACGGTAATGAAAGAGTCGAGCCATTTGACTTAATTAACCAGTTAGTTAGATTATACAGGACTCTGTCAAGATGCGAGGTCTCCCGATTCTCGACGTTCCCAGCCCTCCTCTCATGTTCTAATACTCCCGAACTAGTTCGCACTGGACTTCCTTTGTGAAACTTAGTGTCCTTCGTGGTTTTCGCTCTTCCATCATGCTCAAGGGGATCCATTCCATGAAAAGGCCGACGATGTTGCTCGCAGTGCTCCTCTCAATGTCCTTTGTCCCTGGGTCCGCGAACTCGCAGACCCAACAAAAGCCGGACCGCCAGGTTGCCATCACGATTGATGATCTGCCTGCGGGCATGGCGGACCGCATGCCCGCGGCTGACATCACCGCGATGACGGCCAAGCTCCTGGGCACTCTGCGCGATCAGAAGATTCCTGTCGTCGGTTTCGTCAACGAAAAGAAGCTCTATAAGCCGGGCGAAGTTGACGAGCGTATCAAGGCTCTCCAGATGTGGCTTGACTACGGGTTTGAACTGGGGAACCACACATTCACCCATGCGTCGCTAAATCAGGTGGGTCTGAAAGCGTGGGAGGACGACGTCATCCAGGGCGAGAGCGTGACTCGCATGTTGCTCGGCCAGCGCAAAATGAAGTTGCGCTATTTCCGTCATCCCTATCTCGATACCGGTCGCGACTTGCTCACGCGCCGTCAGGCGGAAGCATTCCTGGTAGAGCGCGGGTACCGCATTGCTCCAATTACTTTGGATGGATGGGATTGGATGTTTGCCGGCCTGTACGAGGACGCAAAGCAGCGTAACGACACAGCACTACAACAACAGATCGTCAAAGAGTATCTTGCGCACCACGACGCAGCCATCGCGTACTCGGAGCAACTCTCCGTCAAGGTTGTCGGGTACGAACCGAAGCAGATTCTGCTGCTGCACGCGAGCAATCTGGAAGCCGACCACATTGGCGAACTGCTCGACCTTCTCCGCAAGCGCGGATATCGCTTCATCACGCTGGAAGATGCACTCAGCGATCAAGCCTACAGCCTTCCCGACACCTATGTCGGAGAAGAGGGCAGCGGATGGATCGAGCACTGGGCGATTACGCAGGGCAAGATTCCGCAGGGCGCTCCAGCGTTCCCGCAATGGGTCATCGACCGGACGAAAGCGCTGCATCTTTCGACCGGCACCGTGACGGCCCCCACCGATCCTTATTGAACCTTGGCCGTGCTCGCGGAGTTCGTCTGAATGGCGTGCAGGGCCGCCAGTTCCTTGCGCGCACCATCGGCGCGAGTTCCGGTCGTCTCCTCTTTGAGGAACTGTTCGAGCTCCGTGATTGCATCGGCCGCGTCGCGCTTCTGCTCGTAGGCGCGCGCTGCAATCTGATGCGCATAGGCGTGCGCCCCTTGCAGGCTATGCGCCTTTCGGCTGGTCGCGATCGCTTGATCGACGTGATGATCCATCAGCTCAACGTACGTGAGCAATACGAGCGTCATTGCATCCGTAGGATCGCACGAAGAGGCTTTGGTTAACGCAGCCTCCGCGTTGGGAAAATCATTCGCTGTAATGTTCATGCGGCCAATGTTCACATACGCGGGAGCAAAGTGATCGTTGATGCTGATCGCCTTCTGCAACGCCTCACGCTCCCGCACTCGGTCGCCCTGGCGCGCATAGATCACTGCGAGATTGTTGTAGGCGCCCGCGTAAGACGGGTAGACTTCGAGCGCCTTGTTAAGTCTCTCAATGGCGTGCGTCAGATCCTGCTTCGCAACCAACTCGTTCGCTTTGTCGAACTCCTTCTGCGCTTTGACCGGAACCGCGAGGTCCGCGGCTGAGATGAGCTGACTGGCGAGTCCACCGGCGGCGTGCTCCGGTTCGTTGTCACGCTTTACTTTGACCTCGAACTCTTGCGAGCCGGTCGTATCCATCGCGACGTTACCTGCATCGACATTGGAGAAGTTCTGTCCGGAAACGATTAAGTGATATGTCCCCACTGGAACGTTCATGAAGTCAACCAAGCACTGATCGTTGGCCATGCCTTCCAGCAACGGGCCACTGACGCCCATTAAGCGGACGTGCGTAGACAGGTCACACACTCCGTTCGCAAAAGTAACTCGTACTCGCACCCTATGGATGATCGTGCCGGCACCGAGTTGCGCCCAAACCGAACCAACGAGCAGAAGAAATACTGCACACACGCGACTCTTCATAACATGCTCCTGAACGGCTGTCAGGAATCCGATCGTCGCCTGTCACCGAAGCAGCGAAGGTCATGTGACAACTTGGGGAGTGAGACGTGTGCACGGAAAATTGGGTAGCGGATGATTTACGTTTGTCTCTAATTCTTTACATCTGATCTCTTGCGTCGAAACATCACGTCGCCAGACAGGTCACCAGCGAGCGGTGTTGATGAGTGAGAGGATGCAAAACGTGACGTCGAAGGCGATTGCGGCATGAGCACAGCGAGACAGAACACAAATGACAATGCCGCTGAGACAGCGGCATTGGTCGATCATTCCTGATGTTTCGTGCGCGTGAATCGGACTACATTGAACCACCGGCGATTGAAGGCACGAGCAGAACTTCATCGCCTTCCTGGAACGCATAAGTTTGCCCACCGAGGAAGCGGATGTCTTCTTCGTTGACGTAGATGTTCAAGAAGCGGCGGACTTGGCCCTTGTCGTCGCGCAGGTGCGGCTTCAGGTCGGGAAACTTCTCGTCGAGAACCGAGAACAAGTCGGCAAGGTTCGTTGCGGCGCAGGTGAGTGAACCAACGCCGTCAGTGTGGCGTCGCAATGCGGTCGGGATTTGCACGGTGATCGGCATGACTTATGCGGCTCCTACGCGCGCGGCTTCTGCTTCGGCGATGACTCCGGGGATTTCGGACGGGCTCAGCGTCTGCTGCAAATATGCTTCGAACTCGGTGAGCTTCGGAGCGATGGGCCGTTCGGTCTGATACACACCGGCGAGCACGTCGGTGGTCTTCAGTCCGTTGCCCGTCACGCAGAGCACTGTCGTCTCTTCCGGCAGGATGCGGTCTTGACGATACAGCTTGCCCGCTGTGCCTACGGTAACTCCGCCAGCAGTCTCGGTGAAGACTCCTTCTGTCTCTGCGAGCAGACGGATCGAATCAATCACTTCGGGATCGCTGACATCTTCGCTCCATCCGCCGCTGCCTTTGATGGTCTTGATCGCGTAGTGTCCGTCGGCGGGATTGCCAATGGCCAGCGAGCGTGCAATCGTCGTCGGCTTCTGTGGCTCGATCTCGGAGCTGCCGGTCTTGACCGCAGTTGAGATCGGAGAGCAGCCAGTCGCTTGCGCGCCAAAGAACTTCACTTCCTTCGCTTCGACCAAGCCAAGGTTCACCAACTCGTCGAATGCCTTCTTGATCTTGACGATCAACGAACCGCCGGCCATCGGGCAGACGACGTTGTCGGGTAGGCGCCATCCGAGTTGCTCGGCGATTTCGAAGCCAACCGTCTTCGATCCTTCAGCATAGTAAGGACGCAGGTTCACATTGACGAAGCCCCAGCGATGCTCGTCGGCGATCTGCGAGCAGAGACGGTTCACCTGATCGTAGTTGCCGGCGATGCGCACGACCTTCGCGCCGAACACGTTGGTCCCGAGAATCTTTGCGGGCTCAAGATCGGAGGGGATGAAGATCCAAGCCTTGAGTCCTTCGCGCGCGGCGTGTGCGGCGACGGCGTTCGCCAAGTTTCCGGTCGATGAACACGAGACGGTGTCGAAGCCGAAAGCTTTCGCCTGCGAGATCGCGACGGCAACGACGCGGTCTTTGAAGCTCAACGTGGGCAAGCAGACAGCGTCGTTCTTGAGATAGAGATTGCCCGCGGCCGTGTCGGTTCCAGTCAACTGCTTTGCGAGGCGTGGAGCCTGGAACAGTGGAGTGAAGCCGACGGGGAGCCGCGGTTCATAGCCCTGGGGGAGGGGTAAAAGTTCGGAGTAGCGCCACATGTTCGGCGGCCGCTGGGCGATCTGCTCACGACTAATGGATCCGCGGAGGGCGTCGTAGTCGTAGGCAATTTCCAGAGGGGAGAAACAATCGTCGCAGATGGAGCGGGGCTGGTTTCCCCAGGTCCGTCCGCATTCCCGGCACCGCAGTTCGTAGTGAGACATGTTGCTACTCGCTTTCTTCTTCCGTAACTCGAAATCAGAGCGAGTAGCTGGGGACGAGCCTCGAAAAAGTGGCCTAAAAAGCAAATGGCCTCTTTTTCCAGGAAAAGGAAAAGAGGCTATCGGAAAGCGGGACCAAATAAAGCGCGCGTTCCGAATCCCATGTTCCCTGTTTCCAGGAGAGAGTTGGCACCAAGCACCCGGGATATATGATCCCGGATCGGTTGCCGTGGCGTCATAGGGCTCGTCCCTCAGCCACTCTGCATGAAATTCAGGTTCAGCCTTCATTTGATTGAAGGCCGAACTTGTTCCGACGATGGTACAAAATGCAACAGTCGGCGTCAAGGAGTTTCTGGCCGAGGATCCTGGCACGTGCGTGGGTGGTTGCCGGGATTTGAAAGGTCAGCGAGGGCGGTACTGCGCTGGATCGATCGCTCGCAATTTTTTTTGGTGTCTCCTTTAAAATATTCATTCTAAATAACTTACATGAGGCTGATAGGCTTGATGCCCGGCAAAATCTTGAGCCGTAAGGACTTACAGGTAAAATCTTGTGGAATATGGACTTAGGTTCGAACTGGGGGCAGTTCTTGACGTCAGTCTCTGCAGATTTCTTTGAGCTGTTCTCTAAAATATTCATTCGGAAGGGTTTATTTCCACGGCATCCACGCGCATCCGGGCAAAATCCTGAGCCCAAAAGAGTTACATGTAAAATATTGCAGAATAAGGAGTTAGGCAGGAACGCGGGGCCCGTAGTCCTAATGAGAAAACATCGGTTGGGGGAGAGCGCGCGCATAGAACTAGCCTGCGCTTTCTGGAATTCTCAGTAAAGGTTGTTCGTCACAAGAACGGGATTTATTTTCTGCAGGGCTGTGGAAAAGGACTGACCGGGATCTGGCTCTGGTTTTTCTTACCCTATTTGTGTCGGCGTTCGTGGTGCCGATCCGTCGAAAACCGCGACGGAATGGGGCAGCCGGTATTGTGGTGCCGCATAGGTGGGACAGACCCCGGTCGAAATTGTCGTATTCTTTACTAACCTTCGCCATGAAGCAATCCTTCGCATACTGGGGAATCTACTGTCCTCACTGCTATTTTTTTTCTCCGCTGTATGAGGCAAAGGAGATGTCGGTGGGCGTGTATGAGTGGACGTACCCAGATATGTCTCTGGGATGGGAATTGCAGTGCCACTGCGATCAATGCCATGCTATTTTCCCTTTTCATTTGCAGGATATTTGGCTGGTTGAATCGAAGCGTCGGGTGATTCGATATAGACCAAACCAGAGCCAGAAACGCGAAGACGCTTCAGATTCCTGATCTTCTCAGGCTTAATGTAGTGCGAATAATAATGCCCCGTCCTAGATCCCTTAATCGCTACTACATTGGAGCCTGCCCACCGCATACGTTCTAAATAATCTGGGACAGTCAAAGATGGCAACTCATCCGCTAGCCAGAATGTGCTTCGGAACGGGCATGCCCGTAGAGCTAAATCCATGCCACGAAGCCCCAACATTTGGATGTATCCATTTCCTTTTTCAAGGAAGTCCCTAATGCGAACGGACAGGAGATCATCACCGAAACCTTCAGCGACATACAGGCGCGCACGGTTGCAAAGTAAATCTGCCGCCTGAAGCCCCTTCATCGTTTCTCTACTGCCAAAAGTTAGGATATCTCCAAGCTTAGAGCGGATCGAAAGCGGCGGCTTCTGATCCAGAATTTCGTTGTACAGTTCTCGCGCTTTGTCCTGTTTTGGCTGTTTCTGCTGATGAGGAGAATCCCGCCTGTCAAAAAACGGAAATATCTTTACTCCTTCAGGAGCAAATCGCGCTGCCCCGCTAACAATGGCCGCTTGAAATGCTGCATACCAGGGATCGCTTGGACATCCCCTATTGTCCCAATTCTTATCTGGAACTCCTGCTGTTGTTAGATATCTACGCTCGTCAGGGGTCAATTCAAGAAATAGACGACTGTTGACTGCGGCTCCGGTGTGTTTCAGTTTGCATGTCTCTATTACTTTCAACAATGAATCGATAAATTCGTAGTCATCATGATCAGTCCATTCTTCAAAGGGGTGTTTTCGAACGAAATGACCGGAATCATTAAAATATCCATCCCAAAAATCAACTCCGTGAAATTCCGGAACGTCAAACTGTTTAAGAACTTCAATCCAGCCCGCATCAAACGATTCCCATTGATCTACATCGCCAACGAATCCAGCCACTACACAGATTTCCTCGTCCGTATTTAAGCCGCTCTCATCAGCTAGGAATCTGTACATTCCGCTCCAACTCGCTTTCTCCGGGGGCTAGCCCACCTTTGCATAACCACTCAGAGGCTGCCCCACCTTTCTTGAGTTTCGAAAGGTGGGCACCACGGACGATGGTATCAGGCGACCTCCCGGACGCGGAGTTCAGCTTTACGTGGTTCATTCACCAGGACCGGTCCATGTCGGCCTTCGGCGTAGTCGCAGAAACTGCTCCATGGCCATTGTTGCGGTTCGAGCACCAGTCCTCGCTTGACCGGGTTGCGATGCATGTAGCGTAGTTTTTCCACGCCCTTCTTCTCCGTGAATACCACGAAGTCATAGAAACGGTGCTGCCAGACATGGTCCCCTGCTACAAACCCGCTCCCAGCGAGTTTGTCTTGTTGACGACCGGGGGCGGAGCGCAGCAGGCGGCGTGCGAATCCCTGCTTGACGGCCTGCATGACTAGCGATGGGTTGCCGCGCTCTGGCTCGCCGATCAGAAGATGTACGTGTTCAGGCATGACCACATAGCCCACGACGACAAAGTGATAGCGCCTGCGGACCCGCTCTAGCACTTGGAGAAACAAGTCGCGATTTCGACGGCTGTCGAGCAATGGACGGCGCTGGTAGCAACTGGTGGTGATGAAGTGCAGGTATCCGGCGCCGTAGTAACGATGGAGTCGGTTGGGCATGGAGGATACGTAACATAGACACCGGCTGTGAGTCTGTGACAAATGAACACGGGGCGAGGTCCGCGGTGCCCACCTTTCGAAAATCGCGAAAGGTGGGGCAGCCATTTGGTGGAGAAGGCGACGAAAACAAGGAAGACGACGGACCACTGGGGCTGCCCCACGCTTCGCGATGTTCAAAGCGTAGGTACTACGGACGCTGGCACCAATAATTCTGCGCCGAACGTTTCTTCAATAAATGTCTACTACTCCCATCGACTATATGGTATATTCTTGCCAAGCTTGGTTCGAATACGCCATGGGTAGCAATCAACCGCAGCCGTGGAGGGGTTCTGTGATCTCGTTCTTCGAGCAGACATGGTTCTGGTGGTGGTTGTTAGCGGCCTTGATCATCTTGCGTTGGTTCCATTCGTTCTCGTCACGCCCAGCGGGCAACCGCGCCGCCTTGGACGAAGAGCAAGCTGCAGCACTTCTCTCCGCCAAGCGTCATTCCGAAAGAGGGAACCGCAAGACTTTTGCGGCCTAGCCTTTTGCGCGGCGGCGCTACCCATCTGCGCCGGTATTGCCAGGGAGTGGAATAACCTCCGGACCGAGGGACCTGTTCTTCCGCAACCATTTTTCCGCCAGCCTTCCACAAAAATCCCCGTTCAAAGCCAAGTCCTTACTACGGAATATTTAGCAACAAACATCTACGGCTCGAGATTTTACGCAGACCAGATCCGATCTCAAGCGCGCAAGTCATTAGGAGTAAGAATTTTTCAAAGCTACTGGTCGGAATGTTTGGGATGGCCGCGGAGGGTGATGTCGAGTCCGAACATGGGGCCGTAGACGTTGATGCCGTAGTTGGAATACTGGGGCGCGGATAGATTGTTGTTGGAGATGTGCATCCAGTTCAGGCCGGCGGAGATGGCGTAGCGAGGGTTGAAGTTATAGCGGGCGCCGGCGCCCATGTTCATGGTGAAAGTGTAGTTCTGTCCCTGCGCGTAATAGACGCCGAGGGGGCCTTTGGCGTCAATGATCCCCAGGCCGGCGCGGATATCGACGTAGGGGCCGACGCGCCAGTTGGGGTGAACAAAATTTCGGCGGAGTCCCATGTCGTAGGAGAAATAGTGGGTCTCGGCGCCCCTGGGAATCGCGGTGATGGAGCCGGTAAAGGTGACATCCCAGTTGCCGCGGAAGATCCACGGACTGCCTACGTTGTCGACGTGCCAGCGCAGCGAGGCGAGGATGGGGACGAGCGTGTATCGAAGCGGGTAGAGATCGTAAGGATCGCCTTCGAGGATGTCGAAGGGAAAAGGGATGTTGATGGGGAGCCATCCGACGTCGAGGGAGAACTCCAGCTTGTTGCGGTAGTAAATGTCGCGGTTGAAGTCGGCGGGCTTGGAGCGTGGAAGCTTTTCAGTCGTGGGTTGGACCTTGGAATCGTCGCTGGAACTCGGAGAGGCTGGTGGCTCCTTTCCTCTTGGGTGGGAAGTGGATGCGTCGAGGGTTTCGGTGGTGAAGTCTGGTAGCGCACAAGCGAGGGAAGCATGAGTGAAGTTGGCGCGAGGAAACGGATTGCGGATGGGCCGCGCATCGAACGTCAGACTGGCGGTCTCGTCGCCGCATTGCTGGGCGCTGGCGAGTGGGGCGAGCATTGCGAGAGTTGCAATCACCAGGAACGCAGACAAGATGATCTTGCTGGATTCTGTGGTTGGTGAAGGCGCTATGAGGGGCTTAGGATCGGCAAGCGGCGTCAAAACGCGTCGTCCTCATTCCAGTGCGATCTCAGTGCGATCTCAGACGAGACCCACCGTCAGTGGCCACAAATTGGCAGGGATTTTGTCATGGGCCGATTGCATTGTCAACGCGCCCGCTCCCATCGCAGCAGTACGATGCAGGTGCGCGCGAAAGGAGTTGGCTCGGACCCGGTGTCGATGGAGCTACTGGTCGGCGGCCGGGGCGGTGACGGTGATGTCCACGGTTCCGGCGATCGGAGTGGCGTCGTAGTCGGAGACTGTCATGGTTTGATTGCCAGAGGTCACCAGGGTTAGACCGGTGAACGTGTGGGAGCCCGCATCGGCAGCGGTAAAGACATAGAGCGTTGGAAGCTGGGCGGCTGCGTCGGTAGTAGTGAAGTGGATAGGACCGTTGATGATGGTGTCGCGCTTTCCGTTGTACATGGCGGTCACGGTCGCGGAGAAGGGGACGCCCGCAACTACGGTGGAAGGAGCGCTGATCTGGAGGGTTGCGTGGGAGGAGGTGCCGCAACTGAGCGATGCAAGTGTCAGGATGAAGGCTGTGAAGACGGGAAGGAGTCGCCGGGCAAGCTTTGCTAAAGCAGGTCGGGTTGAAAATTCTGGATGGAATCGAATGAAGCCTGCGTTTGCGTCGGACACTCTCTTCTCCCAAAGGCGGCAAAACGGCAGTATGCCAAAGCGTTGCAACACTGCTTATGATACCTCGGAGGAACGGAGGAACACTCCATAGTCGTGATCGGGACAAGGTCAACGACATTCACGGCAATCGCCTTTCGCATTAGGGCAGAGTTCGATTGCCAAGTTCGATGCCGAAGTGTTGCTGGAGCGCTTTTTCCCGCTCGTCCTCAGAAGTTAATTCTCTCTCTTCGCGGCGGCCGTTGCGGGTCACGATCAACTTCATTCCTGAAAGCGTGATGCGGCCTTCGGGAGTGGCTTGCGAGCAGATGCGGTTTTGGGTGAAGTGGGATTCGGGCGAGGTTTGATGATAGTGGCACATGCCGGCGAAGTCTTCGAGGCTCCGCGGCGTTAGTGCGAAGGAATATTGCGGCTTCCAGGTCCCGTTCCGACCTAACTTCTCCAACTGCAAACGTTCGCCGGTCTGCATGAGACGGAATGTTCCTGCGGGATCGATTTGATTTCGTTCCGTCTCCAAGCGGAGAGGCTCCAGGAAGGACTCACCGAACCCGACGTCCACCAGCCATGGGTGTTCGAGGTCCACACGCAATGCAAGGTGATCGAACTCGGGACTCTCGCCGCCGGTGTCTCGGGCGACTCGCGCTGAAAGGAGTGTGGTCTGAAAGCCGAGGGCCTTCAGCAATGCGGCGAAGGCGCCATTCAGTTCGTAGCAGAATCCGCCGCGCCGCTGGTGGATAATTTTGCGGAGAATAGCGTCTTCGTCGAGTACGATCTTGCGCTTGACGGCGATATCAAGATTTTCGAAGGGGACCGCGAGAAGGTGTGCGTAGTGAACGGCGCGGAGAGTTTCGTAGGTTGGAGTGGTGGGGCCTGGGTAACGAATGCGGGCGAGATAGGCAGGGACGTCTAGCATGGCTAACCAACCAGCGGTTGCAAGTTTTGATCACACCGGAAGTTGATCCTGCATCCAGCCTGGAGTTTCGAGTTTGGGTTCGGTGGTCAGGTCGATCACGAGCCGTTCCAGCACCATGCGTTTGCTGACCGGATTCGAACGAAGAGCGAGGTCAGCTTTGGCGACGAGGCGGATGGCGCGGGTGAGCTCGCGGCGGGACTTGTAACGGCGCGCCTGCTTGATGATGTCGTCGGCTGCGAAGGGGGGAACGCGGAAACCCTGCCACAAGGCGGCCCACAACATGCGCTGGTCGCGGACGTTGCGCTCGAGGATTACCAACATCTGCCGAAAAGTTTTCGCCAGCATGTAAATGTGTCCGATGGCAGCTTCTTCGCCGTCGCCAGAGAGCAGGATGGCGTCGAGGACTTCGAGAGCGCGGACACGTTCCTTGGCGGAGATGGCGTCGGTCAGTTCGTATAGCGAGCGTTGCTTGGCCGCGAGGACCATGGTCTCTACGTCGCCCAGCGTGATGCGCTTCTTTTCGCCAACATAGAGAATCAACTTCTCGATCTCGTTGGAGATCATCATCATGTCGCCGCCGAGGGCGTCGACTAACTCGCGGGCGCCGTCGGCTTCAATTTTCACGGTGCGGCCGGTGCAGTAATCGGTGATCCAGCGGACGGCTTCGCCTTCCTCGACGCGGGCAAGTTCGACGATGCCGCAGAACTGCCCCATGGTTTCGCGGATGCGCTGGTAGCGTTCTTTGTCTTGCATCTCCATGCGGCGGACGTCGGCGGGGATGCTGATGTGGTCGGCGACGAATACGATCAAAGCGTCGGGATTGGGATTCTTGCAGTAGTCCTCGATAGCGGCAAGTTTTTCTTCGTTAGAGCCGCGGCCGTAGAGATTCTTCACGCCGCGCACGAAGAAGACTTGAAATGGAGCCATGAGCGAGGGGGTACGGGCGCGGTCAAGGACTTCCGCCAAATCGGTTTCGGCGAGATCGAATTCGAAGAAACTGAAGTCGCGGAGATCGGCGGGGACTAGATGTTCGAGGATGGCGTCTCGGAAGCGCTTGCGGAAAAAAGCTTCATCGCCGACGAAGACGTAGGCGGCGCGAAGTTTGCGCGACTCCAGTTCACTGACGAAGCGCTCGGCCTGGGCGAAGGCGCGCATCAGGATGGCCTCTCCGTTGAGTTGGGGCTGGTCATTGTTGGCAACTCTGTTTGCGACTCTGTTTTCGACTGTAACATTGGGGAATCGATTCGACTAGGGGTTGCGGGTTGCGGCAATGGGTACGGCGTTTACCTGTACGCGCGAGATCCCTCGCTTCGCCTGAAGAACGGCTCCGCTCGAGATGACGCAGGGGAGCAAGTGCATCATTGCAACTTGTTCACGATTGCAGCTTGTTTCACGACTACATCTTATTTAGGAAGTCCATTACTTCGGGGGAGGTCCAGTCGACGGCGCCGACGAATTTGCGGCGGAGGACACCCTGGCGATCGATGATGTAGGTCTCGGGCCATCCAGTGGTGCCGTAGATCGCGGGCACTTTTTGTTCGGGATCGCGGACGGTCAGGAAATTAATGCCATGCAGTTTGAGAAAGCGGTGGTAGGCATCGCCGTCGACGTCGATGCTGACGCCCAGAACCACAATTCCCTTGTTTTTGGTGCGTTCCTGCATGGCCATAAGCGACGGAAGCTCTTCGACACACGGAGGACACCAGGTAGCCCAGAAATTCAGGACTACGACCTGGCCGCGAAACTGTTTCAGATCGACTTTGCGATCGGAATCCTGCACGGTGAAGTCGCGGGCGGCGTCGCCGATGTGCGATGGGCGCGAACCGCTATAGCAACCTGAGCCCAGCAACGTTGCAGAAAGCGCCAGCAGCAGGAGAAATCGCTTCACGGTCTAGAATCCCTCCAAAATATTGGAAACCAGGGTGCGAGCAAAATCCTGGGAAAGGCGGCGGAAGGCGGGGGAATCTTCTTCGAAGAAGCTGCTCAGATCCTGCGACACTTCGTATTGCTCGCGGAACAAGTACGCCGGATTCTGATAGAGGACCTTGCCGCTGCGGTCGGTAAGCGAGACCTTAATGCTGACGACAACGAGGATGCTAGCGGCCTGCCCGGTCGCGGTGTCGTAGGTCAGGGGCGAAGCCGTGGTGGAGAGGACGGTTCCGCGCAGGGTGGCATCGGCATCTTCACTGGGATCGTTGAGGATGTGATAGTGGGTGCGGGTGGTGAACTCACGGACTACGGAAGAAGTCAGCGACTGCCCTATGCGATAAGTGAGCGTCTCGTTCTTGAAGGGCGGGACGGCGATGGTCTTGACGTTCTCGGGAAGTTGAACGGCGTGGCCTGCGGTGTGATAACCGCATCCGGCTAATGAAAACACCAGCAGCAGCGCGGGAAGGCACGCGGCACGCCGGCTCACTGAATCTTCCCCGTGGGGCGAGTGGCAGTCATGCTTTCGGCACACTCCACTGCAGTGATGGCTGAGATGCGGAGATTGTCGACGGCAGCCCACAACCAGACGCCAGTAGGCTGCACGGGATCGGGCTTGAGTGAAAGCTGGATGTCGGCTTGCCCCGCGGAGCTGACGTTACTGGGCGAATCTTCGGCGGCATCGGGAATTGCAACATGATCTCCGGTAAGTGCTTGCGCGAGAACTGGCACACTCACGGGAGTCTCCATCTCGAGGTAGAGCGCGACGGCATGGCCATGGAAGATGGGCGCCTGCAGCAACATCATGGAAGGGAGCGGCATGCCGGGGCCGGCAATCTTCTGGTAGTGACGTGAGATGCGAGCTTCAACGGAGTCCAGGGAAGGCTGCGATTTCTGGCCGTAGCGGGCAACCATGTTAAAGGCGACCTGCACATCGAAGACGTCTTTGGGCAAAGGCTGAAACGAAAGTAGATTCACGGTCTGCTGGTGCAATTCGTCCATGCCGCGCTGTGCGTGTTCAGATGCTGGTTCGAAGACTGTGGCCACGGAGCGGCGGATGGGGGCAGCCTTCATCGCTCGCAACAAAAGAAGCGCGAGAGTGATGGCGACCGGATGAGCCGTAATACAAGGGCCGGGCTGCAATTCTGGAGGAGGAGCTTGTCCGCGCTCGCGCTCGACCCAAACAGACCGCACGCTGGCGGCATGTTCGTTTTCTAATGAGGCAGAGAGATCGATGATGGCACTTCCGGCGTCGCGCGCGTCTTTCCAATTCTTGCGGGTGGACTCTTCGTCGGAGGCAAAGAAAGTGAAATCGACGTGCTCGAACTGTTCGGCACGGACGCGTTGGATGAAGCTGATCTCGTCGCCCATGGCTTCAAGCTGGCCGAGGGACTCATCGTCGTCGAGCAGACGAATGTCGGCAGCCGGAAAGTTGCGCTCGTTGAGCATTTCGGCAACTTCTTTCCCCTTGAGCGAAGCGGCGCCGACGATGGCGGCGCGGTAGAGATTTCCGCGGGATGCGGCGGGGTGCGGTGCAGGCGTTGCTTTGACGATGTCGGTCATGACGCCTGCGAGGCCTCCTTGTACGGCGGGGGTGGAGGACCGCTGCGGCGGCGGAAGATCCACTGCACACGCCAGAAGACGCCGGAGACCATATAGAACAGGGCGATAAAGAAAAGCATTTGGCGCGAGAAGAACCAAATTGAGGCAAAGAGGGCGGCGAGAAACAGAATCAGGCGGAAGGGGTGACGAGAGCGGAAGTCGATGTCTTTGAAGCTATAGAAGCGCCATGTGCTGACCATGAGGTAGCCGACCGTTGTGACCATAGCGAGCCAGGTCAGGGCCATATACCAGGAAACCAGAGGATCCCCGGCGGAGAAGTGAACGACGGCGGCAAGGACGCCCGCACCCGCGGGAATGGGCATGCCGACGAAATATTTCTTCCCCGGACGACCGGGGTTCGACGGTTGCGGATTTGAGGTGATGTTGAAGCGGGCGAGGCGGCTGGCGCCGGCCATGAGAAATAGGAAGCTGGCGATGGCGCCGAGTTGGGTCAGCTTGATGTTCCAGTCGGTCAGTAAGACCGTGGGCATCAGGTTGAATCCCCAGCTCCAGGCGAGCATGGCGGGAGCGACGCCGAAGGTGATGACGTCAGCGAGGGAGTCGAGTTCTTTGCCGAAATCGCTGCTGGTGCCGGTCATGCGGGCAATGCGGCCGTCGAGGCCGTCAAACAGCACCGCGAATCCGATTGCCTTGGCGGCGTTATCGAGATGCCAAAATTCGCTGGTCGTGGCGTGCATGACTTGCAAGATTGCGTAGTAGCCGAGCGCCATGTTGGCAGTGGTGAAGAGCGAAGGGAGGATGTACATCCCTTTGCTGAGACGGCGACGCGGTCTGGGGAGGACGGGATCCATTGATTAGTACGCCCTCTCGCGAGCGCTGCCCGCGGAGGCGAGGGCCGCCTTTGGTTGAAGGTATGCGAGCACAGTGGCGCCGCCTTTCACGTGGTCGCCGATTTTAACGTTTACGCTGGCAGACGGATCAAATATTACATCTACGCGCGAACCGAACTTGATGAGGCCGACGCGCTGGCCGCGCTCGAGGCGATCTCCAACCTTGGGGTAAAAAACGATGCGGCGCGCCAGAAGGCCCGCGATCTGCTTGAAAATCACGGTTTGGCCGTCGCCTTCGACGGTAACGATGTTTTGCTCGTTCTGGTCAGCGGAGGCGACGTTCATAGCATTCAGATACTTGCCCCGCTGGTAGCGGATGTCGCGAATCACGCCGGCGATGGGGGAGCGGTTCACGTGCACGTTGAATACGTTGAGAAAAATGCTGAGTCGGGTCTGTTTCTGGCCGCCAACCGTGATCGTAGCAACGTCGGTGACCTTGCCATCCCCGGGAGAGACGATCGCACCGGGATCCTGCGGAATGGCACGCTCGGGGTCGCGAAAGAACCACAGAAAGAAGCAGGCCAGCAGAACCGGGATGATTGCCCACACGGGGCTCGTCAGCCAGCCGAGCAGGATGGCGGCGGCGAGCAAGGGGGCAGCATACAGATATCCGTCACGGACCATGGGAACGTTCAATTATAGAGCAGGCAGTGCGAGCACAGGATGAATTGCAGAGGTCCGAGGTAGATCCAATTGTCTACGAACTGTGACCGTCACATTTCAGCACACCCAGGTAAACATTCCACGGACCGACCGTTTCGCGATATTGAGTGGCAATCACGCGGGACAGTTGATGGAGGTGAGTTAGATCGTGAACGGCCCAGGTGGAGAGAAGTTGCGAGAGCGTCACGGTTCCCAGGGATGGATGGGTGCCGCGGCGAGTGAAGTCTTCGGGCTGCAGATTGAGAGCTTTGAGCTCTGCGAGATTCTCGGCGCGCAAGCGGGCGAATTCATCCAAGCGTTGCTCCAATGTGTAGTCCTGAGGCTCTTTGAACTGCGCGAGGCGGTCGAAGGGATCAAAGGCTCGAGCTTCGCCGTATTGCAGGATAACGCGGAGGCGCGGCATCCAGTCGGTGCGCTCTCCGGCAATGAGATGGCCCATGATGTCGTAGGCGCTCCAGGTGTCTTTCCCTTCGTTGTTTCGGACCCAGACATTGGGCAGGCCACGCAACAGCGCGTTGAGGGCTGCGGGAGTGCGAGTCAGAAGGGCGGTGGTCTCGGCGAGGCTGAATTCAGTGGCGGTTGGCATGTTTTGGTAGATGCAAGCGGCGCGGGTTGGACTCAAGGGATGGAGGGCACGCGACTTAGGGACAAACCAAAAAAAGGTGCTGCGGATGCGCCCCTTGCGGATAAGTTTGTCCCTTGGCGGCAGAAGCCGAGAAGGTTGGCCAGAATTTATGCTACGTTGACGCCGTATTGCTGCCGATACTCGCGCTCAATGACTTCCATCTGATCTTTGAGGCGGAGTTTCAGCTTTTTCAGACGAACTTCTTCCAGCTTTTCATCTTCGCTTAAATAACGCTTTTGGGTGAGTGAATCGAGGCGTCTCGAATACTGCGTGTGTTCTTGGGCTAGTTTACGAAACTCCTCATGAGAGGTAAGGAGTTGGTCTCTCGAAGTCAGCATCCAGCAGACCTCCAACCGGGATATTATGGGCTCAGGCTAGCACAGGGCTAAAGCCGGTTCAATGCCAAAAAAGTGGTGCAATCTCAGTATGAGAACGGGGCTAGGGCAGGGATTTGCGGTATAGAACCGCATCTTCTTGAGGGTTCGTGTAGTAGGATTTGCGGCGTCCGGTTTGAAGGAAACCTGCTTGTTCATAGAGAGTTCGCGCGGCAGTGTTGGAGTCGCGCACCTCCAGAAACACGGAGTCGCTGTTTGATTCGCGGGCGATGGAGAGCAAGGACTGCAGAAGGCGCTTGCCAAGGCCTTTTCGGCGAGCGGTTGCGGCTACGACGATGTTTTCCAGTTCCCATTCGGGGGGGATGTGCTGGGCTACAAGGAAAGCTTGAACGCTGGTCGGCGCTTCGGGGACGGAGGGCTCGTCGATGACGAGGACCAGCCGTTTCGTGCGGAGGGACTCGAGGGCTTGGCGGTATTGGTCTTCCGTCCAGTGGCCCGCGGTGGCGGATTGACGATCGAGACGGATCATGCAAGGTACGTCGGCGAGGGTGGCGGGGCGGATTTGCACTGGGCTCAGGAGTAATGATTCCGATTAGGAAGTCTTCTTCACGAAAATCTCAGCATCGGAGCGACGCATGTAGTTCGCTTCCAGTCGCTCGGGAGTTGTAGTCTCGCCGGCTTGCAGTTTCTTCCATCCGAATTCGGCAATCGTTTCGGAATCGGGGGACTGGACTGAGATTACTGAATGACCAGAGTCCCTCGCGGCTGTGGCCAAAGCGGCGTCTGGTGTGACGATGGTCGACGCTTTGGCGGCGGAGAGGAACTCGGTCTTTGGCAGAGTCTCTTCTCGCCGGACGTGAATCGTCTCGCCGTTGATTTCGTATTCCCCGAAGTAAACTTCGCTGCGTCCGGCATCGAGGACTGAAACTACTTTGCCTTGGGTGCGGCTTGCGGTGGCGACCACTTGCAGTAGCGAGACTGGCACGATGGGCTTTTGCAGAATCTCAGCCAGGGCCTTGATGGCGGCGAGCCCTACACGCAGGCCGGTGAACGATCCGGGGCCGGAGACCACGATGAAGGCGCCGATGTCGGCTTTTTTGAGGCCGTGTGTTTGCAAGAGGGTTGCGATCTGCGGGACGAGTTGCGCCGAGAACATGCCCCCCGCCAGGGGGATGACTTCCATCACCTGCATGTCGCGCTCGGCCGCTCGAGCCAGGGCAACGGTGCCGTTTCTGCCGGATGTGTCGGTGACGAGGAGGATCATCTGTAGTTGATTATTATCCCTGCACCAATTCCAGCAGCACACCGCCCGTGCTTGCGGGATGAACGAAGACGTATTGGTGCCCGCCGGCGCCCGTTTTGATTTCTTCCGAGACCAGGCGAACGCCGTCTTTCTTCAGGCGGGCGACAGCGGCTGGCAGGTCGGGAACTTTCAAGCAAATGTGGTGCAAACCCTCGCCACGCTTGGCGATGAACTTGGCGATCGTGGAATTTTCGGATGTCGCTTCAAGGAGTTCGAGGCGGCTCTCGCCGACGGGCACCATGACCAGGCGGACCTGTTCTTGCTCGACGATCTCTTCTTTGGACACGGTGAGGCCCAACTTTTCGTAAATCGCCTTGGACGCTGCCAGCGACTTCACTGCGATGCCGAGATGATCGATGGTGGTCAATTCGTGTCCTGAAACATTTCAGAAGTCAGATTTTAGATTTTAGATTTTGGATCGCAGAGCTAAACAACCAACAGCGGCCTTTCATACTGCAATCTAAAATTTGCACTCTGAAATCTGTTCAATCTGCTCAACTCTTCCCTGCTTTTGCGGCGATCTCTTCCACCAGCGTGTAGGGATCGCGCTTGTGGTCGGCAACTTCGGCGGCCAGCTTTGCCAGCTTCCCGTCTCCGAGTTGAGCGCGTGCTTTTTCCAGCATCACGTCGCGGAGCATTTCGACGAGACGCTCTTGCCAGTTCTGCACGCTCTTCTTTAATGCGAGATCTTCTTTTTGCAGGTAGGCGACGTAGGCGGCGATTGCAGCGACTAGATCGTCGATGCCGGTTCCTTCGCTGGCGACGGTTTTCACAATCGGCGGAGTCCACCCATCGTGGCGCAACGCGAGGGACTGCAGGGCGCGGATTTCGCGTTCCACCCTTTCAGCGCCTTCGCGATCACTCTTGTTGATGACGAAGATGTCGGCGATTTCCATGATGCCAGCTTTGATGGTCTGGACGTCGTCGCCCATGCCGGGAACGAGAATCACGACCGTGATGTCGGCGAGGCGGACGATATCGATTTCATCCTGCCCGACGCCGACGGTTTCGACGAGGATGATATCGCGGCCGGAAGCATCGAGCACGGTGGTGACGTCTGCAGTGGTGCGCGCCAACCCGCCGAGGGATCCGCGGGTGGCCATGCTGCGAATGTAGATTCCAGGGTCGGCGAAATGTTCCTGCATGCGGATGCGATCGCCGAGAATGGCTCCGCCGGTGTAGGGACTGGTTGGATCGACTGCGACAATTCCCACGGTGTGATTCTGTTTGCGATAGAGGCGCGCAAGATGATCGACGAGAGTGCTCTTCCCGGCTCCGGGTGCGCCCGTCAGGCCGATCACGCGGGCCTTGCCGCTATGCGGAAACAGGGCCTTCAGCAGATCGGACCATCCTTCGGCGCGGTTCTCGACCGTCGAAATAGCTCGCGCCAGCGTGCGCACATCACCGGAGCGAAGAGAGTCGATCCAGGGTTGGATGTCGGGATTCAGGGCGGTGTCCAAGCGAACAGTGTAAAGCAGGAGCGGAGGTTGGGAAAACCAAGGGCCGTAGCTAATACCTGACGGCGCTGCAGGCGGGGCAGGACCAGCGTGTGCCGCTGCCGCAAATCAGCGGGGTTTTACAGAATGGGCAGACGGCGTCGGAGGCTGGAGGGATAGCGGCAAGTCGCTGTCGCAGAGATGGCTGCTTCGGGCTGCGGAGCAACCGAACGAGAACCCAGATCGCCGCGGCTGGTGCGGCAAATCGGAAGAGCCACCCGGTTGCTCCAAGTTCGATGTTGGGCGCAGCCCAGAGGATGACAGAAACGGCAATCAGACAAAGCAGGCCAGCCCAAATAAACGAGCGGCGAGTCTTGGGATTCACATGCGGATCGTTGCCGCAGGCAATGCATTTCCAGTGCTTCCAAAAGCCAACGGGCAGGACCGGAATCCAGAAGATGTGCCCGACATCGAAGGTTCGAATGGCAATGGACCGCCGGGGAGACTGACACGACAGGCAGTAGTCATCGCGAAATGCAACCGGCTTTGGCCAGAAATGGTAGGCGCCGTGGATGATGAACATGGTGCGTCGTGGAACGGCAGTATCTTAGCGCACGGCCGACCGAGCACGAGTGAAATTACGCCGCCGACATTGCCTTCGGAATCCTCACGCTCGCGCTGCACCGCGAATTGCTGACGGCGACCGCGCGGCTCTGGGGCTGGCCTGCTTTATCGGGAGTTACTGGACCGCACGCATCCTGGTGGATGCATTCTATTTTTCGCACAATGATTGGCCGCAGGGAAAACATTTCGTCATCGGCCACGTTCTGCTAACAGGCTTGTTCGCCGCTCTCGCTTGCAGCTATGGGGGCTGTTCGTGTGGCAGGTGTGGCTGAGAGCCAAAAGCTAAGAGCCGAGAGTTTTAGTCCTTCAGCAACTGCCGCGCAATCACCAGGCGCTGAATCTCGCTGGTACCTTCGCCGATGGTGCACAGTTTCACATCGCGATAAAACTTCTCGGCGGGATAGTCTTTGATGAAGCCGTAGCCGCCGTGAATCTGCACACCTTCGTTCGCGCACCTCACTGCCACTTCGCTGGCATAGAGCTTCGCCATGGAAGATTCCTGCGTGGTCTTCATGCCTGCATCTTTCATGGAGGCGGCGCGCATGGTGAGTAGCATGGCGGCGTCGATTTCGGTGGCCATATCGGCGAGCTTCCACTGAATCGCCTGGAAATCGCTGATGGCCTTGCCGAACTGCTTGCGCTGTTTGGAATATTTCAGGGCGGCCTCATAGGCACCCTCGGCCATGCCCAGTGACAAGGCGGCAATCGAGATGCGCCCCCCGTCGAGGACGCGCATGGCGTCGGGGAATCCTTGACCCTCGCCGCCGAGCAGATTTTCCGCGGGGATGACACAGTCTTCGAAGATGAGTTCGGCAGTATCACTGGCACGGAGGCCGAGCTTGTTTTCTTTCTTGCCGGGACGGAAGCCTTTGGTGTCTTTCTCGACGACGAATGCGGAAATTCCGTGGGTGTGGGCGGCGCGGTCGGTGACGGCCAGTGCGACGACTACGTCGGCATAGTGTCCGTTGGTGCAGAACGTTTTGGTTCCGTTGAGCACCCAATTGTTGCCTCTGCGGACGGCGGTCATGCGAGCGCTGCCGGCGTCGGATCCGGAGGAGGGTTCTGTCAGTCCCCAGGCACCGATGAACTCGCCGGTCGCCAGCTTGCTGACGTATTTTTTCTTCTGAGCTTCGTTCCCGGCGAGGAAAATATGGTTCGAGCATAGAGACGTGTGGGCGGCGACGATGATGCCGACCGATCCGTCGACGCGCGAGAGTTCTTCGATCGCGGTGACGTACTCGACATAGCCCATGCCGGCGCCGCCGTACTCGGGGGGGAAAACCATTCCGAGGAACCCAAGTTTGCCTAGTTCCTTGATGGTGGCCAGGGGAAACTCTCCGGCTTCGTCCCACTTCATGACGTTAGGACGAATCTCGCGCTCGGCAAACTCGCGAATGCTTTTCTTCAAGTGCAACTGTTCTTCGTTCAGTTGGAAATCCAAGGGTCCTCCAGCACGCTCGGGCCGCAGATTGAGCGGTCCCGCATCAAGGGGAACTCTCGTGCCCCGAATTGTGATTAGAACATAGCGCCGGAACAGGAAGAAGTTACCGCCGGAGGAGAAAGGAGAAGGATGGTGCGAGGCGCATGAATACTGGCGATTCTAAGCGTCTTGCGAGGCCACCCAACCGACCGGATGGTTTGGGAAATTCGCGAGTGAAAGCTCTTCTGAAGCCAGCGCTGAATATCCAAGTAAATTGTACGCTTTCTTTCCGTTCACGATAAGGAAGACCGTGAACCACTAAGGACACGAAGGAGCACGAAGGAAACCAGTTTGCATGTGCTTGTTCTTCGTGTCCTGCGTGGTATGGCTCGTCAGATCGGACTGCCCGCTGGGCTGAGCGCGAGGAAGGTCTGGAAACTTTATTGGAGAGCAATCGGCTCCGCGAGGTCAAAGGAGAACCTAAACCACTAAGGACACGAAGGAGCACGAAGGATACCAATTTGCATCTGCTTGTTCTTCGTGCCTTGATGGCATAGCTCGTCAGATCGAACTGGCCGCTGGACTGGGCGCGAGGAAGGTCTGGAAGACTTCATTGGAGAGCAATCGGCCGCGCGAAGTCAGACGAACGCGATCGCCGTCTCGCTGCAGCAGACCATCGGTGATCAATTCCGCGATAGAAAGCGCCAAGGTATCGAGAGCTTGCTGACCGAAGGCTGCGGCAACTTCTCGCAGGTCGACTCCCCGGTTCAGGCGTAGTCCGAGGAAGAACAATTCTTCCAGTGCGTTTGCGCGGGAGACTACGGTTTTCTGCAGAGGCGATCCGGCAACGTATTTTTCGAGGACATCTGGGGTGGAGAAACGAACCGCGTTTTCCTCCGGCGCGGTGGAGACGAGCATGGAATGGGCGTCGACGCCAAAACCGAGATACGGCTGCCGCGTCCAGTACTTGAGGTTGTGTTGCGATTCTGAGCCAGGGCGCGCGAAGTTGGAGATTTCATATTGCGCGATGCCGTTGCCTTCCAGTTGATCGCACGCCCCGAGATAGAAATCGGCTGTTGCTTCGTCGTCGGGGACGAAGTGCGCGTGATAGCGTGTTCCTCCGGCGATGAGTTCGCGACCAAGGCGTGAATCTTCGTCGACTTCAAGCATGTAGACGCTGACATGTGGTGCGGTGGTCTCGAGGGCTTTTGTCAGCGAATACTGCCAGGTGTCGGCGGTTTGGTGAGGTAGGCCGGCGATCAGATCGATGTTGATATTTGTAATCCCGGCGGCGCGCAGGCGGACAATGTCATCGAGCACGGTTGCTTGCTTGTGCAAACGGCCAACGGCCGCGGCCTCGACATCGACGAAAGATTGTACGCCGAGACTGACCCGGTTCACGCCGCAGCGCAGCAGGCCTTGCAGCATTTCCGGGCCCAGCGTGCCGGGCGCGCATTCGACCGTGACCTCTGCATCAGGATGCATGGAGAATTGGTGGCGCACGGCGTCGAAGATGCGCTGTAACTGTGCGACTTCGAGGACTGTAGGGGTTCCGCCGCCGAGATAGATGGAATCCACTTCCTGATCGAGGCTTGCTCCCATTGCTTCGGCGATCTGCGGAGCATTCATGATGTCGGCGCAGACGCGGTCGACGTAGCGTTGAAATACGGCGCGCGAGAAGACGTCGGACGCGAAATTGCAGTAACTGCACTTCGTTTTGCAGAATGGGACCGAGATGTAAATTCCGAGAGCCACTGCGTTGATTATCCCATCCTTTCGCGGTCGCGAGCCCCTTCGGCTATGCCTCAGAGGAGCTCTCGCCGCATTGCAGCTTTTCCATCTTGCTGACTGCCCCGAACATCGATTTAAGGTAACCTGTTAAAGGCGCCCCCAACGCTGCTCTCCGCTCGTTAGAAGTGACATCACCGGGAACCGATGGCCCAAGAAGAGGAAGTACTAGGGAAAGCATACGATAGCCGGCTGATGCGGCGGCTGCTCACCTACCTGCGGCCCTACCGCTGGCAGGTCGCGATTGCGATTGCCTCGATTATTCTCAAGTCTTTCTGCGACGTGCTGGGGCCGTACCTCGTAAAGGTCGCGGTGGATCGGTATCTCGCGCCGGTGAAGGGCATGAACTCGGGTTTGTGGAGCTGGCTAAGCCCACGGCCGCTGCACGGGATTGCCCAGATCTCAGCCATCTATTTCAGCCTGCTGATCCTGACCTTCCTGTTCGAATTTCTGCAGACCTATTTCATGCAATGGACGGGGCAGAAGGTGATGTTCGATTTGCGCAGCCAGATTTTCCGGCATCTGCAGCGCATGCACGTGGCTTTCTACGATAAGAATCCGGTGGGGCGACTGGTCACCCGTGTGACGACGGACGTAGACGCGTTGAATGAAATGTTCACTTCGGGCGTGGTGTCCATTTTTGAAGATCTGTTTGTGCTGATGGGGATTCTGGGCATCATGCTATGCATGAACTGGAAGCTGGCGCTGATCACATTCGCCGTGCTCCCGTTCATTGTGGTGGCGACAAAGTTCTTCCGCGATAAGGTGCGCGATTCGTATCGGCGCATCCGGATCGCGGTGGCGCGCATCAACGCTTATTTGCAGGAACATGTGAGCGGGATGGTGGTGCTGCAGCTGTTCAACCGTGAACGTAAGGCGTATCAACGGTTTTCTGACATCAATCACAGCCATATGGACGCGTTCAAAGACGCGATCATGGCGTACTCCGTTTATTACCCTCTGGTTGATTTCTTTTCCGCGATTGCGATTGCCTGCGTGATCTGGTTTGGCGGCAAGGATGTGATGAGCGGAGTCGTGGTAAAGAGCGTTTCCATCGTGTTTGACCGTCATGCCCCGCTGGCCTTTCCCCTGGCGTTAGCCGCGATCCCGGCGTCGCTCGGCGTCGTGATTGCGTTCACCTCCTATGCCCAGCGGTTTTTCCGGCCGATCATGGACTTCAGCGAGAAGTACAACATCTTGCAGTCTGCGATGGCGGCCAGTGAACGAATTTTCAAGCTGCTGGATACTCCAGTCGACATTGTTTCTCCCTCGGTCACAAAGAAGCCCGAAGGGCCGGGGCGCATCGAGTTCGATCATGTGTGGTTCGCGTACCGGGATATGCCGGATGAGAATGTCGCCGCCAGCAGCGATAGTCGCGCTTCGCTCGACCGGATGTCCGAGGGCGGCCGTCCCCATATCAGCACGGCCACACCGGACTGGGTGCTGCGCGATGTGAGCTTCACAATCGAACCTGGAGAAACGGTGGCGGTGGTGGGACATACGGGAGCCGGGAAGACGACGCTCATTTCCTTGCTGCTGCGCTTTTACGATGTGCAGAAGGGCGCGGTCCGCATTGATGGCGTCGACGTACGGGAGATGGACCTTGCCGATTTGCGCAGCCGGTTCGGCGTAGTGTTGCAGGATCCGTTTCTGTTTACGGGTACGATCGGCGGAAACATTCGCCTGGGAACGGAGCGCATTCTGGACGAGCACGTGGAGAAGGCTGCCGAGGATGTGAATCTGGGGGATTTCGTGCGGGGCCTGCCCAACGGATTTAAGGAAGAGGTCCGCGAGCGCGGCTCGACGCTTTCGACTGGGCAGAAGCAGCTGATTTCTTTTGCGCGCGCGCTGGCACATGAACCGAGGATCCTGATTCTCGACGAGGCAACATCGAGCGTGGATACCGAGACTGAGTTCAAAGTGCGTGACGCGCTCGGCCGGATGGTGGAAGGACGGACCTCGCTGGTCATTGCACACCGGCTCTCCACGGTGCAGCGCGCCGACAAGATCATTGTGATGCACAAGGGTCAGGTTCGGGAGATGGGGACGCATCAGGAACTGCTGGCTCACCGGGGCGTCTATTTCAAGCTGTATCAACTGCAGTACAAGGACCAGGAATTGAATATGGCGCGAGTGGGCTCGCCGGTAAATGGCTCGGGATTGCAGCAGCCGCAAGTGACCGCCACCGGCGACAACTAGCGGAGCTTCGCTCCGCCGGACAGCCGAGGGCGGCTGTCCCCACACATAAACGGCCGGGGAACTTGGGATCCAGGAGTGGCATTTGCTCGCGGTCAGGAGCCGGGGAAATTTGAGTTCGAGATCGAGCCGGTGGAGATCCAGCGAGCCGGGGTTAACCCCAAAATCGGAAACCACAAAGGACACTAAGGATCACGAAGGAATTCGTGGTTAACCCCAAAATCATAAACCACGAAGGACACGAAGGATCACGAAGGGGTCGTGGCTTTACAATGCTGGCTTGCGCATATTGATCTCGGCGGGAGAGGCTTCGGGGGAGATGTATGGTGCGGAGCTAATCGTGACTTTGCGCCGGGCATGGCTTCAAAATCGAGCGGAGCTTCGCTCCGCCGGACAGTTCGTTCGCTCAGGGCAGGCTCTGGCGGCTGTCCCCAGAAAAATCCCTAACGACCTGACGACACTTGAATTTTTTGGGGTGGGTGGGGATCGGATGCGGGCCGCAGGCTGTGACACTGTGGTCGACGCAAAAGAGCTGGCGGTTGTTGGAATTACGGAGATTCTGAGTCGGCTGCCGAGGATTCTGAGGCTTTACCGGCAGTTGATCGCAGAAGTAGACAAGCGGAGGCCGGATCTGGCGATTGTGATTGACTCTCCTGCCTTCAACTGGCGCGTGGCTCGCCAGATGAAGCGACGGGGGATTCCAACCGTTTATTATGTGGCGCCGCAGTTCTGGGCCTGGCGGCAGGGGCGGGTGCGGCTGTTGCGCGATTACATCGACAAGGCGCTCGTCATCTTCCCTTTTGAAGAAAAGTTTTACCGTGAGCGCGGAGTGGACGCAACTTTTGTCGGCCATCCCCTGGCAGAGTTGCCGCACCCAGAGATCGAGCGGGTCGACTACTCAGCTCAGTTTCGTCTGGACCCAGCGAAACAGTGGATCACCCTCATGCCGGGGAGCCGGGTGAAGGAAGTCCGGATGAACTTGCCGACGATTTTGGAGGCGTCAGACAAGCTCGGCTCCGGCTATGAGTTCTTGGTGCCGGTTGCTCCTACACTCGACCGCAGTTTTCTGCAGAAACTGCTGGGTGCGCGGAAAATCACTCTTGTAGGCGATGCGCTACCAGCGCTCTGGCATTCACGGGCTGGCATTGTTGCCAGTGGAACGGCGACCGTCGAGGCGGCGATGATGAATACGCCGTTTGTGATGGTGTATCGGGTCTCTCCGCTGACGTACATGCTGGGCAAGCCCCGCGTGAAAGTCCCAAGATTTGCCATGGTCAATCTGATTGCGGAAGAAGAGGTCGTGCCGGAGCTGGTGCAACAGGATTTCATGGCTGAAAACGTGGTCTCGCGGCTCAAGGAAATCTTGGCGGATGGTGCCGCTCGCGACCGCATGCTGGAAGGCTTGGCCCGCGTGAAGGCGCGGCTGCGGGCTCCGCAGCCTGATTCCGGGGCCATACAGCACCCTGCGGATCGGGCGGCTGACATCATCCTCTCGATGTGCCCAAAGATTTAGGTTCGTGCTACTTGCCAGTCGGTAGAAGGAGGTTTCTGACTTCATTCGAAATGACAAAATACTGACATACTGCGGTGTAAACCTTGTGCTGCGACCATCTTTTACGTCAGAATCTTCATCATAGGAAATGGGTTATCATTTCCCGGAGAATCTCCTTAATGTTGATGCACGAGCGGCGCGCTTTGGGCGTCCTTACGAGTTCCCTGACTTTGGTTTTGGTTGTTCTGCTGGCGGCCCCTTCCTGGGCTGCTGAAAAAGCACGTCTGCATGTCGACGACTACCAGATCGAGGCGGAACTCGAACCGCATCTCCACCAGATTAAAGCTCGTGCGAAGGTCCGATTTACCGCCCTGCAAGATCTGAACGTGGCAGTTTTCGAACTGCATAATGACCTGCGCGTGACCCGAGTCTACGACGAGAAGAATCAGCCGCTTGCGCTGGAGCGGGTTACGCAGGATTCGACCGTGCGCGTGCCGCTTCCGGCGGGCCTGTTGAAGGACTCTTCCATGACCCTGACCTTCGAATATGAGGGACAACTGGAATCGGCGGACAATAGCCCCGTGCCCGGACTCAAGCTGGCTTATATTGGCGACGACACCAGCTATCTTTTCTACGCGGGACGGTGGTTCCCGGTCAGTGGATATGGCTTGAACCGGTTTACTTCGACCATCAGCGTGACGATACCGGCACACATGCTCGCAATTGGCAGCGGCAAGATGACTGCTTCCGACGCAGCGGCCTCGAAGAAGCCGAATGCCATCCTGCCCACCAAGACTTTCACGTTTGTCTCGAATAAGCCGAGCTTTCCCGGGACGATCGTCGCGGGAGTATTTCAGGAATACAAGAGCGACGAAGCGGGCATGGACCTGCACGTTTATTTCAAGCCGACGCATCAGAGCCTGGCGCCGGCGTACACGACGACAGCAGTGCAGGAGTTCACTTACTTCATTACGCTGTACGGACTGCCGCAATCGCAGAAGCTGAACGTGGTGGAACTGCCGGGCGATACGCTGCCTTACCTGTGGGCGCCGGAAATCGCCGGGTTGGCTGGACCATCAATCACGGAGAAAACCAACTACCGGCTGCTGGCGGATGCGATTGCACATCAATGGTGGGGCGTTTCTGTGAGTCCGGCGAGCAAGGACGATTGGTGGCTGAGCGACGGCTTCTCACGCTACTCGGAAGCGATGTATGTGGAGAACGCGGCGGGGGCTGCCGGACTGGAAGAAGCAGTGAAGGATATGTCGGTCGGCGCGCTGGCTTACGACACGGTGCCGCTCTCGAGCGCAGGCAAGCTCGACATTTTCTCGACCGAATTTCAATCGCTGGCCACCGACAAAGGGGCGATGATCCTGCACATGCTGCGCTGGGTGCTGGGCGAAGACAAGTACAACAAGACCATGCGAGAGTTTGCCGGACAGTTCGCCGGAAAGTCGGCGACCATGGATGATTTTAAGACTATCGCTGAGAAAAATTATGGGGACCAGCTGACGTGGTTCTTCTCGCAGTGGCTGGATTCTACGGGTGCCCCTGAGTTTAAGGTGAAATACACGACCTATCGTCTAGGTGGCATCGCTGCCAAGGACGCGGGGATGAAGGACGACAAGTATCCTGGATTTCGCGTGACCGGCGAGATTTCGCAGGATCTCGATTTGTTCCGCATGCCTGTCGACCTGCGCATTGATACAGATGGAAAGACGGAGAACAAGCGCATAGAAGTTGTGGGCACGACGTCGCCGTTTTCGATTGAGACGTTCGGACGTCCGCGACGGATCGCGGTCGACCCCGATCACCACGTGCTGACAAATTCTACGGATGTGAAGTTGCGAGCGTCGATCTTGCGTGGGCAGGCGATGCAACAGCAGGGGGATCTTTCGGGTGCGTTGGTAGAGTTCAATAAGGCGCTCGACCTTAACAAGAACAGTTCGCTGGCGCACTACCGCATTGCCGAGGTCTTCTTCTATCAGCGGAACTATCAGTCTTCGGCAAACGCCTATCGTGCGGCCATTGACGGCGATGGCGAGCCGCGGTGGACTGAAGTATGGAGTCATATTCAACTGGGCAAGATCTTCGATATTACGGGCCAGCGCGAACGGGCGGTGGGCCAATATCGTCAAGCGACTCAGACCAATGACAACACCTTCGGCGCTCTGGAAGAAGCCCGAAAATATTTGCAGAAGGCCTACGAGCGGCCGAAAGAAAAGCAGCAATAGAGGACAACGAGGACCGCCGTGCAGGCGACCTGGTGAGCTACGACAAAACCCAGCGCTCCGCGTCTTCGATCGAACGAAAGATCTCGATATTCCGTTGCACCCGCAGGACTTTATGCATGCGAGCCGCATGGCTCTGAACTGAGGTTCGGACCACAAATGCGCGCTTGGCATCGGGCGAAAAGGGATCGATTTCGTCTGCCAATTTCAGGAATTCATCGGCATTGAGGTCAAGTTCTTCGACCTGAGTCAGATCAACCACCTCGGAATAGTCTTGCCGGAAGGTTGGATTTGCTTGCAGCCGTTTCGAGTATCGCTCTATATCGCCAACGGTCAGCTTGCCTCGGAATTTTACGGTGACCGTCCTTCTATCAGCGTCTACCGAAAACTCTGCAAACCTGCCTGGCGAACGCGCGCCGGAGTAAATGGGAGACCCGCCTTCGTCCAGAACTTTCTCGTGATACAACGCCTCACCTCCCACGAATGTTGTAGATGTCTCGTCAAGGGTATCGGCAAGTTGGGTCGAAGACTTCAATTTGCCGCGACGCAGGCGGCTCGCTTCGAAATTGCCGCTTCGGCTAACCTTTTTCGCCCCAGCGGGGTCTAAGTATCTACACACGGAGCAGGGAACTTTACCGGACCCGGCTGCGTATATCTGATCAGATGTTAAGGCGGGATTGAGACCCCTCGCCTGAACGTTACCCGGGTGCCCCCACGCTCCTCCCCGGAGGCGTGGGGGCATGATTCTGCAAAGGTCCCAAGCATGCGAATGCTCCTCGACATCGTCCGACAGTCGCTGTCCACGTTGTGGGCGCATAAGCTGCGCTCGTTTCTGACCATGTTTGGAATCGCCTGGGGCGTGGGATCGTTGCTACTTCTTGTGGGCTTGGGCGAAGGTTTCCGGAGCGGGCAGGAAAAGCAACTGGCGACCTTGGGACAAAACATTATGTTTATGTTTCCCGGTCGGGTTCCAGCGGTCGAGGGCAGCACACAATCGGGTCAGACCTATTACTTCACCTACAACGACTATCTGGCGATCCGCAATGAAGCGCAGTTTGTGGGGGCACTGTCGCCAGTGCTGAATCGCGAAGACATTCGCGCGGTCAGCGATTACGGCTCTACCAACGGGCAGGTGTTCGGCGTGGCCTCGGACTATAACCAGATTCGAAATGTCCCGATCGAGCCCGGACGCTGGTTCAATAACCAGGACAATGCGGAGCGTCGCCGCGTGGCGGTCGTGGGTTGGGAGTTGTTGAAGAATATGTTTCCGGGACGTCCAGCCGTGGGCTCGACGATTCTGCTGAACGGCGTCAACTTTGACATCGTAGGCGTGGTTGCCAAGGTGGGACGAGATGGGAATAACGGGACAAATTCCCGCATTTTTATTCCCATCGACACCATGCGCGACCTGTTTCCCATGACCAAGGCAAACTCCGAGGACGCGATTTCGTTTATTAACTATCGCCCGACTAGTAAGGATCTGCATGCTGAGGCGAAGGAGGAGATTCATCGCATCATCGCCCGCCGGCATGGGTTCAATCCCAAGTTGCAAGACGCCTTCGAAGATTGGGACACGATTGAGAATATGAAGCGTGTGGGAAGAATCTTCGATGCGATGGACTGGTTCCTGGGCGTGGTGGGCGTGGTGACACTGGGACTGGGAGCGATCGGGATCATCAACATCATGTTGGTCTCGGTGACGGAGCGGACGAAAGAGATTGGTCTGCGTAAGGCTCTGGGCGCAACTTATCGCGCGATCCTGACGCAGTTTTTTATCGAGGGAGCGTTTCTGACGGCCTTCAGCGGCGGGATTGGTTTGGCCATTGCAACCGGCTTCGTGACCCTGCTGGCTATGTTGCCGTCGCCGGAGGGATTTGATACGCCGCGCATTATTCCGGCATCGGCGTTTGCAGCGATTGGATCGCTGGCGATTGCGGGCATCGCAGCGGGGCTGTATCCAGCGCGGAAGGCTGCGTTGCTGCCGCCGGTGGAAGCGTTACGACAGGAGTGAGGAGATTTCAGATTGTTGATTTCAGATTGCAGAGTTGTTCCTTCTAGAATCTGCAATGTTTCAAGTACGAGGTAAGAACCGAGCGAACAGCTACGAGCTGATTTTATGATCATTGATCTCGCAACTCAGGCCTACAACGCGCTGCGCCACAACCGGCGCCGTAGTTTGCTGACCATGTTGGGCATGGCTTGGGGAATCGCGACGGTCGTGCTCCTGCTGGCCTACGGCACAGGCTTTGAGCGGGGCCTGTGGGCCGCCTTCCGCTCGTTCGGCACCAATCTGGTATTCATCTTTCCCGGACGTACCGAGTTGCAGGCCGGAGGCACCAAGGCCGGCACACAGGTTCGACTCAACATCAACGATCTCGACTATATTCGAACCGAAGTGCCTTTGTTGAAGCACGTTTCGCCAGAGACCTTCAAGAACTGCGTGGTCGCCTACGGCACGCGCAGTTCGAATTACGGGGTTAGCGGGGTCTACGCAACCTATGGCCGCATGCGAAAGATGGATGTCGCTGAAGGGACATTCTTCAACGAGGCGGATGACTTCACCCACACGCGGGTTGCCGTGATTGGCTCAGACGCGAAGAAGAAACTGTTTTCGGGTCAGAACGCACTCGGCGAGAACATCCGCGTCGACGGCATTTCCTACCAGATCGTTGGCATTTTGAAGCATCAGGTGCAGAACGGGGACGACAACATTAACGAGCACGTCTACGTTCCCTTCAGCGCCATGAGTGACCTGACGAACACATATTATTTGACCGCGGTCGTCATGGAATACGAAGGCGATCATGCCAAGGTAGTGAAGGCGGTACGCGATTCCATGGCATTTCACCATGGTTTCAATCCTAAGGATCAACGCGCCATTTTTGTCTTCGACGTTTTTGCCGATCTGATGGACTTGCAGATCATCTCGACGGGGATCAAGATTTTGCTGGGATTTATCGGCCTGCTTACGCTGGGAATCGGCGGCGTCGGTCTGATGAATATCATGCTGGTCTCGGTGACGCAGCGTACGCGCGAAATTGGCGTGGAAAAGGCGTTGGGCGCGCACCGGTGGCACATCCTGTTTCAGTTCCTCGCTGAGGCTCTGGTGATCACCGCTCTGGGCGGGCTGTTAGGCGTGGTGCTCGCCTACCTGGTCTCGTGGTCGGTGGGATCGCTCACGCTATGGAGTGCGTTTGAAGAGAACGCCAGCGAGGGAGACATTCACCTATACATTGATGCCGCGACGCTGATCTGGTCGACAGCCATTCTAAGCTTTGTCGGCATCATTAGCGGAATGCTACCCGCGATCAAAGCAGCCAGGCTCAATCCCATCGAAGCCCTGCGCTACGAGTAGATCAATTTAACGAGATCGATCCAGCGGGATCAGTCAGCGGCGACCGCCTTGGAAAGCGGACGCGCCGTTATGGCCCGCCAATCCAGGAAAATATTAGGCAAGATGGCCGCAAGCGCGATCGTGGTCCAGACAACCGTTTCAATTCCGACAACGCCAAGCCGGAAAACGGGAGGAATCGGAGTGATCATGCGCGACACCGTAAAGACCATGGCAAAGGGATAGCTGCGAATCATCCAGCGACGGTGCTGCGTGAGGTTGCCATGGCGCACGCAATAGAGCGCGATCGCGGTCGTAATCATCCATCCGAACGACTGCATGCTCGAGGCCGCCACCAGGGATGGGCCAAATCTCATCGTCATTGGAACGGCCAACGGCGCGGCGATGAACACGCTCACCACATATATGTACCCAAGGGTCCGGTGCGTCGTCAGATAGCGCGCACGCAGGCGGTTAGAGAATTGGAACACCCCCAACAGCATGGCGAGGGCGCCGAAAAAGGCGTGCGGCACGAGATACCACTTCACGGGAGCGAAATGCTGAGCAATCTCGGATGTGGGATCGAAGATGCGAGCGTTCTTCATGTAAGTGACGAAGACGGTGAGCAAACCGAAGATCACGAAGAACACAAGTTTGGAGTGAGAACGCGCCCGGCGCACGGGCGCTGGCGCGACGACGGTGGCCATTTGATTTTTCCCCCAAGTGCCGATGGTCTCTACCCAACACACGCAACGTAGAGGCTCGAAGTGGCGTAATTGTAACTTGCTTTATCCGTTTCTCCAATGGCCGGCGGCGGATTGGCTATCCTTTACAATTCTTCGATGCCGGAAGCCTCACAGATTCGCCTGCAGCGCGTGTTAGAGCAGTTGCGCCTGTACGAGCACCCACTGTTGGATTTTTCTGCACGCTCCAAGAATGAAGGCGTCGAAGTCATCATCAAGTTCAAGGATGCGAGCATCCCAGTGCATACCTATTACTTCGATCTGCATTCCCGGGATCTCGATGATCCGCAATTTGAATGGAGTTTTCAGCGGCAGCTGTACGACGCGCTGCACGACTATTTCGTGGAGATGTTCATCCGCACACCGCAAGACCGCGCCGACCGCCAGCGGAAGGGTCTGTGAACGCGCTTCGCCAAAAGATCGAGCGCGAAATTCAAGAGCGGTGGCCGATTCCCTTCTCGCGATACATGGAGTTGTGCCTGTACGATCCGGATCTTGGATACTATTCGCGCAATGCGGCGCAGTTCGGCAAGGCGGGTGACTTCTATACCTCCAGTGACGTACACGCAGTCTTCGGGCGGTTGCTGGCGCGGCAGTTTGAGGAGATGTGGCGGGTGCTGGGATCTCCGGAGCTCATCGTGATCGTAGAACTAGGGCCGGGGCGTGGTCTGTTCGCGCAGGATGTGCTCGATTGGTCGGAAAAGAAGTTTCCCGACTTCTTTCATGCTCTGCGGTACGAGTTGGATGAACGATCGCCAGCCTTGCGCCAGCGAATTGAGGCCACACTGAGTCGCCACCTGGGATCTGGGAGGGCGGTGTTAGGTTTCGAGGGTGAATCGGATGTTTCCAGGATCGTATTCGCCAACGAATTCTTCGACGCCCTGCCGGTGGAAATTCTCAGTTCGGAGGGTTCACTTCGCATCAGCTCGAGCGGTGGCCGGTTCCTTGAGACGTGGGCTCCGTCCTCGCCCGAGGAACTGGAATTTCTCGACCGTTACGCGATTCATCCCGAGGCTGGAGAAAGGGTAGAAGTTCCACTCGAAGCGCAGAATCAAATGAGCAAGACGGCTCAGTTCGACCACGGATTCGTGGTCGCGATCGATTACGGATACACACGGGAAGAGCAACTCGCGGGTCGCCATCGCGGAACGTTGAAGGCCATTCGCCATCATTCGGTGAGTCCGAACGCCTATGAAGCTCCGGGCGAGCAGGACATCACGGCCGATGTGAACTTCACGGCGCTGGCGGCCGCGGCGGAAAGACAAGGAATGCAGGCACAAAAGCTGGTCACGCAATCGCAGTTCCTGCTGGGTATTGGCGAAGCGAATGAATTTGCCGACGCCTTTGAGGAATGTCGACTGCCGCAGGAACGCGCCAAGGTCGCGCTACAGCTCAAGCATCTGGTTACGCCTGCTGGGATGGGTGAGAGCTTTCATGTGCTGGTTGCCAGCAAAGGAATCGAGGAAGTGCGAGCACGATCGTTGGCTGGATTGAGTTTCGGCAAGCCGAAAGATCGACCATAGGCCGCCAGAGCAAGCTTTCACAAATCTCTACAAAGTTGCGGACAACCTGAAATATCCGAGCGAGATTCCGATACGAGTGAAGAATCTTGACCACCTGCGGTGGCCACGGAGGTAACCATGAGAGGAACTTTTGGCATTAGCGTATTGGTCGCAGTCCTTGCGGTTACGGTTCGGTTAGGTGCATTCCCGAGTGGTCAAGTCCGCTCCGGCGATCCGTCGTCGCCCCGTGCGATTATTTACGTCATGCCCAACGCCGTGTCCAATCCGGGATCAAGCGACAACTCTCAGGTGATTGTGGATTCGTCGCATAACGGCAAGGAACCGCAGGTAGCGAAGGTCTATCAGGAACTGCAGCGGCGCAAGGAATGCCAGGCTTTCTCTGAGAACATGATCAAGGAGAAAGCCGATTACTTCCTGCTGCTGCAGCACGGTGGTGGAAAGGGTAACCGATGGGCAGTTTCCAATAAGAACGGAGACGTCATCGCATCCGGCGACTCCATCATGCTTGGAAACTCGGTGCGGGATGCATGCCTGGCCATCGGAAAGAATTGGCAAGACCCAGAGCACGCACCCAGTGCAGGAAAATAAAGTTTTCGCGCTGAAAGTTACTTCGAAGCCGGCGCGTCGGGATATTCGTAGACTCCCCGCCCCGACTTTCTTCCCAATCGCCCGGCCTTCACATACTGGACGAGCAGTGGCGCTGGACGATATTTGTCGCCCAACGATTTGTGAAGGTACTCGAGAATGCTCAACCGAGTGTCGAGTCCGACTAAATCCACCAACTCGAAGGGGCCCATGGGATGGTTCAGTCCGAGTTTCAGCGCCTTGTCGATGTCGGCGGCAGAGGCGACGCCTTCTTGCAGCATGTAGAACGCTTCGTTCCCGATCATGGCGTTGATACGACTAGTGATGAAGCCGGGCGATTCTTTGATCACCACGACTTCCTTGCCCATACGCGTGCCCACTTCCACGGCCGTTGCGAGAGACTCGTCGTCGGTTTCGAGAGCGCGCACCACTTCGAGTAACTTCATCTTGTGAACGGGATTGAAGAAGTGCATGCCCACACACTTCTTCGCGCGATAGGTCACGCTGGCAATCTCGGTAACGCTAAGGGACGAAGTGTTTGACGCCAGCATTGTCGTAGGCCGGCAGATTTTGTCGAGCAGAGTGAAGATCTCGATCTTCGACTCCATTTCTTCGGGGACGGCTTCAATGACGAGGTCGGCTTCGCGCGCGGCCTCCTCGACGGAGCCCGCATATTCCAATCGCCGGAAAGCGGCGTCTGCATCAGGGGAGGTGACCTTGCCGAGCTCAACGGCCTTGTCGAGATTGGCGCGAATTTCGGTTTCTGCCTTGCGCAGAGCGCCCGGCAGCAGGTCTTCGAGGATTGTGCGATATCCACCTAGTGCAGCGGCGTGCGCGATGCCTCGCCCCATGATCCCGGCGCCAATGACAGCGATCGTCTGGACCTGCGCCACCTACTTCTCCACCTTTTCCAGATCGGCAATCGCCGCGTTGACGGTCGTGACGGTCCCGCGCAGACTCTCTGCTAAACGCTTCCGCTCCTCTGCGCTCATGCCCGGAATATAAATGCAGATTCGGCGCAAAGTTGCCGTGATGTCTTCCACGTAGTTCATTGCTCGGATCAGTTCACCTGTCACTACTGCCATGAGACTCCTCTTTTCTTGTTTTGATGTGCCGGATAAATCGGGATGTTGGCCGAACCTTCTATTCTGGACGCGCTCACGGATTTAGTAAAGGCGAGATCGCCGGTGTGAGATCGCCGGTTTCGTTAGCTGTCCGCGCGAGATCCCTTCGACTGCGCTCAGGGTGACGCTTCGAAAACCTCGATTCCGCGGAGGTTGGGGGGGAAACAGATGAATCATTCGATCTTGCTTAGGACGAAACGGGCCCGTTCTTCGACGGGAACGCATGGTATCTCAACAAGCGTGTAGCCCAGTTCGGTATAGGTTGCGGCCAAGGCATCATAGGTGCGCACCGCCTCGTCAAAGTCCTGTTTGCGCTCCCGGTCCTGCTGAAAGATTTCGCGCCATGGAGGAGCTATGAACACACGGCTGTTATATCGGAAAGTATCCGCCGCCCTCTGCATGTGCGGGAGCACGGGTAGATTCAGCAGCCGCAAATATCCCAGGACGTCCGGTACGCCGCGGTCAAAAAACACCGCGCCAGTTTCATGGCCTGCCATCTGGTAGGAGCGCATCTCCCAGCACAGCATCATCTCCGCGAATAGCGAGTGATCGCTCCAGGGCAACGCGTTACCCCCGATTGTCACCTGATCCTGAATGATGCCTCGTCCGGCCTCGACCGAGCGCGCGTAACCGGACTTCTCCAGTGCATCAATGAGCGCGCTCTTACCAGAACCCGGGCCACCGGTCACGACGAAAAATCGTTCTGCATTTTCGGGCACTTTCTTGTGTCTCCTTCCAGATGATAGCTCGCAGCAAATCCAGCTCTTTGTTTCCAACGAGTTAAGCACGCAGGCATATAATCGCAATCAAATCTTTTTATGGGGCATTGGACTCGGGTGCGAATCGAATACGTATATGGCAGACAAGCCTCTGAAACGTTACATTTTCGCGAGCGATTTCGACCAGACGCTTACCTTTAACGATTCCGGGTATGTGCTCGCCGAACTCGTCGGCATTCCGATCGAGGAGTTCGAGCGTAAGGCCAAGGGAATGGCCAAAATTAACCTGGTGCAGCAAGGTGCGGAATTAGCATATCTGTTGCTGCATGATCCGGAGTTCAAAGCCAAGGTTCGGAAGGAACACCTGCGCGAAGTTGGCAAGCGAATCCGGCTGAAGAGCGACATTAAGCTGCTCTACCAGCTTCTCGACGCAGGCATCGACGGACACCGCTTCGACTTCTATGTACTGTCGGCTGCTCCGGTAGAGATCGTGGTCTCGGCACTGGAGGATATCGTCCCGCCCGATCACATTTTCGGCACGGAGTTTCGCTACAAGGCGTCGGGCGAGATCGATACCATCGTGCGCGCGACGGCGGGCTATGGGAAAGTGGTTTTGCTCGATCGCCTCCTCGAACAGCAGGTAGCCGGGCCGGATCACGTCGTCTATACAGGCGACGGGAGCTCCGACATTCACGTGATGCTGCACATCAATTCGCGCGACGGACTGACGATTGCGGTTTCCGAGACGTCGAATGTCACGCAGATTGCCAAGCGAACCGTGCTCAGCAGCAGTGCCCTTGCGGTTCTGGCCCCGATTCTTGAGGAGGTTGCGGGCTGGGAACGATACCGGATTCGAAGTTTCTTTGAAGCCAATGGGCGGCTGATCCAGGAATGGGAGCGGGTGCGTACGGATTGGCTGACCGTGCGTCATTCCGTGGAACCCGCCAGTCAGGAAGGAGAGGCTTTGCCTGGACTCGTGCGCGAGAGTTCCTGAGGCAAGCGCCTACCATGCTGCGCGACACTAGTTTGGTCCCACTCTCCCGGCAGCACCAGCATGCGCTGGCGCTTTGCGTGCGCATCGATCGGGCCTCACCTGTACCAGAAGCTGAATTGTCCACCTGGCAGGCGGAGATTACGCTGCACTTTCAAAACGAAATCGCAATTCACTTTGCGGCGGAAGAACGCGTGTTGTTTCCGGCGGCGCGAAAGTTTGAGGAACTGCTCCCCCTGCTCGACGAACTGTTGACCGATCACGCTGTGCTGCGCGAATTCTTTGGGAAGGCGGAAGCTCGCCACATGTCTGCGACGGAATTGTCGGCATTCGGTCAGCGGATGTCGGCCCACATTCGCAAGGAAGAACGCCAACTGTTCGAGCGCCTGCAGCAATTATTGAGTCAGGACGAACTCTCGCGTCTCGGGGAGAATCTGGATGAGGCGCTGAAGGACGCCGCACAGGCATGTGCGCTGTCCGAAAAGGCAACCCGCCTGCGTCCACAAAGTGAAGCGTAAGGCGTTCAACACATTGTCGCAGCGCTGTGCATCTGCCGGAATCGAATTGCAGCTTCTTGTCCCATGTAGCGCTCCAGCACACCTGGTTCGGTCTGCCGCAAATCCACAACCACCAGGCCGTCAAGCACGTTAGAAAACTTGCGGTCTAGGTTAAAACCGACAAGCTTGCCACCGACCTTGGCGTATTGCCGCAGCAAGATGGGCAGACCCTTGCCATCAAGTTCCACGTCACTGATGGGCTGAGAAAGATCGTCGAGGTCACGGAGAGCCTGGAAGATACTACGGCAATCCCACTTGCGCAAAGGCGCAGGCCGAAACGGTCGTCGCGGCTCGATCAAACCCGCTAGCGCATCTTCCTGCATGCGCGATTCAAAGTAGCGATAAATCAATTCGCGGGAAGCTTCGTTGTAGTCGTTGCTGATGCTGACCGCGCCGAACAACACTGGAATCTCCGGCTGTCTGGCAACCATCCGGGCGATCCCTTTCCACAGCAACAACAGAGGTGCGTATTGCCTCTGATATTCTAGCCGCACAAACGAGCGCCCGAGTTCCAGGGCAGGGCCGAGCTTTTGAAAGAAACGCTCGTCGTAACGGAACAGAGTGCTGGTGTAAATTCCGCCAATTCCGCGTTCGGCCAGAATCTTCACGGTGTTACCCGCGCGATAGGCTCCGATCAACTCCCGCTTCGTTTTATGCCACAGCAGAATATGCGAATAATATCTGTCGAAGGCATCTAGATCCGAGGTCTTTCCGGTTCCCTCGCCCGCCCCGCGGAATGTAATCTCACGCAGTCGTCCCACTTCGCACAGAAGTTGAGGGATCTCAGGCTCGGTTCCAAGGTAGACGGCGAGATCGCCGTTCTCGACCAAGCACCGATCTGCAGGGAGCATCTCCACCTCCTTCGAAAGCAGATCCGCCGGCACCGGAGCGGCCACTGGTTGCTGCAACCTGAAAGCAATACGCGACCGCAACGCCGTGTGCCACAGTAATTGCGGCTTGCTTCGCCGTGCGAGCAAGTAAGTCCTCCAGCGTAAGTACTCGGTGGCTTCACGATCTTCGCGGATTGCTTCGAGCGCGTCCGCAGAAATGCCGCTGCCCACGCGCACTTCGACGGTCTTGCCTTCCTGCTGCAGGAATTCCTGCAGGAGAAAGGCGGTGCGCAGGCTGGGATGAAGCATGCCCATCAATTGAAACCCGACGCTGTTGTGCCCGCAGAAATATACAGGCAGAGCCGTCGCTCCAGCTTTGCGGAGTAAGCGCACTGCTGTGTCATTCCATGCGGGATCGACAACCTGAGCCGCTGGCATTTGCCAATGGGACACCTCGCCCGAGGGAAACATCGCCAGCATGCCGCCCTGCTGCAGCCAGCCCAGAGCTTCGCGCAAAGCACGCCGGTTTGAATCCACCGATCGGTCGGTCTGAAATGGGTCGACAAAAATGCAGTGCTTTTGCAACTCGGGCACATCGGCCAACAGAAAGTTGGTTAGCACCTTTACGTCGGGCCGCACGCGCGTTAGGAGGACAGTGAGAATAGCGCCATCCAACACACCATACGGATGATTGGCGATCACTACCACCGGACCTCTGGCAGGGATGCGTTCTTCGTCGCTGGCAGCGACGCTCAGATCCACTCGCATCTCGGCCAGCAAGCTTTGAAGACGAAAGCCTTCGGGAGACTGCTGCACTCGCTGGTACAACTCTCTGACCTTGCTGACAGGCGCAAATTTTCCTGCCAAGCCGGGAAATTGAGCGACGCGAGCCAACACCTCGGCCTGCGCCGGATCTGCGTGCAATTGATCTGATGGCATTTCATACCAATAGCGCAAGGCCATTGCGCCAAGGTAAAGCGCAAATTAAAACTCGATGAAATGAGTTATGGGGAAGCGAGTGAGTAACCGGAAGTAACCAAGCGAGCGCGACAGTGCTGATCAGGTCTCGAGGCGGTAACGCGTCTCGGCCAGCGCGTATAACTTGCGCCACAGGAGGCGATTGATCGTCACGACGGTCGCCGCCATCATCATGGTTGCGGCCAGCAGCAGGTTGAAGTTGCCAGCGTCGGTGGCCTGGGAGATAGTGGCTCCCAAGCCGACCGTGGTGTAGATGTGTCCCTTGAAGTGAAAATACTCGGCGACGATGCTTGCATTCCAAGCTCCGCCAGAGGCCGTGACCATGCCGGTGACGAGGTAAGGAAATATGCCGGGCAGGATGAGTTTTTTCCAGCGCTCCAGCCCGTGCATTTGAAAAACGGAGCAGCACTCCTTCAAATCGGTGGGAATCGCAATCGCACCCGCAATCACGTTGAACAGGATGTACCACTGCGTTCCCAAGAGAAGGAGCACGATCGAACCAATTCCTAGTCCACCGCCCACGCGGATCAGCAACAGCAGCACCACCGGGAACAAAGCGGTCGCGGGAACGGAAGCGGCAATCTGCGCCAGCGGCTGGGCAATGCGGGCAAGGCGGGGATTGAATCCAATCGCCACCCCCACGGGAATCGTCCACAATGCGCCCAGGATCAGCGCAACGTTCACGCGAAAGAAGGTAGCACCCAGACCGAAGAGGACTTCGTGTAGTTCCACCTTCTGCAGGCCGGCCAAAATCATTCCCACGCGGACGACGCCGTAACTTATCGCGACCAGCAGCACGACAGCCAGAAGGCGCGTGACCCAGGTCTTCCACGCACTTCGGGGCACGCTCTCGTCGCTGAATGTTTTGCGGGAAAAATACAGCATCACGCGTTCACCCAGCGGGTGCACTGTTTTCTTGCGAATCTGGGCCAGGCTTCGCGAATGTTGAATCAGGTCGAGCACCCACGAGCGCGGAGCGTTGGTGCTCTCCACCTGCTCCACCTTGAACTTCTCGGCCCACGCGATCACAGGACGCCAGATGAACTGGTCGAGCAATACGATGACTGCAATCATTGTGCCCACACCCCAGAGAATCGATCGCGTGTCCCCAGCACTAGCCGCAGTCTGCAGATACGAGCCCAGCCCAGGAAGGCGGAAGTCGCGAGCGCCCAGCACGAACATCTCGCAGGCCATCAGGAAAAACCAGCCGCCGGCTACCGACATCATGGAGTTCCACACCAAACCGATCGCCGCGAACGGCAACTCCATCTCAATGAAGCGCTGCCACCAACTGAATCGATAGACAGTCGCCGCTTCGCGCATTTCCTTCGGAATACTTTTCAGCGAAGCGTAAAAACTGAATGCCATATTCCAGACTTGACCGGTAAAGATGAGCAAGATTGCCCCGGCTTCCACTCCCAGTTGCCGGCCGGGGAAGAGAGCCACCATCGCCAACATGACTCCGGGAAGGAAACTAAGTACCGGGATCGACTGCAACACGTCGAGAAGCGGAATCATGAAGCGTTCGGCCCGAGGATTGTAGGCGGCCACGTAACCGTATACCAACGTGAATGCCAGGCTGAGCAGGTATGCGATCGTGATCCGCAGCAATGAATAGCCGGCGTAGGCAACCAAGGCCAGGGGTTGGCGTGAGATTTCTACCTCTGGCGTGAAGGGCCCGAGCCATGCGCGGCCGACGACCAGCACGCCATAGAACAAGGCGATGCCCGCTCCGAACATGAGCAGGTCAGGCAAATATGAGATCTCGATGCGGGGCAGTTGAGCCCAGATCTGATATGCCGAGAATCCTGTAAGCCTGGTTGGTTTCTTCATACGCTCACTGTCGACTTGGGAACCTTTGCTTAGGATCGCGGCGCGGAGGAATCGACTTCGGGTGTAACCGTAGGCTCGGAGGGCGACGGTGGCTCGGTCTGGACCAGCCTTCCCTTCTCGCGGTCATAGTCGAAAATCTCGGCGTAGCGGCCCCAGTTCGTCGCCGTGTCAAATTGGCGTTGCACTTCATCCTCGGAAAAATGTTCGTCGAGAATGTCGTGAAAGAATTCGTCCGCGATGGAATGGTCCGACTTCCGCTTCAGAATGCTGTCAATCTGCCTGAGGATGGTCACATGTTCCAGCGCAGCCTGCCGGAAGAGGATCTTGCGCTGCTGAATATCGGCTTCGGCAAAGGCCACTCCCTGGGGAGTAATTTGCACGTCGCCTTCTTTCAGCCAGGCGAATCCCAGCAAAACGCAGGCCTCGAGAATGGGCAGCAAGTCCTCGACATTCATCACCAGTTCTTCGGCGAGGCGGAACAGATCTTCGCGACCACCACGATCCCGAAGCAGTTCGGTCAGGCCGGCGATTCCGCCGACACGCGCGTGCGGCAGCAATTGATATCGCGCAGTGCGGACAGGCCCTGCCTCCTTCTTCAGAACGTCTTTCGTCAGGCCTCCAGTCGGCAGAATAATTTCAGCGGTCGTCTCGGCGTCGGGGAGATCGTGCTCAAGCTCGGGTTCCGTCATGACTTTGTAGATGTAATCGACGAGTTCTACAAAGCGTGCGGACTTGCGGTCCCGCGGGTGCTTGAGCCTTATATTAAAGTCCGAACGAATGCGGGCAGGATTTCTGCCCAACACCATGACGCGATCGGCGAGCATCACGGCCTCTTCAATGTTGTGAGTCACGATGAAAATGGCGCTGGCCGGCATCTTCTTGTTCAGCCAGAGCTCAAGCAGTTCACCGCGCAGGTTTTCGGCGGTCAGAACGTCGAGAGCCGAAAACGGTTCGTCCATGAATAACACTTCCGGCTCTACCACCAGAGCACGGGCAAAGCCTACGCGCTGCTTCATGCCGCCGGAAAGCTCTTTGGGGTACGCCGTTTCGAAGCCGTCCAGACCGACCGTATCGAGGGTGCGCAGGGCTCGCTTGCGTCGCTCAACGGCGGGCACTCCCTTCGCTTCCAGGGGAGCTTCGACGTTCTCCAGAACGGTGAGCCAGGGAAAGAGGGCGAAGCTTTGAAAGACAATGGCCACGTTCGGCATTTGGCCATCGAGCGGTTTGCCGTGCCACAAGAGCGTTCCTGAGGAGGGTTGCGCGAGGCCGGTCAGCATGCGCAATAGCGTGGACTTGCCGCATCCCGAAGGTCCCAACAACGCGATGATCTTCCCCGGTTCGACTTCGAGATTGGTAAGTCCCACGACTTGGATCCGCGTGCCATCCGCCTGCGGATAGGACTTCTCAACTCCCACGGCCTGGATGATCGCGTCGCTCACGTCCACACTCCCCTACCCTCTATACACGATCTGCGCTGAAGCGCAAAGCGCACTTCCTGTAACAATGCATTCATAATGGAGATTCGTTCGGCAGGCTCAGGCGACAGCAGGCAAGATGCCGGCGCTACAGCACGGCGGCATCACGCGGCAAAGGTCCCGCTCGCCTGAACGGCGAAGGGTTTGGGGAGGCGGTCGCTCAGTTCGACGAGGAGAGCCAGTTTCGTGGCCAAGTCACGCGTCAGTTGTTGCTGATCGAAGCGCCATCGCCAGTTCCCGCCGTGAAGGCTGGGAGTATTCATGCGGGCCTCGCTGCCCAAGCCCAACAAGTCTTGCAGCGGAATCATGCTGAGACTCGCCGGTGAACACAGCGCCGAGCGAATGAAAGCCCAGTGGATACCGTCGTCGCAGCGGCCCACGTAAGCTTCGGCATTGCGGCGCTCGTGCTCGGCCGCGCCGGAATGCCACCAACCCACGACAGTATCGTTGTCGTGCGTGCCGGTATAGATCGCTTTGCCCTGAGAACGATGCGGCAGATACATGTGCGCGCCTTCATCGCCAAAGCCAAACTGCAAAACGGCCATCCCAGGAATTTGCAACCGGTCCCGGAGAGCGTGCACCTCTGGCGTGATGTGGCCCAGATCCTCTGCAAAAAAAGGCAAGCCGCCAAGAGACTCGCGAAGCTTCAAAAACAGATCGTCACGCGGCCCATCCACCCAACGTCCGTTCACGGCGGTGTCGTCGGCAGCGGGGATCTCCCAGAACTGGTCAAAGCCGCGAAAGTGATCGAGCCGGATGTAGTCGCAGTTCTGGGTTGCCCAGCGCAGCCGCTGGATCCACCACTCATATCCGCGCTGCTTCATCACATCCCAGCGATAGAGGGGATTTCCCCAACGCTGCCCAGTCTTGCTAAAAAAGTCTGGAGGCACTCCGGCCACGACTTCCGGCTCGAGATCGTCTTTCAAGCGGAACAACTCGCGATGCGTCCAGACCTCGGCGCTGTCGTAATTCATAAATATCGCGACATCGCCAACCACGCGAATTGCACGGTCGGAGCAGTAACGCCGCAGAGCGCGCCATTGTTCGTAGAAAGCGAACTGCAATGCACTGCGGATCTGGATGTCATCCGCGAGTTCCTGACGCGCCTTCTGTAACGCAGCAGGATCCCGGTGCGCGAGATCGTGCGGCCACTGATTCCAACTAGCGAGCTTATGACGTGCGCGAATGGCGTCGAACAAAACAAAGTCGTCCAGCCACCAGGAATTCTCTGCGCAAAAGCTTTCGAACCGGCGGCGCGCGTCAGCCGAAGCAACGCGCAGGAAGCTTCGAGCCGCTTCGAATAATAGCGGCATTTTGTAGGCGAAAACCTGATCGTATGCGACGGAAGCGGACTCCGTCAGTGCCGTGGAATGGACAGAATCGAGCTTGTCCCGTTCGATCCAGCGATGATCGACCAACCGATCGAGGCTGACCAGAAGCGGATTTCCAGCGAAAGCCGAGGTCGAGGAGTACGGCGAGTTACCGTAACCCAGCGGACCGAGAGGGAGCACTTGCCAAAGGCCCTGCCGGGCGGAGGCTAGAAAATCTACAAACTGATATGCGGCTGGACCAAAGTCACCAACCCCGCCGCGCGAAGGCAACGACGTGGGATGCAACAAAATGCCTGCGGCGCGGGGAAAAGGCATGGAACCGTCGCTACATTCCCTGCTCGCTGCCGACGCGGCCCAGTGCCTTGATCTCTTCTTCGTTGCGCTTGATTTTCCCCGATTTCGTCATTTCGTCGACCAGGCTGGAAACGAAAAGGCCGAAGCGCTCTTGTTGTTTACCCATGAGCAGTTGATCGCGAATCTGATCACGCTTCTCGGCGAAATCTGCCTCGGTAGGCTGCTGGTTCTCGAGCACCGCAAGAACCACTGCAGTCGGTCCGTTGTTGATCGGTCCGCTAATCTCTCCCGGCTTCATGTTGAAGGCCACCGCAGCCTGTCCTGACATGGAGCCCACATCTGGGACCTGCCCGTCAGGCAGAACGAAGTCGCTGGTCTTGACGGTTGCGCCCAATTCTTTCGCAGCACGCTTCAGGTCATGTTCGGCCTTGGCGCGATCCGACAGTTCCTGAATTTTTTGCGACAGCAAAGCCGTAGAGCGCTCGTTTTTGAATTCGTCCTCCACCTTGCTGCGGATTTCTTCGAAGGTCGGCGTCGAGGCGGGTTTTATCCCCTGCAGTTGATAGACAACGATCCCCTGGGATGCGGGCGCCATATCTGGCGGGGACTTCTCGGTTGCAGCGAACACCGCGTCCATAAACTGCGTTGCGGGCCCAAGGCCCGGCAGCATGTCTTTGCGGCCGAAGTAGTCCGAATTGATGACCGGAATGCCCTGGGTGGCCGCAGCCGCGTCCAGACCCTTGTCCCGGGCCAACTTCAACAAGGCGTCGGCCTGTTTCTGCGCGATTTGCTGCGCTTTCTGATGTTTCAAGATCGGCTCGATCTCGGCCTTCACTTCGTCGAGCGTTTTCACATGTGCGTCCTGCTTGTCATCGACGCGAATAATGTGGAAACCGTAACTGCTCTTGACCAGATCGCTGATCTGGCCCTTGGGCAGAGAGAACGCAGCCTTCTCAAATTCGGGAACGGTCTGCCCCTTGCCGATCCAGCCGAGCGATCCGCCCTGCTTCGCGCTGCCCGGATCCTCTGAATACTTCTTCGCCAAGTCTTCCAGCTTGGCGCCGGCCTTCAACTGCTTCAACAAATCCTCGGCGCGACGCTGAGCCTCGGCCACGCCCTTTTCGTCCACTTTGCCATCGGGGCCGGGCAGCGGAGTCTTGATAAGGATATGACTCACTTTCACCTGATCGGGCGTACGGTACTGATCACGGTGCTGATCGTAGTAGGCGCGGAGATCGTCGGGCGTAACCTGTACGCCGGCTTCGGCCTTCGCCGTGTCGACGACTGCGTATTTGACCTTTCGCTTTTCCGGGATCGAGTTCGCGTAGGTCGTTTTGTGACCTTCGTAGAAGGCCTTCAGTTCCTCGTCGGTCGGATGTAGTCCCTTGCGCAGGTCATCCTGCTTCAACAAGGCATAGTCAAACTTCACCTTGGAATTCTGCTTGATGAACTGGGTATGAATTTCGCTTTCGCTTACACTGGCGCTGCCGGAAATTAATGCCTGTAGCTTGGTCAGCAGAATGTCGTTGCCTACCGCTTCTTCAAACTTGGCAGGCGTCAGGTTGGCCCGCTGCAGCATGTCCTCGTATTCGACCTGACCGATGAAGCTGCCGCCGGGGAAAAACGTGGCAGCATAACGTCCGTGCTGCAATTCGTCTTTGACTTCTTCTGGCGTGACGCGAAGGCCCATACGCTGGGCTTCGCTGAGCAGGGCTTGGCGGCTGATTAACTGTTCCACCGCACGCTGAGTCTCTTGCTGGATTAGAAATGGCATCAGCTTTCCGGCCATCTCGCCATAGCGCTGGGCGTCTTGCTGAGCCATTTGACGCGCGGTCGTGCGCACCTCTTCCGCACTGATCTCTCCGCCAGCCACCTTCGCTATTACACCTGCGCCGGGTTGGCCGCTTAGCTCAGACGTCAGGCCGCCGGGAATAAAAGCAATCACCATCGCACCGCAAATGACGAGAAGTATGCCGCTAAGAATGATTTTCTTCGTGGGTCCTTGGGTCTGCAAAAATCGAATCATTTTCTTGTCACTCCAGAGTGGAAGGGCGAATTTTTAATTATAAACTACGGGGATGACGTGCACCGGGCCGTTTCGCTTGGCAATGTGCCCCTTGCGTCACGCTGATATCCCGACACGTAAGATTTCAAAAAATCCGCTATTGAAACGAATTAATATAAGTGTTATCCATTCTCGGGGGCTTTTGCGCGAGCATGCCTCGACAGACTTGCAAGCAGAAACTGCAATTGATTAGGAGCGCCATGAATACAGGCAAGCGAGCCGCGATCACCGTCTTCATTCTCCTCCAAGCTCTTCTGGTCTCATCTCTTCTCTTCGCTCAAACCCCGGCCACGACAAAACCTTCGACCGAAGCCACATTGGCCCTGCGTGAGGGCTGGTCGCTGCAAACATCGGCAAAGGTTGAAGCCAAGGGAGAAGTCATTTCGACCCCGCGGTTTGCGCCAACAGGATGGCATGCCGCGACCGTTCCAACGACGGTGGTGGCCGCGCTGGTCAAGGATAAGACCTTTCCCGATCCACTCTTCGGTATGAATCTGCGAGACTTTGCCGGCGTGACGTATCCCATCGGCGCGAATTTCTCGAATATCCCGATGGCCCCCGACAGCCCGTATGCGGTCTCGTGGTGGTACCGCAAACAGTTTGCGGTGCCAGCGTCCTATAAAGGCAAGACGGTCTGGTTGAAGTTCAATGGCATCAACTACCGGGCCAACATCTGGCTAAACGGGAAGCAGATTGCCAAAGATGACGACGTTGCGGGAGCTTGGCGTACCTACGAGCTCAATGTGACCGACTCGGCCAAGCCCGGCGCGGAGAACGTTCTCGCGGTTCAGGTGTTTTCTCCGACCGACCATGATCTCGCGATCACTTTCGTCGACTGGAATCCCGCGCCTCCCGACAAGAACATGGGACTGTGGCGCGAAGTCTATCTCACCACTAGCGGGCCCGTGGCGTTGCGTTATCCCACGGTCGTATCAAAGCTGAATATGCCGACGAATGACAGCGCGCAACTCACGGTGACGGCGCAAGTCAAGAACGGGACAGGGCAGCCAGTCAAAGGGAAACTCAAGGGACAGATTCAAGCAGTCAAGTTCGAGCAGGACGTCGAGCTAGCTCCGAACGAGGCCAAAGACGTCACCTTCACGCCCGACAAGTTCCCGGAACTGGTTTTTGCGAACCCGCGTCTGTGGTGGCCCACGCAGATGGGCAAGCCCAATCTTTATCCATTGCACATGGAATTCGAAGCCAACGGCGCGGTCAGCGATCATTCGTCCACAGAGTTTGGTATTCGGGAAGTCACCTCCGATTTCAACTCGGTCGGCGGACGCGCATTCCACATTAACGGCAAGAACATCCTGATTCGCGGTGGCGGCTGGACGCCAGACCTGATGCTGCGGGAAAACTCGCAACGCCTGCAGGATGAATTCCGCTACGTCCGCGATATGGGACTGAACACGGTCCGCCTCGAAGGCAAGCTGGAAAGCGAAGAATTCTATGAAACTGCGGACCGCCAAGGCATTCTCGTCCTGGCGGGCTGGTGCTGCTGCGATTTCTGGGAGCGCTGGCCGCGCTGGCAGCCGAAAGATTTTGAGATCGCCAAGCAGTCATTGCGCGATCAGATTTATCGCTTGCGCAGCCATCCAAGCCTGGTCATGTGGCTCAACGGCAGCGATAATCCTCCGCCACCGGATGTGGAGCAGATGTACCTCGATGTGGAGAAGGACTTGTTCTGGCCGAATCCAGTTGTCTCGTCAGCTACAGGAAAGAAAACAAGTGTGACCGGTGATAGCGGCGTGAAGATGACCGGTCCCTATGAATATGTCGCGCCCAACTATTGGCAGGTGGACACACCCGAAGGCCAACCCGGACGCAAGCAGTGCAATCCGGGAGGCTGCGGCGGCGCCTACGGATTCAACATGGAAACCAGCATGGGACCGGCCGTCCCGCCGATCGAAAGCATCCGCGCCATGGTGGGCAAAGATCACATGTGGCCTGTCGATGATGTTTGGAACTACCACGCTGGCGGTGGAGAATTCAAAACCATCGGAGTGTTCAGCGAGGCCCTGGCGAATCGCTATGGAAAGTCCGACAACGTAGAAGACTTCGCGATGAAGTCGCAGATGCAAACCTACGAAGGTGTGCGCGCCATGTACGAGGCCTACAGCCGAAACAAGTACGAGGCAACGGGCGTAATTCAGTGGATGCTGAACAATGCGTGGCCGTCGATGATCTGGCATCTCTACGACTATTACCTGCGTCCCGGCGGCGGATATTTTGGGGCGAAGCGCTCGATGGAGGCCCTGCATCCGCTCTATGGCTACGACGACCATTCGATCTGGTTGGTCAGTAGCCAGTACGAAGATGCGAAGGGGCTGAAACTCACCACGAAGGTCTACAACCTCGACGCAACTGAGAAGTTTACGCAATCGAACACGGTCGACGCCGGCGCCGATAGCACGACGAAGATCTTCGCGCTGCCCGACATCTCCGGATTGAGTCCGACGTATTTCCTGGTCCTCAGGCTGGAAGACTCCACGGGGAAACTTGTTGGCTCGAATTTCTACTGGCTCTCGACCAAGCCTGAAACTCTTGACTGGGCGAAAAGCACGTGGTGGATGACCCCGACGGCCGACTACGCGGACTTCACCGCATTGTCACAACTGCCCAAGGTGAAACTGAAAGTCACGGATCGCAGTGAGCGCAAGGGCGAAGACGAAGTGACCCATGTTGCGCTTGAGAATCCGAGCAAGAATCTGGCGTTCTTTGTTCGCTTGAAGGTCAATAAGGGCACCAAAGGAGACGAGATTCTGCCAGTGGTTTGGGAAGACAACTACATTTCTCTGATGCCCGGTGAGAAGCGTGAAGTCAGCGCGAGCTACCGAGCGAGCGAGTTGGGCGGGGCGAAAGCAGCTGTCGAAGTCAGCGGGTGGAACGTGGAGTAATGAATAGGGTGGGCTGTGTGAGGTGATCGGGGAATTAAATAATTAGAGTTCGAGCCGTTTTCTAAGGGACCGATTCCCTGATCACGAGACACTACTCATTCTTCTTCAGGCGGAAGATCGAAATTCACTAAATCGCCCCGGAAGCCATGCGTTTTCCAAGCTCCAAATGCTATGCCGACGGCCATCCAGATACTTCCCACGATCCACGCCTTCCAACTGAGATTCTTCCACAGGAAAAAACAAATCGTAAACCCGGCAAGTGGAGGCGTCCACACGGCGAGGATGGCCAATGCTGTTCCGGCGGCGATTAACAGCGTCCAATTCGAACCTGGCCAGAGGACTAAAGCGATTACCAGTGCTGTCAAAAGGAGTGGCGGAATTCCGTTGTGTTTGCCTTCCCTCACGTAGTAGCGCACAAATGCGGCGAGATTTACTCCCATGAAGGCAATGAGCGCTCCGAAGTTAAGCATCTCAGCCCCTAACCCGTAACTGAAGAGGCCAAAACTCACCAGAAGTGCCCCAATCAGTGCGATACCTCCCACAAATAACACGTTGTTGCGAGGCACATGTCGTTTGGCATCGACAGTACCAAAGAAAGACTGCGGCAGAGCCTTACTGCGGCCCATACCATAGAGCAGACGCGCCGCTCCGATTTGTGCTCCCATTCCGGACCCGAAGTTGGCTACTAAGAGAGTGAACCCAACGATCGCGAACATCGGCTTCCAAGCACGGCCTGCGACAAACGTAAACGCCGTATCGCTGTTTGGAAAGGGCTGAGTGGCGGGCCAAATCAATTGCGCGGCATAGACTTCGAGAGCGGAAAGAATTCCGATCACAAAACACGTCAGAACCGTGGCTAGTAGGATGTTGCGCCGTGGGTTCTCCGCCTCTTCCGAAAGCGTGGAGATGCCGTCGAAGCCAATGTAGCTCAACACTGCGATCGAAGTCGCGCCCAGCACGGCTTTTGTGTTCCAAAGTTGAGGATCGTAAAAAGGACGAGAAAAGAAAGATGTGCCATCGTGGGGATGTCCGGTGATGTAGCGTATCGCCATCATGAAAAAAATCGCCACTACAGCACCCATCCCCGCCGCGAGTAAAGTATTGACCCGAGCAGAGGTCTTGATGCCCTGAAGGTTGAGGAACGTAAACACCGCTCCAAAAAATAGGGCCCACCCCCAATAAGGAATTCCTGGTGCAAACACAAACGCTTGCTGGCTGCACCAGATGATGCAGATCATCGGGTTGAGTATGTAGTCCATCACCATGCTCCAACCCGTGACGTAGCCAAGTGCCGGATTTATCTCCTGTCCCACATATGTGAATGCCGAGCCCGCGCTGGGATACGCCCGCGCCATGCGGCCATAACTGAAGGCGGTGAACAGCATCGCAACCATGGCGATAAGGAGTGTCGTAACCACATGACCATGGCCGCTGTCGCTCAGCACACCAAACACAGACATCGGCGCTACAGGCTGGATAACGATAATGCCGTACAGGATCAGGTCCCAAAGCGTGAGCGTGCGGCGAAGCCGAGGCGCGGTGGAAGAAGGCGCTGCAGTGGTTTCCATGGGTGCGGCTATTGGATTATGGGAGGGGCGAAATTGTCAATATTAAAACGTTTCCGTAATGTGTCGATTCAGGCTCTATTTCTTCTCACCATAGTCGAACCAGTATCCGCGTTGCTCGTGGCCTGACATGTGGCGGGTGTTGTACTCCAGCAGATAATTCAGGTGCGCGTCGTCGAGCGGGAATGATTTCTTGGACGGATACGGATATTCACCCATGCTAAGGAACGGCAAGGGAGCAACGTAGTTCCCTTCTGCCGCGTAGAAATCCATATCTTTTTCATAGCCATTGGCGGCGAAGAAATAATCCCGCACCCAGCCCTTGGGAAGCGCGGGCAGGCTAGACGGATCGAAGTCGAGTTGCACCTCGTCGCCAGAGCCGAATACCGCGAGTTTATCGTCGGTTGCGGTAAGCAGCGGCAGCACGTTGCCATAGCGGGTATAAGTTCCCGCGGGACGCGTGTAGGGGCCGGTCGCGCTGGTTTTCTCGTAGACGTACTGCACGTTGCCTGCGGGCTTGCCTTCGATCTTCAGAGGGTATCCGTGAAATTCGAGATCGGCATGGACCAAGGGAACCGGCGACAACCGTACCCTCTTACTATCGGCGTCATCCCGAAGACCCGCGCTTTCTCCGGCGGGGCGAGTGCCTGCCCTGAGCTTGTCGAAGGGGATCTCGCGTGCGGCGGTCTGTGCCGTGCGGTCAATCAGAATGTTGTCCCAATAAACCTGCAGATTGGTCGTGATGCGAATCTTTCGCGTGCCCGGCGGCAGCTTGCCGGTGAGGTCGGCGGTCATGGTGCGAGGGCCGCCCGCTGGAAATCCCAGATCATTGACGACGCGCTTCCACTGGCCGTTTTCTCCGAGGGCTTCCACATACGGCGAGATCGCTTCCACTCCGGCTTGCGATGCGGCATACATGCTGTTCGCCGTGAAGTACTCGACCTCGCCGTGCATCAACAGCCATAGCGGGCCTCCGCGGTAAGCTTCGCCGAGGTCGAGCGTGAGCGTATGTGGCTTCGCGAACCCGGCAAATTGCGTTAGCGTGAAATCACCGAAGTAGCGGTGTGCCTGCAGGGCGGGAAGAACGTCGTGCCCGTGCTCGTCCCATGCTCCGGCCGGTGGCCGCGCGTCGTGGCTCAACACTACTTTGAACGGCGGATAGGGCGGGTTCGATGCGAAATACTCATTGGGATACACCTCGGTATCAGCGGGGTGATCGACCGCCATCAGCCGCACCTGATCGAGGTAGACAGCTTCTTCCAACGGCTCCATGAATCGGAAGCTGAGAGTCTTCCCTCGCCCTGCACCGCGCGCCTTGTCATCCTGAGTCGCAGCCTTTAGCGGCGAAGGATCTGTGCAATTCGTCGTGGAGTACATAGGTCCTTCGCTTCGCTCAGGATGACAAACTCCGTTCGCGAAGTGAACACTATCTTTCTCCCGAACCGCATTTCGATTCAGCTTGATGTACTCGACTGGGCGTGGAACGTCGCGCTGCCCCGGCCCTACCCAATGGCCCACCACTCCGGCACCCAGCATGTCGGCAACGAATTCGTAGCGCTCGCCATTCCATGCGAACAGAGTTGGGCAGGAGCTGCCGCGGCGGTCGATCTCGATGTAGTCCTGGCCCTTGTCACCGGCAACCTGGATTTCATCCTGCAACACGCCAGTCGGCCACAGCATGCGCACGATGTCGGCATCTTTGGAAGCACCCAGGCCGACAACGATATCGAGAGAGTTTTGTCCGAGATAACCGCTGGAGCCATAGATCTCAAACTTCTGCCGATTGCCGCCGGAGAAGACTTCGACCTTGGTGCCGACGGCCGACTTGTTGTCGGCGAGTCCCTTGAGCAAGAGTCGCAGCCAGTGATTCTGAGTGGCGCCTTCGTTCTTGAGCAAAACCGCGGGACCATGATTCTGGGTGATAAGCAGGTCGGTGGTGCCGTCATTGTCGTAGTCGCCCGTGATGATGGCACGCGGGTCTTTGAGTTGAATCTTGTCAAGACCCACGTCGGTGGTGACGTCTTTGAATCCATCGGGACCCAGATTTCGGAACAAGCGCACTTCGCCCTTGCCATCTTTAGTTTCGCCGGCAGCAACCAAGTCAACCCAGCCGTCGTTGTCGTAGTCGAAGGCTGCGACGCCATAAGCCTTCACCCAGTTTGTCTCAGGTAACTTCACCGCTTCGAAGCCCTTGCCGTGGTTGTTTCGCCACAGCGTGAGAGCAGGCTGAGTGAGGCGGGTTAGAGCAATGTCCATCCATCCGTCGTGATCGAAGTCGAGGGCAGTAATACCAACGGTTGGAATGTCGCTCGGGTTGGGATGAAGGGAGTTGGCTTCGTTAGCCGGAGCCGTCGAGAAGGGGTGCAGCGCAACAAAGTTCCCCTCCCGCGGATTCTGAAATACCGTGGCTCCCATCCAATCGGCAACCACTAAGTCGATTGCGCGATCATTGTTGTAGTCGCTACCGATCGCATTGGCCGAGGAAGTGAAGATCGACACACCGATGTCGACGTTCGTGAAAGTACCATTTCCATTGTTCCTCCACATTGCGCTCGTGCCGCTTTGGCTGGGGCCGACGATCATCTTCATGCCGCTGGCGGCATACAGGTCCAGATCCCCGTCGTGGTCGAAATCGATGAACGTTAGGCCGTCCACACCGACTTCTTTAATTCCGGCGACAGCAGCTACATCTTTGAAGGTGCCGTTCTTTTCGTTGTGCAGAAGAAGGATGCCCTTCCCGAAGCTAACCGCAAGATCAACAAACCCGTCATTGTCGTAGTCGCCCGCAGTACAGCTGATTGCGTGCACAGTGGAATCCAGTCCCGCCTGCTTAGTTACGTCTTCAAATTTTCCGTTCCCGAGATTCCGATAGAGCGACATGCCACCTTGGGCGCCGTTGTCGGTCAGGAAAATATCGATCTTGCCGTCATTGTCAAAGTCGAGAAAACAGGCGCCGGGCGGACCGTCGTACGAGGGCTTGGTGAGGTCGGTGGCGGGGTGCGGCTTTGACAGGATCCCTGCGTCTTTCGTGACATCCACAAACCTTACCTTGATCTGCGCAGGAGCCTTCAACACTGCCTGCGGCGATTCCACCGCGCGCGAGTACTGTCCTTGTTCGCCATAGGACAGGCTCATTGGGGCTCCGATTTTGTTTTGCGTGATGTATTGGAATTTCTTCAGATGCTCGCGGGCATGATCGACGTCCCCGGATTGCTGGTACGCGCGCGATAATCCAAACTCTGCCGAAGCGTGTAAGGAGCTGATTTTCAGCGCGCGCTCGAAAGCGTCAATCGCCTGCGGAAACTGTTTGCCTTGGACGTAGGCTGTGCCCAGGAAATACCAGGTGTCGGCGTCATTCGGGTCGATCTCAATGACATGTTTGAAAGCATCGCTTGCGGCCTGCGCGTCGCCCGTATTCTTAGCCAGCATTCCAAGGCCGTACCAGGCGTTGGGGTTCTTTGGATCCTGCTTTAGCGCTTCTTCAAACGCGGCCTTGGCTTCGTCCACTTTCTGCAGGTTCAGGTATGCGATGCCAACATTCAAGCGCGCAATCGCCAGTTTTGGATCGGCTTCCGCAGCCTGCTGGAACGACTTCAATCCCTTCTCGAAAAGCTGCTGATTCATATAGGCGACGCCAAGGTTGTTGAGGCGCGCAGCTTCGATTGTGTTCGGTTTCGACTCCGAGGAAAGCAGGCCGAGGGCGGCGAGAAGGGTCACAGTGAAGGCAGTGAAGAGTCGAGAGGTCATCAGAGGAATTTAACCACAAAGGACACGAAGGATCACAAAGGAAACCGATTTCGAGTAAGGTCCGTCTTTCCTTCGTGAACCTTCGTGCCCTTTGTGGTTTCTGCTTTTTTCGAGCCATAGGCGCGCTTGGAAATGATGCCCTTCCCTTCTTGCACGGTGACGATCTGGCCTGCGTCGATGTTCGAGAGGTTGTCCACCTGCCCGCTAGGCCACTGAATTTCGACGCTGTCTGCTTTGGCTTGTGCGCCCAAACCGAAGGTCAGCACCAACTCGCTCTGCGACAGATAGCTTGATCCTGACCGCAGCATCTTCCATTGCTTGTCGCTTCCCGCAGTCAAGCGGACAACCGCGCCGATCCCATCGCGATTCGACTTGGTGCCCTCGAGTTTGAAGCGCACGCTGTGATTCGTTCCACCCTCGTTGTGAAACAAATAGGCGGGCCCTGCGTTCGTAGTCAGCAACACGTCGAGAAAACCGTCGTTGTCAATGTCGGCATAAGCCGCGGCCCGCGCCACTTTTGGAGCGGCAAAGACGCTTCCCATTTGCGCCGTGACTTCGGAGAACTTTCCGCCGCTAAGATTGCGGAACAGATGCGGCGGTTCGGCATAGCTGACACGCTTTTGCACGCGTTCAATCTGATCTTCAATGTGGCCGTCGGCGACAAAAATATCCTGCCAGCCATCGTTGTCGTAATCGAAAAAGAAACAGGCAAAACCCAGCGTAACCAGGCTGGCCCGACCAACTTCTGATTGAGGAGCCTCGTCGACGAAGAGTCCGTGGCCTTCGTTGTGATAGAGCGAGACCATCTGATTCGCAAAGTTGCTGATGAGGATGCTGGCGTGCCCGCTGCGGTCGTAGTCGGCGGCGTCTGCACCCATGCCGGCGCGTGCAATACCGTCTTCGCTGAACCCAATGCCGGCGGCAACGCCACGCTCTTCAAACGTTCCATCCTTCTTGTTGAGATAGAGCTTGTTGGGCTGCGTGTCGTTGGCGATCACGAGATCGGGCCAGCCATCTTCGTTGTAGTCGAGAACGGCGATGCCCAGGCTCTTCGACGTGGAATCGCCCAACCCGGCCTTCTGGGTAGCGTCTTCAAACTTGCCGCCGCCCAGGTTGTGCCAAAGTCGCAGCGAAGTGCCCTTGTATGACTCGGGCGTGCAGTAGGATTTGTGTGCGCCGTCTATCGTGCAGTACAGATCGCCCTGTTCGCTCCACTGCACATAGTTCGCAACCACGAGATCAAGTTTGCCATCGCGGTCGTAATCCACCCAGGCGGCGCTGGTCGAGAACTCGCTCGGACCCCACATTCCAGCGGCCTTGGTGATGTCCGTGAACGTCCCGTTACCATTGTTGTGAAACAGATGACTCTGGCCCAGCGCGGTGATGAAGAGGTCATCAAAGCCGTCGTTATCGTAATCGCCCACGGCAACACCGAAGCCGAACATCGGAATCGCGAGTCCCGCCTTGCGCGTCACGTCGGTGAAGGTGCCGTTGCCATTGTTGTGATAAAGCTTCAGAGTGGTCGCGCCAGCATGAGGGTGACCGGCAAAGTCGTCGCCATTGATCAGGACGATATCTGGATAGCCGTCGTTGTCGTAGTCGATGAAGGCGCAGCCAGGGCCCATGGTTTCCGGCAGCCACTTCTTTCCGAAGGCGCCGTTATTGTGGGTAAAGTGGATTCCGGCTTGCGCCGTGATGTCGCGGAAGTGGACCGGCTGCGCTTCAGAGACCAGTGCAAGCGCCGCGACGATCAGCCACGGAGTCACGGAGGCACGGAGGAAGAGCAAGAAAGAGCTCTTCTGTCTTTCCCTTAGTCTCGCTACATTGCTAGAGAGTTGCGCTACGGAAGAAATCATTATTTGGACGCCCCGGCAGATGACTTAGTGGACGCTGGCCGTGCTTCGTCCCGCCGGTCAGCCGAGGGCTTGCCCTGAGCCTGTCGAAGCGCGAACGTTCCTCCATGTTTCGTAGTGATCGGCAGCGGGATCGAAACGTGCTCATGCACTGCCTGGCGTTCGTTGTTGTCCTCGGGATGAATTTGCCGGTACGGTCCGGTGATCGCCTGCGACGACTCGTCGGCCTTGAACCGCATGTAGCGCGCCTCATGCTCCTTGGCTAACTTTTCCTGGCCGAGCCCGTTGTAGCAGAGCATCAGGTTGTAGTGTGCCTGCAGGTCTTCCGGATCAATCGCCAGCACCGATTGCAAAACTTTCACCGCCTCGTCGTACTTGCGCTGCAGAAACAGGACGCGTCCCAAATCGTTAATCGCCACCCGGTCGCGGGGATATTGTGCGAGCACGCCTCGCAACCGCGCTGCGGCGCCTTCATAATTGCCGTCCGCGCGAAGCACCTTGGCGTAAAAGAAATTGGCGCGAGCTAAGTTCGGGGCCAGTGAAATAGCTTTCTCCAGCACCGTACGTGCGCGTGTCATGTCGCCTTCCTGCACGGCGCAGCGGCCGATGTTGACCCAGCCGTCGGGATTATTCGGATCTGCCTCAGTCACCTTCAAGAAAGCCGCCGCCGCGCCTTTCAAATCGCCTTGCAGGAACAATCCGATTCCGTAATCGTTCCAGCGCTGCCATTCTTCCTTGCGCACAATCGTTTTCGGCTCTGCCAAATGTGCGCCGCGCGCAACCACCGGCAGCGTGACTTCGTTCTCGGCAAGCGCCACAATCGGCAGGTCAGGAATCTTCTCTTCCTTCGCCGACACGCCGCTGAGAGATGCGGTGAATAACGTTGGACGGTCATCATAGTCCGGCGCAACCGCGTTCGGCTTCGACGCGTCGGGGATTCCAGCGAAGGCTTCCTGCGTTCCATACCACGTGAACTTTCGGTAGCACAGGCGGGCATGCAGCGTGATCCTGTTGCCCGCGTTTTGCGGAATCGACATGCGATAGTGCACGGTGTCAGCCGCGCCCGGGGGAATCAGTCGCACGTAGACCACTGCGCGCGTGGCCCATGCATTCCGCTTGTTGATGGGATTTCCGTGCGCATCGATCTGCAATGACCGGTAGAAGTGCGCGCCTTTTTCGACCGGACCGTGGCCGTTATCGTCGACGGCGCCACTCCAGAAAATCGTCTGCCCTTTATCGTCAGTCGCTTTGAGTTCAAGCCACGTATCATAGGCATCGACAGTGCCGCCGGGAAAGAAGTGTCCAACTTTCTTGGTGCGTACTACTACGTCCACACGCACCGTGTCACCTCGACGTAGCGCGGGCTGCACCAGGTTTAGCGGCGCGGTCACCGGAGCGGCTTCCCCGGCATTCTCGGCATTGACCTTGCTCTCAGCCTCTTCTCCGACCGCGAACGTCGTCGACAGTTCGGATTGCGTGGTTGCTCCGGGCTTCAGCGGGGCCTGCGCCGGAGAGACAGCAAAAATGTCCACCGTCAGCTGTCCGTTCTTCAGGAAATTTTCTGTCAGCTTCAGCTGTGCAGGATCTTCATTCGCTGTCGGTACGGCGGTGTTAGCCGCGGGGAAGCGGTGTGAGTGGACGGCGCCATTAATGTTGCCCTGATCCTTCGACAACTCCATGGGCATGTGGCAATCGGCGCACTGCTGCGGCTTTGGCGGATAGTAAAACGACCGCGCTCCTTGTCCTGATACACCGCTCGCCTGCCAGTTGTCGTACTCGTTAAAGCCGCGGAACCAGCGGTAATTGTTCACGGGAACATCCAAATGAACCTTGTGGCACGAGGAGCAAAACTCCGCCGTTTGGTCGCGCATGAAGGGCTTCAGAAACACGCGACGGTGCGGCTCGGGATTCAGCTTGATCAGGAAATCATGGAAAGCGCGCGACACCGGATTCTTCGTCGCCGCCAACTCGTGCAGTTTGGGATACTCGAGATAAAAATCGGCCTGCCCCATCGTGCTCTTCACGTTGGCAATGGAGTGGCACATCATGCAGCCCAAGCCTGCCTGCGATTCAGGACGGTGCACGATCTGTTTGATGGGCGTGTCCATCAACCCCGCATAGAGAACCGCGGGATCGTGACATCCACCGCACCACTTCGAAGGCTTGGTGCCAATCGTGTCCTGCATGTATTCGACGGACTTGCGATACCACTGATTGTTGAACGACGAAAAATGATGCGCCGAACTAAACCATTGGTTATAGATGTCTTCGTGGCAACGCTTGCAGGAGTCCGACTCCATGAAGAACTTGCTGGGAATTTTCTGCTTGCCGTAAACCTGCGCGGAACTCGGGAAGAATGATCCTTCAGGTCCGTCGCCTTCTCCGTTCATGGTGTCAGGAGGCATGGTCGGATTCTGGATGCGGTTGCGCGTCTGCCAGCTTTCACGCACGTAGTGAGCGCCGTAGCCAACGCCGGCGAGCACAGCCAGGCAGACCGCGGCGCGGATGGCGCCACTCGCCAGCCTCCTGCTGAGCGGCGCTGGATCGGAGGAATCGCGCCCCCACCGTCCCGCAATCAGCAGGCCCACACCCGCGAGTGATATCGCGATGTGCAGATAAAGCTTGTTCCACTCGGGGCGTGAAGTTCCGGTCTTGATGAGAATCAGTCCGCTGATTGCGCCCGCCGCAATCAGCAGCCAGCCAACGCGGGAAGAGAGACTCCCCGTGCGCATCAACCGCAGGAACGCTGGGATCAGGAGGACTGCAGCGAGCGCTCCTCCAACGGCGTGCAGCAGGACAACACCTGCATAAAAAATATTGGGCTGGGGAAAGGTATAGAGGTATGCGGCAGAAACGACGAGAAAAGGTATGAGCCACGACAAAGCCCGGCCCGCGAATCCCTGAGATGTTGGCATTTCCCGCATGAGAAGTGACGAGAGCAGCGTCCGCGAAATCAGACCCACAGTGCCTGAAATTCCGCGCAGATAACGTTATACAGACGAGACGGCGCGCGGAATAATACAAAAATACTACCGTGCATTTCACAGCACGCTCAACGAATCGGAGGGACCTTCCACGCCTGACACTGTTTCTCGAGCGCGGCTGCAACCGACAACACCTGTTCTTCCGCCCAGGGTCGGCCAACGATTTGTACCCCGATCGGCAGGCCTTCGGATGAATGGCTCACCGGGACGACCGCGCCCGGATTTCCCAGCAGGTTGAAGAATTCGGTGTAGCTCCAAGCGTCGAAGTAGTGGACCGACTTGCCATCAATCGTCCAAGTGCGCTCTCCGTGGCGGAAGGCGGGGATCGCGGCTGCTGGACAAAGCAAGATCGGATACTTGCGCATCTGCTTGAGAAATTTCGCACGCAGGACGTCGCGGCCAATCCACGCATCGAGCAGGGTCTCAGCCGTAAGCGGCGTTTCGCCTTGGGACCACTCGATAAACTGCTTCAACGTAGGACTCAAATCCTGCTCGCGACCGTGAAACATCGGGCGGATCAGCATCCCGCCCACAGTAACGAAAAACTTTTTCCAGAGGAGTCGGGCCTCCTCCAAGCCGTCGGGACGGAACGGCTCCACTTCAAATCCAGCATTGTGCAAGGCGTCTGCAGCGGTCCTGATGGCGGCCCTCGTTTCCGGAGTCACCGGTGTGCGGCCGTCGTCTTCGAAATATCCGACGCGCACTTTCTTGGCCTCATCATCATTTGGCCAGCGCACGGGCACGGGCGCAGCGCATGTGTCCCCGTCATCTGGACCTTGCATGACTTCGAACAATGCCTTCAGATCGGCCACGGTGCGTGCCATGGGGCCGACCACGCCCATCAACGCGAACGGTCCACCGGATTCAGGAAAGTGCCCGGTCGTCGGAATGCGTCCAGGCGTCGGCTTGAGTCCGCAGATTCCGCTGAAATGTGCGGGCACCCGGATGGAGCCGCCGCCGTCGCTGCCAACCCCGCCCGCCGACATCCCCGCAGCGATTGCCGCGGCTTCGCCTCCGCTGGAGCCACCAGGCGTGCGATCAAGATCCCACGGGCTGTTGGTGCGGCCATATAAGAGGTTGTCGGTTTCCCAAGCCATTAACAACTCGGGAGTATTCGTAACGCCCAGCACGATCGCACCGGCGCTACGCACCCGCGCCACTAGCGGCGCATCTTGCGTGGCAACGTGCCCAGCGCGTAGGCGCGTGCCAGCCTCGCATCGGAACCCGGCCACGTCCAGAGAACCTTTGATGCTGATAGGAACGCCGTGCAACGAGCCGAGATGATTCCCACTAACTACAGCGGCCTCAGCGTGGCGTGCATCGTGGCGAGCCCGCTCGCCGTCAACGTGCACGAATGCATTCAATTTCGGATTCAGACGTTCGATTTTCGCGAGATGGGCATCGACCAGTTCGACCGGAGAAATCTTCCGGGCGCGGATTTGTTGCGCCATGACCGTGGCGGGAAGGAAGGTGAGATCACTCATGCAATTGAAAGCCTCAGGCAGAAGGCCGAGTCTAGCATGTCGTGCGGAATGCAAAAGCACTAACCACTAAGGACACAAAGTAACACGAAGGAATCTGGAACCGTTCTTCTTCGTGTTACTTCGTGTCCTTTGTGGTTACTGCCTTATTCGCTGACATCTCGCGATCCAAGATTCGCTTTTCGTCATTGGTCAATGCGCGAAATGCTCCTTTGGGAAGGCTTCCGAGTGGTAGCGGGCCGATTGCCACTCTCATCAGCCTGAGCACCTCAACTCCCAGCGCTTCCAGCAGGCGCCGGATCTGGCGATTCTTGCCTTCATCGAGCACGATCTCGAGCCAGCAATTTTTCACGCCTGAGCGCAAAAGCCGGGCTTCCTTGGCGCGCAGGAAATCTCCATCCGCAGTGGTGACGCCGTGAGCGATTGCCTCGATCATTTTTTCATCGAGAATCGCACCGACTTGCGCATGATAGGTTTTCGCGAGGTGCGTCTCGGGTGCGGCGATTCTTGCGCCCCACTCGGAATCATTGGTTAAGAGCAACAATCCTTCGCTGGCTTTATCCAATCGCCCCACGGGAGCGACCCACGGCTGGGATTCGCCCGCATTCGCCAACACCGAGTAAACCGTTTCACGCCCCTTTTCATCGGACGCCGTCGTCACGACTCCGCGAGGCTTGTTCATCATGAGATAGATCTTGCCCTGCAACTGCATGGCATGCCCATCCAGATCGATGTAGTCTTTTCCGAGGCGAACCGGCGTCTCCGGATCGCGGCGTGCCACCCCGTTCAGCCGCACCCGACCGGCGCGAATCAATTCCGCCGCTTGCGAACGCGAACAATATCCCAGCTTCGACATGGCGCGAGCCAAGCCTACATTGCGCGATGGCGGGTTCGAAGGCACAGATTCATGCTAATGGAAGCGAGTTCGCGCTCCATGCACAAACCGGTGATGCTTGGTACTATGTTGAGGCCTCGACGCAGGGCGTGATTCCGTGCCGTGCGTCGATCCTTGCATCTTGTGAAAGGATCTTTCATGGCCCACCAGCACCCTCCTCGCTTCCTGAAGATCGTCGATGACGCCAAGACCCGCGTGCGCGAGACAAATGTCGACGCCGTAAAAACCCGCATCGATCGCGGCGACAAATTCATTCTGGTCGACGTGCGCGAAGAGAGCGAATTCGCCAAAGACCATCTTCCCAGCGCGATTCACCTGGGCAAGGGCATCATCGAGCGCGATGTCGAAGCGCGGGTGCCGGAACTTAACACGGAAATGATCCTCTACTGCGGCGGCGGTTTTCGCTCGGCTCTGGCTGCGGACAACCTGCAGAAGATGGGCTATACCAACGTGATTTCGATGGACGGTGGCATTCGCGACTGGCGTGACAAGGGATATCCGCTGGAAGCGGGACCGCGGTAATAGCTGGACCTCGAGCTTCAGACATGGGAAATCGATCCAGGTCTGGTGGAGAAGTCTGACGTCAGAGGTCTGAGGTCCGGTACCCACTTATGAATGGTCGCATCTTCTTCTGGTCGCTCACGTCGGCGCTCGCCGGGTTTCTTTTCGGATTTGATACGGTCGTCATCTCCGGTGCGGAAAAAACCATCCAGACTCTTTGGGGACTAAGTCCTGGCCTACACGGAATCGCCATGGCCTCCGCGCTTTACGGAACTGTAGTCGGTTCCCTGCTCGGAGGCTGGCCCGCCGACCGTTTCGGCCGCAAGGCCACTCTCCTGTGGATCGGAATTCTTTACTTCGTCGGTGCGGTAGGCTCGGGCCTGGCGACGAACGTTTCTACTTTTATCGCGGCGCGCGTGATTGGCGGGCTGGGCATCGGCATCTCAACCGTTGTTGCCCCCATGTACATCTCCGAGATCGCACCGCCGAAGCACCGCGGACGGCTCGCGGGGATGTTCCAGTTCAACATTGTTTTTGGCATCCTGATCGCGTTTGTTTCGAATGCGCTGCTGGCGGGTATCGGGGAAAATGCGTGGCGCTGGATGCTGGGAGTAGCGGCGTTTCCATCGGCGCTCTATGCTTTGTTCTGCTTTGGACTTCCCGAGAGTCCGCGTTGGTTGCTCAGCCGGAAGGGCGACCGCGAAACCGCGCTTCAGGTCCTACAACGAATCGAACCGGAAGCATCCAAGGCCGAAATCGAAGCCGAGGCAGACTCGATTATCGCGGCATCCACGGAGCAAGTGTCGTCGGGGCATTTCTGGACCAGACGCTTGCAGAAGCCGATTCTGCTTGCAATCCTGATTGCCTTCTTCAATCAACTCTCAGGCATCAATGCCATCTTGTACTTCGCGCCTCGCATTTTCGAATTGACCGGGCTTGCTGCGAAAACCGCGCTCTTGCAATCCATCGGGATTGGCCTCACTAATCTCGTCTTCACCTTCGTCGGTCTGTGGCTGATCGACCGTTTGGGCCGCCGCACTCTCCTCTACATTGGATCGTTCGGCTACATCGCGTCACTCGGCCTGGTCGCATGGGCTTTTTTCACCGACCATCTTTCTATCGTGCCCGTCTGCATTTTTGCATTCATCGCGGCGCACGCGATCGGCCAGGGCGCGGTCATCTGGGTATTCATCTCTGAGATCTTCCCCAATCGTCACCGCGCGGAGGGCCAGACGCTGGGCAGCTTCACGCACTGGATTTTCGCTGCATTGCTCACAACTTTCTTCCCCAGGATGGTCGCCTCTTTCCCGCCCGGCTATGTCTTTTCGTTCTTTGCCGGGATGATGGTTCTTCAGTTGCTGTGGGTAAGCACTATGGTTCCAGAGACAAAAGGCGTGCCACTCGAGCAAATCCAGCGACAGTTGGGGATCCAGTAAGATTCACGCTGTCCTAAAATCATCGTGATGGCGGCGCCCTCCCAAATCCTGATTGAAGTGTGTGTCGACTCTGTAGCCTCGGCAAGTGCAGCGGTTCGCGGCGGAGCTGGACGCATCGAACTGTGTGGCAGTCTGATCGAGGGCGGAATCACGCCCAGCGCTGGGCTGATTGAGACGACGCGTGCGGCGGTCGCGGTGGACCTGCATGTCCTGATCCGTCCTCGCGGCGGAGATTTCTGTTACGAGGCCGATGAATTTGAAACCATGCGCCGCGACATCAAGATGGCGCAGCAACTCGGAGCCAATGGCGTAGTGTTCGGCATCCTCGACATCAATGGAAACGTTGACGTCGCCCGTACACGTCAACTGGCGGAGGAGGCGCGCCCGCTCTCCGTGACCTTTCATCGCGCGTTCGATATGACTGCGGATCTCTTTCGTTCGCTCGACGATGTTTGCACGTTGGGCGTCGATCGTGTCCTGACTTCAGGCGCCGAAGCTGGTTGCCTGCAGGGAGTAGGAACGATTCGGGAACTCGTGGCAAAAGCTGGAAATCGGGCCATCATCATGCCGGGCAGTGGCATCAAACCGGAAAACGCACGCAGTCTGGTCGACTCCACGGGCGTGAAGGAAATTCACGTTGGATTGCGAAGCGCCGTAGCCAGTCCAATGCGCCATCGCAACCTGAGAATCTCAATGGGCCCTCTCGAAGGCCGTGAGTACGAGCGCCTGGTGGTACTGCAGGAAGAGGTCAGCAGATTGCGTAGCGCTTTGACAAGCGGGGAGAATCAAAAATAATGGCGCGCGTCTTCATCACCGGCTCTGCTGACGGTCTCGGCCGGATGGCCGCCCAACTTCTCATTGAGCAGGGCCACACAGTCGTTCTCCATGCAAGGAACCAGAAGCGAGGACAAGAAGCCATGGCCGCGGTTCCGGGAGCGGAGACGGTCGTGGTCGGCGATCTATCGAGCATCGCCGAGGTACGTACCGTGGCCGAGCAAGTGAACAGCCTTGGTTCCTTCGACGCCGTCATCCACAACGCCGCCATCGGCTACCAGGAGCCTCGCCGGATCACCACCGAAGACGGTCTGCCACAAGTGTTCGCCGTCAATACGCTCGCGCCGTATATCCTTACGGCTCTGATCCAGCGGCCGAAGCGTCTCGTCTACCTCAGTTCCGGTCTCCACCAAAGCGGCGATGCCAGCCTGACTGATCTCACCTGGGAGCGGCGTCCGTGGCAGGGACAGCAAGCATACTCAGACACAAAGTTGCACGATGTGCTTCTGGCATTCGCGGTGGCGCGTCTTTGGCCTGACGTATTCTCCAACGCGCTGGAACCAGGGTGGGTACCCACCAAAATGGGAGGGCCAGGAGCGCCCGATGACTTGGACGCTGGCCACCGTACGCAAGTTTGGCTCGCAGTGAGCGACGACCCCGCCGCGACTGTGACGGGCCAGTACTTCTATCATATGCGTCCTCGGAAACCCAGCCCTGTCACTCGCGATGCGCGAGTGCAAGAGGCTCTGCTCAATGCCTGCAAACACTTGTCTGGAGTCGACCTGCCCCGACGCTAGGGGCCGCAAGCAACATCCGTGCCATGGGCGCCGAATCGCCCGATGATTGAGCATGAAACGCTCTTCCTGCGAGTGACACAATAAATAGGAGAGGACGACGAGTTGCTAGTAGCCGTGGATCTCCGATTGAGTCTGTCACCGAATCCAGGGCGGGATATTCTCAAGCGTTCGTTTGACAATCAAATGACAAACGTCGCCATCCGAAACCGCAGTCAGCGTGTCCAATGTTGTACAGGGCGAAGGGAGTAAGAACATGTGGATGAGGTCGTGCGCGATTTGTCGGACGCTTCTGAGAAAACTGAGGTTGACTGATTCCATCCGCTGTCAGTGCGGGTGGGAGTGGCGGGGACATTGATTCAGTCCGTGTCGTGTTGGGTGCGGGTAAAGAAGGGATTTGAGGGATTGAGCCGTGGCAAAAATAATTGAGTTCTACATACCAAACAAGTTTTCCAAGCGCGTAAAGTGGCTTCCTCCACAGGCACGCGGCAGAGTCATCGAGTTCCGCCTGCCGACGAGAAAGTCTGCCTGAAGCCGGGGCGATGAGTGGTTTTCATGGGTGACCTGCTTCAATTCCCGCGATCCGACTCGACTCAACCGACTCCGGCGGAATTAGCCCCAGACGCTCAATGCCCGGATGTTATCCTGATGTTATGGACCACCTCGAAGTGCTTCGCGAAAAGATTGGGAGTCTCCGCGCTGAGATCGCTGGGATTCAAGAGCTGAACGAGCAGTATCGCCGTGAAGGCCGACACGAACCGCAGGCGCAGGTCGCCCACATCCAGAGGCAGGAGCGCCTCCAGGCCATCCAGCAGGAACTATCCCAACTCGCAGGGCTTGGCCGACGAGTGCTCACGATTGAAGAAAGGAAAGAAGAGCACCGTTCCCGCCTCAATCCTGTGAAGCAGGCTTCGTAACTAGGGGTTCTGAGCCGATCTGTCCTCCTGCAAGCTACTGAGCGACCGTGAATTCCCCAGCGCTCGTCGCCGTCCCGCCCGTGGTCGTGATCGTGATTCTCCCAGTCACCGCCCCCGCCGGAACGGTCGCTGTCACTTGAGCATCGGACACGACGGCAAATGTCGTCGCCTTCACTCTCCAAACGCCACATTCGACGTCTGCGATAGGCTCACCCCGCTGGTGGTGCGCTCTTTCGACATCGTTTACAACTTCCCAAGCCAGAGGTAGGCTTAGGCTTCCCCAAGTAAAGTGATCTGATCTCGCAACTGCAATTCCGTATTGAGGGCTGTGGACTGAAAATGGAGTATCTGGTTGGCACGATTCTGGCTTTTGCCGTAGCGGGCGCCGCCCGCATCATCGGGTTGGACCGCGGGCGAGCCTTTTATCCCACGGTGCTCATCGTAATCGCCTCCTACTATGCGCTGTTTGCGGTGATGGGAGCTTCGAGAACAATTCTGGAAATTGAAATCGCCGTTGGAGTCGGATTCTCTCTATTGGCTCTGCTCGGGTTTAAGAGAAGCATGTGGTTGGTCGCGGTTGCCATAGCCGGACACGGCGTTTTTGACCTTTTCCATCACTCGCTGATCGAGAACGCCGGTGTGCCAGTTTGGTGGCCCGGTTTCTGCGCCACCGTCGACCTGATCCTCGGCATTTGGTTGGCAATATGCCTGGTGAACGGGATGCGTTATGAACCGGATTGCAATAAGACCACATGAATGCCGAGTCAAGCTATGGTGAGCCCGAACGGAATCAGATCCACGCTTGCCCGGCCTGCAGGATCGAGCTTCAATGCCCCTGTTCTTGGACCAACGGAATCTCCGCTGCCAATTGCAGATCTAGCAAGAGAGCGATCCGGCGATCCATTTGAAAGAAAGTAACTGCTTTCTTTCCAGGAAGTACTTTACCCACGATAGGACCGTACTTCTGGCGCAACTGAAGAACCGACTGTTCGATGTCTTGAGATCGTTGCCAGTACCCCAACGCTTGCTCATTGGAGACCGATCCCCAGTTCTGGGCATAGTCTTTGATCAACGCAACTTTCGCGTCACCGATTTTTTTATATTCCGCTTGATATTGATCGTAGATGGGCCAGAAGTTTGTTGCTTCCGTGTCGGTCAACACCAGATTACTGGCGATCAGCTGTTTCTTGTCCGAGGCGAGATCCTTCCGCAACAATTGAATGTCCTGATCCAGCGAAGCCTGCCCGCTTTGGGCGGTTGCCGCCGGCGAGCCTGTTGCCTGAGCGACAACGTTGGGACAGAGGGCCAAACAGATCACCGCTACCACCAGTGCTCCTAATGCTTTCTTATTCACGTTTGCCTCCATATTTTTGCAAGATTCGAGAAGAGAGTAATCGGTTTGTCAGATCATTGATACTGTTCGAACTAACAGCGGCAGTCCGCAACGGTGCGCGCCTCCAAGCCCCAGAAGAACCCTCCGCACTCGCCATTTTTTTCATGCCGTGTTGGAGCAAATCCCCTTCACTACGGAATTGACTGTGACATCGTGTGGTTACTGTGCTCCGAGGGGCTTGTAATCGGAATTTGTTGTCGTCACCACGAGACTCTTGGCGGTGGCATTGAGGACAGTCTGCTGTACGTAATTGGTGCCATCCGGCAGGCTGGCGAACTGAACCGCCAATGTGACCACATCCTTCGGATTGTCCATATATGTATTCACGTTCACGGTAGTGATCTTCTTTGCGCTGGTGTCGAAAGAGAGCGTCATCTGATCGCCCGGCAGTGCATAGTCCTTGAATACGATTTGCGCCACGCCGGAACCGGGGGTTAGCGAGACTTTCCCGGCCTGGAAGGCTTGTTGCATGGCTTGCGGATTGGGCGGAACGTACTTCGCGAGCAGAACCTTTACATCTCCCATGTAGTCCTTCATCTCTTCCTTCTTGTTCGCGATCACTTTCTGCTTCATTCTTCCGCCACTCGGAGGCGGTGGTGGCGCAGTGAGCGGCGTCTTCTGCACTTTTCCATCCGGACCATACTGGCAAGCTGATTCGCTGGGAGGCTTCGGGTCGCCCTTTAGGGTGAGTTGGGTGGTTTCCTTCCATTGATATTGGTGGAGTTTTTGCTGGTTTTCCCCAACTGATTGCTTCACCGCCGCCAATTTCTGTTGTAGCTCCGCGCCTGCCCCGCCAGCCTGGGCGAACACAGGTACGCTGGCCGCCAGCATGGCGACCATAATCAGTAGCGTGCGCTTGATCGTATTCATAATGGTGTCCTCTCTAGTTTCGATTGGTACCCGCCATTTCCCTGCTCACCGGTCGGCAAAATCCTGACCGAGACGTTTGCCGAGAAACCAGAAGAACAGCGGAAGACAAGCACCACCACGGTGGTGTCACTCGGTTTCGCCCATTCTGGTCGGTCCGACGGATGACCATGCCAAGTCATCGCAACAACGAAGTCTAGGAGCGCCACGCCGCCTCGGAAACTGGCAGAACTGACAGCGCTCACCCGGTTTGCGAGACCCTTGAGGATTGTTCCTGAGTGATCCGTTAGGATCATTAACGTGTAATTGTGAGTTATCGCGCCCGATAACTGATTCGAACTTCGAAGTTAATTATCCGAGAACGTCGCCTAGTTTGATCCTTGGTTAGATGCCTCTGTGCCGACAACGGCGCTCCACCCATCGCCCGGGTTGTACTCCGTCATCGCAGCTGCGAGTTCGGTGCTCTTTTCTCCCAAGTCTTTTTGGTATACGGTACCGTCCTTGCCGACCATAAACGTCATGATTCCTGAATTCCTGTAGGCCGCTGGGTAGGCAAGAACGGCGAACCCGTCCGTCATCTTTCCATTCGTAATGTAATCCTTCGTGCCTCCGGGTGCTTTATCTCCCTGTTTTTTCAGAATCTGGAAGTAATACCCGTTGAATGGCTGCGGCTTGTCGCCTGCATCGGTGTAACCGACGGCTTTCGCAAAGTCACGGAGCGGGCCGAGAGGACTTGGAGCCTGCCCTTCTGGGACGTTCCAGTACAACCCGTCTTGCTTCCCGTCGTCGCTGATGAATTTCGGGGTGTATCGCTTCACGCTGTCACCGTCATGAGTCTGGCTGAAGTAGTTCTGCTCAGCATCGGCAACTGCCCCGCAGGCCGCGATGGCGGTCAGTTCTCCCTTGCCGATTCGACGCGCCAGGATCTCATCCTTGCCTGCTGCCGTATCGAAGGACCACTGGCCCGAAGAATTCCGGCCAAGAGGAATTGGGAAAGGATAGTTGTCGGCGCCGATATACAGGATTTCTCCTCCTGCTTTGATTTCGCGCCAGCGATTCATCTGCACGTATGCGGCAACGAAGTCCTGTAGTGCGTTCTTGTCCTTCACTGCATCGCCGGAAAGCAGGACGTCCTTGGTATCTGGACCGAAGATCGCCACGAGCGCAGACTGATCATTGGACTTTGCGGCTTCCAAAAATGCCGCTCCGGCCTCTGCGGGTGACGAGAAGGTTTTTTGAGCCGAGGCGGAAGTCTCTGATTTGTTACAGGAGACCATCAACGTGAGGCCGGTGAAGAGAGCCACATACAGCGCGAGCCTGGCAACTTGCATCCGATGTTTGAAGATAAGATATGACATAGGCGTAACTCCGAATTGTCTTTTCTCCGCTCGCCGGAGATCAGCGGCGGAAGCCTCCACCGCCGAGACCGCCCCCACCACCGAATCGGCCTCCGCTGAACCCGCTGGACCGCATGCTTCCCCAGCCGCGACCGCTATCTGCCCTCGAAGACCATCCGCCGGATCCGCCAAACCCGCTCGAGTGTCCGTTCATCCCACTGAACGCAGTGGATCTGTCACCACTCGAAGTGTGGTTCTGGGACCAGGAATTGGAATCCGAGGACCGATTCGCGTTAAGGCCTTGCGAGCTCTGTCGGTTAACGTTGACCGTGTTTCCACTTATATTCTTGTTGTAAGTATTGCCGCCACCGTGATAGTTGTTGTAGTTATTACCGGAGTGATTGTAGTTATTGTTGTAGCCGTAACTATTGTGGTAGCCGCCGTTATAGTAACCGCCGTGCCAGGCCGAATTGCCGTAATATCCCCCGCCGTGATACACGACGGCGGTGCCGTGCCAACCGCAGTTCCAACTGCTGTATCCCCATCCGCAACATCCACCGCTCATCATTGCACCCACTGCGATTCCAGCACCAAACGAAAGCAGACCTGCAGCAACCATATCGCCGGTGGAGTATACGGGCGCAACGTAGCCGGGAACCACGTAGGGATACCCGTAAACCACCGCCGGATTGTACTGCGGTACATAGACGACTTGTGGGTTGGCCGATTGGATCACGATCGTTTGCGGCGCCTGTTGAACGACAGTGATTTGAGAGCTGGATTTCAGATTGCCCTTTTCTTTGGCTTGCGACCGGAGAGTCTGAATGGCGGTCATCACGTCAGCAGACTGATTGTGATAAGCCTCTCCCAGGGAGGAAGTCCACGAAAGATTCGTCGCCAGGTTGTTGAGCACCGACGCGAACTGAGTCAGCGCCTTCACGCTCGGATCCCACGTTTCCTTGTCGACGGCCTGCATCAGGGCGCTACCGGTCAAGCTCTTGTTTTGTTGCAGCCAGTAATTCGCGATAGCGATCTGGTCTGGAAATGTCGAAGCAGCGAGAATCTGGGCCACCAACGCATCCGGATACAGTGCGATAGGGGCCACCAATGCCGCAAGCGCGCTCGTGCTCATCGGGGAAGATTCGGTTGGATTCTCTGAATCCTGCGCGGAAGATGAGGCCGCTTGATATCCATATAAGGCGTGTGGTGAAACTGCAACGAGAATGAAGCTAAGTGCTACCGATAGGATCTTCTTAACTTGTTCCGTGATCATATGGCTACTCCGAGTTTCCTTCTGAACGAACGACAATCCGTGTCTCGCTCGCCATCGTGGCCGCCATCAAGTAACTTCTCGGATTGAATTCACTCTGTTACTGGCTTAGTTAACGAGGATAGATACGCCACGGCAGCTGCAGCCGTAAGTTTTACCTCGTCTTTGTCGTCTTTGAAACCAGCAGTTAAGTCCGGCAGTACCGCAGGATCACCGCGCCGCGCCAGGGCATCGAAGGCGGACGCCCTAACCAGCCAGTGCTTGTCCGCGGTTGCCGCAACTAATGCCTTTTCGGTGCGCGGATCCGGATCTTTCGCCAGAATCTTGATAGATGTTGCTTTTAGAATCGGCCCCTTCTCCTCACTGGAATGAATCACGTTAAAAGCCTGGAGCCCGATCCCTCCAAACGGCACGAATCCCATGCCCTGCTGAAACGCCATCTCTTCCATCTGCTTAGGGTTTCTCAATAGATCGTTTAACTGCTTCTCTTCGCCTCCAACCAGGCTGTCGCCGGTTTTGCGTTGCCCAGTGAGCACGGCGTAGTAGACGCTGTATCCTCTCTCATCCCCCAGTTGGATCAGCGCTCTGGCTGCGGCCAGCACGACCGCGCCTTCTTTGTCGGTCTTGGCCGCGGCCAGCAATGCGGGAATTGCGGTCTTGGACGCCATGGCGCCGAGTGATAGAGCAGCCGCCCCGCGCACTTCCGCCTCTTTATCCTGTAATCCATTTTCCGCCACGCCCAGGGCCTTAGCATCGCGCGGAATTAACTGCAGCACTCTCATGGTGGTGACCCGCTGGTCCGTGCTACTGTTGTCGGCACCGGCTTGCAGGATCGTCCAGGCCTGGTCGGCAGGGGATTGACTGGATGCAGAAGTCGAAAGCATCACCACTGTCGCACATCCGAGAAATAGTATGATGCTTTCGAACAATCTCGAGTTCTTACAGGCTTCCATCGCTTTGTCCTTGTTAATGGCTTCCCTTGCGCTCTGGTGCGCTTAATCCGAGCATGATGCTTTCGATTGCAGCCCAGACATTCCCTCACTCGCTTGATTTGCCAAGTACGCTGTTACTGCTGTCGATAGACATTGGCGAGGCGGAACGGTTTTTGACCATAGTTTTCAATCTCCAGCTCATTACTCTTATTAAATTTCACCTTGCAAAGGGGCGAGAATGTACCGGTTCCCTTTCCATCTTTGTCGACGTTAAGCACTACGATGCCGATCTTGTAGTTCGTGGAACGGGTAGAGTTGTACAGTTCCGGAAGAGAGATCGGCCGATCGGTCGCCAGGACAATGTGTTGTCCGCCATCCTTGGTTGGGTGAATGCGAACGACTCGCATCCCAGTGCCAACCGAGCCCGCAGGAGCGATACGACCCTTGTCCCCGATGTCCTGCATCGCGCTGACTAAGCCGTCTTGGCCTTTGTGCTTGAGTGTTGCCACCAGTTCCTCAGTTTCGCCGTCCGTGGTTAAGCCCTGCACGTAAACCGTGAGGCCAAAACTCTTTCCGGCCGCCATACCGGCCTGACCGATTGCGGTTGCAGAGAACTGCATCGGTAGGCTTGGTTGAAACTTGGATGAGTCGGCTGCCTGTGTCGCGCCATTCAACCAGGCGACGCCGAGAAATAGTGCTACAGCCGTAATCAGTCTTCCTGTTCGCATTTAGTTTCCTCGTGCAATAACAGCCATGAAATGCATTTCTCAGTTGCCATTCGAAACGATGAGCTCAGCGTCCGCTGTTCCACACATCCCGTAAATTGCGCCTGACTGGCAGGCTCCCGCGGAATACTTGAAACATCCAGGCTTCTTCGCCACAACAGAAACCGAACGGTCGGAACCGCCGATGATGGCTCCGCCGGGCTCGAAGGGTGACGCCGGGCCGACGTCGACAACAAATCCATTGTCTTTGGCTGTGCTGTACCATTTCACGGTCGTGCCAACTTTCACGCAGAACAGCGAGTTCCCTTTGGCGTTCGAGATGCTCGGCGTGGAAGATGCCGAGTCCGAAGTTCGTTTCACATCCACAGAGCAGGGACTGTCAGCGGTTCCGCACGTATTTGCTGCGGTGCAGAGTTGGGCCGGATTGGGTTCCGAGCAAGCGTACTTGTTGCTCTTCGCCTGAGCGGTCGCATTGCTCAGGAGTCCCGGCAGGGTGAACAACAGAGCAGCACACGGAATTGAGAAGCGTCGATAATCTTTCACAATACACCTCACGATTTGACTCCAAGGCGAGTTGTTACTGAAGCAAGCCGCCAAAGAGGTATTGAAACAGTCTGGGCCAAACCCCGAATCGCGCCCTAATTGACGCCTGCTGTTCCTTGCCAATCGAGAACGTCAACCAGTTTCCACGAGTTTTCTCTCAGATCCCACTGCAACTGACCTTGGCTGTCGAGGACGAGCTGAGCCGCAGGGTAGAGGACACCTGTGCTCTTGCTCTTGTCTTGATCGTTGATTTCGATTATGCCGGCGGTGAGATTGAAGGACTGAGATTGGGTGTCATAATATGCCTCCCCGAATCTGATCCAGCGATTGGTCACAAAGATAATCTTTCGGCCAGTTGCCGTAGGAATCATCTTGATGTACGAGCAGTCGTTGCCGAGTGTCCCTGTAATCTCAACGTGACCTACGGCTTTCATTTTCTGCAGTGCGTTTACCAACCCCTGGTTCTGGCCCTTCTCGTAGGCTTGAATCAATATCTGCCGATCCGCAGGAGTCGAATATTCATAAATATTCAATGTCACGCCAATATTCGCTCCCAACTGAGTACCGGTGCCGAAAGCTGTTGCTTCGATCGTTTCGTACTTGTCTCTCGCGAAACCTGGACGGCTACCAACGATCAGCAGGCCGAACAAAAGCACGACCGCCGCGATCATTTTTGTGAATCTGACACGTGATTGCATACCTTCCTCCGATCTCTGCACGTAAGTTTCTGAACTAGCTTCAGCGACTATCCCATGATCAGATCAACAGTCCGCCTATTCGCGACGCCATTTCTATCTGTGTTTCTGGTATCGGAACACTGACCGGCATCAACTTCTCATCCGGCATTTCTCTCCATACGGTTAGCGAATCCCAGTTAGTGCCAAGGCCACATTCGAAACTTGTTCCTGAGTGAAACACGCTCTGAATCCGGCGACAACTGTTACTTATTACAGGATGGTCCATCAACAATTGGAATACGAGAAGCGGTCGCAGAGAATTCTCACACTGATCCGGAGTGGGAATCGATATCAGCACCAACTTCGATCTTCGAGATTTTCTTGGCTAGCAGGAGACAGGGATGGGATTACCGAACCGCGAGGCACGTCAGCGTAGATTGTGGTGCGGCGCCGCGCCGGCATGTTTTGCGCGCCGGCGCAGAACTCTTGCAAACTCCAAAGAGGCAGAGGGGGCGACCGCGCGATCGACGGCTCTACCAAAGATGTTCGCCCCCCCAAACGCTGCCACGCCGCATAGCCACGATCGTGTTCAAGCTCAGGCGTGACGTCACGCTCCTATGCGGCCACCAAATGGTTCCTGACAGCGTACTTAACCAGTTCGGCATTGCTCTTAGCGCCAAGTACTTCCATCATCCTGTACTTGTGATACGCAACCGTCCGGCTCGACATCTGGAGGATACTGCTCACCTCCTTCATTACCCTTCCTTCCGCAAGCAGCTGCAATACCTCACGTTGCCGTGGAGTTAGGCGAGCTTCTTCATGCACCAACTTCTTATCCTGCGTGCGCAAGAAGGCGATCGTATCCCGGGGCAGAGCCGACGCAATATATGATTTGCCTCGCAACACTTCGCGAACTGCCAGCACTAACTCGGCGGCGGCACATGTCTTCAGGACATATCCACGGGCTCCAATACGAAACGCCTCGACAGCGATATCTACGTCCGGATTCATGGTCAAATAGATCAATTTGACGAGGGGAAGTATTTCCCTTAATTGCCTTGCAGCGTCCAGACCATTCAGGATGGGCATAGCCACGTCGAGGACAATTACCTCGGGCTTCAAATCTCTCGCCGCGCTTACAAGTGCGCGGCCATCGCCGACGACGCCGACAACGTCGAACTCCGTCTCCAGAAGTCGCTTGCACAATTCGGCCACCAGGAAGTGATCATCGGCAATCATTACGCGGACACGATTATTCATTTCGTCCCCCTTATACCAGCAGTTTGTTTGACTTACTTTCAGAGCGACTGGAACATAAAGTCAACCGATTCAATGCGAAAATCCCATTGGGCTTGGGTGATCGTTGGAATAGAGATTCAAGCAGCTCTAGCCAACGCTGTCTGTTCCTGAAGCAGATGCAACTCTTCTTCCGAGAGAGCGAGCAGGGTTGAACCGCAATTGAAGCAAACCGTGAGCTTTGGGAATGCCCAGACTCCAGGCATTTCCAAGCCCTGCAGCCCCGGAAAGTGGATGTTCATCTCTGCGCGAAACTCCGTCTGTCTACTCGATCTACACAATCCACACGTCATAAAATCATTTCCCCCAGTTTTGCTTGTGTCGCGAGGATGCGACTCTGAAAAGCCTTTGTATGTCTGTGTGCCGCTGCGAACGGAGATTTGTGCCAACGCCCCAAAATAGGCTCGGCAGGGGTTGGGTTGTAGACTAGCTGGGACTCGCGTCCGTCTGCGAACGAAAAAGAGGAGTGGGATTCCAAACGTGGGACCTGTAAAGGCGGGGCTATGTCGTTCGTTGAACTACAGGATCTATCCGACGAAGAGCTAATGGACCGCCTCAAGGATGGGCAGAGCGACGGCCTCGCTGTCCTCTTTGATCGATATGAGAAGTTGGTTCTAAGCATCGCCCTCAAGATTGTTCGCGATCCTGGTGAGGCAGAGGACGTTACCCAGACTGTCTTCCTTGATGTTTTTCGCGCCGTGGCACAATTTGATCCCCGCAAGGGCAGTACTAAGGTGTGGTTGATGCAATATGCGTATCATCGCGCCATCAACCGCCGCCAGCACCTTGAAGGCCGCGAGTTCTACAGAAACGCGGAGCTGGATGAAGACTTGGAGGTTCATCCGGTAGGGGCTGGCAAGACCTTAGGTCTAACTGTGCCGGAGGTAAAAACGCTCGTTCGTCAAAGTATGAAAGCTCTCTCCGATCCGCAAAGGAAGGTAATCG
>CAVSVS010000004.1:0-79896 GCA_963731405.1 uncultured Acidobacteriaceae bacterium | reverse complement strand
CGGGCATGTTTGCTCTGGCTTGTGGACTACTCCTGCATTTCGGTCGCTTCACGGCTGCGTATGTGATGGAAGGAATCTTTGTAGCTGCCGTGCTGGCACTAGTCTTGGGAGGCTTTTGCCTTGGTTCTTTCGTATTTCACTTGTTGAGCGGCAAGGGAGCCTTCGCGTGCCAAACGCTGCCCTGGGCGACGCAAGCCGAGCAAGGTAGGTTGGAGAAGCCGATGACAGGTCAATGAGCGCTATGGCCTGGTTTCAACAATTGACCGTCCGACTTGCTCAGGGCCGCTTTATGAAAATTGCAGAGCTCAAAGGCTTGCCCGAATTGGCAGGCTACCGCTGTCGATAGCCAAACGGGGCATACGATAGCCATCGCTCGAGCGGGAAATGATGGATACCACCTCAATACGGGTGAGTCCGCCGAGGCGCGTTCAATCTTTTGCGATCAGTCGGCGGTCTAGGTGCGGATTATTGCGAGGTTGGCCAGTGCTAAGTTCACACTTCTCCCCCGGAGCGGCTCCGCAAGTCGGACAGCGCACTTCGAGTACCGGTTTTGCCTGAGTTCCTTTTTCATCGCAAGCCCCACGTACCATGGTCAACTAGACCAGTTGCGGGAACGCCATCTAAACGGTTTACGCCCTTCTGACAATGGACATGGGCCGATTTTGCAGAAAGGCGCTGATAAGTTCGCTATTTATTTGCAAACCGCCGTTGTAGTAGACGAAGCCCTTCTTCTTGAACGCATTGATAATTTTACTTACCCTTGCGCGGGTGGTACCAACCATCTCCGCGAGGGTTCCTTGGCTCACCTTCAGGGGGTTCTCCGGCTTTGATTCCTTGGTTATTTGCCCAAACAACAACAGAACCCGTGCCAGTCGCTTTTCGCTAAAATTGAAGAATTGATCTGCCAGGTCTTCCTCAACTCGAATAACTCTGGAAGGTAAGATACGCATTAAGCAATGCAGCAAACTGCGGGTCGCGCTTGAGCGTGCGAATCGACCTCTCCTTCTGCAAGCGAGTGATATTGGAGGGTCCAATTGATCTCGCCGTATACATCCGCAGCGATTCACCTCCAAGACAGCCTTCGCCAAAAAAGCTACCCCGCAGCAAGACGGCGATTATCGCTTTTTTGCGGCGCGTAGCGGCCATCGTGAGCTTCACCGTGCCGCTCTGGATGTAGAACATAGCATCGGCTCTGTCCCCTTGCGCAAAAATGATCTCATTGTCTCGGTAGGTCCGCACAGTCATCCCATCCCGGAACTTTTTGCGGAAAACTGTGGAACTGAAACCGAGAGTTTGTTTCGCCATCTGTCTTCCTGGCACGATCAATTCACGTGAGTGCCGTTCTCCTAATGGAGAAACAGCCTAAATCATATGGCTCGGGAATCTGGCTCGGCTCGTCAATATAGGTCATACACAATTGCACACAGTACCTAAATGGTTAATCTCGGGCGAAACTGCTCTAACGGCGAGACTCCACACCCAGAAGTTACATTTCTGCCAGGTGTTTGTGCATAAATGGCAAGAAGTCACGTGAATTGGACGACCAGTTCGTCGAACTTTTGACAGAACAAGACCCTGCTAAACGTTCGGGGTTCGGGACAACACGACACCCTCGAAGCCGCAATTGCGGCACACAAGCGAGACTTTGGTAAGGCTTGAGGGTCAACTGTCGAAATATCTCTATTTCACTCATCGACATCTGCAGACCTTTGGGCAGGCAGAACAAAACCCGAAAATTTTTCTGGATCAGCCGGAGAGTCAGCGCCCGTCTGTCGAGGGGTGGGGGGTGTGGCCCACGGAGGGCATCGTTTGGGTCCCCCTTTTCGTTGCCGAAACACAGCGCGACAACAACGCTAAGAGGCCGCGTGAGAGCGCTGCGCACTGCGTTTCAGGCGCAGTCTGTCGCATCTTTGGGCATGGGGCAGGGTAAGAGTCACGAAAGGTCCAGCGCTGCCAGCGCCGCCGCTCTCCGGGCAGCCATCTCCGCTTGATGCGTCTGCCTTGTACCGCGCTGAGTGCTGCTGTGGGCTCTGCGAGATCATCCTGCCGCCTGCTTTCGACACGCATGCAGAACGGCTTGGCCTGTCGATCCGGAGCCATGCCGGATAGTCCCCTGGCGCGATCTGCAACCGCTCGCAGAAGTGAACGTAGTTTTGATAGTAGGAATCGATAGCAGAAGGAATGCGCTGCCCGATGGTGAACTCTGCCATGTTCTCACCTCGCTAATTTGCGAGGCAGGAACACTGTCCCGTTGCCATCAATCTACCACGGAATTGTGCGCTGATTGATATTTACCTCGTTTTGCCATCGTGCCTTCTATCACTTGCACTGAGCGTTGTCGTGCTCTGGCATTACTCTACCGTTATCCTGGCCCTACCTCCGCGAGTCGATAGATTGACGTTCATCTATATTAATTCCAATGGGCAGAAAATCGCGGTACTTTTCCGGACTGCGAGCGATTTGCGCAGGCGGGACCCTGTGACCCATTTCATCGAATCGCGATCCTTAGTCTTTGCTTTTGGGGTTCAAGACGGGGGAGAGAGAACCCGTAAGTTGAGGTAGATAAATGTCACATAACTGTCACATGGGTTTTTGTGACAGAGGGGAATCCCATACCGGACGTAAGACTCCGACAGGAGGTCTTACTGTCCGTAGGGTTTTGTCACATAACTAGATTTACTAGGGTTTTGTCACAGTGTGACAGTCCGTGCCGACTGCAGGAATAATCTGCAACATTCTTCAACCATTGCTCCAAGTATTTCCGCAACCCCCCACAGGGGGAATAGATCGATGGACGTGTTCAACTGACAGTGCGTTAGTAATAGATTGACAACGCGTTAGTAGTTAGCTTAGGATCAGGGCAGATTTAGAGGGGGATTCGGATGGAAGTAAGCGAACAGCAATGGCACCGCGCACATGGATGGACAGGGACGCTAACGGAAGCCGCAGTCATTCTAGGAATGCCGTGGCGGCGCTGCTGGGCCTATGTCAGCGGGCATCCGGTGAGCATTAAGCCGTTTCTGAAATCGAAGAAGGCTAAGGCCGAGATGCCGAAGGGCGCACGCAAGGCGATCCGCAAGGGCGGGTACTCCATCATCGATCTGCAAAAGCTGAAACTGGCTGACCTGCTTTTGAGTGCGGGCCTATCCGGAAAGTCGGTTCAGGAATTGATTGACGGAAAACTATTCGAGGCCGTCGGTAATCTACCGGAAGGTGAGCGTCTGACGGGCGCAGTTACGATGATCGAAGATGGGGTTAATCCGCTCCTGGTGCAGTCATTCGCCCACGCCGATTTTCAGCAACTTATCACTGCAGTTACTACAGCTCACGCGATGGGCGCTCGCTGCGTCACGGTAAGGATTGGGTACATCTTGGACGAAGTAGTCAACCGCATCGTATGTCATCAGGAGTGCCGGGAATACGTTGTTAAGACTCGAAGCGAAGTGGCAAAGGCACTCGCAGAAGCGTTCACAGAAATTCGGGAGAAAAAAATCTCTCAAGCCAAAGAGTAAAAGACAAAACCAGCGCCGCCCGCCTACAACCGCCAAGTCGAAAACGGGCAGCGCCGGAGAAGGTTCCAAAGCGATGCTTGAAACACAAACAGTCTCACCTTACCTGCAATCCGCGTCAATAGGTCTGCGCCCCTCATACTCCGAGTTAGCAACACGGGCGAATGTGCTTCGCTTGGGACTGGAAGCAACCGCCGCCAATTGCCGTTCATCTCGCGAACGGAAACGCCTTCTACTCTTAGCCGATATTTCGGGGCGCGTCTATCAAATGCTAGCTCCTGCTCGGGCGGGTGTCCGGTGAAAACCGATAGAGCAACGAGGGCGGATCGTGGCCTAGATCTGCTGCAGCAGAACCGCGACAGAGCGAAACCGCCAGAGAAAAAACTTTGGCCGACTGATGCGGGCTGGGTGCCATTGCCAGAACTGCAAAGGGAGCTAGTCGCACAACATGGCGCGAGGCTCAAAGAGCTCCGCGAGCGCGGTTACTCGATTGAAAATTGTATGTTGGTGCGTGCCTCAGATGGTGCGCGTCTGAGTTGGTATCGCTTGACTCCGCACGTTCCGACGAGCTTGTTCGGTGACCTATCGCCAGATCGGACATACGCCGAATGAGCCGAAAGCCGGCACCATCCGAAAACTGCATAGAACGAGCCGCGACGTATGAAAAAGGCGTTAACGGCGCATTGCTTCAGGACCCTAACCTGTGCGCTCCACAGATCGGGGATTTAGCTAGCTGGCATTTCCTGTCTAGCGACAACCGAAAGATATTTACCACGATACAGAAGCTAATCGGCAAAGGCGGGACAGCAGACGCCTACTCCGTCATTGCCGAGCTTGGCGAGTCGGTCCCAGTGGGCTATGTCGCGGAATGCATGATCGGGGTGGTGCCGGAACGGTTTTCGCACTACAAGGGACAGGTTATTGAAGCTGCGAAGGATCGCAAATTCAAGGCGAAGCATGAGCTTCTAGGAATCGCTCCCACGCGGGGGGAACGATTGCAGATAGCACACGAGATGATTCGGGAAATGGAGGAAAGCGGAGAGGGGAGCGACTGGCGGAAATTGTTCCACACTCAAGCGGAACTTGACGCGGACGATACCCCACTAGATTTCCGCATTTCCGGGTTCATGCAAGAGGCCGGAATTACTCTCATAGGCGGGTTGCCTGGACACGGGAAAACATGGGTCATGCTCAGCATGGCGAAGGCTCTTTTAGAAGGTTCTGACCTGTTCGGCTATACAGGTTTCAGCGTGCCAGAACCCGCCAAGCGCGTGCTGTATCTCTCGCCAGAAACTTCCAAGCGTGCGCTCCAATCGAGGATTGAAACCTTCGGCCTAAGAGACTTTTGCAGAGAGGAGCGCCTATTCCTTTACACACTATCAAAAGGCGTTCCGCTGCAATTGGATTCTCCGGAGATGCTGAAAGCTGCGGAAGGCGCGGACATCTTCATCGACACAGTAGTGCGCGTTATGGACGGGGATGAAAACGGAGTCGAGGGAACGCGGAAGTTTGCCGATAAATTATTCGGTCTATTGGCTGTCGGAGCAAGATCCATCACGGGAGCGCATCACTCGCCAAAAAGTTTCGCCAAAGATGACTACATGGTGCTGGAGAATATTTTGCGCGGGTCCGGTGACATCGGAGCGATGTTGAGCGGAGCGTGGGGGATAAGGCAGATCGACTCTAACGCGAATCGCGTATGGGTTGAGAACGTGAAATCGCGCGATTTTCAAGCGTGTGCGCCGTTCATTCTCGAAGGTAGGCCGTACATCGACAAGGCAGGGAACTTCTGCATGATCAATCCGCCCGGTACTGCCGGGGAATTGAGCCACTACGTAAACCGTGGGGGCAGACCATCCACCGACGAAAAAGATTCCAAAATAGAGCTCTGTGTCCGATTGAAAAAAGAGGGAAAGTCTCTGCGGGAAATAGGAAAACAGGCAGAGGTTTCTTATCAGACAGTCAAGCGCTGGATTAACGAAACAGGGAGTTACGTGAACGGCCATGAGTGAAGAGCAAAGCGTAAATAAAGTGGAGTTATCCGGGTACGCGCAAAATGTAGTTCTCCGGAAAACATCGACCGGAAAGCCGGTAGCGAACTTTTCTCTCAGGGTTGTGTATTCCGACAGACAGGGAAAGCTGTACTCGCAGTTCCTAAACTGCGTGGCATGGCAGGGACATGCAACACGGGTTGCCGAACTGCCGAAGGATTCCCGAGTCCGAATCCTTGGCAGATTTACAACGTCATCCTGGCCGGATAAGGAAACCGGGAAAAAGAAATATCGGCTAGAGGTGACGTGTGACGAACTTGATTCTGTCGCGCACCTGCAACAGCCCGTGAGTCATGAAGAAAGAACAAAGCGCCCGATTTCTGACGAAGATTTGCCATTTTGAGGTTTATGCAATGAAGCCAGAACCAAACACTGCTGCAGTATCGCGGGAAATGATCGACGCTGAAGAACTGGCAAAGCGCTGGGGTCTTCCCCCTTCATGGGTGCGCGAGCAGACGCGCAGCCGCGCCGATGATCCTCTGCCTTGCATCCGATTTGGAAAATACGTTCGTTTCGCATGGCTGAGTCCGGAGCTTGAGCAATGGCTGAGTCGCCGTCGAAACACTGGGAAAAGATCATCTTGAGAATTGTGGAGTAACTTACGAACGATCCGAAAAGGAGGAGCATGAAAAAACAAAACGGCTACATCTACCGAAGGGCAGGATGGTGGGTGCTGCGCTATCGGGAAAACCTGCTAGATGGCGGACAAGTCGTGCGTAAGCAACTGGCCAAGCAATTAGCGGAGATCAAACCGGAGCACAGCCGATTGAAGAAAGCACCCAAGGAAGTGTCGGACATGGCTGAGGATTTCTTGAGGCCATTAAATCGCGGAGAAGCGAATCCGCAAGCAACGCAAACCATCGGACAGTTCGCCGATGACCTGTTTTTTCCGATGCTGGAAAAGCAGGTTAGGGAAAGCACCCTCAGGGGATACCGTGCCCGATGGGAATCGCAGTTACGTCCGCGTTGTGGCGCTGTGCGCATGCGGGACTTTTCGGTGCTATCGGCACAGCGGGTGATTGATGAAGTGAACCGCCAGAACCCCAAGATGAAACGGAGCTCGCTTGCTCACCTCAAGAATCTTCTGAGTCTGCTCTTTGATGAAGCGTTGCGCCTGGGCTGTGCCGATGTCGCGAAGGGTAATCCTGCTCGACTGGTGAAGATTCCAAGGGCGCCGGACGCTGGCGATACTCATGCCTACACCTTGCGCGATGTTGAGACGATCCTAGCTGTCCTGCCGGAACCCGCTGCGACAGTCTGCGCTGTGGCCGCATTCGCCGGGCTGCGTAGGTCTGAGTTGCGAGGGCTGGAATGGCAAGACTATGACGGCGAGCAGATTATGGTCATGCGTTCCGTGTGGGAGCAATTCACTAATGAACCGAAAACGAAGCGCAGCAAAGCGCCCGTACCTGTAATTCCTCGATTGCGAGCGGTTCTCGCTGCTCACAAGTTGGCCTGCGGAAATCCTAAAAGCGGGCCGATGTTTGCCAATGGGAAGGGGAAGCCCGCGAACCTGAACAATCTATTGAATCGTTCAATACTGCCCGTGCTGGATCGGTGCGGAGTTTGCAGGGAGCCGAAAGAGAGCCATATCGCCGCCGAGGTCTCGCACGAATACGTAAGGGATGGTAGTCTACCTAGGTGGCACGGGTTCCACAGTTTTCGCCGGGGACTCGCTTCCACACTGTACGCTCTCGGAGTGGATGACATGATGGTCCAGCAAATTCTGAGACACCAAGACGTGAGCGTAACGCGGAAGCATTACATCAAAACCACTTCGGAGCAGAGTGTCTCCGCGATGGCCAAGCTGGAAGCTGCATTGTGCGCTGATCGTGCGCTAACCAAGGTGCCGATCAAGAACATGCTTCCGAATTAGTTGTTTCGTTTCAATCGGTTGTGTCCGCTGTGGGCGCGTAGCTCAGTTGGTAGAGCAATGCCCTTTTAAGGCATGGGTCGCAGGTTCGAGTCCTGCCGCGCTCACCAAGATTTCAAAGTACTTAGCTGCTTTCGACAGGGTTGAATTCGGGCACCCCCGGACACCCAGAGCGAGCGGCGCTCTAGTTTCTACGTCGTTGCGGTAACCGTCCGCGCCTTCAATTTCTCCGGGAATGCGACAGGAAGTACCATCTGAACGACCTTGTTGTGTGCGTCCTGCTGATCGGCTGAAACGGCTTGTGCGTAGAGCTCCAGGGTAATCTTTGGGGTTGTATGACGAAGCTGTGACTGCGCGACCTTCACATTTTCCCCGTTTGAGATCAGCAACGTCGCTAGTGATCGGCGTAGTGTGTGCCATCCGATCGGTGCTACCTTGCTGCTCTTTATTCCAGCAACTCTCTCGATAACGGGACGAATGTGTCGTCGGAAGAGAATTTGATAGGTGTATGGAGTCTTGCCATGATAATGCGGACTGGCAAAAATCCAATCCTCGTCCGACCATCGAGAGTATCGAGGAAGACGGGCGGCTGCGATTGAAGATAGACAATGGCCACACGGTCGAACTCGATCCACGCAAGCATCTGCATCTCGACCATGGCTATGCCCTGACGAGCCACTCCAGCCAAGGACAGACTGCCGACCGTGTCCTGATCCACGTGGACACCGAGTTTGGCGCAAAAGATCTGCTGAACTGTCGTATGGCCTATGTCTCGGTCTCACGCGGAGCTATGACGCCCAAATTTATACGAATAATGCGTCGACGCTGGAACACGAACTCAGTCGCGATGTGTCCCATTCCCCCGCAATTCAGCAAGAGCCAGTAGCGCAAAAGATAGAATCACAGACAGCGCAGAAAAATGAGATTGCTCAGGGTTTCGGTCTGGGTCTGTGATGCAGAATCCGGAATGACATGCCCGGGATAGCCAGAGCATAGCCGAGGCCCGTCCAGCGTCAAGGCCGCGCTTCGCGCGCCGCGTTCGCGGTCGAAGAGCCTTGACACTGGCCTTCGCGCCTCGGCTTACTATTCCGCTATCCGGGGGATGTCGGATTTCTAGTTCTACGAACCAGGCTTCGCCCGAGTCGAAACACTGTTGACGGCAATCATCCTCTTACACATCGAAAGAGTGCAAAAAACGTTGTCGGAGGCGATCTGCTACCTCGCCGCTACAGCCGCTTTCAGATCATCGTGCTCAAACGCCGACGCAATGCGGTCGATCTCGTTTTTCGTTAGGCCGTTTCGCGCGGCTTCATCGCGCCACTTCGAGACGACCTTGCCGACCTGTCTTGCGATGTCGCGCGCTTGGCCGTCGCCCAGATCGAAATACCCCGCCACCTCCATCGCCAGTGCGAGTGAAGCTGTGTTGTCATCCTCATTGATCGCCGTGCTGAGGATGCGCGCCTTGATGTCAGTCGGCACTGGGTTGAGGTCGTAAGCGGGCGACAGGCGCCAGCCCGCCTGGCCTTCGTACAGAAAGCCGTGATTGCGCAGGTGATCGTCGGTGTTGGAGATCAGTATGTTGAAAACCAGCCGCCGCCACAGCGCTTCCATGTCGGCTTGCGGCGCAGCACCGTGCTGGCGCAGCGCGTCAACAATTTCCAGATAGCTTCGGGTTTCTCTGTCTTTTGATCCGAGCATGCTCATTGCGGAGAGGAACGGGATACGCCGTTCGCCGTCGCGGTCGAAGCGTCGGAGGAGGAGTACAGACTTCCCGGCGATGTTTTCGACACGGGATTGGGGAACGGGGATGCAAGATTTCTGCGCGAGGGACAGTGCGACCGCCTCCCAAACCACCGTATTGATTTCATCGTCCTTGCGTGGGAATTTAGCGATGGCGAGATGCCCGTCCTTTTCCCTGAAGGAAGCCTTGGGCCTCGCGCCGCCAAGAGAGGAGCCGGGCGCGAAAAGCATGCGCAGTTCCTCCTCGGTGTCTTTCTCTTCCATCACATGTTCGGCCGCAGAGAGCAGTTTCGGGAGCTCGATCAACGGGGGGATGCGCTTGACGCTCTCTTCCCGCAGGAAGGGTCCGCCTTCTCTTTCCGCAAAACGCAGCGCCCCCTGACGGGCCTCATCGTCCACCAGCAGCAGGAAATCGATTTCCTGGAGCGTGCGCGGCGCCACGCCCTCGCGCTCCGCGCGCCTGCGTTCCATGCGGCGCATGAGCGCTCGCCCCCAACGGTCGGGCGCGGAGTCGCCAATGGCGCCGAACATGGGCGTGTCTGCCGGAGTGTGATACGGGCCGGGACCAACCTGCAAGGCTGGCTCCAGAGAGAATCGCGCGGGATTTTCCAGCCATGTCTGGTCGTATTCGAACGTTGCGCTTTCCTTGTTCTTGCGCGTACGGTCCCACAGACGCCCCATCAGGTGCGGGACGCCGTCGAGGTCCACGTATACGACAGCCTCTCTGTCCATCACTTGTCTTTTGTGCGTTCCGGCCTGCGCGTCACCCGAATGCGCTGCGGTAGGTTTTCTTCTTCGAACTGCAAGCCCACGGGATCGTTCTTCGGCGCGGCGAGATCGCCCAACCGGTCCGCCATGCCCAGCACAAAAAGGACCGTGGCGTATATCCCGATCGCGACGCCTGGATCGCCCTTTTCAATCTTGACGAGGGTAGTGCGGCTGATCGAGGCGCGCTGTGCCGCGATGGCCGCGGGGATTCGCCGCCGCCGCCGGGCGTTACGGATATCGCGGCCGAGCTTGCGCAGCGCATGCCTTACCGGGAGTGGCATTGCGACGGATAATCGGCTGGTCCTCATATTTAACGTCCAGAATAATAGTCAATAAAACGTATAATGTAAATTATTATGAACGTTATGTCAATCCTCCTGCCGATTTGGCAACCTGCACAGTATCGAACCCAAACTCGGTTTTCAAGTGAGCCGTCTTGTCCTGGGCATAGCGGACGGACTTGCCATACTTCGCGCGGAGCTTGGGATACTCGATTGCGACAGCCAAGTTGACGGCGGGATGGCCCGCGATGTCCGATGCATAGTGCGACAGGGCGCCTAGTGCGAAGGCGTATTCATTGACATCTTGGCTCTCGAGCAGCAACTCACGAACGAAATCGCCGCTACGGACGTAGTGCACCAAGTTGCTGAATTCCGTGCTACCCAACGGGTAGTAGCCCAGGTCCTGGATGACGGCGCCTCCATAGGCGTAGGCATGCGCGTCCCTGATCTGCTCTTCCGAGAGGCCCGGGAATCGGTTGAGGAGCAGAGGGCGGATTTCGTCGGTCCAAAGCAAGTCTACGATTTCCTCGTGAGTTAGAACGGAGTAGGCGAGCGAACCGACACTGCATAGCAGAACGACAAGAGTGCCACCGTGCGAAGGGACAGCAGGCGCCATCTCCTGGAGATGACGCCTGCCGACGTTGAATTGATGCGCATGGTTCAAATCCGACCAAGAACCAATAGGATAACGACGACGAAAAGGGCCAGCCCGACACCGCCCGTTGGGTAGTAGCCCCAGTCTCGACTATGCGTCCATCGGGGCAACGCTCCGAGAAGTGCCAAAATCAAGACTACGATCAATATAGTTCCAAGCATGTCTTGCTCCTTTCTTACAGATGGGTGCAGCTCCTACTAACGCTGCACCCACAGTGCCGACTGCGTTGATTTGTTAGCGCAGGCTTCCTGTGGTTGCGTTGACCGGATTGCCGATGGCTTCGCCGGACACCAGCAGTTCCACTCTGCGATTCTGCTGCCGGCCCGCGGAGTTTTCATTGGAGGCTACCGGAAGTGCGTTGCCGAAACCTCGAGACGAGACAGAACTCGTCGATACTCCTTGCTGCACCAGGTAGTCGCGGACAGATCCGGCACGATTCTCCGACAGCGTTTGGTTCATGGCATCGCCGCCGACGTTGTCTGTATATCCGCCAACTTCGATGTTGAGCCCAGGATAAGCAAGCAGTATCCCGGCGACTTTGGCCAGTTTCTCGCGTGCTCCCGGCTTCAGGGAATACTTTCCGGTGTCAAACAATACGTCGGACATGCTGACGATGAGCCCGCGAGCGCTGTCGCGAGTTTGAAGAATAGAGTTCAGCTGTGCTGACAGGCGCGTACGCATAGCCGCTTTGTCGGCTTCAGCCTGTTGCGCGGCTTGCTGCGCCGTCAGTTTGTCTGCGCGGGATTGGTCGGCGTCTGCCTGGGCTGCCGATAGGGCAGTTGCAGAAGACGCTTGGCTGTCCGCCATATCGGACTTAGCCTTCGCAGCCGCGGCTTGGGCGTCAGAAGCGTCCATTCGCGATCTGGATGCGTCGGAGTCCGCCTGAGCCTTCGCAGCCTGGGCTCGTGCCATATCGGACTCAGCCTGTGCGGTTGCTGTTTGAGCCTTGGCTGTATCGGACTCAGCTTGCTCCTTTTGCCGCATCGCATCATCCGCCTGTCTCTGTGTTCTCGCCTGAGCATCCGATGAAGCCTGACGTTCATCCGCCAGGCGGACCTCATCCATTTTCTTCACTGCGATCGCACGGGCATCTTCCGCGGTTTGTACCGCTTCACGCGAAACCGCGATCAGTTGTTTCTTTGGAATATTCTTTTCCGTGGCATAGCCATCCGCCTGGTCCATCAGCTTGACGGCGTGCTGATAGCTATCGGTGGCGTACTGTTCAGCTCCCTCGGATTGTGCGATGCGCAAGGCATTGCGCGCTTCGAAGAATTCCAGCGGCAACTTTGCATTCAGAACAACCGGATCAAACTTATATCCCGTGGGAAGGTATCCGCCCCGCTCCATGAGTTCGTACTTTCCATTCACTACCTCGCTGGTTCCCTTGGTGTCCTCGCGAACCACGTTCTCAATCACGACCACATTGCTGGGCTGTCGCACAGCATAGTAGGGCTCCGCGGTGACAATCAGGGCGAATGCCTGAAGATCGGTGGTGACATCGAGCTTGCTGCGGCTATTGCCGCCCACTAATACTTCGCCCAAATTCACGGCGCGGCCTTCGGGCGATATGGCCCACAGGATGTAGGTCAGATACTCACCGCCGAAGGACGTGGGTTTCTCGAGATCGGCAAATTCCACTTCGATTTCCGTATATCCCTTCTTGCTTTCCACTTTGGCTTGGCCGCGGGCTCGGGGCATAAGGTCCGTCCCCGCAAAATCCAGCTTCGAAGCTCCGCTGCGGTGCTTGTAGTTGACGGCCTGCACACTGCGGCTGACGACGACCACCCGGAACACCGGCTTCTGAGCCATGGGCTCGACCGCCAGTGTGGTTTGGGAGGTGGTCTGAGCCAATGCGCTCAAGCTCAATACGATCGGAAGTGCAAACAATAGCTTTTTCTTCATGGATCTCCTCGGGCAGATGCTGCCACGTTGTTGCTTAATCTCGATCTGTAGGTTCGTAAACTGCAAAGTACCCTCAAAACTCATCCCTTGCCGATGTGAACGTTGGACAAGGAATGAAACAGCCCAAAAATATTCAGCAGCCACAAAACGACCCCGATAACCACGACGCCGTTCAGAATTGATTTGATGGATCCCTGCATGGGGATGAAGCGATTCACCAGCCACAGGAGAACACCCACTACGATGAGAACTTCCACTATTTGGAGTAACGGCATAATCTTTTGACCCTTTCCTTTTTGCGGACAGACACTCGTCCGTCCCTACCTTCGAGAGACTTTTCGAGTCGAAATCGTGCCGTGGATTTCCGCGGATACACGGGCCGAGAACACCAATGAACTGGATGTGGTCGCTATCAATTTGCACGGGGTTAGCCCCTGCGACCTAAGACTGAGAACTACGAATTGGCAGTCGTCGCTCTCTCAATACACACCTAGGAGATTAGAGAATGACAGGTTCAGAGTTGACTGTCTGAGCAAGACAGCTCATATGCAGGCTTAACATTGCGCGTGACGCCGGGCGCCGCCAACCTCAGCATCGGCATACTGCCCGGACCAAATATCCGGGATCTCGCCGTTAGCAGACACATTTCGGGCTTTCCGGATTGGCTCAGTACAAAGCCCAGTCGGTGCAGGCAAGGCTGCCGTGCTCCCTTGTAGACCTTCAGATCAAGACGGACAGACTATTGGCAGCTCTCCTCTTGATGGTTTCTGAGTGTTCACTTTTATACATTTTGAACGGACGCGCGAATGCACTCCTGCGATCGGTTCAAAATATTCGCATGGACCCCCCTTCCATTCTGCATTTCATTCTCAATGGATATGCGAAGTCCTAACTTGCGCGAGGTGTGCAATAGTGACCAGACTATTGATTCGTGCCATGGCAAAATGCCGATACTAGATAAAGACAGTTTGTTCCCGTCTCCCTAGCCGCTCCCCGGAGGACATATGTGGATTGCAAAGCATCTGCGGTTGTCGCACGCCTATTCCGAACTTGAGACGCTCACTGCTGAACGCACTGCGGAACTCCAAAAACTGACTCAGCGCTTGCTGAAAGTGCAGGATGAGGAGAGGCGTAAGTTAGCGCGCGACTTGCATGACACTACCGGCCAGACCCTGGCTGCGCTGAACATCGGTGTGTTGCTCTTGCAGCAGAAATGCAAAGAAATGCCGGCGACGCTGGCGATGGTCGACGAGATTGCACAATTGGCAAATCAGGCCGTCGAAGAGATTCGCACGATGTCGTACCTGCTGCATCCGCCATTGCTAGACGAGGTGGGATTTGCTTGCGCGGCCGAATGGTATATCGAGGGATTCGCCAAGCGGAGCGGAATTAACGTGAAGGCAAATATTGCGCCTTCGCGGGAGCGCCTGCCGAACAGTGTGGAGATCGCGCTCTTTCGTGTGTTGCAGGAAAGCCTGACCAACGTACACCGCCACTCCGGTGCTTCGGATGCCAGCATCCATTTTCAACATGATCCCGACGCTGTGATTCTGGAGATACGCGATTTCGGGAAGGGGATACCAGCGGAGCGCATGCGGCTGCTTCGTGAGGTGACCGCAGAAACGGGCGTGGGGTTGGCCGGGATGCGGGAGCGAATGCACGAACTGAACGGGACGCTGGAAATCGAATCCGATGGTTGCGGGACGAGCATGCGGGCCACCGTTCCACTCTATGTGATGCCACGCTCCGTTCCATTGGGAGCTTGTGGGGACGCTTGCGCAACTGCATGCGCCTGACAGAATGAAGGTATTTTTGCAGGGAAGAGACGATTACGGATGCACCGAACTGTGGGAGCTATTGACCGCAGACGGCCAGTAGCGTCCGGTGAACTCGCAACAGCTTGCTTTTGTGATCGTAGTATATGAATCCAGAGTTTTTGAACCGGTTCATGAAAAAGCAGATGCGCGATCGGGTGGTGCCCACCATTTCCGCCAAAGTCTCATGGCTGATTGCGGAAACGGTGGTCTCGGATGCTCCTTGGCCATCAAAATGGGCGAACTGCAATAGGATACGCGCTAGTCTTTTCTCGCTCCGGTTGCAATGTTGGTCCAATAAATCCTGCTGATATCGGACGTTCCGGTCCAACAGATACTCCCAAAACACATTGGCAAGCTTCACCTGCCGTTTCAGGGCAAGCATCATGACTCTTTTCGTGATTCGGAGGAGACTGCAGTCAGAGATTGCGGTGGCAGACGCCATGCGGGTGAGACGACCGGACATGGAGTCTTTGCCAACGAGATCCGCGTCACTCAAGATGTCGAGAGTTGCTTCTTTTCCGGCCTGGGACTTGATCGTGACTTTGACGCTTCCCGTTTGAATGACAAACAACGAGTCAGCCGTATCACCCTGAGAGTAGACTGTTTGCCCCTTGGTGAAGGAGATTAACTGCCGCCCGGCGCCGGTAGTCGTCAGAAAGATTTTCGGGTCGAAGGCGCTTCTTCGCTTCTCCATTGGCGCCGCCCCTTACCCCGGCGAACTCACATTTGAACATAAGAACCGACCTAAAGATGTTCACTATCGCTCACAATTACCCGTTCGGCCTCTAGGCGTCAATCGTTAGCACGCTGGCGGCGCTCGCAACTTCCGTTGGCATCGAGCCACTCGAGTAGAGAGCGAACGCTGGCCCGAGCCAGGGCAATCGCACAGTCGGCGGCTCCGTAATAAATATTGAGCGTGTCACCATCTGCGTCCATGGTGTATCCGCAGGGGAACACCACGTCGTCAACGTCCCCGTGGCGCTCATACTCCGCTTCTGGCCCGAAAATCCATGAATCTCCTCGAAGCAGGCATTTCTCCGGATTGTCGAGAGCGAACAGAGCCAAGCCCAATCGATACAGACAACCGGAAGGCGTATGCCGTACTCCGTGGTAGAACACGAGCCATCCTCGGGAGGTCTCGATGGGTGGCGGCGACAACCCGATTTTGTTGGCATCCCACCAGGCGCCGCGGCGAGCTTCCAGCATGAGCCGATGTCTGCCCCAGTAACGAAGATCGGGAGAGTAGGAGATCCACATGTGCGACCCGAGCGTCGTCATGGGACGATGAATCAACGCCCAACATCCGTCGATTCTCCGGGGCAGAAGTGCGGAATCTTTGTCGTCCGGCGGCATGATCACGCCAAAGCGTTCGAAGGTGCGGAAGTCTTTGGTTAGAGCCAACGACACTCCGGGACCACCGCGCGAATATGAGGTATAGGTCACAACATATTGCTGCAACTCGGGGACGAAGGTAATGCGAGGATCTTCGATACCCCAGATCTCCTCGGGATATTTCTCGGGACAGGGCATCAAGGTTGGTTCGCTGTCAATATGCCATCCATCGACGCCGTTTCGAGAGCGTGCTGCCGAAAGATGCGACAAGCCGCGCCGATCTTCCACGCGGCAAAGCAGCAGAGTCGTGCCATCTGCAAGCCGGGTAGCGCCCGCATTGAACACGCTGTTAATAGGATATGGCCAATCCTTGCTCGTCAGGATCGGGTTGGTGGAATGGCGGAGCAATAGTGGCTCGAATCGAGTACTCAACAAGCTCATAGATTTTTCTGCGGGTATGGTCATGACGGAATATCCAGCGGTTCAGACATTTGCAAAGATCGCATTTCGATGAGTGCCATCAAGAACGAGAGCGTCGACTCGGCTCCCTGGTTTTCATTGGCGCGGTCGGGATGCAAGCCGTCCCGGCACCCGCCGGTGACGGAATCATAAAGAGGTAGTTGCAGATCGTTGTCGCCGAGGAACCAGTTGAAAGCCGACCAGGCTTCCTTGCGCCAGCGGCTGTCACCAGTTACGCGATACGCCTGCAGGCAAGCGGAAACCGCACCAGCGGCTTCGATCGGCTGTTGATCGAAGCGGGCTTTCTCACCGCCCTGGCGATAGAAGCCTTGCGATCCGATCGGTGCAAAGTGGCCGTTGTCTTCGCAACGCTGTATTTCCAGCAGCCAGTCCAGCGATTCGAGGCCGGCGGAAAGCATGCGATCATCTGAGGATGCGGACCCTGCGAGCATCATGGCTTGCGGTAGTCTCGCGTTTCCATAGGCCACAACATTCTCGAACCACTTCCAGTCAGGCCTGTGGATCGACTCATACATTTCGAGAAGTCTCCGGCTGAGCGCGGATCGCACTTTCTGCGCATCGCGATCGCCGGGATACGAATGCAGGTATTCCTGAATCCCAAGCACAGCATAGGCCCAGGCCCGCGGACTATTGAACTCCAGCACTGCGGGCAGAGAAAACTCGAACAAACGCCCCGCAGCGCCCCTGAATCCCTCATCCTGAGATCGCCCCAGAACCAATCCCAGCCCCCACAGTGCACGACCGTGAGAGTCTTCTGACCCCATCGGTTCGTTCCACTTTCGATCGTAGAGGAGAAAGTTCCTGAATCGCCCTGTTGCAGAGTTGAACGCATGCTCCAGAAACGAGAGGTAAAGGCCAGTGGATTTTGAGATGAATGAATCGAGTTGCGAACCTCGATCGTTGTGCGGCTGCTCTCCTTCTAAACGCTCCAGTTGTATCGACAAAATAAGAGCGCGGGCATTGTCATCCGTTGTATACCCCTCGGCGCGATTCGGGATTGTGAAGATCGAGTGTTGGAGGATGCCCGTGTCGTCGGTCAGCCGGTGGAAGTGATTCAGCTTCAGTTCTGGCAATCGATCCAGCGTTTTCTCGCAGACCCGGGCCGAGAACTGAACTCGTGGAGTTTGCATGCGGTCGCTGCGGACCCTGGTGAAACTTTCCATGTAGCCCTGCGCCACTCGCTTCCAGACCATCTCGCGCGCGAACTTATAGGCGCGTTTACGCATGGCATGACGTATCGCAGGAGTATCCAAAAGCTCGATTGTCTTTTGCGCGATTGCACCGGGATTTTGGAATGGGACGAGCGCGCCCCTCCGGTCGTCCAACAACTCGATCGCATGCCAATAAGGAGTGGAGATGATTGCCTTACCCGCCCCTAGAGCATAGGCAAGCGTTCCGGAAACCACCTGGGCTTCATGGCGATACGGAGTAATGTAAATGTCGGCAGCACCAATGAACTCGACCATTTCCTCGGGACTGACGAAATGGTTATGGAAGATTACTTGCGATTCCACGCCCACTTCCTTCGCCAACGCCTGCAAACTGGCACGATACTTGTCCCCCTCACGGCGGAGGATATGGGGGTGGGTAGCTCCGGCGACGATGTAAGCAACATTCTTGTGTTTGGACAGAATCTGCGGCAACGCCTGAATTACGTTTTCGATTCCTTTGTTCGGCGAGAGCAGGCCAAACGTAAGAAGAACCGCCTTCCCTTCCACTCCGAACCTGTCCTTATAGAAATTAGGATCCAGAAATGGCAAGTCTGGAACTCCATGCGGCACCATGTCGATCTTACTGCCTGGCACCTTAAAGATTTCCTGCAAGAACTGGGACGACAGTTGGCTCATGACAATGAGGCGGTCGGAGAGTTCCGCGATCTCTTCCATGACCATCAGTTGATTGGAATCCGGCTCGCGCAGAACCGTGTGCAACGTTGTCACAACGGGCATCTTCAAACCGCGCAGCAAGTGCAGGATATGGCTGCCGGCCAGACCGCCGAAGATTCCGTACTCGTGCTGCAGGCATACCATGTCGATGTTGTTGAAGTTCAGAAATTCAGCAGCTTCCTGATACGACTTCACATCGTCCTGGGCCAGTGACCATCGCACCCGCGCAGGATAATCGTAGCCCTCCTCGGTATCGTTGACCGGGAGTGCCATTAGTCGAGCACTCCCGTACTCTGCGGAAATGGCGCTGCACAGATCCGTGGTGAAGGTGGCAATTCCGCAATGTCGAGGAAGGTAATTCCCGATCACCGCGATCCGACTTGGCAGGGATGGCTTGGAGTACAATCGCGCACGCGGGATTGCAGCCCTTTGCATGGGCCGCGCACCGACAACTTCGAGGATTGCCTTGGGTGGTAGAACTGCGTTTGGTAGCGACATTGTGTTCCTGACTGCGATCAAAACCGGTACTGCAAGGACCAATTGCCAGATGGACCACAGACCATCGACCAGCGCTGTTTTTTAAGTTTGTCTCTTGCCAGTATTCACCGAAGGTGAACTTGCAAACTGATCACTATTGAACATCTTGTTGGCGATCATTGGTGCATTGTGTAGGCATGATGTCCAAGCAGAGACTGGCCCTTGCGGTTCGCTGTCCTACGTGTGGCGCGAAACCTGGGGAAAAATGTGAGCTTAGTACTGGCCTACCCCGCACAGAGCCGCACCGGGACCGGCGCTTGGCGGGCTCTGAGAAGTAAGCGGAAGCCTCAGGCCACTGCGGGTTCAGCAAGGGGTGAACCCAAACGATCGAAGGCAGCTTGAATCAGCGCATCGGCTGTCGCACGGTCCTCCAGAGTAGGTGTTGAGATCTGGAGCAATCCCTGGCGGCCACGGTTCGTGGGAAGATCGAAGTTGTTCTGGTGTCGCATCACCAATTCAAGAATGTCAGCTAAACCTTCCGACTCGTATCCATTCTCAAATCGGGCACCCGCGCCGTGGAATGTGGATGCTGACATCCAATACTCACAAGCCAGAAGCCAGTGACCTCGGCTCAGAGATGACCAGACTTTCAGGTAGTCCAGAGTGTCGGTTGGAGCAAAGGCGTATTCAATTTGAATCAAGGCAGTTTGCGCATCCCGCGTCAGGTCGGCCCAAGATACAACAATTGCGGATTCCAGAACTCGCTCAAGATTTTGTTTTTCGTCAGATTTCACAAAGTCATCTCCATCACAGAGAGTGCGCTCAGCCCCTGGCCCATTCCGCGCTTTGTTGGGAGGTCTGCCGCGCCGGGGCGCTATCGAGATAGCAGCTTTGTTGCACATGCCGCGAGTGCGCAGCCACGGTCACGTAGGGCACGCCAAGGAAGCGCCTGGCCACTATTTCAGTTACCTCCAGGCCATTGAAATGTTGTTTCTTGACCTTTTCGAGAATCCGCCTCAATGCTGTCCGGATCCTCTCCGCCCCTGGCGAGCCCAGGAACATCACCTTGACCTCTGCCGCCATGAAAAAGAAGTTCCATCCGGCAGCACGGATTTTGCGATCAAGCGCGAAGCCATCCAGAACCTTCAACAGACTCCATCCCCCAGAACACGGCTCACTCTCCAGGTTCAGAAGTTGCGTCATTCCGGGCCATTCCTTCATCAGAATCGTGCCCATTTGTATTGTCTGTGCCATAGCTCCTCTTGTGAACCGTGATGGGACTGATTGGTCCGCGCCTACCTTTATGGTGAGGCCAAAGGCAGGAGTGAATCTGAGCAAAAATGATCACTTTACGGGCACTAAGTACGCTGGAGCACAAGAGTACGCTGGAGTACAATGATACTGAGCCGGCATAGATCTTCGTGCCTTCGCCCGTTCCTTGCGGGCCACACTCGAAGGAGCACCCCACGGTAGCAATCAAGAAAAACGGTACATTCAACCCCGATACTTTCCTCGCGACCATTGGCGACGGCCGTAAGATCCTGACGATCCCGAAAAAGCAGACGATATTCTCGCAAGGCGACAACGCCGACGCGGTCTTCTATGTGCAAAAGGGTAAGGTGAGGCTCACCGTTGTATCCAAGATCGGTAAAGAAGCAACGATCGCGATCGTAAGTCAGGGGAATTTTTTCGGGGAGGGTGCGCTGGCGGGTCAACTCTTACGCATGGGTTCCGCGGCGGCAATGACGGATTGCGAAATTCTCCGCGTGGAGAAGAAGACGATGATGGAAGCTCTTCATCGCGAACCCGCTCTTTCTGAAATGTTCGTCGCCTATTTGCTGGCGCGGAATATCCGTTATGAAGAGGATCTTGTCGATCAGCTGTTCAACTCCAGTGAGAAGCGTTTGGCGCGCGTCCTGTTATTGCTCGCCCACTTTGGCAAGGATGGCATTCCCGAAACCGTAGTCCCCAAGATCAGTCAAGAGACACTGGCTGAGATGGTAGGGACCACCCGTTCGCGCGTAAGCTTCTTCATGAACCGGTTCAGGAAGCTGGGTTTCATTCACTACGCCGGCGGCTCGGAGGGCGCTCTGCAGGTCCACAGTTCGCTGCTTAATGTTGTGCTCCACGACTAGAACTTCCGGCCAAAGAAAAAAGGGCACCCGTTAAAAACTCAGGATGCCCCGAGGATTAAATTCCCGTCCTCAATCTTTGGGATCGCTTTTCGTATTCACTCCCTGCGGCTCAGCTTCGACTGTGACTTCCACCTTGGCTCCGGGTTTCAAGTGAACCTCATTGCCGTCGGCGTCGGTCAGTGTATTTTCGATACGGAGTTCCTTGTAAAGGTGGTCGGCTCCTTCGATGGCAATCTGCGCCCTTTCCGGTTCACTCGAAACGCGAGATTTGATGATCTTTTCTACAGTTCCAGCTAATGTAGCGCTCGGATTCTCACTCATCTCTATATTCCTTTGAGTAACACGCCTAGACCGTGGGGTTACTGTGGTGGTTTTTCGTTCTGGTTCGATCTTTCTTCCTGAGGCTTCTTCTGTTCAGGTTTGTTGGGCGCAGGTTGCGGGTGCTGCTGCTGTTGCTGTTGCGCTGACGGCCGTTGTTCTGACGGCGGAGAAGCGTGTTGAGGCTGCGAACGCTCGTTCTGCGGAGGAGTTTGCGGTCGCGGCGCGGGCTCATTCCGGCTGGGCTCCGGCCGATTACTCGGCTGTGCTACCGGCGCACGATTCGACTCCGGCTGTCGATCCGGCTGGGCCGTGGGCGGTCGATTCGGTTCCGGCTTGTTTGGCTCCGGCTGGTTCGGTCGTGCCGACGGCGCAACGTTCGACTCCGGTGGATTCTTCGGCGCAGGCCGATCAGTGCGGGCTGCGTTGTTCTCTGGATGCGCGGCCGGCGTATTCGCCGGAGGTTGAACTGCGGCCCGATTCACTGGAGCGTTGTACGGCGTCCCCGTTGGTTTCGCGCGAACAACCGCCTGGTCTCTGAATGCCCCAGGCTTAGGAGTAGCCGCAACTGCTGGCGTACCGTGGTTCAATGCAGCACGCTGCTCCGGGTTTGTGCGGGCAGCCTGCTCATGTTGAGTCTGTGCGGCCACTGGCGGGATATGTCGCTCATGAGCCACAGACTCTTGCTGCGGTGTGGGACGGGCGCTGATTCCTCCGTTGCCGCCGTTGTAGCTGACGCGGTTGATCGTCGTGTTGTTGATGACCGTCGTGTTGTAGACGTTGTGAATGTTGGTGACATTCACATTGTTCACCGAGCGGTTGTAATAGAACTGCCCGTTCTGCCAGCGTCCGCCCTCATAGCCGTTACCGTAATATCCATAGCCGTAACTGACTCCGCCATAGAAGCCGACTTGCTGGCCCCAATATCCGTTGTAGAAAACAAATCCGTTGCCGCCCCAACCCCAGTACGCTGGAGTCCAGAGTAGACCGGGTTCCGGTGCCATGACCCACGTGCCTGGCACCCAGTAATAACCGTCGTCGTCACCGGCATAGGCCCAATACCCGGGTGTCCATAGATAACCATTGCCGGGACAAAGAGGTTGCTCGTAGACCGGCAATTCCGGTGGGGCGAATGAAACAGAAACACTGATTTGCCCGTAGGCTGCCGCTGACAATGCGAGCAATACGACTGCAAACAGCGGCGAACGAATAGAGCGTGCGATACGCATTTGTGATTCCTTTTGTCGGGTGACCCTTCGCGTGCCCGATAAAGCTCTGCTGCTGCGGGCTGCGCGGATCAAGAGCCACCATTTACGAATGAGACTCACTGAAGGCTTTGTCTCTATACGCAAATGATTCAGTAGAACGTTCTCACTTTTGACGGGTCGGAGTCTGAGCAAGAAAGCTCAGTTCGAGGGTTGACCGGTTCTCCGGCGCGTTGAGCGCTCCACCGGATTAGCTGTGATCAGGAGAGAATGCTCGCTTGCATCGCCGGCGCCCATTCCATAGGCATCAAATGACGGGCACGCGCCGGAGCGGTCGCTACGCTTTGGCGGTCGCCGCACGAAAGGCAGATCGCTCCGATCCCGTGCTTCTCCGTTTCTTTGGATATTTCGTTTTCGCGCACCGCAAGCGAACCGGTCACCACCGGTCCCTGACACGTGTCACACCGATGAACCGAGAGATGGAGATAGTGTTTTTTCATAGTCATCCTACCCCAGGAAGAGTTGCTCTGAAGGACAGGCTAGCCGTTTAGCGCTCTTTCTGTCCGATCAGAATTGCTCAGTTTCAGTACCTTTCTTAATCGTGAGCAATTTTGAACAGACGAGCAAATGACTCTCAACTATATCTAAGACATGGCTGCGATCAGCACAGTTCTGTGCATACACCGCGATCCCGACAAATTAAGCCTGTTGAGGGAGAAAGGCTACGGCATGGTTACCGCCACCAATGGAAGCGACGGCTTGCGGCTCCTTATGTCGCGTCCCGTGGATGCAGTCGTTCTCGAATACTACCTGGGCCTGTTGGACGGGACAGTGGTTGCGGACGAAATCCGTCATGTCAGGCCGCAGATTCCTATTGTGATGGTGGCAGACCCGCAGGAATTACCACAGGGCGCCCTAAAGTCGGTCGACGCCTTGGTAGACAAATCCGACGGACCGCACTTTCTGTGGGCTGCCGTCCACTTCCTGTTGAGTACCAAGGCCGACTCCGGTTCAGCACAGTAGTGGAATCGGACGGCCCGTGCTTCCGCACTGAGGAACTAACTATGTCGAACCCTTCAAAACGTCAGATCCTCGTGGTGGATGACAATGCGGGCGTTCGGGAGACCATTTCTCTGTTGTTGATTAACGCTGGCTATGACGTAATCGTCGCCGAGGATGGCTTCGCGGCCCTTTCCCAGTTGAAAAAGACGCTCCCTGATGTGATCGTCTCTGACCTGGAGATGCCTCGTATGACGGGATTCGAACTGCTCTCCGTCGTTCGACGTCGTTTCCCGCAGATCTTGACCGTGGCTATGAGCGGCGGGTATCCCAATGATACTGTCCCGGTGGGCGTCGTGGCGGATGGATTCTACGCCAAGGGTGGACAACCCAAGAACTTGTTTCGAGCCATCGAGCAGTTGATGGATTCTGTTCCTGCCCGTAGCAGCGCCCATATGCATGAGATCGCTCCAGCCTGGGTTCCGCGCAATGGCAATGACTTGAACGGCGTTCCCTATGTGATGGTGACCTGTGAAGAGTGCCTGCGAATATTTCAGTTGGCAGTAATCGAGGAGATGACAGGAAAGGTTCTTGAAGTGCCGTGCCGATTCTGTCCGGGCAAGAACAGATACATCATTGAACCATCCAGTCAACATCCGCGCGAAGCGTGCGCGTAGAGCCTGCGCCGGCCAAATCCCTTACGCTGCTTTGAACGCCCTGCCGCATTCCAAACAACATGTCTCGTGGCGAGGTGTGACAAGCCCACAAAATGGGCACATTCGTTGCGACGTGAAGTCGCCATCGTGTGGTTCCATCTTGAGGAAGCTCCTGAGCGAAGCGGCCACAAACGCGCTCAGACTACGAACGCGAGAGAGAAGCGGATGAGGAATGGCGGTCATGGATGAGACTCCTGACTCTCTGGCAAGTTCAATCGTGGCACATCTCGGCCCGCCTTTCTGTGCAAGATTGCTCGCTTTCGCAGGATGTGGCTCGTCGTATGGAATTGAAGCTTCAGCGTCCGGGGTCTCAAGTGAGCAATACAGACCATCTATTCCGGCGTGACGCGCTCATCATGATCCTTGAGACGAGCACTTCCTCTCTCTCTTTCAGGTCCTCTGAGCTAAGTCAGCTATCTGAAGTAGTCTCCTCTTAGTTCGGCAGCACCCAAAAGGAAAACTTTCAATGAAAAAAATACTGTCACTGTTGTTGATGAGCGTCGTTGGGATGGTTGGAACGGTTGCGTGGGCAGGCTCAGCGCGCGAAGACTCGGTGACACGTCTGCAATCGTCGGTCGATGTGATTCACGCCATTATGGCGACCCCTGACAAAGGGATCCCGGAAGAAGTGCTGAACGATGCCAAGTGCATCGTCGTGGTGCCGAACATGATCAAAGGTGGATTCGTGTTTGGTGGCAAGCACGGACGTGGCGTAGCGTCTTGTCGTACTGCGGAAGGTTGGAGCGCGCCGGCATTTGTCTCAGTTGGCGGCGGGAGTGCGGGATTTCAGATCGGCCTCGAAGGCGTGGACCTGGTCATGCTGGTTATGAACGATCAGGGTTTCCAACATTTGCTCTCCAGCAAGTTCGAACTGACAGGTGAGGGATCGGTGGCGGCGGGCCCAGTCGGCCGTCATGCCTCCGCGGGCACGGACTGGAAGATGAATACTCAGGTGCTCACCTACTCCCGCTCGAAGGGCGTGTTCGCTGGGCTGACACTTGAAGGTGCGGTTGTCGAGCAAGATAACGACTCCACCCGCGCCATTTACGGCAAGCACATGGAATTTCGCAACATCCTCTCGGGGAAGGTCGCCACACCGAAGAGTGCGGAAGCATTCATGAAGGCCGTCGCCGAAGCACGCGAGCAGGCACGTATCGCGGAAGCGAAAGAAGACGCGAAGTAATCGCATCAAGGGTCTCAATGCCCCTGATGGAGTGGCTGACCGGCACCCCGTAATCGGGTTTCCGGTCAGCACTGCACAATCTCTTAGATAACGAGCGTTGGCATCAGCGTGGTTGACCTCCGAGGGGCGGACCAAGATGCAAGTTAGTCTACGGAAATGTCTTTGGGCAGCATGTCTCAGCCTCTGGCCGATGTTGGCATTCACGCAGTCATCGGATCTCGCGCAGAACGTCGCAGCCTGCAAGGCTGGCCATGAAAATTGCGATCGCGCAAGCTTGAGCTCGACGGAATTGGCGAGTGTGAATCTTGCGGCCCATGCGCGCAATGTTTCCAATTGCAGGAACGGTTATGATTCCTGTGACCGTTTGAATCTTTCCGAACCGGAAGCTACGGCGCTTGCTGTCGCGGATCATCAGCGCAATGTGTCAACTTGCGAGGATGGGCTGACCTCCTGTGACCGCTCCAAACTGACCACAGCCGAGGCGCGCGATTTGTCTTCGACGGAACGCCTGCGTAACCTTGAACAGCGGCGCAACTTCTCAGCCTGTGAGGACCGACGGGACACTTGTGACTACGCAAAGTTAACTCCCACCGAAGCCAAGACGCTGGCCGACGCCGAACATAAGCGGAACTACATCTCTTGTTTGAAAGGGTACGGCTATTGCGATCCCTCTCAACTCACGACCGAGGAGACGCGTACTCTCCACTCTGGAGACTAACTCTCAAGAGTGCAAACGGGATCTTTCTTGTATGGGCCCCTATGATTCAACGACAGTGCCCTCAGTGCGACAGTGAACTGGTGCGAGCTCGGCGCACCGATCAGCAACCAGTGCCCGGAAACGCGCAAGCCGCGTCTCCTGGATGGCGTTGCAGTGTTTGCGGAGGCGAGTTCACTACGGAACAGCTCCGCGACCGTAAACGGGCAAAAGCCACCCGTGCCCATCATGCATAGGCTTTCCGAGTTGTTGGCTGCTACGGGCTGTGAGCCCGCGCTCACAATTGCTGACCTGAACGGCCTAATCCGGGGCCTGACGATGCGAACCGCACTAGTGGTCCGAGTGTGGTCCGATAACCATGCCTTTGTGTCTGTTCAATGACTTTCTGTCGTTCCCGGCGTCGTCAAGTCGTTGAAATTCACTGCTGTCGTTTATTCTGTTGGCCTCATAACCCAACCGCTATTCCCCCGGATACCGAGAGCGTAGCCGAGGCCCGGTCCGTGTCAAGACTCTACGACCGCGTTACGCGGCGGGCTTCGCCCGGTCTTGACACAGACCTGAGTGGCCTCGGCTTATCATTCCTCTATCCCGGGAATGTCAGATGTTCCTACAACACCATCGAGTAAGTTCATCTGAGTTCTGTCGCGGGTACAGCCCGAAATCCATTCGCAAGCGGAAAGCTGCTCGGCGTTCGGCAGACGATTGCATCGGCCGCTACCCGTGATTTGCCCACTACGTTACGTACGAAATCGAGATTTACGGTGTCCCCAACATCTGGCAGTTCCGTCCACTTCGCTTCAAACAAATCCAGGCGTCCGCCAGCATCCACCACAAAGTCCACTTCGCGGGTCCGGTCACGCCAGAAGAAGAGGCTGCCCGTACGCCCTGCGCGGCGTTCGCGGTCGCGAAGCTGTGCGAAGACAAACGTTTCTCAGACTGCCGGGCACCCAGACGAATGTCTTGTTCGTATCTGCTTGATTTTGTTATGCCGTGCATGGAGTAAGCTGGACGTGCAAGTTGTTATTTGTAATTGGGTTGGCGACCCTTTTAAGGCATGGGTCGCAGGTTCGAGTCTTGCCGCGCTCACCAAGATTTCAAAGTACTTTAGCGGATTTGGCAGGGCTGTTTTCGGCCCCACACCCCCGAGCAAGCGAGACTCTGGTTTTTACGCCGTTTCTATAACTCCGCGCACCTTGGCGAATACTACCTTGCCTTTTCTACTCTCGGAGGATTGGCATTTATGATCAACGAGCGTGCCTAGTCTCTTCAGGCTTCACCTGCACACCGCATTGTTCGTAAGTTTTCTTCTGTCTTCAATCCTTTCAGCTAACGCAGATGCGGGGCGAGTTTCGGGGAAGATCCTGGATCCTCGGGGAATTCCGGTCGCAGGGGCACACCTGAAACTGCTGAACTCCGCCTCAGCCGTGATTCGCGAAGCTGAAAGTGATGAGAAAGGTAGCTTCATTCTTGGAGACATTGAGCCGGGGGAATACCAGTTGAAAGCTGAGGAAGAGAATTTTGCGGCGATGACCGTGGATGTTTCCGTTATTCGCGGTCAAGAACAACAGTTGACTCTGCAATTCCGTCAGCTGGTTTCGGTGTCGCAGTCCATAACGGTTAGGGCCTCCGCTCCGTCCTTGATGACTCCTGATCCTGCCCAAAGCGTTGTCATCCATGATCAGGTATTGGACGCCAATCCCGGTCGTCCCGGAGCCCCAATCTCCATTCCGGGGCTTCCTATCGAAACTGCATCGGGAGGAATCAAGGCCCCGCAGTATTTTGCTCCCGGCGTTGCTGGGGATCATGGAGAACCGATAGCCCAGTACTTTCAGATCGGGGATTTTCTTTATCCGAACAACCTGCCCGCCAATGCCCACGGAAACGGCTATGCCGATCCGAATTTCCTTATTCCTCCAACGATTGACGCCGTCACTGTGGACGGAGGAGCCTTCAATGTCCGTCAAGGAAACAACTCGGTCGATCTTGCTGCCTCTTACGTTCCAAGGGAACGCCTGGATAGCTTCGTGCAGATCACGGGCGACTATCGTGATGCAGACGTCATAGCAGGCTGGAGCCCTTCAAATGCCGAGACGAAGGCGTGGCTAGCGATGGAGGCTTCCTTCGGGAATGGATTTCTTGAGCGTTTGGAGCACCGCCAACAGTACAAGTTGAATGGACAACGCCAGTTTACTTTAGGGCGACACGAGGTAACGCTTTTCGGTATCGGGTACTACGGGTTCTCCGACCTTCCGGGGCTGATTCCGGTCAATGTGCCTGTCCCCGGCGACACGATTGACAATCGGCAACTCGACCGCACCCATTCGGCTCTCCTCGTGGCAACCGACAAATGGAAGCTGAGTGACCAGCGACAGGTTTTCTTTTCTGGTTTCTTTCGGAACTACGCTCTCACGCTGCGCTCGAATTTTGGCGATGGATTAATTCAACAGAGTGAATCGCGAAACGTTGCGGGCGGGGAAGTCACCTACGTTCAGAGCGTTCGTCCGTGGCTCTCGCTGCTGGCTGGGATCGACGTCCGACGAGATGCACCCCGCAACCTGGATTTGGAGCACGCGGATGATCAGGGCGTCTTCCAGCCAGTGACGAGCAACAACCTAACTCTGTCTTTCGCCGAGCCATTTGTTTCCCTGGATGGCATCATGGGAAAGCACGTCCACTACGACCTGGGAGTTCGGCAAGAACAAGTCTGGATGGACAATCGGGATATCCTCAATTCTCAGAATTCCTTCAACAGACTTGCTGCATTGACGCTGCCCAAGGGAACGCTCACGCTGCTTCCACCGGATCGCTGGTATCTTCCGATTGTGGCTTTCAGCTACGGTGAGGCATTTCACACCGATGACCCACGAATCGGTACGGGCACAGGACAACCTACGCTGCTGTCGCCCTCGCGTGCTTATCAGCTGGTGTTCTCGAAGGTGATCAAGCAGACTCAACTCTACGTCACGCTCCGGCATGTTTCGAACTCCCAGGAATTGGCGAAGATTGATCCCGACACAGGCTTGCAGGACATCGTCGGCCCTTCCCGCAATAAGGTGCTTGCGGCTTCTCTGCAGAGAAACTTCTCTCACGGTGCGTTCTACATCTCTTATGCGCAGGCTGACGCCAGAGACATCCAGACGGGCGACCCGGTGCCGGAGGCGCCTCGTGTGATCTGGGACGCGGTTGCATCGGAGAATCAGCTGCCTTTCCGTCTCCAAGTGCGTGGCGAGTTCGAATATGTAAAAGCAAAACCGCTGGGGGACGGCTTTACCGGAATACCCGTTCGAGAGATTCGGGGAGGCGTACTCCGACCACTTCTAGAAGACCGCATGTCAATTGGGGTTAACTTTCTGCTTGCCAGCGGCTACACGGGCCAGACAACGGAGACCCTGGCGCTCCCAAGTGATCCCGTTTCATTCGAACGGGTCGTGGGCGTTCCCTTGAAATCCTACGTCAGCGTGAGTTGGACCTACTACTTCAAAAAATAAGCGTGAAGCTCGAGCTCTTTCAACGGAAGCCGTCGACTTTGCATTCCGGCGACGCTAGGAAGGCAGTTCGGGCCGCTTGCGCCGGGGAACAACAGCAGAGCAACGTGGCGATGGTCGTCACTCAGATGAATATTGTGCCGACTTCGCTCAACCGATGACGTGCAGTGCAGGACAACCCGATCGACTTTTCACTCCGCGTCTAGAACGCCAGCTTTACGGCCAACTGTCCTACGCGAGCACTCACTGCCGTGCTGCTAATTAGGCCGAACGTTGGAGATGTGAAATTTGTGTCTGGTTGCGCAAATTGCGGATGGTTCAAGGCGTTGTAAAACTCGGCGCGAAATTGAAGGCTGCTTGTCTCATGGCGCCAGTGGAGCACCATGTTCTTGGAGAAGGCGAGATCTATATTCGCCTGACTTGGACCATCCACGATCCCGGTAGCGCTGTTCCCAAACCCGGTTCCGATGCCATCGGCACCGATTATGGGTGGAGACGTAAAACAGGAGGTATCGAAATAGCCGCTCAACTTCGACTTCACCGGCCCTCCCGTGACCAACTCGTCTTTTGAGCATGTCCCACTCAGTTGCGCCCGATCAGCGCTTATTCCGAAAACGTTGTTGGCATTGGTGTCCGAGATGGTCAGAGCGCTGCCAGATTGAATCGTAACGATAGACGCAACGTCCCACCCTCCGAGGATCGCCCGCCGGAGTCCGGCGGACGGACTGGGTAAACTCCATGTTTCGCTAAAAACGAAACGATGAGTACGGTCGAAACTGGCGCGTCCCCAACGCTGTCTGGGAGAGTTTTGGTCTCCCAGCGTCAGCGCATTACCGGAGGATGTTGAGTTAATGTCGGCGCCATCGGTGTCCAGACTCTTCGAGAAGGTGTACGAGGCGAGGAATTGAAGGCCGTGCCCCAACCGCTTCGTGAGGCTCACTTCCAGCCCGTTGTACCAAGAATCGCCTTCGGATTCCATCTCCACAAGAGAGTCCGGCGGCACACCGACCAAGGGGACTCGCAACGGAATGTTAGCGAAAGTGTTTGTGCTTACTCCCCTGATTGGATCGTTCGTCGAGGCGGGCAGGGCTTGATTCAGGGAACGTTGGCGGACCAGGTGTGTGCCGCGGGTGCCCACATACCCAATTTCCAAGAGCCAGCCCTCGCGGAGTTCATCCTGAACATTCAATGAATACTGCTGAATCACGGCGGGCCGAAAGTCGGGGGCAACCGAATAAATAGTGGTGGAGGAGGTGGGAGAATACGAGGGGAACGAAGGGAAGGACTCCGGCGTGGGGAACGGCTGCGGAAAAGGCGCTTGAAACGTAGCGTTTGCGTTTGCCGCTCCCGCATTTAAACGAAACATTGAAAACGGAGCACCCAGCATATTTTGATAAAAGGCTTGACCGGTAGGTCGGGAATAATACGTGCCATACCCGCCTCGTAGCACCATTCGACTTGTACCGGGCAGGAACTGCCAAGCGAACCCGATTCGCGGCGCGATCGTGTTTTGTCCCTCGCCGTAGTTCCCGAAGGTATTGTTCGCACGCAAAACACCGGGGGGAAGTACCCCGGGAAAGTTGGAGGCCACAAGATACCCTGCCACGCTCCCGCTTGGCGCAGGGTTGGGGTCAGCTCTCCCGATGTCAAAGCTTGCGTTTCTGCCTAGACGGTCTCCAAACTGGCCGAGATGCTCGTAACGCAGGCCAATATTCAAAGTCAGCGACCTGCGGATTCTATAGTCATCCTGCGCGAACCCCGTACCCTCCCACACTCTGAATTCCCGCTCGGTCAGGCCGAAGTCATCAAACGAGGAAAAAATATTGCTGAATCCGGTGCCGTTGTCCTGTGCGCTACGGCCAAGTAGAAAATCGGGCCAGCTCAGAAACTGCAAAAATGATCCAAGTCCCACGAGATTGACGTTGTCCTGCAACCTAGTCAGAGATCCTCCCAAGCGTATCGTGTGGGCGCTACGGACGAAGCTTAGATTGTCTCCAAAGACTAGACTATTTTGGGCAATCGTTCGTGGAAACCCAGAGGCCATACTGACGGAGCCGGTAATTTCCAAGCTCGGCAGTTCGTTATTGTGGCTCATTTCTCCTTCGGCAACCCCAACGTCGGACCAATGGAACGGAGTTCTGGCCTCCGTCGTCGTGCTGGTGCGGACATATCCGATCCGTGCTTCGTTGAGCGATCCGTTGCGGAAAGTGTAAGTATGAGCTAAAGAAAAGACCCTGAATTCAGATTCGCTGGGGCTCGGAAAGCCCGGGATATTACCTGCTGGATTGAGTCCGTTACCGGGAAACGTCACTGTCGCGTCATCGTCTGCCAGGAAAAAGCGCACTGCGAATCTACTGTTTGGTCGATTCAGGTAGTCAACATTGGTGGAAAACTGGTTTTCATCAAAATGGCAGGGATCGGTGAAGACTGAGAAGCCTTGCTGTGCGAGTGGTTTCGTCGAGTCCACAGTTTGCGGAGTGGGGATCAGGAAACTTCCGTCAGGAAGCTTGAAGTTCAGTAGGGTCAGAGCCACGGGATTGATGTTGGATCCGTCGGGTTTGATTGCCGTGCCTCCCTGCGCACCCGTCATGCCGCCAAAGATTTTCCCGAGTTCACTGGGAGTGCGGGCATTCGTGAGCGGCGGCTCGCTAAAGCTGGCAGTGCAAGCAGTCCGCGACTGACCAGCAGCAATCCCATTCACCTGGCGGGTTCCCTGATAGGAACCAAAGAAAAGTAGCTTGTCCTTTTTGATAGGCCCACCCAACGCAAAACCAAACTGGTTCTGCTTGAGGACGGGGCGTGGCTGACCTGTTTGGTTCAAAAAGAAGTCGTTCGCGTTCAGCAGTTCGTTGCGGAAGAACTCGAAAACCGTCCCGTGGAAAGCATTGCTCCCGGTTTTTGTGATCACGCTGACGTTGGCACCACCATAGCGCCCGTAGGCTGCATCATAGAGTCCGGTCTGGACTTTGAATTCCTGTATGCTATCGGGGTTCGGAATCGGAATGCCGCCACTTCCGGCTGCACTGCCCTGCACATCGCTTACGCTTACCCCGTCGATTTGGAAATTGTTGTCATAGGAACGCGCCCCGTGCACGTAAATCCCATCGTTCGATTTGGCAATCTGCGAGAGCGCGGTGCCACCGAGTCCAAGCTCTCCGGCGTTGTACACTCCGGTCGAAACCCCGGGAGGGAGGCTTGCAATTTGGGCAAAATTCCTCGTGACCAGGGGCAAACCGCTGACCGCCGTTTCGTTGACCACCTTACCCAGAGCGGAACTGTCAGTCTGGACTGTTGCCGACTCTGCATGAACCTTGATGCTGCTGAACACGGTCGACAAGCGGAGATGCAGTTCGAGGTGTACCACTTCGGTCACGCTGACATCTATCGTTGCACTGGCGATGAGGGTGTCAGAGCCTGTGGTGCTCGCCTGTAGGTCATATCTGCCAGGGGGCAGCAGTAATAAGTTGAACCTGCCATCTTTATTAGTGGTTGCAGACTGAATTGCGCCGGTGTCTTGGCTAGTGAGTCGGACAACGACCCCCGTTAAGACGGCTCCGGTTGGGTCAAGCGCCACTCCGGTCAGTGCGCCGGTCGAAGCAGTCTGGCTTTGTATACGGCTGGAAAAAACCAGAGCAATAGTCACGATCACGAGGAGCACCGACCTGCGGCCGCGCGGTCGGCGGTGGTACCCATGAATGGTATTGCCCGCAAATGACCTTCGTGGCATGGGCCGTTTCAACCCTCGTATTTCCCACCTGCATGACGAGTTGAGCTTCCTCGTTTGGACCGACAGTGCCGATGCGCGACCGGATCCAAGGGAACATTTCCTTCTGTAGCGATCCGGTGTTGGGCCGCCTGGAGTAGATTAGTTCCTTTTTATATCTTTGGCACCTGAAGTCATACCAAGGATGACTGGCCGTATACATAAGGAGGAACTGGCAGTTTTGCCATTAACCGGACACCAGGACGCTAGCACTATTGGTAGACATCCCGATTCCGAAACTTTGTTGGAGGAACTGCGGGCTTCTAGTCCGGTGGAACAGGGGGCTTATATGGTTTGTGGTACAGTTCTTGCGAATAGGTCAATGAGGCCCTAAGCCACGAGGCCGAGAAGTGCGAAGACGAGCGGCACGGCTAATCTGCGTCGTACTTGTAGTTGTGGTAGCCTTTCTGCGGTCGCACGCGAGTTCCGCGGGAGCTGCAAGAGAAGTCCGGCGCGTCCTCATTATCAATGTTTTCGACCCTCTTTCGTCACCCGGCGTGGCTGAATTGGATCAGGGGATCATTGCTAGTCTGGAGAGTTCGCCTTACCAGATTGAGCTCTATAGTGAATCTCTGGAAATGACCCTGTTTCCGGATGAGGCTCACCAACGGCAGTTTCGGGAGTGGTACACCCGCAAGTATCACGATCGCAAGCCCGATGTGATCATTGCTGTCGGACTCGAACCCATTAAGTTTCTGGCCCTGTCGCACAAAGTGTCCTTCCCGGACACCCCGATCGTCTTTTGTGGAAGCACAGAGGACATGTTGGGCCAACTGAAGCTCGACTCTGACTTCACCGGTGTGTGGGAGGTGGCGCAGCCCGACAAAACTCTCATGGCTGCATTACATCTTCAACCCGGCACCAAGCACGTGGTGGTGGTGGGTGGTGTGGGAGCGTATGACCGGTATTTACAGGCCATCGCGAGGGAGAGTTTTCGCAAGTATGAGTCGCGCTTCGACTTCCAGTATCTCACTGACCTTGACATGCCCACGCTGCTTGAGCGCCTGAAGCACCTGCCGGACGATACGATCGTGTACCACACATCTCTCATGCAGGATGCGTCGGGAACGCGCTTCATTGATGCCACTCAGTCCGTTCCTTTGATTGCCAGCGCTTCCAGGGCGCCAGTCTTTGTGGTGGACGATGTGGACCTTGGCAGAGGTACTGCTGGCGGTGACTTGTTGAGTTTTACCTCCGATGGAAGGGTTGTCGGCGAGATGGCAGTGAGGGTTCTCAACGGTGAGAAGCCGGGGGACATTCCTATCGTCAAGAGCGCCAACGTTTATATGTTTGATTGGCGAGCTTTGCAGCGCTGGGGACTTAAGGAAAGAGACCTTCCTCCCGACAGCACCGTGCTGAATCGAGAGCCTACCGTCTGGGAATCTTACAAGGGGTACATCATCGGCGGGATTGCTCTGATCTTGGCCGAAGCGCTGCTCATATTTGCGTTGGTCTGGCAGCGGGCTCGGGCCATAAAGGCCGAAACAGAGCGGCGTAAAGCTGAAGAAGCGATTCGCGAGAGCGAGAAGCGTTTCCGACTTGTTGCAAACACGGCACCTGTAATGATCTGGACGGCGGGGACGGACCGAAAATGCAGCTACGTCAACAAGACCTGGCTGGACTTCACCGGCCGCGCGCCTGAAGAAGAGCTTGGCGATAGTTGGGCCGGTGGCCTTCATCCGGATGATGTACGCAGCAGCTTGCAAACCTACGCAGAAGCATTCGAGCGCAGAGAATCATTTGAACTTCACTACCGGCTGCGGCGACACGACGGGGAGTTTCGCTGGGTTTTGGACAAGGGGGTACCCAGATTCAATCCGGACGGTAGCTTCGCGGGCTATATCGGCTCCTGCATAGACATCACAGAACGGAAGCTCGCAGAGGAGGGTCTCGCCACGATTGGGCGCAGGTTGATTGAAGCCCAGGAACAAGAGCGCACCTGGATTGGAAGAGAACTTCACGACGATATTAATCAGCGGCTCGCGCTGTTGGCTTTTGAACTGGATGGAGGGAATCGGCACTCCACCGAACAACTCAGCGAAGTAGTCCGCCACACGCAGGAACGCATCATTCAGATTAGCGAAGACGTACAGGGTCTATCCCACCGTTTGCATTCCTCGAAGCTCGAATATTTTGGTTTGGCGTCTGCCGCCGGCAGCTTCTGCAAAGAGCTGTCTGAACAAGCTAAAGTTGAGATTCAGTTCAACCATTCGGAAATCCCGCGCACACTATCCAAGGAAGTTTCTCTTTGCTTGTTCCGAGTTCTACAGGAGGCTCTGCAAAATGCCGTGAAGCATAGTGGGGTTCGCAAGTTTACGGTGGATCTGCTTAGCACAGCGGAGTCGATTGAGCTCGCAGTGGCGGATACGGGAACGGGCTTTGAAGAACAAGATGCTTTCACACGCCACGGGCTGGGGTTGATCAGCATGCGCGAAAGGATGCAATTAGTGCACGGCGAACTTTCAGTGAAATCGAAACCCGGGGCTGGCACCACGATTCGCGCTCGCGCTCCTCTCAGAGTTGCCGAATATCGTGCAATGGTCGGTTGAGGTATTCCACACGCGTACCTTGGGATGCTCCTGGCATGGCATCGCCGCCTCAATCATTCACGTGCCGATGGGCAGAGGGCGACACGCTACTAGTAGCTGGGGCCAACTTCTTATTTAGGAGGGTCGCCAGAAGGATCAGAATCGAACTTGCAAATGCAGGGCTGACCGGTGAGCACTGCTTTTATCGCATGCACCAAATGGCGATGCATGCAGGACTTTTGCACGAACCCCAACACTCCGGCTTCCATGCACGCCTCGACGAACTCGCCTTCTGAATGCACCGTCACGAACACAAATTTTGCCGTGGAACCCAACTCCCGAAGTTTGTAAACTGCCTCAATTCCGTTCAAAATCGGCATGCTGACATCGGTCACAATAATGTCAGGGCGGAGCCTGCAAGCTTCGGACACCAATGTTGCACCATCTGCAGCTGTCCCTACGACATCAAAATAGGGAGACACGAGAGCAATCTCTGCTTCGAGCAGAGCAGGGTGGTCATCGGCCAACAGTAGGCGTGGATGATCCAGGCCATTCGCCTCCCATCAGCTCAGAGTCCGTTTTCGCAGCGGCGTACCGAGCAGATTCAGAACACTTGGTGGAAGGGTAGCTGTCGGGATGAATGGCGGCTACTAGTGAAATCCCTAGGTACAAGTGACCTGAATGAACAGGCTCTTCGCCGCTTCTGCGGACGATATTCAAGAGAGGCGGTTCGAGAGCAAGGGTCTAAGCCGAAGCAACTCACTCGATTGAAGCGAGAACCCACTGGACGAGTGTTTTGTCGCCATTCGACAAGACGGGCAGCCTTGTTTTCAGTGCTTGGAGCAGTTCGTTATCGAAGAGTTCAGCGCGGGGCTTCTCTCCACTCTTTTCGAACAGTTCCCGGTACGCTCGTGCAAAGGCGACTGCACCTCTGTCAGATGCTAACGCGCACGTTCGAAAGGCTTCTATGACGAACCCACCGCTTCTGATGTCATGTCCACCAAAGGAAGCAAGTTCCACCCAATAACGATTCGCCACTTCAACATTGGTGGGATCGGAAATGAGAGTTGCTTTGAGTTTCGCTAACTTCTGTTGAATTGGATACTTGTCTTCCGTCATGCCCATTATGCCTGAATATAAAGGCTATATTGCGTCGACAATCGTCGGCCCTACTCCCCATGAAGGGCCTATCACAATTTACAGGTCCAAGTTGCGGTAAGCAAGGGTAGCCTAGTTCGTCAGGGGCGCTCTTCCGTTTCATTTTTACGATTTTGGTCCGAACCCTCTGCGTCGGGTTTCAGAGCGCGACTCCGACCAATGGAGAGTCTATGGAAACCGTCCGCCGGAATACGCCCGGTCCCCGCATCATGATCGCTGATGACCACGCGGTATTTCTGGAAGCTCTGAAGTGTTTTCTGCAAAAGAGTTACCTGGTAATCGGAACCGTGACGGACGGTCGCGCGCTGGTCACGGAGGCGATGCGGCTCAAGCCTGACCTGATTATCGTCGATGTCAGCATGCCGCTTCTGAATGGCTTTGATGCGGCGCGCCGCATCCGCGACGAGCTTCCGAGCGTTTCCCTTGTGTTTCTTACGATGCATGCAGATGCCAATATGGCTGCCGCTGCTGTTGAACTTGGCCACGCCGCTTTCGTGCTCAAGCACTCGGCAGCAACCGAGTTGGTAGCTGCCATTGGGGAAGTCTGGCGCGGAAACAGCTACATTTCTCCAAAACTCCGGCCGCAGGATTGGGTGGAGCAGCGAACCCGGGTCAAGCAGTTCTGCAAACCGCTGACCTCTCGCCAGTGCGATATTCTGCAGTTGTTCGCGGAAGGTTATAGTCTGAAAGAGATCGCAGCGCGACTGAATTTGAGTCCAAAAACGGTCGAATTTCACAAACACCAGATCACGACAGAGTTCCATCTGAAGAGTAATGCAGCCCTCGTGTTGCTCGCGATCAAGAAGGGGCTTATCTCGATCGACCAAAATATCCTCTAGGCAGAGAAAAGGGCTTCAGACAGTAGGGGCCAGCTGGACGTGCAAGTTGTTGTTTGTAAATGATTTGGCGACCCTCTAAAGGCATGGGTCGCAGGTCGAGACCGGCCGTGCTCAGCAAGCTTTGCGGGACGCCGAATGGCTTGGCGCCTCCTGCGTTTCCCTGATCCCGGGGCTCTAATTCCTTCAAATCCCTCTGTTTTTGTGCGTATCAGCGCGGGTATCTCACTGCAAACTCCAACGAGATAAGGGCGATCGCCATCCAATTCGCGGTTGTTTTTCCGCCATCGCTTTTCTTTGTTCGCGATCGTTGGAGCAAAGAGGGGGACATTGACAGAACGAATTTCTAGTTTCTAGCGAAAGGGAGAGTGTTATGAACAATCTCAATTCCGAAAATAGCAAAAGCCGATATAGTGTCGAAACCGCGTGTCCTTATTGTGAGGGCATTTTTGAGCATTCGGGGTGGTGTGCGACTCAAGATCCTCAAGTAGGGTATGCCTACCAGATTGTTGCGGACGCTTCGAAGCTGACGGCCGGAGACTGCCTGATTCTGCATTCCCTAGGCGTTGCCTGGGTGGAATGCGCGCGTGAGGTTGCAGTTTAAGAGGAGAGTTGGGGACTGGCGGACGGTCGGGGAGCGCAGACGGGAAGTTCGAAGGATCTTGCGCAGATGGCTGCGGCCCAATAAGATGGCTGCGCGCAACAAGCCCCAGGCATGATCGGCCAGACGATATCTCACTACCGGATTCTTGAGAAGCTCGGCGGCGGGGGCATGGGTGTCGTCTTCAAGGCCGAGGACACAAAGCTGAAACGCTTTGTGGCACTGAAATTCCTACCTGATGATGTGGCACACGATCCGCAGGCGCTGAGCCGTTTCCAGCGGGAGGCGCAGTCGGCCTCGGCATTGAACCATCCCAACATCTGCACAATTTATGAGATTGATGAACATGACGGGCACGCGTTCATCGCGATGGAGTTTCTCGATGGGCAGACGTTGAAACATCGCATTGCGGGTCGGCCGTTGGATGTGGAGACGATGCTGGGGATCAGCATTGAGATTGCGGATGCGCTGGATGCGGCGCACAGCCGGGGGATCATCCATCGCGACATCAAGCCGGCAAATATTTTCGTGACCAAGCGGGGGCAGGCGAAGTTATTGGACTTCGGGCTGGCCAAGCTGGCGCAGAGCACCGAGCACACGCTGTCGGCGGAGGAAGGGCCGATGACGAGTCCTGGGTCGACGATTGGGACCGTGGCCTATATGTCGCCGGAACAGGTGCGGGCGGAGGAACTGGATCCGCGGACGGATCTGTTTGCGTTTGGTTCGGTGATGTACGAGATGGCGACGGGAGAAATGGCATTTTCCGGGAACAGCAACGGCGTGGTGTTCGAAGCCATCCTGAACCGCATGCCGGCACCGGTCACGAGTGCAAACGCGGCGATTCCCGAGAAGTTGAACGATCTGATTTTGAAGTCGCTGGAGAAAGAGCGCGACATGCGCTACCAGACCGCGGCGGAGTTGCGCGGCGATCTGAAGAGGATCAAGCGAGGGCTGGAGAGTTCGAGGATACGGGCGGGGAGCGGGTCCGGGATCGCGGCGGCATCGGCGGCGAGCGTTTCTTCGCAAACAGTGCGGGAAGAAATGGTTCCGCGACGGCGGGTTTGGACGACTGCAGCGTTGATCGGAGGCGTGGCTCTGCTGGCGGGTTTGGGGGTAGGAGCGCTGCTGTTGAAGGGCTCGGGCAAGACGGAGTTTGCGGCGTATCATCCGCTGACTTTCCGGCGCGGGATCGTGCAATCGGCGCGGTTTGCGGCAGACGGGAAGACGGTCATTTATAGCGCGGCGTGGGAGGGGAAGACCCTCGACTTGTTCGCAACGCGTCCCGAGAGCCCGCAGTCGCAGGAAATTGAGCCCAAGGGGGCAGAGGTTCTGTCAGTATCGGCAACCGGAGAAATGTTGCTCGCGTTGCACAGCCGACCGCGTGAGGCATTTATCTACTCAGGGACGCTGGCGAGAGTTCCGCTGGTGGGCGGCGCACCGCGCGAGATCCTTGAGGATGTGGAGTGGGCCGACTGGTCACCAGACGGTGCCAATGTGGCAGTGGTTCACGAGGTTCAGGGGCGAAAGCGATTGGAGTTCCCACTGGGAAAGGTCCTGTACCAGGCGGATGGCTGGATAGGGAATCCGCGAGTGGGACCCGACGGGAAGGTGATTGCGTTTGTGAATCATCCTCAGCCTTCGGATGATGGCGGGGCAGTAGCGGTCCTGGATCTGAACGGAAAGAAAACCGAGCTATCCGATGGGTGGGACAGTATACAGGGGCTAGCGTGGTCTCCCGACGGCAAGGAAATCTGGTTTACCGCAACACGAACGGGAGGCGACCGGTCGTTGTATGCGACGGATCTGGCGGGGAAGGTGCGAGTGCTGGCTCGCGTGCCGGGTGAACTGACGATCCTGGATGTGTCCCGGGAAGGAAGTGTCCTGCTGACGCGCGGCAATGATCGCGCCGGCATGCTGGGGCTACCTCCAGGACAGGCGAAGGAGAGGGATCTGTCGTGGCTGGACTGGTCGGTGCCGGGCAGCTTGTCGGCGGACGGGACAATGGTTTTGTTCCAGGAATCGGGTGAAGGCGGGGGACCAAAGTATGCCACGTATCTGCGGAATACGGACGGTTCGCCCGCAATCCGCTTGGGAGAAGGCAGTGGCTTGTCGTTATCACCCGATGGGAAGTGGGCATTGGCGCGGCTGAATGTCTCGCCGTCGCCATTGCTGCTTTATCCGACCGGGGTGGGCGAGATCAAGCCGTTGGTGAGCGACGGACTGAATCACATTTCGGCAGCCTTCCTGCCGGACGGAAAGCGATTCGTCTTTACAGGAACGGAACCGGGACACGGGGTTCGGCTTTATGTGGAGTCGCTCGACGATCCCAAGGCCCACGCCATCAGCGGCGAGGGGATCGTGTCAGGAATCGTTCTGTCACCGGATGGGAAATTCGTAGCAACTCGGGGTCCTGATCAGAAGGTGTATCTATTCCCGGTGGAGGGAGGCGAGCCGAAGCTCGTGCCGGGGATGTTACCGGCGGAATTTGCCACTGCCTGGTCCGGCGATGGGCACTCGCTTTTCGTAATGGCACGAGGACAAGTCCCTGCCCAGGTTTTCCGAGTGGATGTGGCGACCGGCCAAAGGACTCTGTGGAAGACAGTCGAGCCCGCGGATGCGGCGGGGATCGATACTGTTGGGCGCTTAATGATGTCGGCCGACAACAAGTCTTACTTGTACTCCTATGTACGAACCTTGTCGGATTTGTACCTGGTGCAGGGGTTGAAGTGAGAGAGGCTGCTAAGCCGCTCAGTCTTGACCCGCGTCAAAGATTGTCCGGTCAGGTGTACCGTGGGTCTTGCGATATAGTTTCAGCGTGACCCAAACCAACCTGCGATATTTCCTGCTGCTGTTCTCGGTGGCGTGCATGGCTAGCCTTGTGCACGCTGAATCCTACAAATACTTTCGTCTCGGAAACAAAGAAGACGTTTCTACTAAGCCCACAGCGGGGATTGCCATGATGGGCGGAGGAAGTGATCTGGATGAGGCATTTCGCTGGCTATGCGACAAGGGAAATGGCGGAGATTTCTTGATTCTGCGCGCTCGGGGTGACGACGATTACAACCCTTACGTAAAGAAGTTGTGCAAGGCAAACTCGGTGGCGACGCTGATTATTGCCGATCGGGAGGCAGCCGAGGATTCGGCAGTGGCGGAGATTATTCGCAAGGCGGAAGTGGTGTTCATCGCGGGAGGGGATCAGGCCAATTATCTTCGCGGGTGGAAGGGAACGCCGGTGCAAAGTGCGATCAACGATGACATTGCGGCGGGAAAGCCGATTGGTGGAACCAGCGCAGGGTTGGCGGTGCAGGGCGAATTTGTATACGGAGCGATGGGAGATAAGCCTGACGACAAGGATTTAGCGTCGGTGGACGTGTTGGCGAATCCTTATTTTGAACGGGTCACGGTGGAGCGAGACTTTCTGAAGGTTCCGCTGCTGGAAAGTTTGATTACGGATTCGCACTTTGCCAAGCGTGACCGCATGGGGCGGACGTTGGGATTTCTGGCGCGCATTATGAAGGATGGCTGGAGCTCGTCACCGAGGGAAGTTGCGATCGATGAGAAGTCGGCCGTGCTGGTAGAGGCGGATGGGAAGGCACGGGTTGTGGGCAAAGGGAAAGGCGCCTACTTCTTGCGCCCGACGGTTGCTCCGGAAGTCTGTGAGAAAGGCGTGCCGCTTACATTTCGGAATGTGAGTGTGTATCGTGTGCCAACGGGCGGACGGTTTGATTTGCCTTCTTGGACAGGTGACGGAGGGACAGCGTATTCGTTGACGGCGGAGAGCGGAAAGATTGAGAGCACCCAGAAAGGGGGAGGAATTTACTGACGGGACGGGTTTGTACTGTCTTGGGCAGAGGATTCGCCAGGTTGCTTGGCGAAAGCAGGCGTTGGACCGTAGAGTAACTTAAAACCGCGCAACGCTCATCCGCCAGGGCCAGGAGGAATGCATGCTGAGGCCAGTCCGTTTTCCAGAAAGCCTGTTCCATTCATTGCGATCTTTCCTACGACCGATCGTCGCGTCGATCGGAATTCTGTTGGCACTGGCTCTCTTGCTCGCGATTTATCACGGATCGTACGCCCGCGCGTCCGAAGCGGGACCGCTGGCGACAAATGTCGTGCGCACGGCGACCGATTCGAATTGGCGGCAAAGTCCATCGTCTGTGCTTAGTTCAGCGGGGCGGAATTCGGTCACGCTGAATCCTTGTCCGCCGGGGGTGATCGCGTCTGAGCCGTGGTACTACGTTTTCATTTCAGGGGCCGGAACCTCAGAAGCGGTGAAGGTCATCGGCGGGACGTGTAAGGGCGATGGACGCGCGGGCACGTTGGAGTTTGTGACGGAACACGGCCATCCTGCGGGTTACGTGATAGGGAGCGCATCGAGCGGGGTACAGGAGGCGTCTATCTCAGCGCGCTTTACTCCTACCAATCCTGCCGGAGTTTCGCAGTCAGGTAAGGTCGTGGTGCCTCCCGGGGAGTACGACGTGTTTGCTCCAATCTCGATTCGTGCGTCGAACCAGACGATTGATTTTGCAGGATCGGTTCTCAACTGCTACACCGTGAACGACGCTTGCCTGTTTGTCGGCGATCACGGATCTGCGTCGTCGTTCGGCAACATCACGCTGCTTAATCCTCGTGGACGCCCGATGATGGTTGCGGGTACGAAGCCGTTTATCGAAGTGAACGGATCGCAGACTCGCATCTTCAACGTGTCGGCGCGCTGGCCACCCAAAGGGGGAAGCTTTGGTTCGTACGTGCAGGTGGACGATGACCAGGCGTTCCTGCTCGACGGCATGGATACAGGCGCGCGAGCCGTGACCTGTAATCCTAGCTATTGTGGCGCGTTTATTACGGCTCCGGGGCCGTTCAATCGCTGGTCGGCGGTGGGGTGGCTGAAGCATCTGAATATTTCGCTGCAGTGCGCGGGCAAAGGTGTGGAGTGGCTCTCGGGCAACGGCTTGAGAATTTCTGACAGCGTGATTCAGGGCTGGTCGTTGTTCGGAGTGCGGGTCAGCAACCAGCGCGGAGGATTTGGGGGATTCGTTTCCGAGAACGTGTATTACGAGGCGTCGCCGTGCAAGGAATATAGTCCCCTGGGAAACGTAGGCAATGCAGGAATTGTGGCGGAGGGCGTTTCGGTAAAGCTCAGTGGACTGGCTGCGAATGGCGCATCGGGCCAGTTTCCCAACTGGGGTGCAGCCGCGGGATCGCACGATCGGCTCTACTGGGTGGTCCCGGTGCATGCGAAGTTCGGCGACGGTATCCCGTTACCCGCCGGATACGCGCTTACGAACGGTTCAGGAAGTGTGAAAGGAATGTTCCCCAAGATTGCGGGCGCCTCGAGCTACAAGATCCTTAGGATCGATTGGGATCAGCACAGCGTTCGTCCGTATCCGGAAGGAACGGGGAAATATCTGGCAACGACAGTTCAGCAGGAGTCGTGTGCGACCCTCACGTGCTCGTTTACCGATGCCGGAGGAGAACTAACCGCGTACACGAACGTGGCGGAAAACCTGTCGGCGAACTTCTATATGCCGCGGCTCGACTTCTGGCCGGGAGCAATCGTGATGAGCACGGCGGGAGACATGTCGACCGCGTCGTATTCTAGCCCTGCGCCGCCTTTGGAGGCGGATGTACTGGGGGCCGGTGCGATCGTCAGCACGATCCCCCCAGGAGCGATTACCGGAGCGGCGAACGTGCTGATTGGGACGGCCGCAACTCCGCCGGCGGCCGCGAATCTGGAGGCGATGCAAACTAACGCGGCGGGGGCGATCCCGGGTGCGACGATCTTAAAGGCTGCGAACGGTTTGCAGACTGCCGAGAACGGGCACAAGGGGCGGCTGAATTTCGGGCACCACGGACAAGTCCGCGGGTTTTACCCCGCTCATTACGCTTGCGGACAGCAATTGGGGAAAGACGTGGGCCACCGCGAATCATCGTCCCACGGCGGATGTGAACGATCTCGATCTTGGCTATGAGGGCAATATCGATACGCTGTACAGTCGCGCGGAGAAGGAGGTTCGTGAGTATGTTGGCAAGCTTCCTGATGGCAATCCGCAGGAGAAGCTCAGTGCGGCGGCGAAGACGTTCAATGTGCCGGTGACGATTAATGGGAATCTTACGGTAACTGGAAAGTGTTCGGGTTGCGGGGGAGCGTCGGGCGGCGCAACCGGAGTTGCGGAAGGTGCCGCGGCGAGATGGTCGGTTTCGCTGACTGGGCAGAAAGCGGCAATTTCTGCGACGAATTTGTGCGCGTCGTCGGCTTGCGGTGCGGGGCAATATCGGATCAGCTACTATCTGGATGCGACGAACGCCTGTGCGTCCGGGGGCGGCGCGGCAACGGCTCTCACTATCGCGTGGAAGGACGAAACCAGCGCGAAGAGCATTCGAGTCCCTCTTTCGGGTGCGGGCGTTTCCGGCGGGAACAGCTTGTCTTTGGGGGCGACTTCCAATTTTGGTGGTGGGAATATTTCTTTGTGGTCGGCGGGAAACGCGGCGATTACGTACTCGACCGCTTATACCGCATGCGCGACAGGGGCAGGAAGTTATGCGGTGCGAATCGCGGTGGAGAAGATCCAGTGATGCGGCGCGTGTTCCCCGTGCAAGGGATAATGGGTTGAATCAAAAGCTCCATCGCGGGGACGCTGTGCAGGTGACCCTCTGAATGTGTGGAATTTTCGGCATTGTTGCACGGAAGGGGCGAATTCCTGAAGGTGTGCTTGAACGTGGTACGCAGTCCCTCGCTCATCGAGGGCCGGATGATTCTGGAACGATCCTGCTGCGGGACTTAGTTCCTGAGTCGATTGAAATTGGATTGGGAAACCGGCGACTCGCGATTCTTGATCTCTCGCCGCTAGCTCATCAGCCGATGCAGGATGCCGAGAGCGGAAGCTGGATCGTTTACAACGGCGAGATCTACAACTTCCACGAGATTCGGGAAGAGCTTCAGAAGGTCGGCACTAATTTCGTCAGCCACTCTGATACCGAAGTTGTGCTGAAGGCTTATGTGCGATGGGGGGAGGCGTGTCTGACGAAATTTCGCGGCATGTTCGCCTTCGCGATCTGGGATGCGCGCCGGCATCAGCTGTTTCTGGCGCGCGATCCGATGGGCATCAAGCCGCTTTACTATGCGCAAGCGGGATCGTACTTTGTTTTCGCTTCCGAGGTTCGGACTTTGCTTGGCACCGGATTGGTGCAACCGCGTGTTGATCCCGCGGGACTTCTCAATTATCTGACGTTCGGTTCAGCCTACGACCCCCTTACTCTGGTTGAAGGGGTACGTGCGCTTCCCGCCGGACACACGCTGACATGGCAAGCAGGCATTCTTCGTCAGTCTTCTTATTGGGATCTTGTAGACCATGCGGCCGGCGAGGGAAATTCGGCGCTCCCTGCGAACAGCGAAAAACAAACCGCCGAGCATTTGCGACCGATGCTGGAAGAGGCGGTGCGTTCGCAGTTGGTCAGCGACGTCCCGGTGGGAGTGTTTCTTTCCGGAGGAATCGATTCGAGTGCGCTGGTCAGCATTCTGAGCCGGGGCGGGGTGACGCCCAGTACGTTTTCCATTGTTTTTCGAGAAGCAGAATATTCCGAGGCGGAGCACTCACGCTCCGTCGCAGCCAGGTTTCGCACCGATCATCACGAGATCAATGTATCGCAGGCTGATGTCGTGGCTGCCATTCCTGAAGCGCTCGGCGCGATGGACTTGCCGACGATGGACGGCATAAACACTTACTTCGTGTCGCGAGAGGCGAGGCGAGCCGGGGTGAAGGTTGCATTGTCGGGACTGGGCGGAGACGAAGTGTTTGCAGGGTATTCTTCGTTCCGGACCGTGCCGCGCATGGAGCGCATCGCGAAGTTCTGGAATCAGTTGCCAAAATCGGTACGAACTCCAGTCGCCTCGCTGTTTGTGTCACTGTCGCCGCAAACTGATCAAAATCGCAAGCTGGCGTCCCTGGTTCGCGACAATGGACGGGTGCTGCATCCTTATTTCTTGAGTCGAATGCTGTTTATGCCAGGACAGAGAGATCTGCTGCTGCAAGACTACGATGGGACAGCAACTCGAATGGCAGAGGAATCGCAATGTGATCGGCTGCGAAGCGCGCAAGCACTCGATTCAATCAATCGCGTATCCTATCTGGAGTCGCGCTGTTATATGCTGAATACGCTGTTGCGTGATGCTGATTTCATGAGCATGTCGCAGGGTTTGGAGGTCCGGGTTCCTCTCATCGATCATCGGTTGGCCAAGGCCGTATTGGGGCTGCCCGGCGGATGGAAACTGAGCGGCACGCCGAAAAAACTTCTGGTGGAGGCGCTAGCAGGCTCGCTTCCGGACGATATTGTTCATCGTCCGAAGCGCGGGTTTACGCTGCCCTTCGAGCGTTGGATGCGACAGGAACTCCGATCTGAGATCGAAAGCGTGCTGGGGGAACGGCGGATTTGCGAAGGCCCATTACGGCAATTGCTCCATGCCAAACAAGTAAGACAAGTCTGGAAGGACTTTTTGGAAGGCAAGACATCGTGGTCGCGTCCATGGTCGCTATTCGTGTTGCAACGTTGGTGTGAGTTGCATCTGTAAAAACGTTCCCATGCAAAAGGTTGAGGCGATCGCCAAGGCGAAGGCTACAACGTCGGCTGAAAAGTTACCAGTCAGCGTGATTGTGGCCGCTCGCAACGAGGAGAGGAATTTGCCTCGCTGCCTGGAGGCGTTGAAAAACGTTGGCGAGGTTTACGTCATCGATTCTGGCAGCATCGATGACACTCCGGAAATAGCGCGATCCTATGGCGCGAAGGTGGTGCAGTTTCACTATCGAGGCGGATGGCCCAAGAAACGTCAATGGGCGATGGAAAATCTGCCACTCGCGTTTGACTGGATTTTTCTGGTTGACGCGGATGAAGCACTTACGCCGGAATTAGAAGGTGAAATTCGCCGCGCCATCGGAAATCCAACCGTCAACGGATACTACGTTTCGTTGCGCATGTATTTTCTTGGTCGTGTTCTTCGACATGGAGATGCGAACTTTTGGAAGCTCGCATTGTTCCGCAAGGGAAAGGGACGGTACGAGTGCCGATTGCGGGATCAGGATCTGTCAATGGCCGACATGGAAGTGCACGAACATGTGGTCGTCGATGGTCCTACGTCGCGTCTGACGAATCCTCTGATTCATCACAACGTGGAATCGCTTTCCCGGTATATTCAGAAGCATGATGAGTATTCGAACTGGGAGTCGCACATGCTGTTGCGCGGCGAGCAGAACAGTAGCGAGCTGTTGCCCGCTCTGTTTGGAAATCAAGCTCAGAGGCGCCGCTGGCTCAAGAAGAAGCTTTATGTCGTTCCTGGCTCTCCGGTGCTGCTCTTCCTCTATCGTTATTTTCTGCGAGGGGGATGGATAGATGGGATTCCGGGGCTGATTTATTGCGTGTTTCAAGCGGTGCAGATGTTTCACACGAAGGCCAAGATTTACGAGCTGAAATCGAAGGCGTCGAGAGAAAGAGCGTAAAGGGTCTAGCCGAAAATGTGCGGTATTAGCGGCGTCGTGAATTGCGGGGATCGGGAAACACTGGCGCGGATGACCCAGGTTCAGGCGCATCGCGGACCCGACGATTCAGGTCTCTGGGAGCGACGATTCCCGGACGGCTCCTATGTCGGAATGGGCAGCCGCCGACTAGCCATTCTCGATCTCTCCCCGCTGGGGCACATGCCAATGTGCAACGAAGACCGAACCGTGTGGATCACGTATAACGGCGAGATCTACAACTTCGCAGAGCTTCGAAGGGAACTCGAGAACAAAGGCCATCGCTTCGCGTCGCACACTGACACAGAGGTGATCATTCATCTGTACGAAGAAGAAGGTCCGGATTGCGTCAAGCGACTGAACGGGATGTTTGCGTTCGCGATCTGCGACCTGCGAGCGACCACGCCAGAACTGTTTGTGGCGCGTGATCATTTCGGAGTGAAGCCCTTTTACTATTTCCACAATGGCAGGCATTTCGCATTTGCCTCGGAAATAAAAGCGCTGTTGCAGGTTCCGGAAATTCAGGCGGGGTTGGATCCGGAATCACTGCATCAATATCTCACGTTCCTGTGGGTGCCCGATCCGAATACGATGTTCCGACGTATCCTGAAACTTCCTGCAGGCCATTATGCGACGCTGCGCAAGGGCGAACTTAAGCTGACGCAATATTGGGATCTGAGTTTTCCGCCTGCGAATCAGACTTACAGTCGGTCGGAAGCGGACCTGGCCGAAGAAGTTCGCGAGCGTTTTCGCCAATCGGTCGAAGCGCAAATGATCAGCGACGTACCGATTGGGGCTTTCCTCAGTGCTGGCCTTGATTCGTCCAGCATTGTCGCGATGATGAGCCGTGCTACGAAACAGCCGGTCCGAACCTACACGATCACATTTCCAGATGAGTACCGAGTGGGAGAAACTACGCTGGACGACCCAGAGGTGGCGAGCCGACTCGCCAAATATTTGGGCTGTGAAAATCAGCGCATCGTTGTTGAGCCCGATGTAACGGATCTGTTGCCGCGGTTAGTTTGGCACATGGACGAACCCACGGCTGATCCCGCCATCCTCACTGCGTATCTTGTATGTCGCGAGGCTCGGAAGCAGTCGACGGTTCTGCTTTCGGGCGTAGGCGGGGATGAATTGTTCGCGGGATACCGTAAGCATGTTGCGCATTATTGGGCCCAGGCTTACGGACGGATGCCGGCTATTGGGCGGCGTGCCATCGAGGCTGGTTTGAGCGCGCTGCCGAACCTGCGCGGCACGGCACTCAAAGGAACGGTTCGGCTGGCGAAGAAAATGGCAAGAAGTGCGTCCCTGAACTCCGTCGACCGGTTCATCACAAATTGTACTTATCTCGATGAAGGGCAGAAGGGCGGGCTCTACTGTTCAGAATGGAGCGCGGAAATTTCAGGATCTGATCCAACCAGCCGGCACCGTGCCGGATTCGATCGGGTGCGTGAGGCTGACTTTTTGCACCAGATGCTATATCTCGATACCAAAATCTTCATGACCAGTTTGAATCTTACTTATAACGACAAGATGAGCATGGCGTCATCGGTCGAAGTGAGAGTCCCGTTTCTTGACCGGGAGTTGGCGGAATTTGTGGCATGGAATGTGCCGCCCAATATGAAGCTGAAAGGGTTCTTGCGGCCGACGACCAAGTACATCTTTCGGAGGGCGATGCGTGATATTTTGCCCGACGAAGTGCTGCGACAACCGAAAGCCGGTTTTGCCGCTCCGGTCGATTATTGGCTGGCACACGATTTGAAGGAAATGGTGGATGATCTCCTCTCATCTGCGCAACTGCGACGGCGTGGCCTGTTCCGTCCAGAAGTGGTGCAAGGTTATATCGACGAGCATCGCAGCGGCCGCGAGGACTGGTCGATGCAACTGTGGCAATTCCTGACTCTGGAGTTATGGATGCAGGCGTTCCTCGACGGGGGAGCGCAGCAGTTCGAGGGCGAGTCACTATCCGGCGGTCGAGTGGCGACGGCATGAAACAGGTTCTTCAAAACGCGCGCAGCGGTGAGGTTTCGGTGGAGGACGTTCCTGCACCACAACTGCTACATGGGTGTGTGCTGGTACGCGTTGCAGCGTCGCTAGTCTCGGCAGGTACAGAGCGCGCTTCCGCACAGTTTGCCCGGAAGAGCCTGCTGCAGAAGGCACACTCGCGGCCTGACCTGGTGCGGGAAGTCATCAGCAAGGTGCAGCGTGACGGAATCTTCTCGGCGATTCAGGCGGTGCGGAGCCGGCTCGATCAACCGCAAAGCCCGGGCTACAGCTGCTCAGGAACGGTGATCGCCGTGGGCGAAGGTGTTGTTGATCTTCAACCTGGAGATCGGGTGGCCTGCGCTGGAGCCGGATTTGCCGTGCATGCTGAGGTTGCATGTGTGCCGCGGTTGCTGGTTGCGCGTATTCCTTCACGACATCCTGGCGGGGAGGAGATTCCTTTCGAGGAAGCAGCATTTGCAACTTTGGGTGCGGTCTCTTTGCACGGTATTCGGACCGCTGAAGCCAAGCTTGGCGATCTTGTTGCCGTAATTGGGCTGGGTCTGCTCGGACAACTCACGGTGCAACTGCTAAAGGCCGCGGGATGCCGCGTTTTGGGAACGGATATTGATGCATCGCGCGCTGATCTGGCACGCCAGATGGGAGCGGATGATGTGGCCAACACAGCGTCGGCGTTTCGCGAATTGTGCATCGAGAGATCGCGGGGAGCAGGGGTTGATTGTGTTCTGGTCACGGCGGAAACGTCGAGTAGTGATCCGGTGAACCTGGCGGGGACGATTGCGCGTGATCGCGCAGTCGTGGTTGCGGTGGGAACCGTCGGCATGGACATTGAGCGAAAGACCTACTATGAAAAGGAACTCGACTTCCGCATCTCGCGCTCGTATGGTCCCGGTCGTTACGACGCAGCGTATGAGCAGAAAGGGCGCGACTATCCGATCGGGTATGTGCGCTGGACCGAAACGCGCAACATGGAAGCATTCGTGCAGTTACTCGCTGCGGGAAAACTCGGCGTCGGCAAGTTGATCACTCACCGTTTCCCGGTTGAACGTGCGCAGAGTGCATATGATTTGATTACAGGGAAGACGCGGAATCCATTTCTGGGAGTGGTGATCGAATACGACGGCGCAGGGGATCACCCGCCTGTGATCGCCGTGGTACCTAAGCAGATATTGGGCACGGCCCGGATTGTCTCTGAGGGTGGAGTTTCTGTGGGCTTGCTCGGCGCCGGATTGTTCGCTACCGGAACGTTGATTCCCGCCCTGAAGACAACACCCAATACTGAACTGGTGGCGGTTTGCGCCGCAAATGGATCGCACGCACAACATGCTCAGAGCAAATTCGGCTTTCGCTCTTGCTCGACAGATGATCTTCAAGTTATTCATGATCCGAGCGTCAACACCGTTGTGATCGCGACTCGCCATCACCTGCACGCCAAACAAGTTCTGACTGCGCTGGCAGCCGGGAAGAACGTGTTTTGCGAGAAGCCGCTGTGCCTGACCGAAGACGAATTACGCTCGATCATTGATGCGTATTCGGGGCTTGCGGCGTCAGAGTTGCCGGTGCTGATGGTGGGCTTTAACCGTCGTTTCGCACCCATGACGGTGCGTATGAAGTCATTTCTCGCGATGATCGCAGAGCCCTTGGCTCTGCATTATCGGGTAAACGCCGGCCATCTGCCTGCCGACCATTGGGTGAACGACCGCGAACAAGGGGGCGGGCGCATTCTGGGGGAGGTCTGCCACTTTGTTGATCTCTTGGGCTTTCTGTCGGGATCGACCGTTGTCGAAGTCGAGGCGCGGGGCATCGGCAATTCCGGCCGTTATAGTGGCGACAATGTGCTGATTTCCCTGCGTTTCGCGAACGGTTCCGAGGGGACCATCAGCTATCTCGCCAACGGCGACCGAGCGTTCTCGAAGGAGCGGATCGAGGTGTTCGGAGGAGGAAGCACTGCGGTGCTCGAGGATTTTCGCCGTCTCGAGTTGGTGCGAAATGGCCGTAGAGATATTATTCGTGCGCGCTGGCAGCAGGACAAAGGACATCGCGCAGAATGGGCTGCATTTGCGGAATCTGTTCAGAAGCATGGTGAAGCGCCGATTTCATTCACGGAGTTGGTAGCTTCGACTCTTGCAACACTCCGGATCGACGAGGCACTTGGAAGCGGCAGGCGTTTCGCGGTTAACACCACCGAGTTACTCGATGCCGCTCGAAGCGCACACATGTCGTACACGCCCCAGAACGAATGACCCGATCACGCACGCACTGTCACAGGAGATAAGGGTAGTTCATGCTCATTTTAGGGCTCAACATGTTTCACGCCGACGCTTCGGCAGCAATGGTGCTCGACGGCGAAGTAAAGTTCGCCATTGCCGAAGAGCGGTTGAATCGCCACAAGCACTTTGGTGGCTTTCCGGCGCTGGCCGTAAGAGCGTGTCTCGATGCGGTTGGTGCAAAGATTTCCGACGTTGAGCATGTTGCCGTTGGTCAGGACAGCGACGCAAATCTGGTAAAGAAAGTTCAATATGCGGTCGCCAATCCAGCCAAAATTCTGAACTTTATTCGTCTTCGTCAACGCAAAGAGGCCATGCGCGACGTTCGTTCACTGCTGGCGAAGGCGCTCGATATCGACGCGACGCAGTTGCGTTTTCAGGAGCATCACCTCGAACATCACATAGCGCACATTGCGAGCGCCTATTATTGCTCTCCTTGGGAAAAGGCGGCCGGATTCAGCTACGACGGCTCGGGCGACTTTGTGTCCACGATGATGGCGCGTTGTGAAGGCAACGAAATTGAAGTGCTGGACCGCGTTTTTCTGCCGCATTCCCTAGGCAGCTTTTACACGATGATTTGCGAATTCATCGGCTATAGCAAGTATGGCGATGAAGGCAAGGTAATGGGCCTTGCGCCGTACGGGAAGGATACTTATCTCGACGAGATCAGCAAGATCGCGACGCCGAAAAATGCCGGCTTCCAACTGGACCTCAGCTACTTCAAGCCGCTGGGAAGTAACCAGGGAATGCTGGTGTTAGAGGACGGAACGGTGAAATTGGCGCGCCACTTTTCCGACCGGATGGAGAAGTTATTCGGCGAGCCGCGCCGTCCACACACTGAGATTGCCCAACGCGATATGGACCTCGCATTCGCGCTGCAGCACCGGTTTGAAGAAATCTTCTTTCATTTGTTGAACCAACTCCACGAGCGTGTCCCTTCGGAAGATCTTGCAATGGCAGGCGGGTGCGCTTTGAACAGTGTGGCTAACGGCAAGCTCTTTGACCGAACTCGCTTCCGCCGCACTTACATTCAGCCTGCTGCCGGGGACGAAGGGTTGGCGATTGGAGCTGCGCTCCATACGTATCACTCGGCGCTCAAACAGTCTCGGCGTCACGAACTGAAGAATTCTTATCTGGGCCCGGAGTTCTCCGAATCGCGTATTCAGTCTGCGCTGCAGAGTTCGGGCCTGACGTATCGAAAGTTGGAGCGTGGGCCGTTACTCGACGAGGTGGCGGACCAGATCGCCGCCGGCAATGTTATTGGCTGGTTTCAAGGGCGCATGGAGTGGGGGCCCCGGGCGCTGGGGAATCGCTCGATCGTTGCGCATCCCGGCCTGCCGAACATGAAGGATGTCCTCAACGCCCGCATCAAGCATCGGGAATGGTTCCGGCCGTTTGCTCCGTCGATCATGGCGGATTATCAGCACGAGTACTTCGAGCATGACCATCCGTCGCCCTTTATGCTGCACGTCTATAAAATCAGGCCGGAGAAGCGCAAGGAATTATGCGCGGTGAACCATGTGGACGATACGGGGCGCTTGCAGAGTGTGACCCGCGAAGAGAATCCGCTGTACTACGATTTAATCTCGGCATTCCATCGAAAGACCGGCATTCCCGTCATCTTGAACACGAGTTTCAATGAGAACGAGCCGATTGTTTGCACGCCGGAAGAGGCGATCGACTGCTTCCAACGCACCCGTATGGATGTGCTGGCGATCGGTCCGTTTGTGGTGGTTAAGCCGAATGGAAGTGTGGAAGGGCTGGCCGCAGCTTCCGCGAAGACGGACCTGGACGCTTAGCTCCGTTTTTCACCGGTTGGCGAATGATTCAGTGCACGAAAAACGCCGAAGTCGCTACCACGATTCCCAAGGCCCCGACTATGACGCCCAGATGCCAGAAGATTCTGCGGCCCGAAAGCAGCGTGATGGAAGTGATCACCAATCCCACTTCCAGAAAGACTTCGGCAAGGTCAAATCGATCGGCGCGATTCCTTTCGTGCGAGACGTCGGCCTCCATCTCGTGGGCCTTGTCCTCGATTGCTTTCTGCTCATCTTTGTAGCGGGCGGCTTCGCCCGAATATTTCTCGCGCAACTTCTCCATCGCCGTCGCGTCCGTGCTTGCCTGCACTGAGGTCAAGTCAACAAAGAGTTCATCCTCGTGGCGCCGAATGTTTTTTGCCTGGTAGTACGCCCATTGATCGGAGGACTTGGCCTGCAGCACCACTTCCTCGGTGTGCGCCCGGTGTCCGAGCAACGCCACCACCGCGACGAGCACCGCTAAGACGGCCATGGTCAGAGAGACCGGCGCGAGACTTGGGTCATGTTTTGCGTGCTCTGCATGCTCCTGCAATTCGGTCAGTTCTTCCGACATGTAGTCACTCTCCCATTACCTTCACAATAACGCGCTTGTCCCGTTGCCCGTCGAATTCTGCGTAGAAAATGCGCTGCCATATGCCCAAATCGAGTTTTCCCGCGGTGATGGGCACGATGACTTCATGATGAATCAGCAGCGCCTTCAGGTGAGAGTCGCCATTGTCTTCGCCGGTCTCATGATGCCTGTAGCCTTTGCGGAAAGGCGCCAGATGCTCGAGCCACTGATCAATATCTTCAATGAGGCCGCTTTCATTGTCGTTCACGTAAACGCCGGCGGTAATGTGCATAGCGGAAACCAGCACCATGCCTTCGTGCACGCCGCTCGTGGCGACAATCTGCTCGATCTGCGGAGTAATGTGCACGTAGGCCCGATGCGTCTTGGTATGAAACTTCAAATATTCGGTAAGTACTTTCATTGTTGATTCCAGTTGCGAGTGGGATGCTGAATTCTACCGTAGGGCCTGGGCAACTTTTCCACTCGCAATGAGTGACGCCAGGCGGGCAAAGTCCGTGTACATGACGCGGTCTTTCTCCATCGTGGGACACACGGAGCGAATTGCAGCATGAGCGGCTTGCCCGCGCTTCGAAGTTTTAAGCGGAGCCAGGAAGTCGACGGCTTGTGCGACCGCCATGGCCTCGATTGCCAGGACGTTCCGCGTGTTATCTACAACGCGCTTCAGTTTTGTTGCAGCAGTCATGCCCATCGAAACGTAGTCTTCTTTATTGCCGGATGTCGTGATCGAGTCGACGGAGGCAGGGTGGGCCAGCACTTTGTTTTCGCTGACAAGCGCCGCGGCGGTGACTTGAGGCATCATGAAACCGGAGTTCAATCCGGCGCCCGCAGCGAGAAAGGGCGGCAGACCCTCGCTGAGCGCAGGATTTACCAGTCTTTCGATGCGACGCTCGCTGATGCCTGCGAGCGCACTCAACGCGATGGCCAGGAAGTCCAAGGCAAAGGCCAGGGGTTCGCCATGAAAGTTTCCGCCAGAGATGACGTCACCCTCAGCGTTGTTCGCATTGGTAATGAAAACTAGCGGATTATCGACGGCGGAATTCGCTTCCGTTTCAAAGACTGAACGACAGTGCGCCAGGGTGTCGCGCACGGCGCCGTGGACTTGGGGGATGCAGCGCAAGGAGTAAGCGTCTTGCACCCGGCCGCACTCGCGATGCGACTCGCGAATCTGGCTACCTTCGAGCATGCGCCGGAGGTTGGCCGCGGTCTTTGTTTGCCCGGCGTGGGGACGTGCCTTGTGGATGCGTTCGTCAAATGCGGCGTCGGTACCTTTCAGGGCGTCGCAGCACAGGCCGCCAAGTACGTCGGCGGTGTCGACCAATATTTCGGCGGCCAGCAACGCCAACGTTCCCACGGCTAGCATGGCCTGGGTGCCGTTAATCAGCGAGATAGTTTCTTTGGACTCCAGCACCAGGGGCTTGATCTGTGCTCGCTTCAAGGCATCAGCACTGGGAACACGCACGCCTTTTTCGTCGAAGCACTCGCCTTCGCCGATCAGCGAGAGGGCCAAATGCGCCAGAGGAGCCAGATCACCACTCGCACCTACGCTTCCTTGGGACGGCACAACTGGAGTGACTCCGCGATTGAGCATCTCGCAGAGGGTGTCGATGACGATAGCGCGCACACCCGAGTGTCCCTTGGCGAGCGAGTTCGCGCGCAGCAACATCATGGCGCGCGTTTCTTCTATGGCGAGCGGTTCACCTACACCGACGGCATGAGAGCGGACCAAGTTCACTTGCAGTTCGCGAATTTGATCGCCGGCGATGCGGACGTCACTTAGTTTGCCGACGCCGGTAGTGATGGCATACGCGAGTTTGTTGCTCGCAACGATCTCGTCGACGACTGCACGAGCCTGGTTCACTGCCTGGCGTGCGTCAGGCGAGAGCAAGGCGGCGCGGCGGGTTTCGAGGCTGGCAACTTCGCGAACAGCCTCGAGTGTCAAATCATTTCCGTTGATGTGGAGTGCGTTCAAGAGTTCCCCATGAAATGCCTGGATCCGTAACGGGCTACTTCGCGATTGCTTCGCGGAATGCGGTCAAATACTTCCCCGGCAGCGCCGCAACTTTCATGTTTGAATCGGTAACAATGTGCGTGGTCTCGCCTTCCGCCAGCAGCGTATTGGTATCGGCCCGTACAAGTTCGTAGCTGAATACGACAACAGACTCGCGAACATTCTTAAGCCGGGTGCGTATTACGATTTCTTCGTCGTAGTAGACGGGAGCGCGGTAGCGGCATTTCACTTCCGCTACGGCGATGAATCGGCCGTCTTCGCGCTCCATGTCGCGGTAGGAGAATCCCATCTCGCGCATGAGTTCCACACGCCCAACCTCGAACCAGATCAGGTGGTTCGAATGGTAGACGACGCCCATCTGGTCGGTTTCGGCGTAGCGCACGCGCACCCGGGTTTCATGGAATGCATGGTGATGGTTGGAGGTCATTTTCCTGTCCAGAGCGGCTTGCGCTTTTCCAGGAATGATGAAATTCCTTCGCGGAAATCCGCGGTTGTTCGGATGGCGGCGTTTTCGCGGACCGCCGAATCGATCTGCGCATCGAGTTCGGCGCGAGCATGATCGGTGAGCAGTTGCTTGGTGGCGCGCAACGACGCCGAACTGTTTTCCATAAGCAGCGCGGCGAGCTCGCGCGCCCGCGCCATCAAATTCTCTGCGGGTACGATTTCACTGACCAATCCCATCCTTGCTGCTTCTTCCGCAGCGAAGATTCTGCCGGTTAAAAGTAGGTCGCGAGCTTGTTTTTCGCCGACTTGGCGCAACAGGAAGGTCGAGACGATGGCCGGCACAAAGCCAATGCGCACCTCGGTATAGCCAAATTTCGCGTCTGGAGTCGCGAGCGTAAAGTCGCAGAGAAGAGCAAGACCGGTTCCACCGGCAATCGCCGGTCCGTTCACTGCTGCAATGGTTACCTTGGGGAACTCGTACAGCGAGCGGAACAACTGGACCATGGTTTGAGAGTCCTGCAGGTTCTGCTCGGGAGTACGGCCGAGCAGAGACTTCAGGTTGTCGAGATCCATCCCGGAAGAAAAGGCTTTGCCAGCCCCGGTCACGATCAGGACGATTGCCTCTGACTTCGCAACTTCATCGAGGGCGCGTAGGAGATCGTCAATTAGTTCGAAGCTGATGGCGTTACGTTTCTCGGGACGATTCAGCGTGATGGTTGCCACGCCGCTGTCATACGCGAGTTGTATTGTGTTGTAGGACATATTCTGAAATCAGAGGCTGCCTTCTCAGTCCGCCGCGAGCGAAGAGGAAAACTTCGCGCCGATCCCTGCCGTAGCCTTCAGCAGCGAATCCAACGGTTTAAGCTTCGGCAATTCGGCGCCTCGTTGGCTGAGCGCTTCGATAACTTTCTCAGTGGGGATGTTACCAACCAAAGCGTCTTGCGCAAAGGGACATCCGCCGAGGCCTCCCAGAGCAGAATCGAAACGACGGCAGCCCGCATCGTAGGCGGCCAAAATCTTGTTGGCAGCCTCCTCGGGACGACTGTGCAAATGCACGCCAATCTCCAGGTAATCGTATTTCGCCATGACTGCACCGACCAGATCGCTGATCTGCTGCGGGCTGGCCATTCCGACGGTATCGGCCAACGAGATCATCCGCAGATTGTCGACTTCCATCAGAGAGATCGCCTCAACCACTTCGTCGGGGTTCCATAGGTCGCCATAAGGGTTGCCAAATGCCATGGAGATGTAGACCACGACATCGAGCCCCGCCTCCTCGGCCTTGTTTTGAATCTTTTCCAATTCTTCCAGCGCATCCTCGGGTGATTGATTCTGGTTTTTGCGCAGGAAGGTTTCGGAAATCGAGTAGGGAAATCCCAGCGTTGAGACCGCCTTGGTCTCGATCGCTCGCTGCGCGCCCTTTTCGTTGACCACTATACCAATGATTTCGACATCGTCGGGCGGGTCGAGTTCCTTCAGGACTTCTTCCGAATCGGCCATCTGAGGTACGGCCTTGGGAGACACGAACGATACCGCATCGATATGCTTGAACCCCACGCTGATCAAGGCCTTCAGATAATCCACCTTTAACTCGGCAGGGATCAACCCCTTCAGCCCTTGCCAGGCATCGCGCGGACATTCAATCAGTTTGACGGCATCGGTTGCTGGCATTGGCGTCTAGCTTCTCAACTAAATGCGATCCTAAACACGGTTCATTTCTTGAAGCGAGACTCACGCACGTCAATGATTGCCGGTCCTAGTGTTGCTAAACCTGTGACTCCAAACACAAGGAAAGTAGTTTTGAACAGGCGCGATGTTCGCTGCGTATAGAGGTCGGAACCAACCAACATTTCGTATGCTTCTCCCATCTGTGCCCGTTCTTTCTCGAGGCGGCGATAATCTAAATACCCGACCGCAAACAAGAACAGTCCGCAGGCGGCGAGGATAATTCCAAGCGCTCGGGTACGTTTACCGACATGAATCACGTCTGCAGCACTCCAACCTTAAACTCCGCAACGTCAGGGTTTAGCGCGGCCGCTTCCAGGGCTTGCGTGATCGCGTCCCGGGTTTCGATGGGATCAATGATTTTATCAATCCAGAGGCGGGCGGCGCCGTAGCGTGGGTCCGTTTGCTCGTCGTAGGTGCGCTTTACGGATTCGTATAATTCTTTGCGCTCCTCTTCACTCAGCTTTTTGCCGCCGCGCTCGAGCTGCTTGACCTTGATTTCGACGAGCGTGGCTGCGGCAGATTCGCCGCTCATAACTGCATAGCGCGCCGTCGGCCAGGCAAATACAAAGCGGGGATCGTAGGCCTTTCCGCACATGGCGTAGTGGCCAGCACCGAACGATCCACCGACGATCACCGTGATCTTCGGTACTACCGAATTGGAAACGGCGTTCACCAGTTTGGCTCCGGCCTTAATGATTCCGCTCCACTCCGCATCGCGGCCTACCATGAATCCGTTGACATCGTGAAAGAAAACCAGCGGAATGAGGTTCTGATTGCAGTCCATGATGAAGCGAGCCGCTTTTTCGGCAGACTCGGTGTAGATGACGCCGCCGAACTCCACACGCTTGTGGCCTTCGTGATCGGTCTGCTGGGCGTGCAGTTTCTGATTGGCCACGATTCCAACCGCAAAGCCGCCGATACGACCATATCCGCAGATCACGGTCTTGCCGTACTCCGGCTTGTACTCGTCAAAGCGGCTGCCGTCCAGTATGCGCGCCAGTACTTCCTTCATGTCGTATGGACGAGCGGGGGATGAATCGTAGATTCCGTAGATTTCTTCCGCAGTGAGCGCGGGCTCTACGGGTTTCTTTCGATCCCACGGAGAGAGCCGCCGGTATCCCCACTTCGCGACGATGGAGCGGATGCGGGCGATGCAGGCCTCGTCGTTGGATTCGCGGAAGTCGACGGTGCCACTGATGGCGGAGTGCATGGCCGCACCGCCGAGTTCGTCGGCGGAAACCTTCTGCCCAATCGCAGCCTGCACCAGAGCGGGGCCTGCGAGGAACAAACCACTGCCGTCCGTCATCAGAACGTGATCGCACATCACAGGCAGATAGCCGCCACCTGCCACGCACATGCCCATGATGGCCGCAATCTGCGGAATGCCCATAGCAGACATGACGGCGTTGTTGCGGAAGACGCGGCCGAAGTCGTCGGTGTCGGGGAATACATCTTCCTGCAGCGGCAGAAAGACTCCGGCGGAATCGACAAGGTAGATTGTGGGAATGCGATTCTCGATGGCAATGTTCTGGGCTCGAATGACTTTCTTCGAGGTCATCGGGAAGAACGCGCCGGCTTTGACGGTGGCGTCGTTGGCGATGATCATCACCATGCGCGTCTCGATCCGCGCCATCCCGGTGATCACGCCGGCGGCAGGGGCGCCGCCCCACTCTTCGTACATGCCATGAGCCGTATAGAGACCCAGTTCAAAGAAGGTGCCGGGATCGGCGAGGAGCGCGATGCGCTCGCGTGCCGTCAATCGCCCCTTGGCATGCTGGTTTTCAATGGCCTTGACACCTCCACCTTCGCAAATCTTTTCGCCTTCATTGCGTACCTGCGACATGAGGTCAGCTAGAAAGCGCATGTTGGCTTCGAAGCGCGCGGAAGTGGGATCGATCTTTGTGGTCAGCACGTTGGCCGGTTCAGGCGAGTTCGAGGCAGGAGTTTCGTTACGTTCAGCCATGGGTCAAGAATCAAGGAGCGGACTGATTACGGTATACCACGCGGGCTACAGCGCGCAACGCGGCACGATGCGAATTCGCGATTACAAAGGCGATTGAGGCGTCTGCTGAGCGAGGCATTGCACCGCTTCGGCCACCGGATCGGCAGCAATGGCATCGATGAGTCCTATTTGTAAGGCCCGAGTGGCCGTGATTTTTTCGGCCGCTACCAACATTTCGAGGGCACGCCCTTTGCCGACCAGTCGCGGCAAGCGCTGTGTGCCTCCCCAGCCAGTGATCAGGCCCAAGGCCGCGCCGCGATGCCCGAAAACCGCATGTGCTGAGGCGATGCGATATCGGCAAGCCAGAGCGAGATCGAGACCGCCTCCCATGCAGTAGCCGGAAATGGCGGCGCAAACAGGGGCAGGGAAGCAATCGATAGCATTCATCAGCGTCTGTCCTAATTTCGAGAACTCGTAGGCCGAGGGACCATTGAGAGCGCAAATCTCTTCCAGTTCGGCTCCAGCAGAGAAAAATCGGTCGTTGCCCGCAAGAATGATCGGCCGTTGCTCGCGTGCCAACTGGCTCACCATTTCGGTTAGCGAGAGTACGCAATCGCGAGTAAGCCGGTTGGTGCCATCGCTGGACCGCAGCCGCACGACTCGCAGCTCGCCGCGCTCTTCAAGGTGGACGGAAGTCGTGAACATCGGTGGTCGGACTTCAAGAATGCGCAGGTGAGGGTTAACTTCGCTCCAACCACTCCGCCAGGCGGCAGCCATCTTCCTCCAGCACAAATGTGCCAACGCCAAAACATTCGCCAATGATGCGGTGTGTTTCGGGATCGCGGACGGCGCGCGTGATCCATTGCTGCCCCACGCGATACTGAGCGGCGGTAAACCACTTTTGTGGCAAGACTTCTACGAGGCCCGCCTGCGGGTAAAACACAAAGAGTGCGAAGGCCGGATCATTGTTTGACATGGCCTTATAGCTAGTCGGGACAATAAGTTCATCCACGGTTGCGAGTTCCGCGGGCACCTCGATCTTCTGCATGCCTGCTGGCTGCGTCAGCGGCACCTCGAAGTCCGCAATCGGCGGCGTCGCGGAATAGATGCGATCCGCAGAAGGCTTGAACCAGCCTGCCACTTCGGCCAGATCGAACGCTTTTAATTGATCGGGATCAAAGCAGGTCAGCCGAATGTTGCGTCCTTCCGGACACCAGATACCGACGAAATGCGGAGGCACCAGGAACGGGCGGCAATACGTGTTGAGCGCGAGACGTGCATGGTCGGGTTCTTGCTCGAGACCTAGAGAGACGAGATGCGCAATCGGACCCTCATCTCCGTGATGAGTCCAGACGAACCGCTGCCCGGCTAGTGAGCGGAAAGCAGGAAAGGTCTTCCAGTACCACGGCACGGGGCCGATCGTTTTTGAGAGAATGTCCCGTGCGCGGGACGCGTTAATGCCTGCCATCAGCCGGCCGCCGGCACGCCGGGTCCCTTAGAGTGGGTGCGAATGAACTGAACGATGTCGTCCATAGCGGTGCCCGGCTGGAAAATCGCGGCGACACCAATTTTCTTTAGGCCTTCGATATCCTGGTTGGGGATGATGCCGCCCACGATCACAATAACGTCATCCATCTTGTTCTGCTTGAGCAGATCCATGACGCGCGGCACGATGGCGTTATGGGCTCCGGAGAGGATCGACAGCCCGATCACCTGCACATCTTCTTGCAGCGCGGCGGTGACGATCATCTCGGGAGTCTGCCGCAGACCGGTGTAGATCACTTCCATGCCCGCGTCACGCAACGCCCTGGCGATGACTTTTGCGCCGCGATCGTGCCCGTCGAGCCCGGGCTTGGCTACCAACACACGAACCTTAATGTCAGCCATCCAACACCATTTAACCACAGAGGGCACAGAGGTTCACAGGGGCAGACTGGAACCTGTGCGCTTCTTCACTAACCTAAACCGTTTTGATATCCAGGCTGCGCCACAGATACCAGCAGGCCACGCTGCGGTATGGCTCCCAGGCGCGCGCAATCTTCTCCATATCTTTCGGTTTCGGCAGTTTGCGTTTCTTGTAGTGCTTTCGAATGGCCATCTGAACGCCATAGTCACCGATGGGCAGCACGTTCGGGCGCCGCAGCGAGAAAATCAGGAACATGTGCGAGGTCCACACGCCGATGCCCTTTACCTGCGTCAGATGCTCAATCACTTCGTCGTCCGTCAAGTCTTGCAAGCGCGCAAAGTTGAGCAGGCCATCTGATGTTCTTGCCGCCAGATCCTTCAGATAGGCCGATTTCTGCTTTGACAGACCGACGCTGCGCATTTGTTCATTGCTAAGTTTGAGAATGCCTTCTGGTGTAAGCGGGTCGCCTGCCAGGGCCACGAAACGATTAAAGATGGTCACAGCAGCCTTGCCGTTCAATTGCTGGTAGACAATTGCTTCGGCCAGGCTGCTGAACTCCGGTGCTTCAAACTCCATGCGGCACGGGCCGACTCGCTCAATAATGGCGCGCAGGATAGGGTCGGACTTCTTGAGATGGTTCACAGCCTTTCGCATGGCCTATAGATTTAGCACAAGAATAGTCGACAGGGCGAATAAAAAACGAATCGCATTAGACTATTGTGCCCTCTTAACCGCGATCCCCAGTACCTCGAAGCGTCCCCCACGCAGCAAACTGGAAGCTCCGACAAATGCTCGCGCGGGATAGTCGCCGTGAAAGTACGTCTTGTAGACGTTGTTGAATGTTTCGTAGTTCTTCAGATCGGTACAAAATACCTGCACAGTGACGACATCGTCCATAGTGAGACCGGCAGATTCGACCGTTTGTTTGATTCCGTCCATTACAAGGCGGGCTTCGTCTTCGGCGCTGGCGGGCGGCGCTCCGGTCTTTGCATCGAGCCCGATGTGGCCTGCGATGTAGAGTGTGTTCCCCACCAGTACCGCGTCGCTGAAGGGAAGCGCCTTCATGTCGCTAGCTCGCGGCTTCACAATGAATTTGCGGTCGGCCCCACTGGCCGAAATACAAAGAACGAGCAGCAAAAATGCTACAACGATTCGTGGCTTCATGGTTTTCCTCGGAGATGGATTTGAATTGCGTTTGGAGATTACCACTGTTAGCGGACGGCGGCCAACAAAAGCCCGGCGACTCCGCCGGCTAGCACAATCCAAGCCGGTCCGACTTTCCATCGCAACAACACGGCGAGTGATAGCAGGGCGATCACCCACGCCGGCCATCCCCGCAAAGCGTCGGTGGAAAGGCGGTATGTGACACCCGCCATCAGCGCAACGGCGCATACATTTACGGAGTCGAGAAATGCCGCAATCCACGCGGACTGTCGCAGACGGAACAATATGGGTGCCAGCAGGGCGACGTAGAAAAACGAAGGCAAGAAAATTGCCACCGTAGCCACCGCTGCCCCCGGCACTCCTCCGAGGAGGTATCCAATGAATGTCGCAGTCGACAGCACTGGACCCGGCGTGAATTGTCCGATCGCCACCGCGTCCAATAATTGCTGGTGAGTCAGCCAAGCGTGCTGTTGCACCAGACCCTGGTCCAGAAAAGCGAGAAGCACGTATCCGCCGCCGTAAAGCACCGCGCCTACCTTCAGAAAGAACAGGCCAATTCTGTACACGGATGGACGAGCGGCTGCGGCTGCCCCCGAAGCGACGGCCAAAGTAGGGAACAGGCGTACGAAACGAGCAAATACCGTTCCGGCAGTATTCGCAGAAACGCTTCGCCGCAGAGAGAGAAAAGTAAGCAGCGGAATGCCTGGAGTCCGAAGGCTGGCAGCCTGTCGCAGCAGCATGCCTAGCAATCCGCCGCCGAAAAGAATCGCGATCGGATTCACGCCGAGAAAAAATGCCACCAGGGCAAGTCCGGCCAATACGGCCAAATCCACAGTCTTCACCGCAGTTTTTCCCAACCGCCAAATCGCGATCGCGATGACTGCTATTACCGCGGCCTTGATTCCCGTCAGCACCGAGACAGCCTGCGTTAAAGCTCCGAAGCGCACGTAGGCCCATGCGAAACCTGCGGTGATCAGCGCCGCGGGAAGAATGAAGCTGGCTCCGGCTACGCATAGCCCCAGCCATCCCGCGCGCACGAAGCCCACGTTGATTGCCATTTCTGTCGAGGTCGGGCCGGGGATCAGATTGGCCGCGCCCAGCAGATCGAGAAACTGTTGCCGCGTGAGCCATTGCCGCTTGCGGACAACTTCCGTTTCCATCAACGCGATATGCGCTGCCGGCCCGCCGAAGCTAATGGTGCCTAGTTTGAGGAACAGAGTTGCTAGCTCGCGCAGCCGGATTCGGCTTAGAGGGGCGTGCGGGGAACGGTCAGCAGTCGGCGTTTGCCCGTCGTTCACGCGGCCTTGTGCTCACCCTGACGGAAGTTTTCGATGAGATGCTCTGAGGTGCGCAACGAGAACGCCAGAATACTAATGGTGGTCGTTTTGTCGGTGCAATTCAGAAACACGCTGGCATCGCATACATATAGGTTCGGCACGTCATGGGCTTGCCCGAAGCGGTTGGTAACAAAATTCTTCGGATCATTCCCCATGCGGCACGTGCCGGTTTCGTGCAGGCTCCAGCCCGGAATTTCCGGCTCATCCCCCAAACTCTCGAGTACGCCTCCAGCCGCGCGCAAGACTTCGGTGCAGACCTGTTTGGAATGTTCCCACATCTTCAATACATTTTCGTCCCACTGGAAGTGCATCCGTGCGACAGGAATTCCGTACGGGTCTTTCACGACAGGATCGAGGTCCATATAGTTCGTGTCTGACCGCAGCGACGGTGCCTGAATTCCGAAGCTTACCGGGGAAGGATACCGCCGTTTGATCTCGCGCTTGAAGGGCGAGCCGAACCCGTCGAGCTCGTGAGCAAACCACGGGAACTCGGAACAGCCCCCATCGGGGTAGATCGAATATCCGCGAATAAACTTCTCTTCGTGCGGGCCCTTCAGGTTCTGCCAGCGCGGCATCCATGCGATCGTGCTATCGGCCACGTGATCGGGAAAGCTGGGTTGGCCCACGAGTTGGGGAAGGTATCCACGCGCCGACTCGCCGTACAGATGATCACAGAGGTTCCGACCTAGTTGTCCGCTGGAGTTTGCCATGCCACCGGGCCAGTGACGGGATTTCGAATTCAGCAAGATGCGCGCCGACTCGATGCAGGATGCGGCGACGACTACTGCGCGCCCGTACACTTCGACTTCCTGCTTCGTCTTGCGATCAATGTAGGCCACGCCTGTCGCCTGGCCGTTCGCATCCACGAGAACGTTTTTCGCCAGAGCATTGGTGCGCAAGTCGAGATTCTTTGTCGCCTCCGCCTTGGGGAGTAAGAAGTAAGGAGTCGAGAAAAACGCGCCCACATCGCAGCCCGTCGTGCACTCTCCGCAGAAGTGGCATGCCGGATGTCCCTCGTGCGGCTGCGTCAGTTGTGCGCAACGATCCGGCAAATAGGGCACACCCACTTTTTTGCAGCCTTCCTCCAGGATGAAATCGAGGCAGCGGAAGTTAAATGGTGGCAGGTAGGAGCCGTCCGGATTGCTCGGACGGTTCTGCACCGTGCTGGCCACACCGATCATTTTTTCGACGCGCGTGTAGTACGGGCTTATCTCTTCGTAGGACAGAGGCCAGTCCACGTCGTACCCATCGAGCGAAGCTGCGCGCAAATCGATTTCGCCAAAGCGCGCCGAACTGCGACCCCAAAAATTCGTTTTGCCGCCGACGGCATTGCAGCGCGGCCACATCCATTTTGTTCCAGGGGCAACAGTGAAAGGAATCTCATGGTCCCACGCGCCTTTGGTGTATTCGTTGTCCATGTACCCGAATGATTCGCCGCGCCGTTTGGGATCGTCGAGCCCGCGGAACTTCATGTCCCACGGCATACGGTGGTAGCGGAAATCTTTCTCTGGGTCGAGCCTGCGTCCCGCGTTGAGCGCGCAGACTTTCAGTCCCGCTTCGCACAGCGTCTTGATCGCCATGCCGCCACCGGCCCCCGTTCCGATCACAATCACATCGTAGATTTGCTTAGCCATGGATTTGTGCAGTCAACCGTTCCCTTAGGAGGCCTGCGGAAGGTGCGCGTGTTCCGGATCGCCCTTGTGCGGACACTCCGGCGACTCGGCATAGAACTTCAGCGCGGGGTTATCAAGAGCCTTGAAGCCGATCTCGCTGGTATAGAACCCAGTCACCGTATATTCGCGAATCAGCCGGAAAAAGCGGCGTCCGTCTTCCTGGCCCGGTTGCGCCTTGTTTTTGAATCCCAGTGACTCCAGAAGGAAAGCCTGCTGTTCGCGCGCAAGTTCCACAAATCGGTCCCCGTGAGTTTGTTCGGCAAAAACATTCAACCAGGTGAGCCCGGTACGAAAGCCATATTGCACCTCGGGATCATTCGCCACCATGAAATCGACAAACTCCGCGACTCCCGCTTCTTTTGCGCCTGGAGTGCCGTCGTTGGGGATAATGATCTCCACCAACCGCTCGACCATCGCATATTCCGGTGCTGTGAAGAATTGTGGATGATACACTTCCGGCTTAATCTGCAGCCTCGCGTTGCCGACATGGCCACAGGCGAACGCCCACTTGCTGAATCCCGGAAACTGCGCAGCCGCCGCGGCCGTCCCAAGAATCCGCAATACTTCGCGCCGCTGAACACCCTGTCCCGCCATTTGCTTCTCCTGCGCACGCTCTTTTCGATGGCGAACTGCTGCAACCTGCCTACGAAAGGAACTTCACTGTCTTCTCCACTAGCTCCGCGGTCGGTTTGTAAGGATCTCCCGGAGCATCGAATTCAATCGAACAGTATCCCTTGAATTTATTCTTTTTCAGGATTTCAAAGGTGCGCGCGAGATCCACATGCGTGGGCTTGCCCTGTTCATCAACCTCGCCATCTTTCACGTGGCAGATGCCATAAGCGTGCGCAAACATCTTATCCATCGCGCGATAGTTATAGTCGTCGTCATGCGTGTTGAGCGTGTTGCCAAAGTCAGGCAACGCCCGCAGCCACGGATTGTTTACTTTCTCAAGCACCTGCACAATGAAAAAGGGATCCTCACTCACCGCGTCGTCGTTTTCGAGATTGATCACGACGTTCTTCTTCGCACCATACTCGGCTACGCGAGCGAGTGTTTCCGCCGCACGCCCGACATCGGGTTTCGAGTCCTTCGTTCCCTGGATGTGAGTCCGAATGCCGGGCGAACCCAGCGCCGCTCCCACATCCACCCACTCCTTGCCTGAGACCACGGCCCGATCACGCTCAGCCGCATCCATGGAATACTGACTGTTCTCACCGTCGACTGCGATATCGACGATCGCCGAATGCGCCTTCTCAACCGCGGCGCGGAGTTCGTCTAGATATTTTCGGTCGGTCGAAGGAAAGATGCGGCTCCACGCCTCAATGTTGTGAACATTAAACTTCTCTGCCACGTGCGCTGCAAAATCTTTCAGTTCCATTTGCTGGCCAGCGGGAACTGCACTAGGACTCTTGCCGTCCCAACCTTTCCAGCCCACGATGAATTCACGAAAAGGGTACGCGGCGACCGCGACCCGCGCCCGCGGATCAGTGGGGAATTTCACTGAGGGCGCGGAATTCGAAGCCCGCGCCAATCCTGGCAAAAGCCATGCCGCAGCCGCCGCGCTGGCGCACTGTCCAACGAAATGTCTTCGGGTTGTCCGGTTCATGCGCGAAAGTGTAACAGAGAACGACCGTGTTCGACCGTGACTGCACACCGATGTTTCGGCACGTCGGCAAGGGGTGCCATTCGTTGCCGGGCAGGAGGAACTATGACCGCAGTGTCGCTGCAAGAGGTAAGATGGCAGACGTTTGACCGCGACTCAAAGGGGACCTGCATGATATCGCGACGTACCTTCGTGGCTGCACTCTCAGCTCTTCCCATAGCACGCGTGCTTCATCCTTTCGGATCGGCGCGGGAGACTTCGCTTGCACCAATCCCCGAAGGGCGCGCTTCTGCAACTCCGGAGGATATGACGAAGTACGTCAAGATCGCGATTGGTACTGGCGGCCATGGTCACACGTATCCGGGCGCCACCGTTCCGTTTGGCATGGTGCAACTCAGCCCCGACACTTACAACGATGGCTGGGACTGGTGTTCGGGTTACCACTACTCCGACAGTTCGATCATGGGTTTCAGTCACACCCACCTCAGCGGTACCGGTGCCACCGACATGCTCGATTTTCTGTTGATGCCGGGCACCGGTCCGGCAAAGACGGTGCCCGGATTGCGACAGAACCCCGGTGATGGTTACCGCTCGCGTTTCAGCCATGACGAGGAGATCGCTGAGCCAGGCTACTACTCAGTGATGCTGCGAGACTACAACATTCGTGCCGAATTGAGCGCCACCGAACGCGCTGGCATCCACCAATACACTTTTCCCCAGAGTGACAGCAGTCATTTTATTCTCGATCTGCTCCACACCTCCGGCAACGTGCCGGTTTTGTGGGCGGAATTGAAGATCATCGGCCAAGACACAATCATTGGTGGACGCAGCGTCAAGGGATGGGCGCCCGGCCGCGAAATCTATTTCGCGATGCAGTTTTCCAAACCGTTTGCGTCCTCTGAGATCGTCTCGGGCGAAAAGCGTTTGGATCCGAGCGTACGCGAAGCGAAGGGAACCTCCCTCAAGTGCCTGACGCATTTTCAGACGTCGAAGGACGAAGTGATCCTGGTGAAGACCGGCATCTCCGGCGTGAGCGCCGAAGGCGCGCAGAAAAATCTGGCAGCTGAAATCCCCGACTGGGATTTTGCCAAAGTGCGCCGAGCGGCTCATGCCGCCTGGAGCAAGAACCTCTCGCGAATTAAGATCACAACCTCGAACGCGAAGCAAAAGAGAATCTTCTACACCGCCATGTATCACATGATGGTGGCGCCGACTTTATTTGACGATGTCGACGGTCAATACCGTGGGATGGATGGAAAGAGTCATCAGCTCCCGCCAGGTGCTCATAACTACAGCACCTTTTCGTTGTGGGATACCTTTCGCGCGGCGCATCCCATGTACACGCTTTGCCAGGCTGATCGAGTGCCAGATTTTGTGAACTGCCTCATTCGCATGGCAGAACAGAGTCCAGACGGTGTTCCGATCTGGCCGCTGCAGGCGAAAGAAACTTTCTGCATGACGGGATTTCATTCGAGTTCCGTCATTGCGGAAGCGCAGGTGAAGGGATTCAAGGGAATTGACTTCAGCAAGGCATATCCCGCTTTCAAGCGACGCGCCATGGCGGATGATTACCGAGGGCTCGGCTTTTACCGCAAGTTAGGCTACATCCCTTGCGATAAAGAAGAGGAGTCGGTCAGCAAGGTCATGGAATATGCGTATGACGACTGGGCCGTAGCCCATCTGGCGCTGGCGGTTGGAGAGGCGGATGATTGCAAAGTTCTTCTCCAACGTTCGCAGAACTACAAAAATCAGTTCGACGCAGGTTCTGGTTTCATGAGACCGCGATTGGAGAATGGCCAGTGGTCAGAACCGTTCACCTCGACCGAAATGGGTTTCTCCAAGAAGTGGCGGGACTATACCGAATCGGATCCCTGGCAGACGACGTTTACGGTTCAGCACGACCCCGCTGGTTTGATCAAAATCTGCGGCGGTCCTCAGGCCTTTACCGAGAAACTGGACGCACTGTTTACGACCAGTTCGCAACTTCCTCCGGATGCTCCTCCAGACATCGCGGGTATGGTTGGGCAGTACGCGCACGGAAATGAACCGTGCCATCACATGGCCTACCTCTACTGTTACGCCGGAGCTGCACCCAAAACCCAGGATCGTGTTAGAAGCCTGCTGGAGACGGAGTATGACGACCAACCCGACGGGCTAGCCGGAAACGAAGACTGTGGGCAGATGTCCGCTTGGTACGTGATCAGTGCGCTCGGCTTCTATGCGGTTGATCCGGTCAGCGGAAACTACGTGTTCGGTACTCCTCTGTTCGATCGCGCGGAGGTTGAGGTGGCGAGTGGTAAGACGCTGGTAGTTGAAACGAAGCGAAATTCCTCAAGCGATCAGTACATCCAATCCGTAACCTTCAACGGACAGCCCTACAGCAAGCTGTGGTTCCGACACGCCGACATCGTGAGTGGTGGAAACGTTGTGTTCACGATGGGAAGCAAGCCGAATCCGCAATTTGGGTCGGGGCCTGGAGCACTGCCGCCATCACTGCAAATGTGAGTGGCGCAGCAGGTGTTTGCCGACAGGTAAATCTCCGACGCAGGTATTCAAACCTTGAGTTGTGGATAGTGGTGGAGGCGGCGGGAGTCGAACTATTAACACAAATAAACTACTTTATTATCAATGATATGTATGTGACATTCTCGTATTGTTGGCCTATTGAAGGGACAAATCAGGGACACAGCGTTGAAACTAGTTCCCAGACCTTGACCTTCGCCCAGCGTGCGCGTTGCGCTGCTGCGATGCGTCTCCCGCCTGCTGCTGATAGCGTTCGCTTAGGTGCTGCCTTCTGCTTTGCCCACCGGGCTTTCTGCGCCAGACTAATTCGCTTACGAGCAGCAGCGGACATCGCGTGCTGCCGTGACGAACCATTGGAACTGAGACTTCCCAAGGCTGTTAGTGCAGCGTCGATGCGTTGCACTTCTTTCTGAGCGCGTTCCCGCTCTCTTCTCAACTGCTGTACCACGCCGGACAGGTTTCCCATTTTTAGTTCTTCCCCCTCGGCGAGGATGATAGCAGGCCGCGCAGACTTCTCTATCTCTTGTGCCGTGGTTTGATCGGTGAGCGCGTGTCTCCGACAGTCGTTATCACACCTCGACGGGCTGAAGCTGGATTCGGATCAGCACCCTTCTGCCGACGTGGTGATTACATCCGTACCGTGGTTTCATCGCGGCAGCAGAGATACAGTTACAACGTGAAGGAAGGCGTCTTTCAAGTCACAATCAACAAATAATGGGAATGGTCCAATCCCTGTTTTTGTCTGTTTTTGGTGCTGCAGTGAACAAAAACTGGGAGTGTAGATTGAGTATTAGCCAATATTGTCAATGGCTTAGCTATAGAAGCACAGTACAAGGGGAGTACTTACTGTGCAAAAGAACTCATAAAACAGAGCATCTCCAGTTGTGAAAGTATTCAAACCAATTCGATGGGGGAGCATCAAGGTCTTCCAAGTACCCTGCGCTATCTTCCAATCTGAACCGCTGTTCCCAATTAGTCCCAGTTTGAAAGCCAAGCCATCGCTAACCCTAAAACCTTCACCTCTCACAATCCTGCTTGTGCTCTATGAAATTGCTAAGAGTCTACAGGGGAAACCCTCAGACCCGGTAGCCAGTGTCACCCTCAAACAGAAACTCCTCATGGAACGAACTGGTTTATCGAAGAACGTCGTCACCTCCGCAGCGCGGGAGTTGGAAGAGAAGCGATTTATCAAACGCGCAGGAGAACGCCAACGCAAGAAGTACGGCGAGTTTGCTGGAAACAAGTACATCTTGTGTGACCCGTCAACGGGAGACCCGTTCAAGACGAGGCCGGGGTTCAAACTGCTATACGCCAACGATGCCGCGTACTTCAACATTCCGGTTTGCATTGTGCGAGAAACAGCCGCCGACTGGTCCATCGCAAAATTGAGTGGGTCTGCACTGGCGCTGTACGTGGCGCTCTCGTGGTTAGCCAACAAAAGCGGCAGCAACACAATCGAAGTGAAGCCTTCGGACTTGAAGACTCTGTGCAACTTTGTAAGGCCCACGCTCAACAAGGCCATAGATGACCTTGAAACTCGTGGCCTAATTCTCACGGGCAGCGGAGCCAAGAAGTTCACTCTCTGCGATCCGTACACCGGAGAGCCAGTTCATGAGTTAACTGAGAACCCAGAAGACGATCCAGCACGCTACTTTCAAACGGCAGAAACCGGAGGCAAGCAGGTCAATCTCAACAGCAGTGATCCCGCCCAAAACGAAGCGTGGATCAGATCATGCCTGCCGCCCGGAGCCCCAGTCATTGATCAAGAAAACGGCGACATAACAATATGCTGTCCATTCCATGACGACTCGGCTCCCTCGTGCTCAGTAAGCCCTAACAAGCGTTGCTTTTACTGCTTTGGGTGCAAGGAGAAGGGCACCCTAACGCGGCTTGCGATGAAGTTGCAGGGCGTCAGCAAAGGGGAAGCGATCCAGAAGAGAGCCGCTATTGCCCAGTTGGACGTGGAGTACCATGACCCAGACTCTAAAGCAGAGGCGATCTACTCTTACCGGGATTTACAAGGAAAGCTAGTCAAACAGGTTCTCCGTTACCCGGATAAGAAATTTCGCCAGCGACGGCCTATCGCTAACGGCTGGGTCTGGGACATACGAGGGGTGAAGCCTCTACTTTACAAATTGCCAGAGCTAGAGTTCACCAACACTGTCGTCATCACGGAAGGTGAGAAGGACGCAGATCGAGTGACCAGCCTGAAGCTACGGGCCTCCAATGGTGCCACAATAGTGGCGACGACATCCGGTGGCTCCGACACTTGGTCGGATGCTCTTGCGGAACGTTTGCGTGGAAAACGCGTTATCGTGATGCCGGATTCAGACGATGCTGGGCTGAAATACAAGGATGAGGTAGTAGCGTCGTTGAAAGAACGGGATATTCCGCATTGTGTGGTCACCTTCGACGAATACAAGGATGTGTCCGACTACCTAGCTGCTGGTCATACGGAAACAGAACTGGCGCAGCGGATCGCAGCGGAGTGGACAAAGGCGGGCGGACAGGGAGATGTGGTCTACCGCGATCTGTCCTTCGCCGACATCCCGATTTAGTGGCTGACCCCGCAACGAACTTGGTCGTGTCGTTTGGCGCGAACATCTGCCCGAAGGGCGCGGACGTGTTTGACAGGCGTTGGCGCGGCGAGCACACTGTAATCAGATCGGGTCGTTCCTTTCCTTTCCGGTCAGAATGAAGCTGCCTGACCGCTCGGCATGACAAATCTAACTTACGGTGAAAGGATTTTCCGATGTGCAACCTCTTCCTTAGACTGTGGACAAACGATCAAGGCCAAGACATCGCAGAATATGCGGTGATGCTCGCGGTGATTTTGGTACTTGTGGTTGGCACCGTTCGTCTTGTCGGCTCGAACGCGAATAACGCCTTTTCCTCTGTCGCCAGTTCGCTTCAGTAGCGGAAGACGCAATGACTCTATCCCTCTCCCATGTCCTCTACACCCACGTTTCGTGAAAACCGGAGAAGCACCCGTGTCCCTTTGAAGTTAGTAATTGCCATCGAGGGTGCCGCTGAGAATCGTACCTTTGATGGCGAGACCATCGTCGTTAACGTTCATGGAGCATTAATCTCAACTGCCATTGAATTGAGCACGGGAACAAGAGTTTCGATACACGTTTACGTGACGGATAAGCGCGCTGCGGCTAGGGTTGTCTATATCGATCCTAAGAACCCGCTGCACTGCGGGATTGAACTCGACGAGCCGCGAAACATTTGGAGGTGCCTCTGCCACCCGATGACTGGGACGAGACGGCGTCATCGGAGACCGGGCATTAGAGATGGACCACGTTCGTTCCATCTCCCTGTGCGCCAAGAGGAGAGATTGGGAAACGGCTTAGCCGCACGCCATGCGCTGCTTGGTTCTGCCTGTTGACCCCGGAGACTGAGTAATCGGACAGCACCCACGCAGTGCCCAAGCCATAGCTCCTTCCGTTTCCTCCGCATCTCGCCACGATGACCACGCATCCCCGGCGTACGGTCTCGGCAACTGCCAAGCGTCAGCCCCATGAACGTACACGGTGCGCATCATTCCCCGCGCCACCTGTTAACTGGGAGAGACAAGCAGGAGCACTGAACCGTGTCCCCAAGCATGTTCCTAAGCGTTCCTCAGCGTTCCTTTCCCGTCAAAATGCCATGCTTTCTGTTTAACGGCTTTTCTAGGCGCTCTACCACGTTCAGGTTGCTGATTCATATACTAGTTAGCATTAGTTCTAGGCCCTCCAAGCACCGTTGGCTCCGTTTTCAACGGTGAATACACATCCACACCAATGCATAATAATTCACTAACGCCTTACATTCCTTCAGCTTACAGCCAAGCCCTCGCTCTGCATTCCCCATGCGTTTTCCCCCGCTCCTATGCCTTTTTTTGTTCCCATGGCGCGTCCCGTGTCCTCCGCGTCCACCGACGCGCAGACCACGCATCCTCCGTGCCTCCCGTCTCCGCATCTGCCATACGTCAGCCCCCATGAACGTACTCGGTGCGCGTCATTCCCCGCGCCACCTGTTAGCTGAGACAGGCAAGCAAAGAAGGCAGGAGCGACCCCAGCCATCTCCCCAAACGTGTACCGAACGTGTACCTAAGCCCCTTCCAGCCATATTTCCCCATGCTTTTTGACTAGATGGTTTACCTAGGCGTTCTGCCATGTTCAGGTTGCTGATTACATTAGAGATAGAGTGATCCCAAGCCCTTCCAAGACCATCTAGGCCATTTGAGATGGTGAATACTCATTCACTCCAATGCATAACCATTCACTAACGCCTTGCTTTCCCATAGCTTGCAGCCAAGCAACACCCCAAGCGTTCATGCCAATTCTCCCCCGTTGATCTGCTGATCGTTGTTCCCATAGCGCGTACCTTGGCATCCGCATCGACGTACCCCCGGTGACTGCCGTGCTCGTATCCTTCTTCGGGTCTCCGCAGCTCCGCGATGCCTGAGCGTACGCGGTGCGCCCTCCCCTTCGCAGTCCCTCCGCGAACGCATTGGCGAATGCGTATGGCAACCCGGTTCATCCGCGAACGCCGAACGCTTGCACGGACGACCTTGACTTTCCATGGCAGAACCCGCGCCAGATGCCCGTTCTGGGTGATTTAAAACGCCGCTACAAGGGTGAGCGTCGAACGAAAGCTCTTCGGCCTACCCCCGGCATTCGCAACTCGTCCTGCGGCATCCCACGGGTCATCGCGGGGAATGGCTGTGCAGTTGATTGGTCCCACGTGGCAGATAACGCTAGCGGCGGTACAAGAGAGAGCAGCGAGTCCGCGATCCCGCCTTGGCTTCTTTCAGATGGGGATGTCGAGATCTGGGCGTCTTTCCATGAGTAAGGAAGCTCCTTGTAGGCCGCGAGCGCCCGAACGCGGGCGGCGTCGGCGTCCGCTCCCGCCGAGGCTCCGACTCCATGGCATTGTCCCGAGCCACTCCGAGATGCGCCAACGTGCCGGTCCAGCAGTTCCACACGATCCCACTGTGGTCGAGATCCTCTGAAATTAGTGGCGGAGCATCCCCCTGCCCGGCTTCGAGATATGCTCCACCGCGCAATGGGCTGCCGGCAGGTAGAAGCGAGGAAATGCTGTCGCTGGAAAAAGTCTTCCCAAGCTCGATGGGGGAGAGCGGCTCGCAGTGTATTTACAGCGAGAGTCGGATTCTGCCTATCGAGCGCCAATTGTGCCCGAATCGTTGCAGCCAGAGCGATTGGACCGTGGTGGCCACGGGGTTACGTATTTCTAAGCTCTTGGGCTAGGGATTCTGCTCGCGCCGTTTCGCCGGCCTTCGCCAGCGCAAGCGCGGCTTCATTCTCAACGCCCAGATTTGGTATCAAGCTTCAGAGCCTCTGCTACTGTCTGCCGAGCTTTCTCGACGTTGCCGTAAACCGCTTCTTGTGCTTCTTAGCAGCAAACGCCAAACAGACCGCCCCATATACACTGCCTTCCTTTTTCTTACGCATTCGTAGCGCCGATTCAACAGCTCTTCTGGTCAGCACCCGTGCTCTGTCAAGATGCCCCGTATACGCCTCGGTGTCCGACGCGAGCGAGAGCATCCGATCCTCATAAATCTTTACCCCACCACCACTGTTGCTGTTCTGCCATCTCCGAGGGGGCCGAGCGGAGAAAAGCAAGAGCATACAGAACAGTGTGGAACGTTTCATCGTCGTCCACTTTTCGTGACTGCGCCTCGAGTACGATCCGCCGCGTCTCGTCGAAGCGCTGCAAGGCAAGAAGGTTAATACGAGCGCCGAGTACGAGCTGCCGCTTGGTGAGCGCAAGTCGAAGGCTTTGGTGTAAGAACCCTCCGCCTCCCCGTACCGCCCCTGAGCCGCATACCCGCCCTCTCCCAGCTACTGGCCTGGGGGGTGGGGTGGACGCTACTTCGATTCTCGGGCCGCGGATACCCGTCAATGAGTTCTAGGAGTACTCGTTCCGCTTCGTTCAATTCCCCTGTGAGATTTTGGTAGTACCCACCGGCAATTGTAAGTTTTCCCGCCCGCCTCGCGTGCTCGCGCAGCTGGAAAGCACGAGTGATATAGTTGGCTTGGCGTTCTTCTTCGAACGATGCGTTGCCGGCGATCGAATAAGCCAAGGCAAAGTTTGGATCGAGTTCAATCGCTTTTTGATAATCTCCCCTGCTGTACGCCTTTAGAGCTTCCAGCGACGACGTCGTGGCCTGTTCGAGCGGAACGTCAAACCTCTGCACTGTAGCCAGCGATTCGCCCAGTTCGCCACGCAACTTCGACGCTGCCTCGCCCAGCGAGTCCAGCACTTTCTCCTTGGCCGCAGCCGTGACTTGTTCCTGTGCCAGCGTATCTCCGCTTGGTAACTACCACCTTAAGCCCGAGTACGTATTCGCTCCCTAGAGTTGCAATCGAGCCAGCGATATACGCTTTGCTTTGGGCGCGCTGGCAAACCTCGCGTGTGACAGTCGGACGTGAGTGGCGTGTTAGCCGGGCGCGTCATGAGCTCGAGAGACGCACCCACCCTGTCTTCGGAAAGAAGGTTCAGGAACGGCGACGGTCCAGGGCAAGCACTGAGTGCCGTCTTCAGCGTGTCGTCGAAAACCGCGTCTCCGGTGCTGTTAGAAAAATCGGCGAGAACAACTGTGTCCTTTTCGGTCAGCGGCTTGCTTCGATGAGAACGATAGTAGAAGCCGCCCACCACGAGCAAGACGACGGTCATAACGGTAAGCAAACTTGTCCAGAGTGTCCCGCCTTGAGTCGCAGGCGTGCCCGCGCTGGTCAAAGGACTGCGCGCGCTCTCGGAGTTCCGCTTCAGCCGTTGCAGGTCGGCTCGCATCTCCGCTGCGCTTTGATAACGAAGGTTGCGGTCTTTCTCTAAGCACTTGTCGATGATCCGTTCCAGTTCGGCGGGAACATCGGGATTCAGGCGCACTACGGACGTCGGAGTTGCATCCAGAATGGCTTTACAGATAACTCCCGAGCTTTCCCCACGGAACGGCAGCATCCCTGTCGCCATTTCGTACAGGGTGACTCCGAACGAGAACAAATCCGTCCGGGCGTCCAACTCCTTGGCACGGACTTGCTCGGGAGACATATAAGCTACGGTGCCAAGCGCAGAGCCGGGGTTGGTGAGATGCCCTTTCATCGTGAGAGTCGAGTCTTGTCGTCGCCGCATCCTGCAAACCCATCGCCTATCACAGGGGTCACTTTGGCTAGTCCGAAGTCGAGAATTTTCGCCTGCCCTCGATTCGTGATGAAGATGTTCGCGGGCTTGATGTCCCGGTGGATGATTCCTTTCGAATGTGCAGCCTCGAGGGCATCGGCGATCTGGATGCCAAGGTCAAGCACCGTCTCGATCTCCAGCGGCTTGCGAGCGATGAGGTTGCGGAGTGTCTGCCCCTCCAGCAATTCCATGGCGATGAATGTTCGTCCGTCGGCCTCGTCAATCTCGTGGATCGTGCAGATATTCGGATGGTTCAAAGCGGATGAGGCTTTGGCCTCCCGCTGAAAGCGGATGAGAGCTTTTGCATCGTGGGCAAGTTCGTCGGGCAGGAACTTCAGCGCGACGTGGCGGCCGAGTTTGACGTCTTCCGCCTCATACACCACACCCATCCCCCCGCCGCCGATCTTGTTGAGGATGCGGTAATGAGAGATCGTCTGCCCTACGGGTTGGGAGGGCGTGGACACTGGCTGAACATGTTAGGCGCGGATGCAGAGCGCGGTCAATGAAAGTCGTGAAATGGCGATTCGAGGTTCAACAGGATCGTTGTTCACTGACTCGTTCTGAGCGCCATCCTCTGCCCAGAAACACTTGATTTCGGGCAACCAGAACCTGCACTTTCCGAGTCCGTCGAATCAAGTACTTGGGGAGGTGACTGCAACAGGGGTTTTGGGCAAGCTGCTGGCTTGTGATCGCTGCGCTGTGCCCTTGCTGATACCGGTCTCACGAGTGATCTCAGCCCAAGAACGCCCCTGACGTCGCAGTGACTCGATCCTCCGAACGTCTACGGCCACTCGAGGACGACCCACGCGTTTGCCCTTCGCCTTTGCTGCTGCCAGCCCCGAGCGCACTCTGTCTCGAATGAGTTCGCGTTCAAACTCCGCGATGCTGGCGAAAATGCCGAACACTAGCCGACCATTGGGTGTGCTCGTATCCACCCCCTCATGGATCGAGATGAACTCAACCCCCAGTGAGCGGAACTCTTCCAGAGCATTGACGAGTTGTCGCAAACTTCTAGCGAATCTGTCGTAGCGATAAACCACTACAGCGTCAATGCGGCGTTTGCTGCAATCGGCGAGCAACTTGTCCAGCGCAGGTCGCTTTTCGCGTGAGCCGCTGATTCCCTTATCGACATACTCGTGGGCAATCGCAAAGCCTCTGCGTTGGCAAAACTCGCGTAGTTCCCGAAGCTGAACCTCAGGGTCTTGGCCGTGATTAAGCGTGCTGATCCTCGCGTAGAGAGCAGCGCGGAGTGCAGGTTTGGTGCTGGATTGCAGTGTCATGCCCATTGCTCCGAGTTGAGATGGGCATCAGGTGATACCGAAAATAAATGCCGCCAAACAATCAGGCGGCTCGCGGGACTGTTTGCAGTTATTGCCACATCGCCTTTCGGCAAACCACCGTGCGTCCCCGTCGGTTGGTCGCGCTTGTCGCGCTGTCCTGATGCTGGCTGCATTCTACGTGCGTCAGCGGACCAGACGGAATGGCCCGAAAGTTTTGGAAAGTAACCAGTTAGTCCGATGAGAATAGGTTTGATTGAGCAGACAAGAAGAAAATTTCCTTGGCCAAAATAGAGGGGGAGCACACCCTTTAAACCACGAGCCTTCTTCTGCTGGGCGCAGTCACAGAGATTTCTGTACCGCATGGCGCGGCCTTTCGTGGCACCTCATGCTCGCCTGATTTCGCGGGGGAAAATCTTCAGCGATCCGCCCCGGAAGGCACCGTCATCTGCGATGCATGACCCTTGGAATTTTTTTGGCCAATTCCCGTGCGGGTTCTTGGTACGCGGGATAATGAGTGTAATG
>CAVSVS010000003.1:0-72028 GCA_963731405.1 uncultured Acidobacteriaceae bacterium | reverse complement strand
AAGTGGCGGAATTGGCAGACGCACCAGACTTAGGATCTGGCGGGTAAAACCGTGGGGGTTCGAGTCCCCCCTTTCGCACCAAGCTTTTTCCAACTTCACTCCGATCCTCCGGCCGCCTGCCTCTGCCTATTTCCAGGTAAAGAATAGCCCGATACAGGCGCAGAACATGACTGCGGTAGCGAGCCATCCCATGGCTTTTAAGTATGGGGATATCACGAGCCTCCCCATGACTTTGGGGCTCGATGCCATGATCATGATGATCGCCATCAATGGCGCGGCGACGATCCCGTTCAGAATGGCGGCCCAGAAAAGGGCCTTCACGGGATCGATGTGGAGGAAGTTGAGCGCCAGTCCGATCAGCGTCGCCACCGTGATCGCGGCATAAAATTGGATCGCTTCTTGGGGCCTACGCTCGAGGCTGGACTTCCAGCGACGAGCCTCGCCAACCCCGTAGCAGGCGGAGGCCGCCAGCACCGGTACCGCAAGCATTCCCGTTCCTACGATGCCGCAAACAAAAAGCAGGAAGGCAAAGCGTCCGGCGAGAGGCTCTAAGGCTTTGGCCGCTTCGGCGGATGTCGAGATTTCGGTGATGCCGTGAGCATGTAGCGTGGCGGCCGCGGTCAAAATAATGAAGAATGCAACCGCGTTGGAGAATGCCATCCCTAAATATGTGTCGATGCGGATGCGCCGCAGCTGAGCGGGCGCCTGAGCCGGCGCGCGCCTGAGCGCTTTCTCGCCGTGATTGTGGTGGACTTCTTCTACTTCCTGCGAGGCCTGCCAAAAAAACAAGTACGGACTGATCGTTGTGCCCAGAACCGCGATGAGTGCGGTAAAGAACGGTCGCGTCATCTTGATATGTGGCAGCAGAGTTGCGCGAAGTACCTCCGGCCATGAGACGCGCGTAAAAAATACGACGCCCACATAAGCAAACAGAGAAATGGTGAGCCACTTGAGATATTTTGCATACGTCGAATATGGGACCAGGAGCACTCCGGCTAGCGATCCGGCGCCAAAGATCACGATGAAGAGCCCGACCTTGCCGGGCAGGATGAGTTGCGCGGCCGATCCCATCGCCCCGATATCCGCGCCCAGATTGAAAACATTGGCAACCGATACAGCGAACACCACAAGGTAAAGAAGGGGCTTGGGATAGTTCTTGCGCAGATTGCCGCCGATGCCGACCCCCGTGACTCTGCCGATCCGCGCGCTGATCTCCTGAATGGCTGTCATCAGAGGATAGGAGAACACCATCGTCCATAGCAGCGCATATCCGAACTGCGCCCCCACCTGGGAGTAGGTGCCGATCCCGCTGGGATCGTCATCTGAAGCGCCAGTGATCAGGCCAGGACCGAGCTTTCGGAAGAGCAGAGCGAGTGGGCCACGAGCGGGCGGCTTGTCCGGAACGGACCGCGGACTCCGGCCTAGCGCTTTCGACGAAGGGGCTTGAGTATCCATTGGCATCGGACTGGTACGAGCCTCAAGCGCGCAGCCCTAAGGGGCCGTCGAGGCACTAAGCGCGTATTAGTTGCTTTGCATGTTGCTTAGGTTGGATGATGTCTGCTGCGGCCGCTGGACTGGGGCTGTGTTGCGTACACGCTATCTATGATGACCGACTTTCCGTTCTTGCCTGAAGAATTTAACGCGGCCTCGTACTTCATCGACAGGCACATGGACGAAGGCCGTGGCGAGAAGGTCGCGATCGAATGCGGAGATCGCCGGGTTACCTACCGTGAGTTGTTCGAGTCGGTCAATCGGGTTGGCAATGCGCTGAAGCAGTTGGGCGTTCGAATGGAGGAACGAGTTTTTCTGCTGTTGCTCGACACGCCGGAGTTCGCGGCCAGCTTTTTCGGCGCAATCAAGATTGGTGCTATCCCAGTTCCCGTAAATACCCTGCTGAAGCCGCTCGATTACGAATATATGCTCAACAATTCGCGGGCGCGCGTGGTGATTGTCAGCGATTCTTTATTCCCTCTCTTGCAATCGCTGAACGCGGGAAGACTCCAGTCGGTTGAGAAGATTATTGTTGTCGGCAATGCGGATGGAACGGGCGCACAATCGTTCGATAGCTGGATTCACGACAGTTCTGCCCACCTCGAAGCAGCGCGCACGAGCAAAGATGATGCCGCTTTTTGGCTCTATTCTTCAGGAAGCACCGGGCGTCCGAAGGCCTGCGTGCATTTGCAGCACGACATGGTCGTATGCGCGGAACGATATGCCAAGGCGATTCTCAAGGTCACAGAACAGGACCGACTCTTCAGCGTAGCCAAGCTGTTTTTCGCTTACGGACTGGGTAACGGACTCTATTTCTCGCTCTCCGTTGGGGCAACGAGCATACTGCTGCCCGGGCCGCCGAAGCCGGAAAATGTTTTTGAAGTGGTCGCTGGTTTTCGCCCGACTCTGTTTTTCTCTGTGCCATCCAACTACGCCAAGTTGCTGAGTCATCCACCAGATCGAGAGCATCCCGCCGATTTTTCTTCGGTTCGTCATGCGGTCTCGGCGGGTGAATGTTTGCCCGCAACGATCTTTCATCGGTTCAGAGAGCGCTTTGGAGTTGAAATTCTCGATGCCATCGGATCCACCGAAGCGCTCCATATGTTCATTGCGAACCGTCCCGGCGCCGTAAAGCCCGGGTCCAGCGGCACCATCATCCCCGGATTTGAAGCCTGCATCGTAGACGAAAATCATCAGCCCGTGCCACTGGGCGAAATGGGCGATCTAATCGTCAACACCGACGCCGCCTGTGAGCGTTATTGGAACCAGCATGAGAGATCCAAAGACACGATCGTCGGCCACTGGCTCCGTACCGGTGACCGCTATTATCAGGATGCCGACGGATATTTCTGGTATGCCGGGCGCTCTGACGACATGCTAAAAGTCAGCGGCGTTTGGGTCAGCCCGGTTGAAATCGAAAACCAGCTTATCGAACATCCTGTGGTACAGGAAGCGGCAGTCGTCGGACGTAAAGATGAACAAGGGCTCGTAAAGACGGTGGCTTGCGTGGTATTGCGAGACGGCAGAATTGGGACGGATGAAATCGCCGCGGAGTTGCAACGATTCGTTCTGGACCGACTGCCCGTCTTCAAGCGGCCGCATCGGATTGAATTTTTTGAAGAGCTCCCAAAGACCGCGACCGGCAAATTGCAGCGTTACCGGTTGCGCTAGGACGGAACACCATGGACGATCGAGCGTTACTGGAAGCGGCTCTTGAAGAGGCGAAGACCGGACTGCGCGAGGGAGGCTTGCCCATCGGATCGGTGCTGGCCGACAACGATCGGATCGTGGCGCGGGGCCACAACCTGCGAGTTCAGACTGGCGATCCCACCGCCCACGCTGAAACCGTATGCCTTCGCAACGCAGGCCGACGGCGCGACTGGGCGGAGTTGACACTAGTGAGCACGCTCAGTCCCTGCATCATGTGTACGGGCACCGCGTTGCTCTACCGCATTCCGCGAGTCATCATTGGCGAGAATCGAAACTTCCTGGGAGCGGAAAACCTGTTTCGCCAGCACGGAGCAAGCATTCTCGTTCTTGACGATGCTGAGTGTATCCGCCTGATGCGCGAGTTCATCGCCGCGCACGCAGATTTGTGGAATGAAGATATCGGAAGGTGAGCGTGCGCGCGACCGGAGTTAACGGGCCGTGGAAGCAGCACGGCGATCGGGCTTCGGCGAAGGCGCGATCTCGCTCGCGGGAAGGACGGGTTTCAAATCCCAGCGGCAAAATGGGCAACGGGTCGCGACCGAGTACACGATGTGGCTAAACCCGATGCATTGGGTGTTGAGGCAGGCTCTCATTCTCCACCTCCAAGCCGCCGCGGGATCAATTCTCAAATGCGGCGCCGCTCAGAAAAACACACTAGCACGCAGGCCGGCGGACAATCGAACGTGTTTTCGATTACCACGAATTGATTTTTCTTCTAGGTGCCGGCGAAGGAACGGATTTACGCGAGGCCGAGACTCTCTGCGGCGGTATCGACGATGGCTCTGCCAATACTCAGGGACGCGGTGGCCGCCGGCGAAGGCACGTTGAGCACGTGCAGCACCTTGCCTGAAGGTACGAATTGGAAATCATCCACCAATGCGCCGTCGGGCTTGAGCGCCTGCGCGCGAACGCCAGAGCCGCCGGGAACCAGATCGTTCTCACTGACCTCGGGCAGCAGACGCTGCAACGCGTGCACAAAGGCTGATTTCGAAAGCGAGCGATGCCACTCGTCAATGGCATTCCGCCAGTGTTTTCGAGCCATTCGCCAGAAGCCAGGGAAGGTCAGCGAGCCGGCTAAATCGCGCACATTGATGTCGGAGTGACGGTAACCTTCGCGCGCCAGGGCAAGCACAGCGTTTGGGCCCGCATCGACTTTGCCGGTGATGCGACGCGTAAAGTGCACGCCGAGAAACGGGAACTGCGGATCGGGCACTGGATAGATCAAATTCCGCACCAACGAAGAGCGCTCTGGGACAAGGTCGTAGTACTCTCCGCGGAATGGAATGATCATGACACCGGGGTCATCTCCTGCCATGCGGCTGACGCGGTCGCTGAACAACCCGGCGCAATTGATGAGCGCTCCCGCGGAGAATGATCCTTTCGACGTTTCGACCACAATCTCATTCGGCATCCGGCGAATGCCGGTGGCGACTGTCGATGTGAAAACTTTGCCTCCGCCAGCCGAAATCAACTCTGCGTACTTCTCGCACACCACCGCATAGTTCGTGATCCCGGTAGAGGGCACAACCAGGGCCTGCAAGCCGCTCGCATGCGGCTCGATCTCGCGCAACTCTTCGGGCCCGATCCGGCGCACACCAACCAGTCCATTGGCTTCGCCGCGCCGGCGCAATTCTTCCAGACGCGCGAATTCATCGGCGTGAGTCGCGACAATGACTTTGCCGCAGACCTCGTGGGCGATCCCGTGCTCGCGGCAGAATTCGACCATCGCAGCCGCGCCCGACACGCAGAGCCGGGCCTTTAGGGAACCGGGCTTGTAATAGATGCCGGAGTGAATGACTCCGCTATTGTGGCCGCTCTGATGCCGGGCGACGCCATCTTCTTTCTCGAGAAGCAAAAGTTGGAGATGGGGGAAACGCCGCGTGATTTCGAGCGCCACCCCGAGGCCTACCACACCGCCGCCGATGATGATTACGTCGTAACGAGAGTCGGTCATTGAATGTCGAACTGAATTGCACAAATCGTCGTCGACGCGCTCGGGTCGCTCGCGACGTATTAGTTTACGACGAGAAGTACATCAACGCTCTGCCTCGCATCGGGAACAGTTCCCGGCGAGGTACCGGTTACGGTAACGTGATAAGTAACCGGCTGGGAACCGGAGGGCGGAGGCTTTGTCCCGCCGTTGCTGACGCCGCCACAGGAAAGCAGGGAGAGCGTCACCAAGATTAGCACTACGATCGAAGCCACCCCATTCAGGCCTTGCCGTACGTATCGCCTTCCCACCCCGGCCCAACCGATCATGATTCCCGGTAACAACAAACAGAATGTGGCGAAGATCGATGCTCCTCTGAGATGCCATTGGAATGCGCTCTTGCTTGCGGAGGTGGAAATGTTCATCACGACATTCACTGCCGAGTTTCCCGGAATGACCGGCGTGGAAGGACTGAAGACACACTGAGCCTGCGCTGGCAGTCCCGCGGAACACGTCAAGGTCACCGCGCCGCCAAACGTAGAACCGACCGGCTGCACTGTAAGGTTATACGCGCCGCTGGTCTGCCCGGAGGTTACAGACTGGCTGGGAGTCGATGATGTAAGAAGAAAATCCTGCGCCAGTGTGACTCCAACGGTAAAGGCATGGCTCGGCGCCCCGGTTGTGTCCTGGGTCGCAATTTTGATGTTGTAAGTTCCGGGGATGGCATTGTTGGGGACATTGATGGTTGCCGTGAGCTTGGTCGTGCCGCCGCTGGTCACAACAATAGGGTTCGGCGGAGAAAGCGAGCAAATGGCTCCGGTGAGTGCAGTGGCATCGCAAGTAGCATTGATCTTCCCGCTGTAGAAACTGGCGGAGTTCAATTTCAGACTTGCTGTCCCCTGCCCTCCGGGTGCCAGAGGGAGCGTCTGCGTGCCCGAGATGGAGTAGTCCCCGACATTGAACGGCACTGTCAACGAATGAGTAGTCACACCCGACGTACCGGAGATATCCAGGGAATAACTTCCGGCGTTGAAGCTGGTGCCGTTGATGGTCAAAGTCGCGGTTGCGGGAAAGGAACTCACCGAGGAAGGACTGATGCTGCAACTGCCAGCCCCGTACGTCGTCGGACAACTTAGGTTCACCGCGCCGCTGAAATCGTCTTGCGAGGCAATCGAAAGAGTTCCGCTCGTTCCTGTGCTGCCCACGTTCACCTCGGGAAAGGAAGTAGGCCCGGTCAGGATGAAGTCTGGATGCGAGATCACGTCCAGAGTGAAGGATGTGGTCAGCGCCGAAGTCGCCCCAAGCGTGGTTGCTTGAAGGGTCACCGGATAGCTTCCAGGCGCGGTTCCTGCGGGCACTGCCACCGTAGCCGTAATGCTGACGGGCGATGTGGAGGTTGGATAAACGGTGTTGCCCGGCATCAACGTGCAGAGAGCATTCGCAATCGCGGGGCTACACGAAACCGTAACGCTCTGATTGAACGATCCGGCAGCAGTGATCTGGAAGCTGACGGGAGACGACGTAGTTCCCCGCCCCACAGTTACGCCCGAAGGAGAGGGCGGAGTCATGGCGAAGTTGATGACGTGCAATGTCAGCGGAAGCTGGTGCGTGACGTGCTTCGTGTCCGATCCGAGTCCCTGGACGTTGAAGTTATAGTCTCCTGCTACGCTGTCAACGCTCACGGTAAATGGCGTCTTGTTCGCTGGAGTGAGCGTCGAAGGCGATGGCGTGCAGGTACTGGGGGGAGCCGTTGTCCCCGCGGTGCAGGTCAGCGTAATCGAACTGGTATATCCGTTAAGGGCGCTGGCAGTGCCGGTGAAGGCTGCCGTCTGTCCCACAAACAGGGTCATCGGCGAGTTGGAGACCGTCATCTGAAAGTCGGGCGTGATTACAAGATTGAATTGCCACATGCCGCGGCCATACGTCGACGCACGCAACAACTGTTGCCCGCCGGAGTTGAAGACTCCCAGCGCTGTCACTGCGACGTTTGGAAGGTAGCCGGGCAAATCGGTGATGGGGTTCGGTCCGAGTTCGGTCCAACTGGCCGCGGAAGTTGCGCTGCCGAACACTCCCACGTCGGTCGCGACATACACCTGTAACAACCCCGGATACACGACCACGGCGTTCGCCGGGGAGTCGGGAAGATTAGCGGTAAAGTCCGTCCAGGTTGCGCCAGCATTTGTGGTCTTCCATACGTGGCCTGTGCCCCCGGTAAAGCCCATCACTGTCACATATGCAGTCTTGCCGGTGGCATCGGAGGAATCGACCGCAACGCCCGAGATAGGAAATTGATTCGGATTGATGCTGCCTACCGGGCCGTTGTTGGTGACGTCGTTGAACGCAGGAACACCCGAAGACGCGTCGGTAGTAACCCACACCCGGCCGCCGACAGGCGAAGACAAAGCTCCATCCACCGGCCCCAACCCGCTCGTGGTTGCATAAATCACTTTTGATCCGGCGTTGTCGGTTGTGCCTCCAACGGCCAGCGCTCGAACCTGATTGACCTCACTGCCGGAGCAAATGCCTGAGCCGAGCGTGTCGAAGTTCGGGCTGAGCGCGGAGAAAAGCCCGCCAGTGCGTGGTCCGCGCCAGACACGGCAGGTTCCGATCAGCATCGCCGAAGTGGAACGCGGATCGAGAATGTACGGGAAATAAAATGCGCCATCGTCGCCACCCAGCGATCCGCTGGTAATCACGACATTGAAGCTGCTGTTATTGCAGTTCACTCCGCTGGGGCAGAATTGAATGCCCAGGCCGCCGGGAGGAACGTCGGGATTCGACGCATACCAATTGGATTTCGCCACGGGATCAATGGCGTTATAACCGCCATCGCCACCCAGAATGTTTCCCCAACTCAGATTCGTCGTCGCCTGACTGGTAGCAGGCGAGCCATTATCCTGCGCCCCTCCCAGCAACGTTTTTGGGTCGGTGGGATTCTGCGAGAACGTGACGAACTGCGTCATCGATCCCAGATTCTGATTGAGATCGTCAAACTGATTCGTGCCCGCGCAGGAACCCGAATTGAGCCCGGAGAATCCGTTGAGCGCACGGTAAATGCCGCCATCGTTCGCGAAGTACATCAAGGCGTTTCCGGAATCACTGCCTGATGACGGGATCATGTACGACAGCGCATGCTGGTCCGGATGCACGTGCGCGGGCGCGGCCACGGGCGCGCATCCGTAAACGTGGGTAAGGTTCAAGAACGGAGTCGCTGCGCAGGTTGGATTCTGCGTAGTAATGCCGCATTTGTAGAGATTGACGGCACCCGCGTACAAATCTGTGTCCGCGCCGTTCGGCACGGCCAACAGTTCCAAGTCGTATGCTCCTTGTTGCACTCCGCAGCCATAGAAGTCGCCGCAATTCGAAATGGCGGCGTCCGAAATTTGAGTCCATGATGCGCCGCCGTTGGCGCTTCGCCAGACTCCACCATCAACGGACTCGCCTGTGGCGGAAAGATAGATGAACCATACGTAAATCTCGTTGCGCCCCGGAACGGCAGTGATCTCTGCGCGATAGATGGGACACGCGCCATTGTTTGATGTTGACTGGGGCGGACATGCAGCGGTGCTGAGCAGCGCGCCGCCGGGCTGGGCCGCGAGCCGTGTCCAGCGAGTGCCGTCGGGCGAAGAGTAGATCCCGTGATACCGAACCGCAGCGAAGAACTGCCCGCTTCCTTCGTTAAAGACGACGGAGGTTGCCGAGGTGGCGTCAGCCGCTCCGCCGGGATCAACCAGCGCGTTGTATGTCCAGGTCTGTCCCGCATCGAGCGACGTGTAGAGACCGCGCACAGTATTCGCGGTGACCGCGCCTTCGATTACGCCTTCATCCGTAGTGGCCATTGCCGAAACCACCGTATTCGTTTGTCCAGTAAAAGAACTGAACGCCATTCGAGTTCCACCCATGCCGCTGAACGACAATACTCCTCCGTTTGCGCTGGGAATCAGGGTCCATGTGGCCCCAGCATTTGTCGAACGCAGAATGCCCAGACCGAAATAAGAGTCGCCGGAATTATTGGCCTCTCCGGTCGCGGCGAGAATCACGGTCTTCGCAGGATCGTTGTTACCCGGCTGGATGGCAATCGCTCCGATCGAGAGCGTCGCCTGATCATCACTCACCGGAGTCCACGTGACGTTATTCGCAGGGCTGGTCGTCGCGTTCGTCGACTTCCAGATTCCGCTTTGCGCCCCACCGATGTAGACCGTGTCGCCCTTCGGGTCGGCTGGATCGATCGCGACCGCGGTGGCGCGGCCCGCAACCTGGTGATAATCCTGCGTGCCGTTGCCGCTCGCGTCGCTGGCCAGCGGCATGGGGCCTAACGGGATCCACGAACCGGAAGAGAGCGAGACACCTTGGCTGTTCCCAGACATAGCCAGCGCTGCTCTGTGCTGGGCGCGCATCCGCAGCTTCGCCTGATACGCTCGGCGACGAAGTTCGGCGGCGGGCTTGCCGGGGACCACGCGACCTCGGAAGAACCACTCATTCCGCTCCTTCACGTGATCCGCGTCAGAATCGGGAATGTCGTTATCAGGAACGGTCTGCTTCGCGCCTTGCGCATGAATAATCGCCGCTGGAGCGGCGCAAATCAGGACAAGTGCGAGCAATCGCAGGAACGAGAACGGGCGGAATCGGGCGACGAGGGTCACCTGCCAGTATCGAAAGCAGCCGAGGGCGAAGCAATTCAAAAGCGATAGGAACGTGCGGCCTCGGACCACTTTGGGAAAAGACTTACTTTCCCATCGCGCCCCAAAATGGGCCACCGGGCCTGTACAATCTGCTTTCTATGACTCGGTTCAATCGATCGAAGCGGATCGCCAGCTTCGGGATTTCAATTTCGCACGCGTTGCTTGCCGGTTGCATTCTTCTCAATGCGGCTTCTGCTGCTGCGCAGGAAAACAAAACTGCTCGCGAAATAACCGTGGCGGCGGCCGCCGACTTAAGCACTGCATTGAAAGAAATCGGAGACCTTTACGAAAAGAAGACTGGCGTGCAGGTGAAGCTTTCGTTCGGAGCCTCCGGCGCCCTGACCCAACAGATTCAGAATGACGCTCCCTTCGATCTATTTTTCTCGGCTGACATGGATTATCCGCGACAGCTAATATCCTCGGGCGAGGCCGATGGGAGCACTTTGTATCAATACGCGATTGGCAAGCTCGTGCTCTGGGTTCCCGCGGATTCTCCGCTTGACGTGGAGCACAAGGGCATGGACATTCTGCTCGATCCCTCGGTGAAGAAGATCGCGATCGCCAATCCGCAGCACGCGCCGTACGGCCGGGCTGCAGTTTCCGCTCTTAAGCACGCCGGCGTATACAACCGCGTTTCCGATCGCCTGGTGATGGGCGAGAGCGTTTCGCAAGCAGCACAATTTGCCGAGTCGGGAAACGCACAGGCCGGATTCGTCGCCTTGGCGCACGCGGTCGCGCCGGGAATGCGCGGCAAGGGAAAATATTGGCAGGTACCGGCGGACTTCTACCCTCCGCTGACGCAGGGCGCAGTTGTGCTGTCGCATTCGCAACATAAAAAAGAAGCGAAAGATTTTTTGGAGTTCATCAAAACGAAAGAAGCCGGAGACGTGCTTCAGAAATATGGATTCACCCTGAGTTCGTAGCGCCGCCGTCTCGGCGGCTGTCCGGCGGGCGCTACAAGGCTCGAGAGATTATGGCAATCGACTGGCAAGCATTCTGGCTGACACTGCAACTGGCGATCACGGTATCGCTGATCTTGTTCGTGCTTGGCCTGCCTATCGCTTACTGGATTGCCTTTTCTCGTTGGCGCTGGAGGTTTCTGGTAGAGACGGTCGTTGCGCTGCCTATCGTGCTTCCGCCAACGGTGCTGGGCTTCTACGTTCTGGTCGCGCTCGGACCGCGCAGCCCGCTCGGCCGCTGGTGGATATCCCTCACCGGACACACACTGGCGTTCACCTTCAGCGGCTTGGTGATCGGTTCCATTCTCTACAGCCTGCCCTTCGCCGTGCAGCCCTTTGCCGCGTCATTCGCAGGAGTGGACCGCAAGCTTGTCGCGGCTTCGGCGACGCTCGGGGCTTCCCCGCTGCGAACGTTCGTCCGCGTAATTGCGCCTCTCTCCGTCCCTGGATTGGTTGCCGGCACCGCCCTGAGTTTTGCGCACACCATGGGAGAGTTCGGCGTCGTGTTGATGGTGGGCGGCAACATTCCCGGCATCACGCGCACGGTTTCCATCGATATCTTTGACCGCGTCCAAGCCTCGGACTACGCCGGGGCCAATGCAACTGCGCTGCTGTTACTGGCGTTTTCCTTTGCCGTGCTGGCGCTGGTGTACGGAATGAACCGCAAGGCATGGATTATTGGGCCAGTAAAATAATTGACGTTATATATGAGCGACTCGCGCATCGACGAACTTCCAGCCCATGCTGCCTCCCTGCCCGTCGCCTCCGAGCGAAGGGAGGGTGGCACGATGCTGGCAGCGCGGTGCCGCAAGCACTTTGCCGCACAGCCCCAGGAATTCGTACTGGATGTTGAGTTCAACGCCGCTGCGGGATTCACCATCCTGTTTGGCCCATCCGGCGCCGGCAAGACGACCCTGCTCGATTGCGTTGCCGGTTTGGCCGTTCCGGACGAAGGTCGCATCTCGATTGGTGACCGCGTCTTGTTCGATGCCGCTCAGCGCATTAACGTTCCTGTATCGAAAAGGCGCGTCGGATACGTCTTTCAGAGTCTCGCTTTGTTTCCGCACCGGACCGTCGAGCAGAACATCCAATTCGGCCTCGCGCACTTGACGCCGGCGGAACGCGCGTCACGAACATCCGCGATTCTGGAAGCATTCCGGATTCCGCACCTCGCGCGGCGCTACTCGTGCGAAATTTCCGGTGGCGAAAAGCAGCGCACGGCTCTGGCGCGCACGCTCGTGACTGATCCTGCGGTGCTTCTCCTCGACGAACCGCTGGCCGCCCTGGACGCAATCACCAAGGCGAAGATCATTGACGACCTGCGCACCTGGAACCTGGCGCATCGCATTCCCATCCTTTATGTCACGCATAGCCGCGAAGAAGTCTTCGCCTTGGGAGAAAGCCTGCTGGTACTCGACGCCGGAAAAATCGTGGCACAGGGTACCCCTCACGAAGTAATCGCAGCGCCACAGCAGGAAACAGTGGCACAGTTGGTGGGCTTCGAAAATGTCTTCGACGCCGTGGTGGAGGCGGTCCGCCCGGAGCGCGGAACCATGACATGCCGCATTGCCGGGGACGGCGGACCGGTCCTGCTCGAAACTCCTCTGGTGCGCGGAGGCGTGGGCACTGCCCTGCGCGTGGGAATTCGCGCCGGCGACATACTGCTCGCGACATCGGCTCCGGTTGGACTGAGCGCGCGCAACATCCTTCCGGGCCACATCACGGCCCTCGTGCAACGCGATGTAATCGTCTCGGCGCGGGTGAAGTACAGAATCGAGATGGAGGTCCACCTCACCATGGCGGCACGCGATTCGCTAAGGTTGGCGCCCGGCCAGGAGGTGTGGCTAGTGATTAAGACGCACTCGTGTCACTTAATGCAGAAATAGTCCTTGTAGCGCCGGCGTCCTGCCGGCTGTCGCGAGAGCCTGCCCCAGGCCTGCCGAAAGGGGCATCTTGCCCGCGCCGGGGGCGCAATGAACCGAAGTCGGGTCAGTCCAGCCGCGCATTCTTCGCATTCTCGATTTCGCTCCGCTCCATCTCAATGACCGCCACCCACTGCCCCTTGCGCTCCTGCGAGTACACCACGCGCCCGCCGAGAATCTGCGCCGCGGCCGCGGGCGGCAAGTCACGGTGAAAGTCGAAGAACCTCCGCTTCAACCCTTCCCAAGTCTTCCATCGCTCCAATAGAGGGTGCGGCGGCTCGTATTTCGTAGAGAACACGAGCGCAACTTCGAAGTGCGAGCGGAACTCCGCCGCCGAAACAACTTGTTCCAGCGAGAAATTTTCGATTTGCACGACCTGCATCGGCCGAGTCGTGTACCCGAGCCACGGACGAGCCAATTCATCCGAAGCCGGCCACGCCGTCATCACGTGCGCCATCGGGTAGCGCGCCTCGAGAAATCGCTCCGCGTCCTGATGCAGGACGATGTAATCGCGATAAGCCAGGTTATCCTCCGGCGAGAATCCGTAAGGAGGATTCCAGAACCACGCGACGACGAAAGCCACCGCCACCACGGCAACGGCCATGGACCAATCGCGCAACCGGCGTCGTAGCGTCGATACCCCGACAATAATCACGAGCGGCACCGCCGGCAACATATAACGCGCCAGCTCTGCCCCGCCGATCAATGCCATGGCAACCACATACACTTTAACGACAACCAGAAAGATCATCTGCACCGGAATCGCGATGCGCGATCGCTCAATGCCGCCATCCTTCACTGGCGGCAGAAGCATGGCCAGCAACATACCGAGCGTCAGCAGCCACAGATGCATGTATCCGAAGGCTTGCCACAGCCGAAGAACCAGGGCCAGCAGAAATCGCACAGGATTCAACGTGGCCGCCACGTTATATCGGAAGAATTCCGGATTGCCGAAAACATATCCTGTGTGTGCCCAGTGATAGAAATACCAGAGCACCAGCGGCGCGACGGGAACGAGCAGCGGCAGGAACCTTTTTCGCGCGACACCCCGTTCCCTGGAAGAGTCGATCCATAACCCGCGGATCCATCCCTGCCGGGGTGCAACGAATCGCAGCAGCTCCCAGCACGCCAAAGCCACTGGCGCGAGAATCGCAGTCTCCTTGGCTAGCACGGCCAGAGAGAACCAAATCGCTGTCGACCGCGGACGCTCTTCCAGGTAAGCAGTCAACCCCCAGAACGTAAGACCAGCCGCTGCGAGATCCACCTGGGCCAGCGAACTCTGCGCGAAGAAAACCGGATACAGCGCAGTACATAGAGTCGATGCAATCGCCACTTGCGTATTCGCGACTCTCGCGGCCAGGCGAAACACTCCCAGCAGCGAAAATGCGGCGATCAGGAGCATGGCAGACCGCGTCACTAGTGGCGCGTACCCTACGCACTTCCACCACAGAGCAACCCACGCCATCACCAGCGGCGGGTGCGCATTCGAGACGGTTGTATGTGGGATCAGGCTTCCGGTGAGCAGAAGGTCACGGGCGGCCGGGACGTAGTATCCGGCTTCGTCCCAAAAATACGGGAGTTGCAGCAGCGGCACATGCAGCAGGAAGACGCCACCAAAAATAACGGCGAACACCAGAGCCGGCTGGGGACCAGAAGATCGGATGGGAGAAATCATTCTGTGGGTAGGACGTCTCATCGTAGAGACGTTGCTTGCAACGTCTCAATCACCACGGCCTTAACGCTGTCGGCTGAGACGTGGCAAGCTTCGTCTCTACGATCGCTGCTTGCGGCTGTCGCTTAGTGAACCGGGCCCTGGGCGCCCATCCGCGGATCGAGTTTGATCTCGCCGAACGCTGTCTCGTATCCGGAAACGTTCTGCTGCAAGAGTCCCAGCAGCGCCTTGGCTTGCTGAGGGCTCAAGTACACGCCCTGAAAATTCTTGATCTCCACATGGGTCTCGGTTTGTCCTTGGAGGGTACCGAAAACCAGGAAGAAGTCCCAGATGTTCACCCGCATCTGCACGCTGTTGGCATAGTTTTCGCGATAATCGGGCCCGTTGGTTAACTTCACGTTAGGTTGAGTCGGATTGCTCATAGCCGGAAGTGTAAATGAGTTTGGCGCCAAGAAGGAACGGGGCCACACAATGGCGTCTGAATGTCGCGATATAGGTGCATGTGACAGAAAGTGTCAGGCGGTTGATGGTTTACGGCGGCCGAAACGGTTAACGGGCCTGCTCCACTACCGTCCTCACAGGCGATGACCGGTTGAAAACAATAGACTTACCTCTGATTCGCTGGTTACTTTGGGAAGTACCTTTTGGCGCACAAAGTGCGATAGAGTTTGTGTTGTTGCGTGAAAATGGAACTCTGTGGGCTTACTCTATGACCCAAAATACTGATCAAGCGATGATGGAAGAAGTAGTACTCCCGGAGCATCTGCTTCCCATCGGATCCGTGCTCGGCCAAGGCGTCTCTGCCATGGACTTGTGCATGGTCCTGGCCAAGATTTTTCAGGTGCAGTACAACGAAGTTGCATTGTTGAGGCTGGAAAGCGGGTTACTGCGCTTTGTGTTTCCCGAACACTTGCGGACCACGGGCGCGATTCCTTTGTCCAGCAAAGCGGTGGCGGCCCATACGGCCTTGAGCAAAAAGGCCGAAATCTTTAACAACTTCGCACGGGTCAAGCACGCCAGCATTTTTGAAATGATCAAACCCGACGCCGCGAAGGCAGAGGAACTGGCAGCGCCTGCGCCCATTCAGAAACTCATGTCGGTGCCCATCATGGGCCGGGACTCGGCGGTAGTCGGCGTTATCCAGATCTCCCGCAAAGGCCTTGACGCGAAGCATGCCAAGGATTTCAGCCGCGAAGACTTGCACGACCTCGAGTTGGCAGCGGGACTGTTGGCAACGGCCCCGGCATTGTTGGCAAACTAGTCGCCGGGCGCCAATCAATCTTGATCAACATGGCCTCTGGAAATTCCATCCAGAGGCCATTGTTATGCTTTCACCGGAACCCGAAGATCGCTCCCTGTCATCTCTTTCGGTTCGTCGACACCCAGCATCCCAAGCAGGGTAGGCGAGATATCGCGCAAGGATCCATTCGGCTTCAGCGTGAACGTCTTGGCATTCTCCGAGACCACGATAAACGGCACTGGATTCGTTGTGTGCGCCGTGTGCGGCCCGCCCGTCGCGGGATCGATCATTAACTCCGCGTTGCCGTGATCGGCAGTGATCAGCATGGCTCCGCCCTTGCTGCGGATGGCGGCCTCGATGCGGCCCAGGCAAGCGTCCACGACCTCGACAGCTTTCACCGTCGGCTCGATCTTGCCCGAGTGACCTACCATGTCGGCGTTGGCGAAGTTCACGATCATCACATCGAAGGTGCCGTCTTCAGTCGCCTTCACCACGGCATCCGCAATACCTGCCGCACTCATCTCCGGTTTCAGATCGTAAGTCGCGACCTTGGGCGATTGCACCATCACGCGCTCTTCCCCGGGAAATGGCTGCTCTACACCGCCATTGAAAAAATACGTGACGTGCGCATACTTCTCCGTCTCGGCCACGCGCAGGTTGCGCATGTTCATCCCGCCCATCACGTTGGCCAGGATGTTCGCCATCGACTCCGGCGGAATTACCACCGGCAAACTGAAATTCTTGTCGTACCGGGTCATGCAGACATATTTCAGATTCTTTGGCGCCCGGTCGCGCGGAATCGTCGCATCCAGACCGGCCGCCCCTGGAAGATCGCTGCCGCCTTTGTCGTTCAGGCCGCTGTTGCGTGCTAACGCGCGCGTGATCTGTCGAACGCGGTCGGCTCGGAAGTTGAAGCAGATGCACGCATCTTCATCGCGAACGGTGGTCAAGGCTTGTCCACGGCTGTCGGTGCAAACAAAAGGAATCACGAATTCATCGGTGACTCCCTTGTTGTACGAATCCTTCATCCCCTGCACCGGATCGGCGCACTTGCCACCTTCTGCGTCGGCGAAGACCATCGCGTTATAGGCTTTGGCAATGCGCTCCCAGCGGCGGTCACGGTCCATGGCGTAGTAGCGGCCATTTACGGTGGCAATCTTGCCGCAGTTGTACTCGCGCATCTTCTGCTGCAGTTGCTCCAGATATCCCGCGCCATTCGTGGGCAGAGTGTCACGCCCATCCATGAAGGCATGCACGAACACACGGTCAAGCCCGTTTTGCTTGGCCATCTTCAGTAACGCGTAAAGATGCGCCTGCTGCGAGTGCACACCTCCATCGGAAATCAGCCCGAACAAATGCAGTCTCCGCTCTCCCGATCGCGCATGCTTCATTGCATCCAGCAGCACGGGATGCGAAAACAATTCCCCGTTCTGGATCATCAGATCGATGCGCGTGATGTCCATGTGCACGATGCGGCCGGCGCCAATGTTCAGATGCCCGACCTCGCTGTTGCCCATCTGCCCCTCAGGCAGTCCCACAAACGGCCCGCTGGTATGTATGAGTGTGTTGGGATACTCCCGTAGCAGGCGGTCATAGATGGGCTTTCGGGCGAGAGCAATGGCGTTGGCTTTGGTTTCGGCTCGGTATCCCCAGCCGTCGAGAATGGTAAGAATGAGCGGTTTAGGACGGGACATAAGTCAGCTTCTAGCTCCTGGCTTCTTCTGGCAAATCCGAGGTTCTCAGGATAGTGGAATCGGTCACCATATGAGTTCAACCGGATACTTTTCGAATTGCGGATCTGCGCTAACGAGCGGCACTGATTCATTCAGGCTCTGTGCGATGAGAATTCGGTCAAAGGGGTCGCGATGGAATAGTGGCAAGTTTTCCAGACGCTTCACATGATCGAAGGTAAGGGAAAGCACAGACACACCGTTTGCTGTCAGCTTTGTTGTCAGGTATTCGCCGACAGGGCTGGGGAGAACGAGCTTTCTAACCTGCACTTTGGCGACGATTTCCCAAAGGCTTGCGACACTGATCCAGACGTCGGCCACAGGCAACAACGTACGCACTCGGCGAGAGAGCTTTCCCTCGTCCTGAAGCCCCCATAGGAATACATGTGTATCGATTAGGACTTTCATTACCAGAAAAGATCTTCGACTTCTTTTGGTAGAGGATCGTTGAAGTCGTCTGGTACTACGAATTCCCCTTTGGCCGAGCCCAGTTTGAATCGAGGTCGCTCCGAGGAAATTGGGACCAGCTTCGCGAGGGGCTTTCCGGCCTTAGCGATGACTACTTCTTCTCCCATCGCCACTTTTTCCAGTAACCGGGACAGATGAGTCTTGGCTTCGTGGATGTTTACTTCCATCATTCGATTATAGCTAAGTCGTAGACTAAGTCAATCCTGCTGAGGGCAACCACCCAACGCTCAATGAGTTTACTCGAACTGAAGCATCACGATTTCCGGATTCGATCCTAACCGCAGCGGTGGGCCCCACGTTCCCGCTCCGCTCGACGTGAAGACCTGCATGTTTCCGATCCGGCTTAATCCATAGACGAACTGGCGGTACATGCGTCGCGCCATCCAACTCCAGGGAATGAACTGCCCCAAATGCGTGTGTCCCGACAATTGCAGAGAAACCCCAGCCGCCTCCGCCACCGCGGGATGATCCGGAGCATGAATCAATAAAATGCTGGCACGTTCGCGATCGAGGCGCACGCCCTCCAGCACAGACTCCAGGTGCCCTTGCTGGGTCGCATTGCGGTACGGCACCCCGACAATCTGCAGGCCATCGACCTCAACTTTCTCGTTGTGCAGCACGCGGACACCGGCAGCCGCTACCGCTCGCAGATATTTGCTGTCGTCCCCAAACTGTTCGTGATTGCCCGCGACAAAATATACGCCGTGCGGCGCAGTCAACTTGTTCAGCGGCTCGGCGGCCCGCCCGGCATCGATGGCGGTGCCATCATACAAATCACCGGCAATAAAGATTGCGTCCGGCTCTTCGCTCAGAATCTTCGCGACCATGCGTCGCAGGAAACTACCGTTGCGCACGTGACCTAAATGTAAGTCGCTAATAAGTGCAGCCTTTCGTCCGCGCCACGCTTCCGGCAGGTTCGCGAGCCGCACCGTCGCTCGTGTGACTCGCGTCCAACTGGCATTGAAAACTCCGAATAGCCCGATACCCGCCGCCGCGGCGAACAAGACCTCTACCATCCGATGGAAATTCAGTTCCATCCCCGCTGCGCGCGTTACTCCCAAGAGGATCCACGCGCCCACAGCCGCGAAGACAAGAAACGTCAGCAGCCCCAGCCAGATCGCTGCGGCCCGGTAAAAAAATCGAATGGCTCCATTCGTATAGCGGAACGCAAGCAGTGAGGCGGTGACAAAACTCACCGACAAAACACCTACAATCACCTGGATCCACCAATTGCGCGCGTCTGAAGGGAGCGCATACGTCCAGGTCTGGTAGAGCAGGAAGTGCGCCAAGAAAAGAACAGTCTGAATCACTGCAATGAAACCGATCAACCCGCTACGAAGTCGCATGGAAGTTAGATGCTCCAGCCCGGTTTCGGATGGGATTCTTTCTGCCGCCCCTTCCGCACCATGCTCGCGGTTATACTCGAACTAACGGAGGAATTATGGCGATCAGCGAACTGCTTCTCACCGAATTCGACGAGGAGATGAAGAAGACCCGCACTACCCTGGAGCGCGTCCCCGCCGACCAGAAGGACTTTGCGCCTCATCCCAAATCGATGCCCCTGGGAAAGCTGGCGCCTCACGTGGCGCAGCTTGCCAGCTTCGGCCTCACGATTCTGACCACGCCTTCGTATGACTTCTCCTCCGGCAGCATTACACCGGTGCCCTTCGAATCGGGGCCGCAACTCGTCAAGGCTCTCGACGAGGGCGCCGCCAAGGTCCGCCAAGCCCTCGAGTCCACACCCGATCAGGCGTGGAAAGAAAACTGGAAGCTCAGCTTTCAGGGAAAGACCATCTTTGAAGGCCAGAGATTTCTAGCCTATCGCGAAATGTTCCTGAACCATCTGGTGCATCATCGCGCCCAACTCGGCGTCTACCTGCGCTTGACCGACAACATGGTGCCCGCCACTTACGGTCCGTCGGCAGATGACAAGATGGGATTCTGATCCCGCGTTACTGAGGGCTGAGCCAATCGGAATTCGTCAAGAGTTCAAGACATCCCAACAGTAAGAATCACCGGCTCAGCCCCGGTAATTCAATGCCTTCAATCCGAGGAACCGCGACGTTCCTGCCAGTTCTTCCTCAATTCGCAGCAACTGGTTGTACTTCGCGATGCGGTCCGTACGCGACGCCGACCCGGTCTTGATCTGTCCGGCGCCGGTGGCCACAGCAAGATCCGCGATGAAGGTGTCTTCCGTTTCACCCGACCGGTGCGAGATCACCGATGTGTATCCGTTTCGCCGCGCCAGATCGATCGCATCCAGCGTCTCGCTCACAGTTCCAATCTGGTTGACCTTTACCAGAATCGAGTTGGCCACGCCCTTGTCGATTCCCTCTTGCAGGAACTGGATATTCGTCACGAATATGTCGTCGCCCACTAACTGAATTTTCCCGCCAAGCTCCTTGGTCAGTTTCGCCCAGCCGTCCCAGTCGTTCTCGGCCAGCCCGTCTTCCAGCGACACAATGGGATAGTCCTTTACCCACTTCGCCCAGAACGCAACCATCTCGTCGGAACTCTTCGCCGACTTGTCGGACTTCTTGAACACGTACTTGCCGTCCTGAAAGAACTCGCTGGCCGCCGGATCGAGCGCGATCGAAATCTCTTCTCCGGGCTTATAGCCCGCCTTGGTGATCGCTTCCAGCACAACTTCAATCGCCTCCACGTTCGACTTGACCGACGGAGCGAATCCGCCTTCATCGCCAACCGCGGTGTTGTAGCCGCGCTTCTTCAAGACTCCTTTGAGCGTATGGAAAACTTCCACGCCCCAGCGCAGCGCTTCTGAGAATGAAGGCGCGCCCACAGGCATCACCATGAATTCCTGGAAGTCCACGTTGTTATCGGCGTGCGCTCCGCCGTTCAGGATGTTCATCATCGGCGTAGGCAACGTGTTAGCTCCGGCACCGCCGAGATAGCGATAGAGAGGAATGTCCAACGAAACACTTGCCGCGCGCGCCGTTGCCATCGACACCGCCAACAGTGCATTCGCACCCAGTCGTCCCTTGTTCTCGGTGCCATCCAACTCAATCATCCTGGCATCGAGGCCGCGCTGATCGAACGCGTCCCAGTTCGCCAGCGCCTCAGAAATCTCGCCGTTCACATTCTCGACGGCCTTGAGCACGCCCTTGCCCAGGAACCGGTTGGCGTCGTCATCGCGCAACTCAACCGCCTCGTGTTCGCCCGTCGACGCTCCGCTCGGTACAATCGCCCGGCCCATGGAGCCGTCGGCCAAAAAAACTTCCGTTTCCACCGTAGGATTGCCTCGGGAGTCCAGAACTTCGCGTGCATGAATCGCTGCAATGTTTGACATAGGTGTTTTCTCTTTCCTCGACTTTATGATTTCAGTAGCGCGTTCCGGGCTGTCAACCCGGTTAGGATGGTCACTGTTTACCGCGATCGGGCGTTCCGTCAGGTAGCCCGTACCCGCATACGTCTTGCCCATGCAATGTTGCGAAACCAACGATTATATCGGATCGAAATCGACGCCGTGTCACTCACGAAATATTCTGGGGCCAGGCTTTTCCGCCTTCGGGAGCGTCCATCTGGCCACTGCCATCCTGCCCTTATCTCCTATGGTTCCCCTGTCCTCTCAGCGTGTTGTCGCCGCCATCCCCAAAGACTAGAGTCAGGACTAGAATATTGTTCTGGACCTTGAGGAGATTTCCCATGAAGAAGTGGATCGCTCTGCCCGTTATCCTGCTCTTGGCCGGCATGCTCGCGGCACAGACAAGTACACCCGTCCCCGCAGGCACAGCCCTGATGGTGCGGCTCGATACTACTCTCGCAACTTTCAGCACCCGAGTCGGCGATCAATTTCAAGCCAAGGTCACGCAGGCTGTGGTCGTCAACGGCACAACTTTGATTCCCGTGGGAGCGACGGTCGAAGGCCGCGTCACCAAGGTCAGCGAACCGCGCCGTATTTCGGGCAAGCCCACCATCGGCATTCTTCCCGAGGCCGTGATTCTTCCCAGTGGAGAACGTTACTACCTCGATGCGACCCTGATCGACACCAGCATTCACGGCACCGACGTGAGCTCTGAGGGCCAGTTCAAGGGACAAGGCCACGACAAGCGCGACTTGCTCGAGACTGGTGGAGGCACTGCCGGCGGCATGCTCATCGGAGGATTGATCGGCGGAGGCCCCGGTGTCCTAATCGGCGGCGCCGTCGGCGCGACCGCCACCACCGTGCATTGGCTCGCGAAACATCGGTCTGCGACTATGCCTGCTGGTACCGAACTAACATTCGAATTGAATCGGCCGATGGCGATGGGCGCAGTTCCCGCGCCGGCACCAGCGCCGGCAGTTGCTCCGGCGCCCGCTCCGGCAAGCGAGAGCGGCGGCAGCAAGTAATTCCTTAGCCCAACCATTCGCAAATCCCCAAGACCGGAGCGAGGTTGCTCCGGTCTTTTGAAATTGCGCTTTCGAGTCTCCCATTGACATACATTCAGCCATAAATATGGCAGGATGGATACATGCGAACGACGGTCGACATTCCCGATCCCCTGTACCGCGAACTCAAAGGCAAGGCGGCCAGCGAGGGCCGCTCCGTCAAGGAATTGATTCTTCGCGGTGTGGAGCAGGAACTCAGGGGCCGACGTGGTCGAGCCGGCCGGGTGACACTTCCCATCGTACCGTCGAAGCGCCCGGGATCTCTCGAGCTCGACAACGCCAAAATTTTCGAGATCATTCCTTTTCCCTGATGAGAATGTCTGGGTAGCTCTTGCCTATAGTGGTCACGAGCGCCATTCCGTCGCCAAGACTTGGTTTGAGGCGCTGGAGATGGATCTCACGTTTGTTTTTGCCGTTTCAGACAGATCAGCTTGTTAAGACTTCTAACCACATCTGCGCTTATGGGGGATGACGAAGTGATGTCCCAGGCGCAAGCTTGGGATGCTTACGACCGTTGGAAACAAGATAGCCGCGTATTCTTCCTGGAGGAACCGCCAAACGTCGAACCCGCTTTTCGCGGCTTGACTCGGCAACTCCGCCCAAACCCGAAGAACTGGGCGGACGCGTATCTTGCAGCATTCGCCATCGTGTCGGGCATGCAACTAGTCACTTTTGATCGCGCGCTTCACGGGAAAGTCGAGAATCTTCTTCTCCTCAGGCCGTAGGACCTCTCACGCTCCGAAAATCAAGTCCCCTTCACTTAGCACCTGCAACTCAATCCATCCTTCCAGCGGCAACGAATCCACCGGCAGGCGGTTCTGCCACAAGCTAAAACGAAGGCGCACTTTGCTCGTCGCAGCTACAGCAACCGCCGCCTTGCGCTCGGGCGAAGATCCCGAACTTGGCGTTGCCAGTAGCCACGCCAGTGGCACCTTGAACTCAAAGTTCCGCAGCAGCGCCAGCTTCACATGCTCATCGGCTAGAGAGGCCGCCGACGCCACCAACTCGCCCGCCCCGCTCTCGATCTTCCAGTCTTTCAGCTTCCGGTCCTGAACAGAGGCCTCAACCCGCAGCGTCCGCCGTGGACGCGGCTCCTCATTGGCCCACGACTCCACATTCACGACCAGTTCAAAATCTTCCTCGGGAACTTTGCCGCTGAAGTCCAACCGCCCATACAGTTGGATGGAATCGATCCCCGCATACACCGAATCCAGCAGAAACTGCTTGCCGTGCATCGCGCCCGCGCGATGATCCGCCGTGTAGATTGCTGCGCCCATCCACTCGAAATACCGCACCTTGTCGCCTGTCACCCGCGGATGAATGTACGCCGTCTGCGGGACAAACGACGGACGCACTTCCCCGCCCGTGATCGGCTGCGCCAGGTAGTCCGGCGGAACCGCGCCCAGCGCCTGGTACACATTCGAGAGATGCTTGCGGTAGAGCTCGTCGAAATCGCGATCGTTGGCCGAGTGATGTTCCGGCCCGTACCACCAATTCCAGTCGCTGCCCTCGGCAATCTGGATCTCTTCGAACGCCAGTTTGCGCTGCTCCTCGGTCGCTCGCGCCGAATTCTGCGCATAGAACTCACGCGCATGATGCAGATAGTCCCAGGCGCGATTGTCCTCCGGCGCCCCGATCCACACATTGAAGTTCGCGTTGATCCACGATCCTGGCACGAGCGAGGTCAACTTGCCGAAATCTTTATGCCGTGCGATTGCCTCGGAGATTGTGACCGCCTCCACTCCCGGCTCGTGCTGCAGCCCATCGTAAAATCTTCGGAGAAATTCGCGTCCCGATTTCGGGTAATACTCCCATGCATTCTCGCCATCGAGAATGATCGACACCACCGCGTCGCGCCCCTTGGCCAGCACCGGCTTGGCCGCTTCCTTGATGTTGCCAATCAGATGCCGGGCCGCATCCGCCGGAGGCATTCCCGAATACACGAAGCCGATCAGGTCGGAAATCGTGTGATCGCGAAATACCATGTGCATCGTGGTCGAACCGCTTCTCGTAGCGATGGATGTTGTAAAGCTTCTCCGCCAGATGTCCCGGCAAGCGCCCATTTCCGTCGCGCGCGAAGAACAATCCCGTGCTGCGCCCCAGCACGCCCTCGTCGGTCGCCATCCACTTGACGCCCACATTGTGCGCAATTGCCAGCGTCTCGTCCGATACGCTACCTTCCGACGGCCATACGCCCTTGGGACGCAGTCCAAAAACTTTTTCGTGCAGATCGAGTCCGCGCTCCAATTGCTCCCGCGCATCCTCCGGGTGGCGAAACCGGTTCTGCGGCAGGGGCAAGCCCGGCGACGACACCGCCCCGACATTCGTATCGCACACCAATGGCAGAATCGGGTGATAGAACGGCGTCGCCGAAAGCTCGATCGATCCTTTCTTCGCCGCCTCGGCATGAGCCGGAAGAACTCGTCCCAGTAGTTCCCTTTCCCGCGCAATCACAAACTTCTGATCATCGAGCGAGTAGCTGTGCCCCTTGGCCACGAGCGCCGCAATATCTTTTTCTTCCAGAAAGAATTCGTCGAACCACGCAATCTGCGACAAGACCTGCAGGTCAGTAAAATCCTGCGGCTGAAAATATCGTTCCGCGCGCTCCGGATGGTCGCCATGCGCGCGAAAGCGGTCCCATAGCTCCTTGTATCGCGGATACCGCCCAATCACATTCTGCGGATTTGCCTGAAACAGATACTGCAGCGCGAACCGCCGCTCCTCCACGGAAAGATCCCGGGCCGGCTTGGAAGCAACCCTGAGGAATGGATCTTGCGCCGTACCCGCCACATAATCCTGGATCTGCACCATCAGCGACGGCACCAGGTTGAAGTTCTGGTGAACGTTGGGAAACTCGTCCAGCAACTTCACCATCCCGTAGTAGTCCTTCAGCGCATGCAGCCGGGTCCACGGCAGACGATATTCTCCCGTGACCAGATCCTTATAGAACGGCTGGTGTTGGTGCCAGAGAAGAATGACGCGCAAGGACGGCATGGCTGGAGGAGCAAGTCTAGCATGGGATCATTTTGCGCTGTTACTCGCGCGGGCATGCAGTGATCATCCGGAATCGAAATGCAGTCGAAGCTCTAACGCCGCGGTCGCCCGTCGCGCAAAAGATTACTGCAGCCGGGGAACGCATCCTAAGTTGAGCGCAAGGCCTGCGTCGGGTCTGCCTGAGCGGCGCGCATCGCAGGCAGCGCGGACGCCGCCAGCGCCACAATCATCATCACGAGAACGCCCGCCAAATAAATGAAAGGATCGGTGGCGCTCACCTCGAAGAGAAATGAGCTGACCAGTCGTGAAACGGCGAACGAGCCGAGCACACCGAGGACACACCCGAGAAGCGTCAGCTTCGCAGCCGAAATCAATACGAGCCTTGCAATACCGATGCGCTGCGCCCCCAACGCGACGCGGACCGCCAGTTCCTGGGTTCGCAGCGAGACAGAGAATGCCACCACCGCGTAGATGCCCGTGATCGCCAGCAGGAGTGCGCCCACGGCAAATGTCGTGATCAGGTCGGTATTGAAACGACGCGGCGCTTCCACACTCGAGATAGCGTCGGCCATCGGTTGCAATTGCTGCAACGCAAGCATCGGATCAACTTCCGCAACCGTCGAGCGCAATGTTTGCTTCATTTGCTCAGGAGCCAGGGCGGAACGGAGCGTGATGTATCCGCTGGCCGGATTCGTCAGCGTTCCCGCGAAGTCAGAGCCATTGAGTATGGCCGGCTGTTCGGCAGGCATGTACCACTGATCGTCGCTAGGCTCGTCGCGCGATCCCATCTTTACGTCGGCAACCACGCCGACCACCGTTGCCCAAGGGTATCCCTTCTGTGGATTTCCCACATGCATCCGCTTTCCCACAGCCCGCTGGCCGGGCCAGCAATGTTCTGCCATTGACTTGTTGACGACCACGACGAGAGCGGAGTTGGCTCGGTCGTCCGGAGTAAAGTAGCGGCCATCTAATAGAGGGATGTCCAGCGCTCGGAAATAGCCGCCGTAGACCGTCGCGAACATGACGAACCTCAGCTTCCAATTGTCAGTGGTCTGGCCCTCAATCGTGTACGCAGCTCGTCCGAACGAATCGGACGCGGGCAGCCCATTCGTACTCCCGGCTGCGATGACTCCCGGCTTGCTGGAGAGCCGCTCGATGATTGCATGATTAAAAGCGTCGGCTGAAGCGCTCGTGGAATACTGCTGCAGCGGCAGTTGATATTCCGCAACGAGCACGTGGTCAGCGCGAAATCCCGGATCGACAGCGCGCATCTTCTGGAAGCTCCGCAGGAATGCGCCTGACACGGTGAGCAGTATTAAAGCAATCGCGATCTCCGATACAACCAATGCCGAGCGCAACCATGTATGGCTCGAAGATCCCGTTCCTGTTCGCGCTCCTTCCTTCAAGCTCTCCGTCAAGTTCGTCCGCAAGGCGGCGAAGGCAGGTGCCAGACTGCACAAAGCGCCCGTTGCCAGCGCCACCACCAGGGCGAACGCCGCCACTGTCACGTCAATGGAAATGGCATCGACGCGCGGCATCGACTCCGGCAGCAGATGCAATGCGGTACGAACTGCGAGCGCCGCAAACGCCAGGCCGAGCAGTCCCCCAGCCAGGCTGATCAGCAAGCCTTCAAATACGGACTGGCGGACGATGGCCCCAGACCGCGCTCCCAGAGCCAGTCGTACGGCGTACTCGCGGCGACGGCGAATCGCACGCACCAGCAGCAATCCGGCAATGTTCACGCAGGCGATGAGCAGCACCACAGAAACAGCCATGAACAGCGTCTTCAGCAACGGTCGAACATCCGCGATGTCGGACTCGCGAAGCAGTAAGGCATCCCCCTTGATATGGATCGCAGCCATGCTGCCAGGAAAAGTACGCATGATCTGGCGGCTGACGCGGTCCGCATCTTCCGCTGCCTGCGTGAGCGTCACGCCGTCCTTGAGGCGGGCGACCATCTGGTATCCCCAGAAGCCGATGTGCTGATCAGAAAGTTCGTCGGGAGTCAGGCTCAATGGCACCCACAGTTGCGCCTGGTCGAGGTGCCCCGCCTGCAGAGGAAATTCAAAGCTCCGCGGCATTACGCCAATAATCGAATACACCTTGCGATCGAGAACAATAGAGTTCCCCAGCACCGCGGGGTCGCGATGGTAGCGGTTCGTCCATAACGCATTACTGATGACCGCGACGGGCTGATGGCCATCTTCTTCCTGTTGCGTAAAGACGCGACCCAAGGCAGGAGACACTCCAAGCGCCGGGAAAACGCTCGCCGTGAAACGCGCAGCATAGACCTCTTCCGGAATGGGTCCGCTGGACAGTTCATAGCTGGTGGAGATGTAGCCGCCTACAGCAGAAAAAGCACTCGTCGCCTTGGCGTAAGCATCGATCTCGCGAGCGGTAACTGACATGCCCGCTCCTTCTCCCAGATGATCTCCGAGCAGCACCAGCCGGTCCGGATCACTGAACGGCAGCGGACGCAGCAACACGCACTCAACCAGCGAGAAAATTGCCGTCGTGGCGCCAATGCCGAGAGCCAGTGTCAGGACGACGGTTGCGGTGAAGCCGGGCGATTTCTTCAGCTGGCGAAAGGCAAAGCGGAGATCGTGCGCGAATGAGGCCATGCGTCCCCCAGAATCCATGTTTCAAGTCACAGTTGTTCTGCACATTATTCACGAAGTCAGGATTGCTCGGAAGTGAAATAGTCGGGAATGGCAGAGACGATCGATTCTTGTGGGCGAGAATGCATGCGGCGCAAGATCAACGCAGCGCTGGCAATCCAAGATCAATCACAAGCTGTCGGAATTCCGGATCCGCATGCAGCCAGCGAAATTCGGGAGCAACTTCCACGGAGGTCAACCACAGGTCGTGACGCTGGCGCGCCGCTTCCAGGTACTTCATTGCCTCATCGCGCCGCCGCAGGGAACCGTACGCGGACGCGACTTTGAACGCCGATCCGTTTTCGTGATCAAAGGCGCGCAGCGCGTCCGTCAGTTGGTACTGAAGCAGACCTTGCGTTCCACTGGTTCGCAGAGCGGCTTGCTGGGCGGCAACTTTTGTGACCGCATCGCCCTGTCCGCGCAGTAACGCTTCTTTGCGATATTCCTCAAGGGCATCTTTATAGTTGCCTTGGTCCCAATAGACCTGCGCCAGGTATTCGTGGGACGACCGGAACCCCGGATCGGATACCTCCATTTGTTTGAGCAGGCTAAGAGCCTCTGCCGGACGTCCCGCCCGGTTCAGCAGTGCGCCCTTGTCGGCAAGAATGGCCTTGGACGAGGGATCCAATTGCCGCGCCCGTTCAATCTCCGCCAGCGCTTCCTCCGGACGCAGAATCTGAATTAAGAATGTGGCGTACCAGTGATGGGCACGAGCCAGATTTGGATCGAGTTCAATCGCGCGCCGGAACTCGCGGTCGGCATCGGTCGCATCCAGAAATCCCCAGAACTCCGCGAATGCCAGCGAGGTATGCGCCTCGGCCAGGTTCGGATCCAGTTCTACCGCCTTCTGCGCGGCTGCGCGGGCGCGTTGCTCCGCTTCGAAAGCCGACATCGTGCTGAATTCCCGCAGCAGACTGTAGGAGTCGGCCAGTCCCACGTAGGCCTGTGCGTAGCTTGAATCGTGAACAATCGCCTGCGTGAACGCATCCACCGCAATATTCAGGTCGGCCGGAGTTCGTTTCTCAAAGTAGAATCTACCCTTCAGATATAGATCCTGCGTCGTGGCATCCGGTTGATGGTGCCCTGCCAGGGCTTTACCGAATCGGAGCGGGGATCGACCGCTGGAGGAGTAAATCAGAAATCCGCCTGCAACCAGCACCGGCACCGCCCACCACAATCCGCGTCGCCAGAACGAGGGCGCACCGCCTCGCACGACTTCCCGCACTGCGGGGATTTCCTCGACGCTCTTTGTGGCTTCCGGAATCGAATTCGCTCTTACGTCATTGGCTGGGACCGCAATGCCTTGTGCCGAACTCTCTACCACCGTCAGTCCGGGATCATTTTGGGGTCCCGCCAGCCACCGCTCCAGTTCCCCGGTGTAAGCAAAAACCGATCCTTTCGCCACTCCCGGCAGCCGATGCACCGGCAGCCCGCGCTCCTTCTCCCATCGCTTGACGGTTCGCTCGTCTTTTCCAAAGAAGGAGGCGATTGCCTTCCATGAGTCGAGACGAGCATCCTTCGGCGCCGCATTGGGAACAGCAGTCATGAAATGCCCTGAAATGTCCTGGGTTGCCGCTTGTCCGCACACCCACGCGGCCCACATAGTATATGCGGCTCGCGGGCTGATTCGTCCCCCACGAACGTGCCCCTGCCGTCCCATACACAAACAAATGTTTCTTGGCCGCCGAAGTATGCAAGTTCTTTCAACCTTGGCTGCCTTAGACGAACTCCGTATCGCCAGCAAGAGAACAACATAAGGAAGGTCAGGCCGAGACTTTGAAAAGACTCAGAATGCAGCACACTCATGCCCAAACCACCAAAGCGATGCTATGCACAGCCGTGGCGATCGTCGTTTTCTTGCTGGCGTTACCGCGCAACGCCCAGGCGCAAACCGTAACCACTATTTATACCTTCGTCGGCGGCAGCAACAGCTCAGTAAACCCGTACGGCGCGATCGCGCAAGGACGGGATGGCGAATACTACGGCATGACCGTGCCCGGAGTGATCTACAAGGTCTCGGCCTCGGGAACCTTCAACATTCTCTACACGTTGTCGGGCACCGATGGCCAGATGTGCAACGGCCTGATGCTGGGAAGTGATGGGAATTTCTACGGCACCTGCTTCCTCGGAGGAGACAACGGAAACTCTACCGGGACCTTTTTTCAGGTGACGCCGACCGGAACTTACACGGTGTTGCATTTCTTCGACGGCTTGCACGGCAGTGGAACGGATGGGTGTAATCCTGTGGCGTTGCCGGTACAGGCGAACGATGGCAACTTCTATGGCACGGCCGAGGGCTGCGGAGCCGTCAATGGGGGAATGGCTTACAAAATCACCCCAGCCGGCGTGTTCACGGCCATCCACGCTTTTGCGGGCGGCGCAACGGATGCGCAGCTTCCGCAAGGAGCACTGATTCAGGGCACCGACGGCAACTTTTGGGGAACAAGTTATCAGGGCGGCCAAACCGGCTCGGGGACCGTATTCAAGATGACGGCCGCCGGGGCAGTAACGGTGGTCTTTCAGTTTCCAGGTTGCGGCGCCGGGACGACCGGCTGCAACCCGACGGCCGGGCTGGTACAGGGAACCGATGGGAACTTTTACGGTACCGCCGCGGGTGGCGGAACCAACGGCCAAGGAGTCGTCTTCAAGATCACTCCCGGCGGCCTGTACACCGTGCTCCATAACTTTGAAAAGACGACCGACAATGGAGCCTACCCGTCACTTCCTCTGACGTTGGGGACCGACGGCAACTTCTATGGCATCGGGAGTGACTGTCCCGGTGGCGGCTGCGGTCAGGCCGACATCTTCGCGATCACGAGCAAGGGAGTGTTCACCGACATCTATAACTTCCCTCTGCTCGGTGGAAATAACAACAGTGTCCCCTTAACGCCACTCCTCCTCGGCACCAATGGCACGTTCTACAGCGCTACCGAGGCGGGGGGGAACGGCTCGGGATCATTTTTCAGCCTGGTCGACGGCCAGAGCCCCTTCATTAGCCTGACTGCAGCGTCCGGCAAAGTGGGATCGCAGATCGGAATTTTGGGACAGGGATTCAGTTCCTCCTCGGTCGTCAAGTTCAACGGTGTCGCAGCTTCCAAAAAGCTCACTGGCTCAACTTTTCTCACCGCCATTGTGCCCGCGGGGGCCAGCAGCGGCTTCGTGACCGTCACCACCGGTTCGACCACGCTCACCAGCCGGCAGAAGTTCATCGTCCACAACTCGTGGGGCGCAGGCAAGGCGATTCCCACCCCAGTCGCAGCGACGGCGTCAGGCTTCATCAATAACAAGGTCTATGTCGTCAGCGGCATCAAGGCCCAAGGCACTGCGCCCGTCAGCAACACTCAAATCTATAACCCGGCCACCAACAGTTGGACGTCTGGAGCCGCCATTCCGACACCGGTCATGGCCCCGGCCAGCGCGGTCGTGAACGGTTTGCTCTACGTCATCGGTGGCTACGAAGGCACCGGCCAGACGCCCAGCAACCCCGTCCAGATCTATAACCCGGCGAAGAACACTTGGACCACCGGAGCCTCCATGCCAACAGCGCGTGGAAGCGCCGCTGCAGTCGTTGATGCTGGCGCCATTTACGTGATCGGCGGCAACGGCTCAACTCTGCGGTTGACCACCGTGGAAAAGTACGTTCCCTCGACCAACACCTGGACGGAGGAAGCTCCTCTACTGGTCGGCAAGTCCGAGCCGACAGCGGCGTTGTTGGGTACGACCATTGTCTCCAGCGATGGATACACGACGTCCGGTGACACCGGAGACAACGAGAGCTATACCGTTTCCACAAGCACCTGGAAATCGGTTGCAGCGGATCCGAATCCACGAAATGCAAATTGCTTCGGAGCCGTGTCGGGACAGGTCTACATCGCTGGCGGCATCAACAATGCGAATCCACAGACAACTTCAACGGTGAACGAGTCGTTCAGCGCCAGCGCGAACAAATGGACCACGCAGGCGTCGATGCCTACGGCTGTATTGTGGCCCGCCTCCGCAGTCGCAAACGGCGCCCTGTACTGCATCGGCGGACAGTCCAGCTATCAGGGACCGGTGGTGTCGAACGTACAGATCTATCAACCCTAGACGTCTGGCCCAACGGTCAGAATTTGCGCATCGCTTTTCTTTCACAAGGGTTTGGGAAGCGGCAGCCTGGTCGTACTCGGCTGCCGCCTTTTTTCATGCGCGCATTCGCCGCACTTTTTCTGCTTGAACCTGCTATCGTTACCTCCGCCGGAAAGTTCTCATACCGGGCGATTTCAGATGTACCTCTAGGTCCGGTAGACTATCCAACAGTTATGCAATCCGACTCCCCCAGCGTTGGCCCTCAGCTTCTCACCGATCAGGATCTCTACCTCTTCAACGAGGGCAGCAACTATCGCATGTACGACAAGATGGGAGCCCACCTTGTCACACATAATGGTGAGGCTGGCGCAGTATTCAGCGTCTGGGCGCCCAACGCGCGTTCGATTTCCGTTGTCGGCAGCTTCAATGGATGGGACTCCAAAACGCACCGTCTCAGTCCCCGCGGCTCCTCCGGCATCTGGGAAGGCTTCATTCCCAGCGTCCCCAAGGGCTCGCTCTACAAATTCCATATCGAATCGAATCGCCACGGATACCGCGTTGACAAAGCCGATCCGCTTGGCCTCCTGCACGAGAAGCCGCCACGCACTGCGTCAGTTGTGTGGGATCTCGACTACCAGTGGAACGACAGCGAATGGATGCAGAAGCGTGCCGGCCGCAATTCGCTTCGCGCCCCTCAGGCCATTTATGAAGTGCATCTCGGCTCGTGGATGCGCGTCCCCGAAGAGCACAACCGCCCGCTAACTTACCGTGAGACCGCACCGCGCCTTGCCGAATACGTCGGCCAGATGGGATTCACCCACGTCGAGTTCCTGCCCGTGATGGAACACCCCTTCTACGGTTCCTGGGGATACCAGACCACCGGATACTTCGCGCCCACCTCGCGCTACGGCACGCCGCAGGACTTCATGTATCTGGTCGACTACCTGCACCAGCATGGCATCGGCGTCATCCTCGACTGGGTTCCATCGCACTTCCCTTCCGACGCTCACGGCCTCGCCTATTTCGACGGCACCCATCTCTACGAACACGCTGACTCCCGTCAGGGATTTCATCCCGACTGGAAGACTCACATCTTCAACTATGGTCGACCCGAAGTCCGCAGCTTCCTGATGTCGAGTGCCATGTTCTGGCTCGACAAATATCATATCGACGGCCTGCGCGTGGATGCCGTCGCCTCGATGCTCTACCTCGACTATTCGCGCAAGCACGGCGAATGGATTCCCAACAAATTCGGAGGACGCGAAAATCTCGAAGCCATCGACTTCCTCCGCCGCTTCAACCAGGAAGCCTACAAAGAACATTCCGAAATCCAGACCACCGCCGAGGAATCCACTTCCTGGCCCATGGTCTCGAAGCCGGTCTACGTCGGCGGCCTCGGCTTCGGCATGAAGTGGGACATGGGATGGATGCACGACACGCTTCGCTATTTCCAGAACGATCCCATCCATCGCAAGTATCACCACAACGATCTCACCTTCCGCATGTTGTATTCGTTCCAGGAAAATTTCGTCCTGCCGCTTTCGCACGATGAGGTCGTCCACGGCAAGGGATCGCTGATCGGAAAGATGCCCGGCGACGAATGGCAGAAGTTCGCCAACCTGCGACTGCTCTTCGCTTACATGTACGCCCAGTCCGGCAAGAAGCTCCTTTTCATGGGCTGTGAATTTGGGCAAGTGCGCGAGTGGGCGCACGACTCCAGCTTGGAATGGCACGTGGTGCAATACCAGGTGCATCGCGGCGTGCAGGCCTGGATGGAGCAGTTGAACCGCTTCTACCGCAACGAGCCTGCCATGCACGTTCTCGATAACGACCCCGCCGGATTCGAATGGGTCGACGCCAACGACAATGCGACGAGCACGATTTCCTTGTTGCGCAAGAGCGAGAATCCGCAAGACACAGTCCTGATCATCTGCAACTTCACGCCCGTCCCGCGTGTCGGCTACCGTGTCGGCGTTCCCCACGGCGGCTATTGGCGCGAAATGCTCAACAGCGACGCCCGCGAATACGCCGGCAGCGGCATCGGCAACATGGGCGGAGTAAACGCGGAACAAATCCCCACCCACGGCCGCCCCTTCTCGCTGAAACTAACGTTGCCGCCACTCGCGGCCCTCTTCTTCAAAGCGCAATAGACTCGGCTGGGAATTTTTCAAAGCCTAATAAACTCATGGGGAGACGGCCGCCGTCGGCCCTCCCGCCTGAGCCTGCGTGAGCGTAGCCGAAGGGGCGAAGCCCGGCTGCCCCAGGAACGAATCTCGACATAACCTGATTTTCCCTACCAATCGCCGGGTGCCCCATTCTTGCCGCGCCGTTCGCGGCAAGAGTGGGGAATTTTGTCCGCGCTCCGATTCCACCTCTGTGTCACCTCTGTGTCCCCTGTGGTGAGATTTGGTTCGAAAGCCGATTGGGCTGACTCGCCCGTGCTATCCTCGCCTTAAGCGCGTTTCACATGCGGATCCTGACCCGCTACATCCTACGCGAAGTGACGGCGCACGCCCTGATTGGCGTGGCGATCTTCACCTTCGTCCTTTTCACTCGCGACCTCGGACGCATCCTCGAACTGGTCGTCCGCGCCAGCGCCCCGCTTCCCAGCGTCGCCGAAATCTTCTTCTTCACCGTCCCCCTTGCCCTCACCTACACGCTGCCGATGAGCGTGCTGGTCGGAATCCTGATCGGCCTGAGCCGCCTTGCCGCCGACAGCGAGATCACCGCCATGCGCGCCAGCGGAATGGGTGTCTGGAGTTTTCTGCGCGCCCTCTCGCTCTTCGTCCTGGTCGCATGGTCAGCCGCGTTGTTCAACGGACTCTACGTCGCTCCCCGCGCCCAGGCTGCTCTAGGACACCTCGAAGACCGCCTCAAAGGTTCGCAAGTTTCTTTCGAAATTCAGCCGCGAGTTTTTTATGAAGGATTTCCCAAGAAGGTTCTGTACGTACAAGACGTAAAAACCGCGCAAGGCGCCGCCGTGTGGAAGGGCGTATTCATGGCCGACCTCACCGACGCCACCAACCCAAAAATCACCCTGGCCCGGGAAGCCGTGGTGATCGGCGAAGGACAGGACCGTCTCCACCTCCACCTCGTCGACGGATCCGAACACGAGACCGATCCCAGAGACGAAAGCCACTACCAGATTTCCACCTTCGAGCAGACCGACATACCGTTGGACCTTCCCTCGACCGAGAACAAGCCCGACGAATCTCTCCCGGCCGACGTCATGAACACCGGGGCGCTCTGGCAGAAGGCCCATCGCGTCGATCCCATTTCCGCTCGCTGGTATCTCATCGCCTTTCATAAGCGCTTCGCGCTGCCCACAGCCTGCCTGCTGCTCGCGTTGGTGGGAATCCCGCTCGGCCTTTCGTCCAAGAAAAGCGGCAAGTCCGGCGGATTCGTCCTCACCATCCTGCTGGTCTTCGTCTATTACGTAATCTCTCTGATCGGCGTTTCACTGGCTCGCCAAGGAAAAGTCTCGCCCTGGTTCGGAGCTTGGCTCGCCGACTTTGTATTCCTCGCACTCGCCATATTCCTTTTCGCGCGCGCCGAGAAACGACCTTTTGAACTGGGCTCGTTACGCGGCTTCTGGAAGCGGGACGCCTCCGGCTCGCAGCCCTTCGCCGCCCGCGGTCGCCGCGAAAACGCCTTCGAGCGCGCCTCCACCCGCCGTCGTGTCTTCAGCGCCAGTTTTCCCACACTGCTCGACGACTACGTGTTGCGCGACTTCTTCGTCTACCTCGCGATGATCCTCACCAGTTTCCTGGTGCTGGTCATCGTCTTCACGTTGTTCGAGCTGCTGGGAGACATTCTTCGCAACCAGGTTCCAGCCACGGTGGTCGCGGAATACCTCCTCAATGTCGCACCATACCTGCTCTACAACGTGGCTCCCCTGGTCATGCTGCTGGCCGTGCTGGTCACCTTTGGCCTCATGCAGCGCTCCAATGAAATCACCGCCATCAAGGCCACGGGTACCAGCATTTACCGTATTGTCACTCCGGTCATCGTATCGGCCGCCATTCTTGCCGCAGGAATGTTTTTTGCCGACCAGTTCTACATGCCGCACACCAACCGCCGCCAGGAGGCCCTGCACAACCAGATCAAGGGAAAGCCTGCGCAAACCTATCTGCGTCCCGACCGCAAATGGATTTTCGGTCAGAACAACGACATCTACTACTACCAGTTCTTCGATCCCGACCGCGACCAGTTCGGCAACCTCACCGTCTTTCAGGTCGATCGTGCAAATTTCGCCATCACCCGCCGCGTCCACGCCGACCGTGCCCACTGGTCCGACACTCTGAACCGCTGGATCTACGAACAAGGATGGGACCGCGCCCTCAAGGCCTCGGCTATCGCCAACTACCATCCGTTCGACGTCGCCACCTTCCCTGACTTCCCGGAGACGCCTTCGTATTTCAAAAAGGAAATAAAACAGTACAGCGAGATGAACTACGAAGAGTTGCGGGGCTACATCCGCGACCTGCAACAAAGCGGATTCGACGTGGTGCGCCTTCGCGTTCAACTGCAAAAGAAGCTGTCGTATCCTCTCGTCACTCTCATCATGGCTGTCCTCGCCATTCCCTTCGCACTGTCCTCTGCGAAAAAAGGAGCGATCACAGGCGTCGCCGTCGCGGTAGGAATTGCCGTCTTCTACATCGTGGTGACGCGAATCTTCGAAGCCATGGGCGACCAGAGCCTGCTGCCGCCTGCCTTGGCCGCATGGTCGCCAGACCTTATCTTCTCTCTCGTTGGTGGCTATCTAATTCTGAAAGTACCGACGTAGGAAAGATAGTCAGTAGTCAGGGATCAAGGGCCACTCATCGCCGACCGGATACGCGCACCGGTGGAATATTGCCATCCGAGTCATCTGACAAGACGCTGGAAATTCCAGTCGGCGTACAACATCGGGATAGAACTTCGGGTAGAGAAATTTCGGGTAGAGAAAGAATTTTCGGAATGTGGAAGAGCGGCCCTTCAGGGCCGCGATAAGTCCGGGAAAAGTCCTTCGGGCTTTAGCCCGGTGGTTGGTTAATTGCGACTAGCCACTGCCCACTGCCCTATTTCACCGCTATACCCGTCGGATAGTTATCCGTCGGAATCACCGGCTGCACGGTGAGCGCGCCGGTCGCAGGCGTGACCGAATATTGCGACACCGTATTGCCTCCAACGTTAAGGTTGCCGTAGTTGCTCACAAAAAGCCAGTTATCGTCTGGTCGAATCGCAATCGCTACCGGTCCCGCCCCCGTAGCTACCGTGGCCGGGTTCAACGCCGTCAAACTCCCCGAGATCGGACTGATCTTCAGCGGGCTAATCGTGTTCGAGAGAGTTCCCAAAACGTATACGTAGTTTCCGTAGGGATCCACCACCAGCGGTCCAGCGCCGTTCGCGCTGCCTGATGACAGGGAAAACGGCGAACCGGAAACCGCCACCAAGCTGCCGTCCGCCATGGGACACGCCAAGGAAACTGCAAAACAAATTGTGTAGGCGCTCACTTTGTTCGTGAGACTGTCGCTTACATAGACAAACCTGTCGCAGGGGTCCACAGCAACACCCGCCGGCACTTGATCGGTCGCAAAAGATGGAACCTCCGTCTTCACACCCGGATTTCCCAAAGCACCGGTCGACGGATCCACCGCGAACTCCCAAACTACATTGTTCTCCGAATCCACGGCATACAGGAACTGGGACGTCGGCGGGTTCAGACCTGCCGCCGAACAAACAGAATTTTGCACTCCATTGATGCCGATCGCCGGGAAAACGGTGGGAGTCGCCGCGACCGCGACAAAGTTGGGCGTCATCGGGGTTGGCGGAAACGTGAAACTTCCCGGAACTCCGGTCAGGGCCGCGCCACTGCCGATCGAGTACACATTGACTCCGCCAGTTGTACCCTCAGCCACAAATAGAAACTTGCCTGCCGCGTCCATCGCCATTGCGACGGGATGCGGATCAGGCACCAGGGTTCCCACCGTACTCGTCGTACCGTTGGAATTTATTTTGAACGCCAGGATCCCGCTTGTGCTCTTCGATGTACTTGTGTCACACGCCGGAAGTCCCTTGATAATCGCGTAGGCATAAGCTCCCGCGGGATCTATCACAATCGACGACGGCACGCCGTTTAGAACGCACACCTTATTCGACGTGTCTCCCGGTGTGTTGTCCACCGCCGACGCATGTCCGCTCGACAGATTGAAGCTGAATGTCTCAATGAGTCCTGAGCCCTGACTGCCCACCAGCACCAGCCCATCGGACGACGAGTTGTACGTGGTCCCGCACGCCACCAGCAATCCGATCAGAACCAGCCCTACCACCCCGAGCAGCCACGCAAGTCGTTTCGACATTCTCTAGTTGATCTCCATAGATATGTGAGGTTTAGCTGTGCACACACCCCTATCGCCCCGCCGGACGGGTGCTGCACTCTGGTAAACGCGGGAAAATCTCAACCCATTTGTGTATCAGGAAAGCGCGGGAAGAGCAAACTCCCACAACCGCTATTGGAACCCTGGGAACGTCACGGAGTTGCCCGCTTCCCCAGCAGTTCTAAGTATACGAAAGGATCCCGAACAATGCTGAGCGACAAGCATCAGGAAGTAGCGCCCGCGCACCCAGCCACATTCCGCTGCCGAAACTCTCCGCTTACGCTTCCCGTCCAGACGGCACCACCGCAACCTGCTCCTTTGCCGCCAAACGCGAAATCAACGGAAGCCGAATCTCTACCATCAACCCGCCCTGTGGGCGATTGAATGCCGTGACCTTCCCTCCGTGGAAGCGCACCGCTCTTTCGGTGATGGCTAAACCGAGACCCACTCCCCCTGTCAGCCGTCCACGCGCATCATCCAACCGGTAGAAGGGCTCAAATAGTTTTCCCAGGGAGTCCTCGGGAACTCCCGGCCCCGAGTCGCTCACGCGCAGCACAGCGTCCGCACCGCCGCCCCGTTCCTCGCTCGTGAGCGCAATCTCCACCGACGACCCTTCCGCCGTATAGCGAATTGCATTGCGCACCACGTTCTCCACCGCGCTGTGCAGCAGCGAATCATTTCCCCGTACTTGCCAGTCACCCGGGGGTATAACCGTCTGCACGTGGCAATGTCGCTCTTGTGCCTCAAACTCGGCATCCTCCGCGACGTTGGCGACCACCTCACCCAGAGGCACCGGAGTCTGCGGCGCCCGCTGTTCTCCATCCTCCAAACGCGCCAGCGTCAGAATTCTCCCAATCAGCTCGTTCAGCCGGCTGGCTTCCAGTTCAATACGATCCAGCATGTCGCTGCTCTCCACGCCCGCACGCTGTCGCGCCAGGCCTAGCGCCACGTTTAATCGCGCCAGGGGCGATCGCAGTTCGTGCGAAATGTCATTGAGCAGACGCGACTGTGCCTTCACCAACAACTCCAGGCGCTCGGCCATGGCGTCAAAGTCGCGCATCAAACCCATGACTTCGTCCCGCCTCTTGCTTGCCGGAGCACCGCTGCGCGCCGTCAAATCCCCCGCTGCCAGCTGTCGCGTCGCGGCCCGCAGCCGCACGATCGGCTTCGTCAAGTACCACGCCAGGAGATAACACACCAGTCCCGAGGTAATAACGCCGATGATCAATCCCGGAATCGGCATTCCTCTCGGGCCAAGAAAAACCCGCGGTCCCGGAGGAAGCCCCATCACGATCGTGAAGCGATGCTGCCCATCCGAAGAAGCCCGCGATTCTTTCAGCACCTTCGGGGCCGGAATAATGAATCCATCTCGCGGCGAAGGAGAGCCGCTATTCAGCATTCGGATCGCCCAGTCCGGTGCACCGCGATGAGATACCTCTTCCCCCTGCTCGTCGAAAAGGTACGCTCGCACGTGCTGCGTGCCCATCAACCCGTCGAGGTATTCCCGGGCTTTTTGCGGCCCACCCTCCTCATACGAACTCACGGCGTCGTTCAGCGCTGTTGTCCGCAGCGCTTCCCATGACGAACCACGAGGACGCAGCGCCAGCGTCACCAGAATGGCCAACACCACAAACATCGCCTGCGCCATCCAGAACGACAAAAAAATTCGGAGAAATAGACTCTTCATACTGAACCCTTCAACTCATCTAGACCTTAGAATGGGAAGGGCACGGCTTCAGCCGTGCCGTTGACCGCTCAAATAAATCCGGCTTCAGCCGCTGCGGCCCTAAGCCTTCACCTTCTCCCGCGGACGCGCAAAAATATACCCCACCCCGCGCACCGTCTTGATGTGCTCATCGCTGTCCGTGTCGCCCAATTTCTTCCGCACCTTGCTGACATGCATATCAATGCTGCGGTCAAACGGAGAAAACTTCCGGCTCAGCACAGCATTCACCAATCTTTCGCGCGGCACTACGCGTCCCGCCTCGCGCAAAAGCACTTCCAACAAGTTAAATTCCACCGAAGTCAGATCAACCGGCTTGCCCTCAAGTCGCACCGTCCGCGTCGCCGGGTCCAGCTCCACATCGCCCACGCTGACCACATCCGGTGCCGCGGTTGCAGTCCCGTCCGTCCGCGTCCGCCGCAGCACGGCGCGAATCCGCGCCACCAGTTCCCGTGGATTAAACGGCTTCGGAAGATAGTCGTCGGCCCCAATCTCCAATCCCACGATCCGGTCCACATCTTCCCCGCGCGCTGTCAGCAACAGCACCGGCAACCGCGAAGTTGCCCGGATCCTCCTGAGCACCTCAAAGCCATTAATGCCCGGCAACATCACGTCGAGAACCGCGAGCAGGTACTCCCCTTCCGTCGCCTTCTTCAACCCGCTCTCGCCATCATGCACGCACTCAATCGCAAACCCCTCTGCGCGCAGATATTCCCCCACCAAATGGCAGAGTTCCACATCGTCATCAATTACCAGAATTCGTTCCATCGCAATAATATTGTGCACCCGCCCGCCGCTACCTGTAGTAAAGAATTGTCAAACAAACTTGGGTAGCCCATTCTAACGTCGCGGCCTTTGCGACGTTTAGAGTGGGGATTTTGGCGCCCCTGCCTGAGAGCGAACCCCGCGCCCGCGCTCCCCGTTTGACAAAACTTTACTCCAGTTGACCGTCTTTTTACCGCTTTTTCCCCGCGTTCCGTGTTCCTATCAATGTACGCAACGTCCCGGGACATCCCGGAGAATTCCAGGAGTCACACACATGAAATCGATTCGCTTCAGATTACTGATCGCCGCCATGGCCGTTCTTCTCGGCAGCGCCATCGCCAAGTCGCAGACCGCCACTGATGCTCCCCCGCCGCCACCCATGCACGGTTACGCGCACGGCATGCACGACCACACGATGGGATTTTTCGGCCGCACCTTGAACCTGACCGATGACCAGAAGACCCAGATGAAGGCCATCATGGAGAAGGAACATCCCACCATGAAGCCGCTGTTCCAGCAGCAGCGCCAGATCGATCAGCAGCTGCGCCAGTATGTTCAGGGCACCTACGACGAAGCCAAAGTGCGCGCCCTGGCCAATCAGAAAGCTCAGGTAGAAGCCGAGCTTACCGTCCAGCACACCCGCATTCACAACCAGATGTACCAGTTGCTAACGCCTGACCAGCAATCGAAGTTGAAGGAGATGGAGGCGAACCACGAAGCCCGCATGCAAAAGCACATGCAGGAAGCTCCGCCCGCCCCACCCGAGGAATAGCCGAAGAATGTGGAATAGGTTCGTGCGTGAGACGTGAATTTCGTTGGAGCAGCCGATGGAAAGTCTAATCACACTCCAACCGACGGAGCGCGGCATGCGCAAGCCCGGCACGGAAGTGCCGGGTCGCCGCAAAAAGCTCACCAGTCCCGTCGGGACGCCACCCGTTCTTTCGCACGCTTTTTCGATGAAGCCCCCGAGACGCGCCGCTCATTGGGAACACTATGACGCCTGACTCATTTCTTTTCGACGCCGGATCGCTCTTCTTCGCCGCCTGGATCGCCGTCCTCGCCGCCGTCTCCATCACTGCCTTCGGCCGCGACCTGCTCCCCGCCAAACCGCACCCCGAGCCAGCCCGAAAACCTCAACCCGCGGATCGCCTCGGTATTCCAGCCCCCCGTTAGTGCGCTCGAAAGCGCCAGATCTTCCGAAGATCGAAGTTATGCTGCGATCACTCTGCTTCATACCTCACAGTTGAATCCGCATTTCGTTGGTTGCTGCGAAACCCATCGACTCATAAAGCCGACGGCCATTGGGGCTCGCATGAAGGACGACTACGTCCACTCCGTTGGATCGACACCATTGCAGCGCGGCCTTCACCAACTCACCCGCCAATCCTCGCCGGCGAAATTCAGCCGCGGTATAAACATTCAAGATATTTCCCCTACGGCCACTGCCGATCATGTGCGGAATCCATTCCATCAGCCACAGCCCCGTACCCGCCACTATGGACTGGTCCGGCGCCGTGGCCAGCCACGCTAAATATTCCCCACGTTCCATCTTGTCCAGCAGCCAGCCATGGCACTTCGCTTCCATCGCGTCCAGCACCCTTTCATCTCGATATCCCATGTCGACAAACATGGCGCGCCGGTGTGCGGCCAATATGTCGATATCTTTCGTCGAGGCGCGCCGTACCGCATATCCCTCAGGCAAGCTCATTCAGTTTCTCTCTTCTATTCAGCCGTCAACCCGACAGGAGTGGCCGGAATGTTCACGGAAATTCTGACGGAACGTTTGTGCCTTCGCAATCTCGAAGTGAGTGACGGTGCACGAACCTTCGAATACAGAAGTCACCCCGATATTGCTCGCTTTCAGTCCTGGGGCACGCAGTCCGCAGAAGCCGGCTTATAGATTGAAGTCTCAAGCTGCGAAGCAGCGCAAGAATGCAGCCCACGGCGCAAGCCGTGGGAAACAGCAATATACAAAATCAGCCCCGGAGGGGCGAAAGAGCATTACGACACAAGCGTTGGAGGGATCATTGAATAAGCGCTGCGGCTCCGTCTCCGGCCATCAGGCTCCCAGAGCCACCCCTGCCCCGGTTTTCCACGGCCCCGCACAAAAAAAAATAGTCCCCATGTGACGAACAACCTTGACCGAGCATATAGAAGGCGCACAATCAAAGCGTGCACCCCAATACCAATCAGCTGTCGAAGAGGACCACCGGACCAGCCTCCGCCGCTAACTCCTTATTCCGCAATATTTTACCTGTAAGTCCTTTCGATCCAAGATTTTGGCCGGACAATCGCAGATACCCCCTCAGTAACCTCAACGGAATCAAGATTTTGCGAAAAGCAACAAAAAAAATTAAGACGCACATGTTAGCGACTCGAGGCCCTCGGCTCCGTGTCCGAACCTGCGCTGCTAGAATTTCATCTACTGAGTCTGCATGCTGCCTAAGAGTTTGCGCCCGCTGCTGCCGTACGTGAAACGCTACCGATGGCCCTACATCGCGGGCACACTCTGCGTCTTCCTTACTAACGGCATCTGGATCCTCTTCCCCCTGGTGCTCGGCAAGGCGGCCGACGATCTGAACAGCGGCGTGACTCGCCGCAAGCTTTTGCTCTACGCGGCAATACTGCTCGCCATCGCCGTCACCAAAGGCATCTTCCAGTTCCTCACCCGCTGGATTGTCATCGGCGTTTCCCGTGACATTGAGTTCGACCTTCGCAACGACCTCTTTGCGCGTCTCGAGATCCTCTCCTACTCGTACTACCAGCGCAATCGTACCGGCGATATTATGGCGCGCGCCACCAACGACCTGAGTGCGGTCCGCATGCTGCTCGGTCCGGCGATCATGTACTCGGCCAACACCCTCGTCTATACCGCGGGCGCGCTGGCCTTCATGATCTCCATCAGCCCGTGGCTTACGCTCTACACCTTCCTGCCTCTGCCCGCAGTCAGCATCGTCATCCAGACTTTCGGCCGCCGCATTCACGATCGCTTCGAAAGAATTCAGGCCATGTTCTCCGACATCTCCGCCCGCGCGCAGGAGAATTTTTCCGGCGCCCGCCTGATCCGCGCCTACGTGCAGGAAGATGCCGAGATTCGCGCCTTCGAAGCCGAGAATCAGGAATACATCCGTCGCAGCCTGCGGCTGGTGCGACTCATGGGCATGCTCTGGCCCACGCTCGAACTCATGCTGGGCTGCGCCGTCGTGCTGGTGCTGTGGCTCGGGGGACGGGAAGTCATCCTGGGCCTCTCGCATGTGCCGCTCGTCTCGCACTTGGGAAACTCGCATCCCGAGATCACCACCACGATTGCTCTCTCGGGCTCCATGAGCGTCGGACAGTTCGTTTCCTTCAGCACCTACATGATGCAACTCACCTGGCCGGTCATCGCACTGGGATGGGTCATCAACATCTTCCAGCGCGGTACGGCATCATTGGTCCGCATCAACGAAATCATGCAGGAGCCGCCGGAGATTCACGATGCTCCGGAAGCGCAAGACCGCGAGGTTCAGGGCGAGATCGAGTTCCGCGGACTGAACTTTAACTATGAAGGCAAGCAGGTGCTGCACGACTTGAACCTGCGCGTCCCCGCCGGCAGCAGCCTCGCGATCGTTGGTCCGACCGGTTCAGGCAAGACCACGCTGGTCAGCCTCGTGCCCCGCATCTACGATGCGGAACCCGGAATGGTAGTGATCGACGGCCGCCCCATTCGCGATTATTCGGTCGCCTCGCTCCGCAAGAGTATCGGCTTCGTCCCGCAAGAGACATTTCTGTTTAGCGACCGCATCCGTGACAACATTGCTCTGGGAGTCGACTCCGCCACAGACGAGGAGATCCACAACGCCGCCGAAGCCGCCAACATCGCCGCCGACATCGAGAGCTTTCCTGAAGGCTACGAGACCATGGTCGGTGAGCGCGGCATCACCCTTTCCGGAGGCCAGAAGCAGCGCACCGCTATCGCCCGCGCTCTCATCCGTAACCCGAAAATCCTGATCCTCGACGATGCTCTCTCCAGCGTCGATACGCATACCGAAGACAAGATCCTGAACCATCTGCGCGATGTCATGCGCGGCCGCACTACCATCTTCATCTCTCATCGCGTCTCCACGGTCCGCAACGCCGACCGCATTGCCGTCCTGCACGGCGGACGCATCGTCGAACTCGGTACCCACGAAGAACTTCTTGCCTTGAACGGCTACTACAGTGACCTGTATAACAAGCAGTTGCTGGAAGAAGAACTGGCCGAAGTCTGACGCGCGTAACCACCTGTACGGACAAGATGTGGGGACAGCCGCCCTCGGCTGTTCGTCGAGCGAAACTCGACGCCTTATTCGCAGGCACGTTCCCTCTTCTTGACAATGATGCCGGACCGACTGGTGTACAGTTGCTCCGCGACACACCATGCTGCGAGTCAACACCCCGGAGATCCTCGATTCAGACACGTGCCCGCCAGACGAGGTCGAAGCCTCCCTGCGCGACATATCTCGCATTAACCGGTGGTTCGGCGGAGTCGCCACCACTCGCAAGCTGATCGAACGCGTTGCCACGGCAACCGGACGCAAGACCTTCTCCGTGCTCGAAGTCGCCGCTGGCTTCGGCGACGTCTCGAAGATTGCGGGCAAGCAACTGGGGCGCAAGGGCATCATGCTCGAAGTAACGGACCTCGATCGAGCGCAGACCCATCTGCTCCGCGGAAACCGCACGGTCGTCGCCGATGCGCTCGCACTTCCCTTCCACAACGACTGCTTCGATCTGGTCAGTTGCAGTCTCTTCGCCCATCATCTCGAGCCCGCGGAGGTCAAACAGTTTACCGAGGAAGCGTTGCGCGTCAGTCGCTGCGCGGTCCTGATCAATGATCTCGTGCGCCATCCCCTGCACGTTGCGGCGGTATATGCAGGCTTTCCCTTGATGCGCAGCTACGTCTCGCGAGTCGACGGCCTTGCCTCGGTTCGCAGAGCCTACATCCCGGATGAGATGCGGCAAATCCTCTCCGGCACAAAGGCCGCCGAGAGAATTGACATCTCACTCCACTTCCTTTTTCGTATGGGAGTAATTGCGTGGAAGTATAACGACGGGGCGCCGGGCAGGAGGTCCTAGTTGAGCTTCTCTCGACAGACAGCCGAAGGCGGTTGTCTCTACATATTTCGTCCGCTACAAATCAGCGGACGACCAGCACTTCCCTTACGTTGTCTCTGGCGAGGAAGAACTTGATGGAAGCGAAGTCGCGGAAGAGGGTTTCGATGTGGCGGTTGTTGAAGACACGCTGCAGGCGGAAGCCTTCGGCGATTGCAGTGTGGACTGCGCCGGTGGGTCCGCGACGAGTCTCGCGCTTCAACACGATGGGTTGCATTTCGAGCGTGTCTTTTCCGACGATGTGAAAGCGGTAACACGGCGAGTCTGGTCCGGCGTCTTTCGTATGGAAGAACGCGAGGAGCATGCCTCCCGGTTTTAACACGGACCACAAGCGTCCCATCACCGGGCGCACCAGGCCTTCATCGAGATAGTCGGGCAGGTTCCAGCACAGCACCACATCGAAATGCGCCGCAGGGTATACCAGGTTGTCGGCTAGAAAGCGACGGCTATCGAGGACAACATTCCCCTGCTCATCTTTCGTGATCAGGCTGGGATCAGTGGAGGCGACCAGCAAGTCTTCGCTGTAAATCTTATGGCTGCGTTCGGTAAAGAAACGGATATTGGTCGCTGAAGTCGAACCCAGATCGAGCACGCACATCGGAGTGTCAGACTCCCATGCCCGGGAGAGTTCGCCAAGACCACTGGAGCGTCGCGTCAGTTTTTGAGCAGCCTGAGGCGGTGCTGCTTCTGTCCCACCCGATGAGCCGCGAAAAAGCTTCATGAAGTTTTGTGTGACTGATGCCATCAGACCGAATACGCCGCCCAGCCTGAGGCGCCGCTATTCAACTCTCCAATCAATCTCTCAAGCAACACTTTAACCCACCGAAAAGACGCGGGGGAGTTACTTTCCTGCGGCTTTCTCTGCCTTGCCCTGAATGTCGACCTTACCTTTCAGGTAGGCTCCTTCTTCGATGGAGATCCGCTGGGTCGAAATGTCGCTGGTCACCACGGCCGACTTGCGCAGTTCAACGCGGTCGCTGGCCTGGATGTTGCCTTCGAGCTTACCTTGCACCACCACTCCCTTGGCGTCCACGGTAGCTTTGACCGAACCATTAGGGCCGACAGTCAAGCTGTTGTTCTTGAGCGTGATGCTGCCCTCGACTTGACCATCCACGTAAAGATCTTCGCTGCCCGACAATTCGCCTTTGATGACTACCGACTTGCCAATTTGCGCCAAATCTGCCGACAACGGAGCACTCATAGTGTTCTCCTTGAGGAAGCGGGATACTGCGATACCAAGATAACTGGGAAGGCAGGTACTGGAACGGCCGCGCCGCCTGTTTCGACTATACCCAACTCGGAGAGTGCGCGGCAAGCGAAGTACGTTGGTAATGCATGAAAATACAAGCATAAGCCATGCGAAAAATGATTCCTCTCTGCAACCCCGGCATGCGATTGCTACACTAACAGTGCATGCTCAGCGCAGGCCAATGTCGGGCAGCGCGTCTGCTAGTAGTCATCGTGGCATTCGCTACGGTCACAACAAAAGCATCGGTTTGCGCCCAGGAGTCCAAGCCTCCGAAGATCTCGCCAGTCGAGTTGGTTCGCGCAACTGTGGCCAATGAGGTGGCTGCGGATAATCATCCTGAAGTTCTGCATATGTTCCGGTCGGAGAAGAAGACACCGAAAGGTTCGCAGACCCGGCTTTATGTAGAGACCAAAGATGCGCTTGGCGCCATGCTCATCGCCGTCAACGGTCACTCGCTTTCTCCGCAACAACAGAAAGCGGAAGACGATCACCTGACCTGGCTCGTCAAGAACCCTGACCAACTGCGCAAAAAGAGGGCGCGCGAAAAAGAAGACGAAGAGCGTACGCTTCGCATTGTGAAAGCGCTTCCTGACGCTTTTTTGTATGAATATGCCAGAACGGCGAGTGCGGGACCGGGACTCGGTAAGCCAGGAGACGAATTGGTAAGGCTGAAATTCACGCCCAATCCTGCGTATGTGCCGCCATCGCACGTGGAGGAAGTACTCGCCGGCATGAAAGGCGAGTTGTTGATCGACAAACAATGCGAGCGTCTGGCGAGGATTGACGGCACATTGTTCCGGGACATCAGCTTCGGATGGGGCATCCTTGGCCATCTCGACAAAGGCGGTCACTTCCGCGTACAGCAAGCGGATTTAGGTCTAGGCGACGGAGCGTGGGGAATTACGGAGATGGACTTGAGCATGACGGGCAAGATCCTGTTGTTCAAGAGCCTCAGCCTGATTTCCGACGAGGTGTTAAGCGACTTCCGCAGGATGCCCGAAAACCTTACGTTCGCCCAGGGCGTGCAAATGCTGAAGACCGCGCAGGAAAAACCGGCACGCAATGCGGACACCTCGGAAGGGTTCCAAGTCAAAAAGAGTCAGAACAGTTTTCCGAGTAAATAAACGTATTAGTCTGGGAGCGTTTCCGGCTCCGAAGAATTTTTCGCGAGCAGGGATTTCAATGTCGCAACCAGCATGTTGACATCGTTTCTCTGCGTTACCTTCGCGTCGGCCACGGTTTGGAACTGGGGTGTGGACGCCTTAGCCGCAGCGCTTTCCAGTAGCAGGATTGTGGGCACTTGCGGTCGACTTCGCTTGACCTCTTTAACGATGATCTCAACTTCGGCACGATTCCCGTGCTGGTCGAGCACCACAGCATCCACCACATCGAGGCAAGCCAACTGGATCGCTTCAAATCCGTTGCTTGAGTTCAGAACCTCGTATCCCATCTGAACCAACGTTCGAGCGCGCTCCAGGAGAGCATAGCGATCCGTCCCAAAGTGGAGAATGGTGCAGCTCTTTTGTCCGCAAACCCGTAGGTCAGACTCTCGCATAGGATGAAAGGGGGTGCCCGACTCTTCAGTTCCTGGGACGAACGATACATCCAAGAATGAAGGGTTGTCGGTCCCGTGGCGCACATAGCCCTGCACAAGAGCCATTCTTCGCCTGCACTGGGATGCCGAAAATCAAGCACGCAACGTTTCTTTTCTTACCGTCAACTTGTCAATCAAGTCCGGTTTGACGCGATAACCGGTTCCCGGCTGGTCGCCGATGGCGATCATTCCGTCAGGAGAGACTTCCACTTCCGGATCGATGATGTCCTCTTTCCAGTAGCGCTTCGAGGCGGAGACGTCGCCGGGCAGGCGGAAGTTTTCCAAGGTCGAGAGGGCGATGTTCTGTGCCCGACCGATGCCGGTTTCCAGCATTCCGCCGCACCAGACCGGAATGTTGTGCGCTTGGCAGAGATCGTGAATTCTGAGGGCTTCCGAGAATCCGCCGACGCGGCCAACCTTGACGTTGATGATGCGGCACGCATTCGTCTCGACCGCGAAGGCTGCGCTACGCACGCTCACAATGGATTCATCCAGGCAAATCGAGGTGCGCAGTTCTTTCTGCAAGCGGGCGTGGTAGTAGATGTCGTCATTCCACAGTGGCTGTTCGATCATCAGAAGATTGAACTGGTCGAACTTGCGCAGGTGCTCGACCTGATCGAGCGTATAGGCAGAATTTGCGTCGCAACTCAGCGTGATATCGGCCCAGCGCGAGCGGATGCGCTCGAGAACGTTCACATCCCATCCGGGCTTCACTTTGACCTTGATGCGCCGATAGCCTGCGGATAGTTCAATCTGGATTTTTTCCAGTAGTTGCTCGATCGAATCCTGAATGCCGATAGAGACGCCGCAGGGGATCTCACGCCGCGTGCCGCCAAGTAGCTTCCATAAAGGAACCTGCTTCTGCGCGGCCTCGGCGTCCCAGATTGCATTTTCGAGGGCCGCCTTGGCCATTCGATGGGCACGCACTTTAGCGAACAGGGCAGGACATTCGCGGGCCGAGTCGAGTCGCTGTCCCAGAAGCGCGGGAATCAAATACTGTGTGAGCGTCGGCCAGGCGCTCTCGATCCATTCGCTGCTGTAGAAGGGATCTTCGCCGACGACGCTTTCGCCCCAACCGTCAGCGCCTTCGCTATGGACGGTCACGAGAAGAATGCGGCGGCTGTAGGTGCGACCGAAGCTCGTCTCGAAAAAGTGGACGAGCGGCATGTGAATCTCACGGAGTGTGATGGCTTCTATTTTCATGTCTTTGTCTTCGAGCTTATCGCCAACAACTCACCACAAGTAGCGCGGGCGAGCTACGGTTCTGATGCATACGACCACTTCTCATCCCAGTGACCCAGCTGGAATTTGCCGTTGCCTTCTGCGTCGCGCTCGTAACCCAAAACCGCAAGGCCATGCGAGAAAGCGCGCAGAAACTGTTCGCGATTCTGTTCTTGCACCTGCTGCGCCTTACGGCGGGTTTCGGCAGCGGCCTTCCAATCGTAGATCTGCGCCGGCACTTCGATGCCGGATTCGACGGCGATCGGCGGATTTTTTCCCGTACCCAGCAAGGTCTCCACGCGCTTCGACTTCAACCACCATTCGGCAATCAAGCGGTCGCTAGGCAGACCTCCTTGAAGCGGTGAAGACGTGATGCCGTACTGGTTGATGTTGTAGCGGCGCGCGATGGCACCCAACTTTTCGAGGTTGAGATAGGCGTTCTTGATTTCCAGGGGATCGAAGGTCCACTCGATCAATTCGATGCCGCGCGCGAGCGCGTCTTCACGCTGCATCAACTTCAAGCGGCGGCCCAGCCCGCCATTGCGGTGGTCCTTGCGCACTGCCAGCATGTGCGAGTGCAGATAGACATGGCCAGTGCGCGTGCCCGGGACCGATAGAGCGAACCCGACCATAACGTCCCCCACAAACGCGCCCATGACCTGGCCGCCGACCTTGTCGGCCACCACGAACATACGCAGCGGAACCAGTTCCGCGTCGGTGAAGTTCCAGACTTCTTTTTGCAGGGCAACGCAGGCGCGGAAGTCTTCGATGGTGTGACAGCGGCGGAGCGCCACGGGGTCAGTCGTCATCTGGCTCCCATCCCGACTTCGTGATCGCGAACACGGGCGCACGGCGAATCAGGACTGACCGAGTTGTGGCGATTCGCGCGAGATCCCTCACCCCGCTGGTGAAGGCGCCGGGCTTCGGGATGACGCATTGGTTGCGGGTCAAACACTCTTGTCCTCCTCGCTCCTGTCCTGCTCGCTTTCCTCCTCGCGCTTGGCTTGTTGCCACAGCGACTCTAGTTCTTCCATGGGGGCCTGATCGGCGGAGCGACCGGATTCGTGGAGGCGGGCTTCCATCCACTGAAAGCGTCGCTTGAACTTTCGGTTGGTCTTGCGCAGAGCGGACTCGGGATCGACCGAGAGGTAGCGCGCAATGTTCACGAGCACGAAGAATAGGTCCCCTACCTCATCTTCGAGCCGCGATTGCAGATCTGTGGGAACGGGCGTTCGACCCGACCCGGCAACGCCGCGTCCTTGCGGGCGCGGGCCGGGGGCTGGGAATTGTTTAAGTTCCACACGAAGTTCGTTGGTCTCCTCGGCCAATTTGTCGAACAGGCCTTCGACATTCGGCCAGTCGAATCCTGCCTGCGCGGCGCGGGAACTTAGCTTCGAGGCTTCGAGAAGCGAGGGCATAGCGGACGAAACTGCCAGCGAGGATGGAATGCTTGTCCAGCGACTTTGGCATCTCCTTCTGTGACCAGTTGCTTGCCGTTTCTTCCTCTCCTGAACCTTAATCGCCTCCCAGTTGCGTTTGACCTGGTCGGAAGTATCGGCCTTGACGTCGCCGAAGACGTGAGGATGGCGGTCGATCAACTTGGTGGAAAGACGATCGAGCACGTCGTCGATGGAAAACGACGACTGCTCCTTCGCCATTTCCGCATAGAACAGAACCTGCAGGAGGAGGTCGCCGAGTTCGCCCGCAAGTTCGGGCCAGTCGCGATTGTCGATCGCCTCGAGAACTTCGTAGGTTTCTTCAAGCGTATAAGGCTTGATCGAGTCGAAGGTTTGTTCCTGGTCCCAGGGGCAACCGCCTGGGGCGCGGAGGCGCTCCATGATGGCGACCGCTCGCTCGAATCTTTCTCCTGTGGAGGACATCGGCAACCAATGTAAATGAGGCCTGAGGCGCGAGGCAATGTGGGAACGCCGAGTAGGGCGCGTATCTTGCCGGTTGTTACCAGGAGATCTTTCACTCACACGCGCGGACGGGACGCCCCCGCTACAGCCGGCGGGAACGGCGGCGCTACGAATTTGCCAACCGGATGCGATCCAAGGGCATCCTAGGCTAACCGAATTACTCTCCGCTCATCGTAGAAATCAAGACAGAAATTCATTCATTAGGAGGATTGGCAATGGCGAATCATAATCTGCAGGGCAAGAAGGTCGCGATTCTTGTGACCGACGGCTTTGAACAATCGGAACTGATCGAGCCCCGGAAGGCGCTTGATGAGGCAGGGGCAACCACGAAAGTAGTCTCTCCCGCAGGACAGAAAGTTAAGGGATGGAATCATAAGGAGTGGGGAAATGAAGTTTCGGTAGACGTTCCGCTGGACTCGGCGAACGCTGAGCAGTTCGATGCCTTGCTGCTGCCTGGGGGCGTGATGAATCCTGACCAACTGCGCATGAATCCGAAGGCGGTTGAGTTTGTGAAGCGCTTTACGGATGCGGGCAAGCCCGTAGCCGCAATCTGTCATGGTCCATGGACGCTGATCGAAGCAGGCGCAGTTCGTGGACACACCATGACTTCATGGCCGTCGCTGAAAACGGATCTGAAGAACGCTGGCGCTACCTGGGTCGACAAGGAGGTGGTCAGCGATCGAGGCCTGGTCACAAGCCGCAAGCCCGACGACATCCCAGCGTTCAATCGAGAGATGATCCGACTCTTTGCGGAAGGTTCAAACATTGAGGGGCTGCGTAAAACTGCGTAGCTTTCTGAGTTGAAGCTTTGGTTTAGATCGCGAGGATGAACTACCCCCGGCTCGGACTACGCCAGACAGAACGGGCCGGGGAGTCGTATTTGCGGCTTCGGCAGGCATAGGTTACTTTGGACACCATTTCTTTATCGACTTTCCTCGCCATCGGCTAACATCGAAGTGGACTATCGTGACCTTCAACATTGGGTCATGCGGGCGCACAATGAACGCAAGTAAGCGTGTCGGCAAGAGAATCAATCGGCTCGTCCATCGGTTGACGAAGACTGCACTATCTACCGTAAAAACATGAGCTTAGCGATCAAACCTCGACCGCCCATAGAAGGACAGCACTTTCAAGTGGTGGTGATTGGCGGCGGCATTAACGGGGTGGCCGTGGCTCGCGAGTGTGCACGAGCCGGGAAGCGTACGCTGCTGGTCGAGCAGAATGACTTTGCTTCCGGCGTAACCAGCCGGTCGACGCGGATCATCCACGGCGGCCTTCGTTATCTGGAGCACGGCGAACTTGGTTTAGTGCGCGAGTCAGTGCGCGAACGGGAGCGGCTCTTGCGGGAGCGATCGCACCTGGTGCATCCCGTTCACTTCCTGCTTCTGCTGAATGAGGAAAGTCAGCGCAACGCTTTGAAGGTACGCGTCGGCCTCTGGCTCTACCAGCGGTTTGCAGCGAGAAAATCTGTTGGCCTGAGCGAGATGGAGTTGGCGCGTGTGAAGCGTGCACTCGACGCCGGACATCAATGGTCGATCTTCAACTACGAAGATGCGCAGTGTGAGTTCCCGGAGCGACTGGTGGCCGAGTGGATGATGGAGGCCGCTGAGTCAGGAGCCGTGGTCCGCAACCACTGTGAGGTGCTCGCCGTCGACGTGGCACAGGGGCGTGCACGGGGCGTACTGTTGCGCGACCGCATCACTGGAAAAGACGAGCGCGTGGAAGCCGGATGGATTGTGAATTGTACGGGACCATGGGCCGACCGGATTTGCCAGCGTTCGGCGGTGCGCATGAGCAAGCCCATGCTGGGGGGCGTGCGCGGGTCGCATATCGTGCTGCCGCGATTCTCGGGCGCTCCGAGCGCGGCACTCTACACCGAAGCGGCAGACAAGCGTCCAGTTTTCGTTGTGCCATGGAATGATCAGATTTTGGTGGGCACCACTGAGGTTGCGGATACAGGCGACCCCGCCAAAGCTGCGCCCTCGAACGAAGAGATCGAATACCTTTTGCGCACCGTAAGCAAGCTATTCCCCAAGGCCAAGATTGCGGCGCACGATATCAAGTATGCATTTGCGGGAGTGCGGCCTCTACCCAATACGAACGGCAATGATGCTTCTGCGGTGACGCGGCGGCATTTCCTGCACGATCACACTGGGGACGGAGCATCGCGTTTGATTTCCGTGATCGGGGGGAAGCTGACCACAGCCGCATCGCTGGCGCGGGAATGCGCGCGCAAGATTGGAATCACCGTTCGAGAGCCGAAGATGATCGCAGTGGGGCCAGGAGGCTCGCTCGATCCTTTGTTGGATCAGGAGATTCTCGAGATTGCCCGCGCCGGCTCGGTAAGCGAAGAAACTGCCCGCGGCATGATGGAGTGGCATGGGCCGCGCGCCATGGATATTGCCCGCATGGCGCTGGTGAGCGCGGAACTGCGCGCGCCGATTTGTCCGCATACATCGCACATCATCGCCGAAGTCGTGGAAGCCTACCGCAAGGAATTCGCAGTCAGCCTGGGGGATGTCCTGCTGCGGCGGATCCCGGTGGCACTTGGGGCCTGCTGGTCGGAGTCGTGCAGTCGCGAGGCGGCGGCACGCATCGGCGCCGTGCTGGGCTGGAAAGAACAGGATCTGGGAGCGAATCTGGAATCGTTCGAGATGGAGCGGACTGCATTTCTTAAACGTCCTTCGCGGGCGTCCTCAGTACTGGAAGCGGCGGCTGACTAGACCGGCAACGCCGGGATTCAACTCTCTTGTTACAATTAGATTTACCTCTTTCTATCTCTGGAGCCTTTGTCTTTGCCTTTGTCCCCGAAGATTTTTTGCCAATTTCTTTTCTTGATACTGATTTCCGCCGGACACGTCGCCCAGGGATCAGCCGAGCCGAAAATTCAGGGGATTTCAAATAGCCCTTACCGCCTGCATTTTTTTCACACTCACACGGGCGAGCGTCTGAATATCGTTTACCGTGACGGCTCCGGTTATGATCCAGAATCGTTGACGCAGTTGAATCACTATCTGCGCGACCACCGCACCGGCGAGGTTCATGAATATGATCCGCGGGTGTTCGACCTGCTGCACGACCTCGCGACCAAACTCGGGGATCCCAATCTCGAGATAGATGTCATCTGCGGCTACCGCACGCCTTGGAGCAACGAGTTCCTGCGCGCCCATGGACATGGCGTGGCCGTCCACAGCCTGCATATGCAAGCAATGGCTATCGACATTCGAGTGCCTGGGGTTCCGACTTCACGCCTGAGGGATGTTGCCTTGGCGCTGCACCGAGGTGGTGTCGGCTACTACGCTGCTTCGGATTTCGTGCACGTCGATGTGGGGCGCGTCCGGCGCTGGTAGCGAGCGACGAGGATTAAGGGTAGGGATATCCCTTCGCGAGCGCGGCCGCCAGCTTCGGATCATGCCCGTAGATATCGTCGCTGAAATGCACTTCACCGTTCGCGTATGCGAGAGCTGTTCCGTAGACGATGAATACCGGAACTTTCTGGGCCAGAGTCACGGTGACGTTGTCCTTTCCAGTCTGCATTTCCTGTTTAATTCGCTCAACGGTCCATCCGGAATTATTGCGCAGTGCCCAGGCTGCCAATTCAGCGGGATGTTCGACCCGAATGCAGCCGTGACTGAAATCGCGGCGCGAGCGCGCGAAAAGAGCCTGTGACGGCGTGCTGTGAAGATAGACATTGTATTCGTTGGGAAATATCAGTTTGATCAGGCCGAGAGCGTTGGATGGGCCAGGCTTCTGCCGCACCGCAAGCTTCCCTGCCCGCAACTGCGCCAATACATCATCGGAGATCTGCCCTGAGGTGACGACCTTTCCGTCAGGCGTTGTGACCTCATAGTTCTTGCTGGCGATGTAGCCACGATCACGCTGGATCGCGGGCACGATCTCGCCACGGAGAATGCTGGGAGGAACATTCCAGTAGGGCCGCAGGACAACGTAGGTCATCTCGCGTGTAAAAACTGGGGTCTGCGTGCGCATTGCCTTGCCAACCACAACGCGCATATCCAGGACGACTTTGTTGTCTTCATCCAGTGCGCGCAGGCGGAAATCGGGGATGTTGACGATAATCGGCGGAGCGGAAAACTGCGCGGGCAGCCAGCGCCAACGCTCCAACGTGAGCTGAAGCTGTAGCACGCGATCCTGGAGCGGCACATTCAGTTGCTTGATGGTGGCGGCGCCCAGGCGGCCATCGTCGTCCAGGCCATGGCGGCGCTGGAAGCGCTTGACCGCATCGACGAGCGCACCGCCGTAGGTCTGCGAGTCTGAGGGGAGCTGCGCATCGGCGGGCAAATCCCCCACAAGCCGCAAAAGACTGGCTAGACGAGGCACGCCTGCGTAGCCTTTTCCCGGCTCGATCGGCTTCGTGACATCCGGCAGCTTTTCCCAGTGGTCGGTCCGCGCCAGTTCGACGTAGTCTGCGAGCGCTTGTTCGGTCCGTCGATAGCCGGGATAGGGAGGTTCCGTCTCATCCAAAACAGCAGTCAGGTCGGAGGCGGTCACGATCCGATCACGCAAGAACTGGGCCAGGTCGTATTTCTTTTGATCTACGCTGAGTCCGAAGCTCAAGTGCTGGGGATTGATCCTTCCGAACCGCAACGCGGAAACGTATCGCATGGTGCAAACGGTTAGCGCAACGTCGAAGGTAGCCACTGATGGGCCACTCGATGTGCCTTGCACGGCTCGGATTCGCTCCTCCCATCGCGAGGCATCGTAGGCCTCCGGGTCGAGGCCTTTTTTCGCGGCGTCCTCGAAAACCGCGACCATCGCTAAGGCTTGCGGTATGGGTTGCGAACCTTGAACCCAGGCGGGAGCGAATCCCGACGCTGCATAGAACTCTTGAACAGATTTCTGATAGTCGCTGAAGTTCGGCCAGCGCATCCCTTCCAGATTTCCGCTCGCGACCAAATTCTGGATGTCCGTTTGTTGCGCGCGGCTAAAGCAGACGAGGAGTACGACAAAACAAGCGGTTCTCCACGCGAAACGACTCCAGCGGCATGATGGGTACAAGGCGCTCCTCTGCAGACTCATCCGTTCTGGGATCCGGGACGACTGCAAGCACGACAAATTTGTGCGAAATTCGGCCAGGAGGTCTCGCCCCTAGATGCATGTTCTCGCACCCAAGCAATGTACGAGCGCCGGCTCGCTCCGTTAACTGTCAGAACTGGCAGTGGTGGCGAAGGATCCGTCTTCGAGGACGGCAGCCGCGCAAACGGTCCTCTAAGTTACGGACTTCGCCTCGAACTGCCGCAGGCCTACGATCAGCAACAGGACGTCAAAGAAAAGCAACGCGAGAATCACGGCCATGACCGACAAGTGAGGAAATTGGGGAACCAGAGTGGCACGCAGTCCTTCGCTGGCATAGACCAGCGGGTTAATCAGCACAGCTTTTTGGAGGATGGGAAAAGTATTCAGCGCGCTCCACGGATAGTAGGTGCAGCCGAAGAAAATCATTGGAGTCATGACCATGCTGAACATCAGGCCAATATGCTGCTGATTCATGCTGCATCCCAAAGCGAGTCCTCCACAGGAGGAAAAGCCGGCCACCAGCAGTATGATCGCCGCAAAGGTCAGCGGAGAGCCGATGCTGATTTGAACGCCGGGGCGAAGCACGAGCCACGCAAGCGGAAGCACGACGAGGCCCGCGACCAATGCTTGTAGCATTCCGGCGATCACCTTTTCGACTGCGATCCAGCCCACACTAATGGGAGCCAGCAAACGATCCTCGATTTCGCGGGTCCACTGAAATTCGGCGATCAGCGGCATGGCTACAGCCCAAACCCCGGTGAAGGTCATGCTGATGGCAATGATGCCCGGCAACAGAAGGCTCTTGTAAGCAGCGGGCATGTAGCCACTGCCGACCATAACCTTGCCGAAGATGAAAACAAAAAGTAGAGGTTGCAGAAAAGTCTGCATGAAGAGTTGGATCGCATTGCGCCGCGCCACGTGGGCGTCGCGCGCCAGCATCGCGAAAAACGTTTTCCAGTTCAATCGCGCAGGCTCCTTCCGGTGTGGTGGAGGAAGAGATTCTCCAGGCTAGGCTCGGAGATGTGGACGTCGGACAATTCAGACCCAGAAGTCACAGCCAGGCTCGCGATTTCAGGAATGAGAGAGCCGCCTCTGTCAGCATAAACGTCAACGCCGGTGCTGTCGGAGGCACGCACCTCGCGCACCCCAGCGAGTGACTGCAATCGTTGCAGCAAGTCCGCGGTCTGGTTCCCGAAACGCAACCGCAACAAGAATCCGCCGGGGATAGATGCTTTCAATTCCTTGGGCGTGCCGTGGGCAATCACATGACCGTGGTCGACAATCGCCAGGCGCTGGCAAAGAGCGTCGGCCTCTTCCATGTTATGAGTCGTCAGCAGCACGGTCTTCCCTGCCTGGTGATATTCGCGAATGATTTCCCACAACAAGATGCGCGTCTGGGGATCGAGGCCCGCGCTGGGTTCGTCGAGGAACAGGACTTGCGGGTCGTGCATCATGGCGCGGGCGATGGAGAGCCGCTGCATCATACCGCCAGAAAATCCGCGCACCATTTGATTGCCGCGTTCCGTGAGTTTAAATTTTTCGAGCAAGGCGTCGGCTCGCTCATTTCTCAGCTTGGATCCAAGTCCAAAGTAGGCGCCGTGGAAGACGAGGATCTCTCTCGCGGTCAGAGAGAAATCGAGGTTGGGACGCTGCGGGACGACCCCGATCAAGATTTTGACCCGGGCCTGTTCCCTCCATACATCGTGGTCGCCGATCCAAGCTTGACCCGACGTAGGACGCACTCGCGTTGTGAGGACTCCGACCGTGGTCGATTTGCCCGCGCCATTTGGGCCTAAGAGACAAAAAATCTCTCCCGCTTGAACCTCAAGGGAAAGCCCGTTGAGCGCGGGAATCTGGGTCTTAGGCTGTTTCCCTCCCTTGGCATCGGCGCGGTTAATAAAACCCGCGCCGGCGCCCAGGGGTGGGGCGGAGTTGTAGACCTTGTGCAAGTCCTGAGTGCGAACACCAACTGCCATGCGGAGCACTCCCCAATCAATGAGACGTAAAGGGTCTGGGCAGTATAGCGCAAGGGCTTGTGAATCTTTGGGATCGTTTTACGTACTCCCGGTTAGCGGCTGAACCCGAACGGGCTTTCCGGGCGAACGAGAGATCCGGATCGCATGGTCTATCGTGGCGCCTCTACCGATCCCTCACTTCGCCTGAAAAGCGGCTCCGCTCGGGATGACTCGCGATGGATGGTCACGATAACTACAAGTGAGTCAGTACGGGTGGGACACGGTCCTCGGTCATCTAGGAATGGCAAGCTTCCGAAACTAGACTGGCGCGAGTGTGTCGTTTTCTAAGCGGTGAGAGGGCGGCGGCGCGATGTTGATTCCCATCAAGCACGAGAACATGGAAGCCCGGCGCTGGCCTGTGGTCACGCTGGCATTGATCACCATCAATGTGCTGGTCTTTCTCTTCACCATGACATCCGTGGATAACGAGGCGCCGCAACTGGGGGAAGTGAAATCCCGCATCCTGATTCTGGCGGCATTGCATCCTGAGTTGAAGATGCAGCCCGAGTCGCAGCGCATGGTTGACGGATTCAAGAAGAGCCATCCAGATCAATGGAAGCAGGTCCAGAATCCCTACCGAGACGTCCTCAATGCCTACGACGCCAAGATCAAACTGGCCGACGATCCGTCCAAACTGCAAGATGAAATGGACTCACTCAACGACCAGTTTAAAGGCCTTTCGAAGACGTCGATTGCCGAACAGTACGCCTTCGTGCCCGCGCAACCGACGGCTATCAGCTATCTGACAGCGAATTTCCTGCATGGCGGCTGGATGCATTTGATCGGCAACATGTGGTTTCTATGGCTCGCCGGATTTGTGCTGGAAGATGTATGGGGACGGTGGCTGTACTCGGCGTTTTATCTGATCGCTGGGGCAGCCGCGCTGCAGTTTTACGCCTGGTCGAACCCGGGAAGCATCACACCGACGCTGGGAGCATCGGGGGCAGTCGCCGCCCTGATGGGAGCGTTCCTGGTGCGCTTTCCGAAGATGAAGATAGAGATGGCGTGGCTCTTTCTGTACAAGTTGTATCGCTTCAAGGCCGCGGCTTATTGGCTGCTACCGCTCTGGCTGTTCGGCGAACTTTTTTACGGATCGTTGTTCGGTTCCTCCAGCGGAGTGGCGCACTGGGCGCACGTGGGCGGATTTTTGTTTGGCGCGTTGGCCGCGTTGGCAATCCAGCATTCCGGCATCGAACAAAAGGCCAACAAGGCGATTGAAGACAAACTTGCGTGGAGCAATGACGCCGAACTTGAACAGGCCAACGGAATGATGGAGCATGGTCAACTCTCGGAAGCTCTGATTCTTCTCACCAATTACGTTACGGCAAAGCCGAACTCGCTCGACGCATGGAATCTGCTGCGGCAAATTCATACGCGACAGAACAACACCAAAGAATATTTGGAAGCAACCGCTAAGACTTGCGCCTTGCATCTGCGGGCTCATCAGGTGGAAGCGGCGTTCCAGGACTACGCGGAGTTTACGGATGGCGGCGGCAAGATGCCGGCCGCGACCTGGCTGGAACTCTGCAAGGGTGCCGAGGAAATGCAGGAATTCGATCGTGCCCTTGCCGAGTATCAGCAACTCGCGCAGTCATACCCTACGGACCGGCAGGCGCTAACGGCTCAACTGAGCGCCGCGAGACTTTGCCTGAAGCGACTGAACCGCCCACAGGACGCGCTGGCTCTCTATCAGGCTGCGGCTGTTTCTCCGATACCCCATCTCGATTGGGATCAGCATATCCAGGCAGGCATTAAGGAAGCAAAGGCGCAGATGTCGTCCGGCAATGCTGCGGCGGCGAGCGCACAATAGCTAAGCAATATCTGACAGCACGATTTGTTCCGAGTCTCGTGAGGCTTCACGATTCGGCAGGAGATGCCAGCGTTCGGCAGAGAAGGCTCGTGTCATCCGAGATGATGCCGTCAACGCCCATCTCTGCGAAGCGCCGCATGCCTTCTGCGTCATTGACCGTCCACACCAGAACTTTCTTGCCGGCTCCCTTAATTTTGCGGACAAGTTCCGGATCGGTTAGATCCTGGCGCGGAATGACATACTCGACGGGAAGTTCGTTCCAGAGGCGGAGTTGGTTCTTAAACTCACAGATTAGCCCAAGAGGGATCGTCGAATCCTCCGCCGCCAGAGACTTCAGCACTCCGGGCACAAACGAGGAAACGACGAATCCACGGCGCGGCTTGTGCCGGAGAAACAGATCGAGCGTAAGTCTCTCCAGGCCTTTAACCTTTAACTCGATATCGAGAAAAGAATCCTGGTAACGCTGGAGAATATCTCGCAGGCGGGGCAATGACGAAACTTGCTTCGCAGTTGATCGTGCAATGGCGTACCCGGCAATCTTGGGGTCATGGCAGAGAACGGCCTCGCCGTCGGCAGTGAGGCGTACATCAAATTCGAAGCCGTCGCATCCGTCGGCCAGGGCCCGATCGAAGGAAGCGAGCGTGTTTTCAGGAATCGATTTCAGGGCGCGGGCGCCGCGATGGCCAAGAAGCAAGGGACGGCTCATACCGTGGCACCCTCGCGGGAGTTAATCAAGATCGAAGTCACGGATGGGCTTGCCGGTGTCAGGGGTTTCTTTCGCTTTCCTGACCGCTTCCTGGAACTTCTTTTCGAGCAGGTCGGAGGCGTTCCTCTGAGCCTCTACCGATTGCTGGAAGATCGATTCGCGGCGGCTGTCCTGTTCGCGCATGGCTTTGGCCGCAGCCTCCATGTCATTGAAGGTTTTCGGCTTGACCGCCGCGGTGTGGGCGATGACCGCACGAGTCTCGGTGTCGACCTTGAGCACCGCGCTGCAGCAGGGGCAGGTTACTTCGAAGTTGGAGGGTTTTTTCGCCATTGAGCGAATCATACCGCAAAACGGGAACCCGCGACCAAGAGCTCCCCATAGCCCCTTCCTTACCCTCCCGATTAGAGGCTATGCGGTTCCGCGGCACTTCCGACAGCCAGGCCCGGCAGCAGCGGCGCTATACGTATACTTTTGTACGTACAACGTTCCCGTAGGAACACTTTTAAAAACCATGGGTGTCATTTTCAGCGCCTTAGCTGGATGGGGAAGATATGGAAGATGCTCAGCATCTCCCATCCCAGAAGGAAAATCGCCAATAGCACGACCATTACGGCCATCAATTCCCCGAAGGAGAGCCCGCGTCGAGTCGGCTCGAGTCGCCGCGCCGCCAGGCTGATGATGTTCAGGGTAGCGAAGCCGAACACGACGGCCCAGAGAATGTTGTAAACATCCTGCCGCGACCCGCGATAAATAACGCTGATGGCTACGCCAAACAAAACCGCCGCGCACGCGCGCGCCACCGGGTAAATCGCCACAACAGCCCGCGTAGTTCGGGTGAAGCCTGCGACTATCGACACTGCAGAGGGTAGCGTCATCGGCTGCATCAAGCCCAAGAGCTCAGATTAAGAGCCAGCGGCAAGAATTGGATATTACATCTTTTTTCGACTTTGGTTCATCGGTGAACCTGCCAGAGCAATCTTATGGTCAACAGGCGACCGCGATCCCGCGGCTTGGGTAATATGGACCTATGGCAAAATGCCGCAACATTTTCTTCGACGTGGGCAATACCCTTTTGTTTCCGAATCGGGCCCGAATGTTGGCGCCAATTTCTGCGGACCGCCATCCCACGCTGGAGGCTTGGCAGGCGCTGGAGCGCCGCACCAAGCATGAGTTTGATCAAGGATTGATGGAAGGTAGGGTCGACCGTGGTTTCTGGTGGACTTTCCACACGTATCTCCTGCAGCAACTAAATTCCGAGGACGAAGCCGTCCGCGACACGCTGGTCGAAAACACTCAGAATTCGGCGAACTGGGATCAGATCTTGCCGGGAACGCGCGACGCTCTCGATCGACTTAGGCAGCAATATGCGATTGCGGTGATCTCAAATGCTGACGGCAAGATCGACGCCGTGTTGCAGCGCTGCGGGATTGTGGATTGCTTTGCCAGCATTACTGACTCGGGAAAGGTGGGTCATGAGAAACCGCATCCGGCGATCTTCGAAGCGGCTCTACGCGAGATGAAGGCTGACCCGGCCCAGAGTCTTTACGTGGGCGATGTATATTCAGTGGACTATGTGGGCGCGACAAATGCGGGAATGCAGGCGGTGCTGTTCGACGTGGCGGGAGCATATCGAGACCAGGAGTTTCCGCGCGTGGAATCCCTCGCAGGATTGGAGCAATGGCTCAAGCAATAGCAAAACGAATGAGACTGGCAGACCATGTTTGATTCGACTCGATTTTTTCTCTTTCTGACAGCGGCGGTGTTGCTGGCGGTCGCGCCTGGCCCAGGCATGCTGTACGTTCTCGCCCGAAGCCTTGCCGGAGGTAAGCGCGAGGGTGTGCTATCGGCATTCGGCACTTTCCTTGGTGGCATGGTGCATGTATTCGCGGCGGCGCTGGGCGTGTCGATTATCCTAGCCAAGTCGGCGGTGGCGTTCGCCACGGTCAAATATGTTGGCGCGGCGTATCTGTGCTTTCTCGGCGTGCGAATGATTCTTGACGCGCGAAGGCACGACTCTGCATCGGAGGTCGCGCCAGCACTAAGACCTGCCCGCAATCCGCTTTGGCAGGGCGTAGCAACCGAGGTTCTGAATCCCAAGACTGCTTTGTTCTTTCTCTCGTTCATCCCGCAATTTGTGAGCCGCGGAGACGGCCACGTCTTTCTTCAGTTTGTAATGCTGGGAACCATCTCGGTGGTTTTGAACACTACGGCGGATTTGATCGTGATCGCGCTGGCCGGACCTCTGGGTGAGCGCATCCGCTCGTCAGCCACCTTCCGGCGGCGACAGAGGACGGTCACGGGCGCAATCATGCTCGGCCTCGGAGCGTACCTGGCGACCGGCGAAAGCAAGTAGCCGGTATCACCCGAGCCCTGGCTTTGTTCGCATTCGCTCGACTCCTGAACCCCGCAGCATAACTTCTGATGTTCGGAAGCCAATCTCCTGAATTTCGCATCCATAGGCTTCATGAGAGCGCCGTGCGATGAAGCGGTGATGCGATCGGCGGGGGCCGGGGCTTCGTGCGCGCCCCAAGCGAGGACCTGGATCCTCCTCGCCACCATTCTAGGATCCAGCATGGCGTTCATCGACAGCACCGTTGTCAACGTCGCACTCCCTGCGATCCAGGCCAGCTTTCATGCGACGGTCGTAGATGTGCAGTGGGTAGTCGAGTCGTACGGATTGTTTCTGGGCGCGCTCATTCTCGTGGGAGGATCGCTGGGAGACCTGTTCGGACGGCGCCTGACATTCGTAGTGGGAGTTGCGATCTTTGCCGTGGCTTCGGCAGCTTGCGGTGCGGCCATCAGCATCCATCAACTGATCGCCGCCAGGAGTATTCAAGGAATTGGCGCTGCGCTGCTTGTGCCCGGCAGCCTGGCGATTATCAGCACGGTTTTTGACGAAAAGAGTCGTGGCCAGGCGATAGGCACGTGGTCGGGATTTACGGCAATTACTACGGCGATCGGGCCGGTCCTTGGCGGATGGCTGGTGGAGCATGCTTCCTGGAGATGGGTTTTCTTCATCAACCTCCCTCTCGCCGCAGCGGTGATCGCCATTTCAGTCTGGTGCATCCCGGAGAGTCGCAATGATTCTGGGGGCCGTATCGATTGGCTGGGAGCGTTCCTCGCCACGGCAGGACTTGGCGGTCTGGTTGTCGGGTTCATGGAATCTGTTAACGCCGGCTGGCGGAATCCGGTGGTGGTCGGGGGATTGATGCTTGGCCTCGGCTGCCTGATCGCCTTCGTGGTTGTCGAGAGAAACGTTGATGCGCCGATGCTGCCGCTCTCCCTCTTCAGTTCCCGCAGTTTCAGTGGAGCGAACTTACTAACGCTGTTCTTGTATGCCGCGATTGGAATTTTCTTTTTTCTGTTTCCGTTAAACCTGATCCAGGTGCAGCGCTATTCCGCCACGGCAGCCGGAGCAGCCGTGCTTCCCTTCATCTTGCTCATGTTTTTTCTTTCTCGCTGGTCGGGCGGACTGGTGGCGCGCTACGGTCCGCGGGGTCCTTTGATTCTGGGGCCGCTGATTGCGGCTCTGGGATTTGCGTTACTCGCTCTTCCGTCCGTGGGAGAAAGCTATTGGAAGACATTCTTCCCAGCGGTGCTCGTTTTGGGGTTCGGCATGGCGGTTACGGTTGCACCACTGACTACGGTTGTGATGAACTCGGTCAGTCAGGAACGAGTAGGCGCAGCTTCAGGAATTAACAACGCAGTGGCCCGGGTGGCTGGCGTTCTGGCAATCGCAATCCTGGGAATCGTCATGGTGAAGGTATTTGGCTCTGAACTGAATCGGCAACTGGGTCATCTATCACTGTCGCCGTCCGCGCTACAGGAGTTACGCGAGGGCGAGATCCGACTGGCGGCCTTACACGTGCCCATCGGTCTGGACCCCGATTTGCAGAGGACGATTCAGAATCTCATCGAGCGGGCATTTGTATCCGGATTTCGCACCGTTATGTTGATTTGCTCAGCGTTGTGCGTGACAAGCGCTGGCGTAGCGTGGATCACGATCAAGACCATCCGCGGCGCCGCGCTTGTGGAACCGTCGTAACAGAATTGAACTCGAGCGCATGTATGAATCTACACAACGTATTTTCTTCTTCGCGCTTTCGCATCTGGTGTTGGTTTGCACTGCTAGCTTCGTCAATGGCACAAAGTGTGCAGCAGATGCAAAGGATCGAAGGTGAGAGCTTCTCCGGTCATGAAGTCGTTTTGCCCGACGCGGCCGCAGGCAAGGTGGCCGTTCTGATTTTCGGATTTACTAAGGCCTCGAAGGTTCCGACAAGCGCGTGGGCAGAAAAGCTGCAAGCGGACTTAGGAACACGGTCTGAGTTCGAACTCTATCAACTGCCTGTCTTGGAAAGCGTGCCGCGACTCCTCCGAGGCATGGTAATTTCCGGGATTCGAAAGGGCATACCGGAAAGCAAGCGCGATCACTTCGTCCCCATCCTGCAAGGCGAGGCGGAACTGAAGAAACTTGTTCACTACAGCGCAACTGACGATGCCTATCTCGTGGTCTTGGATCGCGCCGGAGACATTCTCGAGCAAAGTCATGGTTCTCCGGATGACGCAAACTATTCGCGCCTGCGGACACAGATTGAATCGGCGCTGCTCGCGAAGTGAGATCACGCCATGTTGGGGACTGACTTCGCTATGGCTTCGAGGCGGCTTGTGCCTGCTCTTGACTGTTCAGCCGTTTGAGAAAAGGAAAGAAGGGAGACACCTCGAACGGCATCTTTTCCGCTGCCGACAGCGGGCGCACGGGTTGGCTCTTGAGCATTTCAATGCGATCGGACCAAGGGTCGACCACGATTCTCGATCCCAAGGGCAAAGCAGAAACCTGATCCAACCGAGCCGAAGCCACATGGTCGCGAGAGTTGGGCTGCTTTGGGACGGCAGTTAAATGCCCGCTCCCGAAATCGTTGCTGAAACGTGCGTGGAGCAGGTTTGGCAACTGCGCAGAGTGCGCGGCGAGAGCCTGCTGAAAGAGGCCTGCACTCTCAAGTTTGCCGCTATAGGGTGAATTCGAAAACAGTTCCAACGCCTTCTTCTCGGCATCGCCTTCCTGTGCAGGAGTGAAATGGAAGCTGAAGCGAGAATAAATTTCCAGATCGGAAAACGGGGGAGCGAGCCCTGCTGTATATCCATCGCTGAGTGAATGCCGCAAGACGATATGAGCCAGTTCGTGGGCCAAGACGACGGCGAGAGTAGCCTCATCGGGCAATACATCGAGAAGCCCGCGACTCAGAACGATGGTTCTGCCGACCACGAAGGATTCCAACGGCGTTGTCAGCAACACCCGGCAGCGCACGCCGGCAATGTCGAGATTGTTGGTGATCAGCAGATTGTTGGTAACGGCCTGCAGTATGGCATCAACCGTTCCGTCCGGAGCCATGAGTCCGGCAACCTGCAACCGCTCAACCACGTTATCCTCCGGCGAATACGCTGAAGTCGCCAGAGAGTTTGCCGGGCTGACGTCTTGGGATGCCTCATGCTGTTTGGGGTCGACCCAGACGGGATTGTCGGTCAGAGGCTTGGCAAACTCCCGGTGGTCGCCTGCGTGTTGCAGATCGTATCCCCAGATGCGGGTTTGCGCCTTAAACCACAGATCGTGATTCGCGGGATCTTGAGACTTCGACTCTTGCGTGTAGATGTAGGCAGGCATCCACATTATGCCCAGCGTATTCAACCGCCAACTGTCGAAGTGAAACGAGCGCTTGGACAGTGCCTTTGAGGTATACGCTCCGGTGAAGCGCACAATGTTGAAATCCTGATCTTCCACCCAGATCCGTCCCACGAAACCCCGGTTCTTGGAATCTTCCAGAGGCTTTACGTCAATGATTCCGCAACGAAGATCCCCAAGGGTCTCCCACCGAACGAACTCGAAGGCGTAGTTCGCGCGATCAAAGCGGTTCAGGTCAGGAAACAGTGCTTGAGCGAACCCGGCGGCAGTGAATGGCGGCGGATTCCGAATTACCTTTCGTTCCCAGGTCTCCTTCCAACTTTCCTGATCCACAAATGCGCGAGTGGACGGGTCATCGCCAGTCAAATCGAGACGACTCAGAAAATAGTCGTCGGGCCGCGGTGATTGAGTGTCAGGCGTTTCCTCTTGAATATAGGTTTCGATCACAGGCTTGAAGTTGCGCATCAAAACGGCCAGGCGGCGTTCCTGGCGAATTGCCGAGTCGACAAGATGATCAAACGAAGCTGGAGCGCTTGAGGCAGGCACAACCGTGGATCGACTCGGAGTCTGTGCGGTCGAGGGAGTGTGGCCTGCGAAGGCGGCAAAAACAAACACCACAAGCAGCGTTCGGCCAAACCGAGAGGATGTTCTCAGCACAAACATGCAGAAAATATTCTAGTCCTCGGCAAGAACGTTGGGCTGGTTCCCCGAAAAAACCGGTCAGGTAACCCATCTTCGGCTAGAGTTCGAGGATCTGATGATCGTGGCAGTCGGACTGAATGGTGTCGTGAAGTTGTTGCAGAAGATCGCGTCCGTAACGTGCGAGAAAATAGATTCCCCCGACGCCGCGCTCCTGTAGTCCTTTGCCCGGATAGAGGGCATGGCTCAAAGTCTCGGCATGCCGCGTCACCAGTTCGCTCTTGAGCGCTTCTGCACGGGCCACCTGGGAATGAAGACGTTCCAGTTGATACTCGATTTTTGACCGTGCCGTCTCCGCAGCATCGACGAGCGTGCGATCGAGTTTTACTAATTTCTCTTTGACACTCGACAAGTGTGAATCCAAGGCCCTTCTAGCAGCTTCGAATGCCGATTGCAGGTCTTGCGGTAGTCCGCGCTCGGCCAGTTGACTCCGCAGCGCATCGGGGCCCTCGAACGTATCGGGCACAGCGACGCCATGGCGCTCGAGCAGGCGCTGCATCTTCGGTTCGACGATAGTGGCGGAAAAGCGAGGAACGATCGGCGTCACCCGACCGAGAAGTGCCCCATACACGGTACCTGCCTGCGCGAAATATGCAGCTTCGGCGGCGCCTCCGGTATAGGCAAGCGTAGGCAGCAAATAGTCTTGTACGGTGGGACGCAACAGAACATTGGGACTGAACAGTTCGGGACTCGCCGCGATACGGGCGAGCAATTCGGATTGCGAAAGCTTCTCGGCCCCGGCGTCGCTTCCGATTACAAATTCTGCAGTGTCCACATTCATGCGACGCTGAATCGGCGTGCGAGCGCCCTGCTGCAGGATAAAGAGCAACACGGACGACTGAGTGACTTTCACTTGTTGGTGATAGCCGGCAGCCTCGAGTGTTTCGCCACGCGCCAATAGCGAGGTGGCCAGTTCTTCGGCACGTTCCACCGAAGCGCGATAGATCGGCTCGGCAACGCGGTCGAGTTCCCCGTCGGAGGCATCGAGCAGAATCACTCCCCAATCCGCAAAGACCCGAGCGTAGAACCGGGCAAAGGAGGTGCCCAGCGTTTCTCCTGGCCGGTAAGATTCGCGCAGGAATTGCGAAGTCTCGGAGTCCCCGAGCAACTTCACTGCCTCTTCAACGAGAGGCACAATCTCCTCCCCAAGTCGCACAGCGCCGACAGGCGCTGAAGGAACATCGTGGCTCGTGGTGGTGAGAACCTGCAGCGCGCCTTCCGGGCCGGGAATGGGGACATGGTTCACTTCGGCTAGATCGTGATCGTACGTGGCGAGCCAGAATACGGGGACCGCGTCAACCCCGGCGGCGGTGGCCTCTTCCGCAAGCTTGACCGCTGTAAGCGCCTTGTAAATGGCGAACATCGGACCGCCGAAAAGGCCGACTTGTTGTCCCGTGACAACCGCGGCCGCACCTTTGCGCAAGCGATCGAGGTTGGCCAGCGTTTTTGGCGAAGCGTCCCAGGACTTGTTCTGTCGCTCGAGAATGCTCGTTACGCGCTCACGGCGGAGCGAGTCGTACCGAATCTTGGCGGACTCATCTTTCATCCACTCGCTGAAAAAAGGAGACCTTGGATAAAAAGGCTGAACCTTGGAAGAATATGCGAGGAAATCCAGGAAGAGGCGCGTGGTATGCGGAATCTGGGAGAACGGGAGACAGTGGGCCTTCACTGGGAGTTCTCCTGACAACACCGCTCGATTCCCGGTCGCATGCTCGCTGGTTGGACGTGTGAGATCATGACTGGTTAACACCGCTGGTCAATGCCCCTTTCATTATCGAACAGAATCCTTCGAAGGAGAAATCAGGCAGAAACCCGCGTCGTAGTTGAGATGCCTAAAAACCCTGCAAGATGCAAGATTAATGATGCGAATCTGGTATTGCGAAAGGAAAGCATGAGCGCAGGTCCTCTGGATATTGTCTTGCCGTTGACTCTGCAAGGTTCGGTGATCCGTCTCGAACCCGTGCGCCAGGAGCACGCAGAATTGTTTTGGGAAGTTGCGAAGCATGATTTGGATGACATCTTTCGCTGGATTCCCTACCCCATGAAAACGCGGGAGGACTTCCAGCGGCTGATCGACAAGGCCTTTGCGGAGCAGGGGCGCGGGGAGTCTGTTGTGTTTGCAAGCGTGGAGCAAGACTCCGATCGCGTAATCGGCAGTACTCGCTTTATGAATATTGATCGCGTGAATCGGCGGGTCGAAATCGGCTCCACGTGGATTGCGCCAGCGTGGCAGCGCACCGCTGTCAATACCGAAGCAAAGTATTTGATGCTGCGGCACGCGTTCGAAGCATGGAAGTGCATGCGGGTGGAACTCAAGACCGACGCTCTGAACCAGAAGTCCCGCAATGCGATTCTTCGAATTGGGGCGAAAGAAGAAGGCACGCTGCGAAGGCATCTGTTGACCTGGAGCGGAAGGGTGCGTGACACGGTTTACTTCAGCATTCTGGATAACGAGTGGCCCGGGGTGAGGGAGAGATTAGAGGCTCGACTCGCGGGTTCCGTTCCTAAGCCATGAAGGTAAGGGAGTCGACTACTCGCAGAAGACGCGGACTTTGACTTTTGTACTCGCGTCCTTCTGATCGACATCCACCGTCAGGTCGTTCAGATGCTCGATCATCTCTTCCAGATTTTCGGGCTTGATCTGGGTCAGATCGATGGGAATGCCCTGCTGGTGCATGGCCTCGTTGGCGTGCTCAAGCGCCTTAACGGGCAGCAGGCCTGCGAGCCTCACTCCGGCGCGAAGCAGTTGCATTGGTACGCGGACGTTGACTTTGGTTGGACCTTCCCGTCCACCGTCACCTTCAGAGTCCACCACCACACGCAAATACTTAGGGCGTGGCTTTCCTGCCCAGACGGATGGCGAGTCTGCGAATGCAGAGGAAGCCGGTTGCTCGGCCGCCGCGATGAGGCGTTCAGCTTCGTCGGCACTGATTTTTCCTTCGGAGAGCATCTGTAGAATCTGGCGGCGATGGTCGTTCATGGCTTGGTCTCCTGAATCAAGAATCTCTAGAGAATGTGGAACGACATCCCGGCAGAGCGCTGTTCCACCTCGATACTGGTGTCGGTGAGGGCGTTGAACACTTGCCACATCAAGGCGACTCCCCGAAAAGGATTCACGCGGCAAAAAAGACACGCGATGAAAATGAATGGCGAGAGCAGTACAGCCAGCGGCAACAGCAAGAGCCAGATCAGGATCAGCGGGAATCCAAAGGCGGATCGTGCGGCTCTCCTGGTTGCGCAGGCTGACCACGGCCACAAACGGAATCATTTCAAGGCCTCCATTTCGCGGATCGCATCCTCCGCAGTGATCTCTCCCCGATGCAGGCGATCGAGGATCTCCGCCTTGGTGGGCATGGGATTGGTCTGGACGAATTCGAGGCCGTCGGCAATGCGAGTCAGCCGCGACTTGATCGTCGGGTAGCTGACGCCGAAGACGCGCTCCATCTCTTTAATCGACCCGTGGGAGCGGACGAACGCGGTGACGAAGATCTGGTCCTCCATCGGCAGGCGAGCAAGTTGAGGCAGTTCGAAGCTGCCTTCAATGGCGATATCCTTGCCCGAAAGGCGAACTCGCTCGACCACAATAGGATGGCCATGGGTGAGTTGCGTGAGTTCCTGCCAGTCAGGCGAAGTTTTGGCATCGATCGGCATGATATTAACTTATTAACTATTTATATTAACTAACTTAAGATTTGTCAACTAAAATATATATTTAATTAATTATATTAACTAGAATAAAACCGATTCGAGCAGCTTAAGGGAATCGTTTGGCGGACGGGATCATCTAATAATTGACTTCCAACCGGGTGGAACCTAGTCTGGAAGTAGTTCTTTGAGTATGGCCAATCCCACCAGTGGGGGCGTCACGGCTTCGACGGAGATGCTTGCGGCCAAGAGGCATGCCGGGGTGCACACACCCGTAATCGTGGGCAAAATGATAATTGCCAATCAACAGATGGCATACGCAGCCTAACTAGTTTAGGCAGCCGTCCCAAGAGGTTTCGCCCGTGGGCCTCCGAAGGACGTCACACAGCGGGCTGCTCTTCTCGTCTACGTCTGGGGCGCGAGGCTAAGACCACAGGCTAGCGGAACGCGTTTCTTGTCGGTTCTGAGCGCGGGCCGCGAACGTCCCAGGGTAATGCCTGGGGCATGAACACGACTAAGCATGTAGTTCTCTTGACCAGTAACATTTTCGGACGCGGGTTCGACTCCCGCCGC
>CAVSVS010000002.1:0-40278 GCA_963731405.1 uncultured Acidobacteriaceae bacterium | reverse complement strand
GAAGAGGTCGATGGTTCGAATCCATTCGGGCCTACCATCAAAGATTTTCCTGGCTTCTGCCCGCTCGGCTCCCGCCCCTCACAGCAAGAATTGATCCGTCCCCCGCAGAAATCGCAATCTTGCCGCTGGGCACGACGGTAGTTGTAACTCTTCAGAGGCCAACCCCAGCCTTCAGAGACTGACCTTGATCGGCCGTTGGATCGTCAACAAATGACACCGGGGCCGCGACACGGCCCCGGTAATCGCTATTTGCAGTCGCGCACGCCTTCAATCATTACGGATAGATGGTGGAGTATTTGCGGATAGACGGAATCGTACTGCCCGCCAGTCGGGCAAATTCAGATTGATGAAGGACCAATCTATGACTCTGGCGCCTGCTTAGAGAGTACACTCTGTCGAATAGCTGCTCAATGCTCAACCGAATGAGGGCAGCACGAGTGGCATTTAGTTTTTTAAAGGCTTAAAGCGTGGGCGCCATCTTTGTCAGCTATCGACGCAGCGACTCGCAGGGCGAGGCCGGTCGTTTGTTTGACGACCTGGTCAAGCACTTCGGCGAACACATGGTGTTCATGGATGTGGTTGGCATTGAAGCCGGACGCGACTTCCGCAAGGCGATTGAAGAGAGTGTTGCCCAATGCGGAGCGCTCCTGGTGGTGATGGGCCCGACGTGGCTCAACGCGAAAGACGAAAACGGTGCACGCCGCCTCGACGATCCCGCGGATTTCGTTCGCATCGAGACAGCGTCCGCCTTGCGACGGGATATCCCCGTGATTCCAGTTCTAGTGCGCGCCGCCGAGATGCCACGCGCCGAACAGCTACCGGAGATTATCAGGGACCTTGCTTATCGCAACTGTATCGAGCTGACCCATGCCCGGTGGCGATCAGACATCCAGTTGCTGGTTGAGGCGCTGCGTCGTCTGGTAGTTGATAGCAATCCAGTCGGAACCGGCAGCGGACCCCACCAATCAGCCTCTCCCATGCGGCCGGGCGCTACATCCCCGGACGTGAAGGGAACATCCGAACCGGATCCCAGAAGTTCGTCGCAGATCGATCCCGCAACTATGCAGCGCGTGAGCCGTGAGTTGGCGCTTCACATTGGCCCGATCGCTGACATTGTGGTGAAGCGCGCAGCCTCCGGGTGCACCTCGACGGAAGATCTATATCTGAAGGTGTCGGAGGAAATCGAGTCGCCGCAGGAGCGTGAAAAGTTTCTCCGAAGGCAAAACCTGATCTCATCAGCTCGTTTCCCCGATGACAAGCGCGCGGTAGCGTTGCCCAGCAAGCAGGCAGCGATCTCTTCGCCGGCTCCGCCTCCAGAAAATCAGCCACGATCTGAACCCATTCCGTCCGCAATCAAGACGGGCAAATCGAGCTTATCGAAATATCTTCTTCTCATCGGTGGAGCGGTCGCCACCTTCCTGATCCTCGCTGTCGTTCTTGTTCCGCGTTTCTCAGGGCGAAAAGGAACGAACGCTGTTCAGAACGCGCAGACTTCACCCCAGGCTGCCACCTCCGCTGAATCCAAGCCGGCAGCGCCAAGCGCAAGCCCTCCGGCAGTGAGTGGCGTAAGTGGCACAGCCCCGACGGAGGGCGGGGCAAGCATGGGCGCGACCACGCCTGCGGCTTCCAGCGAGTCGAATCAACCGCGCGTTCGCATCCCGCCAAGCGTATCAACCGCATTACTAATCAGCAAAGTCTTGCCAGTCTATCCCCCGACGGCTCAACAAGCGCGCATTCAGGGCGAAGTTGTACTGCACGCGGCAATCTCAAGGGACGGGACGGTGGAGTCTCTTCGAGAGATCAGTGGACATCCCTTCTTAGTTCCGGCCGCGATTGACTCCGTCAAGCAATGGCGATACAAGCCCTATATGCTTAACGGCAAGCCTACAGCCGTAGAGACTGAGATCAGCGTCAACTTTGTTCTCAAGAATCAATAGTCTCGCGCGCAGGGTCAAGAGACCATCTCACTGAAGCATCTTGAAAGCCTTCGCCAGGCTAACCTGCATGCGATTGAACGACGCAGTCACAGTGGCGATCTCATCGCTTCCTTTGACGGGTAAGACAGCTTGGTTCGTCTCGCCCTTGCTGGCGCGGTCGGCCGTATCGGACAGGACTTTTAGCGGCCGAATCACGATGAAGTAGACTCCGGCATCCAGCCCGATGATGGTGATAACGAGCGTGATGACCAGGTAAACGATCAGCAGACGAAACGCCTGCTTGGCATTCTGTACAGGCAATGACATTGGCACTGAAACGATTTGTGCCGCGACGATGGTGCCCGGCTTCCAGCCGAAACCGTTGTTGGACCCATAGCTGGCGATCATGGCTGGCGGCGCCGTTGCCGCATTGCTATGACATTCCAGGCACGCCTGCGATGCCGCAATTGGCGTCGCTAGGTACAGGGTCGGCCCAGTTGCCGCCTCCCTCTCCCCAACAAATTCTTTCCGATCGGGATGATCCCGAAAATAATGAATCACGTCGGCTTCCCAATCGACCGCACGATGCGCCGGGTTCGTCGGATTCAATGTGGCTTCGTGGTAGGCATAGTCTGGATATTGTTGCCGGAGCCGGTTGAACGTACTGATCGCCCCGTATGCCGGAACTGTTTCCGCCAGGAACTTCACTTTGTGTTGTGGATTTTGCTGAAGTAAAGGACCCAGGTCGGAAGAAGTGTAGTCCCGCACCGAGGTGGCGCTGGCCATCATCAATTGCGCCTCTTGCAGGACTTCGCGCCGGGCGTTCCTGATGAGGAACGTATAACTAACTTGTGCGATGATCAGCCCGCCAGTTCCGAACAGAACCAGCAAGAGAAGATTGAACTTCGTGAGCAACTTCATTGTCGGCCTCTTTACGACGCGGATCGACGAGCGCAACCTGTCCGATTGCCGGATGCGGAGAAAGCGTAGTGTAACTCCTCGGCCGCGCGCCGGGTACGGTTAGTACGGAAGGTCCGAGGTGTAGAACCTTCGTCGGGGCCTCTGCGGAAGCGCGCGAAGAACACAAGCCTTGAGCAGGGGATTAGCCCTGGTTTGAGCGCTGCTAAAGATCGGGGAAAGAATTCACTCGGTTCAACCACCCTTGCAGAAACTGGGGGAACCTCTGACCCAGCGTCTGGTAATAGCGGATCCGTCCTTGCTTGTACTGCCGATAGACTTGAACGTTGTCGAACGCTGCTAACGCTTGCACTGAAGCCTGGCCTATCGTTCCATCCTCAATGACGTTGGCTCCCATATTATTCAGTACATGCTGCAGCAGTTTCGTCGCATGCGTTCCGGCGTTGACAAAGAAATCACACACGATGTTCGCGAGAGCCTGTGCCGCAAACGAATCTGCCTGAATCTTGTTCCAATACAGTGTTTTGTAGATGACACCGGCTTGGGCATCCGTCAGGTTTTTAAGATTCTCCGACGTGGGATCAATCCCAAGAAGTTCGTGAGAACACTGCTGAAAAGTTTGCATTGTGATGCCCTTGTTCGTTTCCCCGCCGGGATCGGTTGGGTCATCCACGTATCCGCCTTCGAATCGCAACACAATGGGAAGAAACAAATCGAAGCTAGCCATAGTGATTTCCTCAAGACGATAGACGATCTAGGGCCGCATAGACTTTTTCAATTCGACCGTTCTGGCCTCGGTCAGGTCAGCCAATACCGTAATTTGGATGAGCGGGGCCAAAGTTCCTCCTCGGGCGGCATCTGCAGCGAATTCAGAATCAGCCCGGCGGAATCGCAGCCATGCAGCTTGCGCTGTCCGCAACTTCGCCTTCCCGGTCTCATCGAGTTGCTTCATTAACCCAGCATAGGCTGAGTCGAGAGCCTGCTGCGCTCGCTGGTAGCGGAGGTTCTCGCAGCGTTGCATGGCCGCCGTTGTGGTTTCCGAGCTACAGGGTGCAGTTTCCTTTTCCTGCCCAGCGGCGCGAATCGGATAGCCACCAACCGTCAAGCAAACCGCGAGCAGGATCATGCCTGAGACTTGCGGCCGGACGATTCTGAAAATGCTTGCGTATGTCATGCGTGAAATTGCTGCTCGTGCCGGCGATCAGCTCGTCAGCGTCTGAACCTCGAGAACCGGCATGCCTTTTCTCCGCGCATGATCGAGGAACTGAGCTGTATGGTCCGTTGATCCCCGGCTCTGTCCATTCCAAACCACCAGTGCTTGCGCGAACGTCCCCTCCTGTCGGGCAATCTCGAGCGCCTCCTGAATAATTGCCTCGTTGGTCGCGGCGAAGGCGTCCGCGTCAGATTTGCTAGGCCCTAGAATTACTAAGTCGTGCTGCTCCTCGACTTCGTCAAGCGCCCTATCGTAGCGTTCGCCCCAATCACCGGGACGGTCCACCACTGACTTCTCGCGAAAGATAGCACGCGAAAAGGGCAGAACAACCCGCCGCCGGATGCCCAGTTCACGCGCCACCCCAAGGGCTAGAAGGTCTGAGCCGCATGCCGCGGAACAAACCAGCACGCGCACTCCCCCCTGCAAGCACTCCCTGATCTTGTCTTCGACCTGGGAGGCGTTCCGGGAAGGAAAGCGTATCTCACTCGCGCCCGGCGCATCGACACGCCGGCCCGCCAGGGCGACAACGGAGCAGCGTCTGGCCGTATCGGAAGGATGGAACATCACGCTCTCCACAAATTCACTTGCTTTCGTGGATCCGATCCTTCCGGCCCCACTTTCGCAGTTCTCTACGCTTTGGCCGCAGACACTTTGGTCTTGACTGTCTCGGCCTCTTCCTTCTCGGTTAGCTTATCGAGTGCCGTTTGCATTTGTTGCACCCATCCGGACAGTTCGCCCGCAAGAGTCTTTTCGGTTTGCTCGACGAGCAAGTCGATATTCCTGCGACGCCCTTTCTCCCACTGCGAAAGCGCCTTCCACCACGACGCGATATTCCGCAGTCCCGTGAGCGTCTGATTGTATTGAACCAGTGAGTTCTCGACCTGGTCCGTCTCAAGCCTTGTCGTGAGCAGTGCCGCAATCGCTGTTGTCAATGCGACCCAAACATCCCCATGGAACGCTGCCAAGGCCGTGCCTACCCCACCGGCAACATAAATTGCTATCTGCGTTCGTTTCAGACGTTTGTATAAGCTGTCGGTCTTTGCGACGAAGTATCTTGTTTGATCATCGATTCTGTCCCGCATGTAGTCATCCGGACTGAGGAACGTCAGGCGGGTCGGGTCGTTCTTCGCCACTGAGGGTATGTTGGTTCGGTTGACTTCACTCTGCACCAGCGCTGAGCTGATGTCTTTCAATCTTGCAGCCAGCTTCGATTCGCGTGACGTCTGCAGACACTGATCGTTGCTGTAAGCGCCTGCCTGCATCCGATAGCGAAAGATCTCGCTCTTAATGGCCTCCGACGAAGAGCGCAGCAACACCCACTTGTTCCCCTCGCGAAATCGGCTGCCTGCGGCAACCAGGATCGAAATCGTAATCGGGGTTAGGACGATCAAAATGTGCGCCAAATTTTGAAAGTCAGCCACATATTGTGCGGGCAACAACTGCAGAATATAGGTAGGGAGGGCGTTCCCAGATCGCGAGATCGCCAGCAAGGTGGAGAGCAGGCCCAAGCCCAGGATCGTCCACTGCAAATTTCGGAAGAGCACTTGCTTCTTGATCGCTGCCTGATTCAGATCGTCGTATCGACTCCAGCTGTCGGTGAGCGTATCGACCCGCATATCGATTCGGGCCATCAGGATGCGGTTGAGGTCGTCGACGTTCCCAGAGATCGAGAACTTATAAATGTCGGCCGTCTCGATGATCTCTCGCACATCCGGATCGGCAGACGGGGGAGGAGGGGTTCCATCGGCCGCCGGTTCCATAGCTTGCAAGAGTTCATCGGCCATTCCTCCGCTGCCCTGCACAATGAGGACCGGCCACTTGCGGCGCGCACAGCGAATGAGCGCGCCCTTCTCCGCATTGCCGCCGCCAAACAGCACGCTCAGAACGGGTCGATCTCCGGCAGCACTATCCTTCGCAAGCTCACCCGCAATCTGGACCAACGCCTTCATCGGGTCGGACCATTCCGGCGAAAGCCGCACGATGACCGTGTGATTCGGCTCGAGCTGATCTGCACCATGAGGCGCAATGCCAAACAGCTTCGGTGCCAGTTCCTGATCGCGAGCCGCTTGCCCGACCGCTGCCGCGCAACCGGAGTTCACGCCATTGTCAAGGATCACCACTCCCGAGCCGATGGCCGTCGGAACGATGGCTCGGCTGAACAGAGACTTGACGGCTGGGTCCAGAGAGGCGTCATACTCACCCAGAAGAATGACTAAGGGGCTGGGTTGACCTTTGATCTGAGTGACGATGGAAGCGACCGTGTCCGTGGCGGATAGGTCAAGGAGTCTCCCGTCAGTAGCCGGCATGATCGCTCCTATGAATACCTGAAGACGATAGCACAACATTCCGGTTGCCCTGCTCGATCCGTCCGACTGACCTGCGGGGAGATTCAGGACTCACTTGAACCGCCGACTCCCACGCTTGGACGACGCACGGCTGAAGACGTAATATCTCACCAATGAATAAATTGCCTCTCCTTCTGATCCCGGTTCTGTTCGCCGTGTTTCTGCTGGCGGCCGATCAACCGAAGATTCCTCCCATGCCTGAGGCGGTATCCAACAATGCGGTTGCGTCGCTTAAAAATGGCCTCGAGGTTTACTCCTTCATGGGAGTTGGCACAAAGAAAACATGGGACGACATCACCAACAAGGTCTATGTCCTGCGCCTCACCACTGGAAAATGGACCGAAGGCCGCCCGGTCCCCGGCGTGGCCGGACGGTTGGGCGCCTCTGCGATTGCCGCAAGAGGGCAGATTTTTTTGTTTGGTGGATATGTTGTCGACGCGCAGGGAACTGAAATGACCGTCGGCGACGTCAACTCCTATGTGCCGGAAGACCACCGCTGGTATCGCGCGGAAGATATTCCTGTGCCCGTCGACAGCGCGGTGATTGGCGTGAACCATGATCGGTATATTTATCTCGTCGGTGGCCGATCGAAAAACGGTCCCGTGAACAACGTGCAAGTCTACGACGCGGAAAAAAATGTGTGGAGCCAGGCGACTCCGCTTCCCGGTACTCCGGTCTACGGCCACGCCGGAACCCTCGCCGACGACGCAATTGTCTATGTCGATGGCGCGAAGAAGAACACATCCGATAGCCCACCTTACGTTGCCTCCGACGAGTGTTGGATGGGCAAGATCGACCACAAGGATCCCAACAAGATCGAATGGAGCAAGCTTCCAGCGCACCCCGGTCCGGGGCGTTTCGGCATCATCGCCGGAGCGGGTGAACGGGACCATCGCATTCTGTTCTCGGGTGGCACCACCAACCCGCACAACTTCAAAGGCCTGGGTGCAGACGGCAAAGTCGCCGAAATCTCTCCGGTCACCTTTGCCTTCGAAGTGCATGGCAGCCGCTGGGAGACTATTACAGAAGACACGTACGATGTCCGATTTGACGGTCGCGGAATTTTGAGCACGCCCCTTGGCCCGCTAATTATTGGGGGCACGCTGAAAAATGGCGCGATTTCCGCGCGAGTGCTGGCCCTGCCGAAGAAGTAATCAGCCAGTAATGAGGAAGAACTTAGCGGCCTTCCAAATCAGGACACTCTCAAATCGGGAACCGCCTCGGCGCAAATAACTGCAAAGAGTACCCTCGTACTCTCTCTTTTCTCTCCGCGGCGAGTTAACGTGGCCCTGTAGCGAACATCACTCGTACCTCCTGAGCGCGGTGGATGGACCTCCGACCATCCGCCGCTTTTTATTGCAGCCGCTGATTCCGCTCTTCCGCGCTCGGTGCTTCGCGAACCAGCGTCTTGACGCGGTTCTACCTTCGACGTAGCATCCTGAAAACCGGGGCGGGGAGGGAACATGCGCACTTCGACCGCGGGAATCCTCTGGTTAACCAGCCTGGCCTGCCTGGCCCAAACCCCAGAAATACGGCGTTCCGGACCGGCTTCGCAAGATGGCGGCGTGCGCGAAGTTCTGGAGAGTATTGTCATTCCGCCGATCCCAAACGTGCCCTTCACGGCGACGCTGGCGACTGAAGCCACGAAATATACCGCCGATGGCGCCTCGATGACATACGTCAACGAACGCCGCATTGCCCGAGATGCGCAAGGCCGTCTTTACCAGGAGCGCTGGTACCTCATCCCCAAGGGAGGCAATGTCAAGTCGACGATGAACTGGATTCAGATCGAGGATCCGAAGCAGCACACGCTATACAACTGCAGCACCGAGAAACACGTCTGCGATCTGTTGGTCTGGGACTTCGCCCGGAATCTTGCGGCCGCAAATCCTCCCAAAGGCCACTCCGGTCCCATGCCAGACGGCGAAGGAAATATCGTGTGGGAGGATCTCGGCGCCCGGAACATCGCAGGCGTCGATACCGTCGGCTCGCGGGAAAGCGATATCTTCAATGCCGGCACCTGGGGCAATGACCAGCCGGTTACCAATATGCAGGAATACTGGCACTCGGACCAGTTGGGGATCAATCTCCTGTCCATTCGCACGAGTCCGGAGTTTGGCAAGCAAACCTTCAGGATCACCGAGATCACTCTCGGGGATCCGGACGCGCACTTGTTCCGAGTTCCAGCGGGATACAAAGTCAACGATCAGCGCAACGACACGCGCATCTCGCACTAGGTTCGACTCAACGAACCAGACGACTCATTCCAGGAGTCGCAATCGGGAATGAAAAAACGGGCGCGTTCTCGTTCAGAACGCGCCCGTGTCGAAGACTGGGATTTACCTGGCTAGTCCCGATCGTCATCCTTCTTGTGAGTAATGGGTGCTTCCAGCCACGTAGCGGCGCGAACATTTGCGCCACTGGTCGTCGAGCAGCCATTGGTGTTCGGGCCAGCATGACATCCCCAAAAGTTCTCATTCGCGTCGATGGTGCCGGTACATGCCGCCCCGTCGAGAGCGCACACATTGTCGACCCCGATCTTGCCGCCGAGCAGGTCGTTGACATGGATGTCGACTTCCGCCGGGGTATTTACCGCAATGGCAACATCTTCGTTCCGAATAATATTCTGCGAAATGATAGTTCCACGAACCGGGGAACCACCCCCACCGCTATTGATATTGATTCCCGTTGTTCCCGGTGTCGCCGTATCGTCCGCGTCCGGACCGTTGCCGGAGATGAAGTTGCCGATGATCTGGTTCTCGGACATGTTGTCCGCCGGGGCGCCAAACGCTGGCCCAACGTGCGTGTGCAGGGCGACTCCAGGAATACCATTCTGCGTGAGCTCGTTGTGGATGATCACGTTGCGCGATACGCGCCCCGGTCCCTGTCCGTCAGAAAAAATGCCGGCGCCCGCGCCTCCAACTTTCACTCCGTTTCTGGAGACCACATTCTCCCCAATCGTGTTGTAGTCGACTCCATAATGGGGAGCGAAAAGCGGCGGAACCGAGCCCATCGGTGGATGCGAGGCCAGAACAATGCCGCACTCCTCCGGATTGTCAGTGACGATATTGCGCGTGATCAGGTTGTCACGACTCTCACGCGTCTCGTCGCTGATCAGAATGCCATCCGCATTGTCCACGATGGTGTTCCCGGAAATGACCGAGCTCACCGCGCCAATCAGGTGCAGTCCACCGCCACAATCCCCACTCTCGTCTGTTTCATACGCAGGCTGGCCCTTGCATGCCGGACCAGACCCGAAGGTGTGCGGGATGGTGTCGTTGTGCTGAATGTGATTGTCGCGGACCGTGGCGTCCGAAGTATTCAGCAGCAATACTCCCTCATACAACGCATTCTTGACCGTGAATCGAGCTACGGTCACGTTGTGCAGGCCGGGATTGTTCAGGCCGTCGAGCAAGACTCCATTTGGAAGATTCGTAGCATCGATCGTGGTCTGGTCGGCGCCGGATCCGATCAGCGAAAGCGGCTTTCCGACGATCACTCCTTCCGCGTAGGTGCCCGCTTCAACGTGGATCACATCATTGTTTGCCGCTGCGTCAACCGCGGCCTGGATCTTTGCGAAACAGCCGTTTGAGCCCGCGGGGTTGACGCACAGTGTTTTGCCGGCCGCGGCTCCAGAAAGTGCTCCGAGCACGAAAAGTAAACCATAAAGCTTGGGTGAGCGAAATCGAAGTGGGTGCATGGGTGTCCTCCTGATCGTACGGTTGTAGTTTTGTGAGAGGTTAACCGGGGATGCACGGCAGCGGAGGGCCGCGCCCAAAAGCCGTCGACATTATGTTCGCGATATCTGTGGTCTGTCAATCGGCGGAGCCTATTTGTGATTGCGACGGCGCACGTATCCCGGCTGCGTGCTCTGTAACTGTCGCTAGCAGCATCCTCAGTAGCTGGCCGCTGTTTCTGGCGACGCTTGGAGCATCAAAGTTCTCTAGGCGTGATGAGCATTGCACGTTCGGCGTGCGCCGGCCGACCAAAAGATCCCCGCATCCTCTTCTATTCTATGGGCATCTAAAACCTTGACAGCAATTCACTCAAGTCTTAGCATGGTACTTGGCGCAATCATAGACACATTGATTTTAAAGCACTTATCAAGTTTAGGAGGAGTATCGTATGGGAAAAATCATCGGAATTGACTTGGGGACCACCAATTCCTGCGTGGCGGTCATGGAGGGCGGCGAGCCTAAAGTGATCCCCAATGAAGAAGGAGGGCGCACGACCCCCTCCGTAGTTGGCTTCACCAAGACTGGGGAACGGCTGGTGGGTCAGGTGGCAAAGCGCCAGGCGATCACCAATCCGGAAAACACGGTCTATTCGATCAAGCGGTTTATGGGGCGCCGCTTCAACGAAGTGACAGAAGAAATCAAGATGGTGCCCTACAAGGTCGTGCAGTCTGGCGACCACGTCGCCGTTCTGGCGCAGGGCAAGGAGCACACGCCTCCGCAGATCTCGGCGCTCATATTGCAGAAGCTGAAGAAGGCTGCGGAAGACTACCTTGGCGAGAAAGTGACCGAAGCCGTCATCACCGTACCGGCGTATTTCAACGACGCGCAGCGCCAGGCGACCAAAGATGCCGGACAGATTGCCGGCCTTGAGGTGAAGCGCATCATCAACGAGCCTACGGCAGCGGCGCTGGCCTATGGCCTCGACAAGACAAAAGACGAGATGATCGCCGTCTACGACTTTGGCGGCGGAACGTTCGACATCTCCGTGCTGGAGGTCGGCGAGGGCGTCATTGAAGTCAAAGCCACCAACGGCGACACGCACCTGGGCGGCGACAACCTTGACCAGCGCATCGTCGACTGGCTCATCGACGAATTCAAGAAAGACGAAGGCCTCGACCTGCGTGGCAAGGGCAACGAAATGGCTCTGCAGCGTCTGCGTGATGCAGCGGAGCGGGCGAAGATCGAACTCTCCACCACGATGGAGACAGAAATCAATCTGCCGTTCATTACGGCGGACGCTGGCGGTCCGAAGCACCTAGTGAAGAAGCTGACGCGGGCCAAGCTCGAGGGCATGGTCGAAGACATCATTCAGCGCTCGGTCGGTCCGTGCAAACAGTGCTTGAAAGACGCTGGCGTCGATGCCAGCAAGATCAACGAAGTCGTGTTGGTCGGCGGACAGACGCGCATGCCGCGCATCCAGACGCTGGTAAAAGAACTGTTCGGCAAAGAAGGACACAAGGGCGTGAACCCCGATGAAGTGGTCGCGATTGGCGCTGCGATTCAGGGTGGTGTGTTGGGCGGCGAAGTGAAAGACCTGTTGCTGCTCGACGTGACTCCTCTGTCGCTGGCCATCGAAACGCTAGGCGGCGTGGCAACGCCAATGATCCCGCGCAACACGACCATTCCGACCAAGAAGACGGAGACCTTCTCGACGGCGGCCGATAGCCAGACTTCGGTTGAGGTCCACGTGCTGCAGGGCGAACGTCCCATGGCGGCGCAGAATCGGACTCTGGGCAAGTTCCACCTGACCGGGATTCCTCCGGCTCCGCGTGGCGTGCCCCAGATTGAAGTGACGTTCGACATTGACGCCAACGGCATCCTCAACGTGACCGCGAAAGATATGGCCACGCAGAAGGACCAGAAGATCACGATCACGTCCTCTTCCGGATTGTCGAAGGAAGAAGTCGAACGCATGGCCAAGGAAGCCGACGCGCATGCCGCCGAAGACAAAGCGCAGCGCGATTCGATCGAAGCCAAGAACCAGCTCGACTCGATGGTCTACAACATCGAGAAGATGCTGCGCGAGCAGGGCGACAAGATCTCCGGCTCGGAACGCGGAGATGTTGAGAACGCCATTGCCGATGCCAAGAAGGCCTTGGAGTCGAATGACAAGGCGACCATGGACAAGGCTCGCGAAACGCTGACCCAGGCTTCCCACAAGCTGGCCGAGCAGATGTACAAGGCTGCTCAGCCGGCTCCGGGAGCCGCACCGGGTGGTCCAACGCCTGGCGCAACCGCAGGCGGCGACAGCGGCAACGGCCAAGGCCAGAAGAAAGACGAAGGCGTGATCGACGCAGAATACGTGGACGTGGAAGACAAGAAGTAACGACAGGAGCATTGGCCACGGATTCTCGCGGATCGGAACGGATCAAAGATCATCCGTGACAATCCGTGTGATCCGTGGCTGGTTTTTTAGGAGGGTCGAGTGGATTTTCAAGTCAATGGGGAAACTTATTTCTTAAGTCTTGCCGAGAATGAACGGCAGTGGGAAGTTTTTGTGTCGACCGCAAGCGGCGCGCGCCCAGTCCCGGTGTACGAGGACGCGCCCGAGTTCAGAAATTGGTCGATCCTGGTAGAAGAAGATAAAGACAAGCGGAAGATTCCGAACTAAGTGCGGTTCGGCTGTGACCTAAATTTCGGATTGCGCGCAGATGGCAAACACCCCCAAGAAGGATTACTACGAAATTCTCGGCGTAAAGAAGAGTGCTTCGGCGGACGAGATCCGCAAGGCGTTCCGCAAGCTGGCGCGCAAATATCATCCTGACGTCAACCCGGGCGACAAGGCTGCGGAAGAGAAGTTCAAAGCTCTCTCCGAAGCCAACGACGTCCTCAGCGATCCCAAGAAGCGCAAGATTTACGACCAGGTTGGCTTCTACTCCGACAACATCGATCCCGCCACGGCAGAAGCTTACGCACGCGCCGGCGGCGGTTCGGCAGGCGGAGGAGGATTTCCCGGGGGCTTCCCCGGCGGCCAACCGGATGGCGGCCAAGGGGTTCACTTCGATTTCGGCGGCTTCGATTTTTCGGATCTCGTCGACAACGCCGGACGCGGCCGCAAGAGCGGCGGCGGTGGAGGCGGCGGCAGCTTCCGCGACATCTTCGGTTCCATCTTCGGGGGAGGCCACGGTGCCGCTGCAGCCGAAGAGGGCCCTGAGCCCGGAACCGATCTGGAATATCAGGTCAACGTTCCTTTCTGGACGGCGATCCGCGGCGGCGTGATGCGCCTGAATATCACGCGCCACGATGTCTGCTCGAATTGTCACGGTCAGGGCTTTCTCGAGGCTCCCGGAAAGTGTCCCGAATGCAACGGCACCGGACAGATCACGCAAACCGGCGGACGGATGAAGTTCAACGTCCAGTGTCCCCGCTGCCATGGTACCGGCAAGAATCTGACGACCTGCCCCACCTGCCACGGCGAAGGCACGGTGACGAAGACCGAGCCTCTCGAAGTTCGCATCAAGGCCGGAACCCGCGACGGTCAGCGCATCCGTGTCCCCGGCAAAGGCAACGCCGGTGCCCACGGAGGCACGCCCGGCGACCTCTACGCCATCATTCGAACCGAGCCGCATCCAATTTTCAGGCGCGACGGCGACGACATCTACCTGACGGTTCCGGTCAACGCCACTGAAGCCGCCCTGGGAGCAAAAATTGAAGTGCCCACGATTGACGGCCGCGCCCTGCTGAAGATTCCTCCGGGAACGCAGTCTGGCCAAAAGCTGCGCCTGCGCGAGAAAGGCGTGCCCTCGGCGACCCGAGAGGGCGTGCGCGGTGACGAGATTGTCGAGATCACCGTCAATGTCCCCATGCCGCGCGACGAACGCACCAAAGAACTCCTGCGCGAATTGGCCAAGCTGAATCCCGAAGACCCGCGCGCAGAATTGTGGACGAAAGTCTAAACGGGATTGTGTGTTTCCGTGGTGTCCCCTGTGTTCCCCAGTGCCCCCCCCGTGGTGAGCGCCTTTCCCGATCTGACACCGAGCTAACCCTTTCACCACAGGGATCACAGAGGAACACAGCCTAAATCTGATATGCCTAAGGCATGGCCTCTCCCGCACGCTCTCACCCGCTACGCGTAAACGAAATCACTGGTGCCGTCGTGAATTCCGCGATGAAGGTTCATTCGCTCCTAGGCCCTGGTCTACTGGAAAGCGCCTACCAAGCCTGTCTGGCCCACGAGTTGAGAAACCGCGGTTTCGAAGTCGCAAGTGAAGTACCCATGCCCGTAGTCTATGAAGGCCACAAACTCGAAGTTGGATATCGCATCGATCTGATCGTCGAGCATCGAGTCGTGGTGGAATTGAAATCCGTCGAAGCCCTCCATCCCATCCATCAAGCCCAGCTATTGTCGTACATGCGTCTGAGTGGAATTCCGGTAGGTCTGCTAATCAATTTCAACGTTCTTCACCTGCGGGACGGAATCAAACGCATGGTCGACGGCAAAGACTGGCAGGATTAACCCCCGTGTTCCCCTTGTGCCCCCTGTGGTGAGCCCTTCTTGTTCATATAGTTGCATAAACCACACACTATAGTTGACTAAATCAAGTATAAGAGAAGTACTTTGCTCATGTCCGAAGCAACCCCCGAACAACGCGTCGCCACGATGCGCCGATTCAACCGTTTCTACACCCGTCAGATCGGCCTCCTCGACGAAGGTTTGCTCAACAGCCCCTTCTCTCTGACCCAGGTTCGGACGCTCTACGAACTCGCCCAGCGCGAACAAACCACTGCCGCCGAACTCTGCACCTCGCTCGGACTCGATGCCGGCTACCTCAGCCGCATGCTCTCTGCTTTCGAGAAGGCGGGCCTGCTTGAAAAGCGACACTCCCCCACAGACGCCCGCCAAACGCTCCTGCGCCTGACAAAGAAAGGCCGCAAAGCCTTCGAGCCTCTCAATGCCCGTTCAAACGACCAGGTCGCCAACATGCTCGCCAAACTCCCGGCGGCAAAGCAGCACAACCTCCTTCAAGCCATGAACACCGTCGAATCTCTTCTATCGGGCGACGCCGCCCGCCCGAAGTCCTACCTTCTGCGCCAACATCGCCCCGGCGACATGGGATGGGTCGTCTACCGCCACGGTGTCCTCTACTACCAAGAGTATGGATACGACGAGCGCTTCGAAGCCTTGGTCGCCGGAATCGTCTCGAAGTTCATCGCAAACCTCGACCCTGCCCGCGAACGTTGCTGGATCGCCGAAATCGACGGCGAGAACGTCGGCTCCATCTTCCTGGTAAAGAAATCCGCGACAGTCGCCAAACTCCGCCTGTTGCTGGTCGAGCCGGCAGCCCGCGGTCTCGGAATCGGCCAACGCCTGGTTGAGGAGTGCGTGCGCTTCGCCCGCGAAGCCGGCTACAAGAAAATCATGCTCTGGACGCAAAGCGAACTCCCCGCCGCCCGCCACCTCTACCAAAATGCCGGCTTCCAACGAGTCGCCCAGGAAAAACACAAGAGCTGGAGCCGCACCGACTTGGTTTCCGAAACCTGGGAACTAAGACTCTGAATGGAATCCCCCCGTGTCCCTCTGTGCCCCCCGTGGTGAGAGCCTTTGATGCAAGGCTCGGACCGCCACGCCATTACCTCCGTACCACACCACCCGCTTACAAAAATTTGCAAAATAATCCAAAAAAATCTTGCATCTGTGAAAATTTCCCGTAATCTCACAAATGCGAACTAACTTCGCCGAAATGCCCGGGAAATCGCTCAGCTCCCGGGAGCCGCGAGAGCACTTCAAGGGAGACGCGGTGGCGAGAGTGAGTCGCTTGAGGAGGAAGACATAGAAATTGGCAACAGCTAGCGCCCCGCGTCAACAACCAGAGACACCCCGTCTCGCCGCCGTACCCAATCGGAAAAAATTCGTCCGCCTCACGCTTTGGCCCCTGGTCGCCGCCACCTTCTTTATGGTCTCGGGGGGCACCTATGGCACCGAAGACATCGTGCACGGCGCCGGTTACGGGCGCGCCATCCTGATTCTGCTCCTCACCCCGCTGCTCTGGAGCCTGCCTACAGCCTTCATGATCGGCGAACTCTCGAGCGCGCTGCCCTACGAGGGCGGCTATTACGCCTGGGTGCGCCGCGCCATGGGCAACTTCTGGGGATTTCAAGAGGCCTGGCTCTCCCTCGTCGCTTCCATCTTCGATATGGCCATCTATCCCACACTTTTCGTCGCCTACCTGACCCGCATGTTCCCGTGGTTCCAGCAAGGCAATCGCGGATGGTGGGTTGCACTCGCCGTCGTCGTTGCGTGTGCTCTTCTCAACATTGCTGGCGTCAAAGTCGTCTCGCTTACATCTCTGTGGCTGTTTGCAGCCCTGTCGGCGCCCTTCGTGGCGATCGTGCTGATCGCTCCCTTCAAACTCGGAGCCTTGGCCAACGCCGTTACCAAGCCCACGACCTCCACGGTTGACATTCTTGGCGGCCTCCTCATCTGCATGTGGAACTACATGGGATGGGACAACGCCTCGACCATCGCTACCGAAGTCGAGCGTCCGCAGCGGACGTACCCGCGCGCGATGCTGGTCGCGGTCTGCATCGTAGCCGCAACCTACATCCTGCCCTTTGCCGCCATGTGGATCACCGGTCTGAAATCGACCGCATGGGAAACTGGCTCATGGGCCGACATCGCCGCGCTGATCGGTGGTCCGCTCCTCCGGATCGGTGTCGTGCTAGGCGGCCTGATGAGCGCCTTCGGCATGTTCAACGCCCTGGTGATGAGCTACTCGCGCCTGCCTCTCGCCATGGCGCAGGATGGCATGCTACCCGCGGTGTTCGGTAAGCTGCAGAAGAAATCGCGCGCGCCTTGGGTCGCGATCCTCGCGCTCGCCATCGGATGGGCGATGTGTCTTGGCCTCGGCTTTGCCCGCTTGGTGACGCTCGACATCCTTCTCTACGGCGCCAGCTTGTTCCTCGAATTCATGGCGCTGGCTGTCCTTCGCTTCCGCGAGCCTAACTTGGCGCGGCCTTTCCGCGTGCCCGGCGGTTTGTTTGGAGCCATTGCCATCGGCATCCCACCCATGTTGCTGCTCGGATTTTCAATCTCCCGCAGCCAGCATGAACAAATCTGGAATATGAGTTCGTTCGCCTTCGGGATGATCCTGATCGCAGCGGGCTTCGTAGTCTACCTCGTTAATCACGCGCTAAAGCCGTCTGGATGGACGGCGCGTGAAGAAAAGCCCCAGCCCGCCGCCTGATTCGCAACCCCATCAGCCTTGGCGGTTCATAGAAAAAGAAAAGAGGACCGGAAAGTTCCCGGTCCTCTCTTTTGCTTTATGTGGGGACGGCCGCCCTCGGCGGTCCCCCCGTGTTCCCCCGTGTCCTCTGTGGTGAGTGCTTTTCTGTCTAGCAGAACTACGCTGCCGCTTCTGCCGTGTCCCGCAGGCTCTTTACTTTGTCATGCGCCGCCTGCACGCTCGCGGCCTGACGCCGGACAATCTGCGCGATGTTTTCCGGCAAATCCCCAGTGACGGCTTTCTGGTACGCGTCCTTGGCGCTATCCTCACCCGCTTCCACCGAGTCCAGAATCGTCTTGGCGCCGCCGCCCAGAGCGACTTTAGTATCAATCCAGGCGCGATGCATCGCCGCCGAAGCCGAACCGGAAACTTTCTTATCCGGCTTGCCCAGCCGGATAAGCTCTGCCTCCAGCTCGCCGGCGAAGCGCGAGCGCTCCAGGCTCTGTTCATTGAAATAGGTCTTCAAGTCCGCCCGCTTCACGTGCGTAGCCGCGTCCTGATAGCCTTTTTGCCCGTCTTTATTCGTTTCAATAAGATTTTCGACCACACTGATCGCATTATTTTCGTCCATAATAGTCCTCCTGAATTTTGGATGCGAGGATGCTCGTGGGGTTTGGCATCAAAGTGCGCCCGAAATTAGGCAGAAAAATGATCGTGCTCTAGAATCAACCCGAGAGAGAACCAGGTGACCAAACGGAAATCCAAAGGTGCATACATGATCTCGGCGGTCGCCGAGATGTACGGAATCCATCCCCAGACGCTTCGCCTCTACGAGCGCGAAGGACTGCTCAAGCCCTCGCGTACTGAAGGCAACACGCGCCTCTACACCGACGAAGATTTGCAGCGCCTCGAGTTCATCCTTTCGCTCGCGCGAGATCTCGGCGTCAACATCAGCGGCATGGCGATCATCCTGCAAATGCGCGAGCGCATGGAAGAGATGCAGCGCCAGATCCAGGAATTCGTTCAATACATCCAGCAGGAAGTCTTGACGCGCGCGACAGCCGCTGCCGATCCGTCAAAAGGCGCAATCGTCCCCGTTCGCCGCCCCATGGTGAGCCCTTCGATCCAGGTGAGCAAGAAGAAGTAAATCCTTCCCGCATCTCCCAAGGCCCCGTCATCCTGCCTCTGATTCTTGTCATCCTGAGCGAAGTCGAAGGATCCCTTTCAGTACGCACCGAATCAGACCCAAGTAGGAGTTCTCACACGAAACCGGGACGCCCGTCGAATTTCGTCAACTCCCGGGCCCGCCGCGTATGATATGAAGTCCCTAACCGATTGCACCATGCTCCCCTTCAAGCTCATCTACAGCGACGCCTACTTCCTGCCCATCGGCGAGCACGTCTTTCCCGCGGAAAAATATCGCCGCATTCGCGACCGCCTCATCTCCACCGGCGTCGCCGCCGCCAACGATTTCCTCGAGCCCCAACCCGCCACCGACCAGGACATCCTGCTTGTCCACAAACCCGAGTACGTGCAGAAGCTGAAGACCGGCACTCTCAGTCCACGCGAAGAATTGGAAATGGAAGTCCCCTACTCCCGCGATCTCGCGGAGGCCTTCTGGCTCGCGGCCGGGGGATCCATCCTCGCAGCGCGCCAGGCCCTGACCGACAAAGTCTGCATCAGCATTGGCGGAGGCTTCCACCACGCCTTCCCCGATCATGGCGAAGGTTTTTGCATGATCCACGATGTGGCGGTAGCCATCCGCCGCATGCAGCGCGACGACAAGATTCGCACCGCCATGACCCTCGACTGCGACGTGCATCAAGGCAATGGCACCGCAGCAATCTTCGCCGGAACCCGAACCGCCAGCGCCTTACTTCCGTCGTCCTCAACCTCAACCGTGCACCAACCCGAAGGCGCACCGAGAGGCAAGATGCGCGGCGCCCACGCCGGCGACGTTTTCACCATTTCTCTTCACCAGCACAACAACTACCCGCTCCACAAACCGCCATCCTCCATCGACGTCGACTTGCCCGACGGCACCGGGGACGACGACTACCTCGCCTGGCTCGACAACGCAATCAGTTCCGGCCTTCGCCAATTCGAGCCCGACCTGCTCTGCTACATCGCCGGCGCTGATCCCTACCGCGAAGACCAGCTGGGCGGCCTGAATCTGACGATTGAAGGACTGAAGAAACGCGACCAACTCGTCTTCCGCGTAGCCCGCGCCCGCAATCTCCCCGTAATGGTGACCTACGCCGGAGGCTACGCCAGAAACGTCGAAGACACGGTAACCATTCACTGCAACACAGTCATCGCGGCAAAGGAAATCTTCGCCGCATCTCCATCCCCCAAAACCGTGTCATCCTGAGCGCAGTCGAAGGATCCCTACCAGCAAGCACGACCGCGGACCTCAGCAGGGCGTTCCAGGCACGAACCGAGAGGGGCCTCCGCTTCAATAAAGCCGCTTCGTGACGCCCTCGCTATACTCGATGGAATGAACATCACTCCTTCGAACCTCTCCCACAACGAGCTCTACGGCCTGATCTTGAATTCAGTTGCACCGCGTCCCATCGCCTGGGTTTCCACGCTTAGCGTCTCCGGGCAAGCGAACCTTGCCCCCTTTTCGTTTTTTAATTGTGTTTGCATCGAACCTCCGCTGCTCGCGTTCGCGCCCGGACTGCGAGCACCCAAGCAGGCCGGCTCAACCGACGGAGAAGCCAAGGACACGCTGCGGAACGTCCGAGAGACAAAAGAATTTGTAGTCAACATCGTCACCTACGATCTCGCCGAGGCGATGAACAAAACGAGCGGCGAGTATGACGCGTCGGTCAATGAATTCGAACTCGCGAAGGTCGCGCCGGCACCGTCGCAAGTAATCAAAGTCCCGCGCGTAGCCGCGTCCCCCGTGAGTTTTGAATGCCGTCTGTATCAGATCCTGGATTTCTCGCCCTCGCCACAAAGCAGCAGTCTGGTGATCGGCGAAATCGTCTCGATCCACGTGGACGACGCGCATCTGACGGCTGGCAAACTCGACCGCAACTCCCTCGATCTGATCGGCCGCATGGGCGGCATCCAGTACACCCGCACCACGCAGCGCTTCGACATGGTGCGTCCAAAGGTCGGATAAGCCCACCGCCGACGAACCGCCGATCGGCACGCACGTCACTCCAAGCCGCAAAGCGAATTGTGCGACCATGGCGGGCCGCGATAGCGACTCCAAGCCGCGAAGCGGCGAAAGAATGCAGACCACGGCGCAAGCCGAGGGATACGAGCAGCAAAATCCGCAAGCCCCGGAGGGGCGTAAGACAGATCAAACAAAATCCATCAGGAATCGGGCCCCGAGCCCCCGTGCCAGACCAAGCGCATCGAATCCGGCAGAAATCCACAGCCCTCATGTGACATCTGCCCTTGCGTCCCACACCAACTCCGTACGATCATGCAGTAGCGAATGCGCAGAGGCAGATCAAGGGACCAAGGCGTAACCCCTTTATTCCCAAGATTTTACCCGTAACTCGCTGAGCCGCAAGATATTGCGACCCAATTTCCCCCAAATCCATGATTTCAATAGACCGAGGGGGGAGGGGGGGTGGGTTTACTGAAAGGTAAACGCGAAAACAAAACGACCAATTCCAGCCGCCACCCAAAAAATAATTCTGTGGATCAAGACCACCCGCTGACTCCCCAACCCCTGACTCCTGACTCCTGACCGCAGACTGCTGACCACTGACTGCTAAAATAAAACCTCACTCCCATGTTCGAGAATCTTCAGGAAAAACTTCAACGCGCCTTCAAGACCCTCCGCGGACAAGCCACACTCACCGAGGAGAACATCGACGAAGCTTTGCGCGAAATTCGTCTTGCCCTGCTCGAGGCCGACGTCAACTTTAAGGTCGTCAAGCAGCTCATCGACCAGATTCGCGCCAAGGCTGTCGGTCAGGAAGTCATGACCGCGCTTTCGCCTGGTGAACAAGTCATCAAGATCCTGCGCGACGAACTCGTCGAAGTTCTCGGCAAAGACACAGCCCGCGTGAAGTTCGCCTCGCAACCTCCCACAGTTGTGCTCATGGCTGGACTGCAAGGTTCCGGTAAAACCACCACGTCGGGCAAACTGGCGAACTGGTTCAAGGTCGGCGGACATCGTCCTCTGCTCGTCTCGGTCGACGTGTATCGTCCCGCGGCGCGCGAGCAGTTGAAGGTTGTCGCGCAGGCGGTGAAGAGTCACATCTACGAAGGGCAAGTCACCGAAGCCAACACTGCAACCGTCGAACGCCTGGTGAAAGAAGCGCGTCGCGAAGCCGTCGTCTCCGGTTGCGACGTGCTGATCGTCGACACCGCAGGCCGCTTGCACATCGACGACCAGCTCATGGACGAGATGCAGTCGCTCAAGAAGCTGCTGAATCCGTCGGAGATTCTGTTCGTCGCCGACGCCATGACCGGACAAGATGCGGTCCGCTCCGCCGAAGAGTTCCACAAGAAGTTGTCGCTGACAGGAGTTGTACTGACAAAGATGGACGGTGATGCGCGCGGTGGCGCAGCGCTCTCCATCCGCCAAGTCACAGGTCAGCCGATAAAGTTCATTGGCGTGGGCGAAAAGTACGACGCGCTTGAGCCCTTCCATCCCGACCGCATCGTCTCGCGCATTCTCGGCATGGGAGACATTCTCTCGCTGATCGAACGCGCCGAATCGCAGATCGACAAGAAGAAGGCGCAGGAAATGGCTACCAAGGCCCTCACCGGCGATGGTTTCTCGCTGGAGGATTTCCGCGACCAGTTGCGCCAGGTGAAGAAGATGGGATCGATGAAGAGCCTGATGGGAATGCTCCCGTCGATTGGCCCCTTCTCTGGCTTGCAGAAAGCGGCCGACAACGTAGACGAGAAGCAGATCAACCGCGTCGAGGCCATCATCAACTCGATGACGTCGCACGAGCGGAACCATCACGAAGTGATCAATGGCAGCCGCCGCAAACGCATTGCCCGCGGCTCCGGCACGACCGTGCAGGAAGTGAACAACCTGCTTCGCCAATATGCACAGATGAAGAAGATGTTCAAGCAGATGGGCAAACCAAGTTTCGCGCGCAGGCTAGCAGGAATGAAGCTGCCGGGAATGTAGTGCAACAGTACCCAGTACTCGGTACTCAGTACTCGGTACTCAGTTAATACTGACCAAATGCCGCTGGCTTTGTCATCCTGAGCGAAGCTGCCTCGAACGGCAACGGAGTCGAAGAGCCTGCCCTGAGCGGAGCCGATGGGATCCCTATCAGCACATTTTCAGCATCGCGAAATGGCGTTCTCTTGACGAAGTCTTCAGGTTCCGACGACACGGATCGAGTCCGTTACGGCGCGTTCAGCAGCACCTGTCCAGTCTGTCCCTTCATCGTCAGGGTCGGACCAACTGAGTTGCCGTTGACATCGACGTACGAGCCAGCAGGCAGCGTGACGGTTGCGGTCGCGAGATGAGGATTCACCAACGCTAGACCTCCCGAATACATCCGCGCCCAGACTCCCTGCGTCTTCTTCATCGTGCTCGTGGCGTGTCCAATGGGGATTGAGTATTCGGGAAACGTAATCAGCGAGCCGTAATCCTGCCCACCGCCTGCGGTGAAACCAGTCATGTACATGTACGTGCAATTGTTCTTCACCAGCAAATAGTTCGCGATCACCCAGAGGCGCGCAGACTGCGGAATGTCCGTCGTAAGCTCTGACTCTTCGCCGTTGGTCATGTAGCAGATTCCCTTGCTCTGGACGTACTGCAGCACGGCCATGATCTGCTCCCATTGCATTGGAGGAGGAACATTCGGCGGAGTTCCATAGTTGGTGAAGCCGCGCTCGTCGAAGAGAAGATCGGTTGTCGTCATGAGTTGCAAGTTCACCCGCTCCGAATAGCCGAACTCATACGACACATTCACTTGCATAGTTGCTGTCTTGGAGTAGTTATGAACGTGCCTGTAAGTGGCGGATTCCCACGCCAGTTCGTCACGCTGATAGGCAGGATCCGTCAATTGTCCGCTGTATTGCTGCACCCAACTTCCGGAAAGATCGTAATGGCCGCAGCGTCCCCAGTTGCTGCTGGCCGACATGGTGTCGACGGCAATTCCCCCGTAACCCTGCGCTAAGGGAGCATCCACCCAATTCGCCCACTGGTAAGCGCGCACTGCGGGATTGGCAAAGTCGATCGGCGCAAGATCCCTCGATCCAAACTCAAACGCGAGAGTCTTCCGGTCGCAAAGATATTCGAGCCAATCCGGATGATGCTGCTGATACCAGGCAACGCCGTGGGTGAAGTTGTCGACCGAGTACGGGATGTAGACCGTGTTGTACACGCCAGCGGGCTCGTTCGGATAATCGGAGGCCCAAACCATATCGACAACGCCGGATTCGTCGTTGATGTCGGGTACGTTGTAATTAAAGACCATCTCGAGGTGAATGTTGTTCGTCGTATCGGGGAAGTAATGGGTACGAGCCTTGAGGAAAGGCTCCTGTGCCTGGGAGATCGCGAATCCGTAGAGAAGGGTCAGCACCACGTAGAACACCGATCGGAACATTAGGTACCTCCGCAAGGAAACGAACACAACCGTAAACAAACGAATTAGCGTGAATGCAATATACGCCCCACCCTCTCCCGCTGCAATCGGTTCGTTCCGAACGCATCGCCGTGCCAGGACGGCTGTATGTGTCATCATGGCAGTTATGAAGTGGCGATCCCTAGAAGAATCCAGTCCAGGCTTCGACGCGCGTCCTCTGGGCGAAATCTTTGCTGACCGCAAGGAGCTGATCGCGAAGTATGTTCCTGCGGAGACGCAGGCCATTCACGCGCAGGCCGTCGCGGAACTCAAGGCTAAGCATCTTGCATCGAACATTCTGGCGGTCGGAGCCAAAGCGCCTGCCTTCGATCTCCTCGACCACGACGGAAAGCCTGTTTCTCCTTCCGACCTGCTCGCCAAGGGAAAACTTGTGCTCTGTTTCATCCGCGGACGATGGTGCCCGTTTTGTGTCGGACAGATGGAAGCGATGAACCTGGCTCTGTCCCAGATCGAACAGGCTGGAGCGACGCTCGTCGCCGTTTCTCCGCAGACGGTGAAGCAGGCGTTCTTCATGCACGACCAGCACAAGCTGCGCTTTCCGCTGCTGTCTGATGCAGGCAACAAAGTCGCGCGGCAGTTTGGATTGACCTATCGCGTTCCGCAGTTGCAGGAAGCGGTGTATCGGCGAGCATTCGTCAACCTGCCCTTCACTAACGGCGACGAAAGCTGGGAGCTGCCGATTCCGGCAACCTACATCGTCGATCGCGATGGAACGATCCTGTATGCTGCGGCGAACGAAGACTACACCGAGCGTCCAGAACCAGCCGACATCGTGCGTGCCCTCAGGGGCTGAAGCCCAATTTTCCAGGAGCCTTAACGGCACGGCTGAAGCCGTGCCCTTCCACGAACCCTTTCGCAAACGCGCGTAAACGCTACTCAGAATCCAGCCATGAAGCGCAGCTTTCGGTACACTGAATACTCATGCACTACATCTATGGCATCAACTCGGTGACCGAAGCGCTGAAGGCGCGAGGGCGTGCGTTTGAGTGGGTCGGAATGGCGAAGGAACGCCACGACATCCGCCTGCAGCGGCTGATTGAAGATTGCCGACGGCTCGGCGTAAACGTGCGTTTTCTGGAACGCACCGAACTCGACAAACTGGCAGGCAATGCTGCCCATCAAGGCGTCGTCGCAGTCACGTCAGCCAAGCAGTACAACGATCTCGAAGATGTGATCAACGCGAAACGCGCGGAATATTCGCTGGTGGTTGTGCTCGATGGCGTGGAAGATCCGCACAACCTCGGAGCGATTCTGCGCACGGCCGATGCGGCGGGCGCGAACGGAATCGTGATTCCGGAACGGCGCGCCGCGAGCGTCACAGGCACGGTCACAAAGGTGTCCGCCGGAGCGAGCGAGCATATGCCGATCGCCAAGGTGACGAACATTGCGCGCAGCATCGAAGACCTGAAAGCGCACAACGTGTGGACCGTTGGGCTCGACGAGCGCAGCAAACAGACTTACTACGAAATGGACTACAACATGGACTGCGCGCTGGTTCTGGGTGGAGAAGGCAAGGGCCTGCACGATCTGGTGAAGCGGAAGTGCGACTTCCTGGTTTCGATTCCGATGCTGGGCAAAGTTCCGTCGCTGAATGTTTCCGTGGCCGCAGCTGTAGTTCTGTTTGAAATCGTGCGCCAGCGGCGCGCGAAGCAGGGTTCCGCGGAAGCAAAATGAAGTTCTTCGCAACGAAGTCACTCTATAAGAGCCTGGGTTTTCTCTGTGTCCTCTGTGCCTCTGTGGTGAATGCCTTTGCGCTCGACCGCGAGGCATTTAGCTTCTCCCACTACGATCTAAATGTTCAGATTGATCCCGAACAACATCGCCTCGGAGTCCGCGGCAAAGTTACGTTGCGGAACGACTCGCCGACTCCACAGAAGATCGCGGTGCTGCAGATCTCCTCATCGCTCGACTGGCGATCAGTGAAGGCAGGCGACAAAGCTGTGCAGTTCGTCTCACAGCCCTACACATCTGACATCGATCACACGGGCTCGCTCTCGGAAGCAATCGTCACGTTGCCACAAGCGATCGCCCCGAAGGGAACCATCGAACTGGACATTGCATACGAAGGCGTGATCCTTCTCGATGCGACCAGACTGACGCGAATCGGCACGCCGGAGGAAGTGGCGAAGAACACCGACTGGGACCAGATCGGCTCTGATTTCTCAGCAGTGCGAGGAGCGGGGAACGTCGCGTGGTATCCGATTGCAACTGAAGTCGCGAATTTGTCCGAAGGCGCCAACTTGTTTGAGGTTCTGCACCGGTGGAAGAACCGCGAGTCCGCCGCCAAAATACACGTACATTTTCGCGTGTCCAGAGACGATGGAGAAGCGCAAGAACTCCTCATCAATGAAACCTCCTGCAAAGTGATGTATGAACAAATCGGGCGATCTTCTCTCTCCAATGCAGATTGCACGTATGACCCGCTCGGTCCGATCGCGCCTCTCCTTGTGATGGCTAACTATCACACGGTGGAGCGGCCGAGTGTAGTGGTTCATTACCTTCGCGGTCATGACACGGCTGCGATTGCCTACGCCGACGCTGCGGACAAAGCCCTGCCATTGATCACAGACTGGTTTGGAAAGCCGCGAGAAAGACCTCAAACGGCTGACCTCGCAGATCCAAACGGCGCAACTTTCGAGAGCGGAGCGTTTTTCCTGACTCCTCTCGCCAGCCTCGATACCAAGGTGCCTGTGCTCGCTCCAGCACATCAGTTGACGCATCTGGCGGTTCACTCGTTTCGCCCGTGGATTGAAGAAGGGCTTGCTCACTTTGCGCAGGCTCTCTATCTCGAAGGCGAGAAAGGACGCAAGGCCGCGCTCGAATACATGGGACTACACCGGTCTGCGTTGACCGAAATCGAAGCGTCAACGACCGCTCCCCGATCTGAAGATGAGGCGAACCGCTCGCTGGTAAAGACAACCAGCGAGGAACTGTATCGGAGCAAAGCGATGTGTGTGTGGTGGATGTTGCGCGACATGGTTGGTGATGCTGCGCTTAAGAAAGCTCTGGCGAACTACCATCCGGAGCAGGACAAGGAACCCTCGTATATGCCGCGGCTGATTGCGGCACAAACGCCGCGGGACCTGGAGTGGTTCTTCGATGATTGGGTGTACCGGGACCGCGGGTTGCCGGACTTCAAGGTCGAGTCTGCGTTCTCGCGCAAGACGATGGCCGGACCGTACCTGCTCACGATCACTCTGGATAATTTAGGGACCGCCTCCGCTGAAGTTCCTGTCATGGTCAAGTTTCAGGGTGGAGAGATGATGAAACGGCTCGAGGTCCACGCCAAGAACAAGGCGGTGATTCGCATTGAGACTCCTTCGGCGCCGCAGGAGATCGTTGTCAACGACGGGAGCGTGCCTGAGAGTGACACGACTAACAATACTTTCAAGATCGAGGTTACGGATAAGTAGGATTCACCACAGGGGACGCAGAGGAACACAGGGGAACACTTTAAATTTGGACAGGGATTTGCCGGCGATCGGATCCTTATTTCTTCGAAATTCTCCGTGGCTCTGTGCCTCCGTGGTAGGTTGTTTCGTTACTGCGGGAGGAACGTTTGGCCTACATCCAATTTCTTGGAGCGGCGGGAACCGTTACTGGCTCGAAGCACCTGATCAACACCGGAGATCCTTCCGGCAAGAGCGGTTACCAGGTACTGATCGACTGCGGGCTTTTTCAGGGGCCGAAAGAATGGCGTGAGCGTAACTGGCACAACACGCCGGTTCCGGCCACTGCGATCGACGCGGTCGTCCTGACCCATGCGCACCTCGATCACTGCGGATGGATTCCGCGACTGGTGAAGGAAGGATTCCGCGGGCGAATTTTCGCCACGCCTCCGACGATCGATTTGTGTGGCATCATCCTTCCGGATTCTGGCCATCTGCAGGAAGAAGACGCGCGCTTCTACAACAAGATGAAGAAGTCGAAACACGATCCGGCGTTGCCGCTGTACACGTTCGAGGAAGCGCAGAATTCGCTGCAGTATTTCGAGCCAGTGCAGGTCGGCGAGGAGACTCGACTTTCGCCGGAGCTCACCTTCCGATTCGTGCGTGCAGCGCACATTTTGGGATCGTGCATGGCGGAGGTTTCGCTGGGCACGAACGGGCAGACGCGGCGTTTGTTGTTTACGGGCGACATTGGGCGCGTGCGCGACCATAAAATTGCGCCGGGCAAGGTGGTGCACTCCGGACCGCAGGAAGGCGAGACCGCAGACTTCGTGGTGATGGAATCGACTTATGGCAACCGTACGCATCCGAAGGAAGATCCATTGCCGGAACTAACGTCATTGATTACGGCTACTGCTAACCGAGGCGGTAGCGTGGTGGTTCCGGCGTTTGCGATTGAACGTACGCAGAAATTTGTCTTCATCCTCAAGCATCTGATGGAGTCGGGACAGATTCCGCGCATGCCGGTCTTTTGCGACAGCCCGATGGCCATTAAGGCGGTTGAGATTTTCCTGAAGCATGACGAAGAGTACAGCGACGAGACGCGGGAGATGATCCGGAAGTATGGCTCGCCGCTGCAGTGGCCGGGATTCACGTTTGCGTCGACACCGGAGGAATCGAAGCGGATCAACGCCGCCGTCATGCCTTCGGTGATCATTTCTTCCAGCGGCATGGTGACCGGCGGACGCATCTTGCATCACCTGGCGCAGCGGCTGCCGGATCCAAGGAATCTAGTGCTGTTCATCGGGTTTCAGGCGCCGGGGACGCGTGGGTTCACCATCAAGAACAAGAGTGACGAAGTAAAGATCTTTGGGGATTTCGTTCCCATTCGCGCTCAGGTTGTTGCGCTGGAGCAGTTCAGCGATCATGCGGACCCGCCGGAGCTGCTGCAGTGGCTGCGCACATTTCGGAACCGGCCGGCGACCACCTACTTGGTTCATGGAGAGCCGGATGCTTCGGGGAAGTTGCGCGATCTGATGCAGAAGGAGTTGGGTTGGAATGTGCAGCTTGCGGAGTATTTGGAGAAGGTGGCAGTTCGGTAGGGTAGGCGCGCAAAACACTTAACCACAGAGGACACAGAGGAAGGGCGATCGCTTATCTCGACGTGAAGGCTGCGAGAGCTGTCAGCTTTCCGGCGGCTGCTCCGGAGTCGATCGAGTTGATCGCGAGCGGGAGTGCGCCAGCGATGTGGTCGGATCGGGCGGCAGCGACCAGCGCGGCGGCGGCGTTGAGGAGCACAACGTCGCGGCGGGGCGACTTTTCTCCGTTGAGGACCGCACGGATGATCGCAGCATTTTCGATGGCATCACCGCCAGCGATATCCTGCAACGTGGCCCGAGTCATGCCGAACTCTTCCGGTTCCACTTCGTAGGAGCGGACGGATCCGTCACGGGCTTCGGCCACTCGGGTTGTTCCTGTGATCGTGATTTCGTCGAGGCCATCGTGCCCGTGGACCACAAGAGCGCGATGCAGTCCAAGCATGCTCAGAGCTTCGGCCAGCTTCTCTACCAGATCGAGTGAGTAGACTCCTACGACCTGACCGCTCGCGCGTGCCGGATTGGTCAGCGGGCCGAGCAGGTTGAACATGGTACGCATGCGTAATTCGCGACGCACGCCTTGCACCTGCTTCATCGCGGGATGCAGATTAGGAGCATAAAGGAAGCAGATGCCGACTTCGCGCAGGCATTGGGCGGCGCGTTCCGGTGAAAGCTGGATGTTGATGCCGAGCGCTTCGACCACGTCGGCCGAACCGCATTTGGAACTGATGCTGCGATTGCCGTGCTTGGCGACGCGGACGCCCGCTCCCGCGGTCACGAGTGCGGTCGCAGTAGAGATGTTAAAGGTGCCGCTGGCGTCGCCGCCGGTGCCGCTGGTATCGACCAGCGAATTTTCGCCAGGAACGTCTTCCACGAGGGCGTCACGCCCCGTTCCGGTGACGGCGAGGGCGTCGGCTGCATTGGCACGCTCGATGGGCAAAGGCGCAGCGGCGGCGCGGATCGCCTCGGCGAAGCCCACGATCTCCTCCACGGTTTCACCTTTCATGCGCAAGGCGATGAGCAGGGCCGCAATTTGAGCGTCGGTACATTTGCCGGTCAGGACTTCGGACATGACCTCGCGAGCCTCGGTGCGATCGAGGGATTGGCTCTGGTTCGCGATGCGATGGAGGGCGTCGAGGATCATGCTCGCAGAATTGTAAGGCATGGGGGTCACAAGGACCCACATTGAAAATCGAGCGGCGTTTCACCACAGGGGACACAGAGGACACGGAGGAATTCCTGGACCACGTCTCAATCCCAGAATGTACGCACAAAATATCACGCGCAAGATGGGACGCCCAGCGCCGGCACCAGCGAAAACTAGGGTTCGACGGTCGCCTCGCCGTGCAAACGCTTCATAAAGTAATCGCGCCAATCTTCCGGAAGGGCAGGAGTTGCTATCGCTTTGTCCAGCAAGTCACGGTTGTATTTTTCTTCGACAAATAGCCGGTTCATTTCTGCGATGCTTATGGCTTGCGGTTCTTGAGACAGGAACTCAAATGTGTTTCCGGCAGACACCGTGCCTTCCCGCTCCACGGAAAAGTAAAAGCCGCTGCGGGCACTGCGCAAGAAGCGCGCGAGAATGTCATTTCGGTGAAACTTCGCTGCCAGCTTGTAGCAGGGTATGCGTGGCTGCCGGACCATGATTTCCGCTGTGCCGATTTGCAGGCGATCGCCAATGTGAAGCTCACGTTCCATCATGCCTTCCGTGGTGAAGTTCTCGCCGAACATGCCCCAAGGCAGCTGCGTTCCCGGCAACTCGTGACGCCAGAACTCGTAGTGCTCGGAGGGATAGGCGTAAACCGCCTTGAAGGGACCGCCGTGGACAGTGAGATCGGCCTGGCGATCACCGTCGAGATTGAGAGTGCGCAGCTGAATGGGGCCCGGCACTGGCTCTTTGAAGATGCCGGTATTGATCGTCGCGCCCTGATAGACCACCAGTCGCGGTCGCGCGACATTGAGTGAGATCAGCTTCACAATCGGAATCCTCCTGGAGATTCAGCCGATTATCTTAGTCCTGATTTTGATTTCGATGCTGGGCGAAAGTCGCAGAGTTTGTTCGGAACGGCTTCAATGCAGAAAAAGCGGTCGAGCTTCGCTCGAGGAACAGCCGAAGGTCGGCCCTGAGCTTGCCGAAGGGGCTGTCCCCACATGGGACTACACCGAATTAAAACATTCCAGAGGTTTGCCCTAATTCGCTGACGTTCTATAGAATTACAAGTTTGCTGCCCGCAGTGCGTCGCCGCAAGCAGGGTCCTTCCGAATTCTTAATTGACGAGTCGTCCTTATGAAAATCCATGAGTATCAGGCAAAAGCAATTCTAAAGAAGTACGGTGTAAGTGTGCCGCGTGGGGCGATGGCCGCCTCGCAAGACGAGGCCGAAGCGGCCGCCAAGGAACTGTTCAACGCAGGCGCGACCGGAGTGGTGGTGAAGGCGCAAATCCACGCCGGCGGACGCGGCAAGGGCGGAGGTGTGAAGATTGCCAAGTCGGTGAACGAGGCCGGCGAACTCGCCGCCAAAATGCTGGGCATGAAACTGGTGACGCATCAGACGGGGCCGGAAGGCCGCATCGTGCGCCGGCTGCTGATCGAGGAGACTCTGCCGATCGAGAAAGAACTCTACCTGGGGATTCTGGTGGACCGCGCCGAGGGTAAGCCGGTTTTCATGGCGTCGGCCGCGGGTGGGATGGAGATCGAGCAAGTCGCGGCGGAGAATCCAGATGCGATTTTGAAACAGCACATCGATCCAGGGATGGGGCTGGAGGCGTTCCAGGCGCGGAAGATCGCGTTCAAGCTTGGACTGAATGCCAAGCAGATCAATCCGGCGGTGGGATTCCTGACCAGCCTGTATAAGGCGTTCCTCGACACGGATGCTTCGCTGCTCGAGATTAATCCTTTTATTACGACGACGGATGGGCGGCTGTTTGCGCTCGATGCGAAGATCAACTTCGACGATAACGCGCTGTTCCGGCACGCCGATCTGCGGGAGTTGCGCGACATTACGGAAGAAGATCCGCTGGAAGTGGAGGCGTCGAAGTACAGCCTCAACTACATCAAACTCGATGGCAGTGTCGGGTGCATGGTGAACGGCGCGGGGCTGGCGATGGCGACGATGGACATCATCAAGTACGCGGGCGGCATGCCGGCGAACTTCCTGGATGTGGGCGGCGGGGCGAGTTCCGAGCAGGTGGCGCACGCATTCGAAATTCTGTTGAGTGATAAGAATGTGAAGGCCGTGCTGATTAACATTTTCGGCGGGATTCTGCGCGTGGACACGCTGGCGACCGGCGTGGTGGAAGCGGCGCGCAAGACGAATATCAAGCTGCCGATCGTGTTGCGGCTGGAGGGAACGAACGTCGATGAAGGGAAGAAGATCCTGATGAATTCGGGGTTCAATTTCATGGTTACCGACACGATGAAGGACGCAGCCGACAAAGTTGTCGCGGCGGCGCGAGGTACTTTGGGCGTTACCGAATGGCGGTAGGCTGTGCCCAAGGGCTCTCACCACAGGGGGCACGGACGAACACAGAGGGAACACATCATCTTAGTGCGATGAGAATCACGGTTACGAGGTACTTTTCATATGGCAATCCTGGTTAATAAAGATACGCGAGTGGTGGTGCAGGGACTTACTGGGCGCGAAGGCACGTTTCATGCGAAGGCGAGCCAGGCGTACGGCACACAGATTGTTGGCGGCGTGACTCCGGGCAAGGGTGGAACCACGCATGAGGGCTGGCCGATCTTCAATACTGTGCGCGAGGCAGCCGACAAGACCGGAGCGAATGCCACGGTGATTTTTGTGCCTCCGCCGTTCGCGGCTGACGCCATCATGGAAGCGGCCGATGCTGAGATTGATTTGATCGTATGCATCACCGAAGGGATCCCGACGCTGGATATGGTGAAGGCGTGGGAATTTCTGCAGGACCGAAAATCGCGGCTGATCGGGCCGAACTGCCCGGGAATTATTTCGCCGGGGAAATGCAAGATCGGCATCATGCCGGCTTCGATTCACAAAGAGGGATCGATTGGCATTGTTTCCCGCTCGGGCACTCTGACCTATGAAGCAGTGCATCAGTTGACGCAGCGCGGGATTGGGCAGTCGACCGCGATTGGGATTGGCGGCGATCCGATTATTGGCACGAATTTCATCGATGCGCTCGACCTGTTCAACCGTGATCCGGAGACGGAAGCCGTAATCATGATCGGGGAGATTGGCGGGAACGCCGAAGAGACGGCGGCGGAGTTTGTGAAGGCACACATGAAGAAGCCGGTGGTGGGATTTATCGCCGGACAAACGGCGCCTCCGGGACGGCGCATGGGGCATGCGGGGGCGATCATCTCTGGCGGGAAGGGCACGGCCGCGGAAAAGATGAAAGCGCTGGAAGGTTGCGGGATCCGGGTGGCGAAGTCTCCGGCGGCAATCGGCGAGACGCTGGCGGCCGCGCTGGGTGTGAACGTCTAGAAGCAGTGGCCAGTGTTCAGTTGTGAGGAATTGTCGTCAAATAATAGCCAAGGAACAACGACCGAACTTATGAAAACTCTGCAACGCACATTCACCATCGTGAAACCCGATGCCGTCCGCAAGAATGCAGTCGGCGACATCATTGAGCAGTTCGAGAAGAATGGATTCCGCATCCTCGCCATGAAGATGCTGGAAATCTCGAAGCATCAAGCCGAGCAATTTTATGCGGTGCACGCGGCGCGGCCGTTCTTCGACGCTCTGACCGACTTCATGTCGAGTGGCCCGATCGTGGTGCTGGCGCTGGAGAAGGAAAATGCCATCGCCGATCTGCGAAAGCTGATGGGGGCTACCAATCCGGCGCAGGCCGAGGAGGGGACGATCCGCAAGAAGTGGGCGACTAACATTGAGCACAATGCGATTCACGGGTCGGACGCGGAAGATACAGCTCGGTTTGAGCTGAGCTTTTTCTTCGCGGGATACGAATTGGCGAAATAAGTACTCAGTACTCGGTACTCAGTACTCGGTTGTTCGAGCGCTGGGTTTAACTGGGTACTGAGTACTAGGTACTGAGTACTCACATCTATGCCTCTAGTTCAGATCACGATGCTGCAGGGCCGCACCGCCGATCAGAAGCGCAAGATTGCGAAGCGGATTACGGACGCTCTGGTGGAAGAAGCCGGGGCGCGGCGGGAAGCCATTGTCGTGGCGTTCAACGAGGTCTCGAAAGAGAGCTATGCCTCGGGCGGCGAGTTGATGATCGACAAGGTGAAGTAGTAATCGCGCTGACGGCTACGTCTTCCACGGCAAACGCGGGCGGGGGCCCGCGCCACATTTTTTCCTTCAACTAGCCTAGTGGCTCGAACAGGTGGCCTTCCACGCGGTCGGCGATCTTGGGGAGATCTTTGCGGGCGTGTTGCAGGAAATGGGGAGCGGCGCGATGGGCTTCGAGTGCGGCGTCGTCTTTGTATTGCTCGTAGATGAAGAAGCGGCGTGGTTCCGTCTTGTGCCGATGCACCTGGTACATGGAACAGCCGGGTTCCTTGCGGGATTGTTCGGTCAGCTTTTCAAACAACGCGGCAACTTCGGCTTCGTGCCCAGTTTTTGCCATCCAGGTAACTGCCAACACCACCATCGTTTCGCTCCTTACCCGCTTTTCGGTCAGCCGGGGAAGACATTCTAGGCTTTCTTCGCAGCGGTCTTCAACTCCTTAACGAAATCGTCTACGAGGATGGTGTGGTTACGGTCGGGTCCAGTCGAGATCATGCCGACCTTCGCGCCGGCTTCCTTCTCGATGAACGCGAGATATTCGCGCGCTGCTTTCGGCAACTTTCCGTATTCCGTAATGCCCTCGGTCGAAGTCTTCCAGCCTGGAAGGTTCTTGTAAACGCACTCGATCTTGTCGTATCCGCTCGCCTGGGCAGGCGCGTCGGATGTGGCTTTTCCGTCGATCTTGTAACCAACGCAGACTGGAATTTCTGCGAGTTCATCCAACACGTCGAGCTTGGTGATGACCAGCCACGAGGTACCGTTGATCATGCCTGAGTAACGCAGAAGCGGCAGGTCGAGCCATCCTGTTCGACGGGGTCGTCCGGTGACCGCGCCGTATTCGTTGCCCCGCTTGCGCAGGTTATCGCCGATCTCGCCTTTGTCTTCGCTGGGGAAAGGTCCTTCGCCCACGCGCGTGCAGTACGCCTTGGAGATTCCGATGACCGAGTTGATGGCATTGGGCGCGACGCCGGTGCCAATCACCGCACCGCCTGAAGTGGCGCTGGAAGAAGTCACGAAGGGATAAGTTCCGTGATCGATGTCGAGCATCGTCCCTTGCGCGCCTTCGAACAGAATCGATTCGCCATGGTTGAGTGCCTCGTTCAACAGGACTGCCGTGTCGCAGACGAATGGGGCGATCTTCTCGGCCGCTTGCGCATACTCGGTGTACATCTTGTCGGCGTCGAGCGGTTCGGAGTTGAAAAGCGCGTGCGCAATCATGTTCTTCTCGCGCACGGCGTTCTCGATGTGTTTCTTGAGCAGTTGCAGATCCAGCAGATCGGCCACGCGCAGGCCGCGGCGACCCATTTTGTCTTCATAGGCCGGGCCAATACCGCGCGAGGTGGTGCCGATCTTGACTCGTCCCGGGGCATTTTCAGCCGCCAGTTCGATCATGCGGTGGTAGGGAAGGATTACGTGGGCGCGGTTGGAAACGAAGAGATGTCCGTCGATTTTCACCCCGGCCTCGCGCAGGGCCCCAGCCTCTTTGAGGAATGCAAGAGGATCAAGGACAACGCCATTTCCAATGACGCTGCGGCAACCGGCACGCAGCACGCCGCAGGGAACGAGCTGGAGGATAAACTTCTTGCCGTTGATGATGACGGTGTGGCCGGCGTTGTGTCCGCCGGCGTAACGGGCTACAACCGTGAAGTTTTCCGAGAGTACGTCGACGATCTTGCCTTTGCCTTCATCGCCCCACTGGGCGCCAACAATCACCGCGGTTTTGCCTTTTTTCAATTCCAACTCCGTCAGGGGAAATTTCGCGCAGGCAGATGGCTACGCTGCGCCCGGGGTCGCACACTCCATGCCCGCAGGGATGCCGTCACAAAAAATTACTGGGATCAGGGCGGAGAAGACGTGTACGGAATATCTTATCGTGTCTACAAGGTGAATAGCAACGCGCGGCAAGTTTGCCGATGAAAGAGGAAAAAAGCCCTAAAACACGAAGGACACGAAGTATCACGAAGGGTGCTCGGGTAAGATTGAGGCAGGAATGATTCGTCGAGGAGGGTTCTGTGAGAAAGGTGTTTCACTTCGACGCTCCGCGGGACAAGTATCAGTGTGACGCGGCCATCCTGTGGTGCTTCGACAACCGTTTTGAGCTGGGGTTTCGAAAGTTTTTGAAGCGTATCGGAGTGAATTATTCCGATCCCATCAAGATCGCGGGCGGCGCCAAGTGCATGGCGTCTCCGGATCATGACTCGGACCGTGAATTCGTGCTGGAGCAGATTCGTAAGTCCATTCGGCTGCACGGCACCCGACGCGTGATCCTGATGGTGCACTCGGATTGCGGCGCCTATGGTGGATTGGCCGGAGGATTCCGAGGAGACACCGTGGCGGAAGCTGCCCATCATGAGCGTGAACTGCAGCGTGCCGCCGCGAATCTGCGGGCCGCCATTCCAGGCATCGAGGTGCAGGGTTACTTCGTGGACTTTGATGGAATCTGGGAGGCGGAGTTGGGCGCGCCGACCGCGCCTGAAATGACAGTGGTAGCGTGATGCCAAAGTTTGAAAAACATATCTTCGTTTGCGGAAACCAGCGTCCGGCAGGCCATCCACGTGGGTGTTGTGATCCCATGGCGCAGGCGAAGTTGCAAAAGCTCTTCAAGCAGAAGCTGGCCGAGCACGGACTGAAGGGTAGAGTGCGAGCGAACCAGTCCGGCTGCCTCGACCAGTGCGAACACGGACCTAATATCGTGGTCTACCCCGAAGCGATCTGGTACGGGCACGTTACTGAAGCGGACGTCGACGAGATTGTCGAGTCGCATATCATCGGCGGCCAGCCGGTGGAGCGGCTGCGGCTGGCGGATTCCTGCCTGAACACGGCGACCTGCGAACACCGCAAAGCAAAGGGGTAAGGCTGGGAGAGAGTCCGGAAGCGAGCGCAAGTGGTAGGCGCGGCAGGAATCGAACCTGCAACCGCCGGATTAGAAATCCGATGCTCTATCCGTTTGAGCTACGCGCCCTTACGTTCCCATCGTAACAAAATCCATGGTTGCATCTCCCGAACTTTCAGCTTCCCGGATCGGAGGTTACGAGGTCGTTTCCGGTCTCCGGGAATGGGCTTGGCGCAAAGCAACCGGAAACCTTCACCGTTTACGAACTCGCTTCCTCGCTGACGATGAGCAAAAAGCAAATCGACACTATGTGTGAGACACAAACCTAAAGCAATCTGAATGGGGAAGGGCCGGAAATAACAGAGAAAAGTGCGACGTTATCGGGATGAGGAGGCGCCAACGGCGAGAGGTTTTATTGCCTTGAGCTCCTTGGCATGCTTCTGTTTGACTTCATGGATAGCAAACGCATTCTGCAAATTGAGCCAGAACTGCTCAGAAGTCCCGAAATACTTCGACAAACGTGCAGCCATCTCCGGAGTGATACTCCGCTTTTCTCGCACGATGTCATTGACCGTCGGAGCGGAAACGTGCAACTCAACAGCCAACCTGTAGGGCGAGATGCCCATTGGATGCAGGAACTCTTCGCGAAGAATCTCTCCGGGATGAACTGCCCAACCTGCCTGCACTTCATTTTTGATACTCATGATTCTTCTCCCCGACTCATTCTCTTCTACAACTCACGCTCAGTGGTAGTCTGTGACCTCCACATCATAAGCGTCGCCGTCCTGCCACACGAAGCACACTCGGAACTGATCGTTGATTCGGATGCTGTGCTGGCCTTTACGATCATCTTCCAGTTCCTCCAGTCGGTTGCCTGGGGGAACCTTCAAATCATTCAATTGCGTTGCCGCGTTCACCATCTGCAACTTCCGCTTGGCAACTTTTCGCAAGTTTGAGGGAGGCATTCCTTGGCTCTTGCCGGTGTCCCAGAACTCTTTCGTGTCGGCACCATGCTTCCCCCCGAAGGTCTTGATCACAACGAGAGCTTAACGTGTCTCGTTAATAATGTCAAACGTTACACCAAGCGGCTTCCGATCGTCCGGCGCGTCCGGCCGGAGGTTACGGGATGTTTCCCGTCTCCAAGAGAATGGGCTTGGCGCCGATTTGCACCGTACTTCCGCTAATCATGTTGATGTTACCCGCCAAGTCCTGATACTGCGCGAATTGTGGGGATGACGGCAGCGCGAAAGTCGAGGTGGTGCAGCTACCGTTGCTGCAGGTTTGCGACTTATCCCAGACTGCCAAGGCTTGATAGCCCCCGGAACGCGTATAGCCGCAGGTCCAGATGCTTCCATTATGCGAGCAGGCGCTGCTCAACGAGGCACCCGAAAGCCAGCTCTCGGTTTGCTGATAGGCGACGCCCGCTTTGGTCAATCCGCCGGAAGTCAGGCCGGGTTCGGTGCCGAGGGGGGCCCACAGATCGCCATCGTCGGAGAGGCGAAAGTCCCAGCCGTACCAGTACACCCGTTCGACCCCGGCCGATTGCAGGACCATGAGATATCGGGCCGTAAAGGCCGCTTGCTGGTCTACATCGGGAAGATTGGCGGTTCCGTTGTCGTTCCGGCCCCAGCTGCCCTCGGTGTCAAATACCGGCTGCGTACCGCTCATTAGTTGGAGAACGTTGTTATAGTCGCCCAAAACATTTTCGGCAGGATTTCCTGTGCCGGGATATCCGTGGAATGCGACAACGTCGGCGAGTGCACTGCCCGTGCCAGTAACGCTACTGATCGACGCGCTTAAGTAAGGACCGAGATCGGTCACGGGAAAAGTAAAGGCTGGAGTCAGCATTTTCGCCGACGGATCGATGCCTTTCTGCGAATAAGTGCTCAGCGCACTGCACCCTTTGTCGCCAATGATGATGCAACGGGCATCGGCGGCCATGCGGATCAATTGCGCGGTCGTTCCTTGCCACGACTCCGGTATGTTGGGCTCATTCCAGATTTCGTAAAAAGCGATCTGCCCCTTGTACCGTGTCGCCACAGCGGTCACCCAGGTAATCCAGCGCTGGTCGGTGCCACTGCCGTCGGTATTCAAGTCGCTAGGTGGAAAGCAATCTCCAGGCGAATTGTCGCTGCCGTCCCCCGAACTGTACGCGCACACGATCGACGAGTTTCCCGATCCGCAGGCCGTATTGGTCGGTGAGCATTGGGCAAAGCCAGGGGTGCGGGCCAAGTTGTAGAGCACGTCCAGATTCGCGCTCAACGCTTGATTGACCCGTTGGTCCAAGTGGTTCCAATTAAAGACGCCGTCGGCGACGTTGGTGGTCGCCCAAGAGGTCTGCGTGTCCCAGAGCCGAACGCCGTGTATGGGGACGCCTTCGGTACCGGGTAACGCGGAACTGAAGTTGTTGATGTGCATATCAAAAAACTCGGGCCCGACGGGGCCGCTGGTGCTGCCGCGCCCGCCCCCACCCCCACCACCTTGACCCACATTGGCAGGTCGACTGGGACTTCCTCCGCAGGCGATCAAACTGACGAATGCAAGGGTGACAGCTGCGTAGCCCGCGCTACGTGCAAAGGAACTTTTTGGGACCATCTCTCGACCTCTTTAAAAGCGAACTGATTTCGCCCGAGGGGTGCACTGGGAACCTCGGAGCTTATTGATTCGATTGGGTTTGATTCACGCGCCTGCGAGCGAATGATGAATTGTTAAGGGTAGGAACCCTCAACCACAAGTTTCGACTCGGAGGAATTCGACGCCAGAAGGACATACCCTTGAGTCTTCTGGGAAGAGAACGGATTAAACCAGGAAAGATCAAGACACGCTGGAGGCGTGGAATTCGGAAAAATGTGAATGGTGGGCGCTATAGGATTCGAATCAACAATTAAACGTATTTTCAACGAGATGCAGGCCAGCGGATGGCACCTAAGGCCGCGAAAAGCAATGGAAGACACGCAAACGGAGCGCAAATGGAGCGCAAGGGTTGGGAGCAGCCGCCCACAAGGCTGAAGGTACCCGCATCTCATCACATAGGATATTCAGTCCAGTACGTCGATGGAATAAGTGAAGACCTGATGGTCCCGCCCGGAGTTTCAGAGAAGGGTGGCGTGTTACTACTGTGTTGCTCTTTACGGTCATTGCAGATTGAGCCCGCTTTTGGAACGTCCAGGAAATTGGTAGCGAACATTGATACTAACACTCCGATCTGCTTTCGGAGGAGACATTGGCAAGCCTCGCCAGCGCCTGCCAGTGTCTTGGATGTGGTCGATACCCTTGGCGAATCTTGCTCGCATACCATTTTGAAACTCCGAGAGAAGATCGAATGGTGGACATCGGGACGCCAGACAGTAAGGGT
>CAVSVS010000001.1:0-99425 GCA_963731405.1 uncultured Acidobacteriaceae bacterium | reverse complement strand
TGGAACGTCGATATCGACCATGCGCGCGAGCACCCAACCGACGCGGCCTAGGCTGTCACGAACCAGCCACCAGTCTTCGAGGATAGGCCCGCCCGGAGCCCTGGTTGCGGGTTTTCCTGTCGCCTTCGCTGCAGGTACGGCTCCCGTCTGTTTCTCGGCGGTTTCCCGCTTCAGGATTGAGACTTTTGCCCCGGACGCGAGCTGGTACAAATGCTCGGAATCGCGACCGGGGGTGACGTGCAGGTTGGTGTCATTGCGCAGGACTCCGGGAGCCTGCACCGGATCATTCTGGTTGTCAGCAGTGAGTTTCTGTAGCGCGTCGAAGGTCTTCTGATCGACCAGGAAGCGCTGCTCGATCCAGCCCTCAATGCCAGTCGAGGTGCGAACGCGGGCGAACCGCTTCTCGCGGTCGAGCACTTCCACGCGTTCCCCGTTCTTGACGTTGCCGACGCGATTGAAGATGGCGGCAACCTGGTCGCGCAGGGCCGCCTGCGGCGCGGAAACATAGGCAACCTCCAGCACCCGGTGACGTCCCCGGCCGCACCCGGCAAGGAGCAGGAGAGTTGCCATCCCTACCCACAAAATCAGACGGCTTACTCGGAATGAGCGCAACAATCGCATGATGCGTAACGAATCCAGAGGAGGACTTTCTACTATAGCGCGTCGCGGCACGTGCCTCATTCACCCAAAGGGTTACGTCTTATGCACCTGAAAGCATCTCCTGCGGTAATGGAGACACAGCCAAGCTCTCTCGGGTACCATAGTGCTAGGATTTCCGCTCGTGGGGGCGGCGGCCCAGGTAGCCCGGAAGAGGTTTTCTGCGTCTAACCTTAAAGAGAAGCTGTTTGCAGAATTACAACAGGACATATTCCACATTGATGAAAAATACGCTTAACAATTGCCTCGCTGTTTTGTCGCTCCTCTTGCTGCTGGCCGTGGCCGGGGTTGCAGGTGCCGCCGCTCAGGACACCGTCGATTCCGTGCTGCGTCCGCCGAAGGGCGCGCAAGTGGCGATCGTGGTTTTTGAGGACTTGCAGTGTCCCATGTGCCGGCGGACGGCGCCTCTGGTCGAACAGGCTTCGAAGACCTACAAGATTCCGGTGGTGCGCCACGATTTTCCGCTCCCCATGCATAACTGGTCGTATCAGGCGGCGGTGATTGCGCGTTATTTCGACACGCATTCCAAAGCGCTGGGCAATGAATTCCGCGACTATATTTTCGAGAACCAACTGGAAGTCAATCCCCAGAACCTGCGCGGCTTTGCCGAGAAGTTTGCCACGGCGCATAAAGTGGATCTGCCGTTTGTCATCGATCCGAGCGGGAAACTTGCCGCTGAAGTGAATGCCGACCGCGATCTCGGCAAAGCCATCAAGCTCGACCATACGCCCACGGTGTACATCGTGAGCAATCGCCATCCCAACCGGCCATACGTGGAAGTGAAAGACAACAACCAGCTTTATTCGACCATCGACGCGGTGATGAAAGAGTAGGGGCAATTTCAGATTGCAGATTTTTGATTGCAGATTGAAACACTCGCGATTTCAATCTGCAGTCTCAAATCTAAAATCTGCAATGAAATTAATCTCCGAAGCCGATTCCGATGGCGCGTGCAGTTCGCACCAACTCTCCATCGGGGCGCACTGTTTTCAATTGCCCGATGGCGCTGGCCACGTCGACGGCGACGATTGAGTCTGCCCGCAGCGCGACCATCTTTCCGAATTGACCTTTTGCGATGAGTTCGACTGCTGCGACTCCGAAGCGCGTGGCCAGCACCCTGTCATAAGGCGAAGGCGATCCCCCACGCTGAATGTGACCCAGCACGCTGACCCGCACTTCCTTCTGCGAGAACAGCCCAATGGCATCGCCGATAGTGTTGCCTACCGGCCATCCACGGGCCATTTGCTTTAACTCGGGAGGCAGCTTGATGCCCTCTGCAACCACGACAATCGTGAAGCGGCTGCCGCGGCTTTCGCGCTGGCCGATAAAATCGCACACGCCTTTGATGGTGAACGGGATTTCAGGGATCAGAATGATGTGGGCCCCGCCGGCAATGCCGCCGGCCAGCGCAATCCAACCGCAATCGCGCCCCATCACCTCAACCACCATCACGCGATGATGCGAGGCGGCGGTGGTGTGAATTTTGTCGATGGCATCAGTCACCGTGTGCAGCGCTGTATCGAAGCCGAAAGTCCACTCCGTGGCCGAAAGATCGTTGTCGATCGTCTTGGGCACGCCTACGATCTTCATGCCCTTCTGCGAAAGTTCGTAACCAATTTTTTGTGAACCGTCGCCGCCGATGGTAACGATGGCGTCGATGCCCAGCTTGCGCGAGTTGGCAATGATTTCGTCGGAGATGTCGCGCACAATCTCCTGTCCATTTTCCTCCGTCTTGTAGCTGAAGGGATTGCCGCGGTTGGTCGTTCCCAGAATCGTTCCGCCACGGGGCAGAATCCCGCTCACGCGTTCGAGCGTGAGTTCAAAAGACTTCTCAGGCCAGATTAAGCCGTCGAAACCATCAGGAATCCCGATGACCTTCCATTTGTGTTTGAGGATCGCAGACTTGGTAGCCGCGCGAATTACTGCGTTGAGACCCGGAGCGTCACCGCCTCCAGTGGCAATGCCGATACAACGTATGTCAGACATAGGGAAACCGTCGTGAGGAACCCTAGATCATACGTTTCGACATTGCGTCGAACAACGTTACTACGGGTCGTATCGAACACGGGTACCGCGATAACCGGGTGCACCATTTCTCGCGTTCTTTGCGAGAAGTCGGGACGTTGGCTCCAGCTGGTTGTCGTGGACCTGCTTTGTATCAAGGTCGCAGTCTTTACTTAAGACCAAAAAATCAAAAGCCCCATTTCTCGAAAAATGCGCGAGAAATGGGGCACCGAAGAAAGAACGATCAATTCACATTCAATGTGGCTCTACCAGTAACATTGGTGCCGGGATAGCTCGCGACCACCGTGTAGCTTCCTGACTGAGCCGTGGTTGGCAAGAATGACTCGCCAGTACCGGAACCTGTGCCGGAGATAAACGACAACGAGAATTCCGCAGTTTGGTCGGTACCACTGCCGTCTAGCACAGTCCACGTTGCCGAGGACGTAATATCAATCGAGCCGGGCTGTGCAGTTGCTTTGAAAAAGGCCGCGGTCCCATTGACGGTAGCAGTCGCACTACTAGGGGCAACAATGATCGACGTGACTCCGGTCAATACCACGGTGACCGTTGTTGATCCAGTGCACGCCGCGCACCCGCCAGAGGACGCCGTGATGGTAGCGGATCCCGTAATGAGCCCGTCCACCTGTCCCGAGGCTTGTCCAACCGACACGGTGGTTGGATCACTGGAGGACCACGCTACGCCTGACGTAAGATTCTTCTGGCTGCCGTCGTCATAGGTGCCCGTCGCCGTCATCTGGAATGTCTGGTTGACACTCAGAGTCAGGCCTTGAGGGCCAACTGACACGCCGGTCAGCGTGGGATTTACGAAAAATCCCTTGCAACTGACCGCCAGCGCCAGCGTTGCCAGTGCGGCAAATGCGCCCACCAGGCGGATTCTCTGCTGCTTGGATGACATGATCGTTGAGACTCCTTGGGTGCGCATGGTCAGTTTTAAGACGTTTTTGCGGCTTGTTCTGCAAAAATTGTAGCAGAGATAATTTTACCCAGAGCGCACTCCAGTACCTGAACTACGCGCGGAACCATCCCTGCCAATCGCCACGCAGGGCCCTTCCCGGTTAGAACGCTATTCCCTTACCCACTTGCAGAAAAAGCAAGAGAGACTGATGTGGGGACAGCCGCGGCTGTCCCCACATGATTCAACCTCACAAAAAGGCCCGCGCCCGAACCAGCTGGCCATTTTTCGCCTCTTCGACAACGTCCTCCAGCTCTAGCGACCTTTTTGGTGCTGTTCCTTCGGAGCATTCTGCTTGTGCGGAGCCGGGTTGGAATTGTGGTGTGGCGCCGGCCGAGAAGTATTTGCCTTCGGCGGATTCGACTCGTGCGACGTCGCCGGCCGGTCATTAGACGGATGCGCGGAAGTCGTACCTGTATTGCCGTGCTCCGGCGGCGTCGAATCACTGCTCGCACCTTTGTTCTGCGAGTTATTCGATTCGGGCCGCGTGAACGAACGGAATCCTTCGTTGGAGCTACCGTTGTTCCCCGCCGTGGAAGGCCCACGGGCTTCTTTAGGCGACATCGCTGGAGCGTGATATTCCCCGCCCGCCGCCCGTGCCGGAACTGCGGAGCGTCCACTGAAGTCGCCCGGCTTGGCAGTCGCGGCTACCGCAGGCCGTCCTTGATTCTCGGAAGCGAAGTTCTGCCGGTTCTGGCTAGCCAGACGCTCATGCTGCGCCTGCGTCTCCGACGCGGGGGTATGCTGTTCGCGGGCCGCCGCTTCCTCCTGCCCCGTGGGACGCGCTTCCACGCCACCTGTCCCGCCATTGAAGCTGGTGGTCCGAGTGTTGTTCACCACCACGGTCCGGTTGTAGACATGGGTCACATTGGTGACGCTAACGTTCGTGACGGAGCGGTTGTAGTAGAACGCCCCCCCGCGCCACTCGCCTCCGACAAATCCGACGCCGGTGTAGCCGAATCCGTAGTTAATGCCGCCATAAAAACCAATGTGCGGTCCCCAGTAGCCGGCATGCCAGGCGTAGAACCCGCCTCCCCAACCCCAGTATCCCGGCGTCCAGAGCATTCCGACGGGCGCAACTACCCAAGTTCCCGGAACCCAGTAATAGCCGCCAGCTTCGTTCCAGGCCCAGTAGCCTGGCGTCCACATGTAGCCGGGTCCTGGGCAGAGAGGCTGAGCGTAAACGGGTAGCGGCGGCGGGCCGACCCGCACGGAAATGCCAACTCCAATTTGCGAAAATGACGCAACAGAACACGACAAGATGACGACCGCAAGCACTAGCCAGCGCGTTATGGCTCGATCTTTATGCATCAATCTTTCTCCCAAAGTTAGTACCCAAGCGGCCGGAATCGATCCAGCGCAGACGCCCATTGTGCCGCAAACTCTGGCATTTGGGCCGTTTACGTTCCTTCCATGTAAACCCTGAACCTGGAAGTATGTTGCTGCGATCTGAAATTATTTGGAATCAGCGGGTTGGGAGAAAGCAGCTTCGAGCAACCGCCCCTGGAGGCCCAGGAACGGTATGTTTGCCGTGTTGCGAACAGGTTTTGTGAGGAGAAACTAGTTCGTTTTCCGGCCGCGCGTGATCCGCTCATCAATCGGCTTGCGGCCGGCGAAGCCTTCCTCGGTTCCGTGCCAGTGGGTTATCGATGTCTCTCCCATCTTCCAGCACAGCAGAATAATCTGGCCTTCGACTTCACAAGGGAAATCCAGCAGACCGATATCAATGTCCTTCACTTGGACGCCGATCGAGTCGATCTCCGCGAGCGCATCTTTGGCGCGTTGCTCTGCTTTCATCCGCTCAGCCTTGCGACGGGCCAGGGGCACGACATCGACAAAGGTGCCGCCGTTCAGAAAGATTTTGTGGCTGAGCGCCTGCTGCTCGGCTTCGACTTCTTCGAGGATTTTCTTGCCCGCGATCGCGGTGCGGAGCAGCGATTCAAGCACCGGCAACAGCGACTGGGCTTCATCAAGCGTAAACGTACGGTCGGCCATGGGATAGCTCTATTTTACCGCACGGGGTGTCCGCTGATCGGCGGGAGTGTACGGTGGACGTCTACTTCTTCGAATCGTCTGCAGTTGCCTGGGCGCTGAGTTTTTGCGCGTCGTCCACGAGTCGAGCCATCGCCAGGTCGAAGTTCTTGTCGCGATTTGCCTTCAGGATGGCCCATTGCAAGTGCTCGGTGAAGCCCCAAAGAATGGCGGTCGACCTGGGATCGCGAATTTCCAATCGAAGTTGGGGATCGAACGCGGCTGCGCCCATGGAATCTCCCTTGAAAACTGGTTGAGCCATCGGCGGTAGCATGAACCGGATGTCGAACAGCAGGTCAGCGTCGGCGGGGATGTTTACCAATTCGTATTTACCCCAGGTTTTCATTGCCGCATAAAACTGGTTGTAGGCGCGGTCGGGTCCGCCGGCAAATAGGGGATCTTCCGTGGAGGGACTGTCGCCGCCCGCATTGGCGACGAATACTCTTTTGGCCGCGGAAATCTGTGCCGGAATCGGCGCTGCCGCCGTCTTCGCCTGTTGCGCGGTCAGGAGTGATGCCTGCAATCCCGGAATCACTAGCGCGATGAGAAGAACTGCGGCTTTCAAATGTCTTTCCACCCAGTTCCTATTTTAGCGCAGCCGCGTCAGCGGCTTCGACCGTGCGACGGATCCGTGGACGTCGCAGTACTGACGTCAACGTGCAACTTCAGGGCAGCGCTGACACCGGGAGGATAGCACTCGCCGTCGCGGCTGTAATTCGTGCAGCGTCCGGCCACGTCCTTGCGGTGTGGCGATTGCGCGAACTGCCAAACTTCAGCAAACTGTACCCCGCTCTCCTGTGGACGCGGCGGGCGTTGTGGAAACGCGCACCCCGGCGCAGGCGGGCACGCGTCGTTGATCGCCCAGTACGTGATGGCGCGGCTTCCGGCGCTCTGCCGAATGTCTTCGGCAGTCACGACATTGCTGCCGTCGGGTGCAGGTATCCCGGAACAATAGATGCCCGCGCGAAATCCCGCAGCGATGACCGCGTCGACCCAGGCAAAGATGTAGGCTTTCTGCTCGGGCAGCATTCGACCACCCTGCTCTTGATCGAGAAAAATAATGGCAGCGCGAGGGAAACCTTCGCGCGCCGCCGCCGCAGTGGCGGCCTGCGCGTCCGATTGCCCAAGGCGCTTGGCGTTTGCCACTGTTTTCAATTGGGCGTAGAGCCTGCCGTTGAACAGCACAAGAAATCCGAATCCGACGGACTCGACAGCGGTGCGGTGTCCGGCCCAACTGTTCGACGATTCGCCGGGCGGATTGTTCAGCCAATACCCGGCGTAGGAGAAAGTCTGGTGCAGAGTTTTGAGATTGGCATCGCCGGGATATTCGTTGCGGTCAAAACCGAGGTAAGACGATGGGGAATCTTGCCCCTGCGCCAAGGACGAGAAGAAAAACAAGACAAGAACGGATAGTGTATGGCGCCAAGTCACGAAACAATTATTCGTCGTAGAGACGTTGCTTGCAACGTCTTCTCACCACAAGGTTAAGAAACGCAGCAATTTATGTCTCTACGATTTGCTCGGCAGCAAACTGCTCAACCGCCGATATGCACCATCGTCCTTGAAGCCGGCACGAAATCCGCTTCGCCGATGTGGTGACGTTCTTCTTTCTTCTGAACAACGCCGCGGATGAACTCTGCCAGTTCTTCGTCGCTGGCGCCGCGCCGCATCTGCGCGTGCAGATCGTGGTCCCATACCGAAAACAGGCAGGTGCGAATTTTTCCGTCACTGGTGATGCGGATGCGGCTGCAGTGTCCGCAAAAGGGATGCGATACGGGCGCGATGATGCCGATCTCGCCGACCCCGTCTTCGAAGCGATAGCGCCGTGCTGTTTCCGAGCGCGCATGCGGGATTTCGACTAGCGGCCGGTATTCGGCCATCCGTGCCAGTATCTCGTCGAGCGTAACTACCGTCGATGGAGCCCATGTGCGTCCCTCTTCGAGAGGCATGAACTCGATAAATCTTACCGTCACGCCTTCTTCGCGCGCGAACATGCCGAACGGAATGATCTGGTCTTCATTGAATCCCCGCATCAGCACGCAATTGACTTTGAGGGGCCACAACCCAGCTCGCCGTGCCGCACGGATTCCGGCCAGCACGTGATCGTATCCATTCGGCACACGCGTGATGCGGGCGAAGCGGTCCGGATCCACTGCGTCCATCGAAACCGTAACCCTAGTCAGGCCTGCGTCTTTCAGAGGTTGTGCCAGTTCAGCCAGCATGTGCCCGTTTGTCGTAAGGGCGATGTCGAGGGGCTCGCGGTTCCCGTTTCCATTCTGCGTGCGAAGGCTGGCAAGTTCGCGCACGAAGTCAACGACGCCCTTGCGCAACAAAGGCTCCCCGCCGGTGAGGCGAACCTTGCTGATGCCCATGTCGACAAGCACACGCGCCATGCGCAGATAATCCTCGAAGGGCAAGTCACCGTACAGCGCGCCCTCATTGCCGGTGCGGCAATAGACACACTTGTAGTTGCAGCGGTCGGTGATGGAGATCCGCAAATCGGTGATCGCGCGGCCGAATTTGTCGTGGAGAAACAAGCTCTTGACTCTTAGCCTTTAGCTCTTAGCTCACCTGCAACGGCACCCTGGCTCGATGTGAACCAAGAGCCAACCGCCAAGAGCGAGTTAGGGAAAGAAAACAAACAGGCGGGAAACATCCCGGGGGCTGTCTCCTTTCCAATGCGCCTCGTGCGAAGCGCGGGAGGCGTCGGCGTTTCCACCAACACCCTCGGGAAATGTGGCGCGGGCGCCCTCGCCCGCAAACTCTTCCCTCGCCGCCACAGCCTGGTATGCCCGAAGGCTTGGGCGGTCGGAAACCGAACTCTCACATTATAGGACGCGCAGGCCGGAAAGAGGATTCAAGCTTTCGGACTCAACTTCGGTGAACGCGGACGCTCGACCGATCCAAAGGCCCGACCGCACAGCTATTTCAGCGCCTTTTCAATCGCCGCCTCCGCCATCGGGGCCATGATCTTGAACCCGGCTGCGTTCGGATGCAGTCCGTCGTCGGCCAGATCCTTCTTCATGAGTCCTTTATCGTCGACCATGGCGCTGAAGTAGTCGAGATAAACGCAGCCGTTGGACGCCGTCGCACAATAATTCTTCAGCCAGCTGTTCAGTGTAAGAATTTTCTCCGGCGAGCGTTGTGCAAAGAAATCCTTCGACTTGTCGGTGTAGTTGTGCACCGGCAGAATTGAGGAATAGATCACCTTGATACCGTTGGCGCGCGCGAGCTGAGCCAGAGAGGTGAGATCGGCCTCGATGTCCTCAAGCCGCATGGGCCCGGTATTGCCGGCAATATCGTTGGTGCCCGCGAGAATAATGACGACCTTGGGCTGGAGATTCACGACATCCTGGCGAAACCGCACCAGCATCTGGGGCGTGGTCTGCCCCCCAATGCCGCGATTGACATAGGGCTTCCCGGGAAAATATTCATCGAGATGCCAGATATCTGTGATGGAGTCGCCAAAAAACACGACACGGTTCTCCGCGGGCGACGGCGGTTTGAGCTCGGCATTGGCTTTGCGGTAACGCGCGAGCTGGCCGTAGTCGTCGGTGAAGACCGCAATGCGCCGAGCTCGGTAGTCGTCGAGACCGGCAAAGCCGGTGGAGGGTATGGCGGGAGCGGGAGCCGCCGACTGCTGCGCGAAGGCCGACAGAGCAATTAGAGCAAGAAAAAAGAACTGCGGGGCGCTGCGGAACGGTCTCAGATGCATAATTGTCCTCGGTTAGACAGGATAGCGTGGCAGGCGATCTGCTGGGAAGAGATTCTCCGCTCTGGTTGGGGCTTGGTGCTCGACCGGGCGAAAGCGCCCGTGCCATACCAGCGGCCCGAATCACATGCCGTCGTAGTTTGGCCCGCCGCCGCCCTCTGGCGGAACCCAGGTGATGATCTGGTAGGGGTCGGCGATGTCGCAGGTCTTGCAGTGCACGCAGTTCGACGGATTCAGGCTGATGCGCTTGCCGTTGGGCTGGCTCGCGTCTTCGACCATTTCGTATACGTTCGCCGGACAAAAATTCTGGCACGGGCTGCCAAATTCCTTCACGCAACGCGTGTTGCATATGTTCGTGTCGTGAATGACCAAGTGCGACGGCTGGTCCTCTTCGTGCTTCGTCCCCGAGTGATAAAGATCGGTGAGCTTGTTAAACGTGAGTTTGCCATCGCCCTTCGCGGGCCCGAGCATGTGGGCTTCCGGACCGCCATCTGGGGGCAGTTCGGCCAGCTTGCGCATGTGTTCGTAGCCAGCCTTCGCCGGATAACGGTTGCGTAGGCCCCGTCCGCCCGTAACCATCTGCAATCCGGTGTGGAACATACCCGCAAACATTCCATGCTCAAATCCCTGATGCAGGTTGCGGACTTTCCAGAGTTCTTCCTTAATCCAGCTCCCCTCGACTTTTCTCTGGAAGCCACTCAGGGTTGCGGCTGACGAATCATCTTTGGTCAACGCTTCGAACGCAGTTTCGGCCGCGAGCATCCCGCTCTTGATCGCGAGATGAATTCCCTTGAGGCGCGCCGAATTAAGAAAGCCGGCGGAATCGCCGAGAATCATCCAGCCATTGCCCGCAACCGGTGGGATCGCCCACCATCCACCATAAGGCATCGATTTCGCGCCGTAGCGAATCATCTTGCCGCCTTCAAGCAGCTTTGCCACAAACGGGTGCTGCTTGAAGTCCTGCAACACGTGCTGCGGATCCAGCCGGGGATCGGCATAATCGAGCCCTGTCACGAAGCCCAGAGAAACGACATTGTCTTTTGATCCGTAAATCCAGGCGCCGCCATACTCCTTCGTCGTGAGCGGCCAGCCCATGGTGTAGATCACTTCGCCCGGCGCAATTCGCCCCGCCGGCACTTCCCAAAGTTCTTTCACGCCCACGCCATACGTCTGCGGGTTGGCATTCTTCGCGAGATCAAACTTGCAGACGAGTTGCTTGGTCAGCGATCCGCGCGGGCCTTCGGCGAGAATGACGACTTTGGCTTGAAGATCGTAGCCGGGCTCGAAGTTGGACTTCTGCTGCCCTTCCTTGTCGACGCCCTTATCATCGGTGCGAACGCCCATCACGCGGTCTCCGTCGTAGAGCAATTCCGCCCCTGCAAAGCCCGTGAAGACGGTGATCCCGGTCTCCTCCACCTTGCTGCCCATCCACTTTACGAAGCGGTTCAGCGAGATGACGTAGTTACCGTGATCGCGAAGGAACGGCGGCGTGATGGGAAACTTGAACTTCGATTTCTCGGTGAAGAAATAGACCGCTTCTTTTTCGACTTTGGCATCGAGCGGCGCTTCTTTTTCAAACTCAGGCAGCAACTCGCGCATGGACCGCGGGTCGAGCAGAGCGCCCGAGAGACAGTGTTGTCCAACTTCGCGCGCTTTCTCGAGCACGTAGATATTTTCTTTGCTGAGCTGCGAATCAGGATGAGCGGCGTTGTGCGCGTCAATCAGTTGCGCAAGCCGCAGAGCACACGCCATCCCGGCCGGCCCGCCGCCAACAATGACCACGTCTGCCGGCATCTGCGGCCGTTCGACACCTTCGATAGGTTTGCGGAAAATCAGCATTCTTAGCGGTTGGCAAGACTCGCGATTTCGCCCAGACCAAGCAATTTTTGATCTGCCGTTACCAATGTCAGTTTGAGCACTTTCGCAGTGGCCGCCAGAAATCGATCAGCGGGATCCGCATGTGACAAAGGGAGTGACAGACCGACGCTTACGATCTCCCGAGTCAAAGGCGCTTCCCGCAGCTGCTCGGCCGCGCGATCAACCCAGGCGAAAGGATCTCTGACACGAATTCGGCCTTTTTGTATGAGCACGAGAGTTTCCCAGACGCTCACTGGAGACAGCCAAAGTTCATTGTTACTGTTCGAAAGTTCCGCGGCTGCACGTTTTCCGATCCGTTTCGGATCCAGTTTGCTCCAGATCCAGATATGCGTGTCTAGAAGCAGGTTCAATCGCGGTAAGCCTCGATATCGTCCAGGTCAATGACGGGCGAAACGATGTCGCCCACGATTTCAGCGGTCCCAACCATGTCCCCTAGAAACTTTCGCTTGCGATCGGGTCCGGCCGGGATGACCTCGGCCACGGGCCGACCGTGGCGGGTGATTCGCAAAGGCTGTCGAGTCTTGTGAACCTGTTCAATGAGGCCAAGACACTTAGCCTTGAACTCCGAAATGGGGACATCGTTCATGACCATTATTTTATCTATAGTCATATAACTGGTCAATATTCAATTTATCCACCCGCTTTTGCCTTCTTCACTTCTTCAATCAGCGGCGGAACGATGTCGAACAGATTCCCCACGATCGCATAATCCGCAATCTCAAAGATCGGGGCTTCTGAATCTTTATTCACAGCGATGATTGCCCGCGAACCCTTCATTCCGACAATATGCTGAATTGCGCCGCTGATCCCGAGCGCCAGATAAAGCTTGGGAGCGACGGTTTGTCCCGACGAGCCGATCTGGCGGTCCATCGGCAGCCAGCCCGAGTCGCAGATGGGACGCGATGCGGCGAGGTCTCCACCAAGCGCCTCGGCCAACTGCTTAGCGATCTCGATATTTTTCTGCTCTTTGATGCCGCGGCCCACAGCAACAATGATCTCCGCCTGCGTAAGGTCGACGGCCTGCTTAGCTTCCTTGAAGACTTCCTGCGGTTTGTTGCGAATGACGCCGTCCGCAATTTCTACCGCAACCGTTTCGACAGGAGCTGCGCTCGCACCGGCTTCAGCCTTGTCGCCACGAAAGGCGCCGTTCTGAAATGTTGCGAACCACGGAGCATCGCTGGTGAAGCTGACGTCCGCGGCCAGCTTGCCCTGGAACATCTGGCGAGTGAATACCAACTTCCCGCCCTCGTACTTGAAGCCAATGCAGTCGCTGATCACGGTGCGTCCCATGGCCGTCGCCAGTTTGGGGACAAAGTCGCGCACCTGGTACGTATGCGGCATCAATACCAGCTTCGGCTGTTTGGTCGAAAGGAATTGCTTGAGCGCAGCAGCAAACGCATCGGGCGTGTAGGGTTCGAGCTTCGGCGACTCGATCGCATACACTTTCGCCACTTTCTTCGCTGCCACCTCGGCAGCGAACGAAGCGGCGGTGCCGCCTACTACAGCCGCTTCGAGGCTCCAGCCGGTTGCCGCCGCGATCGCTTGTCCGGCAGCAATGGTTTCCCACGACACGCGATTCAATTTCCCTTCGCGCTGTTCGACGACTACTAAGATGGTATCCGCCATAATGAAGTTCTCAGTTCCCGCTTCTCGGTTCTAAGTCAAATCCCCGCACCAGCAAGGCACATGTGGGGAGAGCCGCCTTCGGCTGTCCCCCGAGCTTCGCTCGGCCCGCGGACGAATGCGTCCGCGACACTAGAGCACGCGCAACTCGTTCCGCAGCTTGTCGACCAGTTTCTTGGCAATCTCTCCCGCTGGTCCTTCGATATGCTCCGTTTTCTTCGTCTTCTGCGGGACATAGAGCCGCTCAATCTTCTGCAGATTCTCCCCAATCGCCGACTGGACCTCCGCCAGCGGCACCTTCCGCAGCGGCTTATTTTTCGCCTGTTTGATGCCGATCAGCGTGGCATAGCGCAGCTTATTAATGCCGGACTGAATCGTCAGCACCGCCGGCGTGGGCATGTCGACGAATTGGAAGTATCCAGCCTCGAGTTCGCGTTTCACGCGAATCCCGGCATCGGTCTTTTCGATCTGCATGATGATGGTGGCATGCGGCAGCCCCAACAACTCGGCAAGAATCACGCCGGTTTGCGCGTAGCCATAATCGTCGGACTGCAGCCCGGTGAAAATCAGGTCAAATTGTTCGTCTTTGATCGCCGCCGCGAAGGCTTTTGCGGTGTTGAATGCGTCGAGCCCAACGAACTTGTCGTCTTCAAGGTGGATCGCCCGATCCGCGCCCTTGGCCAGGGCCTCGCGCAACACTTGTTGGGCGCGTGCCGGCCCGCTGGTGATGACCACAACCTCGCCTTTATGCTTCTCGCGCTGCCGCAGCGCCTCTTCGAGGGCGTAGGCGTCGGGCTCGTTGACTTCATACGAGACGTCTTCGCGGATCCAGGCGCCGCTTTCGTTGAGCTTGAGCGGTGCATCCTTCTGCGGCACCTGCTTCATGCATACCAGGATTTTCAAGATCAGGACTCCTCGCCCCTTATTACTTTGGGCACTATTAAGAAAACTCTAGAGTATAAATGAGCGCCCGCCGCGAGTGGAAATGCGCCACTCGTCATTGTTTTGTGATCCCAATCACAGACTCGCGTCGCTCCCTCCGTCAGCATGGCCAGAGGCCTTTTATGTCAGACGAAAAGTTTTCTGCTATGCGGCAGAGCATTGTTGACGGCGCTCCTGACACCGCTTCCGGGCTGGCGCAACAGGCTGTTTCGAGCGGCATCGCGCCCATCGACGCCATCAACGAGGGCTTTGTCCTCGGTATGCACGACGTTGGAGAGCAATTCGCGCGCGGACAGATGTATCTGCCTGACATGATGGCGTCGGCCGAGGCGATGCGCGCTGCTATGGCGGTGCTCGATCCGGAGCTCAAGAAGCTTGGCACGGAACGTCCCATGGCCGGAGTAGTGGTGTTGGGCACGACCAAGGGCGACATCCACGAGATCGGAAAGATTCTGGTTGGAACGCTCCTTACTGCGCACGGCTTCCGCGTGCACGATCTCGGAGTGGATGTCGCGGGCGAGAAATTCGCCGCCAAGGCGAAGGAACTCAATGCCGACATCGTGGGGGTCTCTGCGCTGCTCACCACCACGATGCGCAATCAGAAAAGTGTGATTGAAGCCATAGTGCTGGCCGGATTGCGCCCACAGGTGAAGATCATGGTGGGAGGCGCCCCGGTCACGCGCCGCTGGGCCGACGAGATCGGAGCCGATGGTTACGCCAAAGACGCCATGAGCGCGGTCGACCTGGCTCGGCAACTGATGGCCCAGAAAACGAACGCCATCGTCGCGGAGCCCGTATGAGAATCCGACCGAAATTCCAGTTGCTCGACAAGCCTCTGCTTGAACGCATCCTCGACGAGGCGTTTCAGCTGATCGAAGATCCCGGCGTCCGCGTCGCACCCTATGTATTTGAACTGCTGCGGGGTGCGGGCATCACTGTGAAAGACGGCGTGGCACACCTCCCGGAGGCGCTGGCCCGTCGCCTGCTCGATCTTGTGCCCCGCGGATTCTGCCTCTACGACCGCCATGGCAGGCCTGTGGTGCGCTATGGCGGGGATGACGTCCACTTCGATCCCGGCTCGTCGTGCCTGAACATTCTCGATCCCGAGACGCAGCAGCCGCGCCCGGCACAATCGGCCGATCTGGTGCGTTTGGTGCAGGTCGCCGAGATGCTGCCGCAATTCGCCGCGCAATCCACTGCCATGGTGTGCAATGACGTGCCGCAGGAGATCGGCGACTGGTACCGCTTGTTGCTGGTGCTGTGGTATTCCGAAAAACCTGTCGTCACCGGCGCGTTTTCGGCTTCGAGTTTGCACACTCTGCTCGATCTTCTCGCGATCGAAACTGGAGGCCGCGAGGCTCTGCGCCAACATCCTCGGGCCATCTTTGATGTGTGCCCTTCGCCTCCACTGAACTGGTCGGAGTTCGCCTCGCAGAATCTCGTCGACCTGGCGCGTGCCGGAGTTCCCGCGGAAATCGTCAGCATGCCGCTGGCGGGCGCGACTGCACCCGTGACCCTCGCGGGCTCCATCGTGCAGCACGCCGCCGAGTGCATCAGCGGAATCGTGATTCACCAACTGGCTCAGCCCGGTTCTCCCATCGTCTGGGGAGGCGCTCCTGCAATCTTTGACATGCGCACCGGCAAGACGCCCATGGGCGCCATTGAAACCGCCATGCTCGATGTAGGCTGCGCTGAAGTCGGAAAATTCCTTGGTCTGCCTACGCACGCCTACATGGTTGCGGGCGACGGCCGAGTGATCGACGCCCAAGTCGAAATGGAAAGTGGCATGTCAACCGTGCTGGGCGCGCTGGCGGGAATCAACATGATCTCCGGTGCAGGCATGCTTGATTTTCTGGCCTGCCACAGCATCGAAAAACTAGTCATCGATGCCGAGGCTATCGCTTCGGCCCAACGCTTGATCGAAGGCGTTGAAGCCAGTGCCGATTCGCTGGCCGTGGCCATGTTCGCGCAAGCCGGACTCCAAGGCGACTTCCTGAAGCTGAAAGAAACTCGCGCCCTGTTTCGCAAAGAGCAGCACTTCCCTTCGTCAATCATCGATCGCGGCTTTTCCAGTATGGATGGAAGCTCACCTGACATTTTGCAGCGCGCCCGCCAGCGCGTAGAAGAATTGCTCTCTGCATACGAGCGCCATCCGCTGCCCCCGGAGCGCGAACAGGAGATGATCGCTTTCGCACAACGCGAATCGAAAGAATCCGGCCTCGAGGGCCTGCCAGAAATCCTGCGGCCTGAGTACGCTCACCAGTCCGGACTGCTGTAGGGCTCAAGGGCAGAGACGCCGGTTATCGACTCTTCAAGTCAGGCAGGCTAATATCTCGGATGCCCGTTCTGGAGGAATTATCGTGAATCATTCCGCGCGCCGTTGGGCCATCTGCGTTCCAACATCTCTTTTCCTTCTTCTGGTGTTTATCACGCTCGCTCCGCGTCTCTCCTCCCAGGCGATTGCCCCTGCGCCCCCAATCCTTCTGGGCACGGCGTGGTACCCCGAACAGTGGCCGGAATCGCGCTGGGACACCGATCTCAATCTCATGCAGCAGTCGGGCATTCATATGGTTCGTATTGCGGAATTTGCCTGGAGCCGCATGGAGCCCGAAGAAGGAAAGTACGATCTCGATTGGATCGACCATGCCATCACCGCCGCTGCCAAGCACAATATTTACACCGTGATCGGAACGCCCACGGCCGCACCGCCGGCATGGCTCACGCAAAAATATCCGGAAACCCTGCGCATGAACGAAGACGGACGCCGCGATCAGCACGGCAACCGCGAACAGTTCAACTTTGCCAATCCCAAATATCGGGAACTCGCCCGCAACATCGCGGAACAACTTGCGAAAAGATTCGGCCACAATCCGTATGTGCTGGGCTGGCAAATCGACAACGAGTATGAAATGGCTTCGTACGATCCTGAGACCAAGGCGCAGTTTCAGCAGTGGCTCAAGGCTCGCTACCACACGCTCGACAATCTCAATGCCCGCTGGACGACTGCTTACTGGAGCGAGAGTTATACCGCGTGGGACCAGATCCCCATTCAAGTGGGGTACGGCAATCCCGGACTACTTCTAAGTTGGATGCGCTTCGTCAGCGATACCTGGCGCAGCTACCAGAAGAACCAGCTCGAAGTCCTTCGCGCCAACTCGGACGCATCGAAATTTATCACCACCAACACCATGGGTTGGTTTGACGGCTACGACCATTACACCGTGGAACAGGATCTCGACCTTGCGGCATGGGATGACTACGTTGGCGAGGGCCAGCTCGACGTCGCGAAGAACGGCTTTGCGCACGACCTGACGCGTGGCTTCAAGCAGAAGAATTTCTGGGTCATGGAAACGCAGCCGGGCTCCGTCAATTGGGCCCCTGTCAACAACGCTCTTGATAAAGGAGAAGTGCGTGCCATGGCTTGGCACGATGTGGGTCATGGTGCCGACGCCGTGAGCTACTGGCAGTGGCGCAGTGCTCTTAACGGCCAGGAGGAATATCACGGCACGATGGTCGGATCAGATGGAACCCCGGTGCCGCTTTACGCTGAAATCGCGCAAGTCGGCAAAGAGTTCGAAAAGGCAGGCGCTGCCTTGGCGGGAACGTCGGTAAAGTCCGAAGTTGCCATTCTCCATTCGTATGACAGCCGCTGGGCGATTAATTGGCAGCGCCATAACAAGAATTACGATCCCAATGTTGAATTGCAAAGCTACTACGCGGCGATCCGGCCCATTGCCCAGTCCATCGATGTTCTTCCCGCGACGGCTAATCTCTCTTCCTACAAACTCGTCGTTGCTCCCGGCCTGAATGTTCTGTCTGAGGATGCTGCCAAGAATCTAGCTGCCTACGTTCGCGCCGGGGGCCATTTGGTTCTCGGACAGCGGTCAGCCATGAAAGACGACGACAACGGCCTGCAACCCAATCGACAGCCCGGCCCGCTTGGCGGACTTCTGGGTGGCCGTGTCGAGCAGTATTACGCGCTCAATAATCCGGTCCCGATTGAAGGGCAATGGGGCACCGGCGAATCGCCTCTCTGGGCAGAATTACTGAGCGCCAAAGACAAAGACACCGAAATTTTGATGCGCTACGGCAAGAGCAATGGTTGGCTCGACGGCCAGCCCGCGGCGATCACGCGCAAAGTCGGAAAGGGCCGCATCACCTACATCGGCGCCTGGCTCGATCCTAAAACGATGGAGAGTGCTGCGAAGTGGATGGCAACCACCAGTGGCGTCCACACGCCTCTACCCAATGTTCCGCCGGGCGTGGAGGTGTCTGCCAGACAAGGTGCGCACGGGACCGTTTATATCCTCGTGAATCTCTCAAAGCAGGCACAAACCATCGCGCTGCCGGGCGGGATGCAAGACGTCCTCGAAGGCGGCTCCAAGACATCGGTGAAGCTTGAGGTGTATGGCGTGGCGGTTCTGGCCCAATCCCGTTGATCGCAGGTCACGATCGAGGGAACAGCTCGTTGAGGAAACGAGGCCTATTCCGTTATCACGGTGGACTGTCCGGAGATGTCGAACCGTTTACGGCAGCGCATGTTCTTGCACGCCATTACGTCGTCCTTGCGGACCATGTACGACCGGAACTTGGCGAAGCGGGCCCGGTCGCGTTCGTCGGCGCGTCCCGGAAGCTGGCGCTTTTTGGTTCGCACCACCCATGTAATTTCATATTCAGCCGCTTGATGGCAGTGAGGGCAATTCAGTGAAGCCGGCTTTTTTTCTTGTTTCTCGTCAAAAAAATCGCGCTCTTCCATAAGTTTCGTTGGCGGGATTCCAGCGTTTGGCTCCCGACTAAGTATGAATTATTGCACATTTCGCGTGGCTTCCGTTCGCGACACCGGCTCGTGGGCCGCTCGGGTTACACTCCTTGAAAGCATTCGGACAGCAATAGCCGGGAGATACACGTGGCCAGAAAAAAGAAAGTAAAGCGTTTTCGAGCCGTGACCGCGGTCAAGGAATTAGCCCGCGAACGGGTCGGCGCACCACCCGCTGGTCAGGTTGTAGTCGAGAAAAAGAAAAAGCCGGAGAAACACAAGCCCACGCTGAGTGAACTGCTGCGAGAAGGGGAATGACTCAGTCCGACGTTAGTTGAACGTCGCCGTCACCGTGCGATTTGCGGTCAAGGTGAGAGTGCAAGGATTCGTACTTGGAGGGGAGTCGCATCCCGTCCAACTTCCGAACACGGACGGGCTGATCGGAGACGCCGTGAGCGTTACGGGAGTGCCGCTGGTGAACTGCGCGAGACAGGGTGTGGGGCTATTGCAGCTCAAGCCCAGCGGAGAGCTTGCCACGTTTCCCAATCCAGTGCCCGCGAATGTCAAAGTCAGGACCGGGGCGCCTGCGCCTCCATTCGAACCGGTAAAGCAGGTCACGTTCCCGGTCATGTACCCCGTAACCACAGCTCCGTTGGAGGATAGGCCTCCCTCGCTCTTATTGGTTGTAATCGTCGCTGAAACCAGCGACGCTCCGCAGGAAAGCCCCGTCGCCGTCAGAAGACCCGAGGCGTCGACAGTCATCATCTGAGGATCGTTCGATGCCCAGGTCACCTGGCTCGTGATGTCTTTGGTGACCGGCGGATGGATGTAAGTACCCAACGCCCTGAGTTGCACGTTCGCCCCTGCATTGGCGATGACTGGAACGTCGGCAGCACCGAAAGTCTCACTCGCCGGCTGAATCTGGATCGACACTAATTCCTGGCTGCGTCCGCAACTGTTAAGACCTGTGAGCAGGCTCGCAACCGCAATCAACAACACAAGGCTCAGCCACTTCCCGTTCATCGACGGCTCCTAGTTTCTCAAAACTTGACAACGCGCTTCTGAGGGGGGAATGGGCCAAATCTAGCCAATGGTCGAACAAAAATCAATAGCTCCACTGGCTCTCATTTACCCCTTTACCGCCTCTGCCACGACCCTCACAAAGTCCTTCACATCGTCCTCGGTCGTATCGAATGAGCACATCCAGCGCACGATGCACTCTTCTTCAATCCACGGATAGAAGAAATACTTCTCCTTGATCTTCGCGATCGCGTGCCGCGGAATTTGCGCGAACACGCCATTGGCCTCGACCTTCCACACCACGCGCACTTGAGAAATCTTTCGCACCTCGGCCTCGAGCACTCGAGCCATGCGGTTGGCGTGCTCGGCGCTGCGCTTCCACAAATCATCCGTGAGCAAAGCTTCGAACTGCGCCGCGATGAATCGCATCTTCGAGGCCAGCTGCATTCCCTGCTTGCGAAGGTAGAGAAAATCCTTACTGAGTGCCGGGTTGAAAAAAACAACCGCCTCCCCGCCCATGATTCCGTTCTTGGTGCCGCCGAACGAAAGCACGTCCACGCCAAGGTCGCGGGTCGCCTGCCGCAGCGTCTGGCCAAGAGTGGCAGCGGCATTTGCGATGCGCGCCCCGTCCACATGCAAAAACATGTCGTGCTCGTGCGCGAAATTGGCGAGTGCCTGAATCTCTTCCGGACGATAGACCGTCCCCATCTCGGTCGACTGCGTGATCGAGATGACACGCGCCTGCACGTGATGCTGGTCCCCGATCCCGTGATACGCATGCTGCACCGAGTCGAGCGTGATCTTGCCATCCTGATGCGGCAGAGGGAGCAGCTTGCATCCCGTATGCTTTTCCGGCGCACCACATTCATCGGTATAAATGTGCGCGTACTCGCTACACAGAACAGCATGGTACGGGCGGTTCAAAGATTGCAGACTGAGTACGTTGGCGCCAGTCCCGTTGAAAGTAAAGAACACGTCGATTCCGGCGCCAAAATGTTCCTCAAACTTCGCGACAGCTGAACGCGTGAACCGGTCATCGCCATAAGCCACCACGTGTCCCTGGTTAGCGCGCGCGATCGCCTCCAGAACTTCCGGATGCACCCCGGCATTGTTATCGCTGGCAAAGCTGCGAGTAGGCTGGTTAGACCCTTGCGGCATAAGAAAACAATGTAGCAGAGAACTCTGCTCGTGTAGGGGCGGACGGATTCGTCCGCCCCGCGAAGCAAAGCGAGCGCGGTTTTTTGGGCGCTCGCCTCGAAGCGAGCGCCCCGGACGAATGCGTCCGGGGCTACACGACTCTCTCTGCCCCTCAGATTGGCGCATGCCCCTCCCGCGCATTACAATCCTGAATTCTCGGAGGCCCGCTCGTGAGCGCGCACATCAGTAGTCGGTATCTGATCTTCTTCGTGCTTTCCGCCTTCGCCGTCGCCCAAACTTCCGAGCAGAAAACTGCGCGCTATCTCGACTCCATCCGCAACCAGCCTCCTCTGCTACAGGCATTTCTGCATGACATGCCGAAGGGCGGCGACCTGCACAGTCACCTCACCGGCGCGATCTATGCCGAAGATGTTCTCGACTGGGCCGCGTCCGACAATTTCTGTGTCGATCGCACCACTTCGCAACTGCTAGGCGCGCCCTGCGATTCCTGCGAGCACTACACGCCAAAGCCGGGCATTCGCTGCGCCTACGACGACCACATCCTCTACAACCAGATCATCGACGCATGGTCGATGCGCAACTGGCGTCCCGGCGACGAATCCGGACACGATCATTTCTTCGCCACCTTCGACAAATTCGGACTCGCCGCTCATAACCACATTGCCGAGGCCGTCGCTACCGTCATCAACCGCGCTGCCCGGGAAAACGTGCAGTATGTGGAATTCATGCACACGGCGGACGGCGGCGCCGCCCCGAAACTCGGAATGCAACTCGGATGGAACGACGACTTCGCCAAGATGCGGGAAAAACTTCTCGCCGGCGGCCTCAAAGAAATTGCCGCGGCCACCAGCAAGACTCTCGCCGAAGACGACGCCCGTGCCCGAAGTGAACTGAAGTGCGGCACTCGTGATGCCGAACCTGGTTGCAACGTCATGGTCCGCTATCTCTATCAGGTGTTGCGGGGCCTGCCGCAGGAAGCCGTCTTCGCGCAGATTCTTCTTGGCTTCGAACTCGCTTCGTCCGATCCGCATTTTGTGGGATTGAATCTGGTGATGCCGGAAGATTGGTACGTTCCCATTCACGACTTCAACGAGCACATGGCCATGCTCGACTATCTGCACGGCGTCTATCCCAAAGTGCACATCAGCCTGCACGCCGGCGAAATCGCGCAGGGCCTGGTGAAGCCCGAGGATCTCAACTTCCACATTCGCGCTTCCGTTGAGCGCGGACACGCTGAGCGCATCGGTCACGGCGTCGACATCATGCTCGAAAAAGATCCGCTCGGCCTGATGAAGGAGATGGCCGCACGCAACGTGCTGGTCGAAATCAATCTGACGTCCAACGATCAGATTCTCAACGTCAGCGGCGACGACCATCCGCTACCGATCTACATAAAGAACGGCGTCCCAGTCGCAATCTCTACCGACGACGAAGGCGTCGCCCGCTCCGACATGACGCACGAATATCTGCGCGCCGTCGAGGGTTATCGTCTGCCATATACGGAACTGAAACGCATGGCGCGCCAAAGTATCGAGCATAGCTTTCTGCCCGGTCAAAGTTTGTGGGCAGAAACGAAAGGCAGTTTCCGTCCGGTGGCTGCGTGCTCCGCGGATGTCGCAACCGAAGCAAAGCCGACGCCATCCTGCGAAAACTTCCTCGCAGCCAACGAACGCGCCCGCGAACAGTGGAAGCTCGAAACCGCCTTTGCCAGATTCGAGAAAAAGTTCTAGAACGGATAGAGTAGCGCCGCCGTCTCGGCGGCTGTCGTAGCGGCGTCCGCGCCCTCACATCCGGGACGAAGACGGCGACTCTACTTAAGATCTATGCCGCGCAAACGAACCCTAATCCCGTCTCCCCTAGCGTGGTCCCCGACCGCCATTCCAGTCCCTCCCCCGCCGCTTCCCGTCCTCGCCGAGCGCGGAGGCACGCAACTCCGCACCCCGCTCCCGATCGCCATCATCGACACACGAGAACAGAACCCGCTCTCCTTCCGCCGTTTTCGAAAATGGTTCGCCGACATCGAGGAACGTGCCCTCCCTCTCGGAGACTATTCGGTCAGCGGCATGGAAGATACTTGCGTCGTCGAGAGAAAAGATCTCGCTGACCTGATCGGCTCGTTCACCTCGAATCGCGCCGTCTTCATCAACCGGCTGCGGCGCATGAGCCAACGTCCACACAGCTTGCTCGTCATCACCGCGTCGTTGCGGGAGATCAAGTCCGAATATCCCTATCGTGCCGCCAATCCCAACCGCATCACGCAATCGCTGATCGCCGTGCTCGCCGGACTGCGCCTGCCTTTCATCTGCACGGAGACACATGAACTCGGCGAAGAGATCGTCGCGTCCTACCTTTATCAGACATTTCTGTATGATTGGCTGGAACGCAACGGCCACGGCCGCCATCTCGTCGACGGCGACCTCTAACCCGCTCATGGAAAAAGGGGGGAGCGGCAAAAACGCCAACCGGGAAGTCACGACAAAGAAAGACCGGAATTTTGGCGGGTACGGACCGGGAAGGGCATGGCTTCAGCCGTGCCGTGACATCGCCGCATAGTATCCGGCTTTAGCCGCTGAGGCCCACTGCCGGTTCGGGCACGTTGCTACTCACACATGATTGACCAATTCGCACTCGCCGACTCCGCCGCCCAACTGATCCTGCAACGCACCGCACTCCGTCCGAAGATCGGCCTCGTCCTCGGCTCAGGCCTGGGAGCTTTCGCCGACTCACTCACCGACGCCACTCGCGTCCCTTATGCCGAGATCCCAGCCTTCCCGCGATCGACGGCAATCGGCCACGCCGGAAGGATGGTGATTGGCCACGCCGGCACAGTGCCGGTCGCGGCCATGCAGGGCCGCGTGCATCTCTACGAAGGATATTCCGCACAGGAAGTGACATTTCCCATTCGCGTCTTCGGACGCATGGGCATCCGCGCCGTCATCCTCACCAACGCCGCTGGAGGCATCAACGTCAGCTACAAGCAAGGCGCTCTCGTCGTGATTCGCGACCACATCAACCTGCAGAGTGCAAATCCGCTGGTCGGCCGCAACGACGATCGCTTCGGCGTCCGCTTCCCCGACATGACCCGCGCCTACTCCCGCGAATACCGTCAGATCGCACGAGAAGAAGCCGCCAAGGTGAATATCCCACAACATGATGGCGTTTACGCGGGACTGCTCGGCCCGAGCTACGAAACGCCTGCGGAAATTGAATACCTGCGCCGCATCGGCGCGGACCTGGTGGGCATGTCGACAGTCGCGGAAGTGATCGCCGCGCGTCACATGGAAATGAAGGTGCTCGCAATCTCCTGCGTCACCAACATGGCCGCCGGAATTCTCGACCAGCCGCTCTCGCACGCAGAGGTGATGGAAACCGGAGAGCGAGTCAAGACGATTTTCGAAGCCCTCCTGCGCGCAGTCCTACCCCGCATAGCGCAAGACGTCAGTGAGTAACCGTGAGTGAGTAAACAAGAGGGTGCCCCACTCTTCTCGCGGTTCCTGCCGAGAGAGCCTGCCCTGAGCGAAGCCGAAGGGGTGGGGATTTTTACTTTACTCGCGGTTCAAATGCACCTAGAACAAAAACTTCGCCCCCACTTGAATCACCCGCGGCCCGCCCCCACCGAGCCCCGGATTGGTTTGCGCCTGATCCGGAGTCTGCGTAATCAGCCCTTGATTCGGTGTCCCCGGGCTCACAAAGAAATTCGGCAGCGCAAAATTCGGATGATTGAAGATGTTAAAGAACTCCACCCTCAGTTGCAGTCCCACCCGATCCGTGATCGGCGTGAACTTCGTCACCGCAAAGTCCATGTTGCGGAAGTGTGGACCATAAATCGCATTGCGCCCCAGTGAGCCAAACGTCCCCAGCGCCGGATCGGCGAATGCATTTCCGTTAAGATACCCAATCGTGTCCGGACCCGAAGCCCAATTCGAATTCACGATCGCCTGCCCCGGAACCAGGTTCGGACGCTGATGGAAGTTCGAGGGGCTCGGAAACTGGTCGAATTCGGCGCCGCTAGTATCGTCGGAATTGACCACCGGTACCGGCCGCCCACTCTGCAGCGTAATGATCGTGTTCACCTGCCACCCATCGCTCAAGCGCTTGGGCCCTCGGAACCGCGGCAATAGATAAGTGAACGCCGCCGTGAAGCGCTGGCGCGTGTCGAAGTTCGACGGCCCGCGCTCAGCCGCAAGATTGTTCGAGTCTTGCGGGATTGCCACCGTCGCGAAGTTGAAGTCGATGCCGTCCGATGCATCATCCAGCGACTTCGAAAGCGTATATCCAGCAAATCCCGAAAGACCGTGCCAGTTGCGGCTCCGCAGGGTCGCCTGAAACGCGTTATAGCTCGAAGCGCTGATCGTGCCGAACTCGTCCATGAACCCATAATTCGGATTGGGCCGGTTCCCGAAAATGTCGGGCTGGTTGGCATCGCGCAAACGAACGAGTTTCGTTCCTTTGCTTCCGATGTAGCCCAACTGCAGCGCCATGCTCCCGGCAAGCTCTTGTTCCACGTTCAGATTCCAGTTCTGCGAATAGGGCGTCACCAGATTGCGCGGCGTAAAGAAAATGTCGGCGTCCGATGGCGGATACGGCGGCGGAATCGCGCTGACCACGGTGTTCGCCGGATTGATCCCGCTCCACGCCGTCGAGTCGAAAGTGTTGCTCAGCGAAAGCACCGCCTGCGGCCCGATCGGATTCGTCGCCAGCCCGGCTGAGTTCGTGAAGTTCGCAATCAGCAAGTCCTGCGGCACATAGTCGTAATAAATTCCATAAGCCCCGCGCACCACGGTCTTCGGCAGCGCGCTCCAGGCAAAGCCGATGCGCGGACCGAAGTTGTTCGCGTCACGGTCGTAGGCCCCATTCAACCCGTCGGTGCCGACCAAGGCGAGATTGCCGTCCGCGCCCAGGTTCGAGAGCAAGTTGTTCTTTTCGCCAAGTGGCCCAAAGTATTCCCAGCGCATGCCGTAGTTCAGAGTGAATTTCGGCGAAAGCCGGAAATCATCTTGCGCAAAGAATGCCAGCCCATTGTTGAATGTGCTGCGCTGCGTGTTCCCCGCGTTGATCAGCGGGAAAGTATTTCCCAGATAATAGTTGGCGAGCGTTACCGCGCCCGCATCGCTGCATTCGACCGGATCCGTCGGATCCCCGGGGCACAACGCCAAGCTGCTCGTGTCGAATCCAAACGAAAATAGTCCGCGTTCCAGGTTGTCATTGAAGCTGCTGATTGAGGCCCGCCGATACTCTCCGCCAAACTTCATCGTGTGGCGTCCTCTCAGCCATGTGAAGTTGTCGAGTATCTGGAAACTCTGGCTGGTGCGTCCGCGCGGAATACTGAATGCGCTCGCCCCCACGTTTTCGAACGTCCCACCAAAATCGATCTCCGGCAAGCCCGTCTTGCCTGTTCCCATGTTGAATGGCACAGTCGCAGTACCGAAGCTGGCCGGATCCACGCTCGCATCGAGCGCATTGAAGGATGTGCGATAGCGGCTGTAGCCAAAACGCACTTCGTTGATCTTCGTCGCGCTCAAGGTCGAGAGCAGGCTGAACGAGACCAACTGCACTCGCGTCGGCGAACTTTGCGCAAACTGTGGTAGCCGCGATCCCGCGCCGAATCCGAGCCCGCCCAGTGGAAACACCTGCTGGCTCCGCGCGAATGCATAGCGTCCCGTCAGCGATTCGTTCTTTGTAATCTGCTGGTCGACCTTGACGATGAAACTGTCCCCATCGTTTTTGTCCTCCACGCTCCCGGCCAGCGTTCCGGCGATCCCGTTGAAGCCCGTCGCCGTCGGAAAACTCGACATCAGAATATTGGTGAGGGCAGGACTCGGCGTAATGCCATCACCCTCGACCAGGGTCTGCGCGGCCGTGATCTGGTTGGGCACTGAACTTCCACTCGCCGGAAGCGCAGGGTTATTTCCCGGTACCTGGAAGCTGAAGTCCGATCCCACGCGCTCGCGCTGTCCTTCATAGGCGGCAAAGAAGAAGGTCCTATCCTTCACAATCGGTCCGCCCAGCGCCGCGCCGAAATTGTTGTTTTGAAACGGGCTCTTGATCGCCGGCGTGCGATTGAAGTAGTTGCGCGCGTCCATCGCGCTGTTGCGCAGAAACTCAAACGCCGATCCATGAAAGTGATTTGTGCCCGACTTCGTCAGGATGTTGATGACCGACCCGCTGTTGCGTCCGTACTCAGGCGCGAAATTCGCCTGCAGGTTGAATTCCTGAATCGCGTCAATCGGCAGCAACGATGCCGGCGCGCCCCCAATCCCCGTCTGGTTAAATGCGGAATTATTGAAGAAGGGATCGTTATTATCCGTGCCGTCGACCGTGTAGTTGTTAGAGCGGTCGCGATTGCCGTTGATGGAGAACTGCCCAAACCCGCTCTGAATCGCAGCTACTCCCGACGGTTCAACGGTCGCGCCCGGAACGAGGGCAACCAACTTGCCGAAGTCCCGCCCATTCAGCGGAAGATTCTCCACCAACCGCCGGTCGACGACTTCTCCCAGCACGTCCCGTGTGGCTTCGACCAGAGGCGCGCTTCCCGTGACGGTCACGCTCTCCTGGTGCTGCTCCACTTTCAACATGCCAAAATCGGCAGTAGTGTCGAGTCCAACGCTGACCACGACATTCTGCGCCACGGAGGCAAATCCCGGCGCTTTCACAGTCACCGTATAAGTTCCCGCCGGGAGTTCCGCCAGAACGTACGTCCCTTCTTCGTTGGTCACCCCATCCCGCAACAGACCAGTGTCGATATTCTTCGACGTGATTTTTGCTCCCGCCACGAGGCCACCGCCAGGGTCGCTGACTATACCGCGGATCGATCCGCGATAACTCTGTGCCAGCACCATCCCCGAAAGCAGCAAAACAACAACGAGAAACACTACCCCAGACACACTCTTGTGAAATGAATGCGACGCGGCGCACTTCATAATGACGAACTCCCTTTCTTATAAAGCCCAACGGCTACTTTCCCGCCCGTGGAATAAATAACGTCACCGGCGGCTTAATCCCATACGTTGCTGCAAAACTGTTCTGATTCACCGCCAGCCCCAAATGCCCGCGGGAGTCGATATACAGCAGAGGCTGGTTCAACGGGACATCGCTGAAGGTCTTCACGAACTTCATCTTCATCTCCTTGTCGCCGACCTTCACCGAAACTTCCTGCCCACGCTCGTATCCCAGCTTCAGAAATTCGTTCCCATCCACATTCGTCACCAGGTTTCCAAATGGCCCGTCGGTCGCGATCACCATCGCGCTCAAGCCTCGCTCGTCGAGCGTTGCCACCTTCCAATCCAGCCGCACTAGGTCCTTCACCGCCATCTCCGGACCGACCTTGGTCCAGTCGTCTCCGCGAGCCATGTGCGCACCCACCGGCGAAAAAATATCGCGCCCGTGAAACGTCGACGAAAGTTTGCTGCCAATCATCCAGTCCGGATTCTTGATCTCATGTACGGCCTCAATGCCGTCGCGCTGCTCCACCAGCGTCAGCAGGCCGTTATCGGGCAGCACGAAATACTGTCCGCGCTTCGACTTCGCGACAATTGCCTTTCGCGAACTGCCCACAGTCGGATCCACAACCACAACGAAAACCGTCCCCGCCGGAAAATATGGCGTCGCCCCAAACAGAAAGCGCGCCCCATCGACAATCGAAAACGGCGTCACCTGGTGCGTCAGGTCCACAATGCGTACGTCGGGCATAATGCCGTACATTACCCCGCGGCAAATCGCCACCGAGTCGTCGACCACGCCGAAATCCGTCATGAATACAATCGTCGGCGGATACTTTTTCGCTGTCCCAGCCTGGGCGTGCAACTTTGCCGGCAGAGCGCCGAGTGCCAGTAACACGACAAACACAACAATCGCCGCATGGGCAGGAGATTTCCGCTTGGGAATACCTTCACTCATGAGTTTGCAGTTCCTTTACTTGAAGTCCGATGAGCCTGTTAGAAAGCCAGAGCTTGTGCGAAGAGCAACTGTAAGCGCCGAGCAGGCGCCCACAAAGTTTGTTGGAAATTCCAGTACCGTCAATATTAAACAAAGGCTGCCGCAAAGGAAAAGCCGCGCAGCCTTCTTCGCGCATCCAACCCGCGTTCTATAATGCAGCAGCAACCCAAATTTCGGAGGCTTCTATGTCGCAAGTCATCCCCGAGAAGTACCGCGATCTATTTCAGAAGCGGGCCTTTGCCAGCCTGGGGACCCTCATGCCCGACGGCCGCCCGCAAGTCACGCCCGTGTGGTGCGACTTCGACGGCGAGCACGTCATCTTCAACTCCGCCAAGGGACGCCAGAAGGACCGCAACGTGCGCCGCGATCCGCGCGTGTCGCTCGCCATCATCGACCCCGAAAACCCGTACCGCTATCTCGAAATTCGCGGCCGTGTCGTCGAGATCACCGAAGACGGCGCCGACGACCACATCAACAAGATGGCGAAAAAATATCTGGGCGTCGACAAGTACCCATACGCGCAACCCAGCGAGATTCGCGTGATCTACAAGATCCAACCCGAGCACACCACGGTGATGGGATAGTCGATATTCGTAGAGACGTAGCTTGCAGCGTCTGTTGTCGACAGTGTCAATGCCGCAAGCCAGAGACGTTGCAAGCAACGTCTCTACGAAGAAGGATGTGGAAACACCATGAGGGTGGCGCGTTCGTGCCGCGCGCTAGCAACCGTGAAAGAGCGGCGCTTCAGCGCCGCGTTAGCAGCTGTAAACTAGACGGGCTTTAGCCCCTGTGCGAGGTCGCATCCACACCTATAACCTCTGCTTCCTCGGCTTCGGCAACGTCAACCGGACTCTCGTCCGCCTTCTCGCAGACCGCGCCGAAGAACTCCGCACCCGCCATAGCATCGCCTACCGCATTACCGGAATCGCCTCGAGACGCATGGGTTGGATCGCCGATCCGCAAGGCGTCGACGTAAACGAAGTATGTGGCGCGGGAGCCCCCGCCCGCGAAAGGCCGGCAGCGAATCCAAATCGTGGTGCCAGCCAAATCGCGGCAAAAGACGTGAACGAATGGCTCGCCGCCGCCCAGGCCGACGTCGTCTTCGAAGCCACCTCGCTCAGCGTGAAAGACGGCCAGCCCGCCGTCGATTACATCCGCGCCGCCCTCGAACACGGAGCCCACGCCATCACCGCAAACAAAGGCCCCATCGTCCATGCCTACCGCGACCTGCGCCACCTGGCCGCCAAGCAAGGCAAACGATTCCTCTTCGAATCGACGGTGATGGACGGCGTCCCCATCTTTTCTTTGTTCGACCAACTACCCACGATTCATTTGCAAGGCTTCCACGGAATCCTGAACTCAACAACGAACGTAATCCTGAGCGAGATGGAGCAAGGCCTCACCTTCGACGAAGCGCTGAAGAAGGCGCAAGCGCTAGGTGTAGCCGAAACCGACGCAACCCACGACATCGACGGCTGGGACGCCGCCGTCAAAACCGCCGCCCTGATCACAGTCCTGATGGATATCCCGATACGCCTGGAAGACATCGAGCGCGAAGGCATCCGCGACCTCACCCCGCAAGCTCTCCGCAATGCGAAGCGAGACGGCTGGCCCTTCAAATTGGTGTGCCGGGCAAGACGCACTGCCACTCGCGTCGAAGCCAGCGTGAAGCCCGAAAAAATACTGAGCACCCAGCCCATGGCCAAAATCACCGGCACGAGCTCCTACATCTATTTCGAAACCGACATCTTCCCCGGTCTAGCCATCACCGAAGAAAACCCCGGCCTCTACGCAACCGCTTACGGCCTGTTGGCGGATTTCGTGAGAGCAGCGACGACTTGACGCAACGTGGAAGAGCGGCCCTTCAGGGCCGCGTTAGGCAGCTCAAGATCGATGCGGCTTTAGCCGCTGCGGCTCGCTGCAGCTACGATAGTTGAAGAAATGTGCCCGAGATGCCAAGGATTCGCCGAACGCATGAACTTCCGGTCTGCGAGGGAATACCTCGACCTTGCTCGTCAGCTGATCGAGATCGTAGGGCAGGGAACTTTCAGAATCGTAAAAGGCGACTGCCCACTCGAAGACCTATTTAAGTCACCGATGCCCGGGGATATCGTCAGTCACGAGTTTGAATGCTTTGCATGTGGGCAGAAATTTTCCCTTTCTGCCGACACTTACCATGGAAATGCCTCCTGGCGGGCTGAGCCAACGAGTCCGAAACCGCCTCAATCCGTACAGTGAAATCAACCCTCTGATCGAATCTTTCATGATAGAAATCAAGGAAACCATATGCCAACCACAGAACAGACAATCACTCCCGCCCTCGACCTCGCCTACGTCCGCTCCCAGTTCCCGTCTCTCGCCCAAACCGTCAACGGCCACCCCGCCGCCTTCCTCGATGGCCCGGGCGGAACGCAAGTCCCGCAGCGCGTGATCGACGCCATCTCCGACTACCTGCGCCACAACAATGCCAACACCGGCGGAGCTTACGCCACCAGTCGCCGCACCGATGCCATGATCGCCGAGGCGCGCAGCGCGATGGCCGACTTCCTGCATTGTGGCGCCGACGAAGTCGCCTTCGGCCCCAACATGACGACCCTCACATTCGCAATCAGCCGCGCAATTGGCCGCGAACTCAAACCGGGAGACGAGATTGTGGTCACCCGCCTCGACCACGACGCCAACGTCTCCCCGTGGCTCGCTATGGCCGAGGATCGCGGAGTCACCGTCCGCTGGGCCGAGATCCACGACGCGGACTGCACCCTCGACATGGCCGACCTCGCCTCGAAGATAAATTCGAAGACCAAGCTAGTCGCCGTCGGATACGCCTCCAATGCAGTCGGCACCATCAATCCCGTGAAAGAGGTTGTACAACTCGCCCATCAAGCCGGAGCCCTCGCCTACATCGACGCCGTGCACTACGGCCCGCACGGACTGATCGACGTCGCTGCCCTCGATTGCGATTTCCTGGCGTGCTCGACCTACAAGTTCTTCGGCCCTCACATGGGCGTGCTCTTCGGCAAGCGCGAGCACCTCAAGCGCTTTCGTCCTTACAAAGTGCGCCCCAACACCAACGCGATTCCCAACTGCTGGGAGTGGGGCACACTGAATCACGAATGCATCGCCGGAATCACCGCCTGCGTGGAATATCTCGCCGACCTCGGCCGGGGACAAAACAAAATGAGGGTGCCCCACCCTTCGCGCTTTTCGAAGGGTGGGAACGATGAGGCCGGCACAAGTGGGGTAATTGAAAGACGCACCGCCATTGAAGCGGCCTACGCAGCCATCCACGAACACGAAAGCGCCCTGTTGAAAAAACTCATCGCGGGCCTGCTGAAAATACCCGGCCTGAAGATTTACGGCATCACCGACCCTGCACGCTTCAACGAACGTTGCGCCACTCTCGCCGTCCGCATCGATTCAGGGAAACCAGGCCACGCGCCGCTCGAACTCGCCACCAAACTCGGCGACCGCGGCTTCTTCACCTGGGATGGCAACTATTACGCGCTGAATCTGACCGAGCATCTCGACGTCGAGAAATCCGGCGGCTTCCTGCGCCTCGGTTTTGTTCACTACAACACAATGGAGGAAGTCGATCGCCTGCTGGCGGCGTTGCACGAAATCGTCGCAGGATAGCTGGCCGCCGTTTCGTTCGAGAAGCCGTCCCACCGATTCGGCACAATGAAAGGACAACGGCCCATGATGCGCATTCTGGCACTCGCCCTGGTTCTATCGACGGCCTCCGTGCTTTCCGTTGCCCAGAACAAGGCGGCCAGTTCCGCGGACGACAAGAGCATGATCCTCGCCCTCGAGGGCGCATGGAACCAGGCGGAGATTCATCACGACGCCACGGCGGCGGCCGCCATCATGGCTGACACCTTCATCAGCGTCGATCACCACGGAGCCTTTCAGAACAAATCGCAGTATCTTGCCAGCCTCAAGGACCTCTCTTTCAAACCCGAGGAGATTGCAAACTCCGACACCAGTGTCTATCTCTACGGCAACACTGCCATTGTCACCAGCGTTTACCGCACCAAAGGAACCGACGATGGCAAGCCCTTCGTCCATCGCGGACGCTTTACCGACACCTGGGTGAAGCTCAACGGAGAATGGAAGTGTGTCGCCAATCAGGAAACCCTGATTCACTGAACTGGAGTCGCTTACTCCAAACGCACAACGGCCCGGGACGCATCCCGGGCCATAAAATCTTCCCACGCCAGTAGGCGCGGGCGACGCGACAGGTTGGTTACAATCCTACGGCCAGCGCTTGGCGGTGTCTTCCCATCCGGCAGCGCGCACCGGTTGTGGCGCCGGAATCGAAGGCGGGGCGGCCACGGAAACGCGGGACGTCGCCTGCGGTCCATTGACAGCAGTCGCCAATGACGGTTTCGCCATATCTGCCGCCATCTCTTTTTCTTCGGAAAGAAGCGGGGCTACCAACCGCAGCGCCTCCACTTCTTTCTCCAGGCGGGTGAGTTCCATCTCCTTCTGCCGCAATACTTCGTAAACGTTCTTCATGACCATGTTCCCTGCCGATTGTGTCGAAGTTTGCAAACCTTCCTCCCGAACTTTAGCAGAGTTGCCTGTGTTGTCAAGGGTTTCGGCGGACCAGAGTCGTCGGACCCGCCAATTGCAGAGCGCTCCAGAGCGACAGAAATTCGTACTATGAGCGCAGCAGAAAGATCGCGGCAATCGCCACGATCACCATCACCAGCACGCCAACAATGTACTTGTTCGCCGCGAGCCAAGACTGCGAAGGTTCCATCCCCGCGCTCAATACAAAATCGGGAGAAGCAACCTCCGAGGCGGCTACAGTCTCGGGAACTGCAGGGCGCGAGTCCGCCGGGAGAGTAGTCTTCGATTCCTTTTCTGCGGCGCGCACCGCGAACGGCATCGGGGCCGCAATCGGTTGGGGCACCGCCACAGGAGCATTGGCGGCCGCGGCAAAGGCCTTCGAATCCACGGAAACGGCGCCAGGACTTGCGGGCTTCACAGCCGCGCGTCGCATCGCATCCAGCTCCGCGATCGAACTCGTAGCGTTCGTCAGGGCTTCATACTTGCTAGCCTCGGGCTTGGTAGCCTGGGGCACCGGCTTTTCAGTGGCCGGAGAAGCCGCCACCGCCGGACGAGGCGCGACCTTCTCTACTTTCAGCTGCCCCTTCCACTTCTTCTCTTCACATTCCACGCAAAACGTGCGACCAGCCGATACCGGGAAACCGCAGGCTTCGCACTGGCGCAAGCCTCGCAATACGGGAGGAACATGGCTGCGATCCGCATCATCCGTCTTTCCCGCATCGACCGCCGGATTTTCCGCGGCGGACCAAAACAGGTTCTTCTTGGGTGTCAGACTCTCTGCCGATGTCGTCGCCCCAAGTCCCGCCGCTGTCGTTGCCGCTGGCGGCGTGGGGGTTACGCTTGCCAAAGCTGACCTAATCTGCGCTACCGGCTTCTCTGACGTCTGACTCGTGAGTAGCGGATCATTCTTTGATGGAAGCAGTGTTTGTGCGGCCCCGACTGACTCTTCACTTTTGGGGAGGACTGCTGCCGCCACATTCTTCGAAGCGTCGACAACAACTTTCACAATCGGCGGTTGTTCTTCCAGAATGCTTTCTTCTGAAACCGGAGCTGGCAGAACGATGTCCGCCACTACTTCTCCAGCTAGAATCTGATCATCCGACGGCTGCGTCTCCGCAGGTGAGTTTATTTTCAAACGGTCCGGCAATCGTTCAGTCACCTGCGCCAGCCGCACCGCGGTCTCCACCATTTCGCTCAGCCGCTGCACCGCTGAGACATCACGGGCGCCAAACGCATTCGCGCGCCCGGAAAAAAGTTCAAAGACACCCAGAACTTCATCGTCGTTCACAACCGGCATCACTACCACCGAGGCGATTCCCATCTGCCGGCACACTTCATGATTCACCCTGACATCACGCTCGGCATCGTCGCAACGTAGTGCCTGCTTGGTCCGCACACTTTCCCCGGAGAGCCCATATTCGGTCGAAAGCAGCGCGCCCAGCTCTGGCGCGTTCGATCCGCTGCTCGCTCGACACAGCATGTCGTTCTTGCCGTCACGGCGCAGGGCAATCGCCGCCCCGCTAGCGCCCGTAATGTACTGCGCACGGTCCGCCAGCAACTGCAGCGCTGCATCCAGATCACGCTGTGCGATCTCTGCCAGCGAACGCCCAGCATCCTCCCCGGGAAAGCGCAGGCTCGCCCCCATCATTGCGGACGACCCGTTGGATAAGGACTGAAGAGGCAATGGAAAATTGGCGTTGGCTTCCGCCCGCGCGGCGCTGAGAGCCGCCGAAACACTGCCTTGTGGATTCCGGTTTGAATTGTTCTGCTGCAAAGCCTGCTCCCGATTCAACTTTCCCCGCAAACCAACACCTACACAGTGCCGTCCGCGCAAGCTCCCGGCGACGTCTCCTCAAAAGGACAAAAACGTTCCATGGCGCGCTGCACCTGGGCTGGGCGAAACCGGGGCGCATCGGCCCGCCGCAACTCACTCAGTTATAAGGAATATGTTACTCGGAGTCTCGCTCGGAGAGCGCGCGCTGTCAAGAATTTCCCGCGCAAAGGTACTAAGCCAAAAGTTCCGCAGGAGAGACGTTGCCGGCAACGTCTCCTCGCTCCATGAGCTTTGCCGCGTCCCGCAAGAGACGTCGGCCCACGTTTTTTTGGACAGCTCTCAGCCTCAGAGCCGCCTGCGCCAGCCCGTTTGCCTCGGCATTATTCTCGCGGGGCACGTGCGAAATAGAGAATTTCAGCGAGCGCGCCAGCTTCCGGCAAGTCCAATGCAGAGAATAGAGTCGAGGGCTGCGGCACTTGTACTCCCCGGTCATTTGACGGACCACCACTTGCGAGTCGGAATAAACATGAAGCTTTTGCGCCTTCAGAGCGACCGCATACTGCAGTGCCTCCATAAGCGCGGCGTATTCGGCGACGTTGTTATCCTGGCGGCCAATCCACTTGGCGATCCGTATTGGGCCGCTGGCGCAGCCATTGATCACCACTCCAATGCCCGATGGCCCCGGATTCCCCAGGCAACCACCGTCCACGTAGGCCACGAGTTCTGCTATCACTGCGATTTCTTTTGCTCTCTGAAAGATGCGCTCATCGCGTTCCAGCGTCAAGACGATTATTTGGTTCCCTTTCATCGCTTTGACGACGCCCCCGATCGTTGTGCAATCTTATGTGTAAAACCCGGACGAATTAAATCTTCCTGTGGATAAACTCCCGCCTTGCAACCGTTTGCATTTCTCGTTATGCACAGCTTCGATGCACACCATTGCACCAATAGTTTGCGTTGACGTTTTTTATTTCTCTGTTAAGGTGGTTTGCGTCGACGGTCGAAAGGGTTGGCACAATAAAACGAGCCAGTCCGAAAGACTGAGTGATCAGCCAGGCGGGGCGACCTGCAGGGTAACTGGACCTGAAAAAACCGACGGCTCTGCGAGGGGCAGTTGGGGTTCGGAACTGCGAAAGCAGTGATCGCATCAAGGGGTCGTGACGGTACATGCCTCCACGCTGTAAGCTCCCTCGCAGGAGCGAGCGGCTAGAGCATAACCAATGTCACGGCCCTTTCAATTTTTTCCCGCCTTTTTTCTTTCACCCCTAAATTAGAGACCAGCACCCACAGAACACTCCCATCGCCTCGTATGAACTCCATGCATTCCTTCGTGAACCTTAGTGTCCTTCGTGGTTCAAAGGTTGAGTGTCCTTCGTGGTTCAAGACCTTTCCCGATTCCGGCAGCCCCCCCGACCTCGTTCCCACCCATTAGAAAATCGTTTTACTAAACCCCCCGCTCCTGTGGGATAATTCCTCCGCGTAAGAACTCCGCGTCGGCGCGCACGCTGTCACGGAAGCTCTGAAATCTAAAGACGGAGAATCTAATGGCCAAGTATCCCCTGTCCCGTCGTCAATTTATTCATCTCGGCTCCGGCGCACTCGCCGCCACGACTGTTGGAAAAACCATTCTGCAACCTCGCATCCTCTCCGCGTCCGGCCGCCCGGTCGCTCCCAGCGATACCGTACGCTTCGCCTCTATCGGCACCGGCGTCCGCGGATGCGAACATCTTCAAGCTTCCCTCGAAGTTCCCGGCATCCAATGCGTCGCCGTCTGCGACCTGTATGACGGACGCCACATCGCCGCCCAGGAAGCCGTCAATAATCCTAGCGTCCCTGCCACCCGCGACTATCGCACCATTCTCGATCGCAAAGACGTTGACTCGGTCCTCATCGCCACCATGGACCACCAGCATCGCCACATCTTTGAAGATGCCTGCGCCGCCGGCAAGGACGTCTACTGCGAGAAGCCCCTGTCGCACACCGTCGAAGACGGATTCGCCATGGTCGAGGCCGCCCACAAGCACAATCGCATGGTCGCCGTCGGCAGCCAGCGTGTCAGCTCGGTCCTCTACGCCAAAGCCAAAGAGATTTACGACTCCGGCAAGCTCGGCGAAGTCTTTTCCATCAACGCCTACTGGGATCGCAATTCCCCCAGCGGCGCCTGGGTCTATCCCATCCCGCCAGATGCCAGCGAAAAGACCATCGACTGGAATACTTTCCTCGGCGGCGCTCCCAAGGTTCCATACGATCCGGTCCGCTTTTTCCGCTGGCGCTGTTTCACCGATTACGGCGAGGGCCTCGGCGGAGATCTCTTCGTTCACTTGCTCTCCGGAATCATGTTCATCACCGGCATCAACGAGCCTGCTCAGCGCGCCCAATCCTCCGGAGGTCTCTTCCATTTCAAGGATGGCCGCCAGTTCCCCGACCTCATCGAAACTCTTTACGACTATCCCAACTGCCGCGTCACCCTGCGCTGCAACCTGAACAACAATGGCGGAGAGTTTATCGGCTTCTACGGCACCAAGGGGACGATGATCATCAAGGACGCAACCCTCACCTACAAGCCCGAAGACACTCGCCCCGAGCCCGAAGGCTATTCAGTTTTCGGTTGGCCGAAGGCCCTGCGGGACCAATATCTGCAGAAGTGGCACGAAGAGCATCCCGAACCGGCGGCCTTGAAGTGGAAGGTAGACGCGGAAGGCGAGTCCTACGCCAATCCTCCCGGCTACAGCGACACGGTCGATCACCAGGCAAACTTCTACAACGCAGTTCGCACTCGCAAGCCGGTGGTTGAAAACGAAGTGTTCGGCAACAACGCCGCTATCGGCTGCCACCTTGCCAACTTCTCCTATTTCAACCAGGATGTAGCCGTGTGGGACGCATCTACCAAAAAGATCGTGAAAGGCTAGTAGAGAAGATCAGGGAAAAAATACCGAGTGGGCCCCGTCCTTGTCTCTGCGTTTTTTGCAGAGACAGGGCGGGGATTTTGACTTTAGGGCATAGCTAAAGTTGCCGCGTCTAAAATGCCCGCTGCCGTTTGTGCGATGTCGGGAAGGGCACGGCTTCAGCCGTGCCGCTAAGACTTCCATAGAATTCGGCTGAGCCGCTAAGGTCCGGCTCTCAGTCCACTAGTCGGAACGGGTGGGGTCTTTGACTTTCTGTAGGAAATGTCCTGCGACCAAAAATCCTACCTCGCCAAAACAGCCAACCCATACGGACTCCCAATCGAATACGGCGATCCCGGCGCCGGCCTGCAACCGGTCTCGGTCACGGTAAATACAAATAACTTCCCTGCCGACCGGCTGACCGCATACAAATGATTCGCATCATCCCAGAACATCTGGTCCACTTCATCTCTCGTCATGAGCCCCGAAAATGCCGTAACGGAATTGGCGCCGTTGAAGCGAAACACCTGCACGCCGCTCGTTCCCGCGATTGCCAGCACCTTGCCCGATGGCGACATCTTCATGTCGATCACGCTTCCCACTGCCACTTTCGGCATATTCGCACTGGTGCTGTTCGTCGTCAGGTCACCCGAACCGTCGGCCGTATACACTGCGATTCGCGCCGCGCCGATGGGCGTCAATCCGTCAATCATCGGTGTGAGCGAGATCGCGACATGATTCGAATCATCCGCCGCGGTCAGGTACGGACAGTATCCGCCCTTGGACGCCGTTGGAATCGCAGGTGTAATATTCAAGTCCGTCAATGTTCCATCGCTGCTTCGGCCGAACCCAAAAATGTACGCGTCTCCCCGCACGCACGAAGCTCCATAGGCGTCCGCATTATTTCCCACAAAGCTCAGGGGCGTGATCCACGCCGCGCTATCTGTAGCCGTCGCGCCAAGATAGCTGAGCCCGCCTGTACCCTTGGTCAAATCGAAGAACTGGTAAGCATTGTTCGCGCCATCGGCATAGATATCTTGGTCGTACAGCATTGAGCCGCTGCGGTCAAAGAACAAGCTGACCGGCCCGCCCGTCGGATACAGGTTGTACTGTTGCGCATCGATCGCCGACACTTCCTTGAGCGTCCCATTCCACCCAATGGCGAACGAGTCGATGTTCACCGTATCCGTCGAGAACAGCCACCACCGATTCGCTCCCAGATAGGGTCCATTCGCTGCGAAGGGCGAGCCGGGTACGGCAGTCAGCACCCCATTCGCCGAGGCGGCATAGGCGTTGATTTCATAGCTGCTTGTGCTGGTAGTAGAAGTAACGTACACGAACGCAACCGGTGCGGCATTGGGATCAATCTGTGATGGCGCGGCCTGGGCGAATGCCAAAACTGAGCTGAAGCAGGCCGAAACGAAGGCAAGCAACACAAAACAACCACTGCGAGACATACTGCGGGCCCAACCCTTCTGGGAATTGGCGAGCGAACGAACACCAATTCAGATGCAGCGGCCCACTTCTGCGCCCCTACCATCCGCGCTGTATGCCCCGCAGGTTCTTTCCCTACGCCGAAGCGAACCCAGCATAATCTGCCTCAGGTCTCTCCGCAGATTTTCCTCCGTGTCCTCTGTGGTGAAAGGTTTTCTCCGGAGCGCTCCGAAAATCCAGCCCAGCCCAGCTACCGAATACTACAACCCCGGGTTCTTACTGCTTCTTCCGCGCCGGCAGATATTTCTTCTCCACCGACGCCACCACCACATAATTCGGATCCACCATCTCGTTCAAATGAATCTTCGCCACCTTCGACAACAACTCGTAAGCATCCAACTCAGAAAGCCCATAGTCCTTATGAATCCAGTGCACGAGTTCGGTCAGAGCAATCCGCGTAGCGTCCTCCAGCGGACGGTACGCCCCCACGGTCATGATGGCGTCGTCATTTTCGAATTGCGGCCACTGAATCGTCCGTCCCTTGATCACGCTCACCTGCACTCGCGCCTTCAGCGGCACCTCGATCGCCGACCCCGCAGCCTCACCATCTCCCATGGCCGCATGCCCGTCGCCTAAATAGAGCAGCCCACCTTTCACATTCACCGGAAAGTACACCGTATTGCCCGCGCTCGCCTCCGGAGAATCCATGTTCCCGCCAAACTCCGCCGGCACAATCGAACTCCGCGCCTCCCCGTTCGCCGGCGCCACCCCAAGGCATCCGAAGAACGGATGCATCGGAATCTTCACCGAGAAATCCGTATCCGTAGCCTTGAAGCTAGCCGTGTTGTCGTCGTGATTAATCCTATAAAACCAAACCCGCTCCGGTAGTTCTCCGCCGAGCACCGGCGTATAGTGCGAAGAATTGATCGAACCAAACCCGGGCGAGAACGCCCCCACTCCGTACTCCCCATCCACCTGCAGGTCCAGAATCTTCACCGCCAGCGTATCCCCCGGCTCCGCCCCCTCCACGTAGAACGGCCCGGCCAGCGGATTGTCCCCCTTGGCCATGCTGAGCGTGTCCCCCGGCTTCTTCAGCCCATTACCAAAACAATCGAGCGTATTCGTGTCGAGAATGTCCCCCTGCTTCAAATGCAACACCGGCTCCGCCGTCGCGAAAAGATATTTCACATTGGCGTTGCTGGTCGTATAGTGAACAACGTTCTGCGCATCAGATAAGCCTGTCAGCAACGCGGCAACAGCAAAAAGGTAACGAATCAAGTGCCCCTCCGAATCAAAGCGAGAAATCGAATTCCGACACGAAAGCTTCATTTCAGTCCCTCATGTCCTCTGTGTCCTCTGTGGTTAACCGTTCTTCCTCTGCCGCGCATAAAAATTCCGCACCTTCGCCCGGTTCCCACATCGCGTCATATCGCACCATCGTCGTTGATGGTTCTTGCTCGTATCCAGGAAAAACCACTCGCAAGTCTTGGAGAAGCAAGCCCGCACATAAGGCAGCTGATCCGACGCCAACAATTCAGCCGCGGATCGCGCAATCGGCCACAGTACACTGTCCAACTCGCCGAAGTCGCCGAACGTCCATTCGAAGCCACTCTTCACCGCCACCAGTCGCAAGTGAACCATCGCATCTTGAATATACGCATTCAGCCTCGCCAGGGGCGCCGGCGGAACTGGACTCTTATCCATCAGCGCCCGAAAAACATCATGAATGGCTTCGCGTAACTCCCTCGCCCAACCGAGCACTTTCTGCGCGCGATCGGGATCCGCTTGACCCCATTCGAACAGATGGTCCACCTGCCTCGAATCCAGCACTCCTGTGTCTTCGCCAAATCGCACGAGATCAATATACGTTTCCAATAATTCCTTGGGCTTCGTGTAGCGATCGTCAAGGGTATTCACGAAATCGAGGCACACGTTCCCCGCAATCAAATCAAATCGCGGGGGACGGCGCCGCACAATTTTCGTTGACTCGCGAGTTGTATTCAGACCTTTTTGCCTCTGTCCTATTATCTAACCATTGAAACCATCTTGACAAGTTAGGAGCGCTAGCGCTAGGATTCATTAACCTATAAACACCATTTTGGAGGTTAGACCATGCCGAGCCACGAAGCGGCCCACATAATGGCCCTGATCCGCAGCGGCAATATCGTTAACATAGGAGGCAGACCTGTGCTCGTAACCAGCTCATCCAAACTCGAAAGTCGTCGCACCTACTCGATCCAGTTGGCGCTTGCCTTCGCTGCAATCTATCTCGTGTGGGGCTCAACCTACCTCGCGATTCGCTACGCGGTCGAAACCATTCCACCGCTGGTCACTGCGGGCATCAGGCACTCTATTGCCGGCACAGTTCTGCTCGCGTGGGCATGGGCGCGTGGCTTTCGTCCCACGCGTGCCCATTGGATCTCTGGATTTGTTTTGGGAGCTTTGTTTTTTCTGATCGGTCACGGCACGCTGCACTGGGCCGAACAGTACGTTGGCTCGGGACTGGCGGCACTGCTCATCGCGACCGAACCGATGTTCATCCTGGTGCTGGCGTGGTCGATGGGGCAGCAGAAGATCAGCCTGCTCAGCGCGCTGGGCTTGGGTTTGGGCGTCGCCGGCGTGGCCGCGCTCACTGGCGTTGAACTGTCAGTAAAAGGATCCAGCGTGCTCGCGTTGCTGGCTGTGCTCGCTGGATCGTTCTCGTGGTCCGCAGGCGTGGTGATCTCTCCCAAACTCAAGTTGCCCAACGATGCTCTGGGACGCACCGCGCTGCCCACACTCTGCGGCGCGCTCATGTTGCTGGCGACCGCAGGCCTCACGGGAGAATTTCACGCCACACACTGGGCGAGCATTTCCATGAAATCAATCTTGGGACTCGCGTATCTGATTGTCTTTGGTTCGATCGTGGCATTCACTTCGTACACGTGGCTGCTGCAGAAGTGTCCGCCCGCGCTGGTGGCGACGCACACGTATGCGAACCCAGTGGTAGCAGTGTTTCTCGGATGGCTGCTTGCTTCCGAGCCGCTGACCATGCGGGTAGTAGCGGCATCGGTAGCGATCCTCGGAGCGATCGTATTGATCCGCAAAGGAGAACAGAAAGTTGAAGCGAAACGTCCGGATAGGGTTGAAGAGCAGTCAGCGGTAGCAGCATCGAGAGAGTGCGCCTAGAAACAATGCCCCACTTCTCGCCGAAGAACGCGAGAAATGGGGCACCCTAAAAATTAGTAACTGCGGTGCAGTTCAGAACAGACGAGCCACAGGTGGTCCATGTACTCGCCGCTCATCGAGCGGAATCCGGTGATGACGCTGCCTGCAGGACACTGTCCCTCAGCGGGCCGTCCGCCAGGGCGAGGACGCATGACTGACTGTGTGAATTCAGTTCTGGGATTGTCGTAACGCTGAGCGATGTCACGGATCAGGCTGCACTCGCCGATGGCTTCATCAATGGAAGCGCCGGTGCGCCCACGAAGGCCGCGCAGTGCGAGGCCATTCGAGCAACTCGCATCGGAAACCGGACGGCCGCCGGGGCTGCCCGTTCTGCCAGTCATTCTGCGCTCATCGCCCAGCGATCCGTCCGACCGCATCGGAGCGCAATCGAGCCACGCCTGGTTGTAGAACTCGCCAGTCTGCACGTGAAAACCAACTGCGACGAAACCAGGTTCGCACAAAGCATCAGGTGCAGGCCTTCCGCCGTTGCCGCCGCCAAAGTCTTGCGCAACACGCTCGTGCGACAGGATGAGAATCGTACGGTCGAAACCACGATCGCGACCCCGGTCGTGATCGCGATCGCGGTCGCGGTCCTGATACTGCGGAGTTGCAAGTGCAGCCAGCGCGATGAGAAACAAGATTGCGCTCACCGTCACTACTCGCACAGCCGCACCGCTTCGTCTGCTGTTCAGACTTGAGATAGCCATAGTCACGCCCCTTGAAAAGCGCGGGAGCCTCAACCAGTTCCGCTCGCGCTTTGTTTCCTAAGGATGACTTCTTTCGTCGCTTCCATGCAAAGTACGAAAGTGTATGCTCTGCTGCTCTCACTCACCGTTCAGGCACAGCTACGGGCGGAGTCACCGGGCGATATTTGTACGTACAAATGTTCCTATAGGAACACTTGTACGTACTTTGTTGTATGCTTTGCACCAAGTTTGAGGCATATGCCGTTCAACTTGTTCTAGGTGATCGTAAGGACGAGAGTGTGACTGGTTCCGCCACTGGAGCAACCGAGATCGCCGGAGTTGCCGCTGGGGGTGTGGATGGTGACATTGGCGGTTCCGGGAGCGGGGATTAGCGCGGTATCGATGGTCACCTGCGCCTGCGTGCTACTCAGGATTTGGGTGCTGAGCGTAGTTCCGTTGATGACGACGACTGAGGAGGCGAGGATGTCACTACCTGTCAGGGTGAGAACAAATCCATCCTGTACCTGAGCGAAGGTGATCGTTGTAGCCGAGAGCGAGTCGAGGACAGGCGCGGGACGGGCGCTTCGACAAAGAGGATTGAGTGCGTTGCAACCTTGCAAGATCAGCACGGCGAGGAGCAGTGCGCAGAACGGCCGCATGGAAGTGCTGATTGATTTCATAGGGCATCGTACACCTCGGGACGGGGGTGTTGGGGAACGGAAGTAACTTTTGTGGGAGCATTCGCGACTACGTGCCTCGGAGGCTAAAGCCTGATTCAAAGAGAAGGCTGCTTATCGCAGCGCTGAAAGCGCTGCGCCACCCAAACGCGGATCATCCCAACAGCCCCCCAACACGAATCACCGAGACGCGAATCCTCAAACGGGGATCACCCAAATGCGGATCTTCCGTCTAGCCGCAATGCTCTGGCGATTACCGTCTGAGCGTTGTCGCTAGACTTGTGTCACTTTGCCGGTGCTGAGATCGTATACGGCGCCGACGATCTTCAGTTTGCCATCTTTGACGGGAGGGGCAAGGATCGGCTGGAGTTCTTTGAGGCGCGCGACTCCGTTCTCGACATTCTGCCGGATGGCATTGTCGAGCGGATCGCCGGGTCGCCCGTGAGTTTGGGTAACGGCAGGCTTGATGAGTTCTACAAGGCCATCGATGGCGCCGGGCAGGGAATCCTTGGCGTCAATGTGCTTCATCGCGGCCTTCACCGCACCACAACTGCTGTGCCCCAAAACCACGATGAGAGGCACGTTGAGTTCGGCAATGGCGTACTCGATGCTGCCTTTGACGACAGCACCCGCGCCGCCGACGACGTTGCCGGCGACGCGCACTACAAAAACATCGCCGACGCCAACGTCGAAGAGGATTTCGGGGGCCACTCGGGAATCGGCACAGCTGACGATGACGGCCTCCGGATATTGTGCTTCGGCGAGGCCGCGAAAATCTTCAGGGCTGCGTCGTGGGCTCGAGGGTTGGCCCTTTACGAAACGAGCATTGCCATCGAGGAGGTCGCGCCACGCTTCATCTGCGTTGAGAGGCGCAGTGGTTTTGTTGGGGGATGCTGCCTTTTGTGCTGCTTCCCCGCGTAGTCCAGCGAACAATGGCACGGAGTTGGCGAGAGTCAAGCCGCCGGCAGACAGGGTCATGAATTTACGACGTGAAAGCGGAGACAGAGGCTTCATAACGATCCTTCCTTTCGATCCCCAGATCAGATGCCACAGATCTTGCCAAGTTCTGGTGACCAGCGCAAATGTCAATTCTGACAGTGCGGGAAGGTGGACGGCCGGGAGCGCGCGCGCCACATCCTGCTATTGGTTAGCGGGTATGGTCGCGGCGGCGGAGGTAGTCGATGAACATTTGTTCGACGGGCTTGTCGTAGGCGATAAGAACGTGGCGGACGGTGTGACCACTGACAAAGTGGCAGACTTCTTCGGCGAGATTCTTGGCGTGATCGCCAGCGCGCTCAAGAGATTGGGTCATGAAGATGACCTGCAGGCTGGCCTGGCGGTGAACGTCCTCAGGATTCTCGATGTGGCGCAGGAAGATGAGGTTGCGGAGGCGGTCCATTTCGGCGTCGGCGCGAAGGACGTCGATAGCCTTGCCGACCTCACGGGCGGAGAATGCGGTGCCGCAATCGGTCAGCATTTTTTCGAGGATGGTCGCCATTTGAGTAAGGTCCCGCGTGTCTTCAGAGTCGATGCGTCCGCTGACGGAGAGGGCGCTGTTGGCGAAGCTCAGGAGGAGGTCGCCGATGCGCTCGAGGCCGATCATGAACTTCATGCAGGCGAGGAGTTCGCGGGCCTCGGCCGGACCGACCTCGGTGATGGCGGTAGTGACGCCGCTGTCGATTTCCCGGTCGAGCGTATCCAGATCGCGTTCGCGCTGGCGCAGCGAATTGAGGAGGACGGTCGAACCGGTGGCGATGCCCTCGGCCGCAGCTCCAGCCGCTTCCTTGGCCATGTGGCAGGCTTCGACGGTGCGGCGAACGATGTACTGATGCGCCGGCTCGGGATCGGGAGATTTCACTGCGGTACTCATGACGTTCCTCCGGGACGAGGCGCGAACCACTCGACGGCTTGTAGCAATTCTAACTGTCATGAAGAGGGATCGCCAAAGCATGAGGATACGTTGCAGGCGGGCACGAGGTGGTTAACGGGCTGTGAATTTTTTGAGGATTTTCCAGTTGCGCAGTGCCGCGGTGCAATTGACACCCCTTAGACAAACGGGCTGTGAGAGCGGCTTATAATCGGTCGTCTTTTCAGGGAAGAGGCTTGTCAGAAGCGGGGATGACATGTGGGCACGAACCGTTGACACCATGAGAAGAGTGGAGTTGAAGGAGGGGGCGAAGCCGGAAGTGACAGCGGGGCGTTCCGCGCTTACGTCGCGGATTGCATCGCTCGATGGGCTGCGCGCCTTGTCGATCGCGGCCGTGATCTTCGGTCACCTGGCAGGCACGCGGAACTTTCCGCTGCATTCGCTATATTTCGCGTATTTGTACGCCGATGTGGGAGTGCGGATGTTCTTCGTAATTTCCGGGTTCCTAATTACCACTCTCCTGCAGAGGGACTACGCCGAATCCGGGACGATTCATCTGAAGGAATTCTATGTGCGGCGCGCGTACCGGATTCTTCCGGCGGCTTATGCCTACATGATTCTGGTAAGCACGGTTTTTTATGCGAGAGTTTCGGGAAAAGACATTGCGCTGGCCTTTACTTATTTGACTTCGTATTCGGTATATCGACCATGGCTGTTCGGGCATTTATGGTCGCTGTCGGTCGAGGAACAATTTTATTTTCTGTGGCCGGCGGCGATGGTGATGGGGCCATGGATAGCGCGACGCGTAGCCTTGGCAACGATCGTGTTGAGCCCGGCACTGCGGATGGTGCTGCTGCTTCTGGGAATTTTCGGCATGGGTGTGTATTTTCCGACAGTCGCGGACGCACTGGCGACTGGATGCCTGCTGGCGCTATTCCAGCCGAGGCTCGAAAGGTATTCCTCATTTTTCGCCTGGCGTGGATTCTTCCTTATTTGGTTCCTCACGCTGAGCGTCCCGCTACTAGCGCGGCCGCACGCACGGACCTTCGAACTGGTGGGGCTTGGTGCGCTTCATCTAGGACTGGCACTCTGTATTCAGAATGCGATTGTGGCGAGATATCGGGTGCTGAATATGAAACCGATGGTGTGGATCGGGACCTTGAGCTACAGCCTGTATTTGTGGCAGCAGCTGTTTCTCGATCGAAGCTCGCAGGCATGGTATGCGGCGTTTCCGGCTAATCTTGGGATGGCCTTCCTCGCGGGGGCGACATCTTACTACGCGATCGAACGTCCGGCCTTACGATTGCGAGAACGACGCAGACCTGTATGGCTGGCGTCGAACTCCTACACAGCCCACAACTGAAACTGAGGAAGTTGCGTTCTTATGCGGTGGGCAGGGTAAACAGAAAAGTGCTGCCGTGGCTGAGTTCGCTTTCGGCGCGGATGGAGCCGCCGTGGGCCAGCATGATGTGTTTGGCGATAGCGAGGCCGAGTCCGGTGCCGCCGGATTCGCGGGAGCGGGCTTTGTCGACGCGGTAAAAACGTTCGAAGAGGCGTGGCAGGTGCTCCGAGGCAATACCGGCGCCGAAATCCTGCACATAGAATTCGACGCCGAATTGAATACCCCGCTTTGCGGGCCGGGCACCAAGAACCACGCGGCTGCCGGAGCGGCCATACTTCATCGCGTTGTCGATCAGATTCGAGAAAACCTGATGGATCGCTTCGCGGTCAGCGCGTACGCTGGGGAGCGATTCCACATTGCCTGCGCCGTTGTTTTCCACGATGTGCAAATCTACGCCCTGGGTACGGGCGATCTCGCGAAAGCTTTCTTCGGCGTCGTGCAGTAATTCGACGGGCGGGACGGCTTCGGTGTCGAAGCGAGTCTCGCCGGATTCCACGCGCGCCAGGGTCAACAAGTCTTCGGTAAGACGCGACATGCGGGCGGCATTCTTGCGGATGATTTCCAGAAATTCGCGATTGGATCCGGAGTTGTCGGCGGTGAGGTCGAGGAGAGTCTCGGAGTATCCCTGAATGGAGGTCAGTGGAGTGCGGAGTTCGTGGGAGACGTTGGCGATAAAGTCGCGACGCGTTTTTTCGACGCGCTCGGTTTCGGTGAGATCGCGGAGGACGGCGACGGCGCCTCCATCGGGGAGTGGGGCGGCGGTGACGTCGAAGGCGCGGCCGGGAACGATGGAAGTGGCGCGGGTGGTACTAACTTTCTTGGATTTGGTGGCAGATTTGACGGCGGCGAGAAAATCGGGGTCGCGAATGGTTTCGACAACGGGAGCGTTGAGGCGCGCGTGTTGCGGAATGAGGCGATCCATGGGCTGATTGGCCCACTGCACGAGACCGTCGGAGCTGACGGCGATGACTGCGTCCTGCATGCTGTTCAGGAGGGTTTCGAGTTGGCGCTGGCTGGAGCGAACGGCGGCGAAGCTGCGTTCGACCTGTCCGGCAGTCTTGTCGATGGCGGCGGCGACGCGGCCAATTTCATCGAGCGTAGGATCTTCGACGCGGGCCTGGAGTTCTCCGCGCTCGATGCGGACGGCCACATCGACGAGGCGCTCGAGGCGTCGCGCGGTCCAGATGGAAGCGGCGGCGGCGATGAGCAAAGCGATGAACAGCGCGATCGTCGAGCCCCAAATCAGACGTCGACGGACTTTCGCCTGAACCGCTTCGACATCAGAGAGGGGATAGGCGAGACGGACTGCGCCTCCGGAAACTGGGACGGCGACATATAGAAAAGGAATGCCGACGGTAGCGCTGCGACGCTCGTTCTCACCTGTCCTTCCAGCGAGGGCGGCGACGAACTCCTTGCGAGTGGCGTGGTTCTCCATGGTCGCGGGATTGCTTTCGGAATCGGCGAGAACTTTTCCGGAAGCGTCGATGATAGTGGCGCGGGCTCCGGCGGCGAGACCTTCCTGCGCTGCGATTTCAGAGAGAGGAGCACGGTCGATTTCGACTCGATGGGCGAAGAGGAGAGTCTTCTGGGTAAGATTGCGTTCGATCTCGGTGCGCAGCGAAGCTTCCCATGCGCCACCGATCATGACGTCGAGGGTGGCGGCGGTAGCGGCGATGACGATGAGGAAAACGGCAAGAAGTTTGAAGAAGATGCGGTTCTTCACGTTCTCCTCGTTCGGGGAAGCGGGAACGCGCGGGAGGAACTTAAGCGCAGATCAAAACCCTCACCCTGTCGGATAAGACACGACAAAGGTGGGGCATCCTCGTGATGGTGGGTACGTGTTGACGGTCGCCTCATTTGGGGGACTCGAAGCGGTATCCGGCGCCGCGCACGGTTTTCAGGTAACGCGGGTTTTCGGGGTCGGGCTCGATTTTTTCGCGGATGCGTCGGACATAAACGTCGACGGAGCGTGGTGTGACGTAGGCGGTGTCGCGCCAGACGGAGTCAAGAAGGTGGTCGCGGCTGAAGACGCGTCCCTTGTGGCGGGCGAAGTAATCGAGGAGACGGAATTCCGTGGCGGTGGTGGAAACAGGATTGCCGCGCACCGTGAGGGTCATGGCCGAAGGATCGATCTCGATCTCTCCAACTTTCAAGGGACTGGGCGGCAGCGGGCGCTCGAAACGGCGCAACACAGCTTTAACGCGAGCGACGAGTTCTCGAGGACTGAAGGGCTTAGCAATGTAGTCGTCGGCGCCGAGTTCGAGACCGAGAACGCGATCGGCCTCGCTGCTTTTGGCGGTCAGGAAAATCACGGGGACGGCAGACAGGCCGGCAGTCTGCCGGATGGTGCGGCAAATTTCGAGACCGTCTTTGCCGGGCACCATGATGTCGAGGATGAAAAGAGCGGGGCGTTGACGCTCGGCGTCGGCGAGTACGTTGGCCCCGGTGGGATAGACGCGGACCGTGAAGCCTTCGTTTTCCAGATGATGACGAACCAGTCGGGAAATGTCGGGATCGTCTTCGACGACGAACAGACTTGGTTTCACGGGGATATTGTAGCTGGAATCAAGTAGGCAGGAGTCAGTTGTCAGGAGTCAGGGGATGGATTGGGGCACATTTTCATCGGATTTTAACAATCAACGGCCTTCACCACGAAGGACACTAAGGTTCACGAAGGAAAACATGTTGCCTCACTTGGGCCTAACGGAAACGATTAGGTTATTTGCTTCGTCCAGGTGAAAGCGTTTGCCGGGTGGGATGACTGTGGTGGCGCTGTATTCGGTGATGATGGCGGGGCCGGGATAATGCTGGCCGGGGCGGAGGTCTTCGCGGGAGTGGATTGTCGTTTCTTGCTTTTTGCCTTCGAAGAGGACTGTGACTTTGGGCGAGGAGAGCCTGCCGAGCGTTGCTCGGCCTGGACGGGCGAAGGCGCCCGTCCCCACATGGTCCAGCTTGCCCATATGGTCGATCTTCCCCACATCGGCTCTTTTGCCCACTTGGTCCATCTTGCCCACGTCAGTTGTGCTGGACTTCAGAATCGCTCGGAGGCGGAGGGTTACTAGTTCTACTTCACGGTTGGGATGGGAGTATCCGTAGCGGCGGTGGTGTTCTTGTTCGAATTCGCGCAGGAGATTCTTGGTGAAGGGAAGGTTGAGTTCATAACCCTGGCCGCGGTAACGGAGATCGACGCTGCGGTTGTAGTGTGGAGTTCCCTGCCATGCTTCGTTACGAAAATCTCTTGCGGCGGTCTTTTCCAACGTAGTGAATTCGCGATTGAGCTTGTCGGTGGGAACTTTGCTAGAGGCGCGCCATAGGACGGTGCGCGAATAGTCTTTCACGACATCGCTGGCGAGAATTCCTAGAGCAGAGAGCGCGCCGGGCAAGGCGGGGATGAGGACGTGGGGGATACTGAGGGCATCGGCGAGGGCGCAGGCGTGAAGGCCTCCAGCACCGCCGAAGGCGACGAGCGCGAAGTGGCGGGGATCGCGGCCGCGCTCGATGGAGACGACGCGGATGGCTTTTTCCATGGTGGCGTCGATGACGCGGATGACGCCGGCGGCGAATTGATCGATCGTCAGGCGACTTCGCTGCTGCTTGAGAAATTCTGCAGTGAGGCGACGGGAGCGATCCAGATCGAGCGTGAAGTCTCCGCCGAGAAATCGAGTGGGCTGCAGGCGACCAAGGAGAAGGTTCGCGTCAGTCACGGTGGGTTGGGTGCCGCGTCCATAGCAGATGGGACCGGGATCGGCTCCGGCGGATTCGGGGCCGACGCGAAGGACACCGGCGGCGTCGAAGCGGACGAGGGAGCCTCCACCGGCGCCGACAGTGTGAATGTCGAGCATGGGAACGGAGATGGGGAGGCCGGTAACCTGGGCGTCGGTGGCAGTGGTGATTTCGCCTTCGACGAGGGAGACGTCGGTGGAGGTGCCACCCATATCGAAGGCGATGATGCGATCGAAGCCGCTGGCGCGGGCAGTGGTGGCGGCGCCGACGACGCCTCCGGCAGGTCCAGAGAGCACAGTGCGGACGGGCTCGCGGGCGGCGGTGGAAAGGGTAGTGATGCCTCCGCTGGATTGCATAACGAAGATGCGAGGGGGGAGGGCGTCCGGCTTTCGGCTTTCGGCTTCCGGAACCCGTGACACAGGGGCTGAAGCCCGGGAATCACCCGCGCTTTTCGCGGCCCTGAAGGGCCGCTCTTCCACGTTGGTGCTCTTCGCTGCGCTTAGGGCCTGCTCTTCCACCGTGGTGAATCGAGTATCCAGAGCGCGGGCGGGCGGGCTCGTGGGCGGAGAGACGTTGCTTGCAACGTCCCTACGAGAGCGGGCTTGGAGGTTTTCCAGGTAGCTTTGCATTACGGGTTGCAGGTAGGCATTGATGACTACCGTGGAAGTCCGTTCGTATTCGCGGAATTCGGGGAGGATTTGATGGGAGATGGAGAGCGGGACCCCAATCGACGCCAGCGCATGGGCGACAGCTTCTTCATTCGTGGAGTTTGCGAAGGAGAAGAGGAGCGAGATCGCGATGGATTGCGGCTTGGCGGCTGTGAGTTGTTTCGTCAGAGTGGATAGATCGCCGGTGGTGGGCGACGTGAGGATTTTTCCGTCGGCGGCGGTACGTTCGTCAACGCCGAAGCGGAGATCTTTGGGAACCAATGGTTCGATGCGGTCGAAGAAGAAGTCGTAGAGTTTCGACCGGGCCTGGCGTCCGATTTCGATGGCCTCTTCGAAGCCTTTCGTCGTGACGAGGGCTATGCGGGCGCCCTTGCGTTCCAGCAAAGTATTGGTGCCGACGGTGGTGCCGTGTAGAAGGACAAGTTCGGCATTTGTGGCAATCTTCTGCAGCGCTTCGACGATGGCTTGCGAGGGATCGGCGGGAGTCGAGAAGACTTTCAGCATGCGAAGGCGGCCCGCTTCGTTCCAGACACAGTCGGTGAAGGTGCCGCCGGTGTCGATGGCGATGCGGAGGGGTTGAGGACGGCGGGGCATGGGACACAAAAGAGTAACACTGCCGGCAGTGCGCGGGCGGGGGCGCCCGCGCCACATCCCCATGTCTCGCAAAGGACCCGAGATCCTTCGACTCCGGGCAGGGCAGGCAATGGGGCACCCTGTACCCGGTCCCGACCACATATACGTGTTCTGATTTCGTAACATGGCATGCTTTTCGTGGACAGGCCGGGAGCGGTCAGGTAGTGTTGCGTTCCGAAGGTAAGCCGGGCGCCTTCCCTTGCCCGGACGTGGGCCCAATCGAACAATTCAATGAGGAATCGCTTCCCTGCTTGGGGAACGCGGAAGGAGTCTTTGTATGTTGACGCCTGCTCTGCAATTTGCTGTCAGTTTGGTTTTTGTTTACTTGCTGTTGAGCGCGCTGAGTTCTGCGATCCAGGAGATTGTCGCGAATCTGGCAAAGTGGCGAGCCAATACGTTGGAGTCTGGGATCGAGAGCCTGCTGCAAGACACGAACTTGAAGAATGCGATTTACCAGCATCCGCTGCTCAGAGGGGTATGGAGGCCGAATTGGCTATTCAAAGCGGCAAGCAAGGTCCACAAGCCTGCGTACCTATCGTCGAGCATGTTTGCGCAGGTGCTGCAGGACCTGCGCACAACTCCAGGAAACATCGCCCCTGCGACGGAGAAAATTCTGAATACTGTTCTAAAGGGAGCAACCAACGCGGACGAGGAGAAGAAGAAGATCGAACACTGGTTCGATGACGCCATGGACAATGTCTCCGGATGGTACAAGAGGAAGGCGAATGCCTGGCTGTGGGTGATTTCGGCTGTGGTGTGCATCGCCCTCAATGCAGACACAATTTCCGTCGGCAAGATTCTGTGGAATGATCCGACGGCGCGAGCGGCGGTGTCGGAAGCGGCGAAGAATTATGCCAATCACAAAACTGCTGGCAATGATGGCGGCACAGGCGCGACCACTCTCACCACCGGAACCAAAGAGGAGCTCAGCAAAGTCACGAACGCACGGGACGACCTGGAGAAACTGCCCGTTCCGCTGGGGTGGTGTGAAGAGGACTGCTTGCCGGATGATCCGCGGCGTCCCCCGACGGAGTTTTATCCGATGCTGCTGAAACTCGTCGGCATTTTGATCAGCATCCTCGCTGTTTCCCAAGGCGCGCCATTCTGGTTTGACCTGTTGCAGAAGGTCGCGAACCTGCGATTGGCGGGGGATCCGCCACCGGACAGTAGAGTACAGAAATGAAAGGCGGGGGCCTGGGGAGTTCGGGCTACCGCTTCACCTCAGGATTGCGGGAGTGGGGTAAGATTTTCGGCTATGAGGTATGAATTTCTGGTGGACACGTATGCGACAGAGCGGGTGAAGGTGGTCAGCGTGTGGAGTGAGTTCCGCGATGAGGATCTGCGGATGCGTCCGCGGGATGGGGACCCGCGGGGGCGCAGCGTGCTGGAGCAGATGGTGCATCAGTGTGTGAGCGAGGACCTGTGGTTTCGGACGATGCTGGGGATTGATGTGGGGGCTCCGCCGCTGCCAGTTGCGGAGACACGGATGGAGTTCATGAAGCGGTACGCGGAGGACAGCGGGAAACGGTTGGCGGCATTGCAGTCGAAGGATGAGGGCTGGTGGGAGGCGGAGACGAATTTTTTTGAGGTGCGGCGGCCGCGGGCGTGGGTGATGGTACGGCGGATGACGCATACGTCGCATCACCGTGGGCAGTTGATGGCGATGCTGCGGATGCTGGGGCGAGAGGTGCACAGCAACTATGGTCCGACGGCGGATACGGGCGGATTGATGGCGAATCATGCGCCGACGATTTATGCGTATGGGAGTTTGGAGGGGGCGCTGGCGGGTGAGGAGAAGAATCCTTTACCGGGGGCTGGTGGAAAAGCGGTCACGGAGAGGCCTTGAGAGCGTCTTCCGCTAAGGGCTTTGTTTTGGTGTCAGCACACGGGCGAGGGCGCCCGCGCCACATAGACTGTTCCCGGCTCGGCTGCGCTTGGCTGGACAGCTGAGGGCGGCTTTTCCCACATAATTTCCCCTCAGCTCCGCACATAATCGCTTCAACTTCTATTTGTCACTTTGTGGTGAAGGCTAGGGTCAGAAGTGTTTTTTGTTCTACTTCGTGGGCTTTGGCGCTGCCGGTGGCGGGGCTTGCGCCTGAACTTCGCTTTACGCTCAGGACCGGGCGATCGCCGGCGATGCGTTTCAGGCGAGGGAGCATATTGAAGAGGGCTCCCATGTTTGCCGGTTCTTCCTGCACCCAGACGATGTCAGCGTTTTTGCCGTGGCGGTCGAACTCGGCGGCGACTTCCTGCTCGGGGAAGGGGTAGAGCTGTTCGAGGAAGACGATCGCCGTGGTGGTGTCTTTCCTCTTCTTTCTTTCCGCCTGAAGTTCGTGACCGATTTTTCCGGTGCAGATCAGGATGCGGTCGGCTTCTCCGACTTCGGTGTCTGGGATGACATTCAGGAAATTCTTGTGCGTGAAGTCTTCGATGGGCGAACTGGCGTCGGGGTGGCGCAGCATGCTCTTGGGCGTGAAGACGATTAACGGCTTGCGCCAATGGCGCAATGCTTGACGACGCAGGAGATGGAAATACTGCGCGGCGTTGCTGGGCTGCGCGATCTGGATGTTGTGTTTCGCGGCGAGTTGAATGAAACGCTCGATGCGAGCGCTGGAATGTTCCGGTCCCTGGCCTTCGTAGCCGTGGGGTAGCAACATCACGACGCCGGAGAGCAGATTCCACTTGGCTTCGCCGGCACTGATGAACTGGTCGATGATGGCTTGGGCGACGTTGACGAAGTCGCCGAACTGGGCTTCCCAGAGGACGAGAGATTCGGGATAGTCGCGGCTGTAGCCGTATTCGAAACCGAGGACTCCAGCTTCGGAGAGCGTGGAGTTGTAGATTTCGCAACGCGCCTGACCGGGTGCGATATTTTCCAGCGGGACGTATTCGTTTTCGTTCTCGATGTCGATGAGGACGGAGTGGCGCTGATTGAAGGTGCCGCGGCGGGAGTCTTGTCCGCTAAAGCGTACGTGGGTACCGGATTTCACCAGGCTCGCAAAGGCGAGAGCCTCGGCCATGCCGTAATCCACCGGACGCTTGCCTGCGCCCATTTCGGCGCGCTGTTCGAGCAGCTTCTTTACTTTGGGATGGATGTGGAAGCCTTCCGGATATGTGGTCAGGCGTTGTGTTAGCTCGGACAACTCTTCGGCGGTGAGTCCGGTTTCGACATCGAATTCGGGCCGGTAGAGGCCTCCGAAGTAGTTATTCCAGTATTTCGGAAGGTCGCGCATCAGGGGCTTATGCTTGATGCTGCCGGCTTGCTTTTGCGTCGTTTCGAATTCGGCCTTGATGGCGGCGGCTTGAGATTGCGCGTCGGTGGCACCGATGTCATCGGCATAAATTTCCCACAGCGGCGGATGCTCTTTGATCTTCTTATAAAGAAGAGGCTGGGTGATGGTAGGGTCGTCAACTTCGCTGTGGCCGTGGCGGCGGTAGCCGATTAAATCGATGACTACGTCGGTGCCGAATTTGTAGCGGTATTCGGTGGCGAGGCGGGCTACGCGGACGACGGCGTCGACGTCTTCGCCATTGACGTGAAAGATGGGAATCGACTGGCGGCGAGCGATGCAGGCGGCGAAGCGTGTGGAGTGTTCTTCGGTGTAGCTGGTGGTGAAGCCGAGGAGGTTGTTAACGACCACGTGAATCGTGCCGCCGACGGTGTATCCGGGGAGGTCGGCGTAGTTCATGGTCTCGGCGAGGATGCCCTGTCCGGCGAATGCGGCGTCGCCGTGGACGAGGAGCGGAAGATATTTTTCGCGGCCACCTTCCCCGGTGCGATCTTGCTTGGCGCGGGTGCGGCCGACGGTAACGGGGTCGACGGCTTCGAGATGGCTGGGGTTTGAGACGAGGTGGATGTGAACCTTACCGCCACTGCGGGTGGTGTATTCGCCGGTGGCTCCCATGTGATATTTCACGTCGCCCGAACCAAGAACGCTGCGCGGATCGACATCTTCGAATCCGGCAAAGATCTCACGGGGAGGGCGCTGCGCTACGTGAGCGATGACGTTGAGGCGTCCACGATGGCTCATTCCCATGACTAATTCGACGGCGCCGCGCTGGGCGGCGGTATCGAGAACTTCGTCGACGAGGGGGATGAGAGCGGTGACGCCTTCCAGTGAGAAGCGCTTGCTCCCAAGATAACGCTGCTGCATGACCTGCTCGAAGACGTCGGCGCGGATGAGGAGGTCGAGGATGCGCTGCTGGATTTCTTCCGTAATTTCGAAACCTTGCGACGGCGATTCCATCTGCTCGTAGATCCAGCGGCGGCGCTCGGGCGAGTAGATGTGGTTGATCTCGACACCAATGGTGCTGGAGTAGATGGCGCGGGCCTCGCGGGCGTACTCGCCTTCGTGCTCGAGTTCGGGCGTTTCGCGGGGACGGAGGAAGCCAAGCGGATCAAGATCGCCCTCGAGATATCCCCATTGGCGGTAGGCGTTGAAAATGCGTTCGCGTTCGGGATTGGATCCGTTATTAGTTTCAGCGACGGCGACGCGGGAGCCGCCATTGGATGTCTTTATCTTCGGAGTCATGATTTCAGGTACTAGGATAAAGGATGCGGGGGAAAGCAAAAAGGCTCACCACAGAGGGCACGGGGGAGCACAGGGGTAAATTCTAAAGAGTAAGTCAAAAAGCCCCATCCCTGTCGCGAGATGCGCGACAAGGATGGGGCACCTTCTTGATCTACAACTCTTGATCTACACCTCTTGATTACACCCTTCAACTGACTCCTACTTGTGGGCGTTGAAATTGAACCAATCCATCATGTCGCCGATGGCTGGGCTGTTCAGGGGAACGTAGGGATCGCTGCTGCTGGTTACTGGGTTGGGGAAGTTATCGCGGCTGCGAGCGGTGACCGGAGAAAGTCTCCAGTTGGCTTCGATGAATTTCAGGATGGAAACGTGGTCCGTATAGCTGTGCGAGATGTAACCCGGCCTGGTGTAGGGAGAAACCACGAGCGTAGGAATTCGATTGCCGTCGCCGAAGTAGTCGAGCGGTTGAATGTAGCCGGAGTCGTAGTAGCCGCCGCCCTCGTCGAAGGTGACGATGATGGCGGTACTTTGCCACAGCTCTTTGTTGGCGCGGACGCCGTCGACGATTTTCTTGACGAAGCCCTCGAACAGGTCGAGCTTGGAAGAGGCCGGGTGTCCGTCGAGCCAACCATCGGGCTTCACATAGGAAACTGCGGGCAGGGTGCCGTCCGCGATCTGCTTGTACAGGAGGGTCGTGTCCTGGCTATGCGCACGTCCCGCGGCACTGGTCATGATCGAGGTCGAATACTGGAAGGGGTTGCAGATGTTGCAGTAGGTGTTGTCGGGAGTGGTGTAGAGGCCGTCTGGATTGGCAAGATAGGCACTCCACTGGTCGCCGAAATAGGTCCAGGAGATGCCCTTCTGGATCAGTTTGTCGCCGATGTTGCGCAGAGGCGAAGGCGGGATCGTGAAGACTGTTTCCGCGGGATTGCCGATATCGGCGTAGGCGTTGCGGCCGTCGCCGTAGTATCCCGGGTTGTAGTTATTCAGGAGATAGAAATGACCAGGCGCGCAGTTGGGGCTGATGGGCGTGGAGAGCGCACCCAGATAGCTGGTGATCTCTTCGACGCCGGGCTGGCTTAGGTCGGAACAATCGCTGTAGGTTCCGCCACCGAAAGAAGGTGAGCCGAAAGAACCGCCGCCGTACCCGTCTTCGGTATACCAGTTATTGGTGCCGTCCTGAGGATTAGGGTTTTCGATTTCGTCGACCACGCCGGCGTTCGGGGTACCTGCGGCGACGAGTTCATTGTGCGGGGGTTGGGCGGGTTGTCCTTCGGGGCTGGCAAACCAGATGGCATCGCCAGTACCGAGCATGACGTGATTGGCGCCGGTGCCTCCCATGACGGCCTGGTGAAAGTTGTCGCTCATCGCGAAGTTGTCAGCAAGGAATTTTAGATAGGGCGCGTCACCTTGCTGCATGTTGTAAAAGCCCATGGCAGTCGAGCCTTCTCCGGTGGTCGTGTCATTGAAGAGGGGAGACTGGGGCAGGCCATTGGTACCAGCGCCGATGGTGACTTCAACCCACGGGAAGAGGTCGGCGGTGCATCCGCTGGGATTCGAAGCGGTTGCTTTGGCAGTATTGCAGTCGTTCTGCTGCCACATCTGGTAGAAACGGTGGACCGGACTGTTGTCGTAAGCGTCGTAGGGATGGGTGGCGGAGGTTATCTGAAATGGGCCGGAAGGCAGGGTCGTGGCATTGGGGATACGAGTGTCAACGTCTCCGTGGTTGAGTCCGGTGCCGCCGGTGGTGAGGTACACGTAATAGTCGCGGGGCAGTCCGTTTTCATATTTCCTGGCGGTGGCAATGTCTGGGAAAGGCGGGGTAGTGTAGCCGCCAGCCAGCACAGGTGGCAAGACAGGATAGGCGGCATTAGCCGGAGGGCTCAGCTTGTATCCGTCCGCGCTTGAGTCGGTGGCGGCGGACTGGCTAGCCTGTGAGAAGTTAGGGCCGGGTGTGCCATCCGCGTTGACGATGCCCTTGGAGAGCAGGTTCGAAATGGTCTGGCCATGGAGAGGTTTGTACGTAGCAAAGACGTGGTCGAAAGTACGATTTTCACCGATGATGACGATCACGTGTTTGATGGGCGTGGCGGTCGACGGACTCTCACGATCTTGAGCAGAGGTGGGAAGCGGCGATCCGAGATTGGCGATCAGAGCCACGAGGCTGGTGGTGACGGCGAGATGCTGCCTGGCTTTCGCCAGGAAACCTGGTGCTGACATGAATTTCCTCCTGAGAGAGAGAACTGAATTGAGAGAAAAACCTTTGAAGAAAGGGTAGCGGGGTGTCAGTTGCGGAGAGGTAAACAGAAGGTGAATTACAGATGAAAAATAATCCACAGGCGGTTTGATTGCGAACGCGGTGCGACAGTCGAATTTTCAGAGAGCCAGAGAAGAGATTCGAGAAATGTAGAAACCGCATTACAAAATTTGCACATGTCAGGGAAGGCTTAAAACCCCAGCACCAAAGTCAGGTTAGGAGCCTCTGGCATTCGAGGAAGAGAAACTTATGAAAAGAATGGTGCGACCGACGCTACTGGGAATTCCGTTTGATGCGTACTCTTCTTATTTGCGGGGGACGGGGGAGGCTCCGGGAAAAATCAGGGAGGCGCTGGCTTGTGACGCGTCGAATTCGTGGTCGGAGCTCGGTGTGGACTTGGGTGTTGCCGGAGTGTATGAGGACGCTGGGGACCTGGTGTTTACAGAGAAGGACGCGTTTTCGGTAATTGAGGCAGGCGTGGGCGCATTGATCGACGCGGGGAAAAGGCCCGTGTTGATGGGCGGGGATCATTCGATTACGTTTCCGATTGTGAAGGCGGTGGGACGGCGGCATCCGGGGCTGACGATATTTCATTTTGATGCGCATCCGGATTTGTATGAGGAGTTCGAGGGGAACCGGTTGTCGCATGCTTGTCCGTTTGCGCGGATCATGGAGGCTGGGCTGGCGAAGCGGTTGGTGCAGATCGGGATTCGAACTTTGAATCGGCACCAGCGGGAGCAGGCGGAAAAATTTGGCGTGGAAGTGGTGGAGATGCGAGGGCTACCGGCTTACGGCAAACTCAAAGTGACCGGGCCGGTATATATCACCTTTGACATGGATGTGTTGGATCCGGCGTTTGCGCCGGGGGTATCGCACCGCGAGCCCGGTGGAATCTCGGTACGTGAGGCGATTGCACATCTGCATGCAATTGAGGGAGAGATCGTGGGAGCGGACCTGGTGGAATACAACCCGGTGCGGGATATTGGGGGTGCGACGGCCACTGTGGCGGCGAAGATTTTGAAGGAGGTTCTGGGGAGGATGGTTGCGGCGTAGCAGCCTGGCTCCGATTCTGGATCGAATAAAAGCATAAACCACAGGGGACACTGGGGAACACAGGAGGAATTCGATATTGTGGCGTAGAATCGCATGTCACCCTGTTCGCGAAGGCTTGATTGGCGGTCCATCCGATTCGTTTGACGCTTTCGGGTACAGTAGTAGGGACGAACTTGGCACTCGACTTATGGCAGACAACATTCAACCATTCATAGCAAAGAGCTTGCTGCTTACGGCTTTGGCGGCTAGCTTGGTCCTCGCAGGCTGCTCCCGAAATTCTGCGCCGAACCCTCAGGCCGGCGGACCACCAGCAATGCCCGTTAAGGTTCTGGAAGCGAAAGCTGTGCCGGTTGATGACGCGACCGAATACGTTGCGACGTTGAAGTCACGGGACTCGGCCGTGATTATGCCGCAGGTGGAGGGACTGATCACTCAGATCTTCGCGCATTCGGGGGAACGGGTGGAGGCTGGGGCTCCGTTGATCGAGATCGATCCGCTGAAGCAGCAGGCAACGGTAAAGAGCTTGGAGAGCGCGCGGACGGCGCAAGCGGCAACTTTGAGCTGGGCGAAGAAACAATACGAACGCGCGCAGGGACTGTCAGCGGCAGGTGTGGTGAGCAAGCAGGATCTGGACCAGGCCAAGGCGGCGATGGACCAAGCGCAGGCGCAGATGGATTCCCTGGATTCGCAGGTGCGTGAACAGGAAGTGCAGTTGCGCTACTACAAAGTGGTCGCGTTAAAGAGCGGCATTGTGGGAGACATTCCTGTCCACGTAGGCGACCGCGTGACGACGTCGACGGTTTTGACCACGATTGACGAGCCGGGAAGCCTCGAAGCCTACGTGTATATCCCGATCGAGCATTCGGCACAGCTCAAGATGGGATTGCCGGTGCAACTGATTGACAGCGACGGCAAGGTACTGGCCGACTCGCGGATCAGCTTTATTTCTCCGCAGGTGGATAACACCACGCAGACGGTGCTGGTGAAGGCGCGCATTGCGAATGGAAAAGAGACACTGCGTCAATCGCAATTCATTCGGGCGCGAGTGGTGTGGGGGACACATCCCAGCCCGCAGGTGCCGATCCTGGCTGTATCACGACTCGCGGGACAATACTTTGCGTTTGTAGCGGAGCCGCAGAATGGTGGCGCCTATGTGGCGCGGCAGAAGCCTTTGAAAATCGGGCAGACTGTGGGCAACGACTACGAGGTGCTGGACGGAATCAAGCCCGGAGATAAAGTGATCGTGTCGGGAACGCAGTTTCTGCGGGATGGAGCGCCGGTGACTCCGATGGGCTAGTAGGGATGTCCGGCTCTCGGCTCTCGGCTTTCGGCTTTCGGCGTCCGGTCTTGAAAGTTCAAAGATTGTAGTAGTTGCAATCGCGTTTAGGATCATGTGCCGGAAGCTGTTTAGCGGAATCCGGAAGCCGTTTCCAACATAGCAGTCATTCATCATAGGCGGCGAAAGCGGCCGCATACGGGATCTTCATGTTCGTTAACTTCTTCATTCAGCGTCCGGTATTTGCCACGGTGTGCGCGCTGCTGATCGTTCTGGCGGGTACGGCGGTGATTCCAACGCTGCCGATCGCGCAGTTTCCAGATCTTGCTCCGCCGCAGGTAGGCGTGTCGAGTTTCTACACGGGCGCGAGCGCGCAAACTGTGGAAAGCGCGGTCACCATTCCCCTGGAGCAGCAGATCAATGGCGCCGAGGGGATGAAGTACATGACTTCGACCAGCGGCAATGACGGGTCGAGCCAGATTCTGGTGACCTTTGATCTGACACGCAATCCGGATCTGGCGACGGTCGACATTCAGAATCGGGTCAACACGGCGCAAGGGCGGCTGCCGAGCGCGGTGAAAGCGGTGGGCATCACGACGCAGAAGACCTCGCAAAACTTTGTGTTTGGCGCGGCCATCACTTCCGACAACAACAAATATTCCACGCTCGTGATGAGCAACTACCTGGACGTGTATGTGCGGGATGCGCTGAAGCGGATCCCAGGAGTTGCCGAGGTTTTCATCTTCGGAGAGCGGAAGTATTCGATGCGGCTGTGGCTCGACCCGGTACGGATGGCCGGCCGGGCCCTAACGGCGTCGGATGTGGTGAACGCGCTGGCGGAGCAAAACGTCGAAGTCGCGGCGGGGCAAGTGGGACAACCGCCGTCAGTTGCCGGACAGCAGTACCAGGTAAGCGTGCGGGCGGTCGGCCGGTTAAGCGAGCCGGCGCAGTTCGACAACATCATTCTCAAAACGAATGGCGATGGCACGCTGGTACGCCTCAAAGACGTGGGACATGCGGAGCTTGGGGCCGAGAGCTATTCTTCGGATCTGCAATTCAACGGGCAGGACGCCGTCGGCATCGCGGTCGCGCAGCTCTCTACGGCGAACGCGCTCGATGTCGACCGGAGAGCTATTGCCGAACTCGACCGGCTGTCAAAGAGTTTTCCGCCGGGAATGCATTACAAGCTGGCATTTGACACGACCGACGCGGTGAGCGAGTCGATTCGAGACGTCGCTTTCACGGTAGGATCGGCGATCTTTCTAGTCATCCTGGTGATCTTTATTTTCCTCGGGGACTGGAGGACGACGATGATTCACTTCATCGCCACTCCAGTTTCACTGATCGGCACCTTCATCTTTGTGAAGCTGCTTGGATTCTCGATCAATACGCTCACGTTGTTTGGCATCACGCTGGCCACCGGCCTGGTCGTTGACGACGCGATCGTGGTGATTGAAAACATTGAGCGCCATATTGCTGGCGGCGAGCACGACTCGCGCAAAGCGGCGGCTGCAGCCACCGCTGAAATCACCAGCGCCGTTATCGCCACCTCGCTGGTGCTCGTGGCCGTGTTTGTGCCGGTTGCGTTCTTTCCCGGGACGACCGGCATTCTGTTTCGCCAGTTCGCGCTGACCATCGCATTTTCTATTGCCATCTCGGCCTTCAACGCGCTGACCCTGGCTCCAGTGCTGGCGGCAATTTTTCTGAGCGGCCCCCATCGAGAGAAATGGTGGTGGCTGCGAAAGTTCGACGAAGGTGTCGGTGCCCTCACACGAGGATATCGCGCGCTGCTCCATCACCTGCTGGAATACAAAGTGGCGATGGCGGTGCTGTTTTTTGCAGGGCTGGGGCTGACGTATTTTGTCTTCACGCGCGTTCCGACTGGGTTTGTGCCGGATGAAGATCAGGGGTATTTCATTATTGTGGTCCAGGCTCCTTCGGGGGCTTCGCTGGAATATACGAAAGACATCGGCAAGAAAGTTTCCGACATGCTGGCACATGTGCCCGAGTCGGAGGGAACATTTTCGGTGGCGGGCTTCAGCTTCGCGGGAGCGGCGGCGAACCAAGGCCTCATTTTTGTTCCTTTGAAGCCCTATTCGCAGCGCAAAGGCAAGGAACATACAGCAACGGCGATTGTGAATCGAGTGCGCCCCATGCTGTTTGGGGTGTCGGGCGCGATTGTGTTTGCCACGCTGCCGCCGGCGATTCAGGGGTTAGGGCAGTTTGGAGGCTTCCAGTTCGTGGTGCAGGATCTGGCAGCGCACAAACTGGACGAACTTGCCGGCGCAACGCAAGGACTGATGCGGGATGCGGCGTCACGGAAAGAGCTCGTCGGGTTGTACACGCCGTTTACGGCGAACGATCCGCAATACCTGGTGACGATTGACCGCGAGAAGGCGAAGAGTTTGCACGTGCCGCTGTCGCAAATTACGGATACGCTCGGCGTGTACATGGGCTCGGCCTATGTGAACGACTTCGACTTCAACGCGCGGTCGTACCGAGTCTATGTGCAGGCGGATAAGCAATTCCGGGCAACGGCGCAGGATATGAAGCAGTTCTACGTGCGATCTGACAGCGGAGCCATGGTGCCGCTGGACAACCTGATCAGCATTACACAGACGACGACTCCGCAGGTGATCAGTCATTACAATTTGTTCCGGTCGGCGGAGATCGATGGTTCGCCATCGCCGGGATACAGTTCAGGGCAAGCGATTGCGGCGATGGAAGACTTGGCGAAGAAGTTGCCGCAGGGGTTCTCCTACAGCTGGACGGGATTATCGCTGGAGGAATTGGCGGCAGGCGGGACCTCGCTCATTCTGTTTGGACTGGGCACGCTGGTGGTGTATCTGACGCTCTCGGCGCAGTATGAAAGTTTCGTGTTGCCGTTCATTGTGCTGCTGGCGGTGCCAATGGCGCTGCTCGGGGCACTGGGCGCCCAATGGATCCGCGGATTGCAGAATGATGTGTTCTGCCAAGTCGGACTGGTGATGCTGGTCGGTCTTTCGAGCAAGAACGCGATCCTGATCGTGGAATTTTCCGAGCAGTTGCGCGAACGTGGAGTTCCGCTGATCGAAGCCGCAGTGCAGGCGGCGACGATTCGACTCCGTCCGATTCTGATGACTTCGCTGGCGTTCATTCTGGGCGTTGTGCCGCTGGTTTTCGCCACTGGCGCCGGGGAAAATGGACGACACTCGGTGGGTACCACCGTGTTTGGCGGCATGATCATGTCAACTATCCTCAATCTCTTCTTTATTCCCGTGCTGTATCTGATCATCGAAGGGTGGCGGGAACACGGGAAGGCGCCTGCTCAGAGGATGCCCACCACAAACGCTGAAGTCTAGCCTGCATTGCGCTCCAGGGCCCCCGAGTCCTTCCATGCTGCCTTTTGAAGGGGCATCCGCGCTTACCTTAGTAACTCGAAGCCGAACCCAAGCGGCGATATCCTAACCCTACCCATTCCCCGGGATTGATCCGGCCAAGCTTTGGCATGGCAAGAAAAGCTTGCGGTGGAACGGAGCAGGAAACGAAATGTCTACGAAACTCGGCTCATTCGAAATCCTAAGTGAACTGGCGAAATCGCCCACTAGCACCGTCTACAAGGCAAACGACGAGAGCGGGCAGACGATCGCTTTGAAGGCGATCCAGTTGAGCACGTTCGGAGAGAACGCCGCAGAGCTCGAACAGGCGCTGCTGGCTGAGTCGGAAGCCACCAAGGTATTGAGCAGCTCTAACATCGCCAACGTGACGAGTGCGAGCGTGATTGAAGGGCAATTCTGCGCGGTGATGGAGTACATCCAGGGCAACAGCATTGCGACGATGCTGGCGCGCAAAGAGGGATTTTCGATTTGGGATCTTCTGGATATTGGAAGGCAGTTATCGACTGGGCTAGAGCACGCGAAATCGCACAACATTGTGCACCACAGCCTGGAGCCTTCCAAGATCATGTGCGGCTGGGATGGAACGGTCAAGATTCTGAGCTACGGCGTTTCCAGCGTTGGAAATTTTATCCAGCACTTGGAAGGCGAAATTCCGTCGATGCTGTACTACATGTCGCCGGAGCAGGTTCGGGGCGAGGCGACCGACGCACGATCCAATCTGTTCAGCCTGGGTGCCATGTTTTATGAAATGGTGACAGAGCGAAAGGCGTTTGACCGGGAGGATGCGGAAGGATTGCGACAGAGCATTTTGGAAAGCACGCCGGTCGCACCCGTGCATGTGAATCCCAAGATCCATCCTGTGCTGAGCGATTTGATCATGAAAGCACTGGCGAAAGATCCGGCGGAGCGGTACCAGAGTGGCCGGGAATTGCTGGACGATCTTGAGAAGTGCAAAGAATCGAAGCCAGCGAAGAAAACGGAAGTCCCGAAGAGCGCAGTTGCGCCGGTCAAGCCGAATACGACGGCCCAGGCGAAGTTCGTGGGCCAGGCCACCGCGAAACCTGCCGCGGCTGCTACGAAGCCCGTGCAAGCAGCAACCTCGCGACCTGCGAGTCCGGCGGTGACAGCGAAGGCGGCAGTTCAGGCCAAGGCAGTTTCAAAGCTGGCGGTTCCGAAGGCGGCGGCGGCTGCCGCGGGAGTTGGAGGCGACGGGGCACCATCGTCGGGGGAAGTTCCGGAAATCGATTTGTCGAACCAGTTCTCTTCCGCAAACGCGACGGTCGAAGAACCGGAGGTGCCATCGGCACATATGTCGGCCGCAGTTGCCGACGAACCGGAAGTCGAGACATTCGAGCCCACAGGAGATGCAGACGCTCCGAGAGTCGCCGTCGACCCGATGATGGCGGAGGGCGGAGCCCAGGGCGGCGGCGGTGTGAGTTTTTCAGAAATGACGGAACTGCCTCCGCTGAAGGAAGTCTACATTGCGCCGCCTCCTCCGCCGGTTGCACCGGCCCCAGTTACGGCTCCAACGACTACCGTGTTTCAAGGTGGGCGAAAGGCCGAGGAGAAGCCCAAAGTACAGCCCCGTGAAGTTGCCGAGAAGGCAATCAAAGAGATCAAGAACGTTCCTCCAAAGCTGATGCTGTACTCGATCGCGGGCGCCGTTGTGTTGATCCTCATCATCGGGATTGCGGTCACGTTTTATGTGCACAGTTTGAATAGCGACATCGATCCAGACGCGGGACGCCCAGTGGCGACGCAACCAGAAGCACAGCCGGCACCGAGCCAGCCCGCGGCAACTCAGCCGGCGCCCGCTCCAGCACCGGCACCGCAGGCAACCGCACCTGTGGAGAGCACGCCTGCGCCAGAGGTGGAAACGATACAACCGAAAGCGGTGGCTCCTTCGAAGGTAAAGGGGGCAAAGAAGAAAGCAGCGACAGCGCCGGTGATCATTCCGGGACAGCTAGCAATCGATTCCACGCCGCAGGGAGCGCAGGTGCAGGTGGATGGGCAGACGGATGCGAGCTACGTTACGCCCTTTGCGCTAACGAATCTTCAGACGGGGCAACACTCCATTACGGTAAGCAAAGCCGGGTATGCCACCGACACACGCACAGTGAACGTGACGGCAGGAAACCGGGCGACGACGAGTGTTCACCTGACGCAGTTACTTGCCACACTCGTGGTGAAGAGTGATCCCGCGGGCGCCAACATCTTTGTGGACGGCCGCGACGTCGGCGCCAAGACGCCGGCCCAGGTGAGCGTAGATAAGGGGCAACACGTGGTGCTGGTCCGACTGTCGGGCTACATTGATGAGACCATGGCGGCGCAGTTCGTGTTGGGGCAGACGTTCAACTTCTCTCCGACGCTACGCTCGCTGGGCAACACCGATAACATCAAGACCGTCGGAAAGATGTCGAAGCTGTTCGGCGGAAAAGGTGGGCAGCCCGGACAAGGGACGGTCAGCATCCACACGCAACCCAAGGGAGCGCAGGTGGCGATTAACCAGCACATGCTGGAGAAGAATGCTCCGGTGGATGTGATGCTCGATCCAGGAAACTACGTGGTCGACGTTACGATGACCGGGTATGCGCCTTTGCACAAGGTCATCACTGTCGATAAGGGTGGGAAGGTCGTAGTTGACGACGTAATGCAGAAACAATAGGGGACGGCGTTTCAGCAACGCTAGTCTGGCGTTGTCGATTTGTCCCCGTTAGGCCCGACGACTAGAACCGTCACAGCCGTTCGTATCACGGCCTTTGGAAAAGCGAAGGCGGCTTGGGTCAGAGCGCGGCGATAACGTCATAGGGCCGCATCATCTCATTATCTTCATGCTCCAAAATGTGACAGTGCCAGACGTAGCGGCCCACATAACCCTCAAAACGAACGATGATTCGAGTGACCATGCCCGGATCGGCTCGCACCGTGTCTTTCCAGCCCGCCTCCTGTGGTTCCGGAGCCACCGCGGCACCTCGATAGCGAAGCAGGTTGTTCTCGTTCTGGTAGGCGAATGCGTCGAACCGGCGACGATCGAGAATCTGAAATTTCACCATGTGGAGATGGATTGGGTGAGCATCGTCGGTCACGTTCATCAGGTTCCAGATCTCGACTGAATTGAGGGCAGGATTCTCGGTCACGGGCATATTCCAATGTGCATTGTTTAACAACATGCCAACCGAGTCGCCGTGAAGGTCTTCGATTTCTCCGAGCATGAGGGTGCGAGTCTTGATTGCCTCGGATTCTGCGATCTTTGGCACGGTCCGCAGCGTGGATGGCACCGAGCTGTCGTCAGTAACTTTTCCCTTGGCGACACGAAACTGCATGACTGGCTGAAGCATGTCATTTTTCAAGATGACTTGATCGCCGGCGTGATCGCTGAAGTCGAGAATCAAGTCTGCTCGTTCTCCCGGGGCAATGGAAACAATCTTGAGCGGGACCGGAGCTGCCAGAAGGCCTTGATCGCTGCCGATCTGTTGAAATGCGAGTCCATTCGAAGTCGACAGATGAAAGAAGCGCCCGTTCGCACCATTCAACACGCGAAACCGGTATTTGCGAGGCTCAACATCCAGGTAAGGAAGGATTTTGCCGTTCGCCAGAATGGTATTTCCGAATAGCTCCGGTATCCATGGCCTTTCAGGATTCGGCGAGACCGGATAGTAGAGCTGTGCCTCTTTGTCGAAGAAACGATCGTAAAGAACTAAGGGAACTTCATATTTGCCATTTGGCAAGTTGAGGTTCGCTTCGACGGGATCGCGAATAATGCAAAGCCCTAACAACCCGGCATACACATTGAGTCGATTGATACCGAGAGTGTGATCGTGATACCACAGCAGCGCTGCGTCTTGCTGGTTCGGATAGTAGTAAGTTGCTGATTTTCCCGGGACGAACCAGTTCTCGGGATATCCATCGCCTTCGGCCGGCACACGGGAACCGTGCAGATGAATCACGGTGCGCACGTTGGGCTTGTCAGCCTCGGCGCCGTGGATATGGTGATCAATGGGCAGAAAGTGCGATGTTGGCAGTTCGTTCGCCCACTCCACGAGCATTCCCTGGCCGCTTCGAGTTTCGAGCGTAGGTCCGGGAGCCGAAGATCCGACACACCATTGTCTGGTCGCCTGCATGTCGCGGTGGACCTTGTATTCCACTTGACGCATCGGCAGACGATAATAAGGAACTTTTTGTTTAGCGTCGCTGGGCGTCGCACGAAGCCCGTTCGGGCTCGCAACCAGGGGAATCGGAAGTGGATCGACGAAGGGCGTCAAAGTACTGGGATCCAGCACGGGACGGGCGGGCGGGGCGGGCCTCCGGTGGACTGCTTGCGGCATGATCATCATTGCCATTGCGGCCGTACTGCCTTGAAGGAAAGTTCTTCGCGTTGGGGACATTTGTTTGGTGGCCCTAAAAGGGTCAATGCTCGCAACAACAGAACCGGGCATGCAAAGAAATTCTGTCTTCGCATACCCGGGTTATTGATCGTTCGCAGAGCCGTCGTTTGATTAAACGGAAACATCTCGGCACAGCGTTATGGGATCGTTTCTCCAGTGCCCGGATTCAGAATGAGGAAACCATTCGTCCGGATCTTGGAGAAGTTGAACATCTGCGAAATCGAATTCGCGATGCCATCGAAAGATCCCTGGCCAATCCGTTCTCCTCGCAGCCAGTTGTCCTCGATGAAGCGAATGATCGAAGTCTGATCGGTCACGGTATGGTCAACCGAGTTCTCCAGCGCCCAAGGTGAGACCACAATCAGTGGCTGCCGCGGGCCGTATCCGCAGCGACCCAGAGCGTGCGCATTGCCGGGATCAACGCCGGGCAGAGCGATGCTGCCGGTTCCGCAGGCGTTCGCGCCAGTCAACGCGTCGGCAGGGCCCGTGGACTGGTTGACGATGGGAGCCATCTGGTGGTCGTACCAACCGTCGGAATCGTCGTAGAGGATCACCACGGCGGTGCTGCTCCAACTATCCTGTTGTTGCAGGAAGTTGAGCAACGTTACAACGAACCTCTGCTCGTCCAATGGATCAGAGTAGCCGGCATGACCGTCCTGGTAGGCTGGAGCCTTAATGAAGCTGACCGCCGGGAAGTTGCCGTGATTGACTGCGGCGTAGAAATCCAACAGATCGTACTGATGGTTGGCTGGGCCATCATTCCCGACTTCAGCGAAGCTCTTGGGACGGGTGTGATTCGGGTTCGAGGTCGAGGTCCAGTAGTTGAAGAAGGAGTGGTGAGGAATGTAGTCGCCCGTCGTTCCCGCCAGACCAGCCGAGCTCCTAGCGCAACCTGAGGTTCCGTTCGAGTTCACTACCGACAGATTGAAGCCACCCATAAACGATCCCCAGGTTATGCCAGCCGCACTCAACAAGTCGCCGATATTCTTACCACCCATGGTGACCTGGTTGCGGGTTGAGTTGGAGCAAACGTCACCGAGCGGATCGGGATCGCCAATCACGGTCAGAGAACCATTGCCGCCATCCACTTCGTCGCCAGTCCCGTTCAGGGTCGCAGAAACGCCGTTCGTCTGGCCGGAAACCAAATTGATAGCACCCGGCGTTGAAGGACCGAAGGTCGTGCTAAAGGAGTTGTCGCTCATGGCAAACTTCTGCGAGTAGTTCCAGAGCGCGGTTACCGTGTTGCCGTCGTAGTAGCCGAGATTCAAGCCCGTGGTATCGAGAATGCCGCCCCCATCGGGAGGAGGTCCGGGCGTACCGACGTACTTAGGGAACAGATCGAGCAACCCAGCATCGAAAGCCTGCTGTTCGGCCGTGTAGTCGTGGTCCTGGTCGGAAGTTACCGCCTGCGATCGATCCAGACGAAAGGGATTGGTCGCTCCATCTCCATTGGCAGGATTCAAGTTCGGATTGTTGTTCAGGAGGGCGTTAGAGAATCCGTTCACGCTGGGCGTACCTGGTTTCGCCAGGAAGCGCGGCTCCCCCCGGGGATTCGTTGCATTGGGATAGGTTCCGAAGTAGTGATCAAAGGAGACGTTTTCCTGGAAGACAATCACCAGGTGTTGTATTGGGGTGGCGGTCGCGCCAGGGGTAGACGCCGCGAACGCTGGGGAGACACTCGGTCCCAGGCCTATCGTCGTTGCGGTCAGCAACGCCAACAGTTTCCTGGGGGCAACCGATGCTCTGAGCTCTTTGAACATCTGTTCCTCCATGCTCGTGATTACGGCCACACTCCGCCGTCTCAATCTCCGAGTCTCGCAAGAGTATCGATGCAGTGTTTCGTCCCGGTAATGACATTGTTAAAAGTAGATGAATTACGAGAGGCATGACCCGCGAACCGGATCTGGTTAGTCAAGCCGGGAAAATTGATCTTCAACGGAAGGAGGCGCCGAACCTTCGAATTTTTTGTCAGCCGACAACAGGAGGGGCGCCGATCCAGGCGCCGAGACGATGCGAGCCGTTGGAAATGATTGCGGCGCGATCGTCGTTACTTGCAGCGATTATTTGGGCAACTTGAAGTTGATGGTCACGTGCGTCTGAATTTCCACGGGCTGGCCATTGAGCATGTACGGCTTGTACTTCCACTGTTTGACGGCATCGGAGGCAGCCCGAATGAGTTGGGAGTCTCCGCTGACCACTGCCACATGCGAGATGTCTCCCGATTTGGAGATCGTTGCCACCAGCTCGACGGCTCCTTCAATGCGCATGAATATGGCGTTTCGGGGGTAAGTAGGAGCCACTTTCTTGAGCAGAAGGCCCTGCGACACACCTTGCGAGACGTTTACAGTCTGCAGAACTGGTTGAGGGGCATTCCCCTCGCCACCGACAAGATCTGGCGGAGGTACGGCGCCGGCCGAGGCGATCCCAATCACGCTAGGAGCCGGGGCATCGGGAACGGCAGGTTTGGCGTTCACGGCGGGGGCAGAACCACCCTTCAGTACACGAGGCTCATCAGCGCTCTTGGTATCAGCGGCTGACGCGACACCAGTGCTTTTTGGGAGATTCGTGACGGTGACATCATTTTCCGGCGCAGAGCCCGGGGAGTTGGCAGCAGATTTCTTGGCAGGCGCAGCTTCGGTATGTGAGTTCGAAAAAGTTTCTGAAGCGGGCGCTGCGGCAGGGGATGTCTTAGGCGACGCGGCTGGCGCCGACGGATTCGCACTCGGCTTCAAGATTTGTGGAGCTGCCACGGGTGCCGGCGCGGTCTGGGACTGCGTGCTTTCCGGAGACGTTTTGCTTCCCTGGATTTTGGACCAGCCCACATAAAGAGCTGCGGCCACGATAGCAGCGGCAGCGACACCTAGAATGATTTTCTTGCTTGCGCCACTGGATTTTTCCGGGACGTTTGCGCCGCCGAACGTAAATGATGGCGCCGAGCCAGCGTACGCCGAGGACTGCGTGCTGCCAGCTTCAGTGGGACGAGAGAGTGTCGGCTCGACTGAAGCGGGCGTGCGTGCCGGCGATACTTCGAAAATAGGAGCGGTCTGCACTTCGCGAGCTGGGGCAGGCGCGCTGGCGGCTCCGCTGCCATGTGCAGCCGGAACGTTCGGGCTGAAAGTCTTTGCTGCGGCGGCAGGAGAAGCTGGAACAGCGGGCAGAACTGCAGCTTGCGAATCAGAAGTAGAGCTCTTGCCAGGAGCGGCCTCGACGATAGCGGCCGGAGATGGGGAAGCGATGGAGTCGTCCATGCCGATGTCGAGCAGATCGTCGTCGTTACTTGCAGGCACGCTGAGCGGAGTTGAACTTGCCACGGCGGTCGCGGGCCACGCCGGTGTAGAGGGTGGCTTCAGTTCTGACGGCGGAGGCTGAACCGGAGTTGCAGCCGCAACCGGTACAGGAGGAGCTACTGGTTTTGCGGTTGGAACGGGTTTGGCGGCAACAGGTGCTTTCGCGGGCGCAGCGACGGGCGCTGCCGCAGCCGGTTTGGCTGGGTCACCTTTGCGCAAGAGTCCACGCGCCACGCGCAGGGTTCCCTTGGCCTGTTCGATATTGATGGGTTTGGTCAGGACGAGGTTGGCGCCGATACGAAACGCCTTCGCCACCCCGGCCTGACCTTCCACGACGGCTACGGCAAGCGACGCCTGGTTGGACGTCGAGTTGCGCGCGCTCTTAAACAACAATGTGGCATTCTGCTCGTTATCGCAGTCGACCACGACAGCGTCGAAGTGTTGGCCCATCAGCTTCTTGACTGCAGCGAAAGGTTCAATGCAGGACTCGACGCTGAACTCGAGCTCGCTTAAAACCTGCGTCACCGTGCGAGCGGTTTTTTCGTCGGGACAGAAGAGAAGAGCTTGGTAACCCATACATGGCCATCGTAGGTACACGCGTAAGCTGCGGCAAGTTACGCTAGTAATTCGCAAGCGGTGAATTCTCGTGGTTTCGCCGTTCAGATAAATGCGCCCTGGGTAAAATCACGCACCTCATGCGACGCAGATTGGACTGCGTAACAATCCCCGAATCGTCGCATACAATAGCGGGCCATGCGGCTGCCTCTGTGGCTGAAGATCGTTTGGACCGTGTGGCTTGTGGTGTGGGCGCCGGTGTATTGGCGGCAATACGGTGCGCAGAATTTTCTCTTCTTCTGCGATCTCGGAAATGTGCTGATCGGAATCGGACTGTGGCTTGAGAGTCCGCTGATTTTCTCGTGGGTTGGATCGGGATTGCTTTTGTTTCAGACGATCTTTGCGATCGATTTCGCCGGAGCATTACTTACCGGGCACCACATCGTCGGCGGCACCGAATACATGTTTGATCCGAACCTGCCCCTGATGATCCGGTTGCTCAGCCTGTTTCATGTAGTGACGCCGCCGCTGCTACTCTGGGCCATTTGGCGTTTGGGGTATGACACTAGAGGATGGCAACTGCAGACACTGATGGCGTGGATTGTGGTGCCAATCAATTATTTTTGGCGACCCGAACAGGATGTGAATTGGGCGCGAGGGCCGTACTTTCACGAGCAGCATGTGATGCCCGGGTGGGCCTACCTGCTTGGATACATGATTGTGGTGCCGCTGCTGGTTTATTTTCCGACGCACTTGTTTCTGGAATGGGCGGCAGACAAATGGAGGCCGAGATTGTCGTAGGGTCAGCACTGCGGGCGCGGCGCCCGCCGGAAAGCCGCTGGGACGGCGGCGGTACGGTTTCAGCCTATCTGGGTTTTCCTGAGTCGCCGGGCTGCTTGCGTACGGCGGATTCAGGCTGCGGGTATTCGATCGATCCCTTGAACGATGAAATATCCTGCTCGTGGAAGTCCGGGAAGGGTAACTGCTTCCCTTCCCTAAGTTCAGCAATCTTTTTGACGGCGGTGTCAGCTTTTTCTTTTTCGACTCCGCCATCGCGGCTCAGGTAAAGCGTCTGCGACGGGAGCGCCAGGCCGCCGCCGGCATCTTCCATTACGTCCATGATGCGCAGCAAGAGATCTTCCCGGACGGCGGCGAATTCGTTAAAGTCTCGCGTAAGAATATAGGACAGTAGCTCGATGGAGAGAGAAGTCCCCGCAATGTCAATGAGACGGACGCGGACCGTCTTGGTTTCCACTTTCGGGTGACTGTAGAGCAGGCGGCGAATTTCAGAGAGCACGAAGCGAACATGATCCGGCTTGCTCTCAGGGCGCAGGCCCAGCGTTGTCTTGAAAAGAATCTTGTCGCGGCGGCTGAGATTCTCAAGATTGATTGTTGCCACGGTCCCGTTGGGAATCGCCAGCAGAGTCCGGTCCTCGGTGCGGATGCGAGTGGAGCGCAGGCCGATGTCTTCGACGACTCCGGTGCGGTCGCCGAAGCGGCAGACATCCCCGACGCGAAATACTTCGTCGCCGAGTACGGCGACGCCACCGAAAAGATTGGCAATGGTCTGTTGCGCACCGAAGCCGATGGCAATGCCGCCGATGCCGAGACCGGCGAGGGCGGTGCTCATATTGAAACCCAGGCTGCCCAAGACGGCGAGCACCCCAGCGACGAAAATAAGTGCCTTCAGAAGGCGCTCGCCCAGAAGCATGAGCGAACCTGTTCCCGCGTGTCCGCGAGCAAGGGCACGGTTGCGCACGCGGCGCAACGACCAGCGGACAACCCTCCAGAAAATCCACGTGACGCTGATGATGAGCAGGATGGAAGTGAACTGGAAGTAATAGTGGCGCGGTAGCAGCGCGATGCCCAGGTAGCGGACGAAAACCCGATGCGACAAGGTGCCAGCCAGTAACCAGGCTGGGGCGGATACCGACCGCCAGTTGGCGATTTCAACCTGACCGCGGCGGCGCGCCCACCAGCGAACGGGAATTCCAAGCAGCACGAGCAGCAGCCAGCCGATGCCCGCCGCCACCGGCACTGCGACCAGCATGGCGAGCCATTGCCAAAGAGGAACTCCTCCAATCTGATGCTTTACCAGAACGCTGGGAAGTTTTCTCTCGACTTGCCGTGCGGATACTTGATCGTACAGATCAGGGACTTTCGCCAGCGTGTCGGCGGAGATGAGCCAGATCTTGCCTGCGCTCGGATCCGATACTCGCACTAGATCCAAATCAGCCTCAACATCGCCGGACGACAAAGTTCCCAGCCTTTGACGTCCCAAAGGAACGCCTTCCTGCGGCGAGCCTTCTGCCTGGTTAAATCCTCCCACCTTTCCGCTAAAGGCTTTGGGACTGTCCATCACCGCCTTCAACTGGGTTGCAATGCGCTCTCCGTCGATCTGCCGGCGCGCCGGGCTCATCTGGAGGTATTGCGCGGCAATGCTGTAGTCACCGGACTGAGCGGCTTGCAGGAAGCCAAGGACCGAACCGGAAGGCGTGGTGCGATTCAGCGGGTCGACGGGAGTGTTGGCTGCAGGCGGAGTGCCTGCGGAACTTCCGGGGAGAACCTGACTGAATGTGGGGACCGCAAAAGAAGTCAGAAGCGCAGCAACCGCGAAGAGGAAAACTAGGGTCGCTTTAGCGAGAGAGCTCATGACATTCTGCCGCCCGAAGTTGCGCGATGCGCTGCCGCGTGCGGATTGATCGAGTGAGAAATCATTGTACCGAAGGAGGCCGTCAACAATGACATCTCGATCGGTCGGCCATGTTATCAACGCTTCGGCCGGTAAATATGGGTGCTCGTGCCGAAGAAAACCTCCGCGGATTCCATCACCGTCTCCGTAAGCGTGGGATGCGGGTGAATCGTGAGAGCTATGTCGCTGGCGAGCGCCGCCATTTCGACGGCGAGTACGCCCTCGGCGATCATCTCGCCTGCGCCGGCTCCTACGATGCCTACACCGAGCACGCGTTCGGTTTGCGGATCAAAGATCAGCTTCGTCATGCCTTCGGGGCGGTCGATGGTCACGGCACGGCCGGAGGCTGCCCAGGGAAACTTGGCAACTTTGATCTCGCGATTTTCTTTTTGCGCCTGCGTTTCGGTTATGCCGCACCAGGCGACTTCTGGATCGGTGAAGACCACTGCGGGAATCGCGTTGGGCTCGAAGGCAACTTTGTGTCCGGCAATGGCTTCGACAGCAACGCGGCCCTCATGCGAGGCCTTGTGAGCAAGCATGGGCTCGCCGACGACATCGCCGATCGCGTAGATGGATGGATCGTCGGTCTGCAATTGCTTGTTCACCTGAATGAAACCGCGCGGGCCGACTTGCACGCGTGTTTTGTCGAGGCCGGGGATCTCCGAGTTGGGCTTGCGCCCAACGGAAACCAGCACTCGATCGAAAACCTTCTCTTGCGTGTTCCCTTCTTGCGCTTTGAGTGTCGCTCGGATTCCGGTGCCTTCGTCCTTGACCGACGAAACGGTGGTGTTGAGCAGGATTCCCTCGAACAACTTCTCCAAGCGCTTGTGCAGAGGAAGCACGAGATCGCGATCTGCGCCCGGGAGCAAGCCCGGGAGCATTTCAACGACGGTGACGCGCGTGCCCAGCGCGGCGTAAACGGATCCGAGTTCGAGGCCGATGTATCCGCCGCCGACGACAAGCAGAGTGCGGGGAATATCTTCGAGATTCAGGGCACCGGTGGAATCCATCATGCGCGGTGTATCGAGCTTCAGTGTGGGAACAATAGCAGGACGCGAACCGGTGGCGATAATGATGCGATCGAAAGTGAGCGATTCTGTTGAACCGTCGGATTTCGTGATACGAAGCGAGGTGGAGCTTTCAAAGGCTGCTCGGCCCTGCACGTAATGGACCTTGCGCTGTTTCGAGAGAACGCCGAGGCCTCCCGTGAGTTTCTTGACCACGTTTTCTTTCCAGGAGCGCAGGCGGGCCAAGTCGATTTTCGGCGCGGCGAACTCGATTCCCCAGTCTCTTGCCTGATGGGATTCCTCCAGCAACTTTGCCACGTGGAGCAGGGCTTTCGAAGGGATACAGCCACGGTAGAGGCAGACGCCGCCCGGGTTTAGCTCGGGATCGATGAGGGTGACAGTCATGCCGAGATCGGCGGCGAGGAATGCAGCGGCATATCCACCGGGACCGCCGCCGACTACTGCAATATTGAGGGATTGATTGTCAGACATGGGGCTTTCAACCACAAAGGGCACGAAGGTACACGAAGGAAGACCGATTCAAAATTTGAAGAGTTAGTGGTTTTCTTCGTGAACCTCTGTGTCCTTCGTGGTTCATGGTTTCTCATCCTTGCACCGACAGCAGGAAGGGTTGTTCGAAGGCTTCGGCAATCCAGCGCAGGAAGCGGGCCGCGTCGGCGCCGTCAATCAGGCGGTGATCGTACGAGAGCGAAAGGGGCAGAATCAGGCGCGGCTCGAACTTGCCGTTGATCCACTCCGGTTCCATGCGCGAGCGGGAAAGGCCGAGGATCGCCACCTCCGGGTGATTCACAATAGGAGTGAAGCCGACGCCGCCAATGCCTCCGAGGTTGGTGATGGTGAACGTGCCGCCTTCCATGTCGGCGGGTGTGAGTTTCTTCTCCCGTGCCTTTTTGGAGAGCTGCGACAACTCGACCGCCAACTCCACAATGTTTTTCTTCTCGACATCGCGAATGACTGGGACGAGCAGTCCGCGATCGGTGTCGGCCGCAACGCCGATATTGATGTACTGCTTGTAGACGATTTCTTCTTTCTCGATGTCGATGCTGGCATTGAATTGCGGAAACACTTTGAGCGCGGCAGCACAGACTTTCAATGCGATCGCGGTGACCGTCATCTTGCCGCCAGCTTCTTCGGCCTTGGGAGCGAAGCGCGCGCGTAACTGTTCAAGTTCGGTGATGTCAGCGCGGTCGTGCTGGGTGACGTGAGGGATCGTGTTCCAGGCTTCGGCCAGGTGCTCGGCAGTCTTGCGGCGAACTCCGCGCATGGAGACGCGCTCGACTTTGCCATACTTCGCGAAATCGGGGAGCTGCGGTTGGGCGAAGTGTCCGGCGCGCGGTGGCGCTTGTGCCGCGGTGGCGGCAGCGGACAACAAACTCTTGGCGTAAAGCTTAATGTCGTCTTCGCTGATGCGTCCGCCGGGGCCTGTGCCTTTGACCTCATAGATGTCGACGCCGATCTCGCGGGCGAAACGCCGCACATGTGGGGCCGCCGGGATAGCTTCGCGATGTTCGGTTCCTGCAACTTTGCCCAACTGCACCGGCATGGTGAACGCGGGCACTGCCGGTTGGGGCTGGTCAGGGGGTAAGGCTTGTTCTTCAGTCTTGCCTTCGGCGCGGATCGCGGCTTGAAAGGCGAGACGTGCTCCGTGCTGGCCCGAGACGTGTTCGACTGGAGCATTGCGCGTGCGGGTGGCTTCGGCTTGCGCTGAAGCGCCGCCCTCGAGCGTGAAGATCACCTGCCCAACTTTGATCTTCTCGCCTTCCTTGACTCTAACCTCTTTGACGACACCGCTGACTGAAGAGGGAACCTCAATCACGGCCTTGTCGGTCTCCAGTTCCATTACGGGCTGGCCTTCAGAAACCTTGGTGCCGGGAGCAATCATCAGGCGGACGAGATCGCCCTGGGAAATATTCTCGCCGAGTTCAGGAAGTTTGAATTCGCTGGGCCCGGTGGCCGTCGCGGCCGTCACGGCTGGAGCAGAGGATGATGGCGTGGGCGTAGGAGTGGGGGGAGTTGCCGTCGCCTTTTGAGACGGTGGGGCTGGCGGCGCTTGTTGTGCAGGCGCGGCGGCAGCTGCTTTAGCGGCTGGCGGCGCCGGAGCTTTGGCTTCCGCTCCATCCACCGTGAAAATGACCTGGCCAACTTTAATTTTGTCGCCTTCTTTAACTCGAATTTCCTGCACGGTACCGCTTACCGAGGAAGGCACTTCGACAACAGCCTTATCCGTTTCCAACTCCATGACGGACTGGCCGGTGCTCACCGTGGCTCCCGGCGCAACCATGAGGCGTACGAGATCGCCTTGTTCGATGTTTTCGCCCAGCTCGGGAAGTTTGAATTCAATCACCGCGTCGATTCCTTTTGTGAATCTTGTATTTGCCTTCTACGACACAGCGCCTGAAGGCGCGCCCCATCATGCTTCCGTTACGACATGCTTGAAAGCATGCCCTGACACGAATCCTAGCTGATTGCAGGGTTCGCCTTATCGGGATTGATCCCCAGTTCTTGAACCGCTCGCTTCACTACGTCTGTGCCAATCTTTTTCTCACGGGCAAGCGCACCGAGCGTAGCCAGAACAATATGCTTGGCGTCGACTTCAAAGAAATCGCGCAAGGCTACACGGCTCTCGCTGCGGCCGAAGCCGTCGGTTCCCAGCGAGACCAACTGTCCGGGCACCCACTTGCCCAGGCTCTCCGGGAGCACCTTCATGTAGTCGGATGCGGCGATGAACGGGCCCTGCGCATCCTTCAATGTTTGGGTAACGTAGGGCACCTTCGCGGCCTCCGCTGGGTGCAACATGTTCCAGCGCTCGCAGTCGTTGGCATCGCGATAGAGCTGCTTGTAACTGGTAACGCTCCAAACGTCGCATCCCACGCCATATTTTGACTCGAGAATTTCCTGCGCTTTCAGCACTTCGAACATAATGGCGCCGCTGCCGAGAAGCTGCGCGCGCAGTTTGGTATCGTTCTTCGCGGTCGTTTTGAAGCGATACAAGCCTTTCAGCACGCCCTCGCGGACGTTGCTGCCCTGTGGCATCTCGGGCATCGCCAAAGGCTCGTTGCCGACGGTCAGGTAGTAGAAGATTGATTCCTGATCGATATACATCCGCTTGATGCCATCCTGAATAATGATGGCGATTTCATACGCGAAGGCGGGATCGTAAGCGAGCAAGTTGGGCACGGGAAGCGCAAGCACGTGGCTGTGGCCGTCCTGGTGCTGCAGACCTTCTCCGGCTAGGGTGGTGCGACCGGCGGTGCCGCCGACAAGAAATCCGCGGCAGCGCATATCGGCGGCGGCCCAGATCAAGTCGCCGATGCGTTGGAAGCCAAACATGGAGTAATAGATAAAGAATGGAATCGTGTTGATGCCGTGGTTGGCGTAGGCGGTGCCAGCCGCGATGAACGAACACATCGAGCCAGACTCGGTGATTCCTTCTTCGAGAATCTGCCCGTTCTTGGCTTCCTTGTAGTAGAGCAGCGTGTCCATGTCGACGGGTTCATAGTTCTGGCCCACGCTGGAGTAGATTCCTACCTGCCGGAAGAGCGCTTCCATACCGAAGGTGCGGGCTTCGTCGGGAACGATGGGCACGATGAGCTTTCCGAGTTCCGGATCGCGCAGCAACTTTGCCAGCAATCGCACGAAGACCATGGTGGTAGAAACTTCGCGGCCCTCTGTGCCTTTGTGGAATTCCTCGAAGTGCGAATCGGGGACAGATTTCAGTGGCGCGGCCTTCACTTTACGCGTCGGCATGTATCCGCCGAGCTGCTGACGGCGCGCCTGCATGTACTTGATTTCGGCGCTGTCGTCAGAGGGGCGGTAGAACGGCGCCTGATGCAGCTCATCGTCGGGAATAGGAATTCCAAAGCGCGAGCGGAACATCTGCAACTCGTCTTCGTTCAGTTTTTTCTGCTGGTGGGTAATATTCTTGCCTTCGCCAGCCTCGCCAAGTCCGTAGCCCTTGATCGTCTTGGCCAGAACGATGGTCGGAGCGCCAGTCGTTTCCACTGCCGCCCGGAATGCGGCGTGAACTTTAATGGGATCGTGTCCACCAAGGCGCATGCGTGCCAGTTGATCGTCGGAGAGATGCTCAACCATTTTCAGCAGGCGGGGATCGGTACCAAACAGGTTCTGACGGAAGTAAGCTCCGCTTTCGACGAAGTATTTCTGATACTGACCGTCGCTGACCTCACCGAGACGGCGGACGAGCAGGCCATCGCGGTCACTCTGAATGAGGCTGTCCCAATCGGAGCCCCAGATGACTTTGATTACGTTCCAACCCGCACCGCGGAAAATGGCTTCGAGTTCCTGAATAATTTTTCCGTTGCCGCGCACCGGGCCGTCGAGCCGCTGCAGGTTGCAGTTCACTACGAAGATCAGGTTGTCGAGCCTTTCGCGCGAGGCCAGGGTGATCGAACCCAGAGACTCGGGTTCGTCCATCTCGCCATCGCCCAGAAACGCCCAGACCTTGCCGCCGGTGGACTGCTTTAGTCCTCGGTTCTCCAAGTATTTGATGAAACGCGCGTGATAGATCGCCTGGATTGGACCCAATCCCATGGAAACCGTCGGGAACTCCCAGAACTCGGGCATGAGCCAGGGATGGGGATAGGAGCTCAGGCCTCCGCCGGGCTTCAGTTCGCGGCGGAAGTTCTGCAGCTTCTCTTTGGAGATGCGGCCTTCAAGATAAGCACGTGAGTAGATTCCGGGGGCGGCGTGACCCTGGAAGTAGACGACGTCACGGTCGCCGCTCTCAGTTTGCGCGCGAAAGAAATGGTTGAAGGCAACTTCATAGAGCGTAGCGGCGGAGGCAAACGTCGAGATGTGCCCGCCAATGCCTTCCTGCATCTTGTTCGCCCGAACCACCATGGCCAGAGCGTTCCAACGAACGAGGCTCTTGATGCGGCGCTCCATTTCCTGGCTGCCGGGAAAAGGCGGCTGCGAGCGCGAAGGAATCGTGTTCTGGTAGGGCGTGGTCGCCGAAAAGGGCAAGTTAATGCCGGCCTCACGGCGAGCGTGCAGCGCCAATTGCTGCAACAAACGGCCTGCCCGGTTGGGGCCGCCTTTGGAAAGAACATAGTCCAGGGAATCGACCCATTCCCTGGTTTCCAAAACCTCTAAGCCGTCAGTTTCCGTCTGAGCCACGTCTGGTTTCTCCGTCGTAGAATGCGCAATACTTAATCATAATTCAAATAAGAGGATTCTTGTTGGCGCCGGGGCGCAGGAGTCGAAAAGTTCCCAGGCGACGGTCTTTGGAGAGTATGGCGCTCATCTCCCACGCAGAAACAAGCTCAACCAGTTCCATGAGCTTGTCGACCGATCGCCGTCAAGAGTACCAATGTAACTTCGTGGAGGAACACCACGAGCGGATAATATCGCAACATGATTGAGCGTCGAGTCGATCACGCCACACGCAAACGGGTCTCGGAGATGTCGGTGGAGGAGATGCGTCAAGCTCTACTGGTCTCGGAGAAGACCGGGCTTCCCAACAAGCGAGCGTTTGACGAGAGCAGTCCCAGTCCTTTCGTGGCGATGGGGGATGTGGATGGCCTCAAAAGATTGAACGATCAGTTTGGGTACGCAGCGGGAGACGTGCTGATTCAGCGGTTGGCTGACACTCTTGTCGAAGTCGGTCTGGAGGCATACCACGACAAGGGGGACGAGTTCATCATCAAAGGCAACTCGTTCGCGGAACTCAATGAAAAGCTCTTGAATGCCGAAAGGATCATGAAAACGAGTCCGTTTGTCGTGCATTCGATGAGCGACAAAATCACCCCGATCGATGGGGCACAATTTTCCTTCGGCATTGGCACCAATTTGAAGGAAGCTGAGAAGTCGCTGAAGCACCAGAAAGAACTCCGCAAGCTTGAGCGTTAGAGTAGCAGGGTGGAGTGCACGGCTGAATCATTCGGATGGACTCCGATCGTTCAGATCCACGTGGCTCCTCGGAGAAGCTTGGTATAATCGACCGAAGTTGATGATGTGATTGGAAGTAATTTAGAATCAAAGAACGAGCGGGAGTAGCTCAGTGGTAGAGCGCGACCTTGCCAAGGTCGATGTCGCGGGTTCGACCCCCGTCTCCCGCTCCAGATTTTTGTTCTCCATCATGCTTTCCGCAGATGGCTTTCTCCGGACGGAACGCTAAGGTGGGGCGGGGCGCGGTACCCAAGTGGTAAGGGAGAGGTCTGCAAAACCTTTATGCGTCGGTTCGATTCCGCATGCCCCCCAACGCTTGCTGGAGCTTTTTCTTTGTACCCGCACTTGTACCCGCTTCCCCATCTTGCCGAAATACGCTCCCTGCGCCTTCCGCGCCTGCTTCCTGGGATGAAAATAGCGCTGAAGCATCCGGGCGCTCGACCAGCGTAGCATCCGCTGGATCACCTTTACGTCCGTGCCTCGCTCCGCGAGGAAAGTCGCCAAGCCGTGGCGCATGTTGTACAGGCCGAACCTTGGGCACGATGCGTCGATCACCTTCGCCTTGATCGCTGCCGGGCGAATGTAGTCGGTCGAGATCATGCTGCCCAGCCTCGGCTGCGTGCCGTTCTTGCGCTCCGAGGCGTAGATGTAATCGTCATCGGCAGCGTAGATCGTTTGCTTGCGCCACTCCAGCATCACTGCGCCCAGCGCCTTGTGCATCTCCACCCGGTTCCGGCTCGCGATGCGACTTCGGATCGCCGATTATTCCATCCACGAAACCGCGCACAACAACGAAGTTACCGTCTTTGAAATCCAAGTCCGACCATTTTAGGGCCAGCGCCTCAGATGGGCGCAGCCCGGTGACTGAGAGCAGAATCACAAGGCAGCGCACCAGTGGTGGCTCGATCTCATCAAGGATCGCCACAGCCTCTTTGGGGCCGACGTCCACAGCTTCGTATGTAGACAGCGCCGACGCACCCACGTCCTTCACCGGATCACAGTAAGCCGGCACCAGACCCTCGACGCGTCCAAACCTATAAATAGCGGAGAGGGTGTTGCGCAGCTTGGACTGGAGCCCGGCGCTTTGCTTCCACAGCCAGTCTTTGATCTGTCGGCTGCGGATGTCCTTGGCGATGTACTTGTCGAAATGAGAAAGATGGATGCGGCAGTTACGTTTCTCGGTGTTAAGCGTGCTGTGCGCCTTCAACCTGCCGCTCGCGGTGTGCCCATCGAGAATGAATGCCTGACGGAGTTCACGGAAAAGCACGCTATCTACGTGGGGCTTGCCGACCAAGAGGTGATAACCCTCCTCGCCGACTTTCTGCCATGCCGCGTCATCGGTCATGGAAGCAGGTCCTAACGTCCGCGAGCGGAAATCTCCCGTTGAGTCACGCCACATGTACAGTGTGGCGTTGCGGTTCGCCGGACGTTTCAACCAGCCTTTAGCCACGTCGCCCTTTCAGCCAAGCCTGAACTTCGCTCAGCAGGTAGCGATGAGATTTGCGCTTATTCTTGCCCCGACCGGGCACCGGGTGGCTGGGGATTCCACCCCTAATGTTTGAAAGCTCCAGCACGCGGCGGCGTGTGAGGCTGAGATGCTTCGCCACCGCCTCGGCGGGCACAAAAGGCTCGAATTCGAGCATAGGCACTCATTTCCAATTGTGTTTGGAAAATTGTGCAGGTGGCGTGCATCTTCTTAGATGCCGGGCGCGGCAGAAATGCTTCGCGCATCATTCGCCGTCCTTCTTCTTGCCGACGGGCACGGGCCAGCAGGCGCTCATTGCCGATGTAGTCCTGAAGTTCGACCTCTTCTTCTAGGCCCTGGTACAGGCGGAAGCTGACCATCGTGTCGTCGCTGAAGCAGATACACAGGGAGTGGTAGTGCTCGGTCTCGTCGTTCGTCCATTCGCAGCGGGTGATGGTCTTGCCCTTGAGGTGCTGCGTGCAGTCGGCCCTGCAGAGCTTGCTCACACCCGAGATATACAGACTGCGACTTTCTTTTGGCTGGTCGCAAAGGCTTGCTGGGCGTGGGGTTGGAGGTGGTTACTCGTGGTTACCACGAAATAAAAGGGCCCGGAAGCCCCGGTGGTCATCACACAGGTAAGGGGGACATGCAGACACAGGCACAACGAGACGCTACCAACCACGCCGCCGACATGACAACGCGTCAGCTCGAGCAGCGCTGTGCCAAGTCAGCGGCGAAGGCTGGAAAGTTGCTCACGTCCGCATACGCGGTTCTCGAAGCTGACCTTCCTTACTTCTTGGAGTTGCGGCAGCGGCTCAATGCACAGGGGCAGCGCGTTCGCGACATCGAAGGATGGCAGCGCTGGTGCGAGAAGCATTTCTCATGCAGTGTTCGTACGGTCAATCGCGCACTGTCTGCGATCCTCGGACCGGAGAAGGAACGCAAGAAGCCAAAGAAGCTACGCCCAGTACTGGACGCGTACTATAACGCTATGGAGCCGGCCATCAGGCTCGCACGCAAGCATCAGCATGATCCTGAAGCTTCTCAGCTATTCGGTGCTCTGGAGGTCGAGGAACTTCACGGCTGGTTACCGTCACCCAAAAATCCAAACATCTACGACAAGTTCAAAGATAAACGCATCCGCAAACCTGAGATCGACCGACAGTACGTCTACGCAATGGGTGTGAAGCTCGCTAAAGCTGTGATGGAGGCACCCAGTGCCCTACGGGGCGACACACCGGAGGGAAAGAAGATTCTAGGTATCGCGAAGAGCATTATGGATCGCAAACCTCAGGACAATTTGCCCCGAAGTGTAGGTGAGCAACTTCATCGTGGATGATTAGAAAAGTGAAAGGATGGGGAGTAGAAAAGGCAGGAAGGCGTCCTCGTTAGGACGCCTTTTTCGTTGTACGCTTCGCCGCTGCTTTCTTGGCAGCCGGTAGCGGAGTGGCGGCAGCCTTCTTCTTTGCGGCCCAGACGGCGCGGAACTTCTTCCACATTGCGAGCTTCGCAGCCTGCGACATCTGCCTTCTGTGGCGCTTAGGTGCTGACGCCGGGCGGCGATTGTCGAGGTTGACGACTTTGTACTGGGTGCGCTTCTCGAGCACAGCTATCGCCGCCCCAAGCTCCGCGTGTTCCTTCTTCAACTGCTCCAGTAAGGCCTTGCTGTCAACAGGTTCTCCTCCTCCCAGGGTACACAGCCGCGCCTGTGGGGTTCGGCTATCCCTCCTCAAATCCCCTGAAGGGGTAATTCGGCAAATCGCTAATCACCCAAAAATTCGAATACGCATGTCTTAGTTGAGGGACAACGGGAGGCAAGGTGACCCCAGGCCCTCAGGGAAACAAGCTTATGGCTTTACTTCGCAAGAAATCGCAGACAACTACGCCGCGGCGACGGACTCATCGCGGTCAGCAGCATACTTCAACCGCAACCAGACCGAAAAGGCTTTCTGGCTGCGCAGCTTCGAGATCGTCGACAGCATGGGTCCCCGAATGGACGACCTGTTTCCGACGCTGGAGGTGGAGTAATGAGCGACAACCTCAAGACCTTCGCGGCTCCGGCACGATCCGGCAGACGATCCGGCGAGACTCCTGTCCTTTGAGGATGGGTATTCGTGGGCTGAAACCGAGATCACGCCTGAGGACCGGGCAGCAATGTACCGGGTCATGGGGGAATCCTCTAAGAAGAAAAAATAAGTGACGTTAAAGCAAATGAGACAGAAGGTGTACCAGCAGATCGCGGACTACGCGTACGACAACCCCGAAGTATCCTTCGCGGTGATCGGCGAGAAGTTCGGGTTCTCAGACTCACATGTGAGCCGCATCGTGCGCAGGGTCGGAAAGCTGTCCCCGCGCACTCCGGGGCGCAAACCAGCAATTAAGGAGAATTCCGGTATGTAAGTATGTCGGTGCGTTAAGCACACAAAGATCGGGGGTCTGGTTCCAGCCCAGACGCTGTTCCTACCCAGACCCCGAAGTCGATCTCGACCGTCCTTCGACAAGACGTTAAAGGCGAGGTGAGAACCCTCGAAGGGAAGCGGCAAAGGAAACAGCATGAGTTTCAAGCCAACAACAAGATCAAGAAGTCCAACCTGCCCGCACCTTTGAAAAGGGTCCTTGAGGCATACGTAAGCTTCGGCAACTCTGACGGCACCAACATCAGACCAACGGCGAACGCCGTCGCAGATCGCATCACCGGGTCGCGCACGACCGTAGCCCGTTACACTCCCAAACTCGTCCGGCTAGGACTTCTGATTCACGACCGCAACGAGGACGGAACTTGTAAGACACACTCCTATAACAGCACTGGCACGTGGGCGTACGTTTACACCACGCCGACCTGTCTCCGCTGTCGCGCCCAGAAATCGCGGCAGGGTTCGAGATGAGCCGTCAAGCGATCAGCCAAAAACGTCAGGCGGCTGGGCGCAAAGGCGGTCGTCAAAGCTCCAGATGGAGCTATTTGATGAAAGCAATTTGCTACAAACCTCACAAAGCAATTTGCTACAAACCGGGCAAACCAATTTGCAACAAACCAAGGAACGCTTCCTTGAACTTCTGCACGAATCGGTTGGGGTCAGCTACAAGGCGGTCTCGGCATGAACTACGAACTGCGCGGTGACAACAACGTCTGGCTGACCTGTGGCGCAAAACTGATCGCGAGCATCACCCCGGAGCAATGGGTAGCGCCCAGCGTTGAGACCGCCACCGTTTCGCCGGGCGCCAGGGCGGCGGCAAAACGGATCACCACAATTGAGGATTTACGTCACAGCGTCACAGACCCCCGCTGCTTCTTCTCGGCAAACCATTACCCCCAAAGCCCAGCCCCTCTTACCTCGGCAGGGCTCGACCGGTCCATCGCAGTCTCATTTCCTCCACTTTCTCGGAATCTCAGTATTTTAGGTGGTAGAGCGGAAGAGCGAATCGCCTCCCGAGGCGCGAGCGACCCACCGCCCGAATTTCAGCCGGCGCGAGCCGGTTTTAGGAGAAACAAACTATGCCAAGCAACAATTACGCAGACGTGATAACCGATTCAACCGAGGCACAACGGGTCCTAGCGGAGCTCGAAAGTATGGCTACGCAGGGCTGCAGCTTCTTGGTGCGGGAGTTCAATCCCAAAGTCGACCGGTTCGAGGTCGCGTGCTGGCGGGAGTCGAATTATCCAACCCTGCTCGACGTTGAAGCAGGCGGCAAGCCGATGGACGCCGCTGCCGTTACCGCTCTGTGGAAGGCGAACGCCGCCACGCTGGAGTCTATCAACTACGGCAACGGTTCCTTCGGTCTGTTCTACGAGTCAGAAGGTCGCTGCTAGATCGCCGTCCCGGACCCCGAACAATGGCTGGCTCCCTGCAGGAAATCGGACGGTTGCAACCGTGCCATCTCGGACTACGAACATTGGCTGGTTCACTGCAGGCATTCGGAGAGAACATGACAAATCACAATGACGAGGCAAACACAATAACAATCACCATCTCGTGCAAGGTGTGCGCGAAGGAGTTCGGCTTCACATGCGCGCTCGACTTCTATGAAGCCGTAGTTGCAGCCGCGGAAGAAGCCGGCGAAGGCGTGGTTTTCACCGCAACGTGCCCAGAATGTAAGGCGGAAACTACAGATTCGTTTCTGCGGCTGATGAACAAGGTGCAAGCACGGATAAACGAACGCCCGTAGCCGTTCGGTCCGGCGAAGATAAAGGTATGCCATCCTAACTCTATCTTTGCTGACAACGGGCCCAAGTAAAATAGGGAAGCGGTCGGCGAACGATCTCAACTAGCGACGATAGGATTCGAGCTGGGATCGGCGACGTTGGGGCTACATAGCGAAATAAGGGATCGGGCGTAAAGAGGTTCTGACTAGATGATGGTCTTGCAAGATAACCAAAACCAGGAGCGCAGTGAAGACCTGCGCCCCCGGCAAAGGTGACGTATCCGACAGAGTGTTACTGATCGATGCGGCGGGCAATCATGTTGAAGCTCGTGCCCGTGAAAAAGACCAGACCACGTACTCGAACCGTGTCGCCGTTGTTTACGTTGGCCAGTTTGTGAAGGTCGGTGCCTGGCTGCCAGTAAACCGTGACCTGGGTCATGCCAGACAGCATGGCAAACGCAGAGTCGGCTGGAACGCTTAGCATAAAGGTGGTCGGTCCAGTCGTGGTTGATCCTGCCAGGCCCGAAACCGTACCCACCAGCGCTTGCTGTTGCAACTTGACCTTGTCCCCCACAGTGCTGCTACCGGCAAGTGCGATTCCGCTTTCGACTTCAACTCTCTGTCCTGCATGCATTGTGCTTGCATCAAAGGGAAACGTCGGCGAGGAAGGCAGGCCACCGATTCCGCTGTTATCGATATTTCCCTTGTTGACCTTGTACTTGGCTTCAGTGACATCGGCAGTAATGGAACCCCCGACCTTCGCATCGTTCATCCCGCTGCCAAGGCCGTCATCGGCAAGGAAAGTAATTTGCGTGGCTGGATTGCCGGACACCCGGGTGATCAGGCCCTCGGCTTCAACGCCGCTTGCGTCTTCGATGCCCTCAACTTCCTTGGCGTATAGTGTGCCATCCGGTTTCGTCACGCCTTCAACGGTCACGATCGTGTTGGTTGTTAGCGTTGCGCCGTCGTTGAACTGAGTGTTGGCGTCCGTATTGAAGGTGAGAGAGGCTCCGTTCTGGCCCACCGTCAAGTTGAAGGAACTTCCATTCACCGCCGTGATGGTGCCGGTCGTGTCTTCGAGTTCACCGTCGTCGTGACCCTGCTTATCTTCTGCCGCCACCACTGCCGTGGATAACCCGAATGAAGCAGCACTGAGGCTGACTCCGATGACGTTGCCCTGCGCATCGAGGTGAAGGGACTTGGCAACATTCAGATCAATATCGACCACCATCGAGTTGGCTCCAACTGTCAGAGCGGGACTGAAGTTTACTGTTATCGCTTGATTGAATGCCGGCTCGAGTTTTACGAGGGCGCCAACGCTATTGATGAAGGTGACCTCGGGATTCGAGACTGTCAGCGAAGCACTGCTGTAACTTCCTTGTGGGACATTGAGCAGGGCCAGTGGTTCGTTGGTGCCGGACAAGTGTGTGAGTTCAAGCCGACGCGTCCCGGACAACACAGTGACGGTGCTCCCGCTGCCGGGGGTCATGGTGATAGGACCGACGGTGGCTTCGAAGGTAATGACCCGATCTGCTGGAGCGTCCCCAATCTTGATCTGGGTAGCGGTGTTTTGGGTCGTGGTAGGAACGGAAACTGGGGGAGGGGTGGTCGTGCTTGTTGAGGAACTGCCGCCGCAAGCAAGAGTTGCAAGGAGTGGTCCGAGCGTCAGCGTAATCATCACAAGCTGGCCGAATCGGGGGACAGACAGAGACGGAATTTGGATGCGTTGACATAGTTGGCTCCTGAATCGAATCGTTGGGCAGATCTTTCACCAGGCTCGTGGAGCCCATGTCAGCTGCCTTGTTCTGTGCATTAAGACAACCGATGGAGGGGATGCGGAACAGGTTTTTCGGAGAGATGGAGGCAGATATTCAGACGTAAGAAGTTGCGGTTCTGTGAGTGTGACCGCCTGTGGCGTGGGCCGGTCGCCCTTACTCAGAGAAGGCGGAGGCCTTGGACTTACGAGTCACCGCAATGCAAGGCCTCCGCGCAGCCGTCACGGCTGCAATTTCAGCCCATGCGCTGAATGGGTCCCCAGGAAAATGTTTCTGAGTTTTTGTGTTCCGCGACGACCAGAAACGGTGACCCAACGAAGTGAGGGCGAGATCTTCTTACGCCCCCCAGATTAGAACGAGATTGCAACGGAGTGGAATTATGTGTGGAGCCGCCGGACACAATGTGCTCTTTGCGACAGAGCGCGCGGGAGTCCGCTCCTGTAACGGGTTCCGGTGCGTTGCTATAATTTCCGAGATGCCCCTCGACCACATCTCCGACGAGGAGCTTGCGACCCGGTATCGAGAGGCTGCTGATTCCAACGAGCGCGAGCTTTGCGTCAACGAGCTCTTTAGAAGGAACTACCCGCGGGTGGCGCGCTGGTGCCTTCGCTTTGTGGACGATCGTGAGACGGCCGCGGATCTCTCCCAGGAAATCTTCGCCAAGGCATATCAAAACCTCCAGTCCTTTCAAGGGCAATCCAAGTTTTCCACCTGGCTCGTTCTCGATTGCTCGAAATCATTGTCTAAATGCCGTACGTGCCAATGCAAGACAAGCTACGGAACTCAAGGCTGAAGTCGACGAAGAATTCATGGCTGAGATTCCGGATGGAAGCGCGACTCCATATGACGAGGCGGAGCGAAAATCGTCAGCGAAGATGGTTTCAGAATTGTTGAACGAAAGCCTGGACAATACCGAGAAGGTTGTTTTTACGCTGCATTATGGCGAGGATGTGCCGCTGGACACGATCAGCCGCATGCTTCGATTGGAAAACCAGAGCGGCGCTAAAGCGTACATCGTAAGCGCCAAGCGAAAGCTGGCGCGTCTGATGCAGCAGCGACTTGCACGGGAGAAGCAGGCGGGGCTGGGAGGGATGCAATCATGATCAACCGATCCACATTAAAGGCGGCCGTAAGAGCGACCCCGGAGTGCCTCTCCCTGCAAGAGTTGGAGCGACTGGCAGAGGATCCGTCGCCACAGCACCCGCACCTTGCGGCATGTCCACGTTGTCAGGCTGAGCTGGCTCTGTTGAAGGAATTCGAAGCAAGCTCGCCTCTGCCGGACGAAGGCGCTGAGGTCACCTGGATCAGCGCTCAACTGGATCGGAATCTTGATCAAATCAAGAATCTCGGATCGGTATCCCGGAACGCGCAATCGAACACAGCTGCCGGCTGGTTTTCGGCCTTGTTCAAAGTTGGGACGGGTCGATGGCGGGAACCAGTCGCGGCCATCGTCGTAGTCGCCGCAGCCAGCGTGATCTTGCTGCGTCCTTCGGTAACCCGAACTGCACGCCAACCTGGGATCTGCCCCGGCGGTCTATCGTTCGCAGCAGGTTGAGGTCGTTTCTCCGGTTGGTGAATTAGCCGGCGCTCCAAACAGCCTGCAGTGGAAGGGCTTTCCTGGGGCTGTGGAATATGAGGTCGAAGTAATGGAAGTGGATCATGCCCCGCTTTGGGCGGCAAAAACAAATGACACATCTTTTACAATCCCCAGCGCTACGCGCGCTAAAATGCTTCCAGGAAAGCCAGTGCTATGGCAAGTTACGGCGCTGGACAGCCAGGGACGGACGCTCGCCGTTTCCCAGCTTCAGCGGTTCTCGGTCGCAAGAAAATCCTCCATTTCAAAGAACGGATCAAATCCGAAGTAAAGAGGTGTGCGATGGCCCGTCTATGCTCGACTCTCAGGATGTCTCATTTGACGATTTTGGCAGCTGCCGTTCTCGCGACTTTTCCCGCTCCCTACGCCGCCGCAGCTTCGAGTGGCGCCGCCCCCGCATTTGCAGGGGTCAGCCTTTCCGTTGCCAGTCCGACCGTTCCTCCAGGTGGATTGTTGCAGATGCAGGTGTTCGTCACTGAGCCCAATCCGATCCTGAAAGGAAGGCAGCGAATGGGGATGGCTCCCCGGCCACTTGCCGCACTCGGGTCCGAGGGAGTTGCGCCAGCCACTGCGCCGCTAGGTGCGATTCGAGATGCAGCGTTGTTCAGCCCCGCCGGGGATGTGAGTGGAGTTGCGGTCGGCAAGTCAGGATCAACACAGATTTTCTTCAGCTCTCCATTGACGTCATTCGGGACTACGATCGACACGCCGGTAATGGCCATAGCCATGCCAGTGACCACAGGCGCTACGGTCGGACAGACAGTGAATTTGAATCTCGATCCAAGTGTTTCCCTGTGGTATGACCCCAACCAAAACTCTATCCGGTGGAACTTAAGTCCGGAGTCCTGACGGTCGGTGGCACGCTTGCCATCTCAGACGTCACTCCCGGCGCGGGCATCGTGCAACCCGGCACGGTGATTTCCATCAGGGGCGTCGGCTTTCAGCCAACCACGCTCATCGACATTAATGAAGCAGCGATGGCCACTCTGAAGTACGTCAACCCCAATCTCATGCAAGTGACGCTTTCGTTGCCGTTCGACATTCGAGGAAAGAGGATTCGCGCCACCAACAGCAATAACGAAAGGGTTGAATATTATCCTTACCAGCGCACAACCGCGTTGGGGAAAAGCACTCACCTTCTCGTCGCGTCCAGCATTCCCTTGTTTGCGCAAACAACCTGGACCTTAGGATACTTCCGGCCCACGTTACGAGGCACGATATTCAGTGGGCTTGCACTGCAGAACCGTACCCAGCAAGGCTGACGGTTCTTGTCAATTTGTACACGAAGGCCGGCTCTTTTCGGCGACACAAACGGTTCTTCTCGGTACCAAGGTCCGCATGGCTCGCGACCTGGCCGAGCTTTTCCCCGGAGTTGTGGCTGGTTCAGGCACAAGCCTGAAAGTTGCTTCGGATAAGCCTATTCAAATGCTAGGACTTCTGGGTGACGATGCCACGAGCACTCTGCTCCCTGTGAACCCTACGTCGACTCCGTAAAATCAGAAAGACTGCCAGGAGAATTGCGGCACAGAAGCCGGTGACGATTAGCCCGAACTCCAACCACGAAAAGACCCAGGGAGTGGCATCCCGCCGTCTCCGTTCAGCACGAACGCCGCCCAGAGGCTGGGATCGCTGAGTTTGGTGTGCGAGCGAAGACATTCAAGTTTTGCCAGCCGCAGGGCCTCTGCTTTCGGCTTATGCTTGGTCAACGCCTGATAGTAGAACTGTTTCATGAACTCCGCAGTTAGCTCGTCATTGACCCTCCAGAGTGTCGTTAAAGATGAGGCAGCACCCGCCGAGAGCAAAGCGCGGCTGAAGGCTTGCACGCCTTCGCCGCGAATCATCTTGCCTCGCTCTGTCTCGCACGCGGAGATCGTCGCCAGTCTGACTCCCTCCCTCAGGTTCAGCTCATAAAGCTCGCGGAGAAACACATAGTCGGGGACGCCAATCGAAGTTGCCGGTGAAAGAGTAGTCGCGAAGTTTCCGGGCTGTCTCCGTCGGCGAAGGCGTGCGTACTCACGTGCAAAAGCAACGCGTTGTTGACCGAAGAACTTAAGAACAATTTCTTGAGATCCCGCTGTTGAAGAAACAACTGGCTGGCGCCGTGCACCAGCGTTGCGATGCTGTGGATTTCTGACGCTGAGAACGGAAGGTGTTGCGCGCCAGACTCCTTTAAGTGATCACTTTCGTGCGCATCGTTGGAGCCTACCGTGGGATCCCCGAACGCTGCCAGTTCGTACGTCCACGGGAACCAAAGGCACTTCTGCGAGACATGAGGGCGACGGAGCAGTGCCGCTGTTGGAAGATAGGTTATATCGTATTGCTCGATCAGTAGCGACTGGGAGTCCGGCGCAGCAGATAGCAGGTCAAACGGAACGTAGCTAATCCAACCGTCGGGGACGATCAGTATGTGACGAATACCATCAAGAAAACCAAGGTTGTCTGGAAGCAGCGCGCGAAAGACTTCTACTTGATCCCTCCAATTGTCTGAGAGACCCTTCGATGTCGCATCGAGCGTTTTTCGAACCCGCGCCAGATCCTCGGGGGACAGTCGTTTCTGCATCAAGCCAACGGCTTGCCGTGTGCACCAGATCAAGCCTATTCGGTCGCCGGAGGTCCAGTACTCCATCAGCGCGGTTTCACGCGCAAGAGCAGCGCGGGCTTGCTGAAGCAGTAACGGCGCAGATTGCGGTTCCGGGCTATTTGTCTCCAGCCGATCCTGAAAGTTGCGCGCACGGCTTTTCTCCAGAAACGAAAATGCCTCTGCCGCGTCTCCCTTCTGCAGCAAAAGTGCGATTAGGGCATCGTAAGCTTCTCGCTTGTCGGCAAAAAATTCCAAGCGCAGTGCGGAAAGTTGGAGCTGCCTCCTCGTCTTTTCGATGATTTCAATGGCCTGGCGGTAATTGCTCTCGGCTAATCCAGCACTGCCCGAGGTCTCGATTTTCCCGAGTCCGTAGAGACACTTCCACCGCTCCAGCCGTCCCGAGCTCATCAGCCAGCGCACGCGAGCGCTCAAACTCAGCGTAAGCCCCCGATAAGTCCTGCGCGCGAAAAAAAATTTCCCCAAGGTAGAGATGCGATTGCATCTCTTCTCGGCGATTCTTCGTTTTGGCCGCGAGAACAATGGCGGAATTGAAGATCTCCCGTGCGCGGCCAAGATCTTCCATGTCGAGCGCATAAACGATTCCGATGTTCTTCAGTACAGTAAGTTCGCCACCAACATCATGCTGCTCTGCATACAGCTTTCGGGCGGATCTGTAGGTGTCGAGCGCCTTGTACGGGTCTCCCAGCCTGCGGTAGAGTGCCCCAAGATTCGCGTACAAGTGCGCGCGGTCGCTCGGCGTAAGGCTCTTGGACGACTGTTCAATTTGACGATATATCAGCAAGGCCTTTTCATAACGCCCGATACGCTGGAAAAGGGTGGCCTGATTAAAGCTTGTGAATCCCGTGCGCCAGAGTCCTCATCTCGTCGCGGCATTCCGGTCGACGAGATTCATAGCCTGGTCATAGTACTGCTGAGCTTCGGAATAGCTGCCTGGGAAGTAGTAGGCGCTTCCAAGGTTATTTAGCACCTGAACTTCATTTTCTGGTCATGACCTCTTCTCGACAGTAGCAGCGTCTGCTCCAGATCTTGCCGAGCTCCCGGATAAGATCCAATCTGAAGCTCTGCGATGGCCTTGTTGTTTAATGCATGCGATTCACCGCCAACGTCGCCAACCTGGCGGTACACCTGGGCAGCCTGCTCAGCCAGTTGGATCGAATCGGTGTACTTACCGTCAGCAGCAACAATCTTGCTCATGGCATTGAGGACGTAGCCGAGTTGTGAGGATGGGGGCTCGACCGCGAAGTGCAGACAGTAAGGACTCATAGATCTTTCGAGCATCGGTCGAGTGACCTTCCTCCAAAAAGTTTAGAGGCCCTCTCAATCTGCTGATCCGTTTCCGTGGTGGGCGGTAGATCCGTCGGCGCGAATGTGTGGCTTGCCAGCACCCATAGAGTTAAGGCCACACCGATCCGCATTGCCGCATTCATTGCTCGATATTGTAGCTCCCTGAAACTGTCCGGCTGGGCTTGCTCGCAACGCCGAGCAGATTTCTGTTCCGCGTACCCATTTTTCATGTCTTAAGCAGTGAGGGGAATTCCCCAAGAGGAAAAAATAATGAAGACAAGGATGCGGTTTGCGACCGTGGCAGCGCTACTAGTTCTTACGATTATGAGTTCGGCCGGTCAGAGTTGGGCAGAACAGACACGGCTCAGGGCCCGTAAGAACAAAGTCGTTAACGGAATCGAGGCGGAATTGCGTGGCGACTACCGAGAGAACAATGCCCCTATTCGCCTCAATTCCGAGCTTGAACAGATCAACATTCCCGCAGGAACGCGGGTCGCATTCTGTTTGGTCCAGGACGGCGTGAGGACTCTGCTTGGGGTCGGCAGGGTCGTCCTGATCGGTGGTGTGCCAGTTGCATCGGTCGAACTTACGGCGTCGGACGGCGACGTCGTGCCCAAGGTCAACCCCGGCGATGTGCTGCAGGCGCGTCAACGGAGCGTAGCCCCTTTCAACCCAAATCCAGGCTGTGGAGCAGCATTGCTGGTGTCCGCGGCTTTCCAGAAATGAACTGAATTGGGGTAGAGCGAAAGTTGTTTCTCGAGATATTTTTCTAGCGTAAGCTACAAATCTTGGACTCAAATTAGGCCGTCCATGCACCTGAATACCAGTGATACCGTTTCCCGTCGGCCAGCGGTATTGCTTTGAGGTTTGTACAAGCTCGTCTTCTTGAGATGGTATTCGCAAATTGTACGCGGAAGCAATCGATGCCCAAGCCGAGAATCGCGGGAAATCTTTCGGAAACCAATGCTCTGTGGGGCAGCAACGCACTCTCGGGCAGCAACGCCTTATGGGGAAGCACCACGGTTGATGGGTTCAACGCGCTGTGGGGCAGCAATGCACTCTGGGGATCATCAAGCGGCACCCAAACGACCTTCTCTCCGTTGATATCAATGGAGAGAATTAGAATACGCGACGGAAGAAGCGCTGCCGGAGATCAGTAAAATCCTGCAGCCTCTTCGTGCCGTCCAATGCCACCGTCGTGCGATTGATAACTGTTGCGCCTGGTCTAAGGTGGTTACTGAGAAGTCGCTGGAAGATGTGCGGCTAGAGCGGGACCATTACTCGGGGGAGGATGGTCCCGCTTTTTGAATAGGCGGGCATGGATAGGGATGCTTTACTGCGAGGACGAGCGGCAATTCGTCGGCTTACAAGTATTTCCACTTGATGAAGCGCGGGGCGGAAAATCGCCAAGGTGCCATGGCGCGTCGGCTGGCCATTCGTTGGTACTGGATGTGGCGCAAGGGATTGGATTACGAGCAAGTGAAAAAGTTCGGTTCGCCACGCGGGCCAGCTCGGAACAGGCAATCGTGTGCAGTAGAACATCGAGTAATTGATTGGACAGCGCGCTTCTCCTTGACGGAGGAGTACGAAGTAGTAATCATGATCGAAGTTGTGACCGAAGTGATGCATGGGTCGGACTGAGTTCCAGACCTGAACAGTGATTGCGAGCGAGCCTTGGGATGGCACATCTCAACGAGAGCGAAATGGCGCGCTCTTCGGAGTGCACGGACGAGTACGCTCGAAAAGGTGCTTGACACCGCCGACATTGTCAGAGAGACCTGGTTACAACAGTTGTGGGAGCAGTCCGCAACGGCAAATGATCTCCCAGGGTAAATATTTTCGACTCCGGGTTCACGACAATCAGCGAACGAACATGTATCCGATGTTGTGTACGGTACGGAAATGTACCGCCCTGGATGGGTCTTTCTCCAATTTTTCGCGGAGCTTGAAAATGTGGGTGTCGACGGTGCGCGTCGAAGGATAATTCTGTAACCCCATACTTTTTTCAGCAGTTCGTCGCGGCTGATCACTCGGTCGGCATTCTGCACCAGAAACTGAAGCGTTCTGAATTCATGGGCCGTCAAAGACACGGTTTTCCCCTCGCGTTTGACTTCCACTTTCTTGAAGTCGACGGAGATGTCGTCGAAGCTCACGACCTGGTCATCGGGAGTGCGGGTGGTGTGGCGAAGTTTTGCCCGTACACGGGCCAGCAGTTCCCGAAGGGCCGGCTTAGTCACATAGTCATCGGCGCCCAATTCGAGCAGCAAGACCTTGTCGGAGACATCGCTGGCCGCGCTGAGCACAATGATCGGCAATGATGTGGGCGTAGTGCCTTGACCTCTTCGCATACATCGCGGCCAGAGAGTCCGGGAAGGCCCAAGTCAAGAACGACGGCTGCCGGCACCGAAGACCGGAAGCTGTCGAGTGCGGATCTGCCGTCGGCCTGCGTCTCTACGGTGTATCCCTCCATCTCAAAGAGTCGCCTGAGCGCCTTCTGCACGGCGCGATCGTCTTCGACGACGAGGATGCGGCCCGCGACCTGGGTCGGAACTGGTCATCATCTGCCGGCCGTCCTGAATGGCGTGGCAGGGTTGCCGAGCGAGGTGACCTCGCCCGCTCAGGAACTGGGCCAATGTTAGGCGGGATGCCAGGGGCAAGTCAATGAACGGTGGAGAGGTTGACGGCACCTCAAGCGGATGGTTGGCGAAAGAATCCCCATTACGCTTCTATGAGAAGGTCATAAAAGTCAAGGCCGACGTGGCGGCCCTCCATATTGTTTTTCTCCGACATCAACGATGCTGTGTCCGGTGGCGTGGAGAGCTGAGGGCGCCCGCTTTGGGTGTTCATCTCGACCCTTGACAGCTCTCCACGCCACTTCATAATGGAGTGGGGACGAAGCGCAACGCAGTTCAGTTGAGCTTCGTCCTTAGTGGATGAGGTTGACTTTTGTTTTTGTCCCGCAGTCATGCCAGTGCGTCCCCACCTGCCCGTCTTAGCATTCGGTATGGCAGTCCACAGAACATAAAATTGATTCGCGTCTCTCAAAGTCTTTCCAGAAAATCCTGGCCGCGCCACCCACATTTGCCCTGCTTCTATCCGCACTCTAAATGGGCCACTTCTGGGCCTCGGTGCATGTTGGGGTTCGCTTTAAAGCCCAGGTCCATCACCGCAGTGACGGACCTGGGATTGTTAGGGAGCTGCCATCTCAAAGGCGGTCTTCTTGACCAAGCGTAATGACGCAGTCTCCCGAACAAGGCGGTGGATGTCATTGCCGACAAACTTTCTGGTGATCGATTGATGTTCGCGTCTTCAACTCATGGCTCCCTGGACCCGATTCCCTCCAGTCTGTTTCCGTCTACGCAGCCTGTTGTACGATCGCTCTCGAATCGACGTAGCCCAGCGGCTCATAGACCTCGCCACTCACCCAAAGTCGATGCAGCAAAACCGCCAGCTTCCGTGCTACCGCTACCGCGGCTCTCTTCTTCGCGTTCTTTCCCCCACGCTCGCACAGCCGCAGCCCGTAACGTCGTAAGTCAGTGTCGGGTCCAAACGGTCCCAAGATATACTGCGCACTCCCCACCAACAGCTTGCGCACCATCGTGTCCCCAGTCTTGCTGATTCCCAATTGCGGCTGGCTCTCCCCGGAGTCCTCCTGCTTCGGCACTAATCCCAAATAGGGCCCCACATCTCGGCTTTTGGCGAAGTGCTCCGGATTCTCTAAGGTCAACACGTAGGCAAGTGCGGTGATGGCGCAACCCCCTTCACCTGGCGCAATAACTTCGTGTGCCCATACTTTTCGCTGCCCAGCTCTTCAATCTTCTGGTCATAGCTTCGAATGCAAGCGTCAGTGCACCTGCTAATTGCACCAACGGCAGCAGGGCTTCCCGTACCTTTTCCGGAATCGCATCCTTTACCTTGTGCTCAAAGCTCGGGCTCGAACATTTAGGTAACCGTGTGCCCATACTTTTCACCAGACCCCGCGTGGCGTTAATCAGCTCG